>NZ_BAABCX010000001.1:1351705-1635725 GCF_039539325.1 Zobellella aerophila
AAGGGAGGTGCTCTCCCGGCTGAGCTAACCACCCACGAAACTTGTGCGCGTTTTGTTAAAACGCAAAACTGGTGGACGCTACTGGGATCGAACCAGTGACCCCCTCCTTGTAAGGGAGGTGCTCTCCCGGCTGAGCTAAGCGTCCGGGAATCTGGTGGGTCGTGCAGGATTCGAACCTGCGACCAATTGATTAAAAGTCAACTGCTCTACCAACTGAGCTAACGACCCGTCTCGGCGGGATTGCTTAAGCACCCCTGCCAACGGCGGCCTATATTACGGATTTAATCCTGTGACGCAACAGGAAAATTATCCTTTATGTCCGTTTGCTTAAGGAACAAGCGACTAAAGCAAAATTTCGACAATCCGAGCCGCAATTATAATCCTGCCAGATATTCTTCGGCTAAGCGGGCGGCACTGCTGCCGGCATATTCACGCACCACTTGCTCGAAATGTTGCTTGGCCGATGCGTTATCCCCCTGCTCCCTGGCAATCACTCCCAGCTTCAACATGGCATCGGGCCTTTTGTTGGACTTGCCGTACGCCTCAACCACCCGGGTGAACTGCGCCTTGGACTGATCGAAACGTTTCTGGGCGAACAACAGCTGCCCCAGCCAGTAATGGGCATTGGGTACATAGTCGGATTGCGGATACTGGGTGATAAAGCGGGCAAAGGCAGGAATCGCCGCGTCATAGTCTTTTTGCTGCAACACCAGGTTGACGGCGTTGTCGTAGGCCGCCTGCTCATCGCTGCTCGATGCGCCAGGCTGATTGCCGCTGCCATTAGCGGCAGACGCCGCAGGCGCCGCTGCTTCGGGCTGGGCGGCTTGCGCCGGCTGGCCAGCATCCTGCTGAGCCGCCAGCATGCTGCGTTGGCGCTCAATCACCTGCTCCAGCCGATAGCTTTGCTCTTCCAACAGGCCGCGCAGTTCACTGACTTCTCGTTGCAGTGAGGTGAGCTGACGTTGATGTTCAATTTGCGCCTGGCTTCTGGCATTCGCTCCGCGCTCCAGCTCGGCCAGGCGATCACTTACAGAGCCGCTGCTACCCACACTCGACACCGGTGCCTGCGCCCATGCCGAGGTGGATAAAACAGCGGCCATCGAAATGGCCGCTAAATTATGTTTCATAGAATCAATCTATACCTTAGTAAACCAGGACAGCGCGGCGGTTTTTCGCATAGCTGGACTCGCTGCGAGAAGTGTCTACCGGCTTCTCTTCACCGTAGCTGACGATAGACAGCTGGGAACCGTTCACACCCAGGCTTTGCAGGTAGCTGGTTACCGCCTGGGCACGACGCTCGCCCAGGCCGATGTTGTATTCGGGGGTACCGCGCTCATCCGCATGACCTTCGACCAGTACATTGGCAGCAGGGTTGGAGCGCAGGAAGCTGGCATGGGCTTCCAGCACCTGGGCATAATGGCCGGTGACTTCGTCACGATCGTATTCGAAGTAGATGGTGTTCTCACGGCGCAGCGCTTCATATTGCTGGCGCATCTGCTCATCAGCAGACAGGGCACCGCCGGCCGCACCGGTCTGGGAGTCATAGGTGCCGGCACCGGCAGTACCTGAGGTGACATCCGCATCGTCGGTAGAGCTACAAGCCGCCAGGGTAAGCATAGGCAGGGCCACGGCCAGACTCTGAAGCAGTTTTTTCATTTGCATTATATTTCCTTAACTCATCACTATGGTTAGTTTAGAAATGGTGACCATGCCGGCGCACGAACATCGCCACTGCGAGCCGGTAGTCTAGCCTTAAAGCGACCATCCATAGAGACCAGCCCCAGCACCTGACGGCCCTGGTAGGTAGTACTATAGATGATCATGGTGCCGTTCGGTGCCGGGCTTGGCGATTCATCCAGCTGGGTTTCTGTTAAAACCTGCATATGACCGCTGTCCAGCTCCTGACGTGCAATACGGTACTGCCCCTGGGAACGACTGACCAAAACCAGACTCTTGCCGTCGCTGGTAATGGATGGACCCAGGTTGGTATCACCATCGTAGGTGATACGACGGGTGGCGCCCGAACCCAGCTCAACCCGGTATATCTGTGGCCGCCCCCCACGCTCGGACGCAAAATACAGTGCGTTGCCGTCGGGAGACCAGGCCGGTTCGGTATCAATTGTCCGATTCTGTGTGACCCGGGTCAACTGCTTGCTGGCCAGATCAAGCACATATATTTCCGGCTGACCATCGCGGGATAACACCAGCGCCAGGCGGCTGCCGTCCGGAGACCACTGGGGGGCGCCGTTAATGCCCGGCTGCGAACTGACCACCTGCCGCTGCTGGCTGTAGATATCCTGTACCACTATCTCGGCCTTCTTGTTCTCGAAGGAGACATACGCCAGTTTGCGGCCGTCGGGAGACCAGGACGGTGACATCAACGGCTCGCGGGAACGCAGCAATACCTGCTCATTAAAGCCGTCATAGTCGGAGATCATCATCTGGTAAGGGTACTGGGCGCCGTGTTGCACCGTGACATAGGCAATGCGGGTCAGGAAGGCCCCTTTGGTCCCGGTCAGCTTTTCAAACACTATGTCGGAAATGCGGTGGGCATACTGGCGCAACTGGGCCGCGGGCACGGTGGCGCTACGGCTTTCCAGCAGCTGCATGCCGCTCGGGTTGACCACATCCGCCAGTTCGAAGCTGATGCGATACTGGTCGCCACCGGCCGGCTCTATGGTGCCCAGCACCACGGCTTCGACCTGACGGCCAGACCAGGCGACCGGGGTCAGCTGTTCCGCCTTGGCGACCTGCTGGGGCAGCGCATTTCTATCCAGGGGACGGAACATGCCGCTGTTACGCAAGTCGTTTGCTATCACCTCGGCCAAGTCCTGGGGCATGGCGCCACCGCCCGTCCATTGGAAAGGAATGACCGCCACCGGCCGGGCGCTGTCGATGCCGCCGGTAATCACAATGTCCAACGCCGCCTGGGCCCGTCCCGCGAGCAGGATAAGTGGCAGCCACAACCATAACCATCTTTTCGTCATAACTAGAGCCTCGGTATCAGTGTCAAATTCAAGTTTTGTAACTGCTTGCGTGCATCGGCATCGTTCGGCATGGGTAATGAACCGGTTTTATGCACCGCATTTTTTGCCGAACGACACACTGCCCCATCGCCCTGTCCGTCACTAACCTGAAGGATCAGGCCGTCGGGGGCAACCCGTACATTAATGACACACTGTTTGCCTACCATGCTGGGGTCAACCAACCAGTTTCGCTGGATGGCGGCGATGATCATGCCTTTATAGCGATCAACTTCTGCCGCCGAGGCGCTGGAGTTGGCGCCACCGGCGCTGCCGCCCATCAGCGACTCAAGATCTTTCAGCGCCTGCTCTTGCTCACGCTTCTTGCGATCCGCTTCGGCTTGGGCCTGTTTCTTGGCTTCTTCGGCCTTGCGCTGCTGCTCGGCCTCGGCCTGCTTCTTGGCTTCTGCCGCCTTTCTGGCCTCTTCGGCCTTACGCTGCTGCTCGGCCTCGGCCTGCTTCTTGGCTTCTGCCGCCTTCCTGGCCTCTTCGGCCTTGCGCTGCTGCTCGGCCTCGGCCTGTTTCTTGGCTTCTGCCGCCTTCCTGGCCTCTTCGGCCTTGCGCTGCTGCTCGGCCTCGGCCTGTTTCTTGGCTTCTGCCGCCTTCCTGGCCTCTTCGGCCTTGCGTTGCTGCTCGGCCTCGGCTTGTTTCTTGGCCGCTAATGCCTTTTGAGCTTCTTCAGCCTTGCGCTGCTGCTCGGCCTCGGCCTGCTTCTTGGCTTCTGCCGCCTTCTTGGCCTCTTCGGCCTTGCGCTGCTGCTCCACCACCTGCTGCCGCTCTTGCTCAGCCTTGGCTTTTTGCTCGGCAACCGCTTTCTGCTGCTGCGCCAGCCGCTCCGCTTCTTCGGCTCGGGCCTGTTCTTCGGCGCGGCGCTTCGCTGCTTCCTCCGCCTGCTGCTGGGCTTCGGCCTCGGCTTGCTCGGCGGCCTGCTCCTGCTGTTGCTTGGCCAGCATCTGATTCAGCCGTTCAGCCTGAGCCGCGACCATACCGTCATCGATCATGGTCGCCTGGATAATGGATACCGCCTGAGAAGGGCGTTGGGGCGGCTCAAAGTTAACCCCAACCAGTATGAACACCCCCACCAGCAGGTGTAACCCGAGCGACATCAGCAGTGACTTGCGAATATTGCCTTGTTCTGTCATCGGTCTGTCACTGTTCCGGTTGCGTCATCAGACCAACGGTCGGCACGCCTGACGCCTTTAACGTCGCCATCAACTGGATCACGGCGTCGTAGCGTACATTGGCATCGCCCTTGACCACCACCGGGGCCTCGGGGGTGATCCGTAACTTGGCCTGCACCATGCCGGCCAGCTCCAGCAGGTCGATGGCCTGCTCACTGTTATCACCCACATCAAGAAAATAACGGCCCTCGGCATCGATGGAGGCGATCAGCGGGGTTTCGCTGTCCTCCGGCAAGGCCTCGGCCTCCGCCTGGGGCAGATCGACCTTCACGCCTTGGGTAATCATGGGCGCGGTAGCCATAAAGATGATCAGCAGCACCAGCATCACATCGATGTAAGGCACCACGTTGATCTCAGCCACCCGTTTCCGGCGTCTGCGTTGATAACCATGCATTACTGGGCACCTGCTGCCGATTGACGGTTAAGGATGGTAGAAAATTCATCCATAAAATTGGCCAGATGATTCTCAATACGCTCCACCTGATAGCTGAAGCGGTTATAGGCAATAACGGCGGGAATGGCCGCGAACAAACCTAACGCGGTGGCAATCAGCGCCTCGGCGATGCCGGGGGCCACCATCGCCAGGGTAGCCTGCTGTACCTCTGCCAAGGCGATAAAGGCGTTCATTATGCCCCAAACTGTACCAAACAGGCCGATATAGGGACTGATCGAGCCGATGGTCGCCAGCAGCGAGAGGTTGGCCTCGAGCCGGTCGACTTCCCGGGACAGGGCTACCCTCATGGTTCTGTAGGTCCCTTCCAGCAGGCTTTCCTGATGGCGGCCCTGCTTTTGCAGGCGAATAAACTCCTTGAAGCCGGCATGAAAAATTTGCTCCATCCCCGCCAGCGCGTCCCGCCTGGCATTGGTTTCCTGATACAGACGGCTCAGATCGGAGCCGGACCAGAATTTTTCTTCGAATACATCCGCATCGATGCGGGCGGCATTCAAGGTCTTGCGTCGATTGATGATCAAGGCCCAGGATAAAACAGACATCGCCATCAACAGCAACATCACCAGCTTGACCAACAGGCTGGCTTGTAGAAACAAACCAATAAACGAAATTTCAGCGTGCACCCGACAATACTCCCATTAACTGTTCAGGAATGGCAAAGGGTTTCATTTGAGCAATACCCACACAGGCGATCACCACTTCGCCCTTAGCCAGGCAATGGCCGGCATCATCCAGAATTTCTTGCTCAAAAACAATAGAAACCCGCTTCAGTAATTTAACGCCAACCGTCACCCTTAATTGATCGTTGAAACGGGCGGCCCGTCGCAGATCAAGCGTCAGATGACGGACTACAAAGGCCACCCCCTCGGCCAGCAGCCGGTCTTGCTCTATGCCTAAGGCCCGCAACCACTCGGTGCGGGCTCTTTCCATAAATTTCAGGTAATTAGCGTTGTAAACTATGCCGCCGGCGTCGGTATCTTCGTAATAGATCCGCACCGGCCAGTAAAACCGGGATTCAGACATTCAATATCAATAGCTCTTATCAAGATGCGGATACTATACCTGAGTAGAATTTAGGAAAGAAGACACCCTCCCGCGGCCACGACAGTCGCTGACCCGGTCGTGCCGGAAGAGATCGGGGACTGGAGATTGGGGGTGGGGAACCCATTCCTGGTCCCTAATCACCAGTTCCTAGTCCCCGGGCCTTGATTCGGGCAGCTCGAAGCCGAAATGCAGGTAGGCACGCGGGGTAGCGATGCGGCCCCGGGGGGTACGCTGCAGGAACCCCTGCTGGATCAGATAAGGCTCGATCACGTCCTCGATGGTTTCTTTTTCCTCGCCGATGGCGGCGGCCAGGTTATCCAGCCCCACCGGGCCGCCCAGGAACTTGTCGAGCACCGCATTGAGCAGCTTGCGATCCATGTAATCGAAGCCCTGCTTGTCCACATCCAGCATATCCAGCGCCTGGGCGGCGATGGTTCCATCGATCACCCCGGTTCCCTTGACCTCGGCGAAGTCCCGTACCCGGCGCAGCAGGCGGTTGGCGATACGGGGCGTGCCCCGGGCGCGGCGGGCCATTTCCAGGGCCCCCTCCTGATTGAGGGTCAGCCCCAGCTTTTCGGCGCTGCGGCTGACGATATGGGCCAGATCCCCCACCTGGTAGAACTCCAGCCGCTGCACTATGCCGAACCGATCGCGCAGCGGCGAGGTCAGCGAGCCGGCGCGGGTGGTGGCGCCAATCAAGGTGAAGGGCGGCAACTCCAGCTTGATCGAGCGGGCCGCGGGGCCCTCGCCGATCATGATATCGAGCTGATAGTCTTCCATCGCCGGATAGAGAATTTCCTCGACTACCGGGCTCAGGCGGTGAATTTCGTCGATAAACAACACATCACCCGGCTCCAGGTTGGTAAGCATGGCCGCCAGATCGCCGGCTTTTTCCAGTACTGGGCCCGAGGTGGTCTTGATGTTCACACTCATTTCGTTGGCCACGATATTGGCCAGGGTGGTCTTGCCGAGCCCGGGCGGGCCGAAGATCAGCAGGTGATCGAGTGCTTCTTCCCGGCGGCGGGCCGCCTCGATAAAGATTTCCATCTGGCTGCGCACATGATCCTGGCCCCGGTAGTCGGCCAGGGCCTTGGGCCGGATGGCCCTGTCTATCACTTCTTCTTCCCGGCGGGGCGCCGGATTGATAAAACGATCCGCTTCTATCATGGCTTACACCATACTCCGCAGGGCTTCGCGGATCAGTTGCTCGGCGCCCATCTCAGGCTTGAGTACTTTCTTGATCACCTGCTCGGCCTGGCTGCCCTTGTAGCCCAGGGCCTGCAGGGCGGCGATCGCCTCATCCCGGGCGTTGTCGGCCACCGCGCTCCCGCCGGTGACGCCCTCGGGAGCCGGGTTGAACAGATCATAGCCGCCAAAGCCTTTGAGCCGGTCGCGCATTTCCACGATCAGCCGCTCGGCGGTTTTCTTGCCGACACCGGGCAGCTTGACCAGGGCGCCGATTTCGCCCTGTTCGACATGATGGATAAACTGGTCGGCGGTCATCCCCGAAAGGATGGCCAGCGCCAGCTTGGGGCCCACGCCGTTGGTCTTGATCAGCTCCCGGAACAGGGCCCGCTCGGTCTTAGTGTTAAAACCGAACAACAGCTGGGCATCTTCGCGCACCACGAAATGGATCAGCACCGCCACCGGTTCGCCGACCTTGGGCAGCTCGTAGAAACAGCTCATGGGCAAGGTCACTTCGTAGCCCACGCCATTGACGTCCAGCAGGATCTCGGGCGCCTGCTTTTCAATAATGATGCCTTTTAACCGACCTATCACTCTGTATCCCCGCTCACCTGTGTTGCGCCAAGAATAATGAATAACTGGATAAATATCCATGTCTCAAAACGGGGATTCGGGAACGGGGACTGGGGACTCGAGCCTTTCCAATCCCAGGCCCCTAATCCCCAGTCTCCGAAGTCAGCGCAAGCGCCCGCGCACCACCCCCTTGACCCGACCGGCCATGCTGATCAGGCTTTGCTGGGTATGGCCATGGCACAGGGCCACCGCCAGCGCATCGGCGGCATCGGCCTGGGGCATACCCGGCAGGTTCAGCAATTTGCACACCATATGTTGCACCTGGCTTTTATCGGCGCTGCCAATGCCCACCACCGCCTGCTTGATCTGGCGCGCCGAGTACTCGGCCACCGGAAGGCTGCCGTTGACCGCCGCCACGATGGCCGCCCCTCGGGCCTGCCCCAGCTTGAGGGCCGAATCCGGGTTGCGGGCCATAAACACCTGCTCGATGGCGAACAACTCGGGTTGGAACTGCAGGATGATTTCGCTGACCCCGTCGTAGATACGCTTCAACCGGGGCGCCAGGGCTTCATCCTTCATGCGGATGCAGCCCGAGCCCAGGTATTCCATGCGGTTGCCGAGATGGCGTACCACACCGTAGCCGGTAATACGCGAACCGGGATCGATACCGAGAATTATCGCCATGACAAAACGCCGTCCGCCGTCGGGCAAAGGGCACTACTCCGCTGACTCGCCGTAACCCCCTCCATGGGGGCTCAACGGCGCCTTCTGACCGCCATGGATGGCGGAAATGTCGAAAATGCAGGAGCATTTTTTCGACCATGGCGCCAACGGTCGTCGGAGCAGACACCCTTTTCCCTCTTCAAAGTGCCGGTATCGCCTGATAGCTCCTACCAAAGACAACTCCGACGTAGATAAAAAGCAACAGGGAGCGCCTCAGCCGACCGTCAAATGCCATGGAAAGCATTTTCCGAGCGATACAAAGAGGTACTTGAAGCGTGTCGGTGGAGGCGACCCTGTTACTTTTGGAGCATCCAAGCCGGCTTACAGCTTCTCCGCCAGTTCGTCGGAGATCTCGCCGTTATGGTAGACCTCCTGCACATCGTCGAGGTCTTCCAGCATATCGATCAGCCGCATAAACTTGGGCGCCGTGTCCTCATCCAGCTCGGCGTTGGTTGAGGGGATCATGGTCACCTCGGCATTTTCCGATACCAGGCCGCCGGCATCCAGGGCATCCTTGACCGTGCCGAATTCTTCCCACAGGGTGTAGACATCGATGGAGCCGTCGTCATTGACCACCACGTCTTCGGCGCCGGCTTCCAGCGCCGCTTCCATTACGGTCTCTTCGTCCGCGTCGGCATAGGAAATCACGCCCTTCTTCTCGAACAGGTAGGCGACCGAGCCGTCGGTACCCAGGTTGCCGCCGCTCCTGGAAAAGGCATGGCGCACTTCAGACACGGTACGATTGCGGTTGTCGGTCATACATTCCACCATCACCGCGGTGCCGCCCGGGCCGTAGCCTTCATAGACGATGGTTTCCAGCACCTGGCCGTCCAGCTCGCCGGCACCGCGCTTAACCGCCCGATCTATGGTGTCACGGGTCATGTTGTTGGACAGCGCCTTGTCGATGGCCGCCCGCAGCCGCGGGTTGGTGCCCGAGTCCGAACCGCCTTCCCGGGACGCCGTGGTCAGCTCACGGATTAGCTTGGTAAAAATCTTGCCGCGCTTGGCGTCCTGCGCCGCTTTACGGTGTTTGATATTGGCCCATTTACTATGACCTGCCATACATCTGTTCTCCGTTCTTGCTGATGTTGATTAACCTGTCGATGGCCGCTTTATTGGTCCAGGAGCTGGCCTGTTGCCGGGCCAGCTCGAATGGCAGCCAGACCTGGGCCAGATGCTCGCTCAACTGCACCTCCAGCGGTTCGGGTACACACAGGCGAAATTCGTATTCCCAGTTATGGGTGACCCCGGGGCGGTATCTGTGCCGCCAGCGGGGATAAATTTCGAAGCGCACCTTGTGGCCGGTATCGATCAGCGCCAGACCGTTATCCAGGCGCAAGCCGGTTTCTTCTTCCAGCTCGCGCGCCGCAGCCTGCATACGGAATTCTCCCGGCTCCAGGCTGCCGGTCACCGACTGCCAGAAGTCCGGGTTGTCCTTGCGTTGCAGCAGCAACACCTGATCCTTGGTATGGATCAGCACCAGCACCGACTCGGGGTGCTTGAAGGCCATGGTTTATTGTTCCGCTGACGGCAGCTTGGTACTGATCGCCAGCTCCGCCAGCGACTCCGCCGTGGCCAGGCTGGGTGCATCGGTCAGCAGGCAGGAGGCGGTGGTGGTTTTCGGGAAGGCGATCACGTCCCGGATGTTGTCGGTACCGGTCAGCAGCATCACCAGCCGGTCCAGGCCGAAGGCCAGGCCCGCGTGAGGCGGGGTGCCGTATTTGAGAGCATCGAGCAGGAAGCCGAATTTTTCGCGCTGCTCGTCTTCGTTGATGCCCAGCAGGCGGAACACCGTCTGCTGCATCTCGTTGTTGTGGATACGCACCGAGCCGCCACCCACTTCGTAGCCGTTGATCACCATATCGTAGGCATTGGCCACCGCGCCCAGCGGGGCTGCCTCCAGCTCGGCGACACTGACGTCCTTGGCGGCGGTAAAGGGATGGTGCATGGCGTACAGGCGGTCTTCGTCTTCCTCGAACATGGGGAAGTCGATCACCCACAGGGGTTTCCAGCCGTTTTCCAGCAGTCCCAGCTCCTTGCCAAGCTTAAGGCGCAGGGCCCCCATGGCGTCACTCACCACCTTGGCACTGTCGGCACCGAAGAAGATGGCATCGCCATCGACCGCCCCGGTACGGGCCAGCAGTTCGGCAACGATATCTTCGCTCAGGAACTTGGCCACCGGCGACTGGACGCCTTCCAGGCCCTTGGCGGCCTCGTTCACCTTCAGCCAGGCCAGGCCCTTGGCGCCGTAGATGCTGACAAACTTGCCGTATTCATCGATCTGCTTGCGCGACAGTGCGGCACCGCCCGGCACCTTGAGCGCGGCCACCCGGCCCTTGGCATCGTTGGCCGGGCCCGAGAACACCTGGAAGTCCACCTCCCTGACCAGATCGGCAATATCGGTCAGCTCCATGGGGATGCGCAGATCCGGCTTGTCGGAGCCGTAGCGGCGCATGGCCTCTTCATGGCTCATGATCGGGAAAGTCCCCAGGTCGTCGCCGACCACATCCAGCCACAATTCGCGGATCAGCTGCTCCATCACGGCCCGCACTTCTTCGGCGGTCATGAAGGAGGTTTCCACATCGATCTGGGTGAATTCCGGCTGGCGATCGGCCCGCAGGTCTTCATCGCGGAAGCATTTGACTATTTGGTAGTAACGATCGAAACCGCTCATCATCAGCAGTTGCTTGAACAGCTGGGGCGACTGGGGCAGCGCATAGAAGTGGCCCTTGTGCACCCGGCTCGGCACCAGGTAGTCGCGGGCGCCTTCCGGGGTGGCCTTGGTCAGCATGGGGGTTTCGATGTCGAGGAAGCCCTGCTCGTCCATGAAGCGGCGCACCCGGCTGGTGACCTGGGCGCGGGTTTTCAGGAAGCGGGCCATCTCGGGGCGGCGCAGATCCAGGTAACGGAACTTCAACCGCTGCTCTTCGGTATTGTTCTGGTTGAAGTCCAGCGGCAGGGGAGCGGCCTTGTTGATGATCACCAGCTCATGGGCGAAGATTTCCACTTCGCCGGTGGCCATGTCCTTGTTCACCTGGGACTCGGGACGGGCACGTACCTGGCCGGTTATCTGGATGCAGAATTCGGCCCGCAGCTCGGACGCCTTGGCATAGGCCTCGGCCTTGTCCGGATCGAAGAACACCTGTACCAGGCCTTCCCGATCGCGCATATCGATAAAGATAAGACCACCCAGATCTCGGCGGCGATGAACCCAGCCGCTCAGTGTCACACTCTGACCAACCTGGGCGGCGCTGAGCTGCCCGCAATAAATAGTGCGCATGGATGTCTTCCTTTGATGTTGCCACACGGTCGAGTCTTGCCGCGGGACTGAATTTGTCAGTAAATAGCGCGCTAGTATAATGGAAAACCCGAATGCCGGTAAAATCGGATGTTTTTGTTTTACATGGCAAAGGGTCAAAGAGCCCAAAAGCCAAGGTAAAGACGGGGGTCAGGACCGTACGCAGACACGCTATGAATACATCCGTGTACGCTCTCTGTTTCGTCCCTGCAACAGAAGGTCTGCTAATCGGCCCCTGACTCCTGTCCCGCAAGCTTCTGTGCCAAGTTAGAGAACAAAGGGAACAACTCCACCGACCGTCGGCGCCAGGGATGGCACCGTTCGAGCGTACTCAGGATGTATTTACAGCGAGGAAGCGGAGTTGGCCCTTTGTCCGACGTTAAACCGCCCGCGAACTGCAAAGGAACCTTATGCCGTTATATCTGGGGCTCAGCCAATGGTCCCATCCCGCCTGGCCCGGGCAACTGCTGGGCAAGGGTCTGAAAACCGGCGAACACCTGGCCGACTACGGCTGCGTGTTTAACACGGTAGAAGGCAATACCAGCTTCTACGGGGTGCCCGACACCGCCAGCCTGCAACGCTGGGACAGTCAGACCCCGGACGCGTTTCGGTTCACCTTCAAGTTTCCCGCCACCATCAGCCACCGGGGACAACTGGCGGAAAATACGGCCGCGGCGCTGGATTTCATCAACCACCTGGCCCCCCTGCACCACAAGCTCGGGCCGCTGATGCTGCAACTGCCCAGGGCGACAGGGCCGGAGCAGCTCGACGGTCTGGACCGGCTGCTGGCCGGCCTGCCGCCCTCCTTCAGCTATGGGGTGGAAGTCCGCCACCCGGCGTTTTTCGCCAAGGGTGAGGCCGAACGGCGGCTCAACCGGCTGCTGATCCGCCATGGCGCCAACCGCATTATCATGGACTCGCGCCCGGTGTTTTCCTGTCCGCCCGACTCCCCCGCCCTGCTTGAGGCCCAGGCGAAAAAACCCAGGGTACCGGTGCACATCATCAGTACCGGTGCGTCACCGGTTGTCCGTTTTATCGGCCATCCCGAGCCGGCACGAAACAGTTCCTTCTGGAAACCCTGGCTGCCGCACATTAATCATTGGCTAAAACAGGACAAAGCAGTTTATCTGTTCGCCCATACCGCCGATAACCGCCAGGCACCTGATTTGGCCGCCCATCTGGCGCAAACCCTTGGCCACCCTTTGGCCGAATTTCCCGGTCGACATCAGGCCGGCCAGGGCCAGTTGTTTTAATAAAATTTTGTCGTCGGCCCGGAGTCGGCCAGAAGACAAACAGCAATGCTTCTTTTACAATGCGCGCTAATTTGCGTAGCCGTCTGCGCCATAAGCCAAGGTCGTTTGTTATACATGCACGAAAAAGATCATATTTTTGCCGCTCCCATCGCCCAACTTGGCGATTTCTGCTTCGACCAGCGCGTCGCGGAAGTCTTTCCGGACATGATCAAGCGGTCGGTCCCCGGATATTCGAATATCATTTCCGCCATCGGCATGATGACCGCGCGTTTCGCCCAACCCGACAGCCGGCTCTATGATCTGGGCTGCTCGCTGGGCGCCGCCACCCAGGAAATGCGCCGCAACCTGACCCAGCCGGGCTGCAAGATTATCGCGGTCGACAACTCCCCGGCCATGCTGGAGCGGGCACACAATCACCTGGCCAGCTTCAAGTCGGATGTCGAAGTCGAGCTGCAGCAGGCCGATATCTGCGATCTGCGGATCGAAAACGCCTCCGTGGTGGTACTCAACTTTACCCTGCAGTTTATCGCCCCTTCGCTGCGCGAGGCACTGCTTACCGGGATCTACCAGGGACTCAACCCCGGCGGCGTGCTGATCCTGAGCGAGAAGTTTCTGAGCGCCGATGGCACCGTCAATGAACTGCTGATCGACCTTCATCATGACTTCAAGCGGGCCAACGGCTACAGCGAGCTGGAAATCAGCCAGAAGCGCAACGCCCTGGAAAACGTGCTGCTACCGGACACCCCGGAGCTGCACAAGGCCCGGCTGGCCCGGGTGGGCTTCCCTCATGTGGACATGTGGTTCCAGTGTTTCAACTTTGGCTCCATGGTCGCCATTAAATGATTGATTTCAGCAATTTTTACCAAAGGATTGCGAAGAGCCGCCTGCAACACTGGCTGCATACCCTGCCAGCCCAGCTGCACGACTGGCAAAAGCTGCACCTGCACGGGGAATTTGCCCGCTGGGTACGGGCCCTGCACAAACTGCCCAACATCACCACCGACCATATCGAGCTGACCGACGGCGTAACCATCGGCCGCCCCGGCGAGGTCAGTGCCGGCGAGCAGAAGAAGATCGAGAGCCTGTTGCGCCAGTTTCATCCCTGGCGCAAGGGTCCCTTCCATATCCACGGCATCCATATCGACACCGAATGGCGTTCCGACTGGAAGTGGGACCGGCTGAAAGATCATATCAGCCCGTTACAACATCGCTATGTGCTGGATGTGGGCTGCGGCAGCGGCTACCACATGTGGCGCATGGCCGGTGCCGGTGCCAAGCTGGTGGTAGGCATAGATCCGTCGCAGCTGTTTTTATGCCAGTTCGAAGCGGTGCGTCATTTTGCCAATGCCTACCGGGGCGTCCAGCTACTACCCTTGGGTATTGAGGAGTTGCCCGAACTCAGGGCCTTCGATACGGTGTTTTCCATGGGCGTGCTCTACCACAGACGCTCGCCGATAGATCACCTGCTGCAGCTCAAGTCCCAGCTACGCGCCGGCGGTGAGCTGGTACTGGAAACCCTGGTCATCGACGGCAATGAACACCAGGTACTGGTGCCCGGTGAACGCTACGGAAAAATGCGCAATGTCTGGTTTATTCCCAGCACCCGGGCACTGGTGGGCTGGCTGGAAAAGTGCGGCTTTGAAGACATACGGGTGGTGGATGAAAGCCTGACAACAGTGGACGAACAGCGCAGTACCGACTGGATGCGCAACGAATCGCTGACCGACTTCCTCGATCCAGCGGATCCGGGCAAAACCATAGAAGGCTATCCGGCGCCCAAACGGGCCATTATCGTCGCCATCAAGCCCGCCGATAGCCAACAAACAGCAAGAGGGGAAATATGAACAAAGCCGTGATATCACTGTTGTTGCCACTGGCGCTGACAGGCTGCGCCCTGCAATCCGGGCAGGAAGCGCCGCCGGAGCCCGCACCGGTAACCGAAGATCAGCTGGAGGCTTCCCTCAACAGCCTGGAGGGCCGGCTGACCGCGACTATGTTTAACCAGAATACCCAGCTAAGTGCCAATCATCATGCCTATATGAAGGCACTGCAACAGGAGATAAAGTCCTTGAAAAAGCGCCTCGTGACGCCTCCCCCGTCGCCCACGCAACAGCCGCCGGCCTCTCCTGCGGCAGACATCGCCGATTACCCGGATGACGAAACCCGGGACGGCAAGCTGATCGTCGGGGAAACCGAAGATGTCTGGCTGGAGGCGGTCAATGACGTCTTCCCGGCGCGCATCGATACCGGCGCCACCACCTCTTCGCTCAGCGCCAAGGACATCACCGTATTCGAGCGGGACGGCAAACGCTGGGTCAGCTTCAGCATGGCCCACGAAGGCGTGGCCGAAGAGCTGAAGGTGGAAACCCCCCTGGTGCGCCGGGTCCGTATCCGCCAGGCATCCGCCGATGACAGCGAGCGCCGTCCGGTGGTGGCGCTGACCATGCATATCGGCAGGCTGTCGGAAAAGACCGAGTTTACCCTGACCGATCGCTCCCAGATGTCCTACCCGATATTGCTGGGTCGCGAATTTTTAAAAGACATCGCCGTGGTGGATATTGCCCGTCAGAACGTACAGGGCACCCCTAAGCGTCCCAAAGCCGCTGACAAGTAGGTTATATGTACTCACGCAAGCCGTTTTATCTGATTGTTGCCGCCCTGTTTATCGTCGGGCTGGCCATGATGCTGCATCGACACTTCGTCTATGAAGTGCCCTGGCTGCCGGGTGAAAAGCGCCAGATCTGGTCGATTGAAGCCAAGGTGGAATTTGAAGCCAACGGCAAGCCGGTCAAGGCCTCGCTGGCCATTCCCGGCAGCCAGCCCGGCTTTACCCTGATGAACGAGTCCGCCGCCTCTCCCGGCTATGGCCTGTCGTTTGTCGACGCCACCGGCAATACCCGCGCCGAATGGTCGATCCGGGCGGCCGACGGACCCCAGGAGCTCTACTACAAGGTCGACATGATGCGGGATCCCTTCGCCAAGGAACTGCTCTCGACCGAGATCCCCGAGATTCACGGCGTGACCGTCGGCGAACCCTATGCCACCGCCATGGATCAGGTGCTGGCGGCGGCCCAGGAAAGATCCGCCGACGGCATCACCCTGACCCGGGAGCTGCTCAAGGAGCTCGCCAACAAGGGACAGAATGCCGAGCTGCTGGCCCAGTACAAGACACCAGGCAAGCTGCTGCTGGATCTGCTCAACCGGGCCGAGGTCCCCGCCCGGCTGCTGAAGGGCCTGGAGCTGGAAGACGGCCGCCGCCGTCAGCCACTGGTGGATATACTGCAGGTGTATGAAGGGGATCGTTACGAAATATTTAATCCCGTCACCGGCCGGCAGGGACAACAGGACAACCTGCTGCTGTGGGAATACCATTCGGCGCCTGTGCTGGATCTGGTCGGCGGCTCCAACTCCCGGGTCACCTTCACCATGCTGGAGCAGGAGCGCCCGGTCAACGTCGCCCTGGCCCAGAAGTTCGATGAGCCGGACTGGATCAACGTCTCCCTCTACAACCTGCCCCTGGAAGAGCAGGCGCTGTTCAAGGGCATACTGCTGATCCCCATCGGGGTGCTGATGGTGGTGTTTCTGCGCATCATCGTCGGGGTCAAGACCTCGGGCACCTTTATGCCGGTATTGATCGCCATGGCCTTTATCCAGACCAGCCTGCTCACCGGCCTGGTCGGCTTCCTGCTGATCGTCGGCACCGGCCTGGTGCTGCGTTCCTACCTGTCGCACCTCAACCTGCTGCTGGTGGCGCGGATCTCGGCGGTGATCATCATGGTGATCGGCATCATCGGCTTCTTCAGCATAGTGGCCTATCAGCTGGGGCTGACCCAGGGCATGAAGATCACCTTCTTCCCGATGATCATCCTGGCCTGGACCATAGAGCGGATGTCCATCCTGTGGGAGGAAGAGGGCGTCAAGGAAGTGGTCAAGCAGGGTGGTGGCTCGCTGCTGGTCGCGGTGGCCGCCTTCCTGGCGATGAACAACGAGCTGATCCGCCACCTCACCTTCAACTTCCTGGGATTGCAGCTGGTGGTGATGGCTGCGGTACTGGTGCTCGGTAACTACACCGGCTACCGCCTGCTGGAGTTGAAGCGCTTTAAACCCCTGGTGAGCGGTGACTGATATGCTCAGGAACATCTTCAAGGAGTATGCCTCCCCCTTTGCCCTGCGTCGCATGGGCATCATGGGCATGAACAAGCGCAATATTTCCTATATCAGCCGCTATAATCCGCGCCGGCTCTATCCGCTGGTGGATAACAAGCTGCACACCAAGCGTATCTCCCTGGAAGCCGGTGTCACCGTGCCCGAGCTGATCGGGGTGGTGGAGTATCAGCACCAGGTCTCTCACCTGTGGGAGATGATCAAGGACTGGCCGGGCTTCTGCATCAAACCGGCCAAGGGTTCGGGCGGCAAGGGCATACTGGTGATCGAGCGCCACGACCAGGAGCGCTTCATCAAACCCAGCGGCAAGGAAGAAACCATAGGGGATCTGGAGCGACATATCTCCAATATCCTCGCCGGCCTGTTCTCTTTGGGGGGCAAACCGGATGTGGCGCTGATCGAGGCGCTGATCAACTTCGACGATGTGTTTGAAGGCTTCTCCTTCGAGGGCGTGCCCGACACCCGCATCATCGTGTTCAAGGGCTTTCCGGTCATGGCCATGATGCGGCTGTCGACCGATGCCTCGGACGGCAAGGCCAACCTGCACCAGGGCGCCGTGGGCGTCGGGCTGGATATCAATACCGGCCGGGCGATCCGCGCCGTGCAGCACAACCTGCCGATCCGTTACCACCCGGACACCGGGCGGGATCTGCTGGAGCTCAAGGTACCTTACTGGGAAGAGATGCTCAGCCTGTCTTCCTCCTGCTACGAGATGTCGGGGCTGGGTTACATCGGCACCGACATGGTGCTGGACAAGCAGAAGGGCCCCATGTTGCTGGAGCTGAATGCCCGCCCCGGGCTGGCGATCCAGACCGCCAACGGCGCCGGCCTGGTCCCCCGACTCAAGAAGATCGAAAAGCTGGGCCGGGATATCAAGATGACCCCGGAGCAGCGGGTGGTGTTTTCCCGCAGGGAATTCGCGGTCTGAGCCAATCGCCCCGGGGCCGGCCTCAGGCCTTCCACATCGCGGGCCCCCAAGGCCATAGGACCAACAAAAACGGCGCCAGGGTTGAAACCCCGGCGCCGTTTGCCTTACCGCTAGTGGCTGCCTTTACATGCGGGTCTTGCGCTTCTGGCGCTGGCCCGGGCTGCGCGGACGGGCCGGGGTCTCTTTCTTCTGGGTGCCCTTGACCCGCGAGTTATGCTTGCGCACCGCCTTGCGGATCTGCGCCACCTGCTTGTAGCGCTCGGGGGCGTGCACATCCACCTTGCTGCGTTCCTCCGCATCCAGGCCCACTTCCTTGCGCAGGTAGTTGACCTGCTCCAGCGGCAGCTCGGCCCAGCCGCCCCGGGGCAGGGTGCGCGGCAGCTCTATCTTGCCGTAACGGACCCGGATCAGCCGGCTGACCTGCACCTCCTGGGACTCCCACAACCGGCGTACTTCCCGGTTACGGCCTTCTTTTAGGGTGACATGGAACCAGTGGTTCATGCCTTCGCCGCCGCTGTATTTCAGGGTTTCAAACTTGGCCAGGCCATCTTCCAGCATCACGCCCTTGCGCAGCCGCTGCAACATGGCCTCGTTCACCTCGCCGAAGACCCGCACCGCGTATTCACGGTCGATTTCGTGGCGCGGGTGCATCAGCCGGTTGGCCAGCTCGCCGTCTGTGGTAAACAGCAGCAGGCCCGAGGTGTTCACATCCAGCCGGCCGACGGCCACCCAGCGGGCGCCCTGCAGCTTGGGGAGGCGGTCGAAGACGGTCGGCCGGCCTTCCGGATCCTTGCGGGTGCTGACCTCGCCTTCGGGCTTGTGGTAGGCCAGCACCTGGCAGACGATCTCCGCCGGGGCCTGGGTTTCCACCACATGGCCGTCGACCCGGATGTTCTCGGCACCGGTCACCCGATCCCCCAGCTTGGCCACCTGGCCGTTGACGCTGACTCGGCCGTGGCTGATCAGCTCTTCGATCTCGCGGCGCGAGCCTTTACCGGCGCGGGCCAGTACCTTCTGTAATTTTTCAGTCATTGCAATCTGGCCTTACTCAAAGGGGCGGACATCGCCGGCGCCCTGGCGCACGATGATCGGCGTTTCATCATATAAATCGATAACGGTGGTGGGCCTGGGATCCAGCACGCCGCCGTCGATAATCAGGTTAACCTGCTTTTCCAGCCGCTGGCGGATCAACTGAGGATCGTATTCCGCCTCTTCCTCGCCCGGCAGGATCAGGCTGCAGGACATCAGCGGTTCACCCAGGGCCTCGAGCAGGGCCAGGCTGATGGCATGATCCGGCACCCGCAGGCCTATGGTCTTGCGTTTGGGGTTCTGCAGCCGCTTGGGCACTTCCTTGGTGGCCCGCAGGATAAAGGTGTAGGCGCCGGGGGTATTGTTTTTCATCAGCCGGAACACGGAGTTCTCGACCCGGGCGTAAAACGACAGTTCGGACAGATCCCGGCACACCAGGGTGAAGTTGTGCTCCTTTTCAATCTTGCGGATGCGGCAGATCTGCTCCATGGCCCCCTTGTCTCCCACCAGGCAGCCGATGGCGTAACCGGAATCGGTGGGATACACCAGCACCCCGCCCTGGCGCACTATCGCCACCGCCTGGTTGATCAGCCGGGGCTGGGGGTTGTCTGGATGGATTTCAAAAAATTGACTCATAATTCCTCCCGGAATGATTTAGATAAAACGCGTCCATACGGGGCTGGCGTCTTTGGGCAGCCAGAGCTGGCGCCCCAGCTCCCGCCAGTGGCTGGGAAAATGAAAATCCGAACCGACCGAGGCCGACAACTTGAATTCCTGGCTCCACTGTCCCAAATTAGCACGTTCCTGGGGACTCTGCTGAGCCATGGAGACCTCCATGGCGTCGCCGCCGGCCTCGGCAAAATCCGCCAACAGCCGCTTGATCCACTTGTTCGACAAATCGTAGCGGGTCGGGTGGGCGACCACCGCCGCGCCGCCCGCCTGCTGAATGGTTGCAATCGCTTCGGCCAGCGGGCACCAGGCGGGCGGCACATAGCCCGGGTTGCCCCGGCTCAGGTATTTCTTGAATACCTTGCCCATGTTGTCGGCCGCCCCCTGGCTCAGCAGCCAGCGCGCCATATGGGTGCGGGTGATAGGGGCATTCCCGGCCAGCGCCCGGGCTCCTTCATAGCCCCCCGGAAAACGGGCCTTGGCCAGCCGTTCGCCCATCAGCCTCGCCCGCGCTTCGCGCCGCCGCTGCTGCTCATCGAGCAATTGGATAAGCTGGCCGTGCTCCGGATCGATATTCAGGCCGACCACATGAATTTCCTTGCTTTCCCACAGGCAGGAAATCTCCACCCCGTCGATCAGCCGGACGCCATGCCGTGCGGCCGCCAGCCTGGCTTCGGCCAAGCCGGCTACCGTATCGTGGTCGGTCAGCGCCAGCACATCCACCTCTTTTTCCGCCGCCCGGGCCAGCAGCTCGGCAGGGCTGAGCTGGCCATCCGAGGCGGTGGAATGGCTGTGCAGATCGATTCGCATAAAAAATCCTGTGGTTGGGGTTGACTTGCCCCCCTGATTATCGTTTTACTATGTCCAGTTTCTGATTAACGAGATGAGCGTGATGAACCGGCAATTTTCCACTCTGACCATTTGGTGGTGGCACACTCCCTGAAGCGGGTGGTGTGATTTGCTGTGTTTGTTTTACGATCAGCGAAAACCAAAAGCCCGCAACCATGCGGGCTTTTTTATTATCCAGCAAAAGGTGATCCGATGAAACCGACAAACGGTATTTTTTGGCGATGGCTAACCCAGCAACCCTTCTTTACGCCGGTACAGCCGTCGTTCATCACCATTACCGACAATGACATTGCCAGTCAGGTCATCAGACAAATACCCGATGACCGCAACTAACAGCAAAAGGAATCCATAATGGCGCAAGGTCAGCTCCAGGTTTTATCGCAAGAGGCCCCCTACACTGGGGATCCCCTGGCCCTCTTCAGTGCACTTTCCCAACCCGGCGACAACAGCATCCTGCTCGAATCCGCCGAAATCGATACCAAGGCCGGTACCCAGAGCCTGCTGATGCTGGATGCCTGTTTACGCCTGGTCTGCCGCCATCGGCAGGTGACGCTCACCGCCCTCAACGCCAACGGCCTGCCCGCCCTGGTGCTGCTCGAACAGGCCCTCGGCGGCCTGCGTAACGGCAATGAACTGGGTATCGACTTCCCCCAGGCCGATGCCAACCTGGACGAGGACAGCCGACTCAAGGCCGCCTCCGTGCTCGATACCCTGCGCCTGATCCTGACCCGCTTTCATGCCCCCCAGGGCCAGCAGCATATCTTCCTGGCCGGCACCTTCGCCTACGACCTGATCGCCGGCTTCGAAAACCTGCAGCAGGTCGAAGAAGGCATCAACGACTGCCCTGACTTTTGCTTCTATCTGGCGGAAACCCTGATCACCCTGGATCACAAGCGCAGCCACTGCCAGCTGTCGGCCTGCGTGTTCGACCCGGCCGAACAGGCCCGCCTGAGCGCCCGCCTGAACGAGCTGGCCGTCTCCTGCGGAGAAGAACATGCCCAGCCCCAGGCCTGTGCCGAGCTCAAGGGCCAGATCCATGCCAGCAAGAGCGATACCGAGTTCCGCGCCGATGTGGAGCGGCTCAAGGGCCATATCATGGTCGGCGACATCTTCCAGGTGGTGCCGTCGCGCAGCTTCAGCCTGCCCTGCCCGAGCCCGCTGGCCGCCTACCGCAAGCTCAAGCAGACCAATCCCAGCCCCTATATGTTCTACGTCAACGATCAGGACTTCATCCTGTTCGGTGCCAGTCCGGAGAGTTCGGTCAAGTTTGACCACGGCAACCGTCAGGTGGAAATGTACCCCATCGCCGGCACCCGCAAGCGCGGCTTCAACCCGGACGGCAGCATCAACCTGGATCTGGACGGCCGTATCGAGCTGGATCTGCGCCAGGACGAGAAAGAAACCGCCGAGCACCTGATGCTGGTGGATCTGGCGCGCAACGACATCGCCCGCATCAGCGAGCCCGGCAGCCGCTACGTGAAGGATCTGCTCAGCGTCGACCGCTACAGCCATGTGATGCACCTGGTGTCGCGGGTGGTGGGCACCCTGCGCCATGACCTGGACGCCCTGCACGCCTATCAGGCCTGCATGAACATGGGCACCCTCACCGGCGCCCCCAAGATCCGCGCCAGCGAGCTGATCCGCATGGTCGAGCAAAGCCGGCGCGGCAGCTACGGCGGTGCCGTCGGCTACCTCAACGGCCTGGGCGACATGGATACCTGTATCGTGATCCGCTCGGCCTTCGTCAAACACGGCGTGGCCCATGTGCAGGCCGGAGCCGGGGTTGTCTATGATTCCCTGCCCCAGGCGGAAGCCGATGAAACCCGCAACAAGGCGGCGGCGGTGCTCAATGCCATCGCCCTGGCCCACGGCAAGACCCTGGCGGAGGTAAGCCATGACTAATACCCTGTTTCTGCTCGATAACTACGACTCCTTCACCTACAACCTGGTGGATCAGTTTCGCGCCCTCGGCGCCACCGTGCATATCTATCGCAATACGGTGCCCGCCGCCCAGCTGATCGCGGCCATGGAACAGGCTCCCAACCCGGTGCTGGTGCTCTCTCCCGGCCCGGGCAAGCCCTGCGACGCCGGGGTCATGCCCGAGCTTATCGGCCTGTGCAAGGGACGCTTCCCCATTATCGGCATCTGTCTCGGCCACCAGGCGATAGTGGAACATTACGGCGGCAAGGTAGAGACCGCCGGCGAGATCAAACACGGCAAGAGTTCGCTGATTCACCACTCGGGCCGCGACATGTTCGCCGGCCTGCCCCATCCGCTGCCGGTGGCCCGCTATCACTCCCTGGTAGGCAACGAGATCCCCGACACCCTGGAGGTGATTGCCGACTATCAGGGCATGACCATGGCGGTGCTCGATCGCGCCAACCGGGTACTCGGCTACCAGTTCCATCCCGAATCCATCATGACCACAGACGGGGCCCGCCTGCTGGCCCAGAGCCTGGCCTTTATTACCGACAAGGAGATCCAACCATGACTACCGCCCTCGAAAAGCTGTACCGGGGCCAGGATATCAGCCGTGAGGAAGCGCAGGCCCTGTTCGGCCAGATGATCCGCGGCGAAATGGATCCCATCGTGCTCGCCTCCCTGCTGACCTCGCTCAAGATCAAGGGCGAGAGCATAGACGAGATCGCCGGCGCGGCCAGTGCCCTGCTGGAGGCGGCCAGCTCCTTCCCCCGGCCCGATTACGCCTTCTGCGATATCGTCGGTACCGGTGGCGACGGCATGAACACCATCAATGTGTCCACCACCTCGGCGCTGGTGGCCGCCGCCTGCGGCGTCAAGGTCGCCAAACACGGCAACCGCGGGGTATCAAGCAAGTCCGGCTCTTCCGATCTGCTCGACCGGCTGGGTATCCGCCTGGATATGAGCCCGGAAACCGCCCGTCGCTGCCTGGACGAGCTGAATATCTGCTTCCTGTTCGCGCCCCACTACCATGGCGGTTTTCGCCACGCCATGCCGGTGCGCCAGGCACTGAAGACCCGCACCATCTTCAATGTGCTGGGCCCGCTGATCAACCCGGCCCGGCCCGACTTCATGCTGCTCGGGGTCTATGCGCCCGCGCTGGTGACCCCCATCGCCGAAACCCTCAGCGCCATGGGCCTGAAGCGGGGCATGGTGGTACACGGCAGCGGCCTGGATGAAATCGCCATCCATGGCCCCACCCAGGTAGCGGAGATAGTCGACGGCCAGATCAGGGAATACCAGATCACCCCGGAACAGCTGGGACTCTCGCGCCATGACATCGGCGCCATCCAGGGCGGCACCCCGGAAGAGAACAAGGAAATCACCCTGGAGCTGCTGGCCGGCCGGGGCACCGAAGCTCAGCGTTCGGTGATCGCCCTGAACGTGGCGCCGCTGCTGCTGATGGACGGCCAGGCCGACGACCTCAAACAGGGCGTTGATCGGGTACTGTCTGTGTTAAGCTCGGGCAAAGCAATGGATGTAGCCAAACGACTGGCGGAGATGAGTCAATGTTAACTACGGTGCTCGGCAAAATCGTCGCCGACAAGAAAACCTGGGTGGAAGCCCGCAAGCAGAGCCAGCCGCTGGCCAGTTTTGAAGCCTCGCTGGTGCCCAGCGATCGCCATTTCGAGGCCGCCCTGGCCGCCGGCAAGCCGGCCTTTATCCTCGAATGCAAGAAGGCGTCCCCCTCCAAGGGACTGATCCGCGAGGACTTCAACCCTGAGGCCATCGCCGATACCTACGGTCGTTACGCCTCGGCCATTTCGGTACTCACCGACGAGAAATACTTTCAGGGCCAGTTCGAGTTCGTTTCCCGGGTACGCAGCCGAGTCAGCCAGCCGGTGATCTGCAAGGACTTCATCATCGATCCCTACCAGATCAAGCTGGCCCGCCACTACCAGGCCGACGCCATCCTGCTGATGCTGTCGGTGGTCGACGACAACCAGTACCGCGAGCTTGCCGCCGTGGCCAAGTCCCTGAACATGGGGGTGCTTACCGAGGTGATCAGCCCGGAAGAAGTACAGCGCGCCATTGCGCTTGACGCCAAAGTCGTCGGCATCAACAACCGCGACCTGCGCGATCTGAGCATAGATCTCGAACGCACCAAGGTGCTTTCGGCGCTGATCCCCGACGATCGCCTGGTAATATCCGAATCCGGTATCTACCGGCACAGCCAGGTCAAGGAACTGTCCGCCCACGCGGACGGTTTCCTGGTGGGCAGCTCGCTGATGGCCGAAGATAACCTGGACCTGGCTGCCCGCCGGTTGATCCTGGGTGACAACAAGGTCTGCGGCCTGACCCGGCCGGAAGACGCCACCGCCGCCTGTCAGGCCGGCACCGTGTTTGGTGGCCTGATCTTCGTGGCCAAGAGCCCGCGCTGCGTGAATATGGAGCAGGCCCGCGCCGTGATGGCCGGCGCCCCGCTCAATTACGTGGGGGTATTCCAGAACCACGGCGTTGGCGAAGTAGCCACGACCGCCCGCGAGCTGGGCCTCTCTGCGGTGCAGCTGCACGGCAATGAAGACGACGCCTATATCGGCGAGCTGAAACAGCAGCTGCCCGGGGTCGCGGTATGGAAAGCTGTGCCGGTGGCCGACAGCCTGCCCGCCCTGCCACAACAGGCCGACCGGCTATTGTTTGACACCCAGGTTGGCAGCCAGAGCGGCGGCACCGGCCAGGCCTTTGACTGGTCACTGCTGAATGACATCGACAAGACCAACGCCATGCTGGCCGGCGGCCTGACCCCGGCCAACGCGGCTCAGGCCGCCAGCCTGGGCTGCATTGGCCTGGATTTGAATTCCGGCGTAGAAAGCGCCCCCGGGCAGAAAGATCCGGCCAAACTGAACGCCGCCTTCGCTTCTCTCAGACATTACGGACGCAGGATAACCAAATAATGAGCTTACTTAACCCCTTTTTCGGCGAATTTGGCGGCATGTATGTGCCCCAGATCCTGATGCCGGCCCTGCTGCAGCTGGAGCAGGCCTTTGTGGATGCCGAGCAGGATCCCGAATTCGAGCGCGAGTTTCGCGAGCTGCTCGCCGAATACGCCGGCCGCCCCACCCCGCTGACCCGGGTGCGCAACCTGGCCGCCAACACCAAAACCCGCATCTACCTGAAGCGGGAAGATCTGCTGCACGGCGGCGCCCACAAGACCAACCAGGTGCTGGGCCAGGCGCTGCTCGCCAAGCGTATGGGCAAGAAGCGCATCATTGCCGAAACCGGCGCCGGTCAGCACGGCGTGGCCACCGCCCTGGCCTGTGCCCTGATGGGCATGGAATGCATCGTTTACATGGGCGCCAAGGACTGCGAACGGCAGAAGCCCAACGTATTCCGCATGGAGCTGATGGGCGCCAAGGTGGTGCCGGTGCACTCCGGTGCCGCCACCCTCAAGGACGCCTGCAACGAAGCCCTGCGCGACTGGACCGCCAACTACGAAACCACCCACTACATGCTGGGCACCGCCGCCGGCCCACACCCCTTCCCCACCATAGTGCGCGAGTTCCAGCGCATGATCGGCGAAGAAGCCAGGGTACAGATCATGGAGCACGAAGCGCGCCTGCCCGACGCGGTGATCGCCTGTGTGGGCGGCGGCTCCAACGCCATCGGCCTGTTCGCCGACTTTATCGATGAAGAGCAGGTCAAACTGATTGGCGTGGAGCCCGCCGGCAAGGGCATTGAAACCGGCGAGCACGGCGCCACCCTGGGGGAAGGCACCAAGGGCGTGTTCTTCGGCATGCTCTCCTTGATGATGCACGACGCCGACGGCCAGGTGGAAGAGTCCTATTCGGTGTCTGCCGGGCTGGACTTCCCCTCGGTCGGGCCCCAGCACGCGTTTCTTGCCACCACCGGCCGCGCCCAGTATGTGTCGGTCACCGATGATGAGGCACTGAACGCCTTCCAGGCCCTGGCCCGCAATGAAGGTATTATTCCGGCGCTGGAATCCTCCCATGCCCTGGCCTATGCCCTGAAGATGGCCGAGGCCGAGCCGGAAAAAGAACAGGTGCTGGTGGTCAACCTGTCCGGTCGTGGTGACAAGGACATCTTCACCGTCGCCGATATTCTGGAGCAGAAAGGAGAAATGAAATGAGCCGCTACCAGCGCCTGTTTGACCAATTGAAGGCCAACAACGAAGGCGCCTTCGTACCTTTCGTGACCCTCGGCGATCCCACCCCCGAGCATTCTCTCAAGGTGATTGATGCCCTGGTGGCCGGTGGCGCCGATGCCCTGGAGCTGGGCATTCCGTTCTCCGATCCGGTGGCCGACGGCCCCACCATCCAGGCCGCCACCCTGCGTGCCCGCAATGCCGGTACCAATTCTCAGCTCTGCTTTGACATGCTGAAAAAGGTGCGGGAGAAATACCCTGAGCTGCCCATCGGCCTGCTGGTGTATGCCAACCTGGTGTATGCGCCGGGGCTGGACAGCTTCTATGGCCGTGCCGCCGCCGCCGGGGTGGATTCGGTACTGGTGGCCGATGTGCCGCTGGAAATGGCCGAGCCGTTCAAGGATGCCGCCGACCGGGCCGGCATAGAAACCATCTTTATCGCCCCGCCCAACGGAGACGAAGCCACCCTGAAGGCGGTGGCCGAAACCGGCTCGGGCTACACTTACCTGCTGAGCCGCGCCGGGGTCACCGGCGCCGAAACCAAGGCCGGCAAACCGGTAGACACCCTGCTGGCTACCTTGGCCAAATATAATGCCCCGCCCTCGCTGCTCGGCTTTGGTATCTCCACCCCCGATCAGGTGCGCGATGCCATCAACGCCGGTGCCGCCGGTGCCATCTCCGGCTCCGCCGTGGTCAAGATCATCGAGCAGCATCTGGAGCAACCCCAGGCCATGCTCGACGCCCTGACCGTCTTCGTGAAAGAGATGAAGGCCGCAACAACAAAGCTGTAAGCCCTAAGCTGTCAGTAATAAGCCGTAAGCAGAACGAATGGTTTTGCCTACGGCTTTTTGTTTTCTGGCCTGGCGGCCATATCGCCCCGGGATCGGGCCTCCCACAGCATACTGTAAGAGCAGTAGCCTCTGCAGGAGGGGCGACCCCACCGCAATATCTCTGACGATATTGAAGTGGTTTAATTTCATCGTGATACCCTGCAGTAAACCAGCCTACAGCTTAGTCAATGCCTGTGCCCTAGCCACGGCAATGAAGCTTCCCGATGACAAATCGCATTTGGTTAAACAGGCTAAGCGCCTATTCCGGCAGCCCGCTGAAGTACCGAAAATGCCCTAACCCCATACCTTAAGGGTATCAACTGAGACCTACTTAGTATTGGTCATCCTCACCCTTCCCCCCGTAACATCAAATTCACGGATTCATATCACTAAAAAACAAAAGCTTACAATTATGAGGTAACACTCCACATTGTAATCACCATAGTTAACATCACAACCATGTGCCCTCACAAGTTATCTGTGACCGCCATGGCCGTGTGGTGGCCAGAGGTCTGAAAAGCTCCGTACTCACCAAACTCAACATGGAGGTTGTTATGAATTCATCCTGCTCACTTAGGCTTTCAGACTCGCAAAAAAAATGGCGGATCGGCATTATCGATGGGCCCAATATCGGTAATATCAGTCAGGCTCAAGGCGGGCGTGATCATCACCTCAGCTCCTGGCAAGCCCTGTGTGACATGACCCAGCAGATAGGCCAGGGGCTGGGAGTTGAAGTCGTTAACTTCACCTCTAATTACGAAGGAAAAATCCTGGAGTGGCTGCATAGCAACGCCCAGAACTTTGATGCGTTGATAGTGAATCCCGGTGGCCTGACCACCTACAGCGAGGGCCTGCGCCACGCGCTTGAAGAAACCCGCAAACCCTTTGTAGAAGTGCATTTCTTTAACACAGTAAAGCACTTTGCCAAGGTTTCCCCACATATTCGCCTTGAATCCCGCCTTACTGCCTCGGCCACCGGCCTGGTCAGTGGTTTTGGTGAACACTCCTACACTGCGGCACTAGTTGCCATGGCGAACTATCTGGATGATTTTGTCGCTCATCAATAAGCAGAGGGAGTAACAGAATGAACATAAACGCCACACTGTCCGACCTCCGGCTCTCATCCAACAACTGGGTCATTGGTATTATCGACGGGCCCAATATGTCCACCCTCGGCCGGCGGGATGCCAGTAAATACGGCACTATTAATCGGGATGAACTTGACCAGTTGAACAAAAACTGGGGAGCCGCGCTGGGCATTACCATTGAATCGCTGGTAGCCAACCTCGACGGCGATATTCTGGACTGGATCCATACCAAAAAACGGACAGTCGATGCCTGGATCATCAATCCGGCCGGCATGCAGACCTATGCCGAAGGAATTAGAGAAGCCTTTGAGATGTCAGGAAAACCCTATGCCGAAACCCATTTCGCCAATACGGTTAACCACTTTGCCAAAGCCTCTCCGCATACTCGGCTGGAATCCGGCATGACCAGCCAGGCCCTGAGCCTGACCATGGGCCTGCGTCAATACAGCTACCTGGCTTCCCTGGTCGGCTTGGTCAGATGTCTGGATGCCCGGTTTAACGATGACCATCAAAACCGCTGATTTTAATACCCCTGCTGCATAATACTTAAACTAAGGAAGGTTGATGTATGTTCAAATTATTAGCAAAAATCCCTGGTGCGCTCATGGTTGTGCCATTGCTGCTGGGCGCCCTGGTTAATACGCTGTTTCCTCAGGTCCTCGATATCGGCTCTTTCACTACCGCCCTGTTTAAAAATGGCGCCCCGGTACTGATTGGCCTATTTTTTGTGTGTATGGGTTCTCAAATTAAGGTCAAAGCCGCACTGCCCGCACTGGAAAAAGGCCTGGCCCTACTTATCGGTAAATATGCGGCCGCTGTACTGGTTGGCCTTTCCGTTGCGTTTCTAACGCCGGATGGTACCTTTTGGGGGTTGATCCCTCTGGCCGTGATTGCCGCCATGGGCAATTCCAATGGAGCGCTTTATGTGGCACTCACCAGTGAATTCGGCAATAAAACAGATAAAGGCGCCATTTCAGTACTTTCGCTGAATGACGGCCCTTTTCTTACCCTGATTGCCCTGGGTGTTGCCGGGCTGGCGGACTTCCCGCTGATGGCGCTGGTGGCCGTAGTCGGGCCCATCGTGTTCGGCTTTATATTGGGAAATATGAGCCCCACCGTCCGTGACTTCCTTGGGCCGGGTGAACGTTTGATTATTCCCTTTGCCGCCTTTGCCTTAGGGTCTGGCATCAACTTTTCTGTGCTGATGTCATCCGGCTCGGCGGGGGTGCTGCTTGGTGTGCTGACCGTTGTGGTTTCTGGTGGCCTGGCCATTCTGGCTATTTATATCTGGCATTTGCTGCGCCGCCACCCCAAACCGACCCGTAATGTCATCTCAGGCGCCTGTGAAAGCACCACCGCCGGCAACGCCATTGCCACACCGGCCGCCGTAGCGGCCGTTGACCCCAGTTTTCTGGCCGTGCAAGATGCCGCCACAGTGCAAGTTGCCGCCGCTGTGGTAGTGACGGCCATGGTATCCCCCTTCCTGGTCATGCTGGTCAGTAAATGGCAACTCAAACGCGGTGTGTTTCCAGCGCTTGAAGATGAGCTCTACCTGAGCGGAGAAAAAGAGGAAACGCCCACAGCCGCAATAAAACCGGTTACACCGGCAAGTTGAACCGCTCACCGCACATAAACCCGATCCGTAACCGGCTTGCCGGTTACGGATTTTTTATTCAACCTGTAAACATCCCTGTTTTAGTTACACCGAAAATTAGAGTTTTCCGCCCGTTGGTGTTTCGCCAAGTATTCCCATGGCGTCAGATCCTCCAGGGAGTCGTGGGGGCGTTCATCGTTGTATTCCGTCATCCAGGATTCGGTCAGCACCCGAACTTCGGTGAGGTTCCTGAACACATACATGTTCAGACTCAGTGCACAGTACAGTCGGCGCCCCGCTTGTGATTCCAGCCATGTCCCCACCGTCTCAGCACTTTGAACAGTTTGTTGAAGCCATAGGCGGGATAACGTTCAGCTGCGTTCTGATGGGCAGCTATCACCGGCGTGTCTCTAGACGTATCTGGGCGGTAGCGAGTCACCGATGCCAGCGACCCTGCAGGCCCGGCGTGTAGTGACGCCATGAACTTGCTTGAGGTAATCAACCAACTCTCGTCGAACCGCCGGCTTTACAGCTTTTTTCGATGACGTCCTTCAGCAACTTGTGGTCGAGACTGAGCTCGGCGTACATCTGCTTCAGGCGGCGGTTCTCCTCCTCCAGCTCCTTGAGACGTTTCACATCGGAGGCTTCCATGCCACCGTATTTGGACTTCCAGTTGTAGTAGGTCGCATCGGAGATGCCGTATTCCCGACAGACTTCCTTGACCAGACAACCGCCTTCGACCTCTTTCAGGATCTTGACAATCTGCGACTCGCTATAGCGTAATTTTTTCATGTTGTTCTCCGTTTGCCTCATTGTAGGCCGAAGAACGCTAATGATACATGCACCGATTTTAGGGGATGGATACAATTGTCAGCTCGGCTCGATGCTCCAGCATTCACTTAATCGCTGCTGAGAACTGCCTGCACCATGCCGGGCTGTCGGGTATCCAGCCTCAGACCCCGGACTCAGACCGACACCAGCAGAGTCCGGGGCAGTAACCAAGTACCTTCTGCCACTTGGCCCACACGGAAAGCCCCTCTCCACAGCCCCATGCTCTCAAGTCAGATACAGTTAACAGTTGCCGACCCGGAACAAACCGGATATACCCCTGACTATTGAGTGATACTGACTGGTGAGTCTGTGAAGAAGCTATTTATGATTTGTGGCCTGGCCCTGTTACTGGCGGCGATGTTCAGTGCGGCCGTCCGCCCGGTGCCCATTGAGCAGAAACTGATACGAATTCAGGCCGGCGATGTGTTGCAGGGGTTTCCGGGCATAGAAGAAGTGCCGGTCGGGGTGCAGGCGGTACTGCTGGATCTTACCGATGACCCGCTGCTGCTGGTAAAGGCGCAGGCGGCGTTTATCCGTTATCCGGGCATGGCCAGCCGTGTGTTTTCGCTCTATGGCAAGGAGCCTGAATTTCAGGAGATACTGCTGCGCTACGGGGAAACGGTGCTTCCCCCGATCCAGCACTTTCTGGCCCGACCCATCCACACTATTGAGCTGATAAACCAGGCGGACCAGCGCTACCAGGCCATCAAGCAGTATTTTACCGCTACCCCGGAAGAGGCTGGCGCCGCGGCCCTGGCTACGGACCGGTTTCAGCGATTGTCTCCGGAAGAACGGGGCTGGTATGCCGTCAACTTCATCAAGCGTGAAGGCCATGATTTTCTCGGCCAGTTTGTTGTGACCCCCCAGGGAGAAACCGAGTGGATCGTGACCGAGCGCATGCTGGAAGGCGTGAACCAGTTCTTTACCAGCGGCATCCGCACCCTGGAAACCAAATACCGCAGCGGTGAAGAACTCACCGCGGGGGATGTCGGCTGGGCATCGGTCGATGTGCTGGTGTTATCAAGTGCCGTCAAGGTATTGCATATGGGCCGTGCCGCGGCGGTCACCAGGGGTGCCAGCCAGGGCACCCGCTCGGCGGCCCTGGCGGCCCGGGTCAGCCAGGGCGGGCGTATGGTGCTGAACAGTGCCCGATATGCGAAGTGGCCCCTGGTTATCGGTGCCGGCTACCTGGTGGTTACCCACCCCAGTCTTGTCAATGACCTGCTCGCGGGTGTCGCGGAGGTGCTGGACTATCCCGTGCTGGCCGTGCAGTTTGTCGGGTGGCTGTTGCTGTTGATCCCGGCGCTTTATCTTGGCAGCTGGCTGCTCTGGCTTGTTGGCCCGCCACTCATGGGCTTGTTGCGGGCGGCTCACTTTATGCTGGCCTGGCTGAGTGGCAGAAACCGTCGTGCTCTCAGGTATGGCGAGATAAGGCAGCGCGGCGAGTACCGATAATAAGCTCGTGCCGGGAATCAGCCCGGCGGGCTCAGGCCGGCATCGGTCAGGGGCGGGGGCGATAAGCGGGCACACTCTGCCAGCGGGCCCATACCGAAGGATCTATGGTCATGCCCACGGCCGGATTGCCCTCCCCGTCCCGCTCCAGGCGCCGGTAGTGGCGGCCGTCACCGGCATGGAACCAGCGCCGATAGCGCGCATAGATGCCGGCCATGAATTCTCCGAACGAGTCGGTAGGCGCCGTCATCCAGGCCTGTGGGGACGGTATGACCGGGGTGAGGCCAGCCCGGCGGCGGTTGCCTTGTCCTGCATCCAGGCCAGGGACAGATCGGCCAGCGGATCATTGCCATAGCCGCCACCCACATTGGCGTGGGCACCAATAAACCAGCGCTGCTCTACCTCGATTTGACCGGGCTTTTGTTCGCCGTCCGGGCTGGTCCAGGGCACTGCATCATAGGCGGTCCTGTGTTCGTCCAGCGCCATGGCCTGATAGGCCCGCTCAACAATTTTCGACAGCTGGGTGTCGTGCCAGGAATAGAGCCCGCGTTCGGAAATCATCGAGCCGGGGATACCCAGGGCCCCTACCGTGTCCCATACCCCGAGCAGGTGAATGTTTATCTCCCGGCTGTAACGCCCGCGAAACGCTTTGCATTGTACTCCGTCCGGGGCCGCACGTTTGTTGCGATACAGCCGCTCGGCCGCGGCTAGCCCGGTCGGGGTAATCACATGCAGCAGGCCGGTAGTGGCGGGCCAGCGAGTCGTAGCCCTGACGCAGGTTATGGCTTAAGCCCATGCCGAAAATGCCCCCGGCCAGCCACGTCAGGGCCGCGATACCCACGCCGGGATCATAAAAAAAAAGCGCTGGCGGAACTCGCCGTCGAAGGGGGCGATACTGCGCGCCAGCCCGGTTAATTGGTACAGTTGTAACCGGCGCTTTAGCCGCTAAGCCAACCGTATTGTTGGCAAACACCCGCTGCGTTTACGCCTGCGGGCATTACATAAAAAAACCGCCTTGGCGGCGGTTGAATAATAAGGGTATCCGGACTCAGCCCATCTGGGATTGCAGGTAGTTCTGCAGGCCGACCCTGTCGATCAAGCCCAGCTGCTGTTCCAGCCAGTGGGTGTGATCATGCTCGGTATCTTCCAGCAATACCTGCAGCATATCCCGGGTCTGGTAGTCCCGCTCCTGCTCGCACAGGGCCATGACATTGCGCAGATCTTCAATGACCTTGTATTCCAGATCCAGGTCACTCTGCAGCATGGCCGGTACGTCCTTGCCGATATTCAGTGGCACCCGGGTCGCCATGTCGGGGGTGCCTTCCAGGAACAGGATGCGCTCGATCAGCTTGGAGGCATGCAGCTTCTCGTCTTCAAACTCGTGATCAATGCGATCGAACAACTTCTTAAAACCCCAGTCATCGTACATGCGGGAGTGAATAAAATATTGATCCATCGCACTCAGCTCACCGGCCAGCAGCTCGTTCAGGGCCTCGATGATTTTCTGGTTACCTTTCATCCGAATATCCTCTTACATTTGTGACTGCTGATAATTCTGAATACCCACCTTGCCGATCAAACCCAGCTGGGTATCAATCCAGTCGAGGTGGCCTTCTTCATATTCTTCGATTTCGGTGAGCAGCTCGCGGGAAACAAAATCCTTTACCGACTCGCAGTAGGCAATGGCTTCTTTCAGCACGGTCAGCTGTTCTTCCACCTGCTGGTAGTCACAGCGCAACATTTCTTCGGTGGTTTCACCGATGCGCAGCCGGTTCAGGTGTTGCAGGTTCGGCAGCCCTTCGAGGAACAAAATGCGCTCGATCAGCTTGTCGGCCTGCTTCATGTCCTTGATGGACTTTTTGTATTCGCGCTCGTTCAGCGCCTGCAGGCCCCAGTTCTTGAACATGCGTGCGTGCAGGAAATACTGGTTTATCGATGTGAGTTCAATCCCCAGTACCTGATTCAGGTAGCCAATGACTTGTTTATCGCCTTGCATAGATCCCCCTCTCGTTTCAGCCCGCTATGATAGGCGCCACAAGGCCGTTTTTCAAATGAAAACTAAACTTAAGTTACTGATTTTACTTAAATAACGTAGTAGTAATAAGAACGGGTATTATTTGGATAAGCAGGTTCGGGTACATGGCTGTGGGTCAGCATTTATTCTGACGAGACGCTGTCAGCTTGAAACTGACCCACAGCTGGGAGCCGTTATGCCGCCGCCAGCACCTCCCTGGCCAGCCAGCCGCTGTAGGCCACATAGGCCAGCAGCAAAAAGGCGCCTTCGAAGCGGTTGATACGGCCCTGACGGCCCTTGAAGCCGTAGCCCAACACAAACAGCGACAGGGTCAGGCCGCCCATCACCATAAAGTCACGGCTGATCACTTCGGGCGCCACCGCCAGCGGGCTGATGACCCCGGCCAGGCCGACCACCGTCAGGGTGTTGAACAGGTTGGAGCCGATCACGTTGCCGATGGCCAGATCGTGCTCGTTCTTGCGGATGGCGGCGATGGACGAGGCCAGCTCCGGCAGGGAGGTGCCCACCGCCACTATGGTCAGGCCGATGATCAGGTCGCTTACGCCAAAGGCATGGGCCACGTTCACCGCGCCCCATACCAGCGCCCTGGAGCTGGCGATCAGCAACAGCAGGCCCAACACCAGCCAGAACAGTGCCTGCTTCAGGCTCATGGGGTGGGAGTCCAGCTCGTTTTCGGTATCGCCGCTCATGCTGTCGCTGCCGTCCTTCATGCCCTGCCTGATACTCCAGGCCATCAGCAGCACAAACACCCCGAGCAGAATACTCGCATCCAACCGGGTCAGCATGCCGTTCCACACCAGCGCCAGCGACAACAGGGTGATCAGCACCAGGATGGGCAGCTCCTTGCGCAGTACCTGGGAGTGCACGGCAATCGGGCTGATCAATGCGGTTACCCCCAGGATCAACCCGATATTGGCGATGTTGGAGCCATAGCCGTTACCCAGGGCCAAACCCGGATTGCCTTCCAGCGCCGAGGTCACCGACACCACGATTTCTGGCGCCGAGGTACCGAAGCCGACGATCACCATACCGATCAACAAGGGAGGCATGCCCGCGTAACGGGCGGTGGCCGAAGCGCCGTCGACGAAGCGGTCGGCACTCCACACCAGCACGGCCAGGCCGAGCACAATGGCGGCAATAGACATCAGCATGGGCAACCTCCGCCGACGGCAGTGCGGGTTGCAGGCAAGAATTTTACGGCAATGGGTAACATAGCGGCTCTTCAGGGCGGGATAACAAATACCGGAGACAAACCCACTTCCCGCCCGGCGAGTGAGTCTGGCTCAGGTCTCATCAATCCAACAGGACACAACTGCCATAAGCCTTCGGCTTAGAGATTGTTGACAGCTGTTTCGGCGGGCGCCGAAAGATTACTCCCCCAAGAGGCGGGTATTCTGACAGCTTGCCGCCATGATGAAAAGAGGAAGGTTACGGCAGGGAGACGCCCGGCCCCACTTGGCCGCGTCGGAGGGCCCGCCCCGCAGCAAGGGCGGCACAGGTGCCCAATGCCGTTCACTTAAGATGCAAAGGGGAGCCCTCCTCCACACGCCGACTCGCCGAAATCCCATCCCTGGGGGCTCGGCGGCGTCATTGACCGCCATGGATGGCGGGAATGCCGGAACGGCAGGAGCATTTTCCGGCCATGACACCAACGGTCTGCTTGGTAGATGAGGACTCCCCTTAACTGAACAGCATTAGGCACCGGGTGCCGCCCTTTTTATTACAGGCTGGGAAAGGCGAACTGGGAGGCCTCGTGGCTGGCCCGCTCCGGCCATTTCTGGGTGATGGTCTTGCGGCGGGTATAGAAGCGCACCGAGTCGGGGCCGTAGGCGGACAGATCGCCGAACAGCGAGCGTTTCCAGCCGCCGAAGCTGTGGTAGGAAACCGGCACCGGCAAGGGCACATTGATGCCGACCATGCCCACCTCTATCTCGTCACCGAACAGCCGGGCGGCTTCGCCGTCGCGGGTGAAAATACAGGTGCCGTTGCCGTATTCGTGGGCATTGATAAGCTCGATGGCGGCTTCCAGGCTGGCCACCCGGACCACGCACAGCACGGGGCCGAAGATCTCTTCCCGGTAGATGCTCATCTCGGGCGTGACCCGGTCGAACAGGCAGCCGCCGAGGAAGTAACCCTGCTCATGGCCGGGCACCTGCAGGCCACGGCCATCGACGGTCAGCTCGGCGCCCTGCTCTACCCCGGCCTGAATATAGCCTTCTATCCTGGTCAGCTGTTCACGGCTGATCACCGGGCCCATATCCAGGCCCCGCTGGGTGCCCGGACCGATTTTCAGGGCATGGATCTCGGGTTCCAGTTTGGCGATCAGCGCATCGGCCACCGCATCGCCCACACACACCGCCACCGAAATGGCCATGCAGCGCTCACCGCAGGAGCCATAGGCTGCGCCCATCAGGGCATTGACCGCATTGTCCAGGTCCGCATCTGGCATAAATACCGCATGGTTCTTGGCGCCACCCAGCGCCTGTACCCGCTTGCCGTTGGCCGTGCCCCGGGCGTAGATATATTCGGCGATGGGGGTCGAACCGACGAAGCTGATCCCCTTCACCTGCTTATGGTTCAGCAGGGCGTCCACCGCCGCCTTGCCGCCATGCACCACACCCATTACCCCATCGGGCAGGCCCGCTTCTTTCAATAATGCCGCCACCAGCAGCGAGGAAGAGGGATCCTTCTCCGACGGCTTGAGGATAAAACAGTTGCCGCAGGCGATGGCCATGGGATACATCCACAAGGGCACCATGGCCGGGAAGTTGAAGGGGGTAATGCCGGCCACCACGCCCAGCGGCTGAAAGTCGGACCAGGCATCGATATTGGGCCCCACGTTGCGGGTATAGTCCCCTTTCAGCAGCTCGGGCACGCCGCAGGCGTATTCCACGTTTTCTATGCCCCGCAGCAGCTCGCCCCGGGCATCTTCCAGGGTCTTGCCGTGCTCTTCGCTGATAAGCGCACAGATGTCGTCGGCCCGCTCTTCCAGCAGCTGCTTGAAGCGGAACATCACCCGTGCCCGCTTGGCCGGCGGGGTATCGCGCCAGGCGGAAAAGGCCGCCTTGGCTGCCGCCACCGCCTGCGCCACCAGGGCTTCATCGCCCATACAAACCCGGCTGGTTACCTGGCCGGTAGAGGGGTTGAATACATCCAGCAGTTCGCCTTGCAGAACCTGTTCACCGTTGATCAGGTGGCCGATTTTTCTCATCTTGTGGTCCTTTTGCTATTAGTCATAAAAATATCTGGTCTCGGGCCAGGTCGCAGGAATGCCGACCTGCAGACCCATCGTTACGCCTGCGCCTCGATGGTAGTCGCCACCGCATTAAACAGTTGCTCCAGCTCGTCGGGGGTGGAGATAAAAGGCGGGCCAAACTGCAGGCAGTCGCCGCCGAAGCGCACATAGTAGCCCTGCTGCCAGAGCGCCAGCGCCAGCTCCATCGGCCGGCGCGCCGGCTCGTTCGGATAGGGAGCCAGCTGCACGGCCCCGGCCAGGCCGCAGTTGCGGATGTCCACCACATGGGGCAGCCCCTTGAGCCGGTGGATCTGCTCTTCAAAATGAGGCATCAGCGAACGCACCCGGGCCGGCATGTCTTCGGTCACCAATACATCCAGCGACGCCATGGCCGCAGCGCAAGCCACCGGGTGGGCGGAATAGGTATAACCATGGGCAAGTTCGGGCAGGTAATCGGGGCCGGGCTGCTCCATAAAAGCCTGATAGATATGCTCTTTGGCAATCACCGCGCCCATGGGGATCACGCCGTTGGTGAGCTGCTTGGCCACATTGATGATGTCCGGCACCACCCCGAAGGCGTCGGCGCCGAACATGCCCCCCATACGGCCGAAACCGGTGATCACCTCGTCGAAGATAAGCAAAATGTCGTGTCGATCGCAGAGCTCCCGCAACCGTTGCAGGTAGCCTAGCGGCGGCACTATCACCCCGGCGGAGCCGGCCATGGGCTCGACGATCACCGCGGCTATATTGCTGGCATCGTGCAGCTCGATAAGTTGCAGCAGGTGGTCGGCCAGGCTCGCCCCCCGGGCAGGTTGCCCCTTGCTGAAGGCGTTTTCCGGAAGCAAAGTATGGGGCAGATGATCCGCATCCAGCAGCTGACCATAGTGCTTGCGGTTGCCACCGATGCCGCCCAGGCTGGTGCCACCCACGTTGACCCCGTGATAGCCCCGGGCCCGGCCGATCAACTTGGTTTTTTCCGGCTTGCCCCGGGCACGCCAGTAGGCCCGAGCCATCTTCAGCACGGTGTCGGCGCATTCCGAGCCCGAGTTGGTAAAAAACACCCGGTTCAGATCAGCCGGGGCCAGGCCGGCGATTTTTTCGGCCAGCTCAAAGGCCAGCGGATGGCCGACCTGAAAGCCGGGCGCATAGTCCAGCACCTGCAGCTGACGGCTGATGGCCTCGACGATTTTGGGATGCTGATGGCCCAGGCCGGTGCACCACAGGCCGGACAGGCTGTCGAACAACCGCTTGCCGTCGGTGCTGGTAAAATAGGCGCCCCTGGCCTCGGCAATTAAACGGGGAGCGGCCTTGAACGCCCGGTTGCCGGTAAATGGCATCCAGTACGCGTCCAGGTTGAGGACCTGGGCCTGCGAAGAGGGGTTAATCATGGTGTTCATCACTGCTCCTTGTCATGTCCGCTGACGGCACAGATACCGGCCGATAGCGTTATTTTGCGACCGGAATTACCTTTGATAAATTTAAACTTAATTAACCAAAGTTAAGCAGATACTTAACTTTTAGTGACCCCTGCCGAAGCCGCGATATGCAGCCGTGGTCCCGGGGCGGACAGCGTCCCATGCCTGTTTTCCCCTTGGCCTCGCCATCTCCCCGGCGGCGTAGCTGAAGCGGCAGGCAGTCTGGTAAGCTAGGTCACTCGACTCTTTGGGGAACGGCGCGATGGCGGAAGGGAAAAAGCCGGTGTTGGCTCAGGTCAGCGATTTTGAACTGAAGTTGCTCAAGGTGTTTCGCAGCGTGGCGGCCTGTGGCGGCTTTTCGGCGGCGGAAGTCAGCCTCGGCATCAGCCGAGCGGCGATCAGCATGCAGATGGCCGATCTGGAAAACCGCCTGGGGTTAAAGCTGTGCCGGCGCGGCCGGGCCGGTTTTGCGCTCACCGATGAGGGCCGGCAGGTGCTGGAAGCGAGTGACCGCCTGGTCGGCGCCATCGAGAATTTTCGTTCCGAGATCAACGGCCTGCACAAGCATCTCAGGGGCGAGTTGGCGATCGGCATTACCGACAACCTGGTCAGCCATCCGGGCATGAAGATCACCCACGGCCTGGCCGAACTCAAGGCCAGGGGCCCCGACGTCAGGCTCAATGTGCATATGCAGCCCTCGGACGACATCGAGATCGGCGTGCTCGACGGCCGTCTCAATATCGGGGTGGTGCCCCGGATCCGCGAGCTGCCGGGGCTGGAATACCTGCCCTTGTACGAAGAGGCATCCAGCCTCTATTGCGCCACCCATCATCCGCTGGCGGCCTGGCCGAGCCGGGAGATAGACGAGCAGGTACTGGCCCGCTTCGAGCTGGTGATCCCGAGCTTCGCCCAACCGGCCGAGGCCCAGGGCCTGTATCGATCCCATCCCCAGGGTGCCCGGGCCAACGACCGGGAGGGCATCATGTTCTTGCTGCTGACCGGTTGCTACCTCGGCTATCTGCCCAACCACTACGCCCGCCCCTGGGTGGAGCAAGGCCGGCTTAAGGCCATCTGCCCCGACAGCCAGGGCTTTACCACCTCATTCTGCGCCATCACCGCCCGCAGCCGCCGCCCCAACCTCGTGCTGGACACCTTCCTAGACACCCTGCGCCGGCATCAGACCCGACCCACACTGGTGGTGATCAGGTAGGTCGGGCCTTGGCCCGACAATGATGCGCAGCGCTTAATCTGTGAACTCAAACCGATTCGATCTACCTTGTGTCACCGGCTTCTCCTCCGATGTCGGCCCAAGAGCCGACCTACGTAAGCTAACCGCTCAGGGCATCTTCCGACTCGCCCATCCGTGCCTGCCGTCCCTTTATCCGGGAAGCCAGCAAGGAGTCGAACAGCATCTGCAAAAAGTGGAACAGGATGCAGCTGACCACGGCCGCGCCACTGGCCGAACCCAGGCCCACCAGCACGCTCACCGCCACCGGCATGGTCTTCTGGGAAGCGGTAAACAGCAGCGCCCGGCGTTCCGCCAGCGCCAATCGCAACAGCCGGCCACCCGACAGACACAACAGCAGCAAAGCCAGGTGCAGCAGCAGCGACCAGGCCGACAGCGTCAGCAGCGCGTCGGCCGACAGCAGATACAGGGCCTGCTGGCTGGACGACAGGGTGATCCAGGAGGTGACAATCACGCTCAGGGTCGGCACCAGGCCAAGCCAGGGCCTGGCGCCCAGGGGCGGACACCACAGCCGCAACAGCAAGCCGCCGATAAAGGGCAGCAACACGATGTTGACCAGGGTCTGCAACAGGGACCAGGGTGAAAGCTGGAGCGAACTGCCCACCAGCAGGCTGAGTACGAAGGGAATGGTGCCGATACCTATGAAATTGAGTCCCAGGGTCAGAAACAGCGACCAGCTGGCCTTGCCCCCGCTAATGCGGGTCAGCACCACGCAGGACGACAGGGTCGGCGGCACCATGGACATCACCAGCAGCCCCAGCCGCAGGCTGTCATCCAGCGCGCTGAAGGCGTAGATCAGCCAGCCCAGCAACGGCGACAGCAGCAGGTTGATCAGCGCGCCCATCAGCAGGGTACGGCCAAAACCCGGCTCCGGCCGCAACTGTTGCAAACGGGTCTGCAGGCCATTTACCAGGAAGATCAACGCCACCAGCCAGGGCAGCAGCCCCTGCTCATTCAGCCACAGGCCGGGCGCGGGCAGCAACAGCGCGGCGCCGAAGGCCAGGCACAGGCCCAGGGGTAATAACCAGACGATGATAATGCTCCTTCTAACCTAAAGCAGAAAGAGGCCCACCGGGGGCCTCCAAAAACATAACGAACCGGACTGTACTTAACCCAGTCTGACCCTGGCCGCGCCGATGCCGGGGAACACCACTTCCACTTCTGTGCCCGGCTCGACGAAGATCATCCCGGTCCAGGTGCCGGTGGTGATCAGATCCCCCGCCTGCAGGCCACCATTGCGGGTCACCAGATGGTTGGCCGCCCAGCCCAGCAGCTGGGTCGGATCGCCGAGCGGATGGCCGCCTATCTTGTTGGCCTGCTCGACGCCGTTGAAGCGCAGGATCACCGGCTGGCTGCCGATATCGATGCCTTGCCAGTCGGCCACCCCGCTGCCCACCACCAGGGCACCGTTGATCTGGTTGTCGGCCAGCCGCCACAGCTCGCCGGCCTGCTGCCAGTCCTGCAGCCGGGTATCCACCAGCTCTATGGTCACGCACAGCTCGCCGATGGCGTCCCTGACTTCGGCGTCCGAATAGGGTGTTGCCCTGGGCTCCAGGGGGCGGCCCAGGCGGAAGGCCAGTTCGCCCTCGATGCCGATCATATGGAAGGCATCGGTACCGACCAGGGTGCCGCTGTCATACATCCGCTGGGGAGGAATGGGCGCGCTGTAGGGGGGCACGCCGGGCCTGGGTGCCCCGACTTTCCAGCCGGAGGTGCGCAGCCCCTGGCCGAGCCAAAGCGCGCGGGCCAGTCCGTCCTGAATGGCATAGGCCTGCTCCACCGTCTGCGGGGCGCAGGACGCCGGCAGCGCCGCAAACTGAGCCGCTTCCCGATATGCCCCGTGCAGCAGGGTCACCGCCTCTGCCACGCTTGCGTTTACTGTTGCCATTTATTGGTCTCCCTTATTGTTATTCGCTGTTTCAGTCGGCCATTGCCAGCCGGCCTGGGCGGCCTCGTACTCGGCCGCCAGCCGGAACAGCAGTTCATCGTCGCCGAAATTGCCGACCAGCTGAAAGCCGATGGGCAAGCCCTGGCCGGCGGGGGCCGACGGCAGGTTGATGGCCGGATGGCCACAGGCATTGACCCAACCGGTGTAGATGGCATGGCCCCGGGGACCGACGGCCTGGCCGTCGATCTCGGTGGGATAGCCTTGTTCCGCCGGCCAGGGCAACGCCGCCGCCGAGGGGGTCATGATCACATCCACCCGCTCGAAGGCCTCGCCGACCTGGCGTCGGAAGGTATCGATATCGTCCAGGGCATTGAGATAGGCCGCCGCCCCTATGTCCCTTCCCCGGGCCGCCTGGGTACGGAACTTCTCCGCCGCCACCGGCTCGGCCTCGGGATAGCGCTCGAACAGCGCCGCCACCGCCACCGCGCCCAGCATCGGCCAGAAGGCATCGACGAAATCCAGGCTGAAGGGCAACTCCCCTTCCCTCACCTCGTGGCCCAGGGAGCGCAGCACGGCGGCCGCCCCGGCCACGCTGGCGGCGATCTGCGGATCCAGCGGCTGGCTGCCGAAGCGCGGCACATACAGGATCCGCAGCCGCTCCGGATGCGCCCGGCAGTCGACCGTCCCCTGGCTGACCCGCAACGACTTGCGATCCCGCCGATCCGCACCCGCCATGATGTTGAACAGGGCGGCGGCATCGGCCACCGAGCGGGCGATGGGGCCGATCACCTCGAAATCCAGCATCACCTGGGGCAGGCTGTTGACCCGCGCCACCGCGCCGATGGACGGCTTGAAACCCACCAGGCCGGTGTGGGATGCCGGCCGCCGGATGGAGCCGCCGCCGTCGGTGCCGATGGCCAACGGCGCGAAGCCGGCGGCCACCGAAGCCACCCCGCCACCACTGGAGCCGCCCGGGGTCAGGGCGGTATTCCAGGGATTGCGGGTCACCCCGAACAGGGGGTTGTCGGTATACCCCTCCAGGGTGAACTCGGGCACATTGGTCTTGCCCAGGATCACCAGCCCGGCCCGGCGGCAACGGGTCACCGACAGTTCATCGTCAACGGCCAGCCGGTCGGCAAAGGCCCGGTTGCCCCAGGTGGTCGCCAGGCCGGCGACGTTGAGGTTGTCCTTGATGGTCATCGGCACCCCGTCAAGCGGGCTCAGGGGCCGACCCTGGCGCCAGCGCAGGGTGCTGGCCGAGGCATCGGCCTCGGCCTGGGGATTGCGGGCGATCAGCGCATTGAGTTCGGGATTGAGCGCCCGGATGCGCGCGTCGCAGGCCTGCCAGACCTCGAGCGGGGTCAGGGTGCCGGCGGCGAAGGCCGCCGCCAGCTCGGCGGCGCCCAGGCGCCAGCTGGTATTGATCAGTGCATCATGTTCGGCAGCCATAGGGCTATCTCCGGAAAGGCCATCAGCGACAGGGTAAACAGCATCATGATCATCATGAACGGCAGCACACCCCACATCACATCCTGGATATTGCCGCCGTCCTTGCGCACGCTCTGCACCACGAACAGGTTCATGCCCACCGGCGGCGTGATCAGCGCCAGCTCACACATCAACACCACGAACACCCCGTACCAGATAGGATCCACACCCAGGGCGGTGACGATCGGATAGGTGATCGGAATGGTCAGCACCTGCATCGAGAGCACGTCCATAAACATACCGAGCGCCAGGTAGAAGACGATCAGCACCAGCAGCAGGCCGGTGATGCTGAGCCCGAACGAGGTCACCCAGTCGGTCAGCTCATCCACCACGCCGGTGAGGCTGATGGTCAGGTTGAGCACGAAGGCGGCGGTGATGATCAGCAGGATCATGCCGGTGATACGGGCGGTCTGCACGAAGCTTTCCTGCAGGAATTTCATGTTCAGCCGGCCGGCGCGCCAGGAGAAATACAGCGCCGTGATCACCCCGAGCGCGGCCGATTCGGTGGCGGTGGCGATCCCCAGATAGATGCTGCCCATGACGATGCCGAACACCACGGCGGGCGGGATCAGGAAACGGGACATGCGCAGCTTTTCACTCAGCGGGATGATTTCTTCCCGCTTGCCGCCCTTGCCCAGGTTGGACACCCCGATATAGACCATGAACAGCAGGCTGAGCAATATGCCCGGGATCAGGCCGGCCATGAACAGCTTGCCGATGGAGTTGCTGGTCAGCGAACCGTAGATCAGCATGTTGACGCTGGGCGGGATCAGGATACCCAGGGTACCGCCCGCGGCCAGGCTGCCCAGCGACTGGCGCATGGAATACTTGCGCTCGCCCAGGGATGGCAGGGCCACTGTGCCGATGGTGGCGGCGGTGGCGACCGAGGAGCCCGAGGTGGCGGCAAACAGGGCGCAGGAACCGATGTTGGTATGCAGCAGCCCGCCGGGCAGGCGGCCAAGCCAAGCCGCCATCGCCAGGTACATCTTGTCGGCGATACCGCTGCGCAGCAGCAGTTCACCGAGCAGGATAAACAGCGGGATGGCGGTCAGTATCGCCTCGTTGTGCACGCTCCAGACCACGGCGCCGATGGAGTCGACGAAGGGCACGCCAAACACCATGACGCCACCGATCACCCCGATCAGCGCCATGCTGACGGCGATGGGCATACCCAGCAGCAATAGCCCCAACATGGCGAAAAAGCCTACAAAAACCACGGACAAACTCATTTCACGCCCTCCCTGACGGCCTGTGCCGGTACGCCCTCGAGGACGTCTGTCCCCACGTCGGACGTGGTCGCCTGTTGGCGGTGTTTGAAATCTTCCAGCTCTTCTTTCAGTTCTTCGCTCACTCCCTTGGGATGAAATTCCTCATTGAGCTGACCGGTGCGGCCGCTCAGCAACAACCAGGTCGCCCGCAGGCTGTACAGGATGGCCGCGAAGGCAAACACGGTGAGACCGGCCAGCCAGACTCCCTGGGGATATTTAAGCGGCGTGGCCCAAGGCGTTTGCGCCGTGCTGCCATAATCCAGGGTTTCCTGCACGATCTGCAGACAGACCCAGAACATAAAAATCGCAAACAGCGCCATCAGCGTGGCCGACAGCCAGTTGAACAGGATCTGCAGGGACTTGGGCAGCTTCTCATGAAAAATGTCGATTCGCATATGGGTACGACCCAACAGTGCCAGGGTAAAGGACAGGGTTGCCCCCACCGCCAAGGCGTAGCCGCCCAGTTCATCCACCCCCTGTAGCGACACACTGAAAAACTTGCGCAACAGGGTTTCAACCACCACCAGCAGGGACAGCAGTAGGAAGATTCCCCCAAACACCATGCTGGCCATATATTCAATTCGTTTCATCAACTACCTCCTTGTCGCAGCTTAAAAGCGGGAGCCAGGCCCCCGCTTCAGTGCGGCATTACATGCCGGCGATGGCGCCGACATCACGCTTCCAATCGCTGGCACACTCGGGGTTGGTCTTGTTACAGACCTCGGCCCAGGCGGGGAAAGACACGTCTTTCACCGTGTTGGCGACGATGCTCAGGTCCTGTTCGGACACCGGCACTTCGACCAGATCGAACTTGTTGCCCGTGGTACAGGGCTCACCGCCGACGTTACAGCGGCCGGCGTCCAGGTACAGCTCCTCGGAATAGCTCCAGATCTCCTCGTTCAGTTCATCGAAGGCGGCCTGCAACTTGACCTGCTGTTCAGGCGTCAGCTTGTTCCAGGCCTTGAGGTTGATGCCATAGCCGTTGAGTGCCATCTGGAAGCCCAGCGGCAGCACATGGGTGGTGACCTCGGGCCAGCCTGCGGAGTTGGCCGAACTGGGTCCGGTAATGGCACAATCGATCACCCCCAGGGCCAGACTCTGGTGCACGTCGCCGAAGCCGATGGGCACGGGAATGCCGCCCACCGACTCGACAAACTGGGCCAGGTTCTGGTCATAAACCCGCACTTTCAGCCCCTTGACGTCACCCAGGCTGGCGATCGGATGGTTACAGAACATGACCTGGGGACCGAACGGCCAGACGCCCAGCAGCTTGGTGTTGAAACGTTCCTGCAGCCGCTTGTCGACCGTATCCTTATAGGCCTCGGCGACCTTGCGGCCCTGGGCGAAATCCGGGCTCAGGCCGACCAGATCCAGGCCGAGGATGGTGGGCTCATCCCGGGAGATCTGGGACATACGCAGCGAGACCAGATCGAACATGCCCGACTTGAGCACCCTCAGCTGCTCCACATCTTTGATGCCGGTGGTATCCAGCGGCTTGTAGTTCACCTCGAGCGGCAGGCCGGTTTTCTCCGCCAGGGTTTCGAAGAAGGGCTGCTCCTTGTTCTTCTGGATAAGCCCGGTGGCCAGCGGTTGCCCGATAACCTTCAGCTTGATACTCTCTTCCGCCATCGCCGGGGTGCCCGACATGGCTGCGCATACAAATGCAGAGACCAGCAGTTTTCGCATCATCACTTACTCCTTCCTTGAGGTTGTTGTTGCGCACCGTTGCGCAAGGGCCTGGCCATCGGCCGGACCGGTAAAACTCGGCACTCCTTCAAATTGATGTTCCGGCCTCAGGTATCGGCCAGATAGCTCATCGCCACCTGCACGCCACCGGCCTGATGAGGCACGCCGGCACAGGACAGACCCATTTCGATACCGGCCAGGGTGCCGAGCAGGGTCAGATCGTTGATATCGCCCAGATGGCCGATACGGAATATCTTGCCCTTGAGCTTGCCCAGACCCGCGCCCAGGGACATGTCGAACCGTTCCAGGATCACCCTGCGCAGCCGATCGGCATCATGCCCCTCGGGCAACACCACGGCGGTCAGCACCGGGCTGTATTCATCCTCGTTGAGGCACAGCACCTCCAGGCCCCAGGCACGCACCGCACGACGGGTTGCCTCGGCATGGCGCTGGTGACGGGCAAACACATGGTCCAGGCCCTCGACTTCCAGCATGTGGATCGCTTCTTTCAGGCCGAACAGCAGGTTGGTGGCCGGGGTATAGGGGAAATAGCCGGTGGCGTTGCTGGCCAGCATGGACTGCCAATCCCAGTAGGACTTGGGCAGCCTGGCCTGCTTGGCGGCGGCCAGTGCCTTGTCGCTGAGGGCGTTGAAGCTGATCCCAGGCGGCAGCATCAGGCCCTTCTGGGAGCCGGACACGGTCACGTCCACGCCCCACTCGTCATGGCGATAGTCGGCGGACGCCAGCCCGGAAATGGTGTCTACCAGGAACAGCGCCGGGTGGTTGCTGTTGTCGATGGCCCGGCGGACCTCGGCGATACGGCTGGTCACCCCGGTGGAGGTTTCGTTGTGCACCACGCACACCGCCTTGATGCTGTGCCCGGTATCGGCCTTCAGCCGGGCTTCGATGGCGTGCGGGTCGGCACCGTGGCGCCAGTCACCGGGGATGAACTCCACCTCCAGCCCCAGCTTGGTGGCCAGTTCATGCCAGAGGGTGGCGAACTGGCCGGTCTCGCACATCAGCACTGTGTCGCCGGCGCTCAGGGTATTGACCAGGGCCGCTTCCCAGGCGCCGGTACCCGAAGCCGGGTAGATCACCACCGGGCTGTCGGTCTTGAAAATCCGTTTGATGCCGGCCAGCACTTCCTGCCCCAGCTCGGCAAACTCGGGTCCCCGATGATCGATGGTCTGATAGCTCATGGCGTTCAGGATACGATCCGGCACCGGCGACGGCCCCGGGATCTGCAGAAAATGACGACCACTCTTGTATGACATAACTCACTCCTTGATGTACTTGCTGATGATGGGGAGATCCCCGGATCCTTGATTAACTCAGTCGATAACTGCCTGCTCCGGGCTTGGGCAATGCCAGTCCGGCCAGGCCGCAGGCCTGGGTGACGGCACAGGCCATGCCGTCGAGCAGCGGCACCGCGACCCTGGGCTGCAGGCGGCGGTGCATGCCGGCCACCACGGCGCCGACCAGGATGACGCTCTCGGCGCCCCCGGCCACCAGCCGGTTGGCGGCGTCGGCCAGGGTCGATTCAAACTGCTCCGGTGCCGCGTACACCTCGGGCGCGCCGGCGGCAATGGCCTCGATGCCGGCCAGCCTGGCCGCCTGACCATGACGCACGACCAGCTCCCGGTAGAGGGGCACCGTCTGCCGCCCCATCACCACCAGGCCATAGCGGCCGCCGACCAGGCAGGCGGTCAGCAATGACGCCTCCAGCAGGCCGACCACGGGCACGGCCAGGGTCTGGCGCAGGGCCCACAGCCCGGTGTCCAGCGACACCCCGACAACAACGGCGTCACAGTCCGCCATCCGGGCCTCGACCGCCTCGATACAGGCATGCTCGGCGACGGCACAATCCCGGCGGCTCTGGATCACCGCCGCGCCAAAGGCGCCGGTGGCGGTGTTCAGCTGCCAGCCGGCCGGCAGGGATAGCCGAGCCTCGGCGGCCAGATGCTCGGTGATGTTCCGGCTGGTGTTGGCGTTGACGAGCAGCAGGCGCATGGGCTCATCCCCTGACCTTGGGCTTGGCCATGTCCGGCTTGCCGCAGGGCAGGAAACGGCCGTGCCCGGCCCGGCCCAGTACCTCGCCGTCGCACCATACCGTTTCGCCGCGGCTCAGGGTGAGCACCGGCCAGCCGGTGACGGTGCGGCCTTCATAGGGGGTGTAGTCCACATCGTGATGCAGCATCTCGTTGCGGATGGTGACTTTCCGCTCGGGATCCCAGATGGCGATATCGGCATCGGCGCCGACGGCGATGGTGCCCTTGCGCGGATACAGGCCATAAAGCTTGGCCGGGTTGGTAGCGGTCAGCTCGACGAACTTGTTGAGGCTGATACGGCCGGTCTTGACCCCTTCCGAAAACAACAGCGGCAGGCGGGTTTCCAGGCCGGGGATGCCGTTGGGGATATAGGGAAAGGCCACCTCCTCGCCATTCGGTTTCTTGCCTTGGGGATCCTCGTAGCGGAAGGGGGCATGATCCGAGGAGAAAATGGTGAACAGGCCGTCGTCCAGGCCATCCCAGATCACCTGCTGGTTGGACTGATCCCGGGGCGGCGGGCTGCATACGCACTTGGCGCCCTGATAGCCGTCGAGCCCCAGATCCTCGGCGGTGAGGAACAGGTACTGGGGACAGGTTTCCGCATAGATACTGATGCCCTTGCTGCGGGCCCAGCGGATCTGCTCCACCGCCTCGGCACCGGATACGTGCACCACCAGGATGGGCACATCCACCAGCTCGGACAGGGCGATGGCCCTGTGGGTCGCTTCCCGCTCCACCAGCATGGGACGGGACGCGGCGTGATACTTGGGCGCGGTGTGGCCGGCGTCGAGCAGACGCTGGGTCAGCCAGCCGATGCAGTCGGCGTTTTCCGCATGGATCATGGCCATGGCACCTTCGGCACGGGCCAGGGCCAGCACGTCGAGGATCTGGCCGTCGTTGAGCTTGAGATCGTCATAGGTCATGTAGATCTTGAAGGAGGTGCAGCCCTGGCGGATCAGCTCGGGCAGCTCTTCCTTGAGCACCGTCTCGGTGGGGTCGGTAACGATCAGGTGGAAGGCGTAGTCGACAAAGGCCTTGCCCTCGGCGCGGCTGTGATAATCCGCCACCGCCGCCTTCAGGGACTGACCCTTTTCCTGGGCCGCAAACGGCATCACGGTGGTGGTGCCGCCGCAGGCCGCGGAGCGGGTGCCGGAGTGAAAGTCGTCGGCCATGCGCAGCCCTTCCGGCATGGGTTGATCCAAGTGGCAGTGGGCGTCCACCCCGCCCGGCAATACCCATAATCCCCGGGCGTCGATTTCCTGCCGGCCCGGGCCTATATTCTCGCCCATGGCGACGATGCGACCATCCGTTATGGCCAGATCACACTCGGTAATATCGGCGGCGGTCGCGATGCGGCCATTGCGGATTACCAGATCGAATTCAGACATATGCCTTCCTCACCTCATTTACCGTTTACCTGTTGATACAGGATATTGAATACATAATTATATATTCGTAATTAAACACTTGTTCTCTACTGATTCAATCGCGGCGGGGAGGCATTGTGAACAATGTCACACAAATGTAAATTTATGGTTAAAATTGCATTTTATGGCATGGTTGCTGACGAGCATCGCCAGCAGGCGGGAAAGCAGAGGATGAGCGGACACGTCAGACGGCATACCAGAACACCGCAAGGTAATGGCATGCGGTGCCGGCCATCACAAACAGGTGCCAGACAAGGTGCCCGAAACGCAGTCGTGCGTCGGTGGCGAAAAAGACCACCCCCAGGGTATAGCACAAGCCCCCCGCCAGCAGCCAGAGCAAACCCTCGAGCGGCATCCTGGCCAGCAAGGGGTCGATAGCGACGACGATAACCCAGCCCATCAGCAGATACAGGGCAGTGGAAAAGAGGGGGCGGAAACGCTTAACAAAGACCTTGATCGCCACCCCGACTAAAGCTAAGCCCCAAACGATACCAAACAGGGTCCAGCCCCATCCGCCGCGCAATACCCCGAGCGAGAAGGGAGTATAGGTGCCGGCGATTAGCAGAAAAATGGCGCAATGCTCAATCACCCGAAACACGCGCTTGGCCTTGCCCGGCGGCAACAGGTGGTAAAGGGTGGAAGCCAGGTAAAGGAGCACGACGGTGGTAACAAAGAGGATAACGCCGACCACGAATGGCCTGTCGCCGATAAGGGCAGCATGCAGGATGAGCCAGGGAGAGCCAACCAGTGCGGCAAGCAGCCCGATACCATGGCTGAGGCTGTTTGCCCGTTCTTCCGCGGGTGACTGCGGGCGCTCGGGATTTGTGAGGAATACACGCATGCAGATACCTTACTCAAGAGAGTAATCATGCACCGCCTTAATCACCCCCTGCTCGCGAAGCCTTGCTACGCACCGACAACCACATCAGTAACACCAAGCCCGCCACCGCAGAGACAAAGGACGCCAGGAAGATACCCAGTTTGGCGCTGTCAATCAGGCTCGGATTGAACGCCAAGTTGGCAATAAACAATGCCATCGTGAAACCAATACCCGCCAGCAGGCCACCGGCTGCCAGCAACATCCAGCTCAGCCCCGGGGGACGTACAGCCATCCCCGAACGCACAGCCAACCAACTAAAAGCGAATACCCCTACCGGTTTGCCAAATACAAAGCCCACAAACACGGCCAAGGTGACGGAATCAACCAATTCGGCGAAAACAATAGACACTCCGGCATTGGAAAAGGCAAACAGCGGCATGATCACAAACCCGACCCAGGGATGCAGCATTATCTCCAGTCGTTCAACCGGCGATAGGGTCTCACGGGCCGCCTCCTCCGCCATGCGTAATGCCTGGCGATCCTCCGTATTCCCACTCCAATGATCACCGGGCGGATAGGCGACTACCCGATCGAAAATAGCATGCAGCCGCTCATCGCTTACCCATTTGCCGGTAGGCGTCATCAGGCCGAGGATAACGCCGGTCACCGTTGGGTGGACCCCTGACATGTCCACCGCAAGCCAGACTCCTCCCCCCACCAGAAAATAGAGCGCAATGCTACGGACACCAAGCACCGCCATGGCGCGGATGATGACGAGGCCAATGGCGGCCAGGGAAATAGCTGACCAACGGATGTCGCTACCATAGCCGATGGCCACCACCAGAATGGCACCGATATCATCAACGATCGCCAACGACAGCATAAACACACGCAGACTCTGGGGAATACGTGTCCCTAATAACGCCAGACAACCGATAACAAATGCAGTATCGGTTGCCATCACTGTGCCCCAGCCATTCTGGCCAGGAAGACCGGATTGGAGCATCAGGTAGCAGATAGCCGGCACCAGCATGCCTCCCAAGGCAGCCGCAATAGACAGCACAGCCATGCGTGGGTTGCGCAACTCCCCCAGCACCAACTCCCGTTTGAGCTCAAGTGCAACCAGGAAAAAGAACAGGGTCATACATGCGTCATTGATCCATTCACGCAACGAACGAGTGAACTCAAGCGAACCTGATTGAATTCCCATCGGCGTTTCCCACAGGCTCAGAAAAGCATGACTCCATGGGGAATTGGATAACACCAGCGCAGCCACGGTAAATAGCAGCAGGACCAGGCCAGCGGCGGCTTCAATGCGCAGGAATTGGAGAAACGGCTTGGTCAGCCGATCAATGAGCTCCCGGGGCAGTTGGGGCATCCCGGCATTTTTCTGCTGACTGTTACTCATTTCGTTTGACCACGGGAACATGCCCCCTCACATCATTACATTGTGGAAGAGCTCGTCAGAAGAGGAAAGTATAAAGATGGAGCATAACGCCGGCAGGTGGCAGCGTCATGGCGCTAGCGGGAAAATACTGCCTGAAACCGGGTAAGCGACATCCCACCCGGTACGGGATGAGGACTAGCCTACCCTTTTTTTATCCTCGAGCTCTTTGGCCAGGGTTTCGCCGGTGTGCATCACGTGTTCGGCGAGGACACGCCCGGCCTGTTCACCGTCGCGCGCAAGCAGGGCTCCCAGCAGGGCCCGGTGTTCGTCCACCGACTCCTCCCAGCGGTGCTGGACGCCGATGGCCAGATAACGCCCACGGCTGACCCGGTTCATCAGTTGATGATGCAGCTGGGTCAGGGTTTCGTTACCCGCCAGCTCGATAATCAGCCGGTGGATATGTTGGTTGACCTCGAAGTATTCATGGCGATCCCGCGCCTGATAGTGGCGCTCGAGTTTTTCCTGCAGCTGGCGCAGCCGCGTCAGATCCTTGTCGGTCGCCTTGCCGGCGGTCAGTTCGGCGGCACGTCGTTCCAGGGAGCTGATGATCTCGAAATGCTCGCGGATCTCCTCCGGGGTGATGGTGGCGACCCAGGCGCCCCGGTTGGGCTCTATGGTCACCATGCCTTCGGAATGGAGTACCTTCAGCGCCTCGCGCAGGGGGGTGCGGGAAATGTCCAGTCGTTGGCACAACTCGGGCTCGTTGATGCGCTGGCCTTCTTTCAGTTCACCTTCGATGATCATGGTGCGCACACAATCGGCCACTTCCTCATGCAAGGAGCGGCGGCGCAGGGAATTTCTGCCGTAAGTATTGATGGGAGTGACCACGGTGCTCGCCCTTTTTTATTTGATGCGGCTACAAGCCGGCCAGCATAATACCTGCCGGATGAAAGTACCATATCCGGGCTTGGCAAGCGTGATCCTTGTCCCGCCCCGGATGTACCTTCAGGCGCTTAAGCCCCGGCGAACCGGGGCTTGGCATTACATAATTTATAATTATGGCTTAATCGAAAAAATACTGCCCCAATTTTTAATTTTGCTGGGATCGGCACCGGCCAGCAACATGCCCTTCCAAACACCGGTGGACACGGTGTCATAAATGGGAATGCCGATTTCCTGCTCCAGCTCTGCCGCCACCCGGGCGCCGTGGAGGTTGGTGCAGAAGATGGTGATGGCCTGGCAATCCTGGGTCTTGGCCACTTCGCGCACCATATCGGCAATGGTCTGCTCGGTCACTTCGGAATAAGAGAAGTTACCCTTGTCGTTGAGGTGGCGTTCGGCCACACACTCATAGCCGGAACGACCATAGTTCTCGACGATCTTCTGCTGTACCTCGTGCAGATAAGGGGTCACCAGGCCGAAGCGCTTGACCCCGGTCAGGTCGAACAGCTCGTTCAACGCCAGCACCGAGGTGGTGGCGGGAATGCCCGTTTCCCTGGTGATCGCCTCACAGAGGATCTCGTCATCCTGGAAACCACGCCAGCCGGAAGAAGTGCCGCTCCAGGTGATGGACTGCATCCTGGCATCGGCCAGCAGCCGGGATGCCTCGAGGAAGGGCTCGTTGTCGAACTGACGCAGCGCCTGATCGGTCAACGAAATCTCGGTCACCTTGAGCCGGCCGAAATGGGCACTGGTGTTGTCAACGCCATGCAGGATATCGGCGGTCACCGGCTCCAGGGTGGTGTTGGACGAAGGGGTCAGTACACCCAGCAAAGTACGATCTGTCATCTTTTTCTCCTTAAAAAATTCACACATTCTTATTTGAAAATTAATAACCCAGGGCGTGCGGCAGCGCCGTCACCAACCAGGGGAAGACCCAGCACAACACCAGCACCAGGTATTGCAGGGCGATAAAAGGCCAAACGTAATGCAGCAGGCGCGACATGGGGATCTTGGCGATACCACACATCACAAACAGCAGGACACCCACGGGTGGCGTCATCATGCCGATGACCAGGTTGAACACGAACAGGAAGCCGAAATAGAGCGGATCTATGCCATAGGCCATGGCGATAGGGGCAAACAGCGGCACCAGCATGATGTAGGCTGCGTTTGACTCCAGAAACATGCCGACGATCAGCAACATCGCCATGACCATGGCGAGGAACACATGCGGATTACTGGTGAAGCCCTGGATGAACTCCGACAACCGCAGCGGCAGCAGCTCGATGGTGAACAGGAAGGTCAGCGGGGTCGCAAAGGCGATCAGGGCCCCCACCACCGCCGAGGTCAGCGCGGCACGGAACATACAGCCGGGCAGATCGTTCCAGCTCAGCTTGCGGGTCACCCACTTGCCGACGATAAAGGCATAGACCACGGCGATGGCCGCCCCTTCGGTGGCGGTAAAGATGCCACCGACGATACCGCCGATCACCACCACCGGCATCAGGATAATGGCCCCTGCCCGCTTGCCCTGGATCAGCAGGTTCCGCCAGCTGAAGGGCTCACCGGTGGGCGCATAACCTTTGCGATGGGCGATATAGCTGGCCAGTCCCATCATGCCGACAACCAGCAGTACACCGGGGACTATGCCGGCCATGAACAGACCGCCGACCGACACCGAGGAGCCCGCCATCAGGGCATACACTATCATGGCCGCGCTGGGCGGAATGATGGGGCCCAGGTTGGACGCCGACGCCACCACCGCCGAACCGAACCCCACGTCATAATGCTTGCGCATCGCCGGCATCATGGTGGTACCCAAGGCACTGGCGCCGGCCACCGCCGCGCCGGTTACCGAGGCCAGTCCCAGTCCTGACAGCAGGGTGACATGCGCCAGTCCGCCCTTGACCCGGCCGACCACGGCGTTGGCGAAGTCGATGGTACGCTGCATCACTTGGCCGCCGACCATCAGCTCACCCGCCAGCATAAACAGCGGAATGGCCATCAGCGGGAAGGAGTTGACCGCGTGCATCATCCGTTGCGGCAATACCGACAGTTCTATGCCGCTATAGGCCAGTCCACCCAGGGCCGCCAGTCCGAGTGCAAAAGCCAGGGGCATGCCGAGCAAGGCCAGTACCAGAAATAAACCGATTGCCAGGGTGGTCATGACAACTCCTCCTCGTTATCTTGTTCCCGCCAGATCTGGGTACCCTGCCAGGCCATAAACAGCAGGTGCAGCAAGGCATGGCCGCAACTGATCATCACCGGAACATAGAACACCGAGGCCGACACCGGCAGCGTGGGCATCAGCTCTTCCCAAGTGTCGATGGACACCAGCACCGCCTGATAGCACACCACCACCATCAGTACGCCGCTGACCAGCAACATCACCCGGGCCAGCCGCTCCTGCCATGCCGGTGGCAGACGGTTAGTGAGCGCATCGATGCCCACATGCACCCCTTGCTTGAGGCCATGGGGAATCGCCAGGAAGATGGCCCACACAAAGGCCAGCCGCGAGCCTTCATCGGCCCAGTCGATGGACTCCGACAGCAGATAACGGCACAGCACCTGGGCCGACACCAGCACGACCATCACCGCCATCGCGGTATAGATGACGTACATGGAGGCCCTGTCCACCCCCAGCAGGCAGCGCCGAAACGGCGCCACCAGGGATGAAGAGACACCCGGTCCGGCAAGCATGTCGGCATGCTCACTGTGACCGGTTTTCATGACTTGGCTCCTTCCAGCACGGCGTCAACCAGTTCGGTGCCGAGGCGCTCTTTCAGCTCATCGATGATGCCGGCGGTTTTCTCTTGCATGGCCTGATGCAGCTCGGGGCTGACTTCATTGAATTGCATGCCGGCGGCGATCAACTCATCCCGGGACTGAATGTCTTCTTCGGCGGCCTTGTCACGCTGCCAGTCAACGGCCTTGGCCATGGCATCGCGCAGCACCTGCTGCTCCTGGTCGGACATGCTTTCAAATTTTTTCTTGTTGGCGACCACCACGATAAAGTCGAAGAAATGGCCGGTATCGGTCAGGTATTGCTGCACCTCGCCGAAGTTGTTCTTGCGGATGATGCTGAACGGGTTCTCCTGACCGTCGATCACCTTCTGCTGCAGGGCCGAATACACCTCGTTGATGCCCATTGAGACCGGGTTGGCACCCAGGGCGCGGAAGGTCTTCAGGTGGGTTTCATTCGGCTGCAAACGGATCTTGAGGCCATCAAAATCACCGATAGCATCGATCGGATGCACGCTGTTGGTGATATGGCGCGGCCCCAGCTCCATAAAGCCGAGGGCGACGAAGCCTTTCTCGGCCAGCTTTTCGTTGAGCAAGGTCCCCACTTTACCGTCGATCACCCTGAACGCGGTTTCCCTGTCCTTGAACACGAACGGCAGGCTGACGGCTTCCAGCTCGGGTACGGTGCGCGACAGGAAGGAAACCCCGATCCAGGTCATGCTCAACACACCAGAGCGTACCTGATCGACATTTTCGGCCGCCCCGCCCAGCTGCATGGCGGGGAACAGATGGACCTTGATATCGTTGTCGGTGGCCGCTTCCACCTCTTCTTTGAAGATTTCCATCGCCAGGCTGCTGGAATGATCGGTGGCGAAGTTACCGGCGATCCTCAGGGTCTCGGCATAAACCGGCGCCGAAGCCAGGCTGGCCCCCAACATGATCCCCAACAGACTTTTGTGAAAACGCTTTCCAAAAGGTTGTATATTGCTATCCATTGCTTTCTCCTTTGGTTTTTGGCACAAGACACAACTTAATATTATTATGAATATATAATTATATATACACCCCTTTAACAAAAATCTCCCATCATCCACTCCCCCGCTCTCCTCAACCGCTCTCATTTAAATCACAACAATATGATTTTAATATAAAAATTATTACACCCACCCTCCCCAGCTCAAGGTAAATAAATTGTAAAACATGATGCAGATCACCTTTACCCGAGATCATACCGCCAGGGTGTGGTCAGGATGGAAACGGTCGCGCAGGTGGCCTAACGGCGCAGCCAGGCAGGCAGGACCATCATCATGGAAAGGAGCGCCCACTGATAATAGGCGCGCAATGGACTGAGAAGACAGGGGGCACACCCGCTGTGGCCCCGCCATCGGCGCTATTTATTCACAAGCCGTTGAATGCATCATCGACCGGCTCCCTGCCAGACAACTGCAGGCACCATTAACAGGATTGAGAGCCTACCCGAGGATGACCGCCGACCACGCCGCCGTCAGCGCCATGCCGGATGCCTTACTTTGTTCAGCCGGGGCATGGGGTAGCAATCATCAGTGGCTCCTGGTGCTCGTCACCGACTCGATGGATCGACAAGCTGCTCACGGATACAGTCCACGAACCACTGATAGCGGGCGGAAAGTGGGCGATAGCGTTTATGCACCAGAAACAGATGCTCTTCCACCGGACTGGCAGGCTGGACGCAATAAACAGATTGCTTGTCGGCATAGAGACGAACGGCGATTTCCGGCAGAACGGTAAACCCCAGGCCCAACGACACAGGCAGCAGTATCTGATTGAGTTGATTCACATAGCCGTGCTGTGGAATTGCGTCCATCCCTCGAAACCGATCACCAAAGTTGCGGCCCAGTAACTGCTCTGCGTAGTGGTGTCCATCCGGGTGGTTGATAAACCCCAGCTGCCGCAAGCTTTCAAAGTTCAACGCGGTTTCTCTATCCGTGACATGTCCTGCGGGCAGCACCAGACACAGTGGTTGCGCGCCAAGCGGAATTTCAGCCAGCTCGCTCGCACCGCCGGCCTGGGTCACTATGCCAAGATCGATGGTATCTTGTTGAAGGCCTTCGATAATACGTTTGTTGGGCGCCGCCTCCAGCATGACCCTTAGCGTTGGGTATTGCCGCTGACGCTTCAGAAACAAGGGATAGAACAACATGGCCAGGCTGCCGGAGCAGGCTATTCGGCATGGGCCTGTGTATTCATCATCATGGCGGATGGCGGTCAACAGGGCGGCTTCCTGCCGTTGCATCTTTCGCCCATATTCAACCAACAGACTGCCCGCACGAGTCAGTTCAAAGCCTTTTCCGATCCGATTCAGCAGCGGTTCACCGATCTGCTGTTCCAGCTTATGAATGTGCTGACTGACACCGGGCTGGGTCATAAACAGTTTTTCTGCGGTGCGGGTAAAGTGACCGGTCTCGGCCAGAGCGAGGAAAGTGGTTAGCCACTGTTGATTGAGCACACTCACAAACCATAACAATTAATTATTATTATAAGAATAAACCATAATTTTTATCGTGAGTAGTCGACTTATAGACTGCGGGCTATTCCCAAAGGCCAGTAAACGAGGAGTCACCCATGGCTAATCCCTACCCACGTACCTTTTCACATATCGGCATTTCAGTGCCCGATCTCGAGGCGGCGGTCCGCTTTTATACCGAAGTGCTCGGCTGGTACCTGATCATGCCTCCGACCGAAATCATTGAGGATGACAGCGCCATAGGCGAAATGTGCACCGATGTATTCGGTGCTGGCTGGCAATCATTTCGCATCGCGCATCTTTCCACCGGAGACCGGATTGGTGTTGAACTTTTTCAGTTCAGCAATCAACAAAATCCGGACAATAACTTTGAATACTGGAAAACCGGCGTTTTTCACTTTTGCGTACAGGATCCGAACCTCGAGGAACTGGCCGAGAAAATTGAAGAGGCTGGCGGCAGACGGCGGATGAAAGCCCCCCGTTACTACTATCCGGGAGAGAAGCCCTATCGCATGATTTACATGGAAGATCCATTTGGAAATATACTGGAAATCTATAGCCATAGCTATGAGCTGCACTATGCCAGTGGTGCTTACAGCTGAGCCATTGCCTCGGCTGTCTATGGGCCCGAACCGGCTCGGGTGAACAACACCCTGAACAAGTTCGCTCCCACAGCACGCAGGGCTCCACTATCCCCCTGTGGGTCAGGATGAATCTGGCCCACAGCATGCTCAACAACCCACATATTGCCTCCAGGACCAGTTGATTCGGGTAAAACAGCGCGAACAGGTGAGCTGCTGCAGTTTTTTCAACCTTCCAGCTCATCGATGCGGGCCTTCAGCCGGGCCACTTCGGCGGTCAGCGCCTGCACCTGCTGCTCCAGCTCGGCTTCCCGCTCGCCGTGGCCGGTCATGCCGGCTTGTTCAAATTCGGTTTCCTCGCCAAACAAGTGGGCATAGCGGGACTCCCGTTTACCCGGCAGGCGGGGCAATTTCACCACATAGGCCTGCTCCAACAGGGATTGCAGGCATTCCTCCACCTGGCTGACCTCGTCGAACTGGCATAACCGCTGAGTTCGGCTCCTCAGCTCACCCGGGGTTTGCGGACCACGCAGCATCAGCTCACAGACAATGCCCAGTTCCCGGGCGCTGAAGCGCAGGCCGCCGAATTCGGTATTGCAGAATCTGTGCTGATATTTGGCCGCCCTGGCGTTAAAGCCCGCCACATTGTTAACCAGGCGTTTGTCGGCGAGATCGTCCAGCACCTGTTGTACCTGCTGTTCGCTCAGGGACAACACCGGCTCCCGGTTGCTTTTCTGGTTGCAGGCGTTGACCAGGGAGTTCAGGGTGAGGGGATAGACATCGGGCGTTGATACCTGCTTTTCAATTAAACAAGCGATCACTCTGAGTTCGAGGGCTGAAAGCGCGTCCATAAATACCTTCCTTGTTTTTTTCTTATGCTTTCAAGCCTACCGAACAAATCTGAAAAGACCAGAACAGATTGCCGGCCAGGTCCCTGATGAACGAACCCGACGGCAAACTCCGGTTACCCTGTGCGTAGCCCGCTAAGCGGCGACCGGGTGCTCACCCAGCGGCGGCAGTCCGTAGGCGGCCCTGGCCCGGTTACAGGCACCTTCCTCATCATTGGCCTCAAACTGTCGGCAGGGACTGGGCCTGTTGGGGTAGATAGAACAGGACACACAATCACCCACCGTTCCCTCCAGCGCCACGCAGCGGGGCCGGGGATGATTGGTCCCCTGCATCGCCAGCCGAGTATGGTTTACCGGCTCGGTCAGTGCTTCAGGTACCAGAAAATCACTGTGGATTTCTCCCCAGTAGAAGGAAACTCGAAAAAAAGCGCAACAGGCGCCACAGGTCAAACAGGGATTGCCACCACTCATCTGCGCCTTACCTCCTGGCAAAACTAAAACAGTGACGAAACGGATTCATAATGGGTAAATGCGCGGATTATCCCTGACGGGCAGGCTCCGGCGGCCGGGGAACGGGTGTGGTTATCTGATGGGATGGCACGACTCACCGCCGGAATGGCCGACAAGGGAATGTGCGCTGGCCGATAATATCTCCTCTTATGGCCTGGTACTTGCCTGCCCACGGCGGAAACCGAAAGCGGCGGGCCATATAGATAAATCGAAACCGGGACAAGTTCAAGAGGCCCGCGCAAATATACCCGGCGAGCGTGACCGGACGCCTGACTCGCCCGGCGCACGGTGACAAGGACGCTGAAAACAGGCGATACTGGACACCTCACCGACAAAGGAGGCAGTTATGTTGATGGAAATGGGCAAGGCGGGATTAATGGTGGTGGATGTCCAGGACAAGCTGGTCCCCGCCATCCGCAACGGCGAGCAAATGGGGGCGCGCATTCGGTGGCTGATTTCCGCCTGCACCCTGCTGGGCACCCCTATCCTCTTTACCGAACAATATCCCAAAGGCCTGGGCCATACCCAGCAGGCGCTGACGGCCTTGGTTGAGCAGCCGGAGGTGGTCGAGAAAATGCATTTCTCCGCCGTGGCGGCCCAATGCCTGCCCGATCACTGGCAGGATTACAGCCAGATCATCGTCTGCGGCATGGAAACCCATGTCTGCGTGCTGCAGACCGTACTCGAACTGCTGGAACAGGGTAAGCAGGTGTTTGTGGTCGCCGATGCGGTCGGCAGCCGCACCGAGGAAAACCACCAACTGGGCCTGGCCCGGATGCGTGACGCCGGGGCCCAGATTGTCAGTCGTGAAATGGTGGTGTTCGAGCTGATGCATCAGTCGGGTACCGACACCTTCAAGGCCATCAGCAAACAGTTTCTGGTGGGGGAACAGCCTTAAAGACGGGGAATGGGAGCATGGCGCCGCTCCCTAATCCCTCATCCCTAATCCCAGAACATGATTCTGTTATTTCTTATCCCAGATACCGTCTTCCAGCTGACGGTTCAACTCCGGATACTTGGTGGCGTCGAAGGTCGGTACCTTGCCCAGCTTCATCTGATCGTTGTAATCCTTGGCCAGCTTCACCGCCACCCCGGACAGCAGCAGGATAGCCACCAGATTGAGCAGCGCCATCAGTCCCATTGAAGCATCGGCCATCGCCCAAATGGTCGGCAACTCGCCGATGGAGCCGAACATCACCATCCCCAGCACGAACAGCCGGAACACCAGCAGGCCGGCCTTATGGTTGTGCTCCAGGAAAATCAGGTTGTTCTCAGCATAGGCATAGTTGGCCACGATGGAGGTGAAGGCGAAGAAGAAGATCGCCACGGCGATAAAGATATTGCCCCAGGCGCCTACCTCGTTGGACAGGGCCCGCTGGGTCAGCTCGATCCCCGTCACCCCAGAGCCCGGCTCAAATTGCCCGGACAACAGTATGATAGAGGCAGTACAGGTACAAATAACAATGGTGTCGACGAACACCCCCAGCATCTGCACATAACCCTGGGAAGCCGGATGGGGCGGATAAGGGGTCGCCGAGGCCGCCGCATTCGGGGCCGAGCCCATACCCGCTTCGTTGGAAAACAGACCACGCTTGATACCATTGAGCAACGCTTGGGAAATGGCATAGCCCATGGCACCGCCGCCGGCCTGCTCCAGGCCGAAGGCAGATTTGACGATCAACGCCAGTACCCCAGGCAATTCGGTGATATTCAGCAACACCACCACCAGGGCAATCAGCAGATAGGCCAGCGCCATGACCGGTACCACCAGCTCGGCAAAACGGGCAATGGTGCGCAGGCCGCCGAAGATGATCAAGCCGGCCAGGATCACCAGGATCACGCCGCTCAACCAGTGAGGGATACCGAAGGCCACGTCCATGGCGGCACTGATGGAGTTGGCCTGTACCGCATTGAAGACCAGGCCGAAGGCGATGATCAGGAAGATGGCGAACAATACCCCCATCCAGCGCATACCCAGCCCCTTCTCCATGTAGTAGGCCGGCCCGCCGCGATAGTTGCCGTCTTCATCCTTGACCTTGTACAGCTGAGCCAGGGTACTTTCGACAAAGGCGGTCGACATGCCGATCAGGGCGATCAGCCACATCCAGAAGATGGCACCGGGACCCCCCAGGTAAAGCGCGACCGCCACCCCGGCCAAGTTACCCGTACCCACCCGAGCCGCCAGGCTGGTGCACAGGGCCTGAAATGAGGAGATGCCCGCCGCATCGGATTTGCGGCTGTGTTTCAGCACACTGAACATATGACCGAAATGACGGAACTGCACAAAACTCAGACGCAGAGTAAAGAACACCCCCACCCCCATCAGCAGATAAATCAGTACCGAGCCCCATAAGAGGTCATTGATAAAAGAGATAATCGTATCCATTGGCTTGTCTTTGCCTTATCACCAGTTGAGCTTAACGCGTTGATCAATGACACATCGACCGCTAGATTTTGCAGGGCACGGAATCTAGCACAAGGTTCCGAAACCACCATGTGATCAAACTCACACCACATGGCATCCACCCCTAATAAAACAACAAAAAAACCAAATAAAAAACATGTTGTGACATATAAGGCCAACAAAAAACAATTTTATGAAACATATGGCTGGCTTGATGGATTTCCACGCCAGGCCGCTTCCCTATGCCTGCTGCAAGCATAGGCAATGATCCCTGCCGGATGATCACTTTATTTTCATAGGCTGAATGGGGGATACTGTAAGCCAATTCCCGCAAGGGCGGCAGTTAAGCACAAGAGACGACTCCAATGGCAGACAAGTTAACCCAATTAAGATCCCTGACAACAGTGGTAGCCGATACCGGTGATATCGACGCCATTCGCAAGTACCAACCCCAGGATGCAACCACCAACCCCTCGCTGATCCTGAAGGCCGCCCAGCTTCCAGACTATCGGCCTCTGGTACAAGAGGCGGTCAACTGGGCGAAAACCCAGAGCAAGGACAGCACCCAGCAGCTGATCGACGCCTCCGACAAGCTGGCGGTCAACATCGGCTGTGAAATCCTGAAAATCATCCCCGGCCGTATTTCCACCGAGGTGGATGCCCGCCTGTCCTTCGATACCCAGGCCAGCATCAACAAGGCCCGCCGCCTGATCGAACTGTACGGCCAGGCCGGGGTCGGCAGTGATCGTATCCTGATCAAGCTAGCGTCCACCTGGGAAGGCATTCGTGCCGCCGAAGTGCTGGAACAGGAAGGCATCAACTGTAACCTGACCTTGCTGTTCAGCTTTGCCCAGGCCCGGGCCTGCGCCGAAGCCGGCGCCTACCTGATCTCGCCTTTCGTGGGCCGTATCCTCGACTGGTACAAACAAAATACCGACCAGAAGGAATACACCGCCGAGCAGGATCCGGGAGTGCTGTCGGTCACCCAGATCTATGACTATTACAAGGCCCACGGCTATGCCACCGTGGTGATGGGTGCCAGCTTCCGTAACACCGGCGAAATCCTCGAGCTGGCCGGCTGCGACCGTCTCACCATAGGTCCCAACCTGCTGGAAGAGCTGAGCCAGGCCGAAGGCGAAGTGGTACGCAAGCTGGCCGACAAAGGCGCGACCCAGCCCCGCCCGCCCAAGCTGACCGAGGCTGAATTCCGCTGGGAGCAAAACCAGGACGCCATGGCCACCGAAAAGCTGGCCGAAGGCATCCGCAACTTCGCCATTGACCAGGGCAAGCTGGAACAGATGCTCAGCGCCATGTTGTGAGCTTTTATTACAACCAACTGAAAAAAGGCGGTTTTTCCGCCTTTTTTATTTTTTAATAAAAACGTAATAGTAAGGTTCTATTTTATAGCGGACTGTGATATATCCAAATGTGACTACAACTGATAGCCAACAGGAGGGAGCCCCATGGATAGGTTCAGCTTCGATCAGGAGTTTGTGGTTGAGCGGTCCCCACGCAGCACGTCGCGTGAACCTGCTAAAAAACGTAAATGGCGAGAAATAGAAGCACTCAAGGATAAACAACGTTTACGAGAAGAGCTTCAGCTACTGGACTGCACCTATGAATATGAAGGTGACATCGAGAACATGCTGTAAGACACAATAAAAACTCAGGGGCGCCCAACCGGGCGCCCCTTTTTATGTCTCATACTTTCAGCGGCGGCTGCCAGTCGATGGGAGCCTTGCCCTGCCCGGCCAGCAAGTCATTGGTCTGGGAAAAATGCCGGCAACCGAGGAAACCTCTGTGGGCCGACAAGGGGCTGGGATGCGGGGCGGCCAGGATATGATGGCGCCGGCGATCGATCATGGCTCCTTTTTTTTGTGCATGGTTGCCCCACAGCAAGAACACCACTCCCTGCAGGTGCTCATTCACCGCCTGGATCACCCGGTCGGTAAAGGTTTCCCAGCCCAGCTTGGCATGGGAATGCGCCTTGCCCGCCTCCACCGTCAATACCGTATTCAGCAACAGCACCCCCTGACGGGCCCAGGATTCCAGATAGCCATGGCTGGGCGTCCGAAAGCCGGGAATATCGGCACTCAGTTCCTTGTACATATTGGCCAGGGACGGCGGCGTGCGCACCCCGGGCAGCACCGAAAAACACAAGCCATGGGCCTGATGAGGGCCATGATAGGGATCCTGGCCAAGGATGACCACCTTGACCTCGGCCAGTTCGGTGTATTTAAAGGCGTTGAACATGTCCTGCTGGGGGGGATATATCTGCTTGCCGGCGGCCCGTTCGGCCTGGACGAAGGCCAGCGCCTGCTGGAAGTATGCTTGCTGCTTTTCTTCGCCTATCACCTGGCTCCAGGTCAACATCATCGGTATCCGTTGCAATAAAAGACCTAGCTTAAAAGCAGAGCCGGCCAGCTGCAAGCACCGCCGTGCCCGTCTGGCCGAAAGCGGCTGTTGATTATTTCACCGCACTGCGTTCACGAATAAGCCCCTCCTGAATGGTGCTGGCCACCAGCACCCCGTCCCGGCTGTAGAAGCGGCCCTGTACCAGCCCCCGGCCGGCGGCAGCACGCGGGCTTTCCACCGCGTACAGCAGCCAGTCGTCGAAGCGGAAATCCCGATGGAACCACATGGAATGATCCATGGTCGTGACATGCAGCTCAGACTCCCAGAAGGAGCGGCCATGGGGCTGCAGGGAGGTCGGTAAGAAGCAGAAGTCGGAGGCATAGGCCAGCAGGTATTTATGGATGCGGAGATCATCCGGCAACGTGCCATTGGCCTTCATCCAGGTATAACGCACCGGCTCGCACACCTCCGGATGCAGCGGATTCATATAATTCACAGGGCGGATTTCGATGGGTTTTTCGGCCAGCAGCAGGTCGCGAATGCGCTCGGGCAGGTGCGATTTCAACTCCCGGATCCGCTCCAGCTCGGGGATGAGTCCTTCTGGACCGGCCATCGACGGCATCGGGGCCTGATGATCGAAACCGGCCACCGGATCCTGAAACGAGGCCATCATATAAAAAATGGGCTTGCCGTGCTGCATCGCCTTGACCCGGCGGGTAGAAGTAGTCCTGCCGTCGCGGATGATTTCCACATCGTAAATGATGGGCCTGTCTTTATCACCGGGTCGTAAAAAATACGCATGGAATGAATGCACGGGCCGTTCCGGCAAGGTGTACTTGGCGGCCGCCAGGGCCTGTCCCATTACCTGTCCGCCGAACACGGAGCGGGAGCCCACATCCCGATTCCGGCCCCGATACAGGCCGTCATCCAGCGGTTCCAGGGCCAACAAGGTGAGTAAATCGTCCAATGCCTGGCTCATTCGGCTAGCTACCTTATTCTGTATAAACTGGTCTAATAAGTTATCATAGGCCGGTTATTCAGGGGTAGTGCCATCAAGGCCGTGGAAAAGCGGCACAGATAGAAAAGGGGGCAACCACTGGTTGCCCCCTTCAAACGTCGTATCGGTTAAATCCTTAAACCTGATTGCTCCCTGCATTCCCTGACCCGTCCCGAGTCTTCCCCTACCCGATCCGTCGAGGTGTCCTGCATCGTCCTGACAACATACATCCCGTATGCAACCGCTTCCTACCCTGGAGGTGTCCCTGCTTCATCCTGAAGCCATCCCTAACCCATCCGGGTTTGTCCTTTACCGTCCTGGTTGTCCGTCTTCCTGACCGACACCGCTTCCTTATCCTTGTCCCGGCTCCTGCCGGCCATCCCGTAGGCATCCTGCCAATTCATCTGCCTGATTCATCAGCGTCCTGCTGTGGTATTCACTATACGGATTTCCCCGACCGGCTCAATCGTCCGCCGGCTAGTACAAGCTGCTCAATAATCAAGCTGAAATTAAAATAATTTACAAATCAAATACTTGATTACATTCACGTTAAAATTACCCGGCCATAAAGCGTTTTTTCCGGGCGCTTATTGAGAGATCTCTTACAAGACATCCCGGTCATCGCTGACAGCGGATCTTTAACTGCCTGCCCGGGGCTGGAGCCAGAATAAAAAAGCCAGGCTCGAATGGCTTCGAGCCTGGCTTGTTATCGGCAAGAATTAGGGTTATTTCATCATCTTGGCTTTCAATACCGCGAAATCGGCGGGGATCACCTCGGAGAGGGATTCCATGGCACCATGCTTGGCCAGCGGGCCCGGCAGCGGAATATCCTGCTCGAGGATCTCATCCACGCTTTCCTTGAACTTGGCCGGGTGGGCGGTACACAGGAAGATGCCCACTTCATCCTTGCCGCGCTCCTTGTTGAGCAACTCCCAACCGATGGCGCCATGGGGCTCGCACAGATAGCCCTGGGCAAACAGCCGCCGCAAGGCGTCTTTGGTCTGTTCGTCGGTCAGCGCGCCAGAGGCGATAGCGGACAGCTCCCAGCCCTTGACCCGGCACAACTCCTCCACCCGCGGCCAGTTGTTGGGACGGCTGACGTCCATGGCGTTGGACAGGGTGGCGACCGTGTCCTTAGGCTCCCAGTTGCCGCTGTCCAGGTAACGGGGCACGGTATCGTTGGCATTGGTGGCGGCGACGAAACGCTTCACCGGCAGGCCGAGCGCCTTGGCGATCAGGCCGGCGGTCAGGTTGCCGAAGTTGCCTGAGGGCACGGCAATCACCGCCTTGTGACGCTGTTCGGCGGGCAGTTCGGCGATGGCCTCGAAGTAGTAGCACACCTGGGCCACCAGCCGGCTGATATTGATCGAGTTGGCCGAGTTCAGGCCCACCGCCTGCTTCAGCTCCTCATCATCGAAGGCCTGCTTGACCAGGGCCTGGCAGGCGTCGAAGTCCCCTTCCACCGCCAGGGTGCGGATGTTGCCGCCCAGGGTGGTGAACAGCTTTTCCTGCAGGGGGCTGATCTTGCCCTGGGGATAGAGGATCACCACTTCGATGTTGGGCAGGCCGTAGAAGGCATGGGCCACGGCGGCGCCGGTATCGCCCGAGGTGGCGGTGAGTATGGTGATCTTGCCGTCATTGCCGAGGGTCGCCAGGCACTGGGCCATGAAACGGCCGCCGAAGTCCTTGAACGCCAGGGTCGGGCCGTGGAACAGCTCCAGGGCATAGGTGTGCTCGTCCACCTTGACCAGGGGCGCGGGGAAGGCAAAGGCCTGCTCCACCATGGCCGTCAGGGTGTCCTCGGGGATTTCGTCGCCGATCAGGTGCTGCAGTATGGCCACGGAACGCGGTACCAGCGGCAGCTCCAGCAGCGCGTCCACATTGGCCAGCGGGGCCAGGTTTTCCGGGAAAAACAGCCCCTGGCCACGACCCAGGCCCTGTTTGACGGCACCGGCAAAATTGATGGTCTCGGAATTATCCTTAATGTTGTACAACTTCATAGTTCTGTTCCTGTTACCCGCGCACCCTGGGCATCGAGTTTGCAAATATGGCAAAAGCCATCCTGATTTTGAATAAAGTGTTCGGCCAGCCAGTCTTTCAGTTTTTCGGCCTGATGCAGGTCTTTCATCACGCAGAACACGGTGGGACCACTGCCGGAAATCCCGGTGGCCAAGGCCCCCATGGTGGCGGCATGGTCACGGACGGCGGCAAAGCCGGGGATCAGCTGCGAACGGTAGGGTTCGGCGATCACGTCCTTAAGCATGGCGGCGGCCACCGCTTCCTGGCCGGTATGGCTGGCGTGCACGAAACCCGCCAGGCGGCGGCCGTAGGTCAGGCAATCCTGGCGGCGGTACTGGGCCGGCAAGATGGCCCGGGCAGCGGAGGTGGAAACACTGATCCCCGGGTAGCAGACCACCCAGTACCAGTCTTCAAACACCGGCAGTGGTTGGCTGATCACGCCGCCGTCGTCCAGTACCAGCTGCAGCCCCCCCAGATAACAGGGTGCCACATTGTCATAGTGAACTGAACCGGAAATCTGCCCTTCCAGCTCGCCCATCAGCAGCAGCAGCTCCTGTTCGTCCAGGACATCATCGTGATAGGCATTCAGGCCCACCAGCGCCGCCACCACACTGGTGGCGCTGGAGCCCAGGCCCGAGCCCACCGGCAGGTTCTTTTCCAGCACCATGGTCAGCGGCTTCAGTGCCAGGCCGCGTTTGGCCAGCGCCCGACCATAGCCCAGATAGCAGTCGTAGACGATATTCTGCCGATAATCCTCCGGCAGCTTGTGGGCGAAGGGGCCGGCGGTGGTCAGGCTGAACTCGCCGTCGGTTTCGCCGACCCAGACCTTATCACCCAACAGGGAGCCGTCGATGGGCGCCAACGGGGCACCCAAAAGATCAAACCCCACGCTCATATTGGCGGTCGAAGCAGGGGCGTAGGCAACAATACTCATTTAAACCTCCTGCTTCCAGTTGTGGGTACGTAACAAGTCGGCGAACACGCCGGCGGCGGTCACATCGGCACCGGCACCATAGCCGCGCAGCACCAGCGGGATCGGCTGATAATAACGGGTATAGAAAGCCAGGGCGTTCTCCCCGTCCTTGACCTTGAACAGGGGATCGTTGCCGTCCACCGCCTGGATGGCCACCTTGCACTGGCCATCCTCGATGGCGCCCACGTAACGCAGCACCTTGCCTTCGGCGGCGGCTTGCGCCACCCGCTGCTCGAAGTAGGCATTGGCGTCCGGCAAGCGGGCCATAAAGCTGTCGATATCGCCATCGGCGTCAAACCCGGGGGGCAGCGCCTGCTCCACCTCGATATCGCTCAGGTGCAGCTCCATGCCGGCCTCGCGGGCCAGGATCAGCAGCTTACGCGCCACGTCCATGCCGTTCAGATCGTCACGGGGATCCGGCTCGGTAAAGCCGTTTTCCCGGGCGATGCGGGTGGCGTCGGCAAAGCTCATGCCTTCGTCCAGCTTGCCGAAGATATAGGACATGGAGCCGGACAGGATGCCGCCGAAGGCCTTGAGGGTGTCGCCGGCGCGGATCAGGTTCTGCAGGTTCTCGATCACCGGCAGGCCGGCACCGACGTTGGTCTCGTACAGAAACTTGCGACGGGTGGCCAGGGCGGTGCGTCGCAGCTCCCGGTAATAATCCAGGCTGGCGGTGTTGGCCTTCTTGTTGGGGGTGACCACATGGAAGCCCGCGGCCAGGAAATCCGCGTACTGATCGGCGATGCCCTCATCGGAAGTACAGTCCACCAGCACCGGGTTGATCAGGTGGCTGTCTGCCACCAGCTTGGTCACCCGCTCCAGGTTAAAGGGCTCGTGCGCCTGCTCCAGGGTGTCACGCCACTGGTTGAGGTTGATGCCGTTGCGGTCCAGCGCCATCTTGCGGGAGTTGGCGATGCCCACCACCCGGATGCCGATATCCTGGGTTTCCAGCACCGGCTGCTGACGGCGGATCTGCTCGAGCAGGGCCGCGCCCACCCCGCCACAACCGACCAGGAACACATCGATGAACTGGCGGCTGGAGAAGAAATTCTGATGGCAGGCCTTGATCGCCTCGGCCACCTTTTCCTTGCGGATCACGGTGGAAATGGAGCGCTCGCTGGAACCCTGGGCGATGGCCACGATATTAATGGAGGCTTCCGCCAGCGAGGTCAGGAAGCGGGCAGATACTCCCTTGGCGGTGCGCATGCGATCGCCGATCAGCGAGATAATCGCCAGTTCATCGGTGATCTCCAGCGGATCCAGCAGCTGGTTCTTGAACTCCAGGGAGAACTCGCTGGCGATGGCCTTGCAGGCCTTGTCCTTGTCGTAGCTGTGGATACAGAAGCTGACGCTGTATTCGGAAGAGCTCTGGGTGATCAGCACTATGCTGACGCCGGCGCGGGATACACTGGAGAACAGCCGGCCGGCCATGCCTATCATGCCCTTCATGCCCGGGCCCGAGATGTTGATCATGCTCATGCCGGACAGATCGGAAATGCCTTTCACCTGCAGATCCTCATCGCCCTGCTCCGGGCCGATCAGGGTGCCCGCCCCCTGGGGATTGGCGGTATTCTTGATCAGGCAGGGGATATGGAACTGGGCGATGGGGGCTATGGTCTTGGGATGCAGCACCTTGGCACCGAAATAGGACAGCTCCATGGCCTCCTTGTAGGACAGCTGCTTAAGCAGCTTGGCATCCGCGACCAGGCGCGGATCGCAGTTATACACCCCATCCACATCGGTCCAGATTTCACAGCATTCGGCGTCGACACAGGCAGCCAGCACGGCGGCAGAGTAGTCGGAACCGTTACGACCCAGGATCACCGTCTCGCCCTGTTCATTACCGGCGGTGAAGCCCGGCATCAGGTAGACGCAATCGCCCTTGATACCCTGTTCGCGGAAGCGCTCACGGGAGACTTCGATGTTGACATGGGCCTCGAGGTACCCGCCCTCGCCCAGCAGCATGGCCTGGGGGGAGATGATTTCCACCTGATGGCCACGGACCTTGAGCAGCTCGCCCATCACCGCGATGGACAGGGCCTCGCCCCGGCTCAGCACCCGGGCCTGAATGTTGTCCGGGCACTGCTGCAGCAGGCTGACACCCTGCAGCAGTCGGGTAAGCTGGGACAGCTCCCGTTCGACCTGAGCATTCAGGGCGTCCGCATCCAGGCTGGGATACTGCTGCTGCAGACCGGAAATAATGGCAGAGAAGATCTGTTCGATTTCTTTCAATACCGGGGCCGCTTCCAGACCGCGGATGGTCTGTTCAACCACCGCCACCAGATGGTTGGTTACCCTGGCCGGTGCAGACAGCACCAGGGCCACCTGGGATTGCTGCTGGTTGTTGACCACTATGTCGGCGACGGTTAGGAACCGCTCGGCATTTGCCAGTGAGGTGCCACCAAATTTCAAGACACGCATGTAGTACTCCCTGAATAAAACGAAAAAGCCCGTATCTGGTTGGGATACGGGCTTAAGGATTCAAATCTGTTTGTCGTCAGCGCATCAGCCCGCTCCAGTGCCACCCAGGGTGGTACCGGTAATAATGGTGGTGATAATGCGACGGGCATTAAGCTGCATGACGAACAACCTCTGAAATCGGATGGCATAGCAATACCTTGGTGGCCGCGGCTTGTCAACTTTCGTCCTTGCGCGGCAGCGCCCTGGCCAGGTCTTTGTACAGCAGATGCAACAGATTCAGATCCCGCTGCTCCAGCATAGGCAATCGGTCTCTCACCCACTCAGCCAGTTTTTCATGCTGGGAAACACCGATTAAGTCAAATAATTCCTCTGTTTTACTCTGAAGCAATCTTAACTGACTATTCTGCTCTGTTTGCTCAGCATTTTCTGCGGTAGCCGGCGCTAATCCCTGGCTGAACTCATAGGCGTAAAGCATGATCGCCTGCCCCAGGTTCAGCGAAGGATAGCTGACCTTGAGCGGCAGATAGCTGATAATATCCGCGTGGGCCAGCTCCTCGTTGCTCAGGCCGGACTCCTCACAGCCGAACAACAGCGCCACCTTGTTCACCTGCTTATTATTGACCTGCTCACAGGCCTGCTGCGGCGTCAGATAATAGCGATAGCGGCCCCGGCTGCGGGCGGTGGTGGCAATCACCAGGTCCATGTCGCTCAAGGCCGCCTCCAGCCCGGCAAAGTATTCCGCCTGCTCCAGGATATCCTGAGCCCCGTGGGCAACCCAGGACGCCTGCTCCTGCTGATGCACCCGGCTATCCACCAGCCTCATCTTGCCAAAGCCCATGGTTTTCATGGCCCGTGCCGCGGCGCCGACATTTTCTGCCCGCGCCGGCGATTTCAGTACAAAATACAGCTCCATCCCACTCCCCTTTGTGAAAGGCCGCACATTGTGCGCAATCAATGCTCGAATTACTACCCCGGCCGGTGTTTGATAAAGGGCCGACCAAAACCACAGGACACCATCATGGGCCCCAGTTCCGCCAGGGATATGGCACAGATCATTTTGACCCGCTTCGATCGGTTTTACCGCTTGTTTCTGGATATCACCCTCGGCGCCAAGGACAGGTTCGAAGCCCAGGACTGGCTGGGGGTACAGTTGGCCGGTCGCCAGCGCATCCGCCTCTATGACCATCATGTCAATGAAACCCTGCAGGCCATGCGCGAACGCAACGGTGGCGCCCCGCTCGATCAGGACTGCCTGAAGTCCATCAAACAGGCCTTTAACGATCTGCTCACCGATTATGACAACTTCGAGATTGCCGAGTCTTTTTATAACTCCGTCTACCGCCGCTCCTTCCGTCACCAGAATATCCGCGCCGAAAATCTCTATGTGCACAGCTTTATCAAACGGGCCCCGGACCCGGATCTGAGCGCCTACAGCTGGACATACCAGACCAGCCTGGCGCAACTGAACTCTTGCCTGCAGGATATTCTGGCCCGCCTTGCATTCGGCCTGCCGTTCAGCCAGCTGGAGCGGGACCTGAATTATGTCTGCCGCTACCTGAAAGAATACGGCCCGGACGGCCTGCAACAGGGCGATTTTACCCTGACCTTTGTCAATACCCTGTTTTTCCGCAATAAGGGCGCCTATCTGGTGGGCCGCCTGGAACAGGGCGGCATCCTGCTGCCCTTTATTTTGCCCATCCTGCACGACGACCAGGGCGGACTCTATATCGATACCCTGATCATCTCGACCGATGATGCATCCATCCTGTTCGGCTTCGCCCGCGCCTATTTCATGGTGTACTGCCCGGTGCCGGCCTTACTGGTGCATTTTTTACGGCCCCTGTTCCCCAATAAGGTGGATTACGAAATATACACCGCCATCGGCTGCCAAAAACACGGGAAAACCGAGTTTTACCGGGATTTTCTCCACAACCTGCACCAGAGCCGGGATAAGTTTGTGCTGGCCCCCGGCATCAAGGGCATGGTGATGAGCGTCTTTACCCTGCCCTCCTTCGAGGTGGTATTCAAAGTCATCAAGGACAAGTTTACCCCGCCCAAAGAAGTCAACCATGAGACGGTCAAGGCCAAATACCGGCTGGTAAAACAGCATGACCGAGTCGGTCGCATGGCCGACACCCTGGAGTTCAGCAACTTCGAACTGCCGCTCAGGCGTATCGGTGACGAACTGCTGGCCGAGTTGCAGACCGTCGCCCCTTCCCTGTTGCAGATCAAGGGCGACACCCTGGTGATCCGCCATCTGTATACCGAGCGACGGATGACGCCGCTGAATATCTACCTGGAGCAGGCCAGTGACGAGGCCCTGGCCCATGCGGTGGATGAATATGGCAATGCCATCAAGCAGCTCGCCGCCGCCAACATTTTTCCCGGCGATATGCTGTTCAAGAACTTTGGCGTCACCCGGCACGGCCGGGTGATCTTCTATGACTATGACGAAATCGTCTATATGACGGAATGCAATTTCCGCGATATTCCCCCGGCCCGCTATCCGGAAGACGAACTGAGCGCCGAACCCTGGTACTCGGTGAGCCCCAACGATATCTTTCCAGAGGAATTTGCCACCTTTTTACTGAGCAGCCCGCGGATCCGCAAGGCCTTTGCGCACCAGCACGGCGAGCTGTTCACCGCCGAATACTGGCGCGGCCTGCAGCGTAATATAGAAGCGGGCCAGTTCGGTGATGTGTTTCCCTACCGGCGCAAACGGCGCTTTCGGTATCTGTACGGGGAGCAGGGATAGTGACTGGGGAATGGGAGCGTATCACCGCTCCCTAATCCCCATTCCCTGCTCCCTATAAATCGGAGTGGCTCAGCGGCTCCCGGGACACGATGATGCCATTGAGATCGGCGTAAATATAATCACCGGGAGCGATGCGGGCTCCGGCCAAATTGAGGGTGACATCCACATCACCCAGGCCACGTTTTTCGGTTTTCAGAGGGCAGGACGCCAGGGCCTTCACCCCCAGACCCAGTTCGCCTATGGTCCCCACGTCACGGATGGCGCCATAAACGATAATGCCTTCCCAGCCATTCTCGACCGCCATTGCCGCCAGCTGATCGCCCAGCAGGGCCCGACGCAACAGGCCGCCACCATCCACCACCAGCACCTTGCCGGTACCGGGAGTCGCCAGTAGCTCCCTGACCTTGGAGTTGTCTTCAAGGCAACGGGCAGTAACCGCCTGGCCCCAGAACACGGCTTCGCCGCCGAAATTCTCGAACAGTGGCTCCAGCACAGTCACCTTATCGCCGTGCTCGTCACATAAATCGGGTAATAAATCCAACATCCTGCCTCCTTATGCCCTCTGCAACAAGGGCGATAGTAATACTGTCAGCCTATGCCCGTCCCACCAAAAACGCCATCTTGGTGCGGGGCCGAGGCGGTCCTCCAGATACAGGGATATTTGTATAACATTCCGGCCTTTTTGTTAAATCCCGGCTTGACCTTGATTTATGATGGCCCTAAAACTATTTAACATTCCAAAGAGGCTGTTGTTATGTCCCTGTTAACTGTTAAAATAAGACAACTTTTGTGATGGACCGCTGGCTATTTCTGGTGTCATACACCTTGAAACCGAGGCAGCAACTGCATGGGATGCAAGTTAAATTGGCTGAACTTTTACGACAACGTTGAAAGTTTAAGCGATGTTACTTGGGCTTTGTTGACGTGACTTACTTACACTTTCCTGGGTAGATGTCCTTAACCGCAGCGGCTGTTGACAACGAATCCTTCTATATCTAAAAACAGGTACGCTCATGCAGACACCACACATCCTTATCGTTGAAGACGAACTGGTCACCCGTAACACCCTCAAAAGCATCTTTGAGGCGGAAGGCTACACCGTGCTGGAAGCCACGGACGGTGAAGAAATGCACCAGGCACTGTCGGCCAACAAGATCAACCTGGTGATCATGGATATCAACCTGCCCGGCAAAAATGGCCTGTTGCTGGCCCGGGAGTTGCGCGAACAGCATAACCTGGCGCTGATGTTTCTCACCGGCCGGGACAACGAGGTCGATAAGATCCTTGGACTGGAAATCGGTGCCGATGACTATATCACCAAGCCGTTCAACCCACGGGAACTGACCATTAGGGCACGTAACCTGCTGAGCCGGACCATGCAGGTACCGGAGGCCGCCGGCGAAGAAAAACAGGTAGAGACCTACCGCTTTAACGGCTGGACGCTGGACATCAACAGCCGGGCACTGGTCAGTCCCAATGGCGAGGTGTTCAAGCTGCCGCGCAGCGAATTCCGAGCCATGATCCACTTTTGCGAAAACCCGGGACAGATCCAGAGCCGGGGGGATCTGTTGAAGAAAATGACGGGCCGGGAACTGAAGCCTCACGACAGGACGGTGGATGTAACCATACGTCGTATCCGTAAACATTTTGAATCGGTGGCGGACTCCCCGGAAATTATCGCCACCATTCACGGTGAAGGCTACCGCTTCTGTGGTGATTTAGAGGAATAAGCTCCCCTAAAGAACTGTTCCTAATTGTGCTGCAGAGGTCAGGGCCGCACGCAGACTCACCGTAACCTCATCCCTGGGTGCTCCGCCGCGCCATCCCTGGCGCGGAGGTCTACTTATCGGCCCTTGACCTCTGCCTCGAAATGTAGCGGTATTTGTATCAGTTATTTAGCCTAACCGGAGGTGGCACCACCTCCGGTTAGGGATTTTCCGTTCTGCAGCCTCCCGCTATTTGATAGCGGCCCTGGGCCTCTGCCACTCTCTGCCCCGGGTTTCGACCCTATACTCGTTTACCTTGTGCCTGTTTATATCGGCTACCGCCAAATCTCCCGGATCTGCGTCTCTGGCGTATAATGATGCGCTATCTGTGCCTGCAACAGCTCTGCCGTCGCCAAGGCATCGGTGAGGGCATGATGGGGCTGATAATAGGGCAGGTGATAACGGCTCCGGCTGTCCGCCAGGCGAATGGAAACCGGCTTACGGCCCAGCAGCCGGGCCCAGAAGCCGGGGGCCTTGCCACGGTGCAGGCGGGCTTCGAGATCCATGGTATCCACCACCGGAAAACGGATCCCCTCGCCCAGTCGCTCTCTGAGTGCGGCATCGAGGAAGGCCCGCTCAATGCCCCTGTGGTGTACCACCGGGACACGCCCGGCCAGGGCCGCCAGCAATGGCTCGAGGATCCTGAGTAAGTCCGGAGCCTGCCTGACATCGGAATGGGTAATGCCGTGGATCACCACGGATTCTTCGACCAGGGGTTTACGCGGTTTTACGATCCAGTGCCGGGCACGCCGGCAATGGATGCGCCGTATGTCAAACGGCACCAGGCCAATGCTGATAATGCCGTGTTTATTCGGATTCAAACCGGTGGTTTCAAAGTCCATCGCCACAAAGGGCACTTCGGACAGCGGCGTGTTGGCCGCTATCACCCCCGCCTGATAAAACCGCTGCAGGCGGGGATCCCTGACGGTCGCCGCCAGCGTCTGAAAACAGCTTGGCCAGTCCGGCGTCGGGGTTGCTTTGACTGGCTTTTCTTCCGGTTGCAGATAAAACACGCATGTCCTCAGTTTGAGCGGGTTGGCTGATAACGAAATTTCAGAAACTTCTGGGCATTGCTGAGGATCTGGAAGGCATCCTTCAGGTTTCTGCGTTCAAAATCCGACAAGGAGTCCGGCTCGATATTGTTGTCCGGCTCGCGTCCGGCTTCAATATCGAAGACCTGATGACGGATCCGCACCATGGCAATAAACTCCATGGCATCGCGTAAGTCGGGCCCCCGGCCTTTGGGTAAAATACCTGCTTCGATGACATCATGCAGCCGTTCGAAGGAATTCTGCGCCCGGGAGCCAATCGCCAGCGCATGCACCCGGATCAAATCAGCCAGCGGTGCCGTGCCCCTGCGCTTGAGGTTGATCGAGTTATTGTGCTTGCCGTCCTGTTCCATCACAAAATTCTTGAAAAACCCGAGCGGCGGTGTCCGGTTTAAGGCATTGCGCGCCATGCATGCCAGGAAACGCGGGCTGCGTTTGGCCCGCCGACGAATCAGGGAATTCAACTGCGCCGCCCACTCGGTTTTCCCCCAGACGCCATCCAGGTCAAAGAAGATAGAACTGTGCAGCAGGGACTCCGGGCTGGGATTGTCGATCCAGTCGCTGAAACATTGCTCCCACTCACGCCGGGTTTTCTGCCACTTGGGATTGGTCGCCATGATGCCCCCCTTGCAATAGCTGTAACCACAGGCGGCCAGCCCATCGCAGACAAACTCGGCCAGTGCCTGAAAATAATCGCCATGCTGGGTTGGATGGTAGCGATTATCGAGAATAAAAGCGTTATCCTGATCAGTCACTATCAGCTGTTCATCCCGTGCCATGGAGCCCAGCGCCAAAAAACAGTAGGGGACAGGTGGCGGCCCCAGTTGCTCCTCGGCCAGCTCCAGCAAACGTTGCTTGAAGCTGCGTCCAATCACCGCCATGGCACTGCCCACCATATGAGAGTTGGCATCCTCATTGACCAGGCGTACAAAACAGGCTTTCACCTCACCCGCCAGGGCCTGCAGCTCCGCCACCGTCTGCTGCCGGAAAATGCTGCTGACCATAAACAGGCTGCTCTGGGTTTCATAACGCACTATGTCCGACAGGGCTATCACCCCCACCGGCCGATGGCGGTGCAGCACCGGCAGATGGTGCAGGTTGTAACGGAGCATGGTCAACATGGCCTCAAATACCCGCTGACCGCTTTCCAGGGCAATCACATCCCCCGACATGATCTCCACCACAGGGGTATCCGGCGAGAGTCCGGTCGCCAGTACCCGGGTCCGCAAGTCACGATCGGTAATGATGCCCGCCAGGCACTGCTCATCTTCGGTCAGCTGTGCCGGCTGCTCTTGTTGCGGATATTCGACCAGGATGGACGATACCCCCTCCTCGGTCATTTTTTCGGCCGCTTCACGGATGGATGCCCTGGTGGTAATGGTCACCGGCTCCCGGGAAATCAGGGTGCGTACCGTTGACGACATCAAATTGTTGGCATCTTCGCGTATGGAGACCGCCTGCCTGAGCCGGTCTTTGTCTGCCACCTCGACAAAGTCGGCGAACTGTTCATAGCTCTCAAACAGCTCGGTAAAGATGGCCTCGGGAATACAGTACAACAAGGTATCTTCCAGGGCTCGGGCCGGCAGCCGTACCCGGTTATTCATCAGCAGGGCCATCTGCCCGAACAGGTTGCCTTCGCTCAGGCGATTATAGAGATCGCCATTGCGGCGATAGGTTTCCACCGCGCCGCTACGGATCAGATATAAATCATGGATCTTGTCGCCATACTCGCAGATAACCGTTCCCGCCCGGTAATAAGCCACTTCTATATGGCGGGCGACATGTTCCAGCACCTGCTCCGGCAAACTGTCGAAAGGAGCAAACTGGCGCACAAATCCCAGGATCTCAAGCTGCTCTACTTCCATCCGGCCCTCCCTTTAGGGTGTGTTCCGTTATTGCGCATAAATGACGCTGAGGCTGCTACCTTGAGCGTGCCCTGTTGGGGCGGCGGCGACATCATGAGCAGTATCGGGACACACCCTAGCATAATGAAAAAGGCAGGTGGTGCACAAACACCGACCTGCCTCATGATCCACAGATATAACGGAGGTTATTATCCCCGCGGCTCCGATGCCAGCCCTTTGAACAGCGCGCCGCAGGCCATCAGCAGCACTATGGTAAAGGGAAAGCCGGTAGATACCGCCATCGCCTGCAAGGCGACCAGTCCTCCTCCCAGGATCAGGGCAATGGCCACCAATCCTTCGAAGGTGCACCAGAATACCCGCTGTGGCTTGGGCGCATTCACCTTACCGCCGGCCGCTATGGTATCGATCACCAGAGAACCGGAATCTGAGGAGGTCACGAAGAACACCACTACCAGCACAATACCCAGGAACGAGGTGATCTGTGACAAGGGCAACTGATCGAGCATGGTGAACAGCTGCAACGGCAGCTCCGCATTGACGACCCCTTCGTAGCCATCGATCAGCTGATGGATGGCGGTACTGCCAAATGCCGTCATCCACAACACACAGGCGGCGGAGGGAATCAGCAGGACCGAAATCATAAACTCACGCACGGTACGGCCACGGGAAACCCGCGCGATGAACATGCCGACGAAAGGCGACCAGGAAATCCACCAGGCCCAGTAGAACGAGGTCCATCCCTGAGAGAAGTTGGCGTCTTCACGACCAACCGGGTTGGATAACGCCGGCAGATGTTCGATATAAGCCACCAGGTTGGCGAAGAAGCCGGTCAGGATGACCAGCGTCGGGCCGACGATAATCACGAACAGCAGCAACAGGGCCGCCAGTACCATGTTGATTTCGGACAGTCGCTTGACCCCGGCATCCAGGCCGGCCAGCACAGAGATCAGGGCGATGGCGGTGATCACTATCACCAGGATGATTTCGGTGGTGGTGCCGGTGGGCAGACCAAACAGGTAATTCAGGCCGGCACTGGCCTGCGAGGCACCCAGGCCAAGGGAAGTCGCCAGCCCGAACAGGGTCGCGACGACGGCCAGTATATCAACCACATGGCCAGGCCAGCCCCAGACCCGCTCGCCCAGCAAGGGGTAGAACACCGAACGCATGGTCAGGGGCAAGCCCTTGTTGTAGGAGAAGATCGCCAGCCCCAGCGCCAGTACCGCATAAATCGCCCAGGGGTGCAGTCCCCAGTGATAAATGGTGGCCGCCATCCCCAGGCGCTCCGCACCCAGCGCATCACCGGCGGCCCCGGCCAAGGGCGCCCAGTCGGTGCGGGCCCCGTTCTCAACCACGGTGCCCGCCAACGAACTGTTGAAATGGGACAAGGGTTCGGAGACACCATAAAACATCAGGCCGATGCCCATGCCCGCGGCAAACAGCATGGAAAACCAGCCCGCATAGCTATAGTCCGGCATCGCCTTGGTGCCGCCGATGCGCACTCGGCCCAGCGGCGAAATAATCAATGCCAGACAGGCCAGCACAAAAATATTACCGGCACTCAGAAAAAACCAGTCCAGATTAGAGGTCAGCCATGAGCGTATCCCGCCGAAAAGTGGACCGATCTGGGTTTGAAACATCAGGGTTAACAGTACGAAGGCGACGATGGCCAGGCCGGAGATCATAAACACCCGATCATGGATATCCAGACCGAAGGGACCGATCTTCAATGCAATATTATCTTGTCCGATTTGATAATCGGTATCGATGGGATTCACCTCGCCATCGGGCGACATAATACCCTGCTCGTCTTTTTCTTTGTCATTCATACACTTTTCCTAGGTTTATGGGTGTCCTGGAAAGGAAGAGCATAACATATGCAATCCATGCGCTTCAGGTCAGAGGTAACAAAATATCGGTGGTGTCCGGATAAGCAACCGATTGAAGATTAAGCCAATTTACGGATGCTCTGCCCGCTCCCGGGTAAAATGGGGTCTGCCATTGATAATAGCGGCAAAGGCCAGGACAGGCTCACCGCGCCCGGTAAAGAGTCTCACCGAAGAAAGAACGGGCTGACCGAACTCGTTGAACAGACATACTTTTTACAGCTCGGCGCCTTATCGCGTACAATCCCGCTGTATGTTCCTACACCAGTTGCTCGATAGGCAGCTGGCCGTTCCTCGAGAAGGCAACCCCCGGCGAAAGGCGGGGATGCAAAGCTACCGGTCTGAGGGCAGACAGCCGATGACAACGGAGCCGCCCAGGGAGAAGTTGATTTTGTATTTAGCTAAAGGACTCAGCTCACTGCTCGCCATACTGTTGATCTTCATCGCTCAGACAGTCCAGGCTCAGGGCCCGGCCGTGCTGACGATCATCCATCATGATAACAAGCAGATCCGCTTCGATATTGCCGCGCTTGAGGCAATGGACACCCTCATATTGAGAACCAGCACCCCCTGGAGCGACGGAGTACAGACCTTTACCGGTGTACGGCTGAGCCAATTGCTGGCGGACATCGGCGCGCAACACCATGATATAGAAGCCCAGGCCCTCAATAATTACAAAACGGGGCTTGACTGGAACACCTTGGCCAACTACCCGGTGATCATTGCCTTTAAACGCAATGGCCAGCCGATGCGCATTCGTGACAAGGGGCCTTTATGGATCATCTATCCACTGGATGACTACCCCGAGCTACGTACCCTGAACAACGAAAGCAAGATGGTCTGGCAGCTCCACCGCCTGGTAGTCAGGTAAGCCGCCATGATGCCAACCTCAACAACCGGAGGCCTGCGCCGCTCCTTCTCCGAACGGCGCACACTCCCCACCCTGAGCCTGGTGCTCGCCCTGCTGATCTTCCTGCTCAGCCTGGCGGCTTCCTATCGGGAGCTGAACCGGGTGAATGACCTGACCAACCTCAGTATCGGCCACCATACGCATACCCTGTTCAAGACCTATGAAGAGCTGGATCGCTTCTGGGATTCATTAAGAATATATGTTCACCCCGACGCCCTCACCGAGGTCAGCCGAGAGCAGCTGCTGCTAGACTTCGAGCTGCTGCTAAGCCGTATCTCCCTGTTCGAAGAAGGCGAGGCCAACAGAGATCTCCTCGAATCCCTGGAAGTGCGGCAGTTCCACCATGGACTAAAAGAGGCTCTCGCGAAAGTGGAGCCACAGCTGAACTGGCTCACTCCCGATCCCCTTGATCCCCGCTATCAGGCCATCCGCGAACTCCTGCAGCCATACCGACAGCCGCTGTTTGATCTGGCCAGGGAATACCTGATCAGTGCCGAGGTACGCGGCGATCAGATAGTCCGGGAGTTCGCCGAAAACAGCCACCTCAGGTACTGGGCAATGCCGGCCATCAGCGGCCTGCTGCTGCTGCTGCTCTATTTTTTCCAGCTCAGGCAGACCCAGCGGCTGGCGGCGGCCCTGAAACTGGAGTCCCGCCAATTGCGGGATTCCAACGAACGGCTGTTCCGGGCTACCAGCACCTTGACCTTCCAAGCCACCCATGACCCCCTGACGGCCCTGCCCAATCGAACGCTGCTGCAGGATCGGCTGGAACAAGCCATCGGCCAGGCTCAGCAGGCCGGTGGCCGGATCGCGGTGATCGCTCTGGATCTGGACCGGTTCAAGGCCGTCAACGACAGCCTGGGGCGAAACATGGGTGACGAAGTGCTGCGCCTTGTCGCCGGCCGTCTCCGGGCCTGCGTGGGGGACGCTGACACAGTGGCGCGCCTCGATGGCGATGAGTTCGTTCTGCTCCTGACAGATACGGGGCCAGATAGCACCGCCGAGGTGCTCAACAGGATAGTGGTGGCGCTGCGCCGGCCATTCGCCATGGCCGGGGAAGAGCTGTTTATCACCGTCGGTATGGGCGTCAGCCACTACCCCGGAGACAGCTCCACGGCGGAGCATTTGCTGATGAACGCCGACGCCGCCCTGTACCGAGCCAAGGAACAGGGCCGCGACCGAATCCAGCACTATCTCACCGGCATGAACGCGGGAGAAAAAATCCGCATGAAGCTAGAACGAGAGCTACGCCTGGCCCTGAAACAACAGCAGCTGGAACTGCACTACCAGCCCCAGGTCGATCTCGTCGACGGGCGCATCTTCGGTGTCGAGGCCCTGCTGCGCTGGCACCATCCGCAACGAGGCATGATTTCACCGGGCGAATTCATCCCGCTGGCCGAAGAAACCGGGCTGATCGTGCCCATCGGCGAATGGGTACTCGCTACCGCCTGCCGGCAGGCAATGGCCTGGCAGGCCCAGGGCCTGCCGCCATTGAAAATGGCCGTCAACCTGTCTCCCCGACAGTTCCAGCTGCCCGGTCTGGTAGCCCAGGTCGCCAAGGCACTGAAAATGGCGGATCTACCGCCAGAATATTTAGAGCTGGAACTGACCGAAAGCCTGCTGATGCGTGATGTGGAAGCGGCCATCGAAGCCATGAAAGGCCTGAGAAAGCTGGGCGTCAGCCTGTCCATCGATGATTTTGGCACCGGCTATTCGTCACTGAGTTATCTGCAACACTTCCCGCTGAACCAGCTCAAGATAGACAGGGCCTTCGTCAACGACGTCCATCTCAAACCGGGGGCCGGTGCCATCGCCCGGGCCATTATCGCCATGAGCAAGAGTCTGCAGCTCAGGGTAGTGGCGGAAGGCATAGAAACCGCCGAGCAATTGGTATTTCTGCGCACCCATCAATGTGACCAGGGACAGGGCTACTATTTCAGCCGGCCACTGCCGGCCAGGGAAATCACCGCCTTGCTGCAACACCGCCCCTGCTTCGAGATACCAACGCTGAATAAAACCGAGCCTGCCGGCGGCCGTTGAAGGCCATGCCCTGGACAATGGCAAGATGGGCATCGACGGACAGGATCCAACCGGTGCTCATCGCCTTCTAAACAGTTGCTCCGAATGACGATCCTGATTTGCGCAGTCTGGCAAGCTGCACCAGAATGATTTGGCAATGACATAAAACAATTGTCGAATGAGGCCATTTTATGCCGGCAGATCAGACCGTTTCCGCTTCTCATCCCAGCGCCCGCCGGTGGCGTTCCCTCGGCATATGGAGCCTGGTGCTGGCCCTGCTGATCTTTACCCTCAGCCTGGTCGCTGCCTACCGCGATCTGGTCAGGGTAAACCGGCTGACCAGCCTCAGCTTCGGCCAACAATCCTATACCCTGTTCAAGACATCGGAGGAACTGGAGCACTTCTGGAGTTCGGTGAGCCAATATGTGCAGCCGGAATCGTTCCAGGACAGCAGCCGTGCCGAGATGTTGCTCAGCTTTGAACTGCTGGTCAGTCGGATGGCATTGTTTGAAGAAGGGGAGGCAAACCGGGTACTGCTGGAAATACCGGCGGTACGGAACATCATACAAGGGCTGAACGGTGCGCTCGCTGACATCGAGCCCAGGCTGGCCAAACTCAGACCAGATCCTATTGACCCCAACTACAGTGCCATCTGGAATATACTGCGCCCTTACCGGCAAGCGCTGTTCGATATCAGCAAGGACTATTTGCTCCAGCGCGAGGTGCAGGGAGATCGGCTGCTACGGGAGTTTACCGCCACCAGCAGCAACTGGTACCTGGCGACACCGGCGCTCAGCGGGCTGGCGCTTTTGCTGCTCTATTTTTTTCAGTTTCGGCAGACCCTGCGGCTGGCGGCGTTTCTCCAACTGGAATCCCGTCAACTGCGGGACAGCAACCGCCAGCTGCTCCAGGCCACCGACACCCTTTCTTACCAAGCAACCCATGACGCCCTCACCGGACTTCCAAACCGCCTGCTGCTGCAGGACAGGCTGGCCCATGCCATCAGTGTTGCCCAGCGCAAGGGCAGCCGGGTGGCCGTGATCTTTCTGGATCTGGATCGCTTCAAGGATGTCAATGACAGCCTGGGGCACGGTGCCGGCGATGCCCTCCTGAAGATCGCCTCGACACGACTGACCGCCAGTGTCCGCGAGGTAGATACCGTGGCCCGCATCAGCGGCGATGAATTCGCTTTGGTACTGGAAGAGATCGCCGGCGAGGACGCCTCCGTGATGGAGGTCGCCCAGAGAATTGCCACGACGCTGCGTAGCCCCTGCACCATTGCCGGCCAGGAGCTGATGATTACCGGCAGCATGGGCATCAGCCTCTATCCCCGGGACGGCGGCAGTGTCGAGCAGTTGCTGATCTGCGCCGATATGGCCATGTATGTCGCCAAGGACAAGGGCCGCAATACGGTGCAGCCTTATCGCCCCGAAATGAACGCCGACCACAGCCAGCGGCTGAAACTTGGGCAGGAATTACGTCATGCCCTGCAACGAGAAGAACTGGAGCTGTTCTACCAGCCGCAGGTGGATCTTGAACAGGAGCGGATTATCGGCGTTGAAGCCCTGCTGCGCTGGCGCCACCCGCAACGGGGGCTGGTAGCCCCGGGTGATTTTATTCCGCTGGCCGAAGACACCGGGCTGATCGTGCCCATTGGCGAATGGGTGCTCACCACCGCCTGCCGGCAGGCGATGATCTGGCAGGAGCTGGGCCTGCCGCCACTGAAAATGGCGGTGAACCTGTCGGCCCGGCAATTCCAGCAGCCCGGGCTGATCGACCAGGTTGCCGGGGCGCTGACGCAAACCGGGCTGTCGGCCGAATACCTGGATCTGGAGCTGACCGAAAGCCTGCTGATGCGTGATGTGGCATCGGCCATAGAGGCCATGGAAGCACTGCGCACCCTGGGAGTCAGGCTGTCCATCGATGACTTCGGCACCGGCTATTCCTCACTGAGCTATCTACAGCGGTTTCCGGTGAGCCAACTCAAGATCGACGGCGCCTTTGTCCGCAACCTGCCCGCACAGTCAGGCGCCGCCGCCATCGTCCGGGCCATTATCGCCATGAGCAAAAGTCTGCAGCTCAGGGTAGTGGCGGAAGGCATAGAAACAGAAGAGCAATTGGCATTTCTGCGCACCCATCAATGCGAGCAGGGACAGGGCTACTATTTCAGCCGGCCACTGCCCGCCGACGACATCACGGCGCTGCTGCAACGGCAGGCTCGGACGGCGCGCGACGATGCCGAGACGGCGACACGAACGGACGGCATCGATAAGGGGCACTGGGATATGGGAGCTGCGAAAAACTGGAGCGGGTGAAGGGAATCGAACCCTCGTATGCAGCTTGGGAAGCTGCCGTTCTACCATTGAACTACACCCGCATCGGAAGCAGCTCCACTATAGGCCTTTTTAAGGACCAATCAATCCCCCACCCGTGCGTTTGCACAGTAAACAAACACCCTGCTGTTAATTTAAACAAGCCATCTCCCCCTAGCCTCTCGTCTCCCGTGACAATGGCGCAATCTGGATACTGCCAATTGCGCCGAATCGGCACTCATGCCACTCTAGGGATAACCATTGCTTCGTTGCCATCGGCGGCAATATTGACCCAATAAGGAACCACGATGCGAACACTCAGCCTGACTTTCATCGCCCTGACCCTGTCCGGTTGTGCCAACTGGGGGTTTGACAGCAATGTCTCGCCCGCCGGCGTAAAGGATTACTACAAGGCAGGCTCCGTCACCCTCTATAGCCGTGAACAGCTGGCCGACAAAAACTATGTGACCCTCGGCTCGGTCGAGGGCGAGGCCTGCCAGCTGGAAGCCAACGAGCCACCGCCCAAGGAAGCCGATGCCCGCAACCATATCCGCCGCCGGGCCGCCGATATGGGCGCCAATGGCCTGTTGCTGGACAACTGCATGCACTTTGACGATATGCCTGGCTGTATCGAGCATGTGCTGTGCAGCGGCCAGGCCCTGTCGGTCGCCGAATAATGACCGCCATTACCCTGGATCCCATCGGGATTATCCGCTCGCCCTATAAAGAAAAATTTGCCGTGCCCCGCCAGCCCGGCCTGGTCACCCGCGCCCGCGCCCACCTGGACATGCTGCCCCCCTACAATCAGCCCGACGCCTTTCGTGGTCTCGGCGAGTTCAGCCATCTCTGGCTGGTGTTCGTCTTCCACCAGACCCGCGAGCAAGGTTGGAAGCCGACGGTGCGCCCTCCCCGGCTGGGAGGCAACGAGCGGGTCGGGGTCTTTGCCACCCGCTCCACCTTCAGGCCCAACCCCCTCGGCCTGTCCGTGGTCAGCCTGGAAGGCATGTATCAGGAAGGCAGCAAGGTATGGCTGGAGCTGGGCGGCGTGGATCTGGTGGACGGCACCCCCGTGGTGGATATCAAGCCTTATATTCCCTGGGCCGACGCCGTGCCCCTGGCCCATGGCGGCTTCGCCCCCGCCGCCCCCGAGATCAATATGGAAGTCATCTTCAGCCCGGATGCCGAACAGGCCTGTGCCCTGTCGCCGGTTCCCGAGCTGAAGGAGTTTATCGCCGAGGTGCTGGTGCAGGATCCCAGGCCCGCCTATAAGCGGGGCTCGCTCGAGCGGCAACAGTACGGGGTGCGGCTTTATCACTACAACGTGAAGTATGAAGTGACAGGCCGGCTGACCCGGGTACTGGCGATAGAGCCCGATAACGAACCTTCCGGGACAGCCGGGACTTCTGCCTGACCCTGGCCCCTGCTACAATCGACCCTTTAATGGATTTCAGCTCAAACAAGGTTTAGCGCATGCGTACCAGCCAATATTTGCTTTCCACCCTCAAAGAAACCCCGAGCGATGCCGAGGTGATCAGCCACCAGTTAATGTTGCGGGCCGGGATGATCCGCAAGCTGGCTTCCGGACTCTACACCTGGCTGCCCTCCGGCCTGCGGGTATTGAACAAGGTCGCCGCCATCGTGCGGGAAGAAATGAACCGGGCCGGTGCCATTGAAGTCTTGATGCCGGTGGTACAACCCGCCGATCTGTGGCAGGAAACCGGTCGCTGGGACAAATTTGGCCCCGAACTGCTGCGCCTGCAGGACAGGCACGCCCGCCCCTTCGTGCTGGGTCCGACCCACGAGGAAGTGATCACCGCCATGGTGCGCAACGAGCTGGCCTCCTACAAGCAGCTGCCCCTGAACCTGTACCAGATCCAGACCAAGTTCCGCGATGAAGTCCGCCCCCGCTTCGGGGTCATGCGCGCCCGGGAATTCCTGATGAAGGATGCCTATTCCTTCCACACCAGCCAGGACAGCCTGCAACAGACCTATCAGGACATGTATCAGGCCTACAGCCGGGTATTTGAACGCATGGGTCTCGATTACCGTGCCGTGCTGGCCGATACCGGCGCCATCGGCGGCAGCGCCTCCCATGAATTCCATGTGCTGGCCGACAGCGGTGAAGACGACATCGCCTTCTCTACCGGCTCCGACTACGCCGCCAATATCGAAATGGCCGAAGCGGTGGCGCCCAAGGCCCTGGCCGATGCCCCGACCCAGGAAATGAGCCTGGTCGATACCCCCAACGCCAAGACCATCGCCCAGCTGGTCGAACAGTTCGGTCTGGATATCAAGAAAACCGTCAAGACCCTGCTGGTCAAGGCCTCCGAGCAGGTCGATGCCCCACTGGTGGCGCTGATGGTCCGCGGTGATCATGAGCTGAATGAAGTGAAGGCGGAGAAACTGCCCCTGGTAGCCTCCCCGCTGACCTTTGCCACCGAGGAAGAGATCAAGGCCATCGTCGGCGCCGGCCCCGGCTCCCTCGGCCCCGTCAACATGCCGGTACCGGTGATCGTCGATCGGGCCGTGGCGGTGATGAGCGACTTCGGCGCCGGCGCCAATATCGAGGACAAGCACTATTTCGGCATCAACTGGGGGCGGGATCTGCCGCAACCCGAGGTGGCCGATCTGCGCAATGTCAAGGAAGGCGACCCCAGCCCGGACGGCAAGGGCGTGCTGCAGATCAAGCGCGGCATCGAGGTCGGCCATATCTTCCAGCTGGGCAACAATTACTCCGCCAAGATGGGCGCGACCGTGCTCAACGAAGACGGTAAGTCGGTGGTGCTGGAAATGGGCTGCTACGGTATCGGCGTTTCGCGTATCGTCGCGGCCGCCATCGAGCAGAACTACGATGAGCGGGGCATCATCTGGCCCGACGCCATAGCGCCGTTCCAGGTGGCCATCATCCCCATGAACATGCACAAGTCCCACCGGGTCCAGGAAGTGGCCGATACCCTCTATCAGCAGCTGAAAGACGCCGGTATCGACGTGTTGTTCGACGATCGCAAGGAGCGTCCCGGGGTGATGTTCGCCGATATGGAGCTGCTCGGCGTGCCCCACAGCATAGTGATCGGCGAGCGCGGCCTGGACAACCAGGTGGTCGAATACAAACACAGGCGCGGTGGCGACAAGGTCGAAATCGCCATCGACCAGGTGCTGTCCCACATCACTCAGGCCATGGGCCGTTGAGTACAACCATAGCAAGAGCGCTAACCGGCGTAACGCCGGTCAGTTAACGGGATTAAGCTTTCAAGCCGACCTTCTGCACCATCCCTGGCGCAGAAGATCGGCTTAGCGATCCCGGCCGCTGTCTCGGGTGACCCACTATTCGGAACAGCGGTTTAGCCGGTGAACATCATTTAACCCCAGAGATAACATAACCTTTATCGGCCGACACGAACTCGAATTCGACCGTTTGGCCGACACTAAGCTGGTCGAGCACCGTTGTGTCCTTGACCTTGAACCCCATCGTCATGGAAGGCCAGTTCAGGCTTTCCACCGGCCCATGGGCCAAGGTGACGACACCTGCCTCCGCATCCACTTTTTTGACTGTACCTTTGGCTATATGCACGACTTGGTCACCAGCCGCAGGCATAGTGCTCATGTCCATGCCCTTCATATCATCCATCTTCTGCTGCGCTGCCAGAGGGGTCGACGAGAGTACCAGTGCGATAGCAAACGAACCGATCAGCGTTTTCTTCATTGAGTGTTTCTCCAAATGTTGAGGAAATATGACCAGGTCTTGTTCGCGCCGTTGTGCACGACCCGGCCAAAGTGCACTGAATTGGTGGGACAACTATGTCATCCCAGCCATCATCGGCATGACATCTATCTTCATACCGAATATTGTCTGCCCTGCTGGGCAACGGCAGACTACCCACAGCTGCTTCTGTAGCCTCTGCGACTGTCTGCGCCGAACCAAACCCGAGAACCTTGCCGTGCCTAGGTGATGTCATGGACATCCCCCCTGGGGCGCCGTCCATGGTCCGGGCCTCTGGGTCCATCGAGACTTAAGTCCCCCCATTGCGTCTTTATCCAGGACGAGGCATTCGGCGATTTAGCCCTCTTCGGTCGCCGCATCAGCAAATACGCGGCCGGGATCACGAACATCGACAGCAGGGGGGCGGTAATCATGCCTCCTACCATTGGCGCGGCGATGCGCTGCATCACCTCGCTGCCGGTCCCCGAGCCCCACATGATCGGCAGCAGACCGGCCAGAATGACGGCGACCGTCATGGCCTTGGGCCGCACCCTCAATACCGCACCTTCGCGGATCGCATCGAGCAGATCGGCCTCGCCTCTCCTGTTTACATCGATTCGCTCGAACCATGCCTGCTTCAGGTACAACAGCATGATCACGCCGAATTCGGCCGCCACGCCAGCCAAAGCGATAAATCCAACCGTACCGGCTACCGACAGGTTGTATCCCAGTAGATAAAGCAGCCAGATGCCGCCTACCAGGGCAAAGGGCAGCGTCGTCATAATCAGCAGTGCTTCATCAAAATTCTTAAAGGTCAGGTAGAGCAGCACAAAGATAATGAGCAGGGTGAAGGGCACCACCAAGGTGAGTTTCTCGGTGGCGCGCTCAAGGAATTCGAACTGCCCGGACCAGGACACCGAGTATCCGGCCGGCAACGCTATCTTGTCGGCCACGGTGCGCTGCATCTCGTGAACGGCCGAACCCAGATCGCGACCACGAAGGTCAACATACACATAGCCGGACAACCGTGCGTTTTCACTGCGCAACATCGGCGGGCCATCGTCGATACCGATGTCGGCCACATCGGACAGCACCAGCTGTTGGCCACGCGCGGTCACTATGGGCAAGGCTCGCAAGTTAGACAACGAATCCCGGACTTCGCGCGGATAACGAACATTGATCGGGAAACGCTGCAACCCTTCGACGGTCTCGCCGATGTTCATACCGCCGATTGCCGAAGCCACCACCGATTGCACATCGTCGATGTTAAGGCCATAACGAGCGGCCGCCTCGCGTCGGATGTTCACATCGACATAACGGCCACCGGTCAGCCGCTCGGCGAATGCGCTCGTCACGCCGGGCACCTCCTTGAGCACCGTCTCTATCTCCCCGGTCAGCCGGTCGATGGTGGCCAGATCCGGCCCTTTAACCTTGACCCCGACCGGACTCTTGATGCCGGTGGCCAGCATGTCGAGACGGTTACGGATCGGCGGCACCCAGATATTGGTCAGGCCCGGCACGCGCACGATCTTATCCAGCTCCTCTACCAACTTGTCCGGCGTCATGCCGGGCCGCCATTCGCTACGCGGCTTGAATTGGATCGTGGTTTCGAACATCACCAAGGGGGCGGGATCGGTTGCCGTTCCCGCTCGGCCGGCCTTGCCGTAGACGGTTTTCACCTCGGGTATGCTCTTGATCAGACGATCCGTCTGCTGTAACAACTCGGCGGCCTTACCGGCGGACAAGCCCGGTAGTGCCGTGGGCATGTAAAGTAAGTCCCCCTCGTCCAGCGGAGGCATGAACTCACTGCCGATGTGCTGCAATGGCCACCAGCTGGTGAACAGCAGCGCCACAGCCAAAGCGAGCGTCATCTTCGGGAAGCGCAGCACGGCGTTGAGCAAGGGACGGTAAACCGCGATCAGCCAGCGGCTGAGCGGATTGGCTTGTTCATCCGGGATCCGTCCACGGATAAGGTAGCCCATCAGCACCGGGATCAGGGTGACCGATAGCCCCGCCGCCGCCGCCATGGAGTAGGTCTTGGTGAAGGCCAGCGGCGAAAACATTCGTCCTTCCTGGGCTTCAAGGGTGAACACCGGGATAAAGCTCAGCGTGATGATCAGCAGCGAGAAGAACAGGGCTGGCCCTACCTCGGCGGCGGCATCCCCGATAACGCCCCAGCGGGCTTCTCCGCCGAGCTTCTCTCCGGGATGTTCATGGGACCAGGTTTCGAGATGCTTGTGGGCGTTCTCGATCATCACCACCGCCGCGTCCACCATGGCGCCTACCGCAATAGCGATACCGCCGAGCGACATGATGTTGGCGTTGACGCCCTGCTGCTGCATGACGATGAAGGCCATCAGGATACCCAGCGGCAGTGAGATAATGGCCACCAGGGCGGAGCGCAGGTGAAAGAGGAACACCGCGCACACCACCGCCACCACCAGGAACTCCTCGACCAACTTGTAGCTGAGATTCTCGACCGCACGTTTGATCAGACCGGACCGATCGTACACAGGGACAATCTTGACCCCCTCAGGCAAACTCGCCTGCAAGGTCGCAAGCTTGGCCTTCACGGCCTTGATCGTCGTGAGCGCGTTCTTGCCCGATCGCATGACGATAACGCCCCCGACCGCTTCGCCCATTCCGTCCAGCTCACCGATACTGCGCCGCATCTCTGGGCCCACCTGAATACGCGCCACATCACTCAGCAGCACCGAGACCCCGGCGTCGGTGGTCATCAGTGGAATGGCACGGAAATCATCAAGCGTCTGTAGATAACCGGAGGCCCGCACCATGTATTCTGCCTCACCCAGCTCCAGGACCGAACCACCCGCCTCTTGATTGGCTTTGCGGATCGCTTCCACCACTCTGCCGTGCGGTATGCGGTAGGCAGCCAGCTTATCCGGATCGAGCACCACCTGGTATTGGCGCACCATACCGCCTATCGTGGCCACTTCCGCCACATCGGGTACCGTCTTGAGTTCGAACTTGAGAAACCAGTCCTGTAAGGTGCGCAACTGCGAAATGTCTTGGGTGCCCGACTCGTCGACCAGCGCGTATTGGTAGACCCAGCCCACCCCGGTCGCATCCGGCCCTATCGAGGAGGTTGCCGTTGCCGGCAGGCGTGACTGCACCTGGTTGAGATACTCCAGCACACGCGTGCGCGCCCAGTACAAATCCGTGCCATCCTCGAACAGCACATAGACATAACTATCGCCGAAGAACGAGAAACCGCGCACGACCTTGGCGCCGGGGACCGCCAGCATGGTCGTCGTCAGCGGATAGGTCACTTGATTTTCAACAAGTTGCGGTGCCTGACCGGGATAAGTAGTACGGATAATGACCTGCACATCCGACAAGTCGGGCAAAGCATCCAGCGGTGTGCGCAGCATGGAGATCAGACCCCAGGCGCTGATCATCAAGGTCGCCAGCAGCACGAGGAAGCGGTTGGAGATGGACCAGCGGATGAGTTTGGCTATCATTGTGCGCCTCCTGCCGCCGGGCCCGGTGCGACCCGCTGAATCGACGTAATCTGCGGCGCATCGCCTTCTTGCATGCGGAATTCGATCTCGACATCCTGGCCGACTCCCAGATCGGGTGGCGGTTGCATGTTCGGCGCCAGCCTAAAGTCCATGGTCATCGCCGGCCACTTCAAGCTCTGAATCGCCGGATGAGTCAACGTCAACAGGTCACCATCGATCGCCTCGATCCGCGCTTCGGTACTGTGAATGTCACCGGACTCCACGTCCTCTCCCAAACGCGCCTCGAGGCCCTTGAGGCTGGCTTCCGAGTCGATCAGGAACTGGCCGGACAGTACCACGCGCTGACCCGCTCGCAGGCCGCGCTTGATCTCGGTTTGACCATCCGCTTCGATGCCGATTTCGACTTCGGCCGGTCGGAACCTGCCGCCGTCCTCGGCCAACATCACGATAGTGCGCTTGCCGGTCTGGATGATTGCCTCGGTTGGTATGAGCAAGCTTGTACTTTCTGGTTTGTCCGCGAAACTCATTTGGACAAACATGCCTGGCACCAGCCGGGCATCCGGATTGGCCAGCTCCATGCGCGCCTTGATCGTGCGGGTCTCGGCGCTCACCTCTGGCAGCAGCGCCTGTATGCGGCCCTCAAAGCTTGCCCCGGGCATTGCCGGGCTATTCGCAACGACCCTAGTCCCCGGCCGCAGCAACGCAGCCTGACTCTCGGGCACCTCGGCATGAGCCCACACCGTACTCAGGCCGTTGATGCGCACCAGCGTCATACCGGGCAGCACCGTCATGCCTTCTCGTACCGTCAACTCGGTGACGGCGCCGTCGATCGGCGCATGAATAGTCAGCCGTGCCTGTACCCGCCCGGTTGATTCAACGAGCCGGATATGTTCGTCCCCCATCCCCGCCTGACGCATACGTGCGCGGGCAGCAGCCACCAGGGAGCCGAGATCTGAGCCCTGCATACGGCGCACCGACATATATTCCTCCTGGGCGGCGACCCAGTCGGGTACGTAAATATCGACCAAAGGTTGTCCCTTGGTAACCCGGTCCAGGGTTGCGCGCACATGCAGCTTTTCGATATACCCCATGGCACGGGCCTGTATTAGCACCTGATCACGCTCATTCCAGGCGATCGCCCCCACCGCCGATACCACGGACGCCAGCTCGCCCTCTGTTACCTGTGCTGTGCGCAGGCCGATATTCTGCTGGATCCGCGGGCTAACGGTGATGTTGCTCGCGTCCGCCCCCTCACCACCTGCATAAGCCGGTACCAGCATCATATCCATAAAAGGCGACTTGCCTGGCGCCTCAAACTTCTTACCCGGTACCATTGGATCGTGATAGTAGAGGATCTTCCGGCCGGTAACCGGATCAACGGCGCCAGCCTTGAGACCGTCCTTAATATGGCGGCGGCTGGCTTCCTCCCCCTCGGCTATCCCCCAAGTCGACGGGTCTATTGTCGTCATCAGCGGTACCTTACCAGCCGGGGCAGGCGCGGAAGCCGGCGCCTTTGTTGCGGATGCACTCATCCCCTGCCGCACCCCCGTCTTGTAAAGGCCGAAGCCCACACCGCCCAGCACCCCGGCGGCAAACAGACCGATCACAATACTTTTTAGCTTCATCCTTGCTTCTCCAGGAGGTTCGTCATATTGGCGGCCCCCCTCTCTACGCTTTCTTCCGGGATCAGGTATTCAAGCTCGGCCCAAAGTCCGGCCGTTTCCATTTCGATACGCAGCCGCTCTATACGGGTATCGATCTCCATGCGGCGCGCTTCAAGCACAGCCGACAACGGGCCCTTGCCGCCTCGGTAAGCCGTGAGCGCCGCACGGGTACGCCGGGCAGCGAGCGGAATAAGGGTCCGGTCGTAGTCGGAAAGGCGCCCAAGATTGCTACGCCAGGTGGAGAGCCAACGCTGCGTTTGGGCGACACGCTCTCGCATCATCTCCTCGCGCTCTGCACGCGTTTGTTCGGCTTTAGCGAGTTTTGCGAACAGCTCCCGGTCTTGTCGATTCTTCTGGTTCCACTGCAGGGGGACGGATACGCTGAGAGAGACCATGTCGGAGTACGCCGGTCCACGTTGGCTGTACATCAGCTCTACGCTCCAGTCGACGCTCTTCTCCTGACGGGCTACTTCAGCCTCGGCCCGGGCCACCGCCTCCTTCGAGGTCAACAAGGCGATGTCGGGGTGTTGATCGATCCGGTGTTCAAGGGGGTGCACTTCCAGCCGTGTTGTCGATATCCGTGGTGCACCACCCAGAGGGGAAAACGCCGATTCGCCGACCCAGCGCGCGAGTACGGTGGTGGCATTTTCCATTCGCGCCAGCGTTTCCCTGATCCGATCCTCAATCCGGGCCACCGCCGAGCTCGCCACGAACACATCCGCTTGCGTTCCCCGATCGGCGCGATAGGCCGCCTCGGCAGCCTCAATCTGTAACGAGGCTTCGTCACGCTGGCGGGTCAGTAACTCGACCATTTGTTGCTGGTAGTAGCGGTCGAACCAGGCGATCGCCGTGTTGCGTTTGAGCTCGGCAAGTTGCATCGCCCGCCCGGCTTGCGCCAGGTCCGCCTCTCGCCCGAAACGTGCGGCACGTGCGCTGCGCTTGTCCTCACGGGTGAAGGTCTGTATCAGGCCGATCGAACGCATAGTCATGAAATCATCGGTAAGGCTGTATTGCATCGGCCCATTGATGGGCAGGCTTTCAACTGACAGCCGCAAAGTCGGGTCTGGCAACTGTCCCGCGGCCACCGCCATTTCACGGGCCGATGTCGCTGCGGCATCTTGCGCGACCAAGGCATAGGATTGTTCTTCTGCCATTTTCAGCGCCGCTTCTAATGAGAGTGGTTGAGAGCTGATGGTTGTTTGTGCCACTGTCCAGCCGGAAAGACCGGAGGTTAATACCGCGGCGGTGAGCACACAAATGGCACCAGGCCACCGCACAGGCACGCGTCGTCGGGGCGACGGTATGGAAGCCCCAGGAAAAATAAGCTGCATAATCTGAATCCGAATGAGTCTTAAAACGCGACCACAGCACGGCTGCGATGCGCACGGACCACCGAGTCAGACCTGTACCCCTTTATGGAGTGGATCGACTTGGCTACGGGTAATCGGAATCAGAAAAAAGTAGGCGGACGCCAAACCCCGGAAGGGTCAAACGAGGAAGGAAAGAGTGCAAACGTCGACACCGGCTCGGTTGGTTCAGGCTCCCGTGTCGAGGTCGCGAACGAAATAAGCGCGCAGGCGTGCGATGATGGAGGGCATTCTTGCCCGGTCTTGCACGGCTTGCCGGTCTTGGCTGCCATATCCGCGTCGTTACAACAATCGTCTACTGGCTCAGCCATGTCCATCATCACGACCTGCATGCCTGGTTCCATTGGGCAGGGAGAAGTGAATGCGTGCGCCAGCAAGCTGCCGGGAAAGGCAACCGAGAAACAAAGCAAGAAGGCGATGAAAGTACGCATCTTTCCAGTCTATCAGAAGAGAACCATACAGGTCAGCAGCTTGGCGTACGTTTTTCCAGGGTCTTCGCCCCCGAACGGCAACATTTATGATTGGCCTGACGCCTTGACATGAAATGTGAAATATTAAAAAGCTGGCATCCTCTAGCCGCGCGATGGAGTGCTGCGAAACGGCTGGATCAGCATGCGATCCAGCCTGAGGTCGCGGGCACTTCGAAAATCCTCGATGCCGATCGTCATGTGGAGATGCCCGGCGGCGGGCTGGGCGCGATAGGTGCCGAACAGGTGATCCCACCATGGCAAATTGAAGCCGAAGTTGCTGTCGGTTTCTCGAGGCTCGATGGAATGATGCACCCGGTGCATCTCGGGTGTCACTACGAAGCACCGCAGGCGCCGGTCCAGCCACGCGGGCAGCCGCACATTGCCATGGTTGAACAGGGAGGACGCATTGAGCACGACTTCGAAGATCAGCACCGCGAGCGCTGGTGCGCCCAGAGCCACCACTGCGGCGAACTTGATGCCCATGGACAGCAGGATTTCCAGCGGATGAAAACGGAGCCCGGTGGTGACATCAAACTCAAGGTCGGCGTGATGCACGCGGTGCAAACGCCAGAGCCAGGGGAGCGCATGAAAGAGCCGATGCTGGAAGTAAATGGTCAAGTCGAGTACGAGTAGCGAGATGATGACCCCCAGCCACATCGGTGGTGAAATCACATTGAACAGGCCCCAGCCCTGCTCGGCTGCCATCAAGGCAACACCCACTGCCGCCAGTGGAAACAAGAGCCGCACGGCGAGCGTATCCAGCACGACGAGCAGTAAATTATGCGGCCAGCGCTGTCCTCGGCGGTAATACTGCGGGCGGCGCGGGGCGGCGAGTTCCCAAAGCGCCATGGCGAGCAACACTCCGATAAAGATGCCCAGTCGTATCATCGGCTCATAGGCAAATAGCGTCTCGGCCATGGCCTTACCCCCGGTTCGGGTTGCAACGGTGCAACCACCCTGAATATAACATTCAATCAGTGTCAGACCGGTGATTAATGTGACAGCATGCACTGACTGCCGCCACGCCAAAAACAGCATTCGGGCAGCGCTTTCTTGACTTGGTGTCAACTCCAATAGCTAGCCATACAATAAGCTGCCGGCCCCAGAAACGAGCGGCCCCGGTCAACAAGAGGGAGGAGAGGAGTTTATTAAAACCTCATCCATTGCCTTCGTCCCGGCGGTGCTGTGGCATACCGCCGGGGCCGCGCCCCTGGAATACCGGCTCGGGGTCGATGGCCCGGCCTGCCCCTTCTGTGCCTACGGTATCGAAAAATCCTTGAGCAAGCAGGAGGGCGTTAAACGGGTGGAAACCGATATCCAAGCAGGCCAGCGGGTACAACGCCGCCAGAAAGGGCTGGGTGACCTCGGGCTGTTCGGCCGCTATACGATTTTTCAGCAAGACCAACCGGGCCGCACCTTCAGGCTGGCGCCATTTGCCGGCATCGAGGCTCCCACCGGCGAGGATGAGGCCGGCGACGCTTTGAGGCGCCTGCCGCCCCCCTGCAGTTGGGTAGCGGCTCCTGGGATTTCTTCGGTGGCCTGGTGCTGACCCACCAGACCCTGAGTGACCAGTTCGACAGCCAGCTGAGCGTCCGCGTCAACAACCGGGCAACGGCTTCGAAGCCGGTGACGAAGCGGCCTGAGATCTCTCCTGGCAGCACCGGCTCTGGCCAGGGGAGCTCAAGGGCGGCGTGCCGGGCTTCCTCTACGGGGTGCTGGAAACCAACCTGGCCTACCAGGGCAAAAACCAGGTGAACGGCGTCAAGGATGCCAATAGCGGCGGTATCACTGCTGGCGGGGTACGGGGCCTGGTTTCCCCGCGCCCAAGAGCCGGGCTATCGTTTCGTCGACGCCTGGGGCGAGCCGGGCACCGGGCCCTGCCAGTTTCATGACCCAACCGGTATCGCCGTCGCGGTGGCGCCGAACGGCAGTGTCTTTGACGCAGACTAACCTCCAGTCAGGTGCGAGTCCACCAGGATCCGGGGCAAAATGTTTACTTCCCCGGGCTGTCGCCGTTGCGCCAGGACCATCAACCGGCGCAACAGGACAGCTGCGTCACATCCCTGCTGAAGGTCTGCGCCGCAAGCTTCAGCCCCTCGACCATGGTCAGGTACGGAAACAACTGGTCGGCTAGTTCATGCACCGTCATCCCCGCGCAGATAGCGATGACGGCGGTCTGGATCAGTTCACCCGCGTCCGGGGCCACCACCTGCACCCCGATCAGGCGCCCCGAGCCGTCCTCGACAACGAGCTTGATGAACCCTCGGGTGTCAAAGTTGGCCAGCGCGCGCGGCACCTTGTCCAGGGTCAAGGTGCGGCTGTCGGTGTCAAGGCCAGCTTGGCGCGCCTCTGCCTCGCTGTAGCCGACAATGGCCACCTGAGGATCGGTGAACACCACGGACGGCACGGCGGTCAGGTCCAGGGAAAGATCCCCACCTGTCATATTGACGGCCGCGCGGGAGCCTGCTGCTGCCGCCACATAGACAAACTGCGGCTGGTCGGTACAGTCACCGGCGGCATAGATATGGGGGGTGCCGGTACGCATCTGCCGATCGATGATAATGGCACCCTGCGCATTGACCGCAACGCCGGCGCGCTCGAGCCGCATTCCCTGGGTATTCGGTGCCCGGCCGGTAGCGACCAGCAACTTATCGACACGCACTCCACCCTGAGGGGTATCGAGCACAAATTTGCCGTTCGCATAGGCTACCTGGCTGGCCTGGCAATGCTCCAGCACCCTGATACCCTCCAGACGGAACGCAGCCGTAATGGCTTCCCCGATTGCCGGGTCTTCATGGAAAAACAGGCTGTGGCGCGCCAGGATCGTCACCTGGCTGCCGAGGCGGGAAAACGCCTGCGCCAGTTCCACCGCTACCACAGAGGAGCCAATCACGGCGAGCCGCGGCGGAATGCTGTCGCTCACCAGCGCCTCGTCCGAGGTCCAGTAGGGCGTGTCTTTCAACCCAGGGATCGGCGGAACGGTCGGGCTTGCGCCGGTGGCAACCAGACAACGGTCGAAGGCAAGGATCCGCCGGCCACCCTCGGCCAGGTCCACACTGAGCCGGTGGCCGTCTTGGAAACGGGCGGTGCCACGCAGCACTGTGATGGCCGGGGTGTTCTCCAGGATACTTTCGTACTTGGCATGCCTCAGCTCCTCGACGCGCGCCTGCTGCTGGGCCAGCAGCCACTCACGCAAGATGGCAGGAGGGCTGGCCGCGATACCGCCATCGAACGGACTCTCGCGACGTTGATGCGCCACATGCGCGGCGCGGATCATGATTTTCGACGGTATGCAGCCAACATTGACGCAGGTGCCGCCGATTATGCCGCGCTCGATCAACGTGACGCGCGCGCCGCGCTCGACAGCCTTCAGCGCCGCCGCCATGGCGGCCCCACCGCTGCCGATGATGGCAACGTGCAACGATTGCCTACCGCCCGTCCGCTGTATTCCTGCACTCCGCTCGCCCTGCACTTGGTCGAATAGACTGTCGAGCTCAATTGGGCCTGAACCGACGGAAACGCTCGCCGAGCACACTCCCGGATCTTGCTCTAATGCCCGTTTGACATGCTCCTTGCACGACCCGCAGGTCATACTTTCCACTTGGAGTCCGCTCATCGTTTTACTCCCGTCTTCCAATCCGCTGTACGGCACGCATCGACTGCACGCTTCTTGTGGATGGCGTAAATGGTCAGGGCAATGAACACCGCTAGCACCGGAAACAGCACATAGTCGAGGTAGCCCGTCATGGCGGATAAGCCGAGCACCCCGAACAGGATAACCAGGATCGGGGTGAAACAGCATAGGGCCGCCACTACGGTGCCGGCCACACCGATACCTAATAATGTGTACGGGTTTTTCATCATCACTCCAGTAGCGAGGCAGGGTAGCCTGCGTTTTCAGTGGCCTGGGCCAAAGCTTCGACCGTGGTTTTGGTGTCGTCGAAAGTAACGGTAGCGAGACGTTCCTCGAAGCTGACGTCGGTCGTCGCCACGCCGTCTACCTTGGAGAGCGCCAACTTGACCGTGATCGGACAGGCGGAACAGGTCATGCCGGGTACCGACAGCTTGATGGTCTGCATAGCGGCCCAAACGGGGGCGCTGAGTGCGGCGGTCAAGACAACAAAAGCAGCGCGCTTTTTCATGGAAGTAGCTCCTTTTTCAGTAAAACAGCGGCAAAACGTAAGGGAACGCGAGCGCGAGCACGACCAGGGCAGCCACAATCCAGAAGAGCGCTTTGTAGACCCTGTTCACCCGGGGCACCGCGCAAACCTCACCTGGCTTGCAGGCTTGCGCAGGTCGATAGATACGACACCAGGCGAAAAACAGCGCGACCAGGGCGACGCCGATAAAGATCGGACGGTACGGTTCCAGTATCTTGAGGTTGCCGATCCAGGCACCCGAAACACCGAGTGCGATCAGCACTAGGGGACCGAGGCAACAGGCCGAGGCGAGCATGGCGGCGAGACCACCGGCGGCTAGGGCGCCACGACCCGTGTTGGACTCTGCCGCCTGCCGGGGCTCCACCATCGCCATATGCTTAGGTTTCGCCATAAGAGATTTCCTTCCGCACGGTCAGTTGATGTTGTAAGGTTACTTCCGTAGTCATGTACGGAGTCAAGCACTGTGAGAGCCGACACACAACAGATGACCATCGGTGCCCTGGCCAAGGCCGCCGGTGTCAATGTAGAAACGATCCGCTTCTACCAGCGCAAGGGCCTGATACCGGTACCGGATCGGCCTTATGGTGGGATACGACACTACGACAACGCGGATGTTGCGCGACTAAAATTTATTAAATCCGCCCAGTGGTTGGGGTTCAGTCTGGATGAAGTCGCCGAGCTACTGCGACTGGAGGACGGCACCCATTGCGACGAAGCCGGCAGCCTGGCCGAGCGCAAGCTTGGGGAGGTACGGAAAAAGCTGGCGGATCTGCAACAGCTGGAAACGGCCCTGGCTGAGCTGGTTGGCGCCTGCCACCGGCAGAAAGGGAATGTGTCGTGCCCGCTTATTGCGTCATTACAAGGGCACTGTTTCCTAAAACAGTGAGTTATCTGCCCAAGCCGTGCTCCGATCTACCAACGAGTAGCTGAGAACAAGTAAATGAGCAAGGCTCGATACAAGATCTGCAACAGGAGACAGTACCACCAAGCCCTGGTCAATCGCAGCTCACTCGACTCCTAGATGGATTAACAGGCTATCTCCTAATGCCGTTCATTTAAGGTAAGCGGCATTTTTCTTTCTAACCGGATATGTGTTCTTCGAAGCCTTTAGTATTCTTGGATAGCTCTGTTCTCGTTTGCCCTCCAGCTTGAACTGCTTCGCCTGTTTCTCTGGGGTACATATCTCCCTCGGCAGATTACCCGGCGCCACGCTGGGGAGCTGGCTCAGCTTGAAGATGATGTAGGATGAAGCTTCCCTGAAGCTGAGCTGAGCTGAGCTGAGCTGAGCTGAGCTGGTTAGGATAGGTCGCAGCCAGAGCATGGGCCATCAATATCATTTTGTAGCGGATGAGGTTGTAGGCCAACAGCAGGCCCCATAATTCCTGATGGATCAGTTCCGGCAAGTTGCTACGCAACGTAAAGCGACTATCCAGCAGATGCTGCTTCATTTCTCGATAGCCAAGCTCGATTTCCCAACGGTGGACATATAAATCAACAATCTCTCGCCCTGGATAAGACATAGCATCAGTAAGCGAGGTCAGGATATTGACCGGCTTTCCCTTGACCGTTTTACTCAGTAACCTCGCTTCCAGCGTTTCCGGTAATCCGGGCCACTTCTTTCTCACCTGAGGGCTGGTGGTAAGCCGGACCAGCTTGTCCTGGCGGCCCAGGCTGCGTACCACTTCATACTGTATGCCTTTACGCAGCGGCAGTAGCCAGTGACGTTGTTGTCCTTGTTGCCAGGCACGCATCAGGCATACCCTGCGCACCTGTGGATAGGCCGCCTCTGCGGACTGATTGGCGGTGCGGGCAAACGACCGAGTTGCGTACGACCGAGTCAACCTCCTGCGGCAGGACGATATCCAGCTTGTTGATTAACTGGCGCACCGAATCACCGCGAAACAACGCCATGCCTATGACCGCCCAGACCATGGCTTCCATTGGTAACTTATGCTTTCGGACCGTAGCAACCCCGTTGGAGGAAAGACAAGCCTGGATTATCTCTAGGTCGAGCACATCGGCGAGGCTGTGGAATTCAACAGTACGGTTGAGAGAAGTCTGAAAGCTGCATAAAAATCCGATGACCTGTGATCATCGGATTTTTATCTTCTGAGTGGGAGCGTCAAGCGATCTGGCTTAACTGATCGGCATTAGGCTATCGCCACCTTATATTAAGCTCCAATAGGATCCCTTTTGTTATTCAGGATGATATGCCGATTAGCCGGGGCCTTACCCTTGGGTTCCTGCGTCCGGCTTCTTTTTACAGTTCCCTTTTAGTCCTGAAAACAACCCCTTATACTGAACAAAAAGGAGAGGTTATGGAGAGAGAAGAGACCGCCGCCTGCGCCTTGATCCTGACCGGGGGTGGGGCCCGTGCCGCCTACCAGATTGGTGTACTCAAGGCCATATCCGAGTGCTACCCGAGGGGCCAGCCCATCCCCTTCCCCATTTTATGCGGTACCTCGGCCGGGGCCATCAATGCCACCGGGCTGGCCTGCTACGCCTCCTGCTTTCATCTGGCGGTGCGCAAACTGGAATATGTCTGGCGCCATTTGCACACCGAGCAGATCCTTCGCCTGCAGGCCGGCAAGATAGTAAGCCACTCCCTCAAGAGCCTACTGTCCGGCCTGCTGGGCCGCCCTGCCCAGATGGCCTTGCCGCTGTTTGACAACAGCCCGTTGGAACGGCTGCTGGAAAAGTTGATCGACTTCCAGCGCATCGACAACAACCTGCTCTACGGTGCCCTGGAAGTGCTGGCGGTAACTGCCTCCAATTACAATACCGGCGATTCCACCACCTTTTTTCAGGGGCGGCCTCATCATCAGGCCTGGGCCCGGGCCGGCCGTTCGGGGCGGGCGGCGATTATCGCCACCCCCCATTTGATGGCCAGCAGCGCCCTGCCCTTTATCTTCAAGCCCTGCCGGCTGCAGAACCATTTTTACGGGGATGGCTCCATCCACCAGCTCAACCCGTTAAGCCCGGCCATTCACCTGGGTGCCGATAAGATATTGATCATCAGCCTGGCCACCGAAGAGGCCGAACCGGGTATGCTCAGCAGTGACCCCAGCAGTTCGGATATCGCTGGCCATTTGCTGGATACTATCTTTACCGATGCCCTGACCTCGGACATAGAGCGGCTGCAGCGCATCAACAGCACCATCAGGCTGATCCCCGAGCACAAGCGTGCCCAGATCTCCCTGCGCCATATCGATAACCTGGTGCTCAAACCAAGCCAGAACCTGGACGTGCTGACCGAGAAGCACTTCCATAAGCTGCCTTTTAATATCCGGGCCATGCTGCGCCTGTTCGGGGTCGATGCCGGCGATGCCACCGGGCTGGCCAGCTTCCTGCTGTTTGAAAAGGAGTATTGTCAGGAGCTGATCGAATTGGGTTACCAGGATACCCGTGACCGGCTGACCGACATCTGCAATTTCCTGTCGGTACCCCTGGATCTGCGCAAGACCGGCTGAGCTACACCGGCCCAGATGGGTAGAGTGTGTCCCGTTCTGTGTATTAATGTCGCAAAGACCCAACAGAGCGGGCTCTGCGTTAGCAGGTCAGGCCCACTATGCGTTGCGCCTGCTGCCTTGATCGCGCCCCGTTTGACGGCGACGAAATCATGAACAGTAACCCCTAGTCATTGGGCCGCCATTCCAGCTGCCACGAGGGTTCGCCGGGCCGGCTGGCAAAATCTCGGCAGATAAACACCCCGACCGCGGCCACCAGCCGCTCGCCATCAAACAGCAGCGGCACCCGTTCACGCTGCCAGGGCGGTATCCGGTATTCCTGCCACAACTTTTTAAGGGGACGGGAGCCGGCCCGCCCGAGCGGATGGGCCCGGCCCCCCTGAGCACCAAACGCGATATGCAGCCGGCCGAGATCCAAGGCAGGATCCAGGCCAACATCCCCGGTCCGAAAAGCCAGCCGTAACCGGCCCACGCCCAACTCCAACCAGCTATCTGCCGCCAGCCCGGCACAGGGCCGGGGAACAGCCGCCCCGGCCACCACATAAAGCCGCTGCCGATAGCGGCGTACCTGCCGCTCGCCCAAGGCCAGCAAGGGTGAGGCATCGTCCCGCGCCAATGCCACCTCCTGCCAGAGGGTGTGCAATTGCAGACGGCTGCAATAGACCCCCTGGGCCTGCAGCCAGTGGCGCAAGGCATTGTGCCGCCGGGCCGGCGACAGTTCCTGCAATCCCGGGATCGATAATGCCCGGTGATCTTGCACCAGCCCGGGCAGATCCTGCTCCGCCAGCTCAGCCGCCAATTCGGCCTGTTCGGCACAGAGCTCGGCGCTGCGGGCCACGGTCTGGTTAAAGGCCGGCCAGCGCGCCACCAGGCCGGGCAATACCTCGTTGCGCAGGAAGTTACGATCGAAGCGGCTGTCGGCATTGCTGGGATCGGTAACCCAAGATAACCGCTCGATGCAAGCGAACCGCTCCAGCTGCCGGCGCGACCAGCCCAGCAGGGGCCGCAGCTGCCAGCCGGGGCCAAAGGGCTTGATATGAGGCATGGCGGCCAGGCCCTCCACACCGGCCCCGCGTTTTAACGCCAGTAACAAGGTTTCGGTCTGATCGTCCTGATGGTGGCCGGTCAGCAGCAGCTCACCTGGCCGCATGGCTCCGGCCAGAGCCCGATAGCGGGCTTCCCGCGCCGCCGCCTCCAGGCTGACCCTGGGGCCCAGGGTGACCTGAACTCCGAGCGTCTGGCAAACGACCCCCAGCGACGCCGCTACCCGGGTACAATGGGCCGGCCAGCTATCCGCCACCGCCTGCAAACCATGATGAATATGAACGGCTCGCACCGAACGGCCCTGCTCCCGCGCCAGGCGGGCGGTCAGGGCGAGCAGCACGGTCGAGTCCAGGCCGCCGCTAAAGGCCACCAGCAGCTCACCCCGGGAACCAAGTTCGGCTATTTGTCGACAAAAACGGGAGTATAAATCCATGACGGAATGTCAGCGGTAAAAGGTCATTGTAAAAGGCAGGCGGGAAAACACAATAAATGAAGCGCCCGCAGGCGCTTCAGATAATCAACGGGGGCTGTCAGCCTAACGCTGGCATTGAACCAAGGCGGGTTTAACAATAACCATATTTCATCAGCCGCTGATAGCGCTGCTCCAGCAGGGCGTCGGTATCCAGCAGATCCAGCTCGGCCAGATCGGCCAGCAGTCGCTCTTTCAACCGCTCGGCGACCAGCGCCGGGTTGCTGTGCGCGCCGCCCATCGGCTCTTCCACCAGGTTGTCGATCAGCCCCAGCTCCTTGATGCGGCCGGCGGTAATGCCCATGGCTTCGGCCGCCACCGATGCCTTGTCGGCACTCTTCCACAGGATAGAGGCACAACCCTCGGGGGAGATCACCGAATAAGTGGAATACTGCAGCATGTTGACCCGGTCGCCCACGCCGATGGCCAAGGCACCGCCGGAGCCGCCCTCACCGATCACGGTACAGACGATGGGGGTTTTCAGGCCGGCCATCACCTTGAGATTGCGGGCAATGGCCTCAGACTGGCCACGCTCTTCCGCGCCCACGCCCGGATAGGCACCCGGGGTATCGATAAAGGTCAGGATCGGCATCTTGAAGCGTTCGGCCATTTCCATCAGCCGCAACGCCTTGCGGTAGCCCTCGGGACGCGGCATGCCGAAGTTGCGGCGGATCTTTTCCTTGGTTTCCCGCCCCTTCTGCTGGCCGATCACCATCACCGGACGGCCCTCGAAACGGGCCACGCCGCCGACGATGGCCTTGTCGTCCGCATAGGCACGGTCGCCGGCCAGCTCGTCGAACTCGCCGAACATCAGCTCGATATAATCCAGGGTATAGGGACGGCGCGGATGGCGGGCCAGCTGGGAAATCTGCCAGGGGCCCAGGTTGCCGAATACCTTGCGGGTCAGTTCATCCCGTTTGAGCTCCAGTCGTTTGACCTCCTCGTCCAGGTCGATATCCAGGCCATCCCCTTCGCTTACATGCCTGAGTTCTTCAATCTGGGCCTGCAGCTCGGCTATGGGTTGTTCGAAATCCAGAAAATGGTGGCTCATAGGTCCCCTCTATTCAAAAATCAGCTCGACCTTATCGGAGCCAAGTAGCTGCTGTAACTGTTCCAGCATCTGGTCCGTCGGGGTTACCCGCCACTCGGTTCCCAGTGTTAACTGAGCCCGGGCCCCCGGTCTATGATAGGTCACTCGGACAGGACATACCCCGGCCCTTACAGGGGTGAGTATATCCAGCAAACGTGAAAAAAAGCCCTCGTCTATCTGGGCTCGACTAATACTCAGATGCACCCCCCGGGCATAGCGCTCCCGGGCCTCATCGATGACCATGACTTCTCGCGCCGACATTTTAAGGCCACCGGAGAAGTCATCAAAGCTAATCTGGCCACTAATGACCAGAATTTTATCTTTTTCCAGCAAGTGCTCGTAGCGGGTCAGAGCTTCCGAGAACAGGGTCACGTCCAGACGGCCGGATTTGTCGTCCAAGGTGAGGATGCCCATGCGGTTGCCCCGCTTGGTGGTCATCACCCGGGCGGCAATCACCAGCCCCGCTGCCGTGGTGGTCTTGTCCCGGCCGGTGGCCTGCAGTTCGACTAAGCGGCCGCTGGTATAGTGGCGCAACTCGCGGCTGTATTGATTGATCGGATGCCCGGTCAGGTAGAGGCCCAGGGTATCCCGCTCGCCCTCCAACCAAACCTTGTCCGGCCAGGCCGGCACGTCGGCGAAGGCATGTTCGATGTGCGCCTCTTCCACCAGCACGCCAAACATGTCGCCCTGCCCCAGGGCTTCCGCCTTGGCATGCTGATCTGCCGCTTTCATGGCCTCTTCGAGAGTCGCCATCAACGAGGCCCGATGGGGGCCGAGCCGGTCCATGGCGCCGGACAGGATCAACTTTTCCATCACCCTTTTGTTAAGCTTCTTCAGATCGACCCGATTACAGAAATCGAACAGATCCCGGAACGGCCCGCCCTGCTCGCGGGCGGCAAGTATCGATTCGATCGGCGCCTCGCCGACCCCCTTGATGGCACCTATACCGTAGACGATATGGCCCTGTTCGTTGACGGTAAAGCGGTAGCGGCCCGAATTCACATCCGGTGGACACAGGGTCAGGCCCATGCGCTGGCATTCGTCGACCAGGGTCACCACCTTGTCGGTGTTGTCCATATCGGCGGTCATCACCGCCGCCATAAACTCGGCGGGATAGTGGGCCTTCAGCCACAGGGTCTGATAAGACACCAGCGCATAGGCGGCGGAGTGGGACTTGTTGAAGCCGTAACCAGCGAATTTCTCCACCAGATCGAAGATCTTCATCGCCAGTTCGCCGTCGATGCCGTTGGCCACCGCGCCGGCCTCGAAGCCGGCCCGCTGCTTGGCCATCTCCTCCGGCTTTTTCTTGCCCATGGCCCGCCGCAACAGATCGGCGCCGCCCAGGGAATAGCCCGCCAGCACCTGGGCTATCTGCATCACCTGTTCCTGATAGAGGATGATGCCGTAGGTGGGCTCCAGGATGGGCTTCAATGACTCGTGCTGCCAGGTTTCATCCGGATAGGACACCGCCTCGCGCCCGTGTTTGCGGTCGATGAAGTTGTCCACCATGCCCGACTGCAGGGGGCCGGGACGGAACAACGCCACCAGGGCTATCATGTCCTCGAAACAGTCGGGCTGCAGCCGCTTGATCAAGTCCTTCATGCCGCGGGATTCGAGCTGGAATACCGCCGTGCTCTCAGATTTTTTCAGCAGCTTGAAGGAGGCCGGATCATCGATGGGAATGGCGGCGATATCGACGGCTGGCTTGCCCTCTTTAGCCAGCCTGGGGTTTACCATGCCCAGCGCCCAGTCGATGATGGTCAGGGTTCGCAGGCCTAGGAAGTCGAACTTCACTAGGCCGGCGTATTCCACGTCATTCTTGTCGAACTGGGTGACCGGGTTACGACCGGCCTCGTCGCAATACAGGGGCGAGAAGTCGGTGATCTTGGTGGGCGCTATCACCACGCCGCCGGCATGCTTGCCGGCGTTGCGGGTCACCCCCTCCAACTTACGCGCCATGTCGATCAGCGCCTTGACCTCTTCGTCCTGTTCGTAGATTTCCGGCAGCTTGGGCTCGGCCTCGAAGGCCTTGGCCAGGGTCATGCCCGGATCCGGCGGGATCAGCTTGGAGATGCGATCGACAAAGCCGTAAGGGTGGCCCAGCACCCGGCCCACATCGCGCACCACCGCCTTGGCGGCCATGGTGCCGAAGGTGATGATCTGGCTGACCGCATCCCGGCCGTAGAGCTCGGCCACATGGTCGATCACCTCGTCGCGCCTGTCCATGCAGAAGTCGATATCAAAGTCGGGCATGGATACCCGCTCCGGGTTGAGGAAGCGCTCGAACAGCAGATCGAACTCCAGCGGATCCAGGTCGGTGATCTTCAGCGCATAGGCCACCAGCGAGCCGGCGCCCGAACCCCGGCCCGGACCGACCGGGATGCCGTTATCCTTGGACCACTGGATAAACTCCATCACGATCAGGAAGTAGCCGGGAAAGCCCATCTGGTTGATAACCTTAAGCTCTACCTCCAGCCGCTCGTCGTATTCGCCCCGCTTCTCGGCGCGGACATCCGGGTCCGGGAACAGGAACGCCAGCCGGTCTTCCAGGCCTTCCTGCGAACACTTGACCAGGTAATCCTCGATGCTCATGTCGCCGGTGGGGAAGTCCGGCAAAAAATACTCGCCCAGACGTACCGTCACATTGCAGCGCTTGGCGATTTCGACGGTATTGGCCAGCGCCTCAGGAATATCGGCGAACAGCTCGACCATTTCCTCGGCACTTTTCAGGTATTGCTGGGCACTGTAGCGACGGGGCCGGCGCTTGTCTTCCAGGGTGAAGCCATCGTGGATGGCGACCCGGATTTCATGGGCGTCGAAGTCGTCCTTGTCGAGGAACACCACCTCGTTGGTGGCCACCACCGGCAGGCCGGCCTCGGCCGCCAGCGCCACCGCCATATGCAGGTAGCTTTCTTCGTCGGCCCGCTCGGTACGCAGCAGTTCCAGGTAGAAGCGATCGGGAAAGTGCCGTTGGTAAAAGGCCACGCATTCGGCCACCATCGCCTGGTTGCCTTTGAGCAGGCCGATGCCCACATCCCCTTCCCGGCCGCCGGACAGCACTATGATCCCTTCGCTGAGTTCGGCCAGCCAGGCCTTGTCCACCACGGGCCGGTGGGCCACATGACCGCGCTCATAGGCGCGGGAGATCAGCAGGGTAATATTCTGGTAGCCGGTGTTGTCCATCGCCAGCAGCAGCAGGCGAAACGCCGGCCCGCCCGGTTCCTCGCCCTGCACCCAGATATCAGTACCGACTATCGGCTTGAGTCCCTTACCGTGGGCATCGCCGTAAAAGCGCACCAGGCCGCAGAGGTTCATCTGATCGGTCAACGCCAGCGCCGGATAGCCCAATTCCTTCACCCGTTTGGTGATCGGACCTATCTTGGCCAGACCATCGATCATGGAGAAATCGGAATGAATGCGCAGATGGATAAATTCAGGTGACATCGGGGTCCACCAATACCTGGGCGACCGGCTTAAAGCTGCGCCTGTGTTCGGGCAGGGCGCCGTGTTGCGCCAGGGCCGTCATATGCTCTTTGGTGGGATAGCCTTTATGGCGGGCAAAGCCGTATTGGGGGTATTGCCGGTCCAGCAACAGCATCTCCCGGTCCCGTGCCACCTTGGCCAGGATCGAGGCGGCGCTGATCTCGGCGACCCGGCTGTCACCCTTGACCACCGCCCTGGCCGGCATCGCCAGTGCCGGACAGCGGTTGCCGTCGATAAACACGAAACCCGGGGTAACGGGCAGGGACGCCACCGCCCGGCTCATCGCCAGCAGGGTCGCCTGCAGGATATTGAGCTCATCGATTTCGGCGGGCGAGCAGCGACCGATGGCCCAGGCCAGGGCCCGCTCACGGATAAGCCCGGCCAGCTGTTCGCGTTTTTTTTCGCTGAGCTTCTTAGAGTCATTGAGCCCGGGGATGGGGTAGTTGGGATCCAGGATCACCGCGGCGGTCACCACGTCGCCCACCAGCGGCCCGCGGCCCACTTCATCCACCCCGGCCACCAGCAGCCCCTGGGGATAATCGATGTCGCTCATGATAATCCGGCCAGCTCCAGCACGGCGCGGGCGGCCTGTTCATCGGCGGTGCAACGGATCTGCTTGTGCAGTTGGGTGAAATGGGCGATCAGCTCGCTGTTGTCATGCTCCAGCAGCTTGCCGATTTCATCCACTATATGCCCCGGGGTGCATTCATGCTGGACCAGCTCGGCGACCAGGGTCTGATCCGCCAGCAGGTTGGGCAGGGAAATATAGGGGGTTTTTACCAGCCGCTCGGCCAGCCAATAGCTGAAATCCTTGAGTTTGTAGCCCACCACCATGGGCTTCTTGGCCAGCATAGCTTCCAGGGTGGCGGTGCCCGAAGCCAGCAGCACCACATCACTGGCGGCCATCACTGCCCGCCCCTGGCCTTCGACCAGGGTCATCTCCAAGGTAGGTGCCACCTGGGACTTTATTTTGAGAAACTCTTCCCGCCGTTTTGCGTTGACCAGGGGCACCACGAATTCCAGCTCGGGATGCCTGACCTTGAGTTGCTTGCAGGCTTCCAGGTAGACAGGGCTCAGCAGGGTCACTTCCGCGTGGCGGCTGCCCGGCAGCAACGCCAGGTATTTGGCGTCGGGCTTCAAGCCCAGCCGCAGGCGGGCACCCAGGGTGTCGGGCAGCAGCGGGACCTGGTCTGCCAGGGTATGGCCGATAAACCGGCAGGGAGCATCGAAGCGATCGTAGAAGGCTTTTTCAAAGGGCAGGAAGGCCAGCACCAAATCGGTGGCCGCCTTGATCTTGTGGATGCGATTTTGCCGCCAGGCCCAGACCGAGGGGCTGACATAGTGAATGGTCCTGATACCGGCCTTTTTCAGTTTATGCTCAACCCCCAGGTTGAAGTCGGGGGCATCGATGCCCACGAACACGTCCGGCGGGTTATCGATAAAATGACGAATTATCTGGCGACGGATGCTGAGGATACGGGGCAAGCGCCCCAGCACTTCCACCACCCCCATCACCGCCAGCTCGTCCATCTCAAACAGGGCGGTACAGCCGGCGGCCACCATCTGCGGGCCGGCGATGCCTTCGAAAATGGCATCCGGATACTGGCTGCGGATTTCCCGCACCAGGCCGGCCCCCAGGGTATCGCCGGAGACTTCCCCGGCGATCAGGCCGATACGTAAAGGACGTGACTCAGGCACGAATGATCCCGCGTTCATTTTCCTTCAAAAACTCGATCAAGATGCCGACTTCCGGCTGGCTCTTGTTCAGTTCTTCCAGCACCGGCAGTACCTCGGCGATCGTTTTACCGCTACGGAAGATTTCCTTGTAGGACTGCTTGATGGCGGAAATGGCTTCCTTGCTGAAGCCCCGGCGACGCAAGCCCTCGGAGTTGACGCCAAACGGCTTGGCATACAGGCCCGCCGCCATCACATAAGGCGGCACATCCTTGTTGAGCGCGGCACAGCCGGCGATAAAGGCGTGGCTGCCGACCCGGCCGAACTGATGGATGGCCGCGTGACCACCAAAGATCACATGGTCACCGATATGCACATGGCCCGCCAGGGTAGCATTATTGGCGAAAATGCAGTTATCGCCGATGCGGCAGTCGTGGGCCACATGCACGTTGACCATAAACAGGTTATGGCTGCCCACCCGGGTCAGGCTCTCGTCCTGAGCCGTACCCCGATGGAAAGTGCAGGATTCTCGGATCACGTTATGGTCGCCGATCTCCAGGCGGGTTAGCTCGCCGGCGTATTTCTTGTCCTGGCATTCTTCCCCGATAGAGGCGAACTGGAAGATACGGTTACCCCGGCCGATGCGGGTCGGCCCCTTGATCACCACATGGGAACCGATCCAGCAATCGTCGCCGATTTCCACATCGGCGCCGATCAGGGTCCAGGGGCCAATTTCCACGCCCCGGCCAATCTTGGCGCTGGGGTGGATGATGGCGGTTTCATGGATCACTGCACTTTGCTCAGTCACATTCAGCCCTCGCGTTTGGCACACATCAGTTCGGCGGTACAGACCACTTCGCCGTCAACCGTGGCCACACCGGTAAATTTAGCGATGCCGCGGCGTTCTTTCAAATACACCACATCCAGTACCAGCTGGTCTCCCGGCACCACCGGGCGCTTGAAGCGGGCATTGTCGATAGAGGCGAAATAATAGAGCTCGTTGGGCTTGGGCTTGCCGACCATCTTAAAGGCCAGGATGCCGGTGGCCTGGGCCATGGCTTCCAGGATCAAGACACCGGGAAACACCGGCTTCTGCGGGAAGTGGCCGGTGAACATGGGCTCATTGAAAGAAACATTCTTGATGCCTCTCAACGTCTTGCGCTCGGGGCTAATTTCGTAGTGTGCGACCCTGTCTACCATCAAAAAAGGATAGCGGTGCGGCAACAGCTCCAGGATTTCCTGGATATCTAACTGATTCAGTTCGTTATTCAAAATGTAACCCTACTAATAGCTTAATCTTTTTTGTCTGATTGTTTTTCAAGGCGGCTCAGGCGCTTGTGCATATCATCGATACGCAGCACCCGCGCGGCCGTCTTGCGCCATTCTTTATTGCTTTGCAAGGGGATCCCGGAGGAATACACGCCCGGTTCGGTAATCGGGCGCATCACCATGGCCATGCCGGTAATGGTAACCTGATCACAGATTTCCATATGACCATTAAACACGGAAGCGCCGCCAATAATACAATATTTGCCGACTTTCAGACTACCCGCCATTATGGTGCCGCCGGCAACGGCGGTACCATAGCCAATCTCGACATTATGGGCAATCTGGCACTGGTTATCGATAATCACATTGTCGGCGATGCGGGTGTCTTCCAGCGCCCCCCGGTCAATGGTGGTGCAGGCACCGATCTCGACCCTGTTACCGATACGCACGCCACCAAGCTGGGGAATTTTCACCCACTCGCCCTTGTTGTTGGCATAGCCAAAGCCGTCGGCACCGATCACGGTACCCGACTGGACCAGGCAATCGCTGCCCAGCGTCACATTGTGATACAGGGTGACATTGGCCCACAGCCGGCTACGGGCACCCAGCTTGCTGTCTTTGCCGATGAAGCAGCCGGGGCCGATGACCACGCCGTCACCCAGCTCAACCCCCGACTCGATCACCGCATGGGCACCGATGGCAACATTGGCACCCAGTTTGACGTCGTCCGCCAGGACGGCGGTGGCATGTACATCGACCGCCGGCTGGGGGGTGGTATCCAGCCGCTGTGCCGACAGGGCGAATCCCAGATAGGGATCGGCCATCACCAGGGCGGCGACCGGACAAAAGGGCAGATCATCCGGCCTGACGATAACGGCACTGGCCTGGGTGCTGTCCAACAAATGGCGATACTTGGCATCAGACAAAAAGGCGATGTTGCCCGCACCGGCCTTGTCCAAAGTATTGACCCTGTGTATTTCCAGCCGGCCATCGCCATGCAGTTCGGCGCCCAGATGCCGGGCCAGCTCTTCCAGTGTAACTTTCATTGATTCGGACTCTCAGATTGCTGACGAAGGGCGGAAAATCCGCCATCGTCTCGTCGGGCGTTATCGACCGCCAACCTTACTTGCTGACACGGCTGATCACCTGGCTGGTAATGTCCAGTGCCGGCGATACATAGATAGCGGCGCTGCGCTCGAGCACCAGTTGATAGCCTTCGGCCTTGGTGATCTCATCGATAGCGGCCTTGATGCGGCCAAGCATTTTCTGCCGCTCTTCATGCTCCCGGCGCATCTGGTCTTCTTCCAGGCTGCGCCGCTTCTGTACATATTCGGACTGCATCTCATTGAGCTTGCGCTGGGCCTGGGCCTTTTGTTCTTCGTTCATAAAAGCCATGTCTTTCTGTTGCTTCTCGATATAGCTGCGGCCATCCGCTTCCAGCTTCTGCACATCCCTGACCCGGCCTTCGAACTCCTTCTTGAGCTGATTCATGGTTGCCTCCCGCTGAGGCATTTTCTGGAACACGGCCGCCGTGTCCACCACCGCGATCTTCACGTTCTGGGCCTGAGCCAGGCCGGCGGCCAGCATCAGGGCGATGACGCCAAAAATTTTAACCATCTGTTTCAAGCTAATACTCCTGCTGGACATTTAAATCTGGATGAAACCGCCGGAATTAGGGACCCGTGACCGGGGATTGGCTTCTACCCCGGTCACCACGCTCAAGTCCCTCATCCCCGTCTTAAAAGGTACGGCCAATGTTAAAGTTAAAGATTTCGGTTCGATCCCCCTCCACTTCCTTGAGCGGGGAGGCCAGCGAAAACACCAGAGGGCCCAGCGGAGACAGCCACTGCAGGCTGACACCGGCAGACGACCGGAAATTGGTGGGATCGCCAAAGTCGTAGATCAGCTCACAGCTGTTGCCGGGGGTACAGTTGGCAAAATCCGAGGCCTGGTACTCGGTATCCCAGACGGTGCCTACATCCACGAACAGGCTGGTCCGCAGCGAATGCTGCAGATCCTCACCGGCAAAGGGCGTGGGCACAATCAGCTCGGCCGAGGCCGCGAGCAGCGCATTACCGCCGATGGAGCTGTCGGAGCCGCGCAGGCTGCCGCCGACACCATCCAGCTTGACCGCCCGCGGGCCGACCGAGTTGCTCTTGAAACCACGCAGGGTGCTGAAGCCCCCCGCATAATAGTTTTCGAAGAACGGCAGAGTCTGGGAGCCGTTGCTGGCGTCGCCATAGCCATTACCGTAGGCGGCGCGGAACTTGCCGTTCAGCACCCAGTTATGCTCACGGTCCAGGGGCAGGTAATGGGTATCGTCGAAGCTGGCCTTGTAGTACTGCAGATCCGAACCGGGCACTGTCACCTTGAGCCCCAGATTCTGTCGGTTGCCCGCGGTGGGGAACACGCCCCGGTTCAGGGTGTTGCGGGTCCAGCCGCCGCTGACATCGAAGGTATCGAAGCTGATCTTGTCGGTACTGTCTATATTTTCGCCGTGCAGGTCCCAGAAGTCATCCAGCTGCACATAGCTGTCTTCCGGCCGCCCCAGCTTGTTTAGTTCATAGCCGATGCTGCCGTTCAGGCTGTTGACCTCGTCGATCGGAAAACCGCTCTGCAGCCGGGCGCCGTAACTCTGGCTGTCATAGGCGGCCAGGTTGGCGTCATCGGCCTCGAACTCCCGGTAATAGAGGCGCCCACCCAGGCTGACCCCGTCCACGGTGAAATAGGGATCCGTATATTCCAGGGACACGTCCTTGGAGTAGTCGTTCATCTGGGAGCTGATCCCCACCCGGTTACCCGTCCCCAGGAAGTTGTCCTGCTGGATGCCGGCCTGGATGCTGAAGCCCGAGTCGGTACCATAGCCGACACCGAAGTTGATCGAGCCGGCCGGCTGCTCCTTGACTGATACATCCAGATCCACCAGATCGTCCTCGCCGGGCACCCGGCGGGTTTCCACATCCACGTTCTCGAAATAGCCCAACCGGTTGAGGCGGGTGCGGGACTGCTCAACCTGCTCGCTGGACAACCAGGTGCCCTCCATCTGGCGCATTTCACGACGCAGCACCTGATCCTGGGTCAGCTGGTTTCCGGTAAAGTTGATGCGGCGTACATAGACCCGCTTGCCCGGCTCTATGTTCACCACCAGCGCCACCTTTTTGGTCGCTTCATCGACCTGGGGGAAGGTACCAACCTTGGGATAGGCGTAGCCGAAGCGGCCGAGGAACTTGGACAGCACCTCTTCGGTATGCGCCACATCGGCTGCGGAATACAGATCCCCTTCGCGGATCGGCACCAGGGCCTCCAGCTGTTCGCGACGGTCGATCAGGTCACCGCGCAGGCTGACGCTGGACACCCTATATTGCTCGCCTTCTTCCACGTTGAGGGTGATATAGACCCCTTCCCGATCGGGCGACATGGACACCTGGGTCGAGGTCACCTCAAACTTCAGGTAGCCCCGATCCCGGTAATAGGAGCGCAGGATCTCGATATCGCCGGCCAGTTTCTGCTTCTGATAGCGCTGATCGGCCATGAAATTCCACCAGGGAACATCGTCGGACAATTCAAGCTGGGACAGCAGCTGCTCCTCGCTGAATGCCTTGTTGCCCACTATGTTGATCTGCTTGATATCCGCCGCCGGGCCTTCGATAAAATCAAACTTGAGATCGACCCTGTTACGGGGCAAGGGCGTCAGCACCGCGTTGACCGAGGCCGAGTATTTACCCACCCCGTAATAGAAATCCTCGAGTCCCTTCTCCAGCGAACTCAGGGTAGTGCGATCCAGCGGCTCGCCCACCCGCACGCCGGCCCCTTCCAGACTCTGGCGCAGCTGTTCTTCCTTGATATCCTTGTTGCCGCTGAAGCTGATGCTGGCGATGGTCGGCCTTTCGGTGACCTGGACAACCAGTATGTTGCCGTCGCGCAGCACCTGGACATCCTCGAAGTTGCCCGACGCATACAGGCTCTTGATGGCCTCGGACAACCGGGCACCATCCACTTCCTCACCGACCCGTACCGGCAGGCTGAGCAAGGCGGCACCCAGGGTGACCCGCTGCAGGCCATTGATTTGAATATCTTCGACCACAAAGGGAGGGGTCGAAGCGCCCTGTGCCTGGGCCAACATACTGGCACCCAACAGGCAGGAGGCGGCAAGCATTTTTTTGACTGCCATATGTCTGACTTAATCCTTGTGTCGTACGCCCTAGAGGCGAGCAAAATCATTAAACAGCGCCAGTCCCATCAACAACATCAAGGCGACCGCACCAATTTTAAAGCCAATCTCCTGCACCTTTTCCGGTACCGGCCGGCCGGTGACCGCCTCCACCAGAAAAAACAACAGGTGGCCACCATCCAGTACCGGCAGCGGCAAGAGATTGATAATCCCCAAATTCACACTGACTAACGCAAGAAAACTAAGAAAATAGACCAGGCCGAAATCGGCACTGGCACCGGCGCCCTTGGCAATCGAAATCGGGCCGCTCAGGTTGTCCACCGAGACGATGCCGGTCAGCAGCTTGCCGATCATCTGAAAGGTCAGCTCGGTCAGGGCCCAGGTGCGCTCTGCTCCGGCCCAGATGGCAGCGAGCGGCCCGTAGCTCAGGTCGAAGCGATATTGCTCGGCCACCGGTTCCACCTCGGGCGCCAGACCGGCAAAGCCTATCACCTGCTCCCGGCTTTCACGACGCTCCGGGGTCAGCATCAGCGACAGCCTTTGACCCGAACGCGCCAGCATGAGTTCCAGAGGAATCTCAGGCGATGCCTGCACCGTCGCGACAAAATCAGGCCAGCCGGTCAAGGCCTCACCGTTTACCGTCAGCACCGTGTCCCCGGCCAGCAGTCCGGCCTCGTCGCCCGGGCCATCCGCCACCACCTCGGCGATGGTCAGCGTAGCTTTCGGCCCCACGGGCACCAGTCCCAGGGCGGTGATCGGCGAGCTCTGCTCCGGATCAAACTGCCAGTCGGCCAGTGGAATGGTATACGCATCAATCCGGGCGCTGTCCTGTGCACGTACCTCAAAATGGGTTTCCTGCTCACCCAAGCGGCCGATCAGGGCAAAGTTCACCTCTTCCCAGGTCCGCACGCCGCGCCCGTCGATCGCCACGATTTCCATCCCCGGAGCCAGGCCGCCCATCGCGGCAGGTGAGTCCGGCTGCACCTCGTTCAGCACCGGCTTGACCGCCGGCACCCCGATCATGAACATCAGCCAGAAGGCAAACACGGCAAAGATAAAGTTGGCCATGGGTCCGGCGACCACGATCGCCATCCTCGCCCACACCGACTTGTTGTTGAAAGCCTGTTCCCGCAACTCGGCGGGCACCTCTTCCACCCGCTCGTCGAGCATCTTGACATAGCCCCCCAGGGGGATCATGGCCACCACATATTCGGTGCCATCCTTGCCCATGCGGCGCCAGACTGGCTTGCCGAAACCGATGGAAAACCGCTCTACCTTGACCCCGTTGCGCCGGGCAACCCAGAAATGGCCGTATTCATGCACGGCCACCAGGATCCCCAGGGCCACGATAAAAGAGGCCAAATTCCACAATATGCCTATCATGAGCGTCTCCTGATAATATCTGTTGCACAACGCCGGGCCCGGCTGTCCAGTGCCAGTATTTCATCCAGGCTGCTTACCTTGGTTAGACCCAGGTTTTCCACCACTGTCTCATTGACCACCGCAATCGCCATATAATCCAACCCGCCGGCCAGGAAGGCCGCCACCGCCACTTCATTGGCCGCATTCAGCGCCGTGGTCGCCCCCTGCCCCGCGGCACAGGCGGCAATGGCCAGTCGCAGACAAGGATAGCGGGCCATGTCCGGAGCCATAAAGGTCAGTTCGCCCAGGCGGCAAAAATCCAGGGGTGCCACCCCCGAATCGATGCGCTCCGGGTACGCCAGGGCGTGGGCGATGGGGGTCATCATATCCGGCTGGCCAAGCTGGGCCAACACAGAACCATCTGAGTACTGAACCATGGAGTGGATCACCGACTGGGGATGCACCACCACCTCGAGCTGCTCGGGGCCGGCATTGAACAGCCAACGCGCCTCTATGTATTCCAGGCCCTTGTTCATCATGGTGGCGGAATCCACCGAAATTTTCGGCCCCATCGACCAATTGGGATGCGCCACCGCCTGGGCCGGCGTCACTTGGCTCAGCTCGTCCAGCGGGGTATAGCGAAAAGGACCACCGGAGCCGGTCAGCAGTATCTTGCTGACCCCGGCAGCCGGCAGGCTGCCCTTGCCGGGCGTTTGCTGCAAGGTCACCGGCAGGCACTGGAAAATGGCGTTATGCTCGCTGTCCACCGGCAGCAGACGGGCACCGGACTGGGCCACCGCTTCGATAAACAGCTCGCCGCTCATCACCAGCGCTTCTTTATTGGCCAGCAACACCCGCTTACCCGCCTGCACCGCGGCCAGGGTTGGCAACAGGCCGGCCGCGCCGACGATGGCCGCCATCACAGTGTCAACCCGAGAGTCACCGGCCACTTCGGCCAGGGCCGTGGTGCCGCTCAGCACCCGGGTTTGGCTGCCATGGGTGCGCAGCTCGGCGGTCAGTTGCCGCGCCGCCGTTTCATCCACCAGCACCGCGTATTCAGGCGCAAATTCCAGGCAATCGGCCAGCATCTGCGGCACGCTGCGGGAGGCGGTCAGGGCGAATAGCCGGAACCGCTCGGGATGCCGACGCACCACCGCCAGGGTACTCTGTCCGATGGAGCCGGTGGCGCCCAGTATGGTCAGGAGTTCCATCAGCTTAACAACCGTACGGTCACGATAAAAACCGGCAGGGCGGCGGTCAGGCTGTCGATCCTGTCCATCATGCCCCCATGGCCGGGCAGTATCTGCCCGGAATCCTTGAGACCCGCTTCCCGCTTGAACATGCTCTCCACCAGGTCGCCCAGCACGGAGGCGAACACCGCCGCCACCGAGGCAATCAGCAGCACGGTACTCTGCGGACCGCTCAGCTCCAGCAGCCGGGTGACCGACCATGCCAGCAGGCTGGCAAAGAGCACACCGCCCAGCATCCCTTCGATGGTCTTGCCCGGGCTGACCTTGGGGCACAGCTTGTGCCGGCCCAGGGCCTTGCCGACAAAGTAGGCACCGGTATCGGCGAACCACACCAACGACATCACAAACAGCAACAGCCAGGCCCCGAAGTAGCTGCTTTCATCGTATTGATAGCTGCGCAGCGCCAGCACGGACCAGAAAAAGGGCACCAGGGTAAGGATGGCGAACAATGCCTTCAGCCAGCTCTGCCTGCGCCAGAGTCCGGCACTCCGGGGGTAAGCCAGCACCAGCCCCAGGGACGCCAGCCACCAGCCGGCCCCCACACACAGCAGGGTGCTGACCCAGGGATGCAGATCCGGCGACCAGATATGCTCTATGGGCACGGCGGCCATCAGTGCAATCAGGATCAACCCCAGGCTGACCATCACCACATTCGCCCTTTGATTATCGATAAAACGCCCCCACTCCCTGCCCGCCAACAGGAAAATCAGGGTGGCAAAGAGGGCAAAAAAAGGCAACGGCAACAAGAAAATGGCGCTCAGCACCAGGGGGATCAGGCACAGGGCCGTTATGATACGAAGTTTTAGCAAGAAATATCCTCTTTCGTTATAACCGGCTTAAGGCTGTTTGGTCACCAGGGCGCGGATCTGCGCCCCGGTACAGCCAAAGCGGCGTTCACGTCCGACAAAGGCGGCGATCGCCTCGCTGAAGGACTCTTCACCAAAATCGGGCCAGAGTACAGGAGTAAAATACAGTTCGGCGTAGGCCAATTGCCAAAGTAGGAAATTGCTGATGCGTTGCTCGCCGCCGGTGCGGATCAATAGATCCACCGGGGCCTGCTCGGCCAGGGTGAGGTGAGCCCCCAACAGGCGTTCATCTATCTGCTCCGGCAGCAGGTCCCCCCCGGCTACCTGCTCGGCCAGTTGGCGGCAAGCTTGGGTGATATCCCAACGGCCACCGTAGTTGGCGGCGATATTGAGCGTCAGCCCGCTGTTGTTGGCGGTAAGCTGCTCCGCATCGGCGATTTTACCCTGCAAACTGGCACTGAAGGCGCTGCGGTCACCGATAATGCGCAGGCGGATATTGTTGCGGTGCAGCTTACGTACCTCCGAGCCCAGCACGGCGACAAACAGGCCCATCAGGGCGCTGACTTCGTCTTGCGGACGACGCCAGTTTTCGCTGGAAAAGGCAAACAGGGTAAGGGCATCCAGCTTGAGCTTGTAGGCGAAGGTGACGGCGTCACGCACCGCTTTGACCCCGGCCTTGTGACCGGATACCCTGAGTTTACCGCGTTGTTCAGCCCAACGGCCATTGCCGTCCATGATGATGGCGACATGGCGGGGAAGCTGGGATTGGCCGTCGAATGCTGCCGTAGTTGACATCGAATCACTCCTGCACAAAGACAAACGCCGTGCAGGCAGCTACACGGCGTCGGCTACTATACCTGATGTAAGTATCAGATTTCCATTAACTCTTTCTCTTTGGCGGCCAGAGACTCGTCCACCTGTTTGATAAAGAGATCGGTCAGTTTCTGGATTTCATCCTGGGCGCGTCTGTCTTCGTCCTCTGAAATCTCCTTATCTTTCAACAGCGCTTTCAGATCGCCGTTAGCATCGCGACGGATATTGCGGATCGCCACCCGGCCCTGTTCGGCTTCGTTGCGTACCACCTTGATCAGCTCCTTGCGGCGCTCTTCGTTGAGCGGCGGCAGCGGGATACGAAGGGTGGAGCCGGCGCTGGAGGGGTTCAGGCCCAGGTCCGAGTTCATGATGGCTTTTTCCACGGCCTGGCTCATGGAGCGATCGAATACGGTCACCGCCAGGGTACGGGAGTCTTCGGTGGTAATATTGGCCACCTGCTTGAGCGGGGTCGAAGAGCCGTAATAATCCACATAAATGGTGTCCAGCAGGCTGGGATGGGCTCGGCCGGTACGGACCTTGTTCATCTGGGTCTTCAGCGCTTCCACGCTTTTTTCCATACGCACTTTGGCGTCGTTTTTAATGTCGTTAATCACTGTCTTTATCCTTTGGCTATGACTTGAAGAGGCAGCGCCCGCGAATTATTTACGACAGATAAGGGTACCTTCGGTTTCCCCCATCACGGCGCGTCGCAGCGCACCCGGCTTATTCATATTAAAGACCCGGATCGGCAGGTTGTGATCCCGAGCCAGGGTAAAGGCCGCCAAATCCATGACCTTCAGCTCACGCTCCAGTACATCTTCATAATCGAGGTGGTGGTACAGCTGGGCATCCGGGTTGTGCATCGGATCCTCGCTGTAAACGCCGTCCACCTTGGTGGCCTTCAATACTACGTCGGCTTCGATTTCAATGCCACGCAAACAGGCGGCGGAATCGGTGGTGAAGAAGGGATTGCCGGTACCGGCAGAGAAGATCACCACCCGTCCCTTACGCAGCAGGCTGATGGCTTCCGCCCAGTTATAGGCATCGCACATGCCTTCCAGGGTAATGGCGGACATCAGGCGAGCATTCACATAAGCACGATGCAGGGCATCACGCATAGCCAGGCCGTTCATCACGGTCGCCAACATACCCATGTGGTCGCCCACCACGCGGTTCATCCCCGCCTTGGCCAGGCCCGCACCACGAAACAGGTTACCACCGCCGATCACCAGGCCAACTTGTACACCCAGCTCCGCCAGCTCCTTGATTTCCTGGGCCATGCGCTCCAGCACAGCGGGATCAATGCCAAAGCCTTCTTCTCCTTGCAGCGCCTCGCCGCTCAGTTTAAGAAGAATGCGTCTGTATGCGGGTTTTGGATTGGTACTCATGCTTTCTATTCCTGGTCATAGAAAGACCGCGACGGATGTCGCGGTCTGGATAGCACTAAAATAGCGGGAATTAACCCTTAGAAGCAGCGATCTGCGCCTGTACTTCGGCAGCGAAATCTTCTTCTTTTTTCTCGATACCTTCGCCCACTTCGTAGCGGACGAAGCCGATGGCGTCGGCGCCTTTCTGCTTGAGCAGCTCGGCCACGGAAATGGAAGGATCCTTGACGAAGGGCTGGCCGGTCAGGGAGATTTCACCGGTGAATTTCTTCATCCGGCCCTCAACCATCTTCTCGGCAATCTCTTTCGGCTTACCGGAGTTGATGGCGATGTCGACCTGAATTTCACGCTCTTTGGCCACCACTTCTTCGGACACGTCTTCGGGCTTGACGAACTGCGGGTTGGAAGCGGCAACGTGCATAGCCACGTCCTTGGCCACTTCTTCATCGCCGCCTTTCAGGTTGGCGATAACACCGATACGGGTGCCGTGCAGGTAAGTGGTCAGGTTGTCGCCTTCCACCAGCACGATACGACGCAGGCTCATGTTCTCACCGATCTTGGCGATCAGGTTGGTCAGCGTGGTTTCAACGCTCTCACCGTTTTCGTATTCAGCAGCTTTCAGCGCGTCCAGGTCGGTGATCTTGTTGACCAGGGCGATGTCGGCAATCTTGTCGCCGAAGGCGCGGAAACCGGCGTCCTTGGCGACGAAGTCGGTTTCGCTGTTCAGCTCGATCATCACGGCGGTGTTGCCCGCCTGACGCACCAGGATGATACCTTCGGCGGCGATACGACCGGCTTTCTTGGCGGCTTTGGCCTGACCGGATTTGCGCATGTCTTCGATGGCCTGCTCGATGTCACCGTTGGCTTCGGTCAGGGCTTTTTTACAATCCATCATGCCGGCGCCAGTGCGCTCACGCAGTTCTTTTACCAGGGCGGCGGTAATAGTTGCCATGTCTAATATCCTCGGTCTTGTTCTGTAAGAAAACAGGGGCGCAAGGCCCCTGTTAACCCATTACTTTCGTATGGTTAATAAAGGCTGAAGCTCACGCTTCGACTTTATTACTCTTCAACGACGTAGTTGTCTTCGGCCTGTACAGCCAGGTCTTGCGCACGAGCGGCAATCACGGCGTCGGCAGCGGCATTCAGGTACAGCTGTACCGCGCGGATGGCGTCATCGTTACCGGGAACGATGTAATCGATGCCGTCCGGGTTAGAGTTGGTGTCTACCACGGATACCACGGGAATGCCCAGGTTGTTGGCTTCCTTGATGGCGATGTGCTCGTGATCGGCGTCGATGACGAACAGTACGTCAGGCAGACCGCCCATGTCCTTGATACCGCCCAGGGACTTTTCCAGCTTCTCCATTTCACGAGTACGCATCAGCGCCTCTTTCTTGGTCAGCTTGTCAAAAGTACCGTCTTGAGACTGGCTCTCCAGCTCTTTCAGGCGGCTGATGGATTGACGCACGGTTTTCCAGTTGGTCAGCATGCCACCCAACCAGCGGTGGTTCACATAGAACTGGTCACACTTGGTAGCGGCTTCTTTAACGGCTTCAGAGGCTGCGCGCTTGGTACCAACAAACAGGATTTTACCTTTCTTGGCAGCGTTGCTACCCAGGAAGTTCAACGCATCGTTGAACATAGGTACTGTTTTTTCCAGGTTGATGATATGAACCCGGTTGCTGGCGCCGAAAATGAAGGGCTTCATCTTGGGGTTCCAGTAACGAGTCTGGTGACCGAAGTGAACACCTGCTTTCAGCATGTCGCGCATAGATACTTGTGCCATGATTTCCTCTATAAATGAATTGGGTTAGGCCTCCACACATCCCATGACTCCGACCCCAAAGGGCACCCTGGAGCATGTGCCGATGCGTGTGTGTGTTAAAAAGTGAATATGAATATAATAACCATCCCCGCACCGCTGAGGCCAAGGCCCATCCCGACGCAAGGCATGGTTATCACGGCGCGCTTTATACCATAAATCAGGACGCCACGCCAGCCTGGGCGAGGATTTGTAACCGGCTGGGTGCTGGAAGTCGCGGTCGCTTGCGGTTACACTTTGCCCCTTTCACGGGCCGAGCCAAACGCCCCCACGCCACCGCCGCATTCGGGCGTCAGCAGACTGAGACAAGTATGAGCATCACCATTAAAACGGCAGACGAAATAGCAAAAATGCGCATAGCGGGCCGCTTGGCCGCCGACGTGCTGGAAATGATCGAACCCCATGTCCAATCGGGGGTCACTACCGATGAACTGAATCAAATCTGTCACGACTATATCGTCAACGTTCAGCAAGCCATTCCCGCTCCGCTGAACTACCATGGCTTTCCCAAGTCCATCTGTACCTCGGTCAACCATGTGATCTGCCACGGCATCCCCTCAGACAAGAAGCTGAAAGACGGCGACATCATCAACATCGACATTACCGTGATCAAGGACGGCTATCATGGCGATACCTCCAAGATGTTCACGGTCGGCAAACCCAGCATCCTGGCCGAGCGCCTGTGCCGGGTTACCCAGGAATGCATGGAACTCGGCATCAAGATGGTGAAGCACGGGGTGCGTCTGGGGGACATCGGCGCCGCCATCCAGAAACATGCGGAAAACCACCATTATTCAGTGGTTCGGGAATACTGCGGCCATGGCATCGGTAAGGAATTCCACGAGGAACCGCAGGTACTGCACTACGGCAAGCCGGGCACCGGTGAAGTGCTCAAGGCCGGTATGTGCCTGACCATAGAGCCGATGATCAATGCCGGCAAGCGCCATAGCAAGATGCTGGGCGACGGCTGGACAGTAGTCACCAAGGATCGCAGCCTGTCCGCCCAGTACGAACACACCCTGCTGGTGACCGAAGACGGTTGCGAAGTGCTGACCCTGCGTAAAGACGATCACCTGCCGCGGGTGATTAAAGCGGAAGCCGGGGAACAGTGATTGGTGGTTGGTGATTGGTGATTGGTGATTGGTGATTGGTGATTGGTGATTGGTGATTGGTGATTGGTGATTGGTGATTGGTGATTGGTGATTGGTGATTGGTGATTGGATTATCCAGTCCCGTCTCCCCAATCACCAGTCCCTTTTAAAAGAGGCCGAAAGGCCTCTTTTTGTTTACATCTGCGCCACCATGTCATCGGCGAATTCGGAGCATTTGCGCAGGGTGGCGCCGTCCATCAGCCGCTCGAAGTCGTAGGTGACCGTCTTGTTGGCAATGGCCCCTTCCATGCCTTTGATGATCAGATCGGCGGCCTCTACCCAGCCCAGATGCCGCAGCATCATCTCGGCCGACAAGATCAGTGAGCCCGGATTGACCTTGTCCTGGCCCGCATACTTGGGGGCGGTACCATGAGTCGCCTCGAACAGGGCGACACCGTCACCTATGTTGGCGCCGGGAGCGATACCTATCCCTCCCACCTGGGCCGCCAGGGCGTCGGAAATGTAGTCTCCATTCAGGTTCATACAGGCAATGACATCGTACTCGGCCGGACGCAACAGGATTTGCTGCAGGAAGGCGTCGGCGATCACGTCCTTGACGATGATCTCCTTACCGGTATTGGGATTATTGAATTTACACCAGGGGCCACCGTCGACAAGCTCGGCGCCGAACTCGTTGCGGGCCAGCGCATAGCCCCAATCCTTGAAGGCCCCTTCGGTGAACTTCATGATGTTGCCCTTGTGTACCAGAGTCAGGGAGTCGCGATCGTTGTCGATGGCGTATTGCAGGGCGGCACGCACCAGACGCTCGGTGCCTTCCTTGGAACAGGGCTTGATACCGATTCCACAATCCTGGGGGAAACGGATCTTCTGCACCCCCATCTCGTTACGCAGGAAAGAAATGACCTTCTCGGCCTCCGGAGAACCGGCCTTCCACTCGATGCCGGCATAGATGTCTTCGCTGTTTTCCCGGAAGATGACCATGTCGGTCAGCTCGGGATTTTTCACCGGGCTGGGAGTACCCTGGTAGTAACGCACCGGACGCAGACACACGTACAGATCCAGCTCTTGACGCAGGGCCACGTTGAGCGAGCGAATACCACCGCCCACCGGCGTGGTCAGCGGGCCCTTGATGGCCACGTGATAGTCACGGATAAAATCCAGGGTCTCCTCTGGCAGCCAGGTGTTTTCACCATAGACATGGGTCGATTTTTCACCCGTGTAGATTTCCATCCAGCTGATCTTGCGCTTGCCCCCGTAGGCCTTGGCCACCGCGGCATCGACCACGGTTTTCATCGCCGGGGTGACGTCGATACCGATACCGTCACCTTCGATAAAAGGGATAACAGGGTTGTCGGGAACAACCAATTGACCATTCGCATCCAGGGTGATTTTTTGTCCGTCGGCGGGAACGACCACTTTTGAGTCCATCAGTTTCTCCTAGCTCCGTTTGTATAGTTATCCCTTAATAGGGTAAACCCTAAACCAAGGGCGCGTCGGAATCTTAGGGGATTTGCCGGCCGATTTACATTGAGCCAATCACAGTTCCTGACTTAAGCCGTTAGTCCGCAGCCGCCGGCTTTGCTATTCTGGGCGCCATCTTCAGCCGGTCAGTGTGTTTAACATGAAAGCCAGACCCCCTCGTCCCCATTCACGCCCAAATCGTCGGCGCACGCCGGGCAAGCCAGCGGCCGGCGCCCCGCTCACCCTGTTGCTGAACAAGCCATACATGGTGCTGTGCCAGTTTACCGATGACCAGGGCCGGCAGACCCTGGCGGACTTTATTCCCGAACAGGGGGTCTATGCCGCCGGCCGGCTGGATCGCGACAGCGAAGGCCTGCTGGTGCTGACCAACGACGGCACGCTCAATGCCCGGCTGACCCAGCCAGGCCGCAAAACGACCAAAACCTATTGGGCCCAGGTGGAGGGGATTCCCACCGAGGCAGATTTGGATAAGCTGCGCCATGGCGTTACCCTGAATGACGGCCCGACCCTGCCGGCCGAGGTCAGACTGATGCCGGCACCGGATATCTGGCCGCGTCATCCGCCCATCCGAGAGCGCCAGAACATTCCCACCCGCTGGCTGGAAATCAAGGTAGTCGAGGGCCGCAACCGCCAGGTACGACGGATGACCGCCCATATCGGTTTTCCCACCCTGCGCCTTATTCGCTACGCCCTGGGGCCATGGACCCTGGACGACCTGCAACCCGGCCAATGGAGGAAAGTATGAGCCTGACCCACGCCGTCACCCTGGCGGTGATTGTCCATGCCGCCGACAAATTTTTAATGGTCGAAGAGTGGCAACAGGGGCAAATCATGTTTAACCAGCCCGCCGGCCATCTGGAGCCGGGCGAAAGCCTGCTGGACGGGGCCCGCCGTGAACTACGGGAAGAAACCGGGCTGATATTGCCCCTGGATGAAGCCGTCGCCATCTACCAGTACCAGGCGCCGGACAGCGGCAAGCACTTCGTACGTTTCACCTTTTGCACCGAGGTACCCGAGCCGCTGGCCACCAAGCCCGAGGATCCGGACGGCGACATCATCCGCTGTCACTGGCTGACCCTGGAGGAAATAGAAGCCCTTGGCCAGCGGCTGCGCAGCCCGCTGATCATGGCCTCGTTTCGGGATTACCTGGCTGGCCATCGCTTCCCGTTGAACGCCTTGAAGACACTGTGATAATCACCCCGGCCCAGATATAAAGGCCGGTAATGTCATGCCTCCCGGATGTTAACAGTATGATTATTAAGAACCGGCTGCCCTACAATCGCCACCCTCCCGTTCCTCTCACCCAAGGGTAACCCTGATGCGCTCACTCCCTCCGCTAACTGCCCTGCGTGTTTTCGAAACCACCGGCAGGTGCTTGAGCTTCACCCAGGCGGCGAGCCAGCTGCACGTCACCCAGAGCGCGGTCAGCCGGCAGATCAAGCAGCTCGAAGATTACCTCGGCGTACCCCTGTTCATTCGCCGGCACCACAAGCTAGAATTGACCGGCTCCGGGCGCCAGCTGCTGGCCAAGCTGGAGCAGGCCTTCAACCTGATGGAAAGCGCGGTTCAGGAACTGCGGGATCCCAAACAACGGCAAAGATTGACCTTGCTGGTCCCTCCCACCTTTGCCACCCGCTGGCTGGCTCCCCGCCTGGCCAGTTTTCACCGTCATTCACCCGAGCTTGAGCTGTCCATTCACAACAGCGACAGCGACCATAACCTGTTTGACTGCAGCATCCGCTTCGGCCGCACCGCCAGACCGAATCATTACAGCGAGCTTGTCATGCTCGAGCAACACGTCGCCGTCTGTGCTCCCGAACTGGTCGAACAGGCACGTCACCTAGAGCAGGCCGATGGCAGTCTGCTCCATATATTGCACAAGGGTGAGCGGTTGCCGGTCTGGCAAAACTGGTTGCAGGCCGCCGGCCTCACCGATCGGGTAGATGCCGATCGCGGCATGGAATTCAGTACGCTGGACCAGGTCACCAACGCCGCCATCAACGGTGCCGGCTTCGCCATTATCGACAAGCACATGATCAACCGGGAACTGCAATCGGGCGCCCTCGTGCCCTTCAGCAGCATCGAAGTCAGCGGCCCTTACGGCTACTGGCTGGATATCAACGCCGAACGCCAGGGGCTGGCCAAGGTGATCCGTTTTACCGAATGGTTGCGTGAGATCAGCCCGGACTGACGACGTCAAACGACCGGGATAGTCACCACCAAACCGGCACAAAGGTTCGAAATATAAAAAAGCCCCGCCATGACGGGGCAAGATAGTGACAAAAGAGACCGTAAACTTGAAGCGACCCGGTATTCAGTCGGCGAACGCGGCCATTGCCGGCCGCGCGGTGCGCGCAATACGCTTGCCGGCCGTGTAGTCGTTGATCAGATCGCAGGGAGTATAGTTACGCTCAATCTCGTAAAGCTCGTCCTCGGTCAGGGTCATCTCGAGCGCGGCCAGCGCACTGTCGAACTGCGCTGGGCTGTCGGCGCCCACCAGCATCGAGGAGACTTCGGTTTTTTGCAACACCCAAGCCTGGGCCACCTGCGCCGGCAGGCAGCCGCGCACATCGGCGACCTTGGCCACCGAATGGGCGATGTCCCTGGAGGCCTGATCGTTGTACATCTCGGCGGTAAAGAAGTCGGTCTGGTTGCGGGTGGACTGCAGATCGCTGGTCAAAATGCCGCGAGCCAGCGGGCTGAAGACCGACACGCCGATGCCCTGATCCATGCAGAAGGGGATCATCTCGCGCTCTTCCTCACGGTAGGCACAGTTCAGCTGCAGTTGCATGTTGATCGGACGGGCCCAGCCGTTCTTGTCACATACCTGCAGGATCTTCGCCAGCTGCCAGGTATACATCGTGGACACCCCGATATAGCGGGCCTTGCCGGCCAGCACGATATCGTTAAGGGCACCCATGGTTTCTTCCACCGGGGTTTCGGTATCGAAATAATGCAGCATGTAGATATCGACATAGTCCATGCCCATGCGCTTGAGCGAGCCGTCGATGGCATCGAAGATATGCTTGCGCGAGTGGCCCTGGGCGTTGATGTCGCTGCTCATGGCATAGCCCACCTTGGTGGTGATAACCAGCTCATCACGGCGGGCGATGCGGCGCAGCACGTTGCACACCACTTCCTCACCGGCACCGATGGAATAGAAGTCTGCCAGATCGATGAAGTTGACCCCCATATCCAGGGCATGCGCGATAATGGGCTCACTTTCCTTTTCATTAAAGATCCAGGGTTTCCATTCCTTCGAGCCCATGTTCATGGTGCCGAGGCAGAGACGGGATACTTTCAGGCCGGACTGACCGAGTCTTACGTATTGCATGTTAAATCCTCAAAGGTAATGGCGGAGCCAAGCCAGCCCGGCTCCATGTGTTACAGTGTTGAATCGTTTATTTCTGTCCCAGTCCCGCCAGCGGTACTGCACGCCCGGCTTCAGCACCGGCTTCCATCTCGGCCAGCACGCTCGGCTTCAGCTCCACGGTCTGGCCGTTAACCTGGACCCGTTGCGCCAATTTCAGAAAGGCAAAGCCCGCACCCAGCACAATCAACATGCCCGGTACGCCCGACAGGTTGAACAGCATCTTGATCGCATCGACGCCGATATAGCTCGCACTGATCCAGGCGACAAAGGCGATGGCGCAACCCCAGGTGGCCTTAACCCACAAGGGCGACTTCAGGTTTTCGGCATCCACGCCCTTGATACAAAGGCCACCGATGGCATCGGTATTGGAGTCGGCCGCGGTAATAAAGGTGATGAAACAAGCGAAGATAAATAGCGCGCTGAGCAGGGTGCTGCCGGGCAGCTGGTTGAACAGCACATAAATCACCGAGGCAAAACCATTCTCCTGATAGGCCTGGTACATGACTCCGCCGAGGGTGGTATCGAAGAACAGCGAAGAACCGCTGAAGATGCTGAACCAGAGGAATCCGAACAGCGACGGCAGCAACAGGTTGACGATGATGAACTGACGCACCGTATAGCCACGGGCGATTTTGCCGAGGAAGAGGCAGCTGAGCGGGGCCCAGGCAAACCAGCTGGCAAAGAAGGCAACCGTCCACCAGCCCGGCCACTGATCGTTACCGGAGGCACCGGTCACCAGGTTGCGGGCAAAGAAGTCCGACAGGTAGACCCCGAGTGACTCGACTCCGAGCGACAGGATGAAGGCGGTCGGGCCCACGATAAAGATGAACAGGGCGCCGACAAAATAGAGCCAAGTATTGATGCGCGCCAGGGTCTGAATGCCACGATACAGGCCGGACGCGGCCGACATTATGGCGGATCCGATGATGGCAATCGCGATAATTGCATACACAGTGGTGCTTTTCTCGATACCCAGCACCGACTCCATGCCATCGCCGATCACCAGCAGGCCGGATGTCAGGGTTGCAGACATGCCTAGCACCACAGAGAACAGCGCCAGTCCATCGATCACCTGACCACCGATGCCGTCAACCCAGCGGCCCAGCAACGGGCGCAACATGGAGCCGATGGAGAACTGCAGCTTGAGGTTGTGAAAGGCCAGGGCAAACGCCAGTCCCGCAACGGTATAGATGCTGTATGGCGTAATGGTCCAGTGTACAAAGATGGTGGACATGGCGAAGCGCATCGACTCGGCGCTCTCGGGTGTCACGCCCAGGTACTGCGGCGGTTCATGGTAATGCAGAACCGGCTCGGCCACCGACCAGAACAGGATGCCCATGGCGATGACGGTCGTCAGCGACACCGCGAACCAGCGGAACGGCGTCAGCATCGGCGCCGCCCCCTCGCCCCCTATGCGCACCCGTCCAATCGGCGCAAAAAAGGCATAGGCGGCGACAAACACCAGAAACAAGGCACTGAGATTAAACAGCCAAGAGAGGTTGGCCATGATCAAGCTGTTCAACCCCGAAGTACCGGCAATGAAGTTCTGCTTGTCGATGATGGTATAGATAACGGTCAAAGCGAGACAGGCAAATGCCGGCCAGAATGTTATCGGTCTGATATTTTTCATATTAATCCCTACGCGATAATTCGCCGGTATGGCGAATGTTCCTTCATATGTTCCAATCGCCGCCAAGCATGCTTCAGCAAGGTTAAAAATCAAAATGACATAAACGCGAACAACCATGAAAAAATGTCATAACACAAAGTAAACATGGGCTTGGTAGGGTTACCATCGGCAGGCACGACAAAATAAACAAAGCCCGTACCGGCAGACGCACGATACGGGCTGTAATAGAAAGCTCAGCGCTAGTCGGCCCTGGCAGCATCCAGCCGGACCAGGACAATGCACAACTCTGCCGCCGGCAAGGCAACCGTCATCGGGATTTGACTGAGGCGGTGACCTGGAAGCAAAGGGCCGCTTCGGGTAAGCGGGCATGGGCAGGCAGCCGCCGGCTTATAGGCCGGCGGCTGTGAATAAACAGGCTCATCCGTCGAGTGGGCAGAAGCAGTATCAGGCGTCGCCGTAATACACCCAGACCCCCTTGGTCTTGGTGTAGGAAGACAGGGAGTGAATCGCCATCTCCTTGCCCCAACCGCTCTGACGGAAACCGCCGAAGGGCGCGGCCAGGCCGTAGCAGCCGTAGCGGTTGATAAACAGCATGCCGGCGTCGATTTGCTCGGCTACCCGATGGGCACGGGATACATCAGCGGTATAGAGGCCGGCTGCCAGGCCGTAGGCGGTGGCGTTGGCCATTTGCACGGCCTCTTCCGTGGTGTGGAAGCGGGTACAGCACAGCACGGGGCCAAAAATCTCTTCCTGGGCGATGCGGGCATGCTGGTCCACCTCGGAGAAGATGGTGGGGCGAATAAAGTAACCGTTAGCATTGTCACCCTCGGTATCGGCACAGCCGCCGGCCACCAGCTTGGCCTCACCCTTGCCGATTTCGATGTACTCCAGGATCTTGTTGAACTGAGCCTCGTTGCACTGGGGCCCCTGGTCGACATTTTCATCAAAGGGATTGCCGCACTTCACCGCGTTGGCCTTGGCAACCAGCTTTTCGAGCACCTGATCATAGATGCTGTCGTGGATCAGGAAGCGGGTCGGCTCCGAGCACTTCTCACCCTTGTGGGAGAACATCACGGTAAAGGCCCGATCGATGGCACCATCCAGATCCGGCGTGTCTTCAAAGAAGATACAGGGAGACTTGCCGCCCAGCTCCAGGGTGGCCGCCTTGAGGTTGGACAGACCGGAGTTTTGCACTATTTTGCGCCCTACCCCGGTACTGCCGGTGAAGGACACCTTGTGCACATTGTTGCTCAGGGTCAGCTGGTTGGCCATTTCGCCGTTGGTCAGCAGCATATTGATCACGCCCGCCGGAAACTCGAGTTCGCTGTCAATCAGCTCCATCAGGTAGATGGTAGTCAGCGGCGTGTATTCCGACGGCTTGATGATCACGGTATTGCCCATGGCCAATGCCGCCGCTACCTTGAGGCTGGTCTGGTACAGGGGGAAGTTCCAGGGCGCGATCAGCGCGCAGACGCCAATCGGCTCCTTGAGCGTGTAGTTCAGGAAGCCGTCTTCTACCGGCGAGGTTTCACCATAGAACTTGTCGGTCCAGCCGGCGTAGTATTCGAAGATATCGGCGCAGGTGGGAATGTCGTCAGCCATGGACTCGGCGTATAGCTTGCCGTTAGGCAGGGACTCAAGCACCGCCAGCTCTTCGGTGTGTTCGCGGATCAGCCGGGCTACCTGACGCAGCATGTCCGCCCGCTGGGTGCGGCTGATCTTGGACCAGACGCCGGACTCGTGCCGCTGGTTGGCAATGTGAGCGGCGAACTCCACCTGCTCCGCATCGGCCATCACGAATTCGCACAGCGCTTCGCGGTTGGCCGGGTTGGTCACTACCCACTTGTCCTGGCCGGCGCCGCCTACCCATTGGCCATCGATATACTGACGCTTGGGTTGCTGAAGCCAGTCGTAGGCCCAGGACAGGGGAATGTTTTTTACAGAATCCATTTGATACTCCATTTCTGTTGCGACGACGGTGACATCCTGTGAGGACGTTTGCTGTAACGGTTCTCGACGAGAGTAGAAGGATGACTATGCGAGCACAATTGACATTAGGGTATGGCGCCCTGCAAAAAACTCATCCTTCTTCCCTGATGCTTATTCCTCCAGGTAACGCCGGATTTGCTCCAGGTCACCGCCGCTTTCCTTGTAAACGCGGGCCGCGAACGAATAGCCGCGTTGCTGCTTAAGCCGAATAAGTGTGGGAATCAATGTATTAACATTGTGGGCGTTACGCGCCAGATCCGGCTCCATACCGGCGAGACAATGCTGCCGGAAGGCCTCCATGCCGCTGGTCAAAACCGAGATGGCGTCGAGCAGATTACTGATCACCACAGACTGCCAGGGGGTGTAGTCGAGCTCACCATGATCCTGGGTCATCTGCACCGAGTAACAGCGCCCGCAGGCCTGCATGCAGCACTGGATCAGGTATTCGGGAATGGTCGGGTTGACCTTGCCCGGCATGGCCGAGGAGCCGGGTTGCACCGCAGGCAGGCAAATTTCCCCCAAGCCCGTTGCCGGACCCGAGGCCATCAGGCGAAAATCCTTGGCAATGCGCAGCAGGGCCCTCGCCAGCTGGTCCAGTCCGGCAGCCACCCTGGCCAGATCGTCATGGCTCTGGGAGGCATCAAACAGGTTGTCGCTGTGCTCAAACCCTGTCTCTCCCGTTATCCGGTTCAGCCCGTCGATAACCTGGTTGAAGAAAGCCTCTGAGCAGTCTCCCCTGCGTCCGATAATATTGCCGCCCAAGTTTACCCTGTACAGCTCGGCCGTGTCCGCCTCCAGTCGCCGCCGGTGACGTGCAAGCTGCGATGAATAACCGCCGAGCAGATCGGCAAAACTGATCTCGACCGCGTCCTGCAGGCAGGTGCGGGAAATCTTCAGCACATGCCACCACTGTTGCCCCTGGGCATCGAAGGTGGCGATCAAGGCGGCCAGCTCGCTATCCAGTTGCTTCATCTTGTCGATCACCGCCAGGTGGCAGGCCGTGTTCAGGGCATCACTGGTCGAGTTGTTCAGGTTGACGTGATCATTGGGATGCACCGGCTGGTAGCTTCCCAGCGGACTACCAAAGGCGTTGTGGTTGGCCAGGTTGGCAACCACTTCGTTCACGTTCATGTTACTGGAAATCCCTCCTCCGCCGTGGAAGGCGTGCACCGGGAACGACTCCGCCGGCATCTTGTCGAGCAGCAGATCCACCGCCGATATGATCGCCTGGCCAAGCGCAGGGTCGATCTCCCCCGTCTTGATATTGGTCGTGGCCGCCAACTTTTTGACCAGCAACAACCCTCGCAGCAGCTCCGGATAGGCCGACAAGGGCTTTTCGCCGTTCAGCGGGTACAATCCTATGGCCCTCTGTGTCTGTACCCCGTACAACGCATGCACAGGAACCTCAAGCATCCCAATCAAATCTTCTTCAATACGATATTGCCGCTGTTTCATCACCTCTGGTTCCCTAGTTCCACACGGAATATTCACGTCAGGATCAATCAGAGCCAAACCTCCGCCGAAGCGCCAATGACGCTTTCACACAGATTCATGAGAAAAAATCATGGTGCGGAGAAGTGCACCTTGACGGGAACCGAATGCAATCGGCAATACCTGCGGCCTCCCGCTCGCGGCATTTGTCTGGTAAAATACCGCCCGTTTTGCAATCAGGTAACGGCAGCTATGAGCGATAACAGTCATCTTAAAGTCATAGTCGGCATGTCCGGCGGTGTGGATTCCTCGGTTTCGGCCTATCTGCTGCAACAGCAGGGCTATCAGGTCGAAGGCCTGTTTATGAAAAACTGGGAAGAAGACGACAACGACGAATACTGCTCCGCCGCCGAAGACCTGGCCGACGCCCAGGCGGTATGCGACAAGCTGGGCATTGAGTTGCACACCATCAACTTTGCCGCCGAGTACTGGGACAATGTGTTCGAGCACTTCCTCGCCGAATACCAGGCCGGGCGCACCCCCAACCCGGACATACTGTGTAACAAGGAAATCAAGTTTAAGGCCTTCCTCGAGTTTGCCGCCGAAGATCTGGGCGCAGACTATATCGCCACCGGTCACTATGTGCGTCGCAGCTTCGAGGCCCAGCCCAAGCTGCTGCGTGGCCTGGACGGCAACAAGGATCAGAGCTATTTCCTCTATACCCTGAGCGCACAGCAGGTGGCCAAAAGCCTGTTCCCGGTCGGCGAGCTGGAAAAACCCGAGGTACGCCGTATCGCCGAACAGCTGGAACTGGTTACCGCCAAGAAGAAAGACTCCACCGGCATCTGCTTTATCGGTGAGCGCAAATTCCGCGACTTCCTGGCCCGTTACCTGCCCGCCCAGCCCGGCACCATCGAAGATGTTGACGGCACCCTGGTCGGCGAGCACCAGGGACTCATGTATCACACCCTGGGCCAGCGCAAGGGGCTGGGCATAGGCGGCCTGAAAAACGCCGGCGACGAGCCCTGGTATGTGGTCGACAAAGACCTGCCGCGCAATGTGCTGGTGGTGGCCCAGGGCGATCACCCCCGCCTCTATTCGGACGGTCTGATCGCCCGTCAGCTGCACTGGGTTAACCGCCAACCGCTCACCCAGGCGTTCCGCTGCACGGTCAAAACCCGCTACCGCCAGACCGATCTCCCCTGCCGGGTAATCCCGCTCGACCATGACACCATAGAGGTCATCTTCGACGACCCACAGGCTGCGGTGACCCCGGGCCAGTCGGCGGTATTCTACGATGGCGAAGTCTGCCTGGGCGGCGGCGTTATCGAATCCAGATTCAGTCAGGAGCAAGTGTGAGCTATAACCTAGAAAACCAAACCCTGGCCTTCGCCGGCATGTGCCAGGCCGCCGCCCTGGTACAGCAGGTGGCCCGGCAGGGCACCATCGAAGACAAAGACACCTTAAGTTGTACCCTGAACAGCATTTTAGCCACCGATGCCGCGCAAACGGTGGATATTTATGGCAACCACGATAATGTACGGCTGGGCTACCAGACCCTGATCGACCAACTGAACAGCGACAGCAGCAAGAAAAATGCCGAATTGACCCGTTACCTGGTCGGCCTGGTGGCACTGGAGCGCAAGCTGGCCAAACGCCGGGATCTGCTGGCCATGCTGGGTGAGCGCATCCAGCAGGTGAAACGCCAGTTGCACCATTTCGAGTTGCTCGACGAGCAGGTGCTGGCCAACCTGGCCGGCATCTACAGCGACATCGTCAGCCCCATAGGCCCGCGCATCCAGGTGGCTGGCAACCCGACCTATTTGCAGCAGTCGCTGGTGCAGCACCAGATCCGCGCCCTGCTGCTGGCCGGCATCCGCGCCGCCGTGCTCTGGCGCCAGCTGGGTGGCCGACGCCGCCACATACTGTTTTCCCGCAAGAAACTGGTGGCGCAAGCCCAGTCCGCCTTGCGTTATTAATCATTATTGTTATTTGTTCCCCCAACTCAGGAGTCGCCTTTCATGGAATTGTCAGCACTAACTGCCATCTCCCCCGTCGATGGCCGTTACGGCGCCAAAACGCAGGAGCTGCGCGCCATCTTTTCCGAATTTGGATTATTGCGCTTTCGCGTTGAAGTTGAGGTTCGCTGGCTGCAAGCCCTGGCCGAACATGCTGATATCCGCGAGGTGCCTGCCCTGTCCGCCGAGGCCAATGCCTACCTGGATCAGATAGTCGCCAACTTCGACGAGGCCGATGGCCAGCGCATCAAGGACATAGAAAGTACCACCAACCACGATGTCAAAGCGGTGGAATACTTCCTAAAAGAAAAGGTCGAAGCCCTGCCCGAGCTGGCCGCGGTCAGTGAATTCATTCACTTCGCCTGCACCAGCGAAGACATCAACAACAATGCCCACGCCCTGATGCTGAAAGCTGGCCGGGAAGAAGTGATTGCCCCCTATTGCCGGAAGCTGGTCGACGCGGTCAAGCAGCTGGCCAAACAATATCGCGACGTCCCCATGCTCAGCCGTACCCATGGCCAGCCCGCCTCCCCCACCACCCTGGGCAAGGAAATGGCCAACGTCGCCTATCGCCTGGAGCGCCAGCTCAAGCAGATCGAGGCGGTCGAACTGCTGGCCAAGATCAACGGCGCCGTGGGCAACTACAACGCCCATATGTCCGCCTACCCGGAAGTGGACTGGCATGAATTCGCGCAGCAATTCGTGACCCGCCTGGGCCTGACCTGGAACCCCTACACCACCCAAATCGAGCCCCACGACTATATTGCCGAGCTGTTCGACGCCCTGGCCCGCTTCAACACCATACTGATCGACTTCGACCGGGACGTGTGGGGCTATATCTCGGTCGGCTACTTCAAGCAGAAAACCGTGGCCGGCGAGATCGGCTCCAGCACCATGCCGCACAAGGTCAACCCCATCGACTTCGAAAACTCCGAAGGCAACCTGGGGCTGGCCAATGCCATCTTCAATCACCTGGCGGCCAAACTGCCGGTGTCCCGCTGGCAGCGGGATCTGACCGACAGTACAGTGCTGCGCAACCTGGGCGTGGCGGCCGGTTATTCGTTGATCGCCTATCAAGCCACCCTGAAAGGTATCAGCAAGCTGGAAGCCAACCCGGCGGCCCTGGCCGCCGACCTGGATCAAAACTGGGAAGTACTGGCCGAACCGATCCAGACGGTGATGCGCCGCTATGGTATCGAGAAGCCCTACGAGAAGCTGAAGGAGCTGACCCGGGGCAAGCGGGTCGACGCCGAGGGCATGCGCGCCTTTATCGACGGCCTGGAACTGCCCGAGTCGGTCAAGGACGAACTCAAGCTGCTGACCCCGGCCAACTATATCGGTCGTGCCATCCAGCTGACCGACGAGCTGAACTGATAGCGCTATAGTTAAGACATAATAAAGGGGCCTTTAAAGGCCCCTTTACGATTGAAGCAACAGCTGAGACTCAGCCAGGCGGTAAAGGGCCGACTCCGCCGACTCGCCGTGAACCCATCCCTGGGAGTTCCGCTGCGCCATCCCTGGCGCAGAGGGCCGGCAGAGTCGCTCCCCTTTACCTCCCTCGAGCCTCAGCCTTGTCTGTCTTTCCTCGTTCCCACGCAGAACGTGGTAATGCAGGCCCGTTTTAAAACTAACACCTTTGCAGGTAATCCATGCACAGCGCACTGAAACTGGATATCGATGACTTTCTGGCCCATTACTGGCAACGCAAGCCCCTGCTGCTCAAGGGGGCGCTGCCCGGCTTTGCAGACCCACTGAGCCCGGACGAACTGGCCGGCCTGGCGCTGGAGTCCCATATTGAATCCCGCCGGGTCTGGCGGGAAGGGGAACGCTGGCAGGCCGAAACCGGCCCCTTCGACAGCTATGACCATCTGGGCGAAGAGTACTGGACCCTGCTGGTGCAGGCGGTCAACCAATGGCATCCGCAGGTGCAGGATCTGGCGGAGCAGTTTCGCTTTATTCCCGGCTGGCGGTTCGACGATGTCATGGTCAGCTTTTCCACCCCCAAGGGCGGCGTGGGCCCCCATATAGACCAATACGGCGTCTTTATCGTCCAGGGGGAAGGCAGCCGCCACTGGCGGGTGGGCAAGCAGCAAAGCCTGAAGGAATTCGCCTCCCACGGCGCCCTGCGCCACTGCGAGGCCTTCGAGGCCGAGATCGATGCGCTGCTGGAGCCGGGCGATGTGCTTTATATTCCCCCCGGCTGCCCCCATGAAGGCTATGCACAAACGCCTGCGCTCAACTACTCCATCGGCTTCCGCGCCCCCGATGCCAAGGATCTGATATCCAGCTTTGCCGATCACGTGCTGGCCCATACGGAGCAGACCCGCCGCTTCGACGATGCAGCCATGTCGCCCTGCCGGCACCACGGTCGTATCGACCATCAGGTGCTGGCCCAGGTAAAAACCCTGATGACCGAGCTGCTGGACGATCCCGTGCGGCTGACCGACTGGTTTGGCGAAATGATGTCGGAAGCCAAGCATGACCTGGATCTCGAGCCCGCCGAGCCGGTTTACAGCCTGGAAGAACTGGTATTGCGCCTGGATCACGGCGATCATCTGTATCGCCTCGCCGGCGCACGCTGTTTTTATATAGAGGGCAACAAGCAGGAATTTTACCTGGACGGTGATCGCTACCAACTGGCCCAGCCCGATGCGGACGCCATCGCCCTGTTATGCGATCAGTCGCGCATCTGCGGACCGGAAGTGGCCTGCCTGGCCCAGCCCCAGGCCCTGCTGGAAGTGCTGTTGCCGCTGGTTAACCAGGGATACTGGTATTTCGAGGAAGACGAGGAATAACAGCGGGGATTGGGGATTGGGGATTGGGGATTGGGACTATACCAATCCCAGCTCCCTGTTCAGCAGTCCCTACGCCTTCTGGCTCCTAAAGCTCATCAAATACCGGATGATAGGTCACCAGACCGGTCGGTACCGGCTTTTTGAATGGCAAGGCCATAAAGGCGGCCTCGGCGCCCGGATAGGGGCAACGCAGGCCAAAGTTGCTGGCCGGCTTGAAGCCGAAACGACCGTAGAAATCCACGTCGCCCAGCACCACCAGACCGGCCCAGTCCAGTTCATGGGCCGAGTTGATGGCTTCCTTGATCATCCCCGAACCCACCCCCTGACGCTGGCAGTCCGGCCAGACACTCACCGGCGCCAGTCCCAGCCAGCCCAGATCCTGGCCGTCGATCAACACCGGGCTCATGGTCAGGTGGCCGATGATGGCCCCTTCATATTCCGCCACCTGGCTGATGCTGATGGCCCCCTGCTCCCGCAGGGCCAGCACCAGATCGGCCTCAGCCGGACGATTGAAGGCAGCATACACCACCTCGTCTATCTCATCGCCGTCACCGGGGCGTTCGGTTCTGAACAACAACATAAGGGCTCCTCAGGGTGCCAGCCGGTCAATGGTCCAGCCGTCTGCGTTCCTTTGATACAGAAAACGATCATGTAGCCGTCTGGCCCCCCCCTGCCAGAACTCCACGGAGTCAAACTTCACCCGGAAGCCGCCCCAGAAGCTGGGCAGCGGCACTTCGCCACTGGCAAACTTTTGCTTTATCTCAAGAAACTTGGCTTCCAAGATGCCCCGGGCGGAAATACGGGATGATTGCTGGGAGACCCAGGCGCCGATCTGGCTGTCCTTGGGCCGGCTATGAAAATATTTCATCACCTCAAGGGTCGACAGCTGCTCCACCTGGCCGGTGATATGCACCTGTCGCTCCAGCATATGCCAGGGGAATAGCAGGCTGATGCGGGGATTCTTTGCCAGCTGGCCGGCCTTGCGGCTGCCCATGTTGGTGTAAAATACAAAACCATGGGCGTCCAGGTGTTTGAGCAGCACAATACGCTGATAGGCTTGTCCCCGTTCATCGACCGTGGCCACCACCATGGCGGTGGGATCCGTGATCCCGGACTTCACCGCCTGTTCCATCCACAATTCGAACAGGGTCAAGGGATCGTCGGGCAAGTCTTTGCGCCTTAGTCCGCCCTGGGTATAGTCCCGCCGAAAGTCGGCCAGCTCCATCATGCTTTCCTCAAGGATTTCAGATGGTCAATATTGTGCGCCGGGCGCAGTGGCTTGGCAAGTTGTCATCCGGTCACAACTTCTCTATATATAGGGGCATACTCCTTTTGATAGAAGACAAAATGAATCAAGGACTTATTCACGCCCTGCTGCTGGACGGCCGGGGCGGGGCCCGGGAACTGGACCCGTATGAGCTGAGCAATTGGCAACCGGAACAGGGCTGCCTCTGGCTGCACTTTGATTATCGCCAGCCGGATACCCGCCGCTGGCTGGAACAGCACAGCCAGCTGGACAAGGTGGCCGTTTCCGCCCTGTTGAGCGAGGCGACCCGCCCCCGGGCCACCAGCCATGGTCAGGGATTACTGATCGCCCTGCGCGAGGTCAACCTCAACCCGGGCGCGGATCCGGAAGACATGGTAGCCATGCGGCTATGGCTCGAGCCGAAGCGCATCATCAGCACCCGCAACCGGCAACTGACCTCGGTGCAGACACTCGCCACCCGGCTGGCGCAGGGTAAGGGCCCCGCCAATAGCGATACCCTGCTGGCCGAACTGGCCTTCGAATTGCAGCGCCCGCTCGGCGAGATAGTGGAAGAGCTGGATGAGCAGATCGATGAGCTGGAAACCCGTTTCCTCGACGGTACTCTGGAAACCTCCAGGGGAGAGCTGCTGACCCAGCGCCGCCAGCTGATCCAGTTTCGCCGTTATCTCAGCCCGCAAAGAGAAGCCTTGGGGCGATTGCTGGCCGACAAAGATCATGGTGTACTGAGTACCGAGGCCAGGACCTCACTGCGGGAGACCCAGGACAGCCTGCACCGCTACCTGGAAAATATGGAGGCGATCCGGGAGCGCTCCGCCGCCCTCGACGACGCCCGGGCCAACCAGCTATCGGAGCAACTGAACAAACGCATGTTTGTGCTGTCGATCATCACCGCCCTATTCCTGCCGTTAAGTTTTATGACCGGCCTGCTGGGCGTCAACCTGGCCGGCATACCGCTAGCCGACAACGCCGCCGCCTTCGGTGTGTTCGTGGCAACCCTGGTACTGATGGTGGCGCTGCAGGTGTGGTATTTCCGGCGTCGGGGGTGGATTTAAAGTAAAGAATCCACCTCGGGCCGATAAAACTGTGCCTCATTTCATCGCGGCGGGATCGCCGCTCCCACTGCGTCAATGAACTAAAAAGGGCCGGGGATCACTCCCCGGCCCTTGCCTTGAAACTGCTCGCTTATCGCTTGAGTCTATTACTCGGCGTTATTCTCGACCGGTGCTTCTGCCTTGGCTTCGGCGGCAGGTGCTTCGGCTTCGGCAGGCTTGTTGGCTTCTTTGATGGACAGGCGGATACGGCCCTGACGATCCACTTCCAATACCTTCACCTTTACCTTGTCACCCACTTTCAGGTGATCGGACACATTCTTGACCCGTTCTTCGGTGATCTGGGAAATATGCACCAGGCCGTCCTTGCCGGGCAGGATGTTGACGAAGGCGCCGAAATCGGCCAGGCGCACCACCTCACCATCGTACAGGGTGCCGCTTTCCACTTCCGCGGTCAGCTGCTCGATGCGGCGGATAGCCAGCTTGGCGGCCTCACCGTCGACGGCGGCGATTTTGACGGTGCCGTCATCGTCCAGCTCGATGGTGGTGCCGGTTTCTTCGGTCAGGGCACGGATGGTAGAGCCGCCTTTACCGATCACATCGCGGATCTTCTCCGGGTTGATCTTGATGGTGTGGATGCGCGGTGCAAAGTTGGAGATCTCGGCGCGCGGCTGATTAAGGGCCTCGTCCATTACCTTCAGGATGTGCAGGCGGGCGCCGCGGGCCTGTTTCAGGGCCACTTCCATGATCTCTTTGGTGATGCCTTCGATCTTGATATCCATCTGCAGGGCAGTGACGCCCTCGTTGGTACCGGCCACCTTGAAGTCCATGTCACCCAGGTGATCCTCGTCACCCAGGATATCGGACAGCACCACAAATCCTTGTTCTTCTTTCACCAGACCCATGGCGATACCGGCCACCGAGGCCTTGATCGGCACGCCCGCATCCATCAGTGCCAGCGAGGTACCGCACACTGAGGCCATGGAGGAAGAGCCGTTGGACTCGGTGATTTCAGACACCACACGCACGGTGTAGGGAAACTCTTCCTGGCTCGGCATCACGGCGGCGACACCGCGCTTGGCCAGACGGCCGTGGCCGATTTCGCGGCGCTTGGGGCTGCCGACCATACCGGTTTCACCCACACAGTAAGGAGGGAAGTTGTAGTGCAGCATAAAGCGGTTGGCACGCTCGCCGGTCAGCTCGTCGATCAGCTGGGCATCCCGCTCGGTACCCAGGGTGGCGGCAACCAGCGCCTGGGTTTCACCACGGGTAAACAGCGCCGAACCATGGGTGCGGGGCAGCAGGCCGGTGGCCACATGCAGGGCGCGGATCATATCGGGCTCGCGACCGTCGATGCGCGGTTCGCCACGGACCACGCGACCACGGACAATGGTTTTTTCCAGCTTGCCCAACTGATCCTGAACCTCTTTGATGCTCTGCTCCGGGCTCTCAGCCAGTATCGCGTCCAGCACCCTGGCCTTGATGGCGCCGATGGCGTCGCGGCGGGCGGTTTTGTCGGTGATCCGGTAGGCTTCACCCAACTCGGCGGCCGCCAGCTCGGCAACCCTGGCCTTCAACGCTTCATTCTCGGCGGCAGGCTGCCAATCCCAAGGCTGAGTACCCACCTCGGCGGCAAATTCATTGATGGCATTGATGGCGGTCGCCATCTGCTCGTGGCCGTAGACAACCGCGCCCAGCATGACGTCTTCCGGCAACACGGCGGCTTCGGATTCCACCATCAATACCGCGTTGGCGGTACCGGCCACCACCAGGTCCAGCTGGCTTTCTTTCAGCTCGGAAATGGTCGGGTTCAGTACATACTCGCCGTTCATATAACCGACGCGGGCGGCACCGATGGGGCCGGCGAAGGGAATGCCGGAAATGGCCAGGGCGGCGGAGGTGCCCAGCATGGAGATGATGTCCGGGGCGATTTCAGGGTTAACTGAAACCACGGTGGCAATGACCTGGACTTCGTTTTTGAATCCATCGGGAAACAGCGGGCGGATCGGGCGGTCGATCAGCCGGGCTGTCAGGGTTTCACCTTCCGTCGGGCGGCCTTCACGCTTGAAGAAGCTGCCCGGGATACGACCGGCGGCGTAGGTACGCTCCTGGTAGTTCACTGTTAACGGGAAAAAATCACGGCTTTCATCGGCTTCGCGCTTGCCGACCACGGTTACCAGGACCGCGGTATCATCGATGCTTGCCATCACGGCGCCGGAGGCCTGACGGGCCATCACACCGGTTTCGAGGGTGACCGTATGCTGGCCGTATTGGAAGGTTTTTACGATAGGATTCACGTTGTAGATTCCTTTAATATGTATGATCTCTAATTTGCCCGCACAGTATACTTGATTCCCCCTTAAAACCCAGAATCAATGATGGGAAATGGCTTAAATCCGCGTCGCCAGCCAGTCAACAAAATCCGCCTGCATCTGCGGACTCAGCTCGTGAACCGCGTCATATTCCCGGTAGGTCAACGGCACCTTGTGCTGCGCCAGTAACGCCCGGGAGGCATGTGCCATGGAAACGGGCAACTTGCCGTCCTGACGGCCATGACAAACCAGAGCTTGCAGTTCGCTCAGCTGTTGTTCACCGGCAATCAAGGGAGCGATCTCGGGCAGAATACGGCCACTCAGCACCCCGAATCCCCCCACCAGTTCAGGCCGGGTCAGCGCCACGCTGGCACTCATGATGCCCCCCTGGCTGAAACCGGCGATCCACAGATTGTCAGGGTCGACGCCATACGTGTCAGGTAACTGCGCTAAAAAATGCACCAGCAACTGGCGGGCATGCTCGGCTTCATCCGGCTTGATTTGGGGACCATTGGCAGTGAACTGCACACTGAACCAGCCAAACTGAGCAGGACCAAAGACCAGAGGCCCACGAGCCAGGATCACCGTCAATCGGGGATTCTGACGCAAGCCGAAGTCGATTAATCCTGCTTCATTGCCCCCTACGCCATGAAGCAGGATCAGGCAAGGCGACTTGCCCTGTCCAGCCGCTCGCGGGTGAAGTACCCGGTGAGCCAGCCCTAAATCGGTCGCCGCCACCAGAGATCCAAAAGATGCGTTCATATTTTTCTCAAGCTCCGTCAAGTAATAGACTGACACCGGCCAACGGCCTGAATGTCATCTGAATAAATAGGATTCCATCGACAGGACACCGTGCGTCATGCCCCCCTCGATCACCTCTACCTCGCCACCGGGGGTCCCTGCGCCCGCCGCCACCAGCAATGGCAGATAATGCTCGGAGGTAGGGTGAGCCCGCCGGCCGTGAGGCGCCTGGCGCAGATAGTCCACCAGGGCCGCCTTATCATGCGCCCTGACCGCCTGTCGCGCCCAGTGCACGAATTCCCAGGCATAGTCCGCCTCGGCGTCATGTCCCATACGGAACTCGTACAGATTGTGAGTCAGGCTGCCCGAACCGACAATCAGCACCCCGGCTTCCGCCAGGGGCGCCAAAGCCTCTCCTAACTGCCAAGCGGAATGAGGATCCAGCCTGGCCGGCATGGAAACTTGCATGACCGGCACATCCGCATGGGGATACAGGTAACGCAAGGGCACCCAGGCGCCATGATCCAGGCCGCGCCGGGGATCACAGGCCGCCTGGTAACCCTGGTCACGCAGCAGGGCCATGACGGTTTTGGCCAGCTCGGGTGCCCCCGAAGCCGGATACTGCAATTGATACAGGGCATCGGGGAAGCCGCCGAAATCATGGATGGTAGCCGGCCGGGTACTGGCGGTGACCGCTATTTCCCTGGTGACCCAGTGGGGAGACACCACCAGCACCGCCTTCGGTCTAGGCAGGCACTCGCCCAGAGCCTGCAACAGCAGCCCGGCCCGGCCGGGCTCCAGGGCGAAGGTCGGCGCCCCATGGGACACAAACAAGGTCGGCAATCGGGCCATACTGAAACTCCTCTCAAAGATCATCTGTGCAGACTCTAGCCGGCCCCAACCTTGAGATAAACCGGCCCTGGCGCAATTAATTATTAACCATAATGAAATAATTAAAGAAACAAGAGGACTTTGTCGTTTTATTGAGGGTGAATAACAGATGTGTGACAGTCACCGATTTCAACAGCGGCAATATCAGGGAAAGTTGTATAACTGGCGGTTATAAAACGAAAAAAGGAGCCGAAGCTCCTTTTTTCTTAAACCGGATGGGTCGATTAACGACGCAGACCCAGTTTTTCGATCAGTGAACGGTAACGTTCAACGTCTTTACGCTTCAGGTAGTCCAGCAGGCTACGACGCTGGGATACCATGCGCAGCAGGCCACGACGGCTGTGGTGGTCATGGATATGCTGCTTGAAGTGGCCTTGCAGGTGGTTGATCTGGGCGCTCAGCAGGGCAACCTGAACTTCAGGAGAGCCGGTGTCGCCTTCGCCACGAGCAAAGTCAGCAACGATTTGGGCTTTGGTTTCAGCATTTAGTGACATCTTAATTACTCCAGAGAGATGAATGGTTCTTCCAGCCGATCACTAATTCAGCCGGAAACAGAGCTGCGCATTCTACCAGCTAGGCCGGGGTTGGCAACCGGAAAATGCGCAAATTTCAGCGTACCAGCCGCTTGGGAGCGACCTTGCCATCGTCGTCGATCTCTCCCACGCCGATAAACTGCTGTTCGGGGCCCATAGTCATGCGTACAAAACCCGACAGCGGCGCGCCGGATACCTGTACCGCCTGGCCCTGATTGACATAGCCGGCCACCAGTTCGGACATGTTGACCTCCGGCAGGCTGGCCACGGCGGTGTCCATCGGCAACAGCAGAGGATCCAGCTCCAGCCGGGGAGAGACATCCTGGGCCTTGCAGTTCTCCAGGATGCACTCCAGCTGCTCAAGGGTCAGCATGCGCTCGGCCGGATAGCCGGCCACCGCCAACCGCCTGAGCATGGTGACATGGGCGCCACAGCCGAGCATTTCCCCCAGATCATCCACTATGGTGCGGATATAGGTGCCCTTGCTGCAATGAATTTCCAGCTCAACCGCGTCGCCTTCGAAACGGATCAGTTTCAGTTCATAGACGGTGATCGGCCTGGCTTCGCGGGGCACCTCTATGCCTTCGCGGGCATACTGGTACAACGGCTTGCCCTGGTATTTCAGCGCCGAGTACATGGACGGCACCTGCTCTATGTCACCGCGGAAATGATCCAGGGCTTCAATCAGCTCACCGGTGGCCACCTCGACCGGGCGGGTCTCGACCACTTCGCCATCGGCGTCACTGGTATCGGTGCGTTCGCCCAACTTGGCAATCACCCGATAGCGTTTGTCCGCCTCCAGCAGGAACTGGGAAAACTTGGTCGCCTCCCCCAGGCAGATCGGCAGCATGCCGGTGGCCAGGGGATCCAGGGCTCCGGTATGGCCGGCCTTGGCGGCGGCGTAAATGCGTTTGACCTTCTGCAAGGCATCGTTGGAGGTAATTCCGGCGGGTTTATCCAACAACAGGATGCCGTCTACCTCACGGCCACGAAATCGACGCTGACGCCCCATCTTCAGTCCTTATCCTCTTGAGCTTGCTCATCACGGTCGGATGCCTGCATCCGTCGCTTGTCTTCCGCGACGGTGCTCGACACCAGGTTAGAAATGCGCATGCCTTCGACCAGGCTCTGATCGTAGGTGAAGCGCAGTTCCGGGGTGACCCGCAGGCGCATCGCCTTGCCCACCAGGCTGCGGATAAAGCCGCTGGCGTCTTTCAATACCTTCATACCCTGTTCGATTTTTTCCGGATCGTTTTCCAGGAAGGTCACAAACACCTTGGCGTAGTTAAGATCCCGTGACAATTCCACACCGGATACGGTCACCAACTTGAGGCGTTCATCTTTGATTTCCCGCTGCAGGATCATCGCAATTTCTTTCTGCAATTCCTGCCCAACCCGGCGGGTGCGGCTGAATTCTCTAGCCATATTCTTTATCCAATAAAAAAAGGAGCCAAGAGGCCCCTTAATATCAATCCAGGTGACGAAAGGATACAGCTGAGCAGACTGTCGGCGGCAAGGTCGAAAAATGCTCCTGCTTTTTCGACATTTCCACCATCCATGACGGTCAGTGCCGCCGTCAAGCCCCATAGGGCAGCCTGCTGCCTGCATCACGCTTTGTGCCTGAACGAACATCCAGTGAATGTTCGTAGCAGGTGCAAAGCGCCGATGACCTTAAATATGGCCTGTCGGCATGCTGTGCCTTCCGGCACCGGCTGCAACCGGAGCCGATGTCACCCTTACAGGGTGCGCTGTACTTCCACGATCTGGTAAACCTCGATCTGGTCACCGACCCGTACATCATTGTAGTTCTTCACGGCGATACCACATTCCATGCCGTTACGCACTTCCTGTACATCGTCCTTGAAGCGACGCAGGGATTCCAGCTCGCCTTCGTAAATCACCACGTTATCACGCAGTACCCGGATGGGGTTGCTGCGTTTGACGTTACCCTCGGTCACCATACAGCCGGCCACGGCGCCGAACTTGGGTGAGCGGAACACGTCACGCACCTGGGCCAGGCCGATGATCTCCTGCTTGAACTCGGGCGCCAGCATGCCGGTCATGGCCTGTCTGACTTCGTCCAGCAATTCGTAGATCACGCTGTAGTAGCGCAGATCGATTTCTTCGGCCTCGATCACCTTACGGGCAGCCGCATCGGCACGCACGTTGAAGCCCAGGATGATCGCATTGGACGCCGCTGCCAGGCTGGCATCGGTTTCGGTGATGCCGCCCACGCCGGAGCCGATGATCTTGACCTTGACTTCGTCGGTCGACAGCTTCTGCAGGGAGTCGGAAATCGCTTCGATAGAGCCCTGCACGTCGGCCTTCAGTACCAGGTTGACTTCGGCCACTTCGCCTTCGGTCATGTTGGAGAACATGTTCTCCAGCTTGGACTTCTGCTGACGGGCCAGCTTGACTTCACGGAACTTGCCCTGGCGGTAGGTGGCCACTTCGCGCGCTTTCTTCTCGTCACGCACCACGGTCGCCTCGTCGCCGGCAGCCGGTACCCCGGACAGACCCAGGATCTCGACCGGAATGGAAGGACCGGCAGACTTGATTTCGCGGCCCAGCTCGTCCTTCATGGCGCGCACCCGGCCATATTCCAGGCCACAGAGCACGATATCACCCTGGTTGAGGGTACCTTCCTGCACCAGCACAGTGGCGACCGGACCCCGGCCCTTGTCCAGGCGGGATTCGATCACCACGCCGGAAGCCATGCCGTCGTGCACCGCATTCAGCTCCAGCACCTCGGCCTGCAACAGTATGCCTTCCAGCAGTTCGTCTATGCCCATACCCGTCTTGGCCGAGATGTAAACGAACATGTTCTCGCCACCCCAGTCTTCCGACATGACGCCGTGCTGAGCCAGTTCATTCTTCACCCGATCGATATCCGCATCGGGCTTGTCCATCTTGTTGACGGCGACGATCAGCGGTACACCGGCCGCCTTGGCGTGTTGAATCGCCTCGACGGTCTGCGGCATCACGCCATCATCGGCGGCCACCACCAGTACCACGATATCGGTGGCGCCGGCACCACGGGCACGCATGGCGGTAAAAGCGGCGTGGCCCGGAGTATCCAGGAAGGTGATCATGCCGTTTTCGGTTTCGACGTGATAGGCACCGATATGCTGGGTAATACCACCGGCTTCACCGGCGGCCACTTTGGCGCGACGGATATAATCCAGGGTCGAGGTCTTACCGTGGTCGACGTGACCCATGATGGTCACCACGGGGGCCCGGGTCTTGCGTTCGGCATCGGTATCACGATCGGAGAGCACCCGCTGCTCCAGCTCGTTTTCACGACGCAGGGTCACTTTATGGCCCATCTCTTCCGCCACCAATTGGGCGGTTTCCTGATCGATCACCTGGTTGATGGTAACCATGGCTCCCATCTTCATCATCGCCTTGATGACTTCGGCCCCCTTGACCGCCATCTTGTTGGCTAGCTCGGCGACCGTGATGGTTTCACCGATCTCCACGTCCCGGTTGACCGGCTGCACCGGCTTCTGGAAACCATGCTTCATGGATCTGGGCGTCATCACCTTGGCACGCTTGCCTTTTTTCTGGCGGTCGGCACGGCTTTCACGATCTTCCCGGTCTTCCTTCGACTTGCCGCCCTTGCGCTTCTTGCCGCCGGTACGACGGGCCTTCTGCTCTTCGGTCTGATCGGCTTCGTCTTCCGCCGCCTTGGCGTGAGGGTTGGTCATCACGTGATAGTCGGCATCTTCCGGCTTCTTGGCCGCTTCTTCGGCCCAACGCTTCTCGTTTTCTTCTGCCAGTTTGCGTACTTCTTCAGCCTTGATTTGGGCTTCCAGCTCGGCCTTGCGCAAGGCTTCTTCCTCACGCTGACGCTTTAATTTTTCTGCTTCGCTCTTGGCCATATCGTCTGCCTTTTTCTGCTCTTTGCTCTGGGGCTTGGCGCCCTGCTCTGTGGTGTCCTGAGCTTGCAGCTGAGCCTGGCGGGCTTTTTCTTCCGCTTCACGCTTGGCTTTTTCTTCCGCCTCACGCTTGGCCTTGGTCTCGGCTTCGCGCTTGGCCACTGCTTCGGCTTCGCGACGGGCCTCGGCTTCCGCTTCCAGACGGGCCTGCTCTTCTGCTTCCTGCTGACGCTGTTGCTCTTCGAGCGAGTCGCGCCTTACATAAGTACGTTTCTTGCGCACCTCTACCTGCACGGCCTTGTTCTTGCCACCGGCACCCTGCACACTCAGGGTACTCTTGGTCTTGCGGTTCAAGGTCATCCGTTTAGGTTCATTATCGTCATTAGCACCGTGCTGTTTCTTTAAAAACGCCAGCAAGGCGGCCTTTTCAGTTTCGCTTACCGTATCGGCACTGGATTTCTCCATGCCGGCTTCACGAAACTGCTGGACTAGACGATCAACCGGTGTGTCGATGTCATTGGCAAGTTGCGTTAATGAGACTTCTGCCATTCATTTACCTCCGTTGATCTTATTCTTCGTTCTGGTCTCCGAACCAGCAGATATTACGGGCAGCCATGATGAGTTCGCCTGCCAGGCTCTCATCCAGGCTTTCAATTCCCTCAAGGTCATCAATACCTTGTTCTGCCAGCTCTTCCAGATCCGCGATACCACGGGCGGCAAGCTGATAGGCCAGTTCCCGGGTCATGGAGGGCAGTGCGAGCAGTTCCTCTGCCGGCTCCACCCCTTCAAAAGATTCTTCCTGCGCCAGGGCCCGCGTGGTCAGGGCGTCTTTGGCACGATTACGTAGCTCTTCCACCATGTCTTCGTCCAGGCCTTCCACGCTCAACAGCTCACTGACCGGCACATAGGCGATTTCTTCCAGGGTGGAGAAGCCCTCCTCCATCAACAGGGCGGCAAAATCTTCATCGATATCCAGATACTGGACAAACAGATTCATGATCTTATCGCTTTCGACCTGGTGTTTGCTCTGCAGATCTTCCACCGTCATCACGTTCAGTTCCCAACCGGTCAGCTGGGAAGCCAGGCGCACGTTCTGGCCATTACGGCCGATGGCCTGGGCCAGGTTGCCTGACTCGACGGCGATGTCCATGGAGTGGGCATCTTCGTCCACTATGATCGAGGCCACGTCAGCCGGGGCCATGGAGTTGATCACGAACTGGGCGGGGTTGTCATCCCACAGTACTATGTCGACCCGCTCGCCACCCAACTCGCCGGATACCGCCTGCACCCGGGCACCGCGCATGCCGACACAGGCACCGATGGGATCGATGCGCCGGTCATTGGTCTTGACCGATATCTTGGCACGGCTGCCCGGATCCCGGGCCGCGCCCATGATTTCGATCAGCTCCTCACCGATTTCCGGTACTTCGATGCGGAACAATTCTTTCAAGAAGTCCGGATGGGTACGGCTGACAAACAGCTGGGCGCCACGGGCTTCGGGACGCACCGCATACAGCAGGCCACGCACCCGGTCGCCTGAGCGGAACGACTCGCGCGGCAGCAGATCATCCCGGTAGATCACCGCTTCGGCGTTATTGCCCAGATCCAGGATCACGCTCTCGCGGGTGGCTTTCTTGACCACACCGGTGATGATCTCGCCTTCCTGGTCCTGGAACTGCTCGACCACCTGCATGCGCTCGGCCTCGCGCACTTTCTGCACTATAACCTGCTTGGCGGTCTGGGTGGTGATACGGTCGAATTTTACAGACTCGATCTGATCTTCAACATAGTCACCCAGCTGGATTTCCGGCTCATCGATCTGTGCCGCTTCCAGGGTAATTTCCCGGTAGGGGTTGGTCAGGGCTTCCTGATCCTCCACCACCTGCCAGCGACGGAAGGTGTCGAAGTCGCCACTCTTGCGGTCGATGGCCACCCGGACTTCGATATCACCCTCATATTTCTTTTTGGTTGCCGTCGCCAGGGCTGTTTCCAGGGCCTCGAAGATCTTTTCGCGAGGCACCGCCTTCTCATGGGAAACCGCGTCTACAACGAGCAATATTTCTTTATTCATGTCCGATCGCCTCGTTAGTCAAAGTTCGGAACCAGATTCGCTTTTTGGATATTAGCAAAGGCAATGGGAAAGGCTTTCCCTTCTACCTCCAGCCGGATCAGGGTGTCTTCAACCGCCACCACTATCCCTTTAAGTTTACGTCTGTTATTCACCGCCATGCGCAGGGTCAGCTCTGCCTCCTGGCCGATAATGGCCTGGTAATGCGCCGGTTTGAACAGGGGGCGAGCCATACCAGGAGAGGACACTTCCAAATCGTATTCAGTGGCGATGGGATCTTCCACATCGAGCACGGCGCTGACTTGCCGACTGACTTCGGCACAGTCATTCACTTCGATGCCATTTTCACTGTCGATATACAGGCGCAGGGTGGAATGACGTCCGGCACGAACAAATTCCAGCCCCAGCAGTTCAAAGCCCAGCGCCGCTACCGGCTCGGTGAGCATTTCGGTCAATCGTTGTTCCAATGTAGCCAAAGCTACCCCCTCCAAAAACAAAAAAAGGGCTCGCAGCCCAGTGAATCCGCATCGGTCAGGCCGATGCCAAAGTGCAGATAACAAAAAGCCCCGATCTTCAAATCGGGGCTATTCTCCTGGACCCTGATTGTCGCCTCGCGACGACCATCCACAGCGCGCAGGCAATGGACGTGAAATTGGTTGCGGGGGCCGGATTTGAACCGACGACCTTCGGGTTATGAGCCCGACGAGCTACCAGGCTGCTCCACCCCGCGTCCGAAATCGTGCGAGATTATAGTTAACTTGGCGAAAAATCTCAACCTAACAGCTAATCTATAACTTGGTGCCGAGAGCGGGACTTGAACCCGCACGCCTATACAGGCACTACCCCCTCAAGATAGCGTGTCTACCAATTCCACCACCTCGGCAAAACTCTTACTTAGTTGGGTATATCGCTGTCATTGCTGACTGGGACATCACCCTGGGACTGCCTTTCCAGCACTTCGGGCTGAGAAAGATCTTCCCATTCGCTCCCTTGCTTGCTGCCGTTGGTGGAAAGATTCCCCAACACCAGACTAACCACAAAGAAGCCTGCTGCCAGCAGCGTTGTCGCCTTGGTCAGGAAGTTACCCGAACCGCTGGAACCAAATACCGTATTGGACGCACCCGCTCCAAAGGACGCACCCATATCGGCGCCTTTCCCTTGCTGTATCAACACCAAGCCAATCAGGGCCAGTGAGATAAGCAGATACACCACTAAAAGAATCTCGTACATTTAAGCTATACCTTTGCTTGGCGCCTAAGCCCCGCCACCAGGCTGCTGTCGGGAGCGGGGCTAATACTAGCGATCCGCATTCCCCGATACAAGCGCAATTTAAAAAAATCTGTTCAAATGCATAAAAAGACGGCAAAGCGATGATCGCACAACCGTTTTTCTTATTAGCTGGAAGCCCTAAGCTGTCAGCTGTAAGCAGCCCGACGCTGTTTTCAGTGTTGCTGAAGACAGCCATGACTCATAAACCGTATGCAGGACTTTCAAACAACTCGGGCAGCTTATCGCTTCCAGCTTAAAGCTCCGGCGCAGCCGGTATCGCTTCGGCGATATGCTCGGCCAGACGCTGAACCTGGGCCTGACTGGCACCTTCCACCATCACCCGGATCAACGGCTCTGTACCGGACTTTCTCAGCAGCACCCGCCCCTTGCCGGCCAGCTCGGCTTCTGCCGCCCGTACTCGCGCCAGCACCTCCGCATCGGCCAGTGGATCCGTGCCGGCCTGGAAGCGCACATTGATCAACACCTGGGGAAACAGGGTCAGCTCGGCACGCAGTTCCGCCAGGCTCACGCCCTCTGCCACCATGGCACGCAATACCTGCAGTGCGGCGATGATGCCATCCCCCGTGGTGTTATGCTCCAGGCTGATGATATGGCCGGAGTTTTCCCCTCCCAACCTCCAGCCATGCTCCTTGAGCAGCTCCATCACATAACGGTCGCCCACTTTCGCACGCAGGAAGGGGATCTCCAGCTTGGCTAGGGCCAGCTCAAGGGCCATATTCGACATCAGGGTGCCGACTACGCCGCCCTGTAAGCTACCGCGACGCCGGGCATCCCTGGCCATGATATAGAGTATTTCATCACCGTCTACCAGGGCGCCGGTGTGATCCACCATCACCAGCCGATCGCCGTCGCCATCGAAGCCGATACCCAGATCCGCCTTGTGCGCCAATACCGCATCTATCAAAGCGGCAGGGGCAGTTGAGCCCACCTCGTCATTGATATTCAAGCCATTGGGGCTGATGCCGGTCCGTACCACTTCGGCGCCCAGCTCTTCAAACACAGCCGGCGCGATGTGGTAGGTAGCGCCATGGGCGCAATCGAGCACTATCCTGAGCCCATCCAGATGCATTTCCGAGGGGAAGGTGCTCTTGCAGAACTCGATATAACGGCCAGGTGCGTCGTTGATGCGAGTGGCCTTGCCCAGCTGATCGGAAGAAACGCAGTCCATCGGCTGATCCAGCATGGCCTCGATCGCCAGCTCTACCTCATCGGGCAACTTGGTGCCGTCATGGGAGAAAAACTTGATGCCGTTGTCGTAATAGGGGTTATGGGAAGCGCTGATTACTATACCGGCCTCGCCCCGGAAGGTACGGGTCAGATAGGCCACCGCCGGCGTCGGCATCGGGCCCAGCAGCGTCGCCTTGAGACCGGCGGCAGACAACCCGGCTTCCAGCGCAGCCTCCAGCATATAACCCGAAATGCGGGTATCCTTGCCGATCAGCACCTTCCTGGTGCCGGTTTGCGATAGTACCTTACCGGCGGCCCAGCCCAGCTTCATCACAAATTCGGGAGTAATGGGGTATTCTCCTACCCGACCACGTATGCCATCTGTACCAAAATATTTCCGGCTCTTCATTTATCGTTATCCTTTGTATTGTGTTGCTTCCTGCCATACCCGCAGGGCATCGGCCGTTTCTTTTACATCATGCACCCGGATGATCTGCGCCCCCTGACTGACGGCATAGAGGGCCGCCGCCAGGCTGCCAGCCAGCCGTTGAGACACTTCCCGGTCGAGCAGCTGACCGATCATCGATTTGCGCGACATGCCGATCAACAGCGGCAGTTTAAGGTCATGCAGCCGGTGCAGCCGCCCCAATAACTCATAGTTGTGCTTGAGTGACTTGCCAAACCCAAAACCCGGATCCAGGCAGATGCGCTGGCGCGGAATCCCAACCGCCTCGCAGGCCGCCAGCCGCTCCCGCAGAAAGGTCGTTACCTCGGTGGCGACATCTTGATAATCCGGCGCCTGCTGCATGGTCCTCGGCTGCCCCTGCATATGCATTAGGCAGACGGCAGCGCCGCTGTCCACGGCCACCTGCAGTGCCCCCGGCTCGCGCAAGGCGCGGACATCATTGATCAGATCGGCGCCGCCACACACGGCTTCGCGCATCACTATCGCCTTGCTGGTGTCCACAGAAATCCAGCAATCCAGCTCCTGCCGCAACCGTTCGATAACCGGCACGACGCGATCCAGCTCCTGCTGTTCACTTACCTCCGCGGCACCGGGCCTGGTCGACTCCCCGCCCACATCGATAATGGTTGCGCCGTCCCGCACCAGCTGCAGGGCATGACGCAGGGCGACATCCCTGTCTGTATAGCTGCCGCCATCGGAGAAGGAATCGGGGGTCAGGTTGAGGATCCCCATCACCTGGGAACGACCCAGGTCAAGGGTACGCGTTTTGCTTGCTAACAACATAAGGCTGGTTTCCCGAAAAATAAAAAGCCCCGCTCACAGGGTGAACGGGGCTTAATTTATCATAAAAACTTAATTGCTGGGGGCATCCGAAGGTTTGTTCAAATCCGGCGCGCCCGGTTTGGACTCGGCTTCTTTCTTGTCCTGTGCACCGGAGGTCGGCCCCTGGGGCTTGTCATCAGCCTCATCTTTCCAGTCTGCCGGTGGACGCACGTCACGACGGGCCATCAGATCATCGATTTGTTTGGCATCGATAGTCTCATACTTCATCAGTGCGTCTTTCATGGTGTGCAGGATATCGATGTTGTCGGTCAGTATCTGCTTGGCACGGCTGAAGTTTCGTTCGATCACCTGCTTCACTTCCGCATCAATGGCCTTGGCGGTCTCATCGGACATATGCTTGACCTTGGCTGCGGTGCGTCCGAGGAACACTTCACCTTCTTCATCCGCATACAGCAGAGGACCCATTCTTTCTGACAGACCCCACTGGGTAACCATCTTGTGGGCAATTTCGGTGGCTCGCTCGATGTCGTTGGACGCCCCCGTGGTGACCTTGTCGAAACCGTAGATGAGCTCTTCGGCCAGACGACCGCCGTACAGGCTTGAGATCATCGATTCCAGATGCTGTTTGCTGTAGCTGAACCTGTCCTGCTCCGGCAGGTACATGGTTACACCCAGGGCTCGGCCGCGGGGAATGATCGACACCTTATAGACAGGGTCATGCTCGGGCACCATACGGCCGACGATGGCATGGCCCGCCTCATGATAGGCGGTCATTTCCTTCTCGGACTCGGACATCACCATGGAGCGGCGCTCGGCACCCATCATGATCTTGTCTTTGGCCTTTTCAAACTCTTCCATCGACACCAGGCGACGGGCCGAACGGGCGGCAAACAAGGCCGCCTCGTTGACCAGGTTGGCCAGATCGGCCCCGCTGAAACCGGGAGTACCACGGGCGATCACGCTGGCATTGACGTCGTCACCCAGGGGGACACGGCGCATATGTACCTTGAGGATCTGTTCACGACCACGCACATCGGGCAGGCCCACCACCACCTGGCGGTCGAAACGGCCCGGACGCAGCAACGCCGGATCCAGTACGTCAGGCCGGTTGGTGGCGGCGATGACGATCACGCCCTCGTTGCCTTCGAAGCCGTCCATCTCGACCAGCATCTGGTTCAGGGTCTGCTCTCGCTCATCGTGACCGCCACCCAGGCCGGCGCCACGCTGGCGACCGACGGCGTCGATTTCATCGATAAACACGATACAAGGGGCCGATTTTTTCGCCTGCTCGAACATATCGCGCACACGGGATGCACCCACACCCACAAACATTTCGACGAAATCAGAGCCGGAAATGGTAAAGAAGGGCACCTTGGCCTCGCCGGCGATGGCCTTGGCCAGCAGGGTTTTACCGGTTCCGGGAGGACCCACCAGCAGGATGCCGGTAGGAATACGGCCACCCAGCTTCTGAAAACGGCTCGGATCGCGCAGGTAATCCACCAGCTCCTTGACGTCTTCCTTGGCTTCATCGCAGCCGGCCACATCGGCAAAGGTGGTCTTGACCTGGTCTTCGCCCATCAAACGGGCCTTGCTCTTACCGAAGGTCATGGCGCCCTTGCCGCCGCCCCCTTGCATCTGGCGCATAAAGAACACCCAGACACCGATCAACAGCAGCATGGGGAACCAGGAGATAAAGATAGAGGTCAGCAAGCTCGGCTCTTCCGGCTTCTCACCCACTACCCGTACATTGTTGTTCAGCAAATCGTTGAGCAGCTGAGGGTCTTCCGTCGGCATCACTGTGGTAAAGCGATCACCACTACGCTTGACACCGTTGATGGTCTTGCCATCCATGCGGACTTCCCGGATCTGCCCCTGGGCTACTTCCTGTACGAAGGCAGAATAGTCCTGTTGGCGTCCCGCCGGTTCACTGGGGCTAAAGCTCTGAAATACAGACATTAACACCACGGCTATGACCAACCACAGGATCAAATTTTTCGCCATGTCACTCAAATTACTAACCTCACCGGCTGACAGTTTATGACCTAGAGAGTACTACAGTTTAAAACCTGTAGCCACAATGTAGACTTCCCTCGAACGTGGCCGCGACGAATCGGGTTTTCGCACCTTAACGACACCGAAAGAGCGGCGGACTTCCAACAGGAACTCATCGAAGCCGGCCCCTTGAAATACTTTGACCACAAAGCTGCCCTTCGATGCCAGCACTTGGCGGCACATATCCAGCGCCAGCTCTACCAGGTACATGGCTCTGGGCTGATCCACCTCGGGTGTGCCGCTCATATTCGGCGCCATGTCCGATAACAACACATCGACCTTGTCATCCCCGACCCGCTTGAGCAGGGCATTGAGTACCTCCTCGTCACGGAAATCACCTTGCAGGAAATCCACTCCGGCGATGGGGTCCATCGGCAAGATGTCACAGGCGATCACCTGTCCCTGCTGGCCGACCTGCTCCACGGCAAACTGGCTCCACCCCCCCGGGGCCGCGCCCAGATCCACCACCGTCATCCCCGGCTTGAGCAGGCGATCACGGCCTTGTAATTCTTCCAACTTGAATACGGCACGAGAGCGCAGACCCTTTTTCTGGGCCTGTTTAACATATTTATCGTCAAAATGCTCTTTTAGCCAGCGCGCTGAGCTGGCCGAGCGTTTACTCTTACTCATTAAATTATCGCTCTACTCTTACCATTGAAGCCTAGATGGGGGTACAATGACCATCTTTCAACCTAAAATAACCGAAGCATTTTGCAATGACCCTGAACAATAAGCAAAAACAATACCTCAAAGGTCTGGCGCACAGCCTCAAGCCGGTGGTATTGCTTGGCCAACACGGCCTCACCGAAGGCGTGCTCGCCGAGATAGAGTTGGCGCTCAACCATCACGAACTGATCAAGGTAAAGGTTGCCGCGGAAGACAGGGAAGTCAAAACGCTGATCATGGACGCCATCGTCCGTGAAACCAATGCCGTCAAGGTACAAACCATAGGCCATGTGCTGACCCTGTATCGCGCCAGCGAGCTGAAAAAGATCACCTTACCCCGCTGAGGGCATAGGGAGCGATGGCCGGGGAATGAAAAATCCTCCCTGGTCATCGCTCCCTGGAATTTCAGCCCTTACAGATATTCTACCTTGATAATTTCGTAGTCCACGTCGCCGCCCGGGGTTTTCACCACCACCTCATCTTCCTCTTCCTTGCCGATCAGCGCACGAGCGATGGGAGAATTGACCGAGATCAGGTTGGCTTTAATGTTGGACTCATCGTCACCCACGATGCGATAGGTGATTTCCTTTTCGTCGTCACTCTTCAGCAGTGTCACCGTGGCGCCAAAAATCACCTTACCATTGTTAACCAGCTTGGTAATGTCGATGATCTGGGCGTTGGACAGCTTGGCTTCTATTTCCTGAATACGGCCTTCGCAAAACCCCTGCTGCTCGCGGGCCGCGTGGTATTCGGCATTTTCCTTCAGGTCACCGTGCTCACGGGCATCGGCGATGGCTTCGATAATTTCCGGACGGCGGACCGACTTCAGGTAGTCCAGCTCTTCACGCAGTTTCTGCGCACCGCGAATGGTCATCGGCGTTTGATTCATAGTGGAAACCTGGTTCCTTCAACAATAAAACAACAAGAGCCCGTCCGAATAATCGGCATAGGGCTCATATCTTAAGAGTTTGGCCTGTCGGCCCAATCTATGTCAGCTACTCAGACTAATACAGTCGGGCTAGCGGGTCAAATCATCGAAGAAGCGTTTCACTCCCTCAAAAAAACCTTCCGATTTGGGCTTGTGCTTTTTCCCCGCCGCCCCGCCGAAGGAGTCTTCCAACTGACGCAACAGGCTCTTTTGCTCTTCGGTCAGTTTCACCGGCGTTTCGATATACACCTTGCACACCAGATCACCCATCAACCCGTTACGGGCCGAGCGCACCCCCTTGTCTTTCAGGCGAAACATACGGCCGGTCTGGGTTTCGGCAGGGATCTTCAGCTTAACCCGGCCATCGAGGGTGGGGACTTCCACCTCGCCGCCGAGGGCCGCCGCACTAAAGCTGATCGGAACCTCGCAATAGAGGTTATTGCCGTCACGCACGAAGATGTCGTGCTCACGCACATGTACCTGTACATACAGGTCCCCCGCCGGCGCGCCCGACTCACCGGCCTCCCCCTCACCCGACAGGCGGATACGATCACCGGTATCCACCCCGGACGGGATCTTGACCGACAGGGTCTTGGTTTTCTGGTAACGGCCTTCGCCATGGCACTTATGGCAGGGATCGGCAATGATCTTGCCCTTACCCCGACAATGGGGGCAGGCCTGCTGCACGGTAAAGAAACCCTGACGCATATGCACCTGGCCGGCACCGTGACAGGTAGGGCAGGTCTTTGCGTCGGAGCCGGGCTTGGCCCCGCTGCCGTCACAGACCTCACAACCGACCAGGGTGGGCACCTTGATCTCTTTGGTCACGCCCCGCACCGCTTCTTCCAGGGTCAGCTCCATGTTGTAGCGCAAATCGGCACCACGGGTCGCGCGCTGCTGACGACGCTGGCCGCCACCGAAGATATCACCGAACACATCGCCAAAAATATCGCTGAAATCACCGCCGCCGCCAAAGCCATGACCGCCCCCCTGCTGACCGTTGACACCGGCATGACCAAACTGATCATAAGCGGCCCGCTTTTGGGCATCGGTCAGTACTTCATAGGCTTCGGTCGCTTCCTTGAACTTTTCCACACCGTCGGCATCATCCTTGTTGCGATCAGGATGGTACTTCATCGCCAGCCGTTTATAGGCCTTCTTGATTTCACGCTCGTCGGCTCCCTTGGCCACGCCGAGCACTTCGTAATAATCTCGCTTAGACATAGGTTATCGTTTTACCTGGTCTCAATTACACAAAGGCGGGCGTTGGAGTCCCAACGCCCGCACTGTTAGCGTCACTGCGCCGGGTGACCCTTATTTTTTATCGTCTTTGACTTCTTCAAACTCGGCGTCAACCACGTCGTCGTCGGCCTTGCTGGCCTCTTTGGCGCCGCCGGCATCATGAGCCTGGGTCTGCGCCTTGGCCTGGGCGGCTTCCATCAGCTTTTGCGACACTTCCAGCAGAGCCTGCTGCTTGGCTTCGATGTCGGCCTTGTCTTCGCCGCGCACGGCTGTTTCCAGGGCACTCAGGGCACTGTCGATGGCGCTCTTGTCATCGGCAGCCAGGGCATCACCGGCTTCTTCCAGCTGCTTACGGGTGGCGTGCACCAGGCCGTCGGCCTGGTTACGGGCCTGTACCAGCTCTTCGAATTTTTTGTCTTCCGCGGCATTGGCCTCGGCGGCGCGCACCATGGCTTCGATTTCTTCCTCGCTCAGACCGGAAGACGCCTGGATGGTGATCTTCTGCTCCTTGCCGGTATCTTTGTCTTTGGCGGATACATGCAGGATGCCGTCGGCGTCGATATCGAAGGTCACCTCGATTTGCGGCAGGCCACGGGGCGCAGGACGAATGCCTTCCAGGTTAAACTGGCCCAGCGACTTGTTGTCACCGGCACGCTTGCGCTCACCCTGCAGCACATGGATGGTCACGGCGGACTGATTGTCGTCGGCGGTGGAGAACACCTGGGACTTCTTGGTCGGGATGGTGGTGTTCTTCTCGATAAGTGCGGTCATCACACCACCCATGGTTTCAATACCCAGCGACAGCGGGGTCACGTCCAGCAGCAGCACGTCTTTCTTGTCGCCAGACAATACGGCGCCCTGGATGGCGGCACCCACGGCCACGGCTTCGTCCGGGTTGACGTCTTTACGCGGCTCTTTGCCGAAGAAATCGCTGACCGCCTTCTGTACCAGCGGCATGCGGGTCTGACCACCGACCAGGATGACATCGTCGATGTCAGACACGGACAGGCCCGCATCCTTCAGCGCGGTGGCGACCGGATCCAGGGATTTTTTCACCATGTCTTCGACCAGGGATTCCAGCTTGGCGCGGGTCACCTTGATGTTCAGGTGCTTGGGACCAGAGGCATCGGCGGTGATATAAGGCAGGTTCACCTCGGTCTGCTGGGCGGAAGACAGCTCACACTTGGCCTTTTCAGCGGCTTCTTTCAGACGCTGCAGGGCCAGCATGTCGTTGCGCAGATCGAAGCCCTGCTCACGCTTGAATTCTTCCACCAGGTAGGTGATTAAGCGGTTGTCGAAGTCTTCACCACCCAGGTGGGTGTCGCCGTTGGTGGCCAGTACTTCGAAGGTTTTCTCGCCTTCCATATCATCGATTTCGATGATGGAGATATCGAAGGTACCGCCACCCAGGTCATATACGGCTACCTTGCGGTCACCCTTGGCCTTGTTGACGCCATAGGCGAAGGCGGCGGCGGTCGGCTCGTTGATGATCCGTTTGACATCCAGGCCGGCGATACGGCCGGCGTCTTTAGTGGCCTGGCGCTGGGCATCGTTGAAATAGGCCGGTACGGTAATGACCGCTTCGGTGACCGCTTCGCCGAGGTAGTCTTCGGCGGTCTTCTTCATCTTCTTCAGCACTTCGGCGGAAATCTGCGGCGGAGCCATTTTTTTGTCTTTGGCGCTCACCCAGGCATCACCGTTGTCGGCCTTGACGATGCTGAACGGCATGATCTTGATATCACGCTGCACTTCTTCATCTTCGAAGCGACGGCCGATAAGGCGCTTGATGGCGAACAGGGTGTTTCTCGGGTTGGTTACCGCCTGACGCTTGGCGGGCTGACCAACCAGGGTCTCACCATCATCGGTATAGGCAATGATAGAGGGAGTAGTACGAGCACCCTCGGCGTTTTCAATGACCCGCGGGGTATCCCCGTCCAGGATGGCAACGCAAGAGTTGGTGGTACCCAGATCGATGCCGATGATTCTACCCATAAAATCCTCTCTAAATTTCTTGAATACGGTAATAAGCGTTTTTACATTTTTGCTTTAGTGCCTATATGTGGTTGCCGGTTTACGCTTTCAAGACAGCCATCACAATTTTTTAGGCACTCAGCCGTTTTTATCGAGCCACTTACGCCTGAGGGCTCTTGGTCACCATCACCATGGCGGGACGCAGCACCCGGCCATTGAGCTCGTAGCCTTTCATCATCACTGCCAGTACCGAATTGGGCGCCAGCTCGGCGTTTTCGACCATGCTCATCGCCTGATGCTTGTTGGGATCAAAAGGCTGCCCCTGGGGGTCTATCTGGGCCACGCCAAATTTTTCCACCGTGCTGAGCAGGGATTTCAGGGTCAGCTCGACGCCCTCCATCACCGCCTTGAAGGCGTTGTCTTCTTTATCGGTATGCTCCAGCGCCCGCTCCAGGCTGTCGATCACCGGCAGTAGCTCGCCTGCGAATTTTTCCAGGGCAAACTTCTGCGCCTTTTCCACATCCAGGGCGGCGCGACGGCGGATATTTTCCATCTCGGCCAGGGTGCGCAGGGCATTGTCTTTTTCGGCCGCCGCAGACGCTTCGGCACTGGCCAGTTTTTCTTCTAATTCAGCTACATAAGCTGCATCCGGCTGTTCTGCCTGAGTATCTTCAAGCTCCACAGAAACCGTTTCCACCGGCACTTCTTCCTGCTCGGGGGCCTGTTCTGTTTCAACCTGGTGCTTTTTGCTGCTCATGTCGTCTCCCATCTGTGTTATTCAGCTTTTGCCTATATGGGGTCTCTGATTAGAGTTTCAAGTCTTGAATTGCACGGCTAGAATAGCCTGCAACGGAGTCCGCCAGGGAATTGCGCTTTCGCACCCATCACCAGCCAGGCATATCGCATCTATGGAAACCAGCTTCAACACCATCGCCCTTATCGGCAAACCGGATCACCAGGGTGCCAACCAGACCCTGGTCGCGCTGCACCACTACCTGAACCAATTCAATCTGAATATCGTTATCGAGCGACGGGTGGGCGAACAACTCAACCTGGATAATGTCGAACTGCTGGAAATGGTCGAGCTGGGCGAGCGGGCCGATCTCGCCATAGTGGTTGGCGGTGACGGCAATATGCTGGGGGCCGCCCGGGTGCTGGCCCGTTACGATGTCGCTGTGGTCGGCGTCAACCGGGGCAATCTGGGCTTCTTGACCGACTTGTCGCCGGACAGCTTCGAGGAGCCGCTCGAACGGCTGCTGACCGGGGATTTTCAGACCGAATACCGCTTCCTGCTGGAGGCTCAGGTGCACCGGCATGGCCAGTTGAAGGCCAGTAACACCGCCATGAACGAAGCGGTGCTGCACCCGGGGCAGATTGCCCATATGATCGAGTTCGAGGTCTATATCAACGGCAACTTCATGTACAGCCAACGGGCCGACGGCATGATAGTGGCGACCCCCACCGGCTCCACCGCCTATTCGCTATCCGCCGGGGGCCCTATCCTCACCCCCAACCTCAATGCCATGACGCTGGTGCCCATGTTTCCCCACACCCTGAGCTGCCGACCCATCGTCATCGATGCGGACGCCCAGATTAAACTGATGGTCGCCCCGACCAACAAAACCGATCAGATGTTGGTGAGCTGTGACGGTCATGTGTCGCTGGCGGTACAACCCGGCGATGAGATCCATATCAGCAAGAGCCCCTACAAACTACGTCTATTACACCCCCGAGGCCACAGCTACTTTGATGTGCTGCGCAGCAAGCTCGGCTGGGGCAGCAAGCTGTTTTGACTACGGGTTACCCCGCTTGAGCCGACAAACCTGTGTATACACATAGCGGCGGGGTTGCCGCTCCCACAAGCGCCGCCACTCCCGCAAAGCAGCCCTCAACCCTGACTCTTGCCACTGTACAAAAGCCCAGTATACTGTATCGACATACAGCATATTTCCGTGCAGGGATTCATCATGTTGCTACAGCTCACCATCAACAATTTCGCCATTGTCTCCTTCCTGGAGCTCGACTTACGGCCGGGAATGACCAGCATTACCGGCGAGACCGGGGCCGGTAAATCCATCGCCATCGATGCCCTCGCCCTGGCACTGGGGGAGCGGGCCGATGCTGACTCTGTCCGACCCGGGGCCGAAAAAGCCGAGATCAGCGCCCGCTTCCGCATCGATAAGCTGCCCAAGGTCAAGACCTGGCTGTGCGCCCAGGAGCTGGATGAACAGGACGAATGCATACTGCGCCGGACCCTGAGCAAGGAAGGCCGTTCCCGCGGCTACATCAATGGCACGCCCGTGCCGCTGGCTCAGCTCAAGGCCCTGGGCCAGCTGCTGGTCAATATTCACGGTCAACATGCCCACCAGGAGCTGCAAAAGCCCGACTACCAACGCACCCTGCTCGACGCCTATGCCGGCCACCATCAGTTGCTGCAACAGGTCAGTCGGGGCTACCAGCACTGGCGTCAGCTCAGTAACGAGCGCAAACAACTGCAGGCCGAGCAGGGTCAGTGGGAAGCCCAACGCCAGTTGCTGCAATATCAGGTGGCCGAGCTGGATGAACTGGCCCTGGCCGATGACGAATTCCCCACCCTGGAGGCCGAACATAAGCGCCTGGCCAATGGCGCAGAGCTGCTCAACGACTGTCAGCTGGCGCTTAATATCCTCGGTGACGGTGAAGAAGCCAATGCCCTCGCCCTGCTGCAACAGGGCCTGAAGACCCTGATCGATCTCTGCCAGATGGATGAACGCCTGAACCCGGCGCTGGAGCTGGTGCAAGGCAGCCTGATCCAGCTGGAAGAAGGCCACAGCGAGCTAAACCGCTATTTTGACCGGCTCGAGCTGGACCCCGAACGGCTGTATGATATAGAGGCTCGCTTAAGCAAGGTGATGGAGCTGGCCCGCAAGCACCATGTACCACCGGCCGAACTGGCCGTTTTCCACCAGGAGATCCGCCGCCAGCTGGAACAAATGGAGCAGAACGACTCCCGGCTGCATGGCCTGGATGAAGAGGTGGAGCTGGCTAAAAGCGAATTTTTGCAAGCCTCGGAGCGACTGAGCCAGAGCCGGCAGCGATATGCCGAATCGCTCAACACGCAAATCACCCGGAGCCTGCATCAACTCAGCATGGAACGTGGCCGTTTCGAGATCCGGGTCGATACCGACGCCCATGCCGGCTACTCTCCGCTCGGCATCGACAGAGTCGATTTCCTGGTCAGCACCAACCCCGGGCAACCCTTGAGCCCGCTGGCCAAGGTTGCCTCCGGTGGCGAGCTTTCCCGCATCAGCCTGGCCATCCAGGTGATCACCGCCCAGAAGGTGGAAACCCCCACCCTTATTTTCGATGAGGTTGATGTCGGTGTGAGCGGCCCCACCGCCGCCGTGGTAGGCAAGTTATTACGCCAGCTGGGCGAATCCACCCAGGTGCTGGTGATCACCCACCTGCCCCAGGTGGCGGGCAATGGCCATCAGCATTTCTTTGTCAGCAAGAGCAGCGACGCCAACGACACCCAGACCCATATGCACGAGCTGGACACCTCCAGCCGCCTGCAAGAGCTGGCCCGCCTGCTCGGCGGCAACAAGATAACCGCCAACACCCTGGCCAACGCCCGGGAATTATTGGTGGAGTAGCCGCCTCCGCACTTGTGAACGGCGCGACCCCGGGGCGATAAACCATAACGATATGCTACACCTTATCGCGGCGGGGCCGCAGCTCCCACAAGATCGGCGCGCCTACTTAAACCAGCCTTCTGGCGGCGCCGAGTACGATATCAATAGCCTGTTGCTCGGCTTTTTGCATGGTTGTTTCATCAGGAATCTCTTGCTGGGTGCGATTAACGATCACCCCGGCCACGCAGCCGGCCTTTAACCCCTGGCTGGCACACATGGTAAACAGGGTGGCCGACTCCATCTCGTAGTTCAGCACCCCCATAGCCTGCCACTCTTTCATACTGCCCTGATATTTCCGCAGCACCCGGGCTGAATAGGTGTCATAACGTTCCTGTCCCGGATAAAAGGTATCGGACGAGGCCGTCACCCCCACATGCGGGCTAATCCCCAATTCCCGCGCAGCGTCTACCAAGGCACAGGTGCAATCAAAATTCGCCACCGCCGGGAACTCCATTGGCGCAAAATGGCTGCTGGCGCCATCGAGGCGCACCGACCCCATGGTCACTATCATATCACCCACCTTGATGTGTGGCTGGATGGCCCCTGTGGTGCCAATACGCAGGAAGGTAGTAACTCCCAGCTGGGCCAGCTCTTCCACCGCGATAGAAGTAGAAGGGCCACCGATACCGGTGGAGCACACCACCACAGGTTTGCCATCTAGCTCTCCCAGCCAGGAGGTGAACTCCCGCTTGCTCGCCAGATGACGCGGGTTGTCCAAACCTTCGGCAATACGTTTCACCCGCTCGGGATCACCGGGAATAACGGCCAGGGTGGCCCCCCCGATATCCGCCTTGGTAATACCTAAATGAAAAACCTGTGTCTTCATCTTACATTCCCCAAAACAGCAATAATTAGATGTGAAGATACTAGGCCAGTATTACTCAACTGGCTACGACAAGACCCTCTGAACCAATGCCCCGTTTTATGGTCTCTCTTTTACAAGCTAATCACTAACCGTTATCATGCCACCCAAGTCACACAGGAAACAATGCTCCCTATGCAGCTCAATACCTTGATTTTACCAGTACTTTTAGCTCTACCTCTGGCTGGCTGCGGCCTGGTTTATAAAGTAGACATCCCTCAGGGTAACTACATAGAAGAAAAGCAAGTCGCCCAACTGCGCCAGGGCATGACCAAAGAGCAGGTACAATTCTTGCTGGGCAACCCCATGAGCCTGGACGGCTTTAACAATGACAGGTGGGTATATATGTACTATTTCCAGCCCGGCCGCGGTGACAAGGAGCAAAAGCAGCTGATCCTGGAATTCGTCAACGACGGCCTGGGTACTGTCAGCGGCGACTTCCCTTTGCCGGAAGCCTTCTACCAAGGAATTTGATGTTCAGGGCCAGGGAACAAACAGATGAAGATCTGTCCCGGCCTTGGTTAACTTTTCGTCCTTTTAGGATCCGGCCGGCCACCGGTGACTTTGTCGGCCCGGCCTTCGGCCTTAGCCTGCTCAGCCCGGCGACGGCGAATATCTTTAGGATCAGCCAGTAAAGGCCGGTAAATCTCGATGCGATCACCGTCCTGCACCAGCTGCTCCAGCTTGGCCTGACGACCAAAAATACCCACCATATTGGTGTTTAGATCAATTTCCGGGTAATGCTGTAAAATTCCCGAATTCTCAATGATCTGACGCACCGTCTCATCCGCCATCACCTTCAGCGTGAGCACAGTCTGCTTGTAGGGCAGCGCATAGACCACTTCAACCCGAATAAGATTCACTGCCGTAAACCTCCCGCGCCCGCTCACTGAACGCATGCACCATGGCATTCGTCAATTCTTTAAATATACCGCCGAAGGCAATTTCAACCAGGCGCGAGGTAAACTCAAAATGCAGCTTCAACTCGACCTTACAGGCATCAACATCCAGAGGAGTAAAAGTCCAACCGCCGGTCAACGACTTAAAAGGGCCATCAACAAGCTCCATATGTATCTTACTGTCCTGCTCGAGGCGATTGCGGGTAGTAAATGTCTTACGGATCCCGGCCTTGGCCACCTCAAGGGCTGCGGTAATAGAGTTCTCAGATTCCGACAACACCCGGCTGGCCACGCATCCCGGTAAAAATTTGGGGTATGCGTCCACATCATTGACCAGATCATACATCTGTTTCGCACTGAACATCACCAGTGCGCTACGGGTAATACTCGGCATAACCACTCCCACCACTCAAACTCCCGGATTTTATCACCAATGATGCCCTCCACATAACTAACATCGCTTAAAAAACAAGCGGTTGCCAAGTAGCCAATTCCAAAGCTCCCGCCGGCACCGTATAATGTGGCCACTATGACAAAAAACAACGCCAAGAAAAAACCCACATCCAGTACCATTGCCCTCAACAGGAAGGCAAGGCACGAATATTTTGTAGAAGAAAAATTCGAAGCCGGTCTGGAGCTGCAAGGATGGGAAGTCAAATCGATGCGTGCCGGCAAGGCCAACATCGGTGACGCTTATGTTTTCCTTAAAAACGGTGAAGCTTACCTATTTGGCGCCACCATCACGCCACTGAACGTCGCCTCCACCCATGTAGTCTGTGACCCACAGCGCACCCGCAAACTGCTGCTGAACAGACGCGAGCTCGACCGCCTCGCCGGTCTGACCGAACGCGAAGGCTATACTCTGGTCCCCCTGGCCCTGTACTGGCATAAATCCTGGGTCAAAGCCGAAATCGGGCTGGTAAAGGGTAAGAAATCCCACGATAAGCGGGAAGATGTGAAAGAACGCGACTGGAAGCGGGAAAAAGCCCGGGTGATGAAACATAGCAACCGCTAAGGCTTGTTATTTAGCAACGATTGAAATAAGATCGGATCAACAACTTGGGGCTGATTCAGGATTCGACGAGATTCTCGAACTCCAAGGTGCATGCCGAGGTGCGATAGGCCTCGTAAAAAAATCGCAAAAAAATAGTCGCAAACGACGAAAACTACGCACTAGCAGCTTAATAACCTGCATAGAGCCCTTCTGCCCTAGCTTGTCTGTGACTTAGGGAATCGGAAGGTCATCCTTCACAGAATCGCGTGGATGCCGTGCCTGACGGTTGAAGCGTTAAAACTAATTCAGGATAGTCATACTGTGGCGTGTCTGTCCGCAGCAGATGGCGAATTTAATGACTGACTAAGCATGTAGTACCGACGACGTAGGTTTTTCGGACGCGGGTTCAAATCCCGCCAGCTCCACCAATCGATTGGAAGGCCCCTTTAAGGGGCCTTTTTTCGTTGTGGAGCTGAGACTTACAAAATATTAGCAATATCTAATTAAAACCTAAAATTCAGCTAAGTATCCCATGTAGTGGTCAACTAATTCCGGACAGTAAATTAGACCGATTCTCGGCCTGAACCGGCGATAACCCGTCATTGTGTTGATGAGGGCGATACCGGTTGTAGTAAATCATCAGGTAATCGCTGATATCTCTTCTTGCTTCGGCCATGGACGGATAGCCGGTCGCTGGCACCCATTCCGTTTTCAGGCTGCGGAACAGTCTTTCCATTGGCGCATTGTCCCTCTCTCACGGCGGCTCATGCTCTGCGTGATGCGGTAGCGCCACAGCCGTTGCCTGAAGACACGACTGGTGTATTGACTGCCCTGACAACTCGCCGACGGTACAGGTCCACCACGGTGGCCAGATAACACCAGCAGCCACCGGCCCAGTGTAGGTAATGTCCCCGCACCAGGATTGATTGGGCTTCCAGGAGTGAACTCGCGGTTCAGTCTGTTGGCAATATCCAGGCGCTCAACGGTGGCCGTTTTATAGGCATGGGAGCCGGGTTGCTTGCATACCAGGCCCAGCCCTTTCATCAGGCGCCTCACCCGGTAACGGCCCATCTGATGACCTTGTTCCCACATCATCAGCATCCGTGTTCTGCTGCCGGCGGATGCCCGACTGGCGGTGAACAGCCGGTTTACTTCACTGCGCTTCAGGTAGTCATAGAAACTGGATAGTGCGATTCCCAATACGGAGCAGACCAATTCGACCGACTCTTGCCCTCTCAACTGGTCTATCGGCGCGTACGTTCGAGTTCGTCCTGCATCAAGAGAGCGGTAGCTTTTTTAATATGGCTTTCTCTCGTTCCAGCCGGTTGATGCGGGCTTCGAGCTCCTGTATCCGCTGCTGTTCCGGTGTCAGTGCCTTGCTGGCAGGTGTTGTGCCACCCCGCTCTTGCTGTAACTGCTTGACCCTGCGTCTCAGGGTGGTTTCACCGATATCCAACGGACTGGCCTCGGCGATGGAGTTCCCCTGGTCAAGTACCAGGCTGGCGGCGTCCACTTTGAATTCGGACGAGAAGGAACGACGTTTTTTGGTCATGGGACACCTCTTGTTTCGGTGGTGACTGTACCACCTTAAGTGGTGTCCGGGGTCATTAGAGCACTGCAGGGTAACCAGTGAGCGGGAGTTGGCTCACAACTCTAACTCCAGAATCTTGACAAATTTTCCCTAGATTCAAGCAAAACTAAAGGATGCAAACTAACATTAATAAGTCGATAAAACAGGAGCAAAAATGATACAGCAGCCGCCTTGACGCAAGCGAGGATACAGGGAATGGAGGATGCCAACCCCTTACCTCGACCAAAACACATGGGAAGTGGACATTTACAATGGATAAAGCAATTCGTTGGCTGTTTCGGCAACCGCGAAAAATTAAGCGGTTAATTATTTTACTATTGGATATAGTATTTATAACATTGGCTTTCTGGTCCTCTTTTATAGTCAGGCTGGAGAATTTAGAGCAGGTTAATTCACCTAACCATTGGTGGGTACTGATGATCATGGTACCCGTATCTCTGTTATTTTTTATTCGCCTTGGACTATATAGGGCGGTGCTGCGTTACCTCGGATATCATGCCATCCTCATCATGTTATTCGGCATTACACTGTCGGCTGCGGTGATGGTGATTGCCAGTTATTACTTTGACGCTTTTTTGCCCCGCTCTGTCCCTGTTATTTATTCTGCATTTGCTTTTATTCTGTGCGGAGGAGTTCGTACCTCGGCTCATGCACTCTATAACAAAAGTACAGCGGCACTAAAAACGCCGGTGATCATTTATGGCGCCGGTGCCGCAGGGCGCCAGCTACATACCGCATTACAGCTGGGTAACGAATACCGTACAGTGGCATTCATTGATGACAATAGCGCATTACATCGTAGCTTACTGCATGGAGTTACCGTATACCCTCCCTCAAAAATACCTTGGCTTGCCGAATACTTTGGCGTACAGAAGTTGCTACTGGCACTGCCCGGCATATCCCGCCAACGCCGGCGAGAAATCGTCGCGGGATTAGAAAACTTACCATTAGAAATCCTTTCTATTCCTGCTATCGCCGACATTGTAAGCGGTAAGGCCAGGGTTAATGACTTGCGAGAACTCAGCATAGAGGAGTTGTTAGGCCGCGACCCAGTTGCCCCTTTCCCCGAGCTTATTGCCGCAAACATCCGTGACAAAGTCGTCATGGTCACCGGTGCCGGAGGGTCCATAGGTTCAGAGTTGTGCCGGCAGATAGTACAACAACATCCCAAAATTCTGGTGCTGTTCGAGATGTCGGAATATGCCCTCTATATGGTAGAGCAAGAGCTTTCCGCGATATGTCAACGATCAGGGTTGACAGTCAGGGTAATTCCGTTACTTGGCACGGTACAGCGTCAAAGTCGGTTGGAAACAGCCATGCGCACTTTTAGCGTGAAGACGGTATATCATGCCGCAGCCTTTAAACATGTCCCCATGGTGGAATACAACGTAGTAGAGGGAGTACGCAATAATGTATTCGGTACCTGGCGGGCAGCCGAGGCAGCCATCAATTGTAAGGTGGAAACATTTGTACTTATCTCCTCCGATAAGGCAGTTCGTCCTACCAATGTTATGGGCACCAGTAAAAGGCTGGCTGAACTGGTATTACAAGGCCTTGCCTTACGTCAGGATGGCCCCCGCTTCTGTATCGTACGCTTTGGTAATGTGCTCGGGTCATCAGGATCTGTAGTGCCACTTTTTAAAAAGCAGATTCGTTTTGGCGGCCCCATCACTCTTACTCATGAAAAAATCACCCGTTACTTTATGACAATTCCCGAGGCTGCTCAGCTGGTAATCCAGGCTGGTAGTATGGGAAAGGGTGGAGAAGTATTTGTGCTGGATATGGGAAAGCCGGTGCGCATCATAGATTTAGCTCATAAAATGCTTTATTTGATGGGCTATAAAGTAAAGGACAAACACAACCCTGGTGGCGATATAGAAATAAAGATTACCGGACTGCGTCCTGGTGAGAAGTTATATGAAGAACTATTGGTTGGGGGAGAGAATCAGCCAACTCAGCATCCGCGTATCCGAACCTCAAATGAAGCGCATTTATCATGGGATGAAGTAGCTGAACTTTTGACTGAGTTACACACCGCCTGTGAGCTGTATGACATGGTACGTATTCGCGAGCTACTACTTAACGCACCAACAGCATTTAGCCCTAAGGATGATATCTGTGATCTGATATGGGTGGAGAGCAATAAAGGCACAGATATATTCAAAAGAGACGATTGCAACAAAAAAGTTAATGATTCAGAACCAGATAATAAAAACTTTGATATGGAATACGACAATGATAAAACTGTAACGACTCAACAGTAACAATGAAAAATCATACTTTGATACCCACAAGAGTAACATTATAACTGCTAGCTCACAATAACCCTCGGTAAAAATATGTTATTATTTTATTTATTATAATTTTTGTGCCATCCTCAACACTTTTTCTAAAACGGTGCAAGTTTTATTTATTTCCCCGACTGTAAGAGTAGGGTGAACTAAAAACATAAGGCTTGTCTCCCCTAATAATTTAGCATTTGGCAAACGACGGGCTGGCCTCCAAGGAGTATTATCAAACGCTTTTTCCAGATAAACCTCCGAGCAGCTCCCTTGATAGCAAGGCACACCTCGAGCCATTACTTCATCGATAATGCGTTCCCTGCTCCAGCCCGGTGCTAAGTGGCTGGGGTTTACGAAAAGATAATGTTTGTACTCAGCTGGTTCAATATAATCGGGAACCTTTACTACCTCTACTATAGGATAACGGCGGGCTACCGCATCGATACGTGCGGCATTAGCTTGCCTAGCGATTGTCCACCCTTTCATACGTTTAAGTTGAACACGACCAATCGCCGCTTGTATTTCCATCATTCGCCAGTTGCTGCCAAAGCTCTCATGCAGCCAGCGAAAGCCAGAATGATGCTCATATTCGCAGGCAGCTTCATAGCTTTTACCATGATCTTTATAGCTCCACATTTTCGACCACAGCTCTCGGCTATTAGTCGTGACCATACCACCTTCACCGCCGGTGGTCATAATTTTATCTTGGCAGAAAGACCAGGCACCAATATGACCGATACTACCTACTGAGCGCCCCTTATATTTGGCACCATGGGCCTGAGCACAATCTTCTATTACATAAAGTTGATGCTTTTCTGACAAAGCCATAATATCATCCATTTCTGCCGGCATACCCGCCAAGTGCACAACAATCACAGCTTTGGTATTAGGGGTGAGTACAGCCTCAATATATTCTGCGGTAATATTCTGAGTATTGATATCCACATCGGAGAATACCGGATTAGCCCCAGCTGTAACGACCGAGGATGCCGAGGCCAAGAAAGTGCGCGGGGTAACGATGACATCATCGCCAGAACCTACTCCTAGGGCTTTTAACGCAACATCTAGAGCCAAAGAGCCATTAGCCAAAGCCACAGCATAATCGGTTCCCACCCATGAAGAGAATTCCTTTTCAAAACTTCGACACTCTTGGCCAGTCCAGTAATTCACTCTATTAGACATCAAAACCCGGCTTACTATATCGGCTTCTTCTTCGGTGAAGCTAGGCCATGGAGAAAAAGGAGTATTTAACATATCACACCATCTTTACAAAAAATTAAAGATTATGGTTTTATTCTATACTTAGGGAAAAATGAGTCATCACCTGTAGCATGAGAAGAAAGCTCTCTATATGAAGATTCATCCAAGATTAATTTAATTGTCCTAAACTCTTCAACGTGTTTTGAAAACCCCAATTTAAAATTAAAAAGAGAGCCACTCCTACCACCTACCCCCCCACCAAGACAAAAGTATTTACAGCCTAATTCCATGGCGTCTCTTCTTACTTTATCAAACATCATCTTAGTTGGTGACAAGTGGTAAAACCCTGGCTTAGTTCCTCCCAGGTGATATTGGACTATTTCTTTAAAAAAAACGAAAAAGCCACTACATATAACTTCACCATTGTATACGCATGAATATAACCTCGCTTTAAAATCAGTTGATTCAATTAATTTTAAATAGTAATCTCTGGAGAAAAAATAAAAATCAGAAGCATTTAATTTATTCATCGTCGAGTAATAATTATCTATAAACTCATCTAAGTTTGAACTGTCATCATCATAATGACATACAACACCAATTTTATTAAGCTTATTAATATCTCGTCTATGGTTACCTCTATAAAAACGCCACTGCTCATCCTCGGATAAATAAAGATCTATGAAAACCACCTCACCTGAAAAATCGGAGTGATTTTTAATATAGCCATTAAAATACAATGGGTGACATCTAGAAAAGAGGCTTACATAGCCATTATCAACTAAGAAACTTACAAAGCAGGACCAGAGTTCATTAAAATACGTCTCATCCACATCACCATAGAGCAATGGCCCAGGATAGCCATAAACAGATGTTAAGTCTTTTTTTACCTCACCCTCAATAGAACGCTCCAACAGAGGAAAAATCAAACCTCGACCATTTATATTCACATCAAACAATATTGGAGACCCCTCCCCATTAAAAAAAGAAACATTATGATAATCCCACGTATGATAAAAATCACACCGTTCACATTTTGACAAGGCCTGAACCCAATCTGACTTTTTTATGAACACACTCACATTATGCATAGTCATTTGTTTAGCCGCCTGATATACAATAAAAACATATTAAACAATCAACTACTCTTATTACCTTGATCACCTTTATCACATTCATCACTGTTATTACCTGTAAAAAAACCTGACGTCACATATCCTTCAGTAGAAATCCCATCACGCAATATAACTTTTTTTACAGTCAAAAACAGTATTTTAACATCAAGAAAAAAGGACTGGTTATCCACATACCAAACATCCAATTTAAACTTATCATCCCAACAAATAGAATTTCGGCCATTTACCTGAGCCCAACCGGTAATTCCTGGTCTTATTTCATGCCGACGGAACTGGTTGGAATTATATAAAGGTAGATACTCCATTAACAGCGGCCGAGGTCCCACCAGGCTCATATCACCTTTTAGTACGTTCCACAATTCGGGTAACTCATCCAGACTAGTAGAACGTAATAAAGCACCAAGCGGAGTCATACGCTCTTTATCATTTTCAAGTAAATTAACATCATCCCCTATTGCTTCACGCATAGTTCGGAATTTAATTATTTCAAAAGGCTTACCATTTTTTCCCGGTCGTGTCTGCCGGAACAACACCGGATAACCCAAGTTCTTTCTAATTTCCAAGGCAACAATAACAAAAACTGGTGAAAGTATAATCAAAGCCAAAATTGAAACAATAACATCAAACACCCGCTTGCTAATTGAACTAGCCCAATTTATTCGGTTAGCATTAAAGGTAAATACATTCATTACATTTAATCCTAATGTTATTCTTCTGTAGCATTATTAGCGATCGACGTAATTTTTTTGCTTAGTGCACATAACACGTTCAACTGATTTTACTTTCGACTCATGTAGAGTAATTGAAAACGATTTAAACTCACCAACCATATACATCAATACAGCATAGATAAATATTACAATGCCAAGCATTTCGAGAAATTCTTCACATGTATAAAAAAATGAATAAATAAGGTTTCCCTTACCATGCAACTCAACATATCGACCAGCAAGCATTTCAAATCCTATAGCACCAGAAACAAACACCACGCCTGAAAAAACAAATAAAACCATGGTACTCCTGGGAAGTCTCATTAAAAAATTAAAATAAAACACTAAGAACACCATCAAAGCCATACCATATGGAACAACCCACGAAAAATAAAAAAAACCAGACATATTAAACGAATATCTAATCATATGAGAAAACCTTTCATGTATTGAAAGCATTTCATCGGCTGATAAGAATAAAAACACAACAGCCAACCCTAACCAATAAAAATAAGGTGAACAATTATTTTTATGAGCCATTGCAATAACAAATAGCAAAAAACCAGAGAAAAAAAGGGCAATTGAAGAGTAAATGGCTGGTATATTCCTCTCTCTATCAAAGTCGAAAAACCTCACTAAGTCATAAATATGTTCACTGTGAACATAAAGCGAAGATATAACCCCTACTACATTTAAGAGCAGCAGCACCAAAATAAGGCACAACAAGCTAATTAAAATCCCTTTTGGGTATATATAAATATTCATCCTTCCTCCTCAGAGCTTTATGATTTAAAAATCATAAAGCTCGACCTACCTAATGAAGTAATCTTTAATGCCACATCCCAAAAACACCCAAGTAACCATTCATAAAAGTCTGCGTTACTAAGGCTTGGCAGGCACAGTTGATAGCTAGGTTCTTAAGCATTAAAGTGCTCGAAAATATCGTGTAACCATTTTCCCTTACTCTATTTACTCTGCTGAGATGGTTGCACTTTTCGTCGTAGGTACTGACAAGCCCAGTCCGGATGATGCTCACTTTCCTTCACCGCTCGCTGGCTGACTGCCGTCATCACTGGATAAAACCAGACATCCGCGTTTTTCGCGGCTTTAAACAGCAGAACTATCTGCCAGCGACTCTGACAAAGCAGCATAAATTGGCAGCTGTTAGCTTGCCGGTTCAGGATGGCTTAATTTAGAAATTACCGCAGTCGGTGTTTTAGATGGATAATAGTCATCGGCTTCGTTGTGTTATTTCACTTTATTTGGCGACTGACATCAGATCACAACTGAAACAACGATGTTAAATATTTGTTTAATAATCAATTCAACTCCATTACTACAAAATAAACACCATAAAAATGGTTCCTTCCACACCTAAAGACTCACCACAAAGTCTTATGCATCCCTGGCATACCAAATCATTTGAACATGAAAGAAGTCAATTTAGTCAACTGCTGCATGTACGACGTACCTAAGAGTTGAATTAGACTTTATTAAAAGGCCTAATAAATCTGAAAAGCTAAAACAACCCCCTTTATAAAAGCTCTGCTATTGTCAAACATGTCAGCGATTTGATAGGTTACTATAAAAAATAACGGATAAAACACCTCTGGTTTTGCAGTAGAATAATGCAGCACTGACTGAGAGAGCTTGGTAACGAAATAATTTGAATGGCATAACAAAGCAACAACCATACCGATCAACGCGCCTCCGATTATATCAGTGGGATAATGAAGGCCCAAATATATCCGTGGCAACCCTATAAATAGGGTTGTGTATAAAATCGAAAAGATACCAACTTTTCTTGATATATAAAACATACCTACTGACAAAGCATAAAATAAAACGGCATGATCACTTGGAAATGAAGACCACCCATCAAATTCCACTAACTTCATGCTATAAGGCAGTATAAAGTCCAAATTACTCTCGTGTAATGGCCTAAGCCTAAAGGGCAGTAAAAACGCTAAAGATCTTGCTAATATCATTGCAACGAAGCAGCTAAACAATGTGGAGACCAAATGAATTCGAACGAGTGATTGAGGCTTATCAACTCTAAACCACCCCCACCAAAAAAGAGCAAGCAAAACCCCACCTTTTATTAAATTATTTCCAGAGATAAACTTCACCGAAGAATCAAAGAACAATGACAACTGAGAGAACTGATTGAGAAAATAAATGATTTCCATATCAAAAACATTCATACTCTATACCTTTTCCAGTTCAACTTAAGGTCGAAGTTTATAGCATGCGTCATAGCTGCGCTAGATAAAAACTATAATTTATAACAAGATGGCACGATGGTGTTTCGTAGTTAACTTTAGATATCAGCATCAAGGCATTCATGTTTATCATGCATGTGTTTCTCATCATAACTCATCAAATATTCGGTCAGTTACTCATCTATTTCCATGGCCGAGAGCATAATATTATTAACCATATGCACATTATATTTTTCTTCGGCCATTTCCCGGGAGCGCTGGCCCATTTTACCAATCAGCTCTGGTTTGATAATGAATTGCTCCATAGCCGTGATTAACTCAGTCACCCCCTTAACCGGCACCAAAAAACCATTGTCACCTTCTATCACAGTTTCGCGACAGCCGGGCGCATCCGTAGTGATCACAGGCCTTCCCATGGCCATGGCCTCCAGCACGGTACGAGGCGTGCCTTCCCGATAAGAAGGCAACACATACACGCTACAACCCGCAATGGCCGGACGTACGTCACTCAGCTTACCCAAATACACTACTGTGCCCTGTTTAATCCAGGCATTCAGTTCCTGCTGAGATATGGCATCAGGATTATCGTCTATCCAGCCTACTAGCTGAAATTGCACCTGTGGGAAACGCTGCTTAACGCTGGCGGCGGCGAGAGCATATTCACGCACCCCCTTATCTCCCAGCAGACGAGCAATAAGCAAAAAGCACGGTGCATCCGGTAGTGGCGTCTGCTGATATTCCACCGTATCCACCCCGGATCCGTTCACAATACAAGACGGCACAGTCGCCGGCAGGATACCTTGTTGGCGAAAAAGCCCTTCATCATCCGGATTTTGAAAAAAGGCCTTGTCCACCCACCCCAAGGCACAGCGATACAACATCTGAACAAGAGCTTTAAGCAAGCCGCGCCGACCACTACAATTTTCACCGGTAAAGGCGTAACCCAGTCCGGTAACCAGGACAAAGCAACGCGGCACCCGCGCCAGCCTGGCCGCCAGCGAGCCATATATAACGGGCTTAACGGTATAGCCCAGCACGTAAGAGGGCTTTATCTTCCTCATCAGTCGGTAAAGCTCACATATGGTGCCCAAATCCACCACCGGATTTACCCCGGTGCGCTGCAAGCCAATGCTATGCACTGTTACATTTTTGGCGGTGAGCGCATGGTAAATAGCGTTGGTTTCGGCCAAATCCGGCACCGCCACATGCACATCCAACCCCTTGGCCAGCAGGACATCTATCAAAGGGCCACGGAATTTGATTAAGGAATCAGGGTAGCTCGCAATAAGGAGGAAAATGTCAACTTTCATCTATTATCCTTAACAACTCATCCGTTTTATCTTTCATCAAAGCAGCATTACCTTTTGACTCAACATTTAATCGGATAAGCGGCTCGGTGTTGGACAGCCTCAAGTTAAAGCGCCATTCACCCATATCAACAGATATGCCATCAACCTCTTCAAAATTCTGACAATGATTAGCATAGATTTTCCTAACCGCGCCTATCACTTTTTCAGGATTATGGAGCTCCCTGTTAATTTCACCAGAAGAGGGATATAAAGATACACGCTCATTAACAAGCGCTCCCATTTTTTTTCCACTTTCTGAAATCAGTTCAGCAACAAGAAGCCAAGGGATCATACCGCTGTCACAATAAGAAAAGTCTCTGAAATAGTGGTGAGCACTCATTTCACCACCGTATATGGCATCTTCCTGGCGCATTCGTTCCTTGATGAAGGCGTGCCCCGTTTTAGACTGTATGGCTTTGCCACCGCGCGAATTGACGATATCGACCGTGTTCCATGTAAGACGCGGATCATGAATAATCTTGCCGTCAGGCTCTTTTTTCAAAAAGGCTTCAGCCAACAGACCAACGATATAGTAGCCCTCGATAAAGCGACCATGCTCGTCAAAAAAAAAGCAGCGGTCGAAATCACCATCCCAGGCAACGCCCATATCGGCAATGTGTTTTTTCACCGCGTCTGCAGTCGCTGAGCGATTTTCCACCAATAAAGGATTGGGAATGCCATTAGGGAAATTGCCATCTGGCTCGTGGTGGATTTTGATGAGCTCTACCGGCGCACCACACCGTTTAAGGGCCTTTTCAATGGCATCCAGGGCCGGACCAGCAGCACCGTTACCAGAGTTAACAACCAGCTTCAATGGCTTTAACTTCTTCACATCGATATAGGAAAGCATATGATCCGCATAGGCATCCTTGATATCCACCGCACGGATAACGCCGCGTTTTCCTGAGTCTGTCCATGCCTGAGTTTCAGCAAGACGTTGAATGTCTCGAAGGCCGGAATCACCGGAAATGGGCCTACTTCTCTCCCTCACCAGTTTCATACCGTTATAGTCAATAGGATTATGGGAGGCAGTCACCTCAATGCCGCCGTCCGCATCCAGGTGTACTGTGCCAAAGTACACTTCTTCGGTACCGGACATGCCGAGATCCAGCACATCAGCACCGGCATCCATTAAGCCCTCAGCCAGTGCCGCTTTCAATGCTTCGCTGCTTAAGCGTACATCGCCGCCCACGACCACACGTCTTGGTCTAATTATTTCGCCATAGGCTCGGCCAATGCGGTAGGCAATGGCCTCATTAAGCTCATCACCCAGCTTGCCGCGAATATCGTACGCCTTGAAGCAGCTTAGTGTTTCCATATTCAAGCCCTGCCATATCTATCAGAAAACCGGATGATATCGTCCTCCCCCAGATAGCTGCCCGATTGAACCTCTATCATCTCTAGGGGAATTTTCCCCGGGTTTTCCAAGGCATGAACCACCCCCACCGGGATGTAGGTAGACTGATTTTCCGTAAGCAACACCTCTTTTTCACCATTGATGACCTTAGCTGTGCCTGAAACCACTATCCAATGCTCGGCCCTGTGATGGTGTATCTGGACAGACAGTTTCTCTCCGGGCTTTACGGTAATGTGTTTCACCTGATAGCGAGCACCGGCATCAATAGCATCGTATTTCCCCCAGGGTCGATACACCTCGCGATGTATATCTGGCTCGCCACGGCCAGCGCTCTTAAGCTGGCTCACGATATGCCTTACATCCCGTACTTTGTCTTTTGCAGCAACCAATACGGCATCTTTAGTTTCGATAACAACGGTATTCTCAATACCCACCGTTGCTACCAACCTGCTGCCGGCATAGACCAGATTATTGTCACTATCGTAAAGCAGTACATCGCCCTTAGTAACATTACCCTTGTCATCTTTTTCGCCAATATCCCAAAGTGCTGACCAAGAACCTACATCGCTCCAGCCTGCTTCCATGGGGACCACCACCGCATCTGTGGTTTTTTCCATTATTGCGTAATCAATGGAGTCTTCCGGACAGTTGGTAAAGGCCTCTTTATCGACCCTGATAAAATCCAGATCGGTCACGATACTGGCCATGGCTTTTTTGCAAGCCGCAAGGATGTCTGGGCGGCGAAGTCCCAGCTCCTCCAGATAACGGCTGGCACGGAACATGAACATACCGCTGTTCCAGTAGTAATCTCCGCTGGCCACATAACCTTTGGCTGTTGTCAGATCAGGCTTTTCAACAAATCTGGCAATGGTGTAGCTGGATTCGTCCGGCAATAACTCCCCACGCTTGATATAACCGTAGCCTGTCTCGGGAGCGGTAGGAACAATGCCAAAAGTAACCAGCTGGCCCTGTTCTGCTAACGGCAAGGCCTGCTTGACGGCATTGTCGAAGGCAGACTTGTTTTCAATCATGTGGTCGGAGGCCAGTATAAGCAAGATGGGATCATCACCGGCTTGCCGTGCCCTTAAAGCCGCCAGTGCTACCGCTGGCGCCGTGTTTCTCGCTGCGGGCTCAAGCAGGATGGCCGGCATTGGCGATAGCTGTCTTAGCTGCTCGGCTGCGATGAAACGATGGTCCTCGTTGCAAACAACAATAGCTGGCCCACAGGGAAGGCCCTGTAGCCGAGCCATGGTGGCATGAAGCATGGTTGTATTTCCCACCAAGGGTAAAAACTGCTTGGGATACATCGCCCTGGAAAGAGGCCAGAGCCGGCTGCCGGTACCACCGGCAAGAATCACAGGAATAATCATAGACAAACCATCCTTAACAAGAAAAACAGTTAAATAACTGTTCCTAATACCGCTACAGCGACCGAGTAACTCCCCCATACACGCCATGTGCTCGTCTTTGATGGCTCCATTCGCCACCCAGCAGAGGATCTGTTTAGCGATACCCGGCGCTACCTCGAGTTACCTACTATTCGGAAAATAGCTATTTAACGGCCATCGCAATCGAGATAAAAACAAAAACCATCAATCAACACCGTCTAAAACCAATGTATTTTTGACAATTCTAAACTTACCACTTTTTTCCCTTGGTATACTAGAAACACGCTCGAAATTGATTATCATACCTCCCCCCACTCGCTTCCTAATTTCATTTAAAAAGCGCCCCTCCTCCTTATCATCAAAATTTGAAGAGCAGACAATTTTGACTGTGATTTCATTCTCCTCAGATTGAGCAACTTGAAAACAAACAACCCCGTGTATATTTTTTGTACAGTTACTTATATTCCCAAGGTTAATTTTTCCATTTTCTGGCGACCATATAAAATCCGTACTCCTGCCATCAATACTTTCAACCACTTGATAAGGAGAGCCGCAAGGGCATCTGTAATCATCAGAAGCCAATTTAATTCTATCGCCAATTCTATAGCGAATTAATGGCATTCCATGTGTAGTAAATGATGTCACCAGGATTTCACCTTCTTTCGCTGGTTTCATTCCTTCGTCTACAACTTCAAAAAATCCACTTAGTGGATGAATGTGCATAGAGCCAGATTTACATTGAAGAATGAATGGAGCGCCTTCGGATGATGCATACTGGTCAACAATTTCACATCCCAAAACACTATAAATAACCTCACAATGATGAGGTAAAACAGTCTCAGCTGTCGAGAAAAACACTCTGACAATGCCTTTTGCTTTAAGACCTCTTTTTAAAGCAAAGCTACATAGATCATACACACTCGATGGGGACCCAACTATAAATTCAGGTTTAAAATCAAGAAAAGCGCGACAATAAATATCAAAATTATCCTCACTAATATGAAAGCTGGAAAAAAATCTTATTTTATTTATATAGTCATCGCGATAACATATTCCACGTCGCAAGTCTTTAGCTTTAACTAATGTTCTACCGCTAAACCAAGCCGTCTTCTTACCTAATTTATAACCATATTTTTCTCTAAAATGATCAAGCAAGGCAAAGCGTTCCTGCATGTCAGAGTAGGTATACACCACCTTCATCGATGCTCCTGTAGTTCCACCTGTATAACCGACTATAGCTTTTTTATCTGGCACTGTTCTAATCATTTCGAAATTATTGATAAGTTCCTCTTTTTCCAAAACGGGAAATTCACGCAATGCTTTCCCCTTAAATCTATTGTACCAATCAGACTCTGACGTGGCTTCTTCTAAAAACTTAGTCAATCGTGCATTAGCCTCTATTTCCACCGCCTTCTTTTCAGCGCTATCGAAGTCTGCATAATACTTCCTTAACGCTTTGTATATTCCCGCATGCCGTCTTTTATACAAAAGGCTATTGTATACACTAATAGCAATATTCTGAATTAACACCGGTGCATACTTTAAGATAAACTCCTTCATAAGGTTACATCCTCCTGATGTATATCTAATAGTAGCGATATTCACTGATGCGCTCACAGCTTAAAAACAACAAACTTTGAACAAGAAGCTAAAAATGAAACTCCATACAAACGATAAAATTCATACAAATCAACCCTTAAAAGTTCCCACTTTAGAAAGATGAATCTTTTTCCCTATAGCAAAATCCAAAAAAAACAACAACAAACCTATCGGCAAGTAGATAAGCGGAGGCTGCCATTCCTTCCTCAAGGTAATTCTAGACATCTTGAATCGCCACCAATTAATTGCGGCCCTGGCTTTCAACGCTAAAGGAGCGTGTGCTTTATACTTCATCTCCGTAACATAGAGAGTAGAATTCAATGACTTGTATCTATTTATTATGCTATTTGTACTTAAACCATCATCTTGATATTCACAAATATATCCATCATAATTTATAAACTTTGTATTAAATCGTTGAGCATACCAAATGTATAATGGAGCCTCAGCCATAAAGTTCTCACCTTTATATGATGGGAAAGAAAACCCCTCAAGACAGTCCTTATTAAAAACCTCAGCCTTATCACCCCTTACTTTAAAATTTGCTCTATCTAAAAAGTTATTGAGCCCCTCGGGATAACAATCACCAATGACTTGACCATTTTCATATACCCTCAAAAAAGAGAGCGAATGAAAAGTAAAATCATCTCGAGTTACCTCCGCTCTGATTATCTCGATGCAGTTATTACGAATCCAGTCGTCGCTATCCAAAACAAAAATCCATTTTCGTCCAGCCTCACTAAAACCAAGGTTCAGGGCTGTATGCTTTCCACCGTTTTGTTTTTTTATGTAGCGAACAGGAAATGGCGACCTCACTTTTAGCTCAGAAATCACCTCTTCGGTATTATCATCACTGCCATCATCAATAACTAGCCATTCGAAATCATGAGAAGTCTGTTCAAGCAGTGATTGAAATAGTCGCGGTAAGGTATGAGCCCTGTTATAAGTAGGCGTCAGAATGGTAACCATTGGAAGTACTCCTCATTATAATCCAGCATTAGTAGCGCATAAGAGGCCACAGCGATAGTAACAAGATAATTACGAGCACCATTTAAAACACTTGGAGAAAAAGACAAATAAAGCAAATAAGGAATAAGAAACCAGGAAAAAGCCGCCAATCTATCTGCATAAGGAATAAAGCACAATAGAAAGTATGAAATGGAGAGAAGACAGTAGATCTTAATAATATCATCACTCACGGCTGAGTTTGTTTTTTTTCTAACATAAAGAACAACAATTAGTGGAATAATAGTAAAAAAGGCAAAATCCAACCTAAAGCCAGATACATAATTCAACCTTATAAAACTACCACGCAGGAGATACTCACTGTCAAAGTACGTACCAAAGCCAAGATCGTTGACAATATCTTTAGGAATAAAAGCAGCAACAATGGACTCATTTAAGCCCACCATTGCTATAAGCATGCAGACACCAAGAGACCAGAGTACCCAACCAAGCTGTCGTTTTCTAAAAAAAAGGTACCAGGCCATAATGGCAAGTATGGAAATCCAAAAAGCCGAATGAAATAAGACAGAGGAAAATAACAGAATGAGACCTTTACCTGTCTTTTGCTTTTCTCTGTCCAGCAGACAAACCAACCCCCAGAGCATAAAGCCAGAGGCTATCCCCTGCTTGAAAATATTACCCAGACCGCTTAAATAAAAAGGGTAAAGCAGGTAAAGCATCATCAACACGGCGGAATCAAACCTGTCGAACCGCTCCCGAAAAGCAAGATACAAGGGCACCACGCAAAAAATATAAACCATCGAGTAAAAAAACGCCGAGTCTGTGCTTATTAATGCTGTCAGCCAGTTGAGCAAACCAAACCCTAATGGCACCCTATCGTAGCTAAGCAATTCACTAAAACTAAGATTTGCAATGGCGTTGAGCTCTAGCACATAACGCCAAGGATCCCCTACCGGCTCACGAAACACTAATACCATCCACAGCCAGAGCACGGATATGAATACGTAGACAACAATCCCTTCCCTGGCAATGCGGTTATCTTTCTTAAAAAACAAAACCAGAAAAACAACACAAATCAAGCTGTAAAATGAAAAGTTAAACAACATATCGATCAGCCATCCGTCTTGATTACCATCGCCAGTATAATTTCTTGAGAAATAAAACCGCTATAAAATGGTCTTATTTACCCCCTCACATAAAGTACTGCCATTAACGGGCTTCAACTAAAAATATGAAAAATAACGATGCTGCAGTAGCTATCCGGCACAACCTCGGTGCGGTTGTTGGTTGCTATCACCACAGGTACCCTTTAGGCCGTCAGTATTTTTCCAGCACGCTCAGCAGATTCAGGGTGTAATGGCGCCAACTGCACTCAGCGCGGGCCCGTTCCAGGCCCAAACGCCCCTGCTCGCTCACTTGCTCGGGCTTTGTGAGCAGCATGTCTAAATGTTTGCCAAAGGCCCGACTGTTATCCTGATCGATCAGCCAACCGCCACGCCCTTCTTGGATGGCATCGGGTATGCCGCCAGCCCTGGTGCCCACTACCGCCAATCCGGCAGCCTGGGCCTCGAGAAACACCATGCCAAAGCCCTCCACGCCACGTTGGGCCTTGTCTTCACGGGTGCAAAGCACAAAAAGGTCCGCTGCTCTATAAAGCAAGGGAAGGATTTCATCTGATACAAATCCCAACCAGCTGATGCACTCTTCCAGGCCTAGCTCGCTGGCCCGACGTTTGAGTGCATCCAGGTGGCTACCCTTACCCGCGACCACATAATGCAGGCGCTGGCGCTGCTCCACAGGCAAAGCAACCAGAGCATCCAGCACTACATCGTGCCCCTTGTAGTCATCGATGCGAGAAACACTCAGCAACAGGCTCTTGTGTTGGGGAAGGCCCAACCGCTCCTTGGCCTCGTTCTGTTTCAGTCCAATACTGAAACGTGCGATATCCACGCCAGGGTTTATCACGGTGGTTTTAGCATTGGGCGCTATAGCCCTAACCAGGCGTTCGGTATAGCGACTGTTGCAGATCACACAGCGGGCTGCAGCCAGCACCTTCTTGCGCAGCTGGGCTTTCAACCTGAATGTCAGTCCTTGGGGATACTGCATGACCTCATTGCCGTGGGCTAGTACATAAAGGTTTTTCCGCCCCAACAGCCAAGCAAGGGTCGCTTCCGGATTCCAAACGGTAGTGATGATCTTGCTCTTTTTCGGCCGTGAAAGCAGGTAACGAAGCAAGGCCAGCTCACGCCAGAGTTTTTTTCGCGGCAGCTCAACGGTGGCTAACTCGGGGCGGACCACCCCTTCCCTGATGGCGCTGCCGTCAAGGGTACAAACCTCTATCGCCAGCCCCTCAGCAGCAAGCCCCGAGGCAAATTCCGCCGTCAACCTGCTGATACCGCCATCATTAGGGGGATAGTCATAGCTCAAAAGAATAAGATTATTCATCATTACCACTCACCCTTTATCAATACCTGTAGCTAATAGCGCTACATCGACCGGGTAGCGCACGCAGACACGCCATGGATGACGGAAATACCGGAACGGCAGGAGCATTTCCGACCCTGGCACAGAGGATCTGCTTAGTGGTAGCGGGTCGCTGTCTCGAGTCACCCACTATTCGAAACAACTATTTATATCCAATAGCCAATATATGTTCAGACAGCAATCTTAACAGTGCATTCACGGCACAAATTAAAGAACAACTTCACTTGGACACCCACAGAAATGGAAGAACATCTTTCTTCAAGAAATCACGCATAAAAAACAAAGAAAAACAAATGTACGATACCAACCCAAAAAGCACCTTCAGCATCAGTATGAGCAGGAAATCCAATCCAAATTCTTCACAGACAAACTCAACAACCAAAACAGAAAATGCCATCAGCAGAAGACATGGAACAACAGGAAAAACACATAAAAGCGTTCCCTTGAGAGACAACCCCGAGGCTTTATGAGACGCCCAAACCGAGAGGGCGATTACACCAACCCCCATTACGATCCCATTGACCCTGGCAATTGCCAGCGTTCCCCACGGGGCCGAAAAATAAAAACAAACGCCAAGAATTAAACCAGCAGCCATATTAAAATAAAGGTAGGCTTTTGCCTTCCCGGCGGCAGTAAATAGCCAACTTGAAGCATTATTGAGTGGCTGCGCCACACTGATAATACTCAACCACATAAAAATGGGTACCGTAGGCTGCCACTGTGAACCATAGATTATAAAAACCATTTCATCGGCTGTTAGTGCCAACCCAAGAGCCATCGGACATCCAATAAATAAGGAAAGTTTCATGCCCTTTCTATATACAGAGGCAAAACGTTCTTGATCATCCTTTATCGCGGAGAGTGCAGACACCATCACCTTTGTCAAAACCCCCGAGCTCAGCACACTTGGCAACAACATCAAAAAATATGCCCTATTATAAAACCCAAGCTCTTCAGTCCCCCAATACTTGCCAACAAGAACACTATCCAAACTACAAGCCAAATAATTAAACAACCCACTTATAGCCATTAGGCCACCAAATGTGACTAACTTTCGCGTACCGACGTCCTGCCTTGGTGCCAAAATGGTAATACCACTCATGGGTAGAGCCAACAAGGCGCGAGCTGCGGCATTAACCAAGCTTTGAATCACCAAAGCCCAATAGCCGAAGCCCAAGAAAGCACTGACCAAGGCAGCAATGGCGCCAGCCATGATGGCGAATACTTCGATCTTGGCCGCTGTCTTGTAATTCATGGTGCGATTCAGCAGAGCGATGGGTTGGGCTGCAAAACCGCTCAGCAGGAAACCACCGCCAAGGGCGACTGTGATACCGACAAGTTCCTGTTCACCGTAAAAATCGGCTATGCCGGGAGCAGCCAATATGCAAAAACCCCAGAGCAATGCCCCAACACCGGTGTTTATCCAGAATAGGTTGCTGATTTGAGCCTTGCTCAACTGCTGGCTCTGGATGGTGGCCCAGCTCAACCCCATATCGGAAAATACCTGTAACAAGGCAGTGAGGGTGGCGACCATGCCCACCAAGCCGAAATCTCCAGGGCTCAGCAAACGGGCCAGCACCGCGGTAGTTCCCAGGCTTAGGACATTACGGGTAATGATCTGCAGGGCAGACCATTTGATGCCCTTGCGAGCCTTACTGGCAACATCGGCTTTATCAACACTTGCCACATAACCGTCTTCGGCCGGATACTTTATTTTTGTCATCAAGGCTTGACCCGAAAATTGAATATACCAAGGCATGGCCTTAGCAAGGCTTTTCCACTATGCCGTTATTCGCTTGCTTTCATCGCAGTGCCGCTGGTGCTCCATACAGTTGGCAACGCCGCATTGGCTTACCTGTTCTTCGGCTACCGCCTGAGCCCGCTCGGGGTTTGAGAGCATGTCAGCAGTTGAGCCAGGATATCGTTGATTGGCTCTCTTACCGCATCGTCTATCGATACCTCCGGCAGCAGTACAAACAGAGGCGTTTCCTACCAACGGGAGGCTCACCACACTGCATGGCCAAGGCCCTTAGCCAGGGCGGCCTCGGATATGCCGGCTGTTACTGTTTTTATTCTTTTAGGCGGGCGCTTGGCCAATGAGTAATAGAAAGGAAGCCTATCCCTGTGCCAAGCTACAGTTGAACATGACGATGTACATTTACAATACCATTCATTACCCGCCTAACATTAGACATTAAACAATACCCTTAATACTTCTTACATACCAAGGCATGGCTTTTCCGATACCGTCATAAATGCGGTAGCTGGGAATGTAACCCATTTTTTGCCGTGCTTTGCTGATATCAGCTTGGGAGTGACGAACATCACCGGCACGAAAATTTCGATAACCAGGGAATTTGTTATATGAAACCCCACAATCGGCCAAGGCTGATTTAAGAGCATAGAATAGGGAATTAAGTGTAATCCGCTCTCCTACGGCCACGTTGTAAACGTTGTTTTTTTCTTCATCCGATGCGGTGGCGGCCAAAATATTCATTTGCATCACATTTTCAATAAAACAGAAATCTCGACTTGTTTCACCATCGCCATTGATATAAACAGGCTCATCTTTTATCATCGCAGCCGTCCATATAGGAATCACTGCAGCATAGGCGCCATTAGGATCTTGACGCTTACCAAAAACATTAAAATAACGTAGACCAATACTGTTAAGGCCATATACTCTGGCAAACACCCCCGCATATAACTCGTTAACATATTTGGTGACCGCATAAGGTGACAGCGGTTTACCGATATTTCCTTCTCCCTTAGGTAAGGCTGGATGGTCTCCGTAGACGGAGCTGCTGGAAGCATAGGTAAAGCTTTTAACTCCTGCATCTCTAGCGGCAGCCAATATGGTTAAAAAACCGTTGATATTGACATCATTGGTGGTAAGAGGATCAATGATGCTACGAGGGACAGAGCCTAAGGCGGCTTGATGAAGAACGTAATCTACGTTAACCGCAAGATTTTTAGCCATAAACACCGCACTCTTGTCGCCTGACTTTTCATATAAACCAGGATAATGCATTGCACGCCGGCAATCGTCTTGGTTGCGTATATCACCTTCTATAAAATAGAAGCACGCCCACTGCTCCGGGCTAACCAGCTTTTTAACCTCATCCAGATTATGTTCATAACCGGTGGAGAAATTGTCTAACCCTACAACATACTGATTCAGTTTTAGCAAGGCTTCCAGTAAATTTGAGCCAATAAATCCGGCGACACCGGTAATGAGCCACACTTTAGGTTTGTTTTTAAGAGCTTGCTGGATTTGATCATAACGAGTCATAGGGATCCTTATTAGCGGCGAGCGCCTAAATAACTGTTCCTAATTGTGCTACAGAAATCAGGCTCGAACGCAGACTCACCGTAAATCCATCCTTGGGTGCTCCGCCGCACCGTCCCTGGCGCGGAGGGTCTGCTTATCGAATCCTGACTTCTGTCTCGATATGTAGCGGTATTTGTATCAGTTATTTAGCCAGTTCGGCGCTCGGCGCTCACAATCTGATATCAACATCCTCGGCACTCAATACATGCTTGAGGTCGTAAATCACATGCTCTGGCTTAGTGAAAGATTTAATACCACTGGCACCAAGTGTACAGAACTGATGATGAGCCACCGCCAGGATAACCGCATTATAAGTACCTGTAGTGGGTGCCAAGATAGGGGTTATGCCATATTCTTGTTCAGCTTCGCTTGCGTTTACCCAAGGGTCAAACACGTCTACATCTACCCCATAGTCTTTCAGCTCACGGATAATATCCACCACCTTAGTATTACGAATATCAGGGCAATTCTCTTTAAAAGTCAGCCCCAATACCAGCACCTTGGCACCATTGACGTGCATACGGCGCTTAAGCATTTCCTTCACCAGCTGAGACACCACATAGCGCCCCATACCGTCGTTGATACGGCGACCGGCAAGGATTACTTCCGGGTAGTAGCCAATGGCCTGAGCTTTATGGGTAAGGTAATAGGGATCTACCCCTATACAGTGCCCCCCTACCAAGCCGGGACGGAATGGTAAAAAATTCCATTTAGATCCCGACGCCTTAAGCACGGCTTCGGTATCTATTCCCATCTTATTAAAAATAACCGCCAGTTCGTTAATCAACGCAATATTCAGATCTCGCTGGGTATTCTCTATCACCTTGGCAGCTTCAGCCACCTTGATACTGCTGGCCTTATGGGTGCCGGCGGCAATAATGCTGCCATACAGCACATCGACAAAATCAGCTACCTCTTGGGTGGAGCCGGAAGTCACTTTTATTATGGTGTCTATCCTGTGCTCCTTATCACCCGGGTTGATCCTTTCAGGGCTGTAGCCGACAAAGAAGTCATCATTGAATTTAAGGCCGGATACCCGCTCCAGCACCGGCACGCAATCTTCTTCTGTGGCTCCTGGGTACACGGTAGATTCGTAAATGACAATGTCGTCTTTTTTTATAACACTGCCCACAATTTCAGAGGCCTTTTTCAGTGGAGTAAGATCAGGTTGATGATGCTTATCTATCGGAGTGGGCACGGCAACAATATAAACGGTCGCGACTCGCAACTCTTCTACTTCTGCACTATATATTAATTTATTTGCCAGCCCCAGCTCTTCCCTGCTCACCTCCAGGGTATGGTCTCGCCCCCCATGTAATTCATCCACCCTCTGTTTATTTATATCAAAACCAATAGTAGGGTATTGTTTTCCAAACTCTACTGCCAATGGTAGCCCTACATAACCTAAACCGATAACTGCAATACGAGTGTGTTCCGACAAAGTTTGCATGACAGCTCCATTAGCATGTGTTAACCATCAACCCCACAAATAAAAACATAACCAAAAGCAACAATTAAACATTTCAAAAAACATTAGAATTAAAAAACTTCAAGACGTAACCTTAAATAAAAAACACGCTACCGCCAATCGGGTTTTATTGGCTCACCCCAAGCAACCTTTAACTAATTACTAAAAACCCTGTGACCATCTTGCATCACATTATCACTCACCAACCACAGACCAATAAAAATACAATTCAAGAAATCAATTTTTCAACAAGACCTCAGAAAACAAAAATCGATTCAATCACCATAAGCAAACCGCAAGCCATTAAAAAAACAGTTAAAATCATGCTCTAAATGCAAAAATAACTGGCGAATATAACAAGTCAACAAGCACCTTCCACAACTCAATATCAGGCATCAGGCTTCAGTTTCTTGTGATCACCATAATATCCACTATACCCATAGCCATACTTGGTGGCCTTCTTCACATCAAGCTGATTGAGTACCACACCCTTTACCGGCGCCCCCACCTGCAGTAATTTACCGAGCCCAGACTGTGCAACCGGGATAGAGGTGGCGTCACTTTTCACCACAAAAATTACCGCGTTGGTATAGCGAGACAACAGCAAGGCATCGCTCACTCCCAGAGTAGGTGCCGTATCGATAATTATCCGCTCATACTGTGCGGCCAGCTGCTTCAGTACCCTGGAAAACGATTCGGATGATAACAATTCCTGAGGATTGGGCGGTACCGTGCCTGTAGTTATTATATCGAGACCGTCTCGTCGCAAGATACAGTCTTTCAAACCGGCACTACCGACGATCAAATTTGCCAGGCCCGGTGTACCTGCCGGTAAATCATAGATTTTGGCAATGGAAGGCCGGCGCATATCGGCATCAATCAGCAGGGTCTTTTCAATCTGTCCCAGCGCCATTGCCAGGTTGCTGGAAATAGATGTTTTGCCTTCACCTGGCAGACTCGAGGTTACCATGGTGATTTTGTAACTACGGTCCATGCTTGCAAGCACCAAGCTGGTGCGCAGGGAGCGTATCGATTCGGAAAATTCTGGGTTGGTGTCTTGCCTGAATAATTGTGTCAGTTTGCTTGGCTTACCCTTGACCAGGGGAACCACTCCCAGTACCGGCAGGTTTAGGTTATTTTCAACCTCTTCATCGCCCTTGAAGGTGCGGTCCAGTACCCCCAGTATAATTACAACGCCCACGGCAACAATCAAGGCAACCACAGAAGCCACCAGAACCAATGTTAATGTCTGGGGTTTAATCGCCCTCTTGGGTACCAATGCCCTGTCCACTACTCGGGCATTGACCGTATCCAGATCCTGGGTTGCCGTGGTTTCTTTCAGGCGGGTCATAAAGGTATCATACAAGGTGCGGTTGCTTTCTACCTCCCGCTGCAATTCACGTAAGCGAAACTCATTGCGGCTGATGCTCTGAACCTGTTCCTTGTTCTGCTCGAATGAACTTTGCAGGCCCCGCTCACTGGCCACCGCCAGTTGATAACTGTTTTTAATGGATGCCACCACCTGCTCTACCTGTGCCTTCAAATTGGCCCGGGCCGAGTTCAACTCGGTCTGAGCCACCACCATGGCCGGGTGTTTAGTGCCATAGCGGCGGGAAAGCTCCTGCACTTTGGCATTGGCAGTGGCTTCAGCCGCCTTGAACTGGGCCACAAGCGGATCTGCCATGACTGCCGGTACACTGGCCAACCGACGATAGCCAGCACCTTGCATCGTCATCAGCTGGTTATACTGACTCTCTGCCGCATTCCGCTCCTGGCGGGCATCGGTCAATTTGCCGCTGATGCCACTCAGCTCGGTGGCGCTGACGGTAGTGATACCTTCCAGATTCAACAGGTTTTCCTGCTCTAAAAATGCCTGCAGCCGGCTCTCGGACTCACTCAAGGTATTCTTTAGAGAAACCAGACGTTCATTCATCCAGTTGGTAGCGGTTTGGGTCATTTCCATCTTGGCTTCCAGCTGGCTTTCTATATAGCCATCGGCCAGTGCATTGGCCGCCAGTGCGGCGGTGCTGGCATCCGCCATGTCAGTACTGACCTCTATCAGCTGGGTCCGGCCCACTACCGCAACCGTCACTCGCCGCTGAAAATCCTCTACCACCTGATCGAAAATATCTATTTCACTTGGCCCTGACGGCTCTTCAAGCTGATCCGGATTGATGATGGGATTCAGCTTGCCCAACAAGGCCGACCAGTCAATCAAGGGTTCCGGCTGCTGGCGGGGATCAAACTCCGGATGAGTATCTAAGCCCAGATTACGCACTACCCGCTCGGCCAATGCCCTGGACTTGAGCAATTCAAACTGAGTTGCCAGATAATCATCACCGCCCTCAATGCCATAGATCTGCTCGATGGACAATACATTGGCTGCCTGATTTTCAAAAAGCAGCGTGGCCGTGGCCCGGTAAATGCGGGTCATATTAGATACCAGCAGTACCGCCAACATGGCCACTATCAGGGTAAAAGAAATAATGCTCCATATACGACAGGAAATGAAACGCCACAGCAGGCTCGGAGCCAATAGCTCTATTGAACCCTTTTCGTCACGACCGATACCGGAAAGTTTGATGATGTCCATTAGAAAAAACTCTCCTCTATGGTGATGATGTCACCGGGCATCACCTGGGTGTCAAGATTGGCCTTCCGGGATTTACGGTTTGGATCTTGGTCATGAATAATATAGAAAGCACTACGTGACGCCCGCTCGCTAAAGCCGCCGGCCAGCGCCACTGCCTTGCGCAGTGTCATACCGGGCTGGAATGGGTAACCACCAGGGTTGCGTACTTCGCCATTGACGTAGAATTCGCGATATTCGAGGATACTCACCGTGATCTTGGGATCGATCAGGTAACCATCCCTTAATCCTTTTATGAGCAGGTATTCCACATCTTTAACGGTTTTACCTTTGGCATTGACGGTTCCCAGGAAAGGGTAGGAGAAGGTGCTGGCATCGTTGAGTTGTATCCGGTCGAAACTCAGATCTGCTTCGCCAAATACACTGACACGGATCAGATCACCCGGGCCCAGGATATAGCGCGAGTCTATGTTTTGAGCCTGTGCTGCCCCGGCGGCCAGCCCCCAGGCCAATAGCGTGCACAGTATTCTTATCACCTTCATCATGTTAATTCCCTTTAAACGACTAACAAAGGTAAAACAGCCTCCGGCCTTATTAGAGAAGCAACCTTAGTCAAGATGGTATTCTCCTTGGTAAACATCAGATTACCTTTTATAACCATCTCTGGCTGCGATAGCCTTGTACCCCGCTACTGCTCCCTGGCCCAATCCATTTGAGCCGGTGGAGCGAAACAACCTTCGAGAGCAAGATGCTTCATAGGTAAAAGCATAGGATAAGTGTAAAACCCTTGCTGCAAAATCTGAGTGACGGCTACACAGGCACTCAGGACGGGATCGGTTTGTGCTAATTTTTACCTGTGACCTACACTAGGTTCAGGCGTCAAAGCCCATTTACATAGCTAACCGGTCGCTCAGCGCTGGGTGTTGTCCAGCTTGCTCACCTTTGCGGGACGTATAGGTTGCAGTTGTTCTAAAACCCGTTCTAGAGAGGACATCTACCAATGCGTAAAATATTTACCACTTTATCGCTGGCGGTGCTCCTCACTGCCGGACCCGCTTTTGCTGACCAAGTTGAGCTGGAGGCGCTGACCAAGGCCGGCGTTGTGCTAAATGTCGAGCAGAGCGGTGACATACTGAATGCCAGGGGGGAAGCCGACACCGCTGCCGCCATGGCAAAATTAGTCGGCTCGTGGGCCACCACCCGACCTGCGGATGAGGCAGCCGTTATGATCAAGGCTGCGGTCAACACCATGGTTAACATTCACCCAAGCATGGCCGAAGCCATTGTTTCTGCCACCTCAGCGGCACTAGCGGATTTTCCGCACTTGGTGGCGACAGTAGTGGAAGCGGCGGTAGCCGCCGCCCCCAATCAATCGAAGAGTATCGCCAATGCAGCCAAAACCTCGGTACCCGGCGCCTCACTGGCAATAGACAACGCGGTAAGCAATGCCTTGTCTTCCGTTATTTATAAGCAACAGAATTCACCACGGAACACGCCTCAACCGGAGAACAACAGGAATAGCAGAAACGACCCCGCCAGCCTAAGCTGACGATAGAAAACGGAGAAAAATACAGAAAAAATGCGCCATAGGCGCATTTTTATTGGGGGAGAACATGGGGGGAATGAGGAAGGTAAGAGGTCGCAGGCCATCAACCGTTATCGCGCCGAGGTCGAGGCGCCCACCGGGGGCGCCGCTCCTGCATCAAGCAAATCCCTCCGGGTTTTCCGCCTGCCAACGCCAGGTATCGGCCATCATCTCGGCAAGGCCGCGTTCGGCACGCCAGGAGAGCTCATGCTCCGCCTTGGCCGGATCGGCATAACACACGGCAATGTCGCCCGGCCGCCGGTCCACCAGCTCATAGGGTATCGACCTGCCCGAGGCCTGCTCAAACGCCGCGACCATTTCCAACACCGAATAGCCCTTGCCGGTGCCCAGATTATACACCAGCCAGCCGGACGCCTCGGCCAGCTTATCCAGCGCCTTTAAATGCCCCCGGGCCAAATCAACCACATGAATATAATCGCGCACGCCTGTGCCATCTTTGGTGGGATAATCGCTGCCGAACACCCTCAACCGCTCCAACCGACCCACCGCCACCTGGGCAATATAAGGCAGCAGGTTATTGGGAATGCCGTTGGGATTTTCCCCGATCAACCCGGAGATATGGGCACCCACAGGGTTAAAATAACGCAGCACCGCAATGCGCCAGCGCTCATCGGAGCGAGCCAGATCCTTAAGGATTTGTTCCACCATCAACTTGGAGGTGCCATACGGATTAGTGGTACCACCGGCAACAAAATCCTCGTTGATGGGCATGGTGGCCGGCTCACCATACACGGTGGCGGATGAGCTGAACACCAGCCGGAACACCCCGGCCCTGCGCATTTCGTCCACCAGCACCAGGGTACCGTTAATGTTGTTATCGTAATAGGCCAGCGGTTTGGCCACCGACTCGCCCACCGCCTTGAGCCCGGCAAAGTGCACCACGGCATGGATGGCGTGTTCGGAAAAAATGCGCTGCAGCAGGCTTCGATCGCGAATATCGCCGGCCACAAAGCTCACCGGCTGGCCGGTGATCCGCTCCACCCGTTTAAGCGACTCCGGCGACGAATTACATAAGTTATCCAGCACCACCACCTGCTGGCCGCTGCTCAGCAGCTCAACCAGGGTATGAGAACCAATATAGCCGGCGCCGCCGGTCACCAAAATCGTCATTACTGCTCCCTTTACTCACATTTTTGCTTGATAAACACTAGGAATGGGTAAACCCCAGCAGCCCTAATCCCCAGCAAAATACCAATCCTGATAATAAGTGGCACTGCCCACCGGCTGGGACAAGCGCCGGTATACTCTCGGTGCCTCCCCTGCTGCCAGCTTATCCTTGACAGCAACCAAAGCGCCTGTGGAAAACTGCCGGTCATGCGGATACTCCTGCCGCAGCCGCCCGGCCAGGGTGTGCGCCTCTTGCTCCCGTCCCACCGCCGACAGCGCCAGCAAATGGTTGCTCAGCAGGCTCGTTCTCGGCAAACGGGCAATCATCGGTGTTGACCAGGCCAGATAAGCATCCAGCCCTTGACTGTCTCCCGAGGCCAGCGCCGCCTCCAGCCGGGCACTGTGCCGATACAGCTCACGCCTGTCTTGCCAAAACCAGGGGTTCCACACCGCCGCCAACCGCCTTTCATCACTAAACCGACCTCGCTCGAAATGGGTAAGCTGATAAGCGGTTTGCAGCCCCGTGGCCATATAGAGCACAGTCGCCAGCCCTATCACCAGCAACAGGGTTTGCCCGGGCCAGACCGACATGCCATATAACAGCCGGCCCCGACCGTATTGGCTGTCAAAAAACCACAATAACACCAGCAGCCACAGCCAGTGCACGCTGGAATGGCCAAACGGATATTCCGACATCAAATGGCCAAACAGCGGCAAACACAAGGCCACCAGCGCCAACCGTTCACTCCACGGCAGATGACGCAGCAGAGAGCAGAGCCCCCAGGCCCACAGCAGCCAGGCCAGCAGGGTGACAACCCCGCCCTCTGCCAGCCACAGCAAAATTTCGTTATGAGGATGATGCAAACCACCGGGCATCTGCGGCACGGGCCCGCCTGCTGTTAGCAAGCGGGCCGCTTCGGCATAATAGGCAGGCTCAAAGCCACCGTAACCCACCCCCAGCCAAAAATGGCGGGCAATCAACCCCAGGGTAGTGATCCAGATTTCATATCGCACGCCCAGTTCGCCATAGACTTCCAGCATCCTTCGGTGCAAATCGGCCTGAAGCAACAGCACCAGCCCGGCGCCCAGCCCGAAGATAACCATGGCCAGCAGCAACCAGCGCTGCGGCCGGGTGCTTAACCGCAACCAGCACACCGGCACCAGCAACAGCAAGCCCGCCATCAGGCTATATAAACCGGCCCGGCTTTGCAGCAACAGCACCAGCACTATGCCCATCACCGCGGCCGATACACACCAGAGCCAGATCAGCCACTGAGATCGCCCGCCCCGCATCATTACCAGCAAATACAGCGCCAGCAACACCCCTGAGCCCACAAAACTGGACATCACATTGCGCTGCATAAAAATGCCGTAAGGCAACCTTATCCCGGTATTAAACCGAAACCAGTTGTCCGCCGGCAACGCAAAAAACTGCACCAGGCCAAACAGCATCTGCAGGGTCGCCAGCCCCAGCAGAAGGCACAACAACCAGCGCCGCTGCAAGGCATTAAAGCGGCACTGCTGCAGTATTAAATAAAACAGCAGGCCACCGCTTAATCCCAGCAAGCGGGGCAACGCCTGCATTCGGGTAGCCTCGGCATGCGGATAAAAAAAGGGCAGCCATAGCAAGACCGCCCCCAGCAACAAGCACCACCAAAGACCGGAGGTAACCAATACAGGGCGCAGCGTAAAAGCCCCGGCCGCCAGCATGGCGCCGATAAACAGCCAAGTGCTGGCATTAAAAGGCAAATCCAGCCCTGCCCCGCCCAGGTGGTGCATAAACAGATGCTGACCCAACAGACACAGCAGACCAAACAAGGCCAACACCCAGCGGGAAGGACCAACTGCTAATACACGCATAACAACCTTATAAAATGGGGAATGGTGGGCCCGACCTACGGGATGCCACCAATCCCTAACCGATTAATCAATTCACCGCCCCGCCTGCGATCACCACCTCGGTATTGGGCAATAATGATTCAAGCCCTGTTTTCAGCGCCTGTTTGGCTTGGGCATCGCCGTGGATCAGGCGGATCTGCGCCGGTGGCGGGGTAATGCCGGTGGCGAAGTTTATCAGATCCTGCCGGCCCGCATGAGCCGAATAACCGCTCACCTGATGCACCTGGGCACGAATGTGATAACGCTCGCCGTCCAGTTCCACCCAGCCATCCCTTGAGGCGGAGCCGGAACCATGGCGAGCGCCGTATTCAAGGATATCCCGCCCAGGCGTGCCCTCGGCCTGATAGCCCACAAACAGCACATCGTTGCGGGCATCACCGAGCAGTGCCTTTAAGTAATTCACCACCCGCCCTCCGGCGCACATGCCGGAGCCCGCCAGCACCACGCAGGGCCGGTGCGAACGAGCCAGATAGTTGACCGCATTCAGATGATCCCGATGGCTGTTGACCACCGTCAGCTGCTCAAACGACAGCGGATGCCGCCCCTCGGCCAGCCGCGCTTGCGCCTCGGCATTCCAGAACGGCTTAAGCCTGCGATACAGTGCCGTAAAGTTGGCCGCCAGGGGCGAGTCGACCACCACTTCCAGCTCGTTCCAGGCCAGGCCCGGCGCCGCCGCCTGGCTGCCGAATTCGGCAATCAGGCCTTCAATTTCATACAACAGATCCTGGGTGCGCCCCAGGCTGAACGCCGGGATCAGCAAGGTACCGCCATCGGCCAGCGCATGTTCCATCGCCGCCTTCAGCCGTAAGCGCCGCTCACTCCGGTTTTCGTGATTTTTATCGCCATAGGTGCTTTCCAGCACCAGCACATCGCAACGCTCGGGTGGCACAGGCGCAGTCAGCAGCGGGGAATAAGGCGCGCCCAGATCGCCGCTGAACACCAGCCGCTGATCCCCGGCCTGGCATTCCACATAGGCCGAGCCCAGAATATGCCCGGCCCGCTGCAGCCGCACCTGAATATCGGTGCCCGCCACCGAATGCCACCGGTGATAGGGCAGCGGCACCAGCCGGGATTGAAGCAGCTTCAGCACCCGGTTGAGCAGTTTTTTATCCCGGGTAAAGCCGATTTTAAGCGCATCTTCCAGTATGGCCGGCAACAGCAGGGCCGACGGCTGCGAACAGTAAATAGGCCCCTTAAAACCGGCGGCCAACAAATAGGGAATGCGCCCCACATGGTCGATATGCACATGGGTGACCACCAGCGCCCTGATATGGGCGATATCAAAGTCGATGGCCAAATCGTTTCGCCGCTCCGAGCCCTGGAACAGACCGCAGTCGATTAAAATGCCAGATCCGCCCACCCGCAGCTCGTGGCAAGAGCCGGTCACACCATTGACAGCCCCGTGATGAAACACCTCAACCTTGCCTTGATCAGTCATGTCGCCTCCGAGCCAAAAGGAACCCAACTGAAGCCAACCTTAGTCCGCCAGAAACAAAAAAGCCCGGCGCTGGATCACAGCACCGGGCTTTGCTTTGTAAGGGCCCGACCCTGGGGCACCCAAATTACCTGGCTCCATCTCCGGTAAGCACAGTGCGAATGGTCTTAAACACAATCAACACATCCAGCCACAACGAGAAATGCTTGATGTAATAGAAATCGTACTCCAGTTTTTCTTTCATGCCGTCTATCTCGGCCGCATAGCCCTGTTCTACCTGGGCCCAACCGGAGATGCCAGGGCGCACGATATGGCGATAACTGAAGAAAGGCACATCCTGCTCATACCATTCCGACAAATTTTTAGATTCTGGCCGGGGACCAATAAAGCTCATGTCACCCTTGATTACATTAAACAGCTGGGGTAATTCATCAATACGGTATTTGCGAATTATTTTGCCAACCGGGGTAATACGTGGATCATCCTCACCCTCGGTAAAGCCCCTGCCCTCCTGATCTATATACATGCTACGAAACTTGTATACCTTGAACAGCTGCCCCCGGTAACCCATGCGCTCCTGAACAAACAGCGCCGGACCCTGGCTGTCTTTCTTTATCCACGCAGCAACAATGAACAATACTGGCAACAGTAATGGCAGCATCAGCAACGAAATAGTTAAATCAACCAGACGTTTAAAGCTGGTATAGAGTACCTGTGGCTGCAAAGAGCCAAACTCATTTTCCGCCAAGTGATTAATTTTCACCCGTCCGGTCAGTGACTCCATCAACTGCTTGTAGTGATACACAGGCACCCCGGCCAAAGTGCAACGGGCCAGAAAACGCTGCCACTCATCAGGGATCTCCGCATGCAGGTCGGCGGCTATGGCATCTACCCGCTCACCATTCAGCGATGGCGAACTCAATCTGAACCACTCCACTCCTTCCACTTCATTCATGCCATTGGCCTTGCCCAGCGGCAGAAATGCCACTTTTTTGCGTATATGGCGCACAATAAAAAAGTAACTTGAAAAACAGAACAGGACATTGGCTACAGCGGTGTAGAAAATGTAATACACCGAATAATCCAGCCGGAATACAAAAAGCACTCCGACAAGTAGCCCATACCATACCAGCACGGTAGGCAGAATATAATTGGCAGACTGGCAGCCTGGGTAGCTCATTAACCGACGCAGGGTAAAAAACACTCCCATATAGGTAATGGCAACTCCAAGCAGGCTGTTAATCTTGCTCAAATCCGGGGCATAAAAACCAGCCAGGCCCCACATCATCAGCCCTGGCAGCAGCACTACCAGCACTAGCCCTACCACAAATCGGCTGAACCAGCTTGCCTGCAATCGCTCATGCCACAGGGTGTGGCGTTTAGCTAACACCTGTTCCATTTTATTTACCTGTTGTTTTTGTTATCGACAGAATAAAGAGAAAAAACGTCCACGGCTGTTCCCTGTGCTCTTTACTGCTTATTACACCTTTTTACACACCATAATAACCGCGATACCACTGCACAAAGTTGGCAACGCCCTGTTCCACTCCCATTTGTGGGCGATAACCGGTGGCATCGAACAAGGCCTCCGTATCCGCCCAAGTGCGGGGGACATCGCCGGGCTGCATGGGCTGGTAATCACATATTGCCTGTTTACCGATGGCCTGCTCGATTGCGCGGATAAAATCCATCAGCGCCACTGGGCTGCCATGACCTATGTTATATACGGCATGCGGTACCCCAGCAGCGCTCGGGGGCAGATCCAGCAAGCGCACTATGCTCTCGACGATATCGTCAATATAAGTAAAGTCCCGTTGCATATTCCCACTGTTGTATACCGCCAGCGGCTGCCCTGCCAAAATCGCCTTGGTAAACTTGAACAGCGCCATATCCGGTCGGCCCCAGGGGCCGTATACGGTAAAAAAGCGCAATCCGGTGGCCGGCAGGCCATAAAGATGTGAATATGTATGGGTCATCAGCTCATTGGCTTTTTTAGTGGCCGCATACAAGCTGATCGGCTCATCTACCCTATCTGTAACGGAGAACGGCACCTTATCATTCATGCCATACACAGAGCTGGATGAGGCATAAATCAGGTGTTTAACCTTGGTGTGACGACAACCTTCCAGCACGTTCAAATGCCCGACAAGATTGGAATCCGCATAGGCATGGGGATTATCAAGCGAATAACGCACCCCGGCCTGGGCCGCCAGGTGCACCACCTTATCGAACTTTTCTTCCGCAAACAGCGCCACCATGGCAGTGCGATCGGCAATATCCATTTCGATAAAGCGCACGTTGTTCAGGCCGGAAAGATCTGCCAACCGGGATCGCTTGAGGGAAACCTCGTAGTAATCATTGAGGTTATCGATCCCCACGATCTCAACATTTTGCGCTGCAAGGTGTTTGGCCACGGCATGGCCGATAAACCCGGCCATGCCGGTGATCAAAATTTTCATAGAGTAAACTTTTGGTTAATAGATAAGGTCGTATGTAAGTTACTAACCCAACTCCCACAAATTAATAGGCGACAGATCAAAACCAACTGATAAAGTTGATGAAAACTTAAAAAGCGCATTGGTTTTCGAGGGTGAGGTCAGTAATTATAAAATAAAGCCGATTTCTATTTCTAGTAGATATACTCTTTAAGTAGTATCACGTTATCAGCCAGTCTTGTCACAAGATAGAAAGCGTAGACAAGTTTTAACAATGAATGGAGAGACCTCCTTTACCATACCCGTCGTCAAGTATTTTTAACAACGGATGAATTTAAACCAGTAACAACCAGAAAGCCGGAACGATGCAAAATACAAATGGAAACCAACGAAAAATAGTATGGAATAGCCGTAGAACCAAGAGACAAAGAAGAAATCATAAACGGAAGAGCTATAATAAGAAAGTCAGACTTCAACTTAAACATTAAAAAAACATTAATAGAAACAAAAAAAACAAATCCAACAACACCTGTTTCGATTAAAAAAGTAATCAGGATATTGTGAGAACCTATCCCTATTGCATTAACTGCATTACCTAACCCCACACCGAAAAAAAACTCAAACCACGATGAGCGTTCTATATAATCAAAAGTCAACTCAATAATATGGAATTTACTAGAAAAACTAACATCATTAGAAAGAAGCTCAGAAACAAACTCGAATGAAAGCCAGCATATCAATGGTGAAAAAAATAACAATAAATACGCATTCCTTTTACCATTCATAAAAGAACAAACAAAAAATAACAACAAGCAACCAAAGTAAGCGGAGCGTGAAAATGTCAACAACAAAGATAATGTCAGCATCAGAAAAACAAAAACATAGAATAAAAATAAGTAACCATTAAGTTCAGCATTGCGAAACAAGTAGATAAATACTGATAAAAATGCCAGAGACTCTATCCCAACATAATTAGAATCTGTGTACATGAACGAATTAGCCTTATATACTTGAAAGCCAACACCCAGCGATTCTAGCTTTTCTAAATCATATAATTCAGGATGTATAATTCGCCAAAGAGCATCAATATTAAACAACAATGAATAAGAAAAAAAAACGACTAAAACAAAAAAAGCCCCAATGGAGCGCCTTTTAAACAAGACACCGACAATAAAAAAAGATAATATTGAAACAATAAGATTCAACGCTATCGGCGCAGGTGAATTAAAACACAAAAACAAAGCAACAAAGGAAATTGATGACAGAAGCAAAAAAGAACGATCTACAAGAGCTTTACGCTCTTTCAAAAACCCAATAAAAATAAAAGAAAAAACAATAACAAAAGAAATATGTACAGGACTAATGGGAAGTAACTGAGTCAAATAAAACCCACATGACAAAATCCACAACCTCCCCAAAAAACCAACTTCCTTATACTCTCTAATTTGACTCATTGCAAAGTTATCACTGTTGTTTTCCAAAATACACATCCATCGTTTGAGACGCTACAACTTCAAAGCTATGGTTACTAATTACAGCCTTTCTTCCTTCATTATTAGAAAACATTAACAATGGCAGTTTAATTCCGTCAACACAATCTATATTAATACCAGATTTATTTTGCGAAATAAGTTCATTGGCAAGCCCATCCATGTCGGAAATAATAGGGAAAACAGCATAAGCCATTGCTTCAAGCACAACATTTGGCATTCCCTCTTGTCGCGATAGATGGATTAAAAATTTCGCCTTGGAAAAATAAGAAAGAGCCTCTTCATGTTGTAATTCCCCCAAAAAGATAACCTGATCATCTGCCAATTGATGGCAGGCCTGGACATAATCACGTTCATAACCATCTAAAGCTGATGAATCAGGTCCAATAACATATAACGTATAATTATGCGTTCGTAAATACTCATTAAAAAAATGGATCCCTTCCAAAACAGCTTTCCGGGGAATAATTGCTGACATGATGATCGCAACCTTGCTCTTCCTCTGAATACATCCCTCATTCGGAATCATGACACCATTGGGAATCGTTACTAATCGAGAAGATGGCAGGTATCGAGAATTAACGTTATATATTTGCTTTGTCAAAGTATTGTTTACATCGATAAACCGCAGTAAAAAACGTTTTACTTTCCCACCACGCCCACGAGTTAGAGTGTCGAAATCATCACTACCAAATAGAGTCGTCTTCCAATATACACGGACACCCATTATTTTACACAGCAGCAGTAACGCAAAGTCAGCCCCATGGAAATGCACCACCTCAGGTCTAAATTTTATTAAAACGAGTAGAAATTTCCAGCAACGGCTCCATAGATTGGGAACAGATGAATACACGATAAAATCGTTGCTCGCTAGCTGACTTTGGCTAGCCGTCAGTGTGAAAAAACGCTGCTCGATATCAGAATAATTGCTGGCAATATTGGAAACAACACTTTTAGCTTGACGACTAGCACCACTGAAACCAAAATAATTATGAACAAAGTGCAGTATTTTCATGAATATAACCAGTTATAGAAAGAACAAACTCATCTTCAAGATCACTCACTTTCATGACTTTATTCCAGACGCCGTTTTGAGCTCGAACAAAATAAAATGGTGATTCAGACAGTGTCACCGGGCCAACATGAGTAAACTGAAACTCAATAATCCATGTTTCTCCATCAGCGACACAAATATCCAAAGAATAAATGTGAGAACGGAATCTCCGTGAAAATTGATAGGCCTGCTCCAGAACCATTTCTAATTCACCATCAAAATCTCGCGAGTGTAAACCACTACCACTAGCTCGAAAATCATTCTTGGCGACAAAACGCTTAAGGGCATAGAACTTGTCACCAAATATCAAAACTTTGTAATCACACGTCAATCCCGGCATAAACTTCTGTAAAATAAATCGTTTCTTCCCGAAGTCTAAATAGTTTTCCCACTCTGAATTATACCGAAAGGGAATAATGTGTTTTTTAATTATTTTTTTCAGATCCCGTAGAGAAAAATCCAGCCAACCATTTACTTTCTGGCGAATTTCATTAATGTTATTAACAATAGCAACACCAGTTGACGAAGCTCCATTTGCCGGTTTGAACACACAGGGATAATTTTGCTCTTGATTAATTTCACTTACATCGGCGATATAAGTGCCAGGAATAACATTAAGAATATACTTTGCATTCAGTAGCAACTGAAACCCTTTATTATCGTGAGCCTTTAACGCCTCGTAACTTGGAATCAAAAAATTACTATCTTTAAGAAAATACATAACATCTTCAATGTATCGTTTGTGTTCCGTACGTTGAGAACTTGTGTAAATAATTATTTTATCTTTGATAGCCGAAATATTATTTTTGATATAATCAAAATCAACCGTTGTAACATGAAAACCTTTCGCTCCTAGCCCAGCAGAAACTTTCGAAACATCCATGCTACTCCACGGCATTTCTTTTTGAGCAAAAAAGCCATCAGGTGTCGTTACAATCAGTACTTCTCTCATGTCGTTTACCTATATTTATAGCATAATAGATGATTAAAAAATTGAATAGCATACCAATATACGAATATAAATATATAAAGTCGATGAATGTTATAGAGTACATATAGCAAGCTAAGACCACCCCTCCGCGAGTAAGTAAAAGTGAAAAATCATAATAGAATAGCTCTTTAAATTTTGCACTTACGGTGAGATATGATGTCGCAATAATATTGGCAAAAGCAATCAACAGCCAAAATGAAAGAGCAGATGCAATTTCGCCAGACATCACCCACTCCTTTCCCGCATATATAACAAAAAATGTTTCACCATATAGATTGACTAAAAAAATACCGAAAATACCAGAAGCCAGCAACCCTAATGAACCCCATTTCAAGACACGATACACGACATGATATTGGTCCTTATGCCTACTTAGCTCCCCCATGATGAACGGTCTAGCAGCATTAGAGAGAAAAGTAATTGGCAATTGGGTCAATCGAATGGCAAGACTATAGTAACCCAACACAGATAATCCGAAAAAATATGGAATGAATATAACTGGCAATTGCGATGAAAATGAGTTGGCTAAAGATTGAAGTGAGCTAAAAATTGCATCTTTAAAGTCGAAAAAACCACAACTTATTTTTAACGTTAGACCAGCTTTAAAGTGGTAAAAAAAGATCAAAACAAACATCGATGATATTTGCGACAACAACAATCCAACAATAAGACCAAAAACATCAAGTTCTGATAACGCATATTGAGAAATAATGAGTACAACAGAGCGAACAATATTAGAATAGATGATCGAGTGATAATGCCCATCCACACTTAACAAAGATACATATATCTGATAAATAGAAAATGATAAAAGCAGCGGCGCCAGTAACAAGAAGGGTAAATCAATCACTCTACAACTAACCAACCCCCCTGATACTACTAAAACTAAGAAGGATGTCCCTAGAGAAAGAACCAATCCATTTGAATAACATCTGGCACGATCTTCCTGGCTCTTATACCTATACATTAACTGATCATAACGACCAGAACTAATAACTCCGAGAACCATAATAAATGAATTGACAACCGCCAGAATACCGAATTCTGATGGACTATAAACTCTGGTCAGAAATGGCGTACCAACAATGACAACAATCTGAGAAAAAGCATTACCGCTGATTAATTTAAATAGAGCATTAAAAGTGCTTTTTAAGATCATATGTTATCTTATCTATCAAGTATCTAATCACACTTTTCGCGTGCCAAAAAAAATGCATAGAGAATAATTTTCTATTTTTATGCTGGGCGAGATGCACTGCTTTTATATCTGGAAAAAAAACAAGTGGGTACCCTTGTTTTTTTAGTCTAAAAAAAATATTAATATCCTCACAATACATAAAATATTTCTCATCAAACCCGCCGACGAGTTCATACTTATCACTTTCAAACGCAAGAAATGAGCCAGCAGCCCAATCAACTAAACAGGGCGAGAAAATTTCTTCTTTGACAATTTTTGTCTTATTTTTTAGCCCAATATAACTGGATATAAAATCAAATAAACCAGGGAAATTCCTGACTGAATAGTCATGTATTGTCATCTCGTAATCACGAAAAAGATTGATAGTAGCACATGAAACATCAGCACTCTCCATTTCTGAAATCAAAGTAGAGATAGCGGAAAAACTAACATAAACATCTGGGTTAATGAGGATAAAAAAATCTTCGCCTTTCATTCCCAGCTGTTGCTTACAGTATTGAAATATCACATTATTATTTTCACCAAACCCCATAACCTGGGTTGGTGGTAAATATAAAATATCATGTTCAAAACAATAGTTTTCCAAAGCTTCTTTGACATTAGACTTTACAACCACAGTAAAATATCTTGCCAACGCAGGAAGGCAATTAACCTTCTGAATAACTTCTCCATGACAATGAGAGACAACGCTAATAAATACTTTTCTCATATCAGTGCACATCTTGTCTTTTACAATTAAGATAATGTTCGACATGTTTATGAGCCATTATCTTTGAATCAAAAAACTTATCAAACAGCTTGCTGGCACTGGCTTGGTAAAAAACCATATTATTCGTTACGAGGTTAATAGCTGAAACTAATTCATCAGTTTTATCTGGTGTAAAGAAAGCAACATTTTCGTTGGAGAAATATTCATCGTAAATTAACAAATGAGAACAAACTAATGGCAACCTCACCGACAAAGCCTCTAGCATAGCCAGACCAAACCCTTCGGAATATGAACACAAGCAATAAATGTCGATATATTGATAGTACTGTGATGAATGTTCATAGAAACCAGCAAAAACAACACGTTCTGCAACACCAAGAGCTTCAGCTTGACGTTTCAAATTCTCTTTTTCTGGACCGTCTCCTACCAGAACTAAAGCATGTTCTTTCAATTCAACTAATGCAGAAATCAATTGATGGTATCCTTTACGATAGATCAATAAACCGACTGCCCCAATAATTAAATAGCCGCGTTCTTTTAATTTAATTATTTCTTTTTGATGTGGCAAATGTATATCGGCATTATAGTTAACCTTACTTATACCATAGGGGATAATCACATCATCTAATGAACCAATTTTATCACGATAATGCTCAGCCATATTCCTAGATGAATAAACACGCGAGTTGAAATGCTTTAGAAAAAACATCCACAACAAAGAAATAGCTATTCCTTTCAGTTTCCCATAACTAAATACCATATCTTCAAGAATATAATTATGAAGCCCACTAACTGACTTGCATTTCACCTTGTTCATTAAGCGCTTATTCATAATCACATACAGATCTGGCCTAAACATTGTAGAATGAACAATGTCATAATCGCTGAAATTAATTTTATCACGAAAATTTATTTTTTCACAATCACAAGGAAAATCAACCTCAACAATATCGTCAAAATAAAAAACCTTTACACAAGATATCATTTTAACTAACTGTTCTATTAAATACCTAGTGAATATAATCGGGCCTCTGTTAGCTAATGAGGGAAGAATAAATGCGACACGAACTTCCTGTTTCAATGACTTTTCCTCCACTTATAAAGTTGAAACCTAAGACGTCGGTACATATATCTCAGCTGGTATGGGGATACAAGCGCCGATAACATCAACATCAACAACCCAATAACGCGACCACCAGACCGGATACTAGCTACCCCACTGAAATAAATATTTCTTGAAATTTGATATAACCACTCCGAGCATGGACTGGGCTGCAAATCAATAATCAACTCGTGGAGTTTATTTTCCCTATACGCTTTACTCGCTGATTCAAAAGCCTTCAATTGCCTGAATCCATATGAATCAGCTGTATTACCATTTCTGATTCTAACTTTATAAAGTGGCTCCATTAAATTATGAATTATTATTCCAGAATTGATGCAGCGAAGCATAAAATCATAATCTTCTACAGGAGGAAAACGATATGTACCCACTCGTTCATAAACAGATTTTTTGCACATCCAGATATGTAATAGCGGACTAGAAAAATTCACCGTTTTAATTAGATCAGCATGATACTCTAGTGGGGTATATATCCCTAGCTCCTTGCCCTCCTCATTGATGGTTATTGTCGCACTACCAACAATATCAACATGAGAGTTATCCAACAAAAATTGATGCATACGTTCAATTCTGTTTTCGACTGATATATCATCAGCATCCATTCTAACAACATATTCGCCAGATGCTTGTGATAGTGCAAAATTTAAAGTTCTGGCGATCCCTTTATTTTCTTTGTTTCTAAATAATTTTATTCGCTTATCATTGCGCGCGTACTTCTGACATATTTCATATGTCCTATCAGTTGAACAGTCGTCAACAATGACAACTTCAAGTTCATGATATGATTGATTAAGGATACTCACCAATGCTTCATCAATGTACTTTTCAACATTATATGAAGGGATTAAAACACTGATCATAAAATTAACTCAGAACAAAATAAATCATTAAAACAATCAGCTGCTGCACTATCTTTCTCAGATAAGATGGGTTCACCTTCAAGAGGCCATGTTACTGCTAGAAACTTATTGTCCCAACTGATATTCATTTCACTTTCGGGGTAATAACAAGCTGATGCTTAAAAAAACTCGGCTTTTTCGCTCAAGGCTAAAAAACCATGAGCGAATCCTTCAGGTATCCAAAGCTGTCGCTTATTTTCGGCTGAAAGATTAACATCAATCCATTGACCGAATTTTGACGAGTTTTTACGAATGTCTACCGCAACATCAAATACTTCACCTACCACACAACGCACTAACTTACCTTGGGCATGGGGAGGCAATTGATAGTGCAATCCACGCAATACACCTTTACTTGATTTTGAATGGTTATCCTGCACAAGGGTTAGGGTTCTACCTATCGCCTTTTCAAACTCTTTATAGTTAAAACTTTCAAAGAAAAAACCGTGCTCGCCGCCAAAGACGTTTGGCTCAGATATCAAAACATCAGGTATGTTGGTTCGGACAACATTCATTACTCTTTTCCCCGATAAAATATAGAGTTACTTTGTCCTGACCATCTTGAGCAGATATTGTCCATACGCGTTTTTCGCAAGCGGCTCCGCTAACGCTCTGATCTGTTCCGCGTCAATAAAGCCCTTCCGGTATGCAATCTCTTCCGGACAAGCTACTTTCAGCCCCTGGCGTGTTTCGATGGTTTGTATAAAATTACTGGCGTCAATCAAACTCTCATGAGTTCCGGTATCTAGCCATGCAAAACCTCTCCCCATCATGGCTACAGAAAGCGCTTCCTGCTCCAGATACAAGCGGTTGATATCGGTGATTTCCAGCTCACCGCGTGCGGAAGGCTCCAACTGTTTTGCCATTTCTAGCACGCGATTGTCGTAAAAGTAGAGGCCGGTAACCGCGTAGTTGCTCTTAGGTTCTATCGGCTTCTCTTCGAGAGAGATGGCTTGACCATAGGCATCAAATTCCACCACACCGTAACGCTCAGGGTCATGGACATGGTAGGCAAATACCGTTGCACCATGCTCTTTAGCCGTTGCAGCTTCTAACTGCTTTTGCAGGTCGTGACCATAGAAGATGTTGTCTCCCAGTACCAGTGCACAGGGATCATCGCCTATAAACTCCTCACCAATAATAAACGCTTGGGCGAGGCCATCGGGGCTGGGTTGTACTTTGTAATGCAAATGGATCCCCCACTGACTACCGTCCCCCAGTAGCTGCTCAAAGCGAGGTGTATCCTGAGGAGTACTGATGATCAAAATATCACGAATACCTGCCAGCATCAGAGTGCTCAGCGGGTAATAGATCATAGGTTTATCGTAGATTGGCAATAATTGCTTACTCACTGCCATTGTAACGGGATAGAGCCGAGTACCCGAACCACCGGCCAAAATAATACCTTTACGTGTTGTCATAACAATCGCTTCTTATTTGAGATTGAACAGCAGGAACCGAAGAAATATTTATCTGGTCCATCTGCACTCTATTTTGATAAAAACCGGCGTTGTTGATTAAATCAAAGCCGGGACAACCTGTCCCCACTGCGCTTGACGCCCTTAACTGACCGGCTGACGAACAAGCATACCGAGTCCTATGACTTTGTTCATGACTTTCACGCCAGCCAGGCTTCACCGACCTGACTGTTGTATTTACACAGACTGAGCCTGGGACTCACCAGCTGTTTGTAACGGGACATCGCCGTTTCTGCCTGTGAGCGCTGATGGCAGCCTGATGTGCTTTTCCATTCAGCTAGGCTCCCTGATTTCAGTGCCGTGACGGCCTCGTTTCTCGAGTTCCCTTCTTCCCAATTGCCCGCATTTTTACGGGATGGAATGGTCACTTTGCTGCATTTTCTGAGCAAGAGCTGATGGCATACCCTGGTATCATAAGTGCCATCGCCCGAGACCTGATCTAACCGGCGCCGAAGCAGGTTGAGCAACGCGGATGGCATGAGCAGTACAATCGGCAACTAGTTCAGCGCCTGTAGGGGCACCAAACTGATCATTGATAACTGCAATATCCTCTCACTTTACCAATACGCAGCAGCAGCATGGTCTTGGTGAAATTACTACCCTGCGCTGCATACACCCAGCTTGTTCTAAAGATAAGATACTTGTTGCAATACATCTGCACTGCCTGTTCACCAGCCAATTTGGTGTCGCCATACAGATTAAGGGGAGCAGGTGTATCAGTCTCTGCCCATGGATGCTGACCACGACCATCAAACACGTAATCGGTAGAATAATGGATAAGCCAAGCGCCCAGTTTTTGCGCTTCTTTGGCTACCGCCTCGACACTGGTAACATTAAGCAACTGGGCAATATTATGCTCACTCTCTGCCTTATCCACTGCTGTATAAGCTGCCACATTTACAATAATATCAGGTTGAATGCGTCGTACCGTTTCGGTCACTGCCGCTGGATTCCTAAAATCACTGCAGTATTCGGTTGGCCCAGAACACAAAGCTGTTACTTTACCCAGTGGAGCCAAGGCTCGTTGCAATTCTCAGCCTAGTTGCTCATTTTTACCAAACAACAGAATATGCATCGGTCACGTTCTCCATAATTTTGCATAATCTAGGATTGATAAGCCCCATTTTTCACACTGTGAACCCAACCTTGATTATCCAAGTACCACTGCACAGTTTTACGAATGCCACTATCGAAGGTCTCTTGCGGTCTCCACTCGAGTTCACGACTCATCTTACTGGCATCAATCGCATAACGGCGATCATGACCCGGACGATCGTTCACAAACGTGATTTGCTTTCGATAAGATCCAGTCTTGGGAACGAGCTCATCAAGAAGTTCACAGATGGTATGGACCACTTCCAGATTTTTTTTCTCGTTGTGGCCACCGATGTTATAGGTTTCGCCTACCTTGCCTTCGGTGACTACCTTATAAAGCGCACGAGCGTGGTCTTCAACGTAGAGCCAGTCGCGAATTTGGTCACCCTTGCCATAAACAGGCAGTGGCTTGCCTTCCAGGGCATTGAGGATCACCAGCGGGATTAGTTTTTCCGGAAAGTGGTAAGGCCCGTAGTTGTTGGAACAGTTGGTCACCAGGGTGGGCAGACCATAGGTGCGCCGCCAGGCGCGCGCCAGATGATCGCTGGAAGCTTTGGATGCCGAGTAAGGGCTGCTTGGAGCGTAGGAGGTAGCTTCAGTGAAGAGTGGCAAACCAATGTTTAATGTTGAATTTTGAATGTTTAATTGTTCGTTTAATTCATCATTAAGCATTAAGCATTCAACATTGCTATCCGAAGGATGGGGCAAGTCGCCGTAGACTTCGTCAGTGCTGATATGGTGGAAGCGAAACACCTGCTTGCGTTCATCATCCAGTTCTTGCCAGTAGTCTCGGGCCACTTCTAGCAGAGTGTAGGTGCCTACAATATTGGTTTCTATAAAGGCGGCGGGGCCGTCTATAGATCTGTCTACATGGCTTTCTGCCGCCAGATGCATAACGGCATCGGGCTGGTGGATGTTGAATACCCTTTCCAGCTCGGCTCGATTGCAGATATCCACTTGCTCGAAAACGTATCGAGCAGAGTCGCTCACTTCCGCCAGGCTTTCCAGATTGCCGGCGTAGGTGAGCTTGTCCACATTCACCACTGCATCCGAGGTGTGGTTGATGATATGGCGAATCACGGCCGAGCCGATAAAACCGGCGCCGCCGGTAACCAGAATTTTCATTAGCAACGCCCCACCGAATAGTAAGTAAACCCTTTTTTGCTCAAGCGCTTGGGTTCAAACAGGTTGCGGCCGTCGAAAATCAGTGGCAGGTTCAATTGCTGTTTAATCAGAGTGAAGTCCGGGGCTTTAAAGTTCTGCCACTCGGTCACTATCACCAGTGCATCTGCATGGTTTAGGGCTGACTCCTTGGTACCGCACAGGGTGAGTTGACCCTTACGACATTGTTCGCCGTAAATGCGCTGGGCTTCTTCCATGGCCTCCGGATCAAAGGCCTGTACCCTGGCGCCCTCCTGCCACAGGGCTTCCATCAGCACCCGGCTGGGGGCTTCGCGCATGTCGTCGGTATTGGGCTTGAAGCTTAAGCCCCACAGGGCGAAGGTTTTGCCGGCAAGCTCGCCGTTGAAGTGTTTGCTGATTTTTTGGAACAGGGTGGTTTTCTGCTCGTTATTGCGCGCTTCTACCGCTTTGAGCACTTTGGCATCGAAGTCGATATTGTCGGCGGTACGGATCAGAGCCTGTACGTCTTTCGGGAAGCAGGAGCCGCCGTAACCAACGCCGGGATAAATAAAATGGTAGCCGATGCGCGGATCTGAGCCTATGCCCTGACGCACCATTTCGATATCCGCACCCAGTTGTTCGGCCAGGTTGGCCATTTCGTTCATAAAGCTGATCTTGGTGGCCAGCATGCAGTTGGCAGCATATTTGGTCAGCTCGGCACTGCGCACATCCATGACAATGACTTTTTCGTGGTTGCGGTTAAAGGGCGTATACAACTCGCGCATCAGCTCTTCTGCCTGTTCGCTGCTGGTGCCGATGATAATGCGGTCCGGGCGCATGCAGTCGGCCACCGCCGAGCCTTCTTTTAAAAACTCGGGATTGGAAACCACATCGAAGCTGAACTCTTCGCGGCCCGACTTCGCCAGTACCTCGGTGATTTTGGCACTAACCTTGTCACCTGTGCCTACCGGCACCGTGGATTTATCCACCACCACCTTATGGCCTTGCATATGGGTGGCGATGGTTTCGGCCACCTTTAGCACATATTGCAAATCGGCGGAGCCGTCTTCATCCGGCGGGGTGCCCACGGCAATAAACTGGATATCGCCATGTTGCACGCCCAGCTCGGCGTTGGTGGTGAAGTTAAGGCGACCGGCCGCATGGTTTTGCTTGACCAGGTTGCCCAGCCCCGGTTCATAAATGGGGATGATGCCTTGTTTAAGGTTATCGACCTTGGCTTGGTCTATATCTACACAGATAACATCGTGACCGACCTCTGCCAGCACGGCGCCCTGTACCAGGCCTACGTAGCCGGTGCCAAATACGGTTACTTTCATGATTTATCCATTTATTGGGAATGGTGATTAGGGAATGGTAAATCCCCAATTGCCTGGTTTATCGACCCAGGATCGGGCCTCCTACTGAATTATTCCGATCCGACCGCTATTTTTACAGCCGTTTCTGTGTAGTTTGCAAACTGCTGCAGGTATTGGCCGAAGGCCTGACCCAGCTCGGGGTGACGCAAAGCATATTCCACATTGGCCTGCATATAGCCCAGTTTGCTGCCGCAGTCGTGGCTTTTGCCGACTATGCGGTAGGCTTCTACCTGTTCTTGTTCCATCAGCGTCGCTATGGCATCGGTAAGCTGAATTTCGTCTCCTGCGCCGGGGGCGATTTTGGCCAGCAATGGCCAGATGGCGGCGCTTAATACATAGCGGCCGACCACCGCCAGGTTGGAGGGGGCATCTTCTGTTTTGGGTTTTTCCACTATACCGGTGATCAGCTTGCTTTCACCGCTGGCAAGCATATGGCCCATGCAGTCGGCAATGCCATATTGGCTAACCTGATCCTGCGCGACCGGCTCTACCATTATCTGGCTGCGGTGGGTGTCGTTGAAGCGGGACAGCATTTGGGCCAGGTTGTCTTTGCTTAAATCGGAGGCAGTATCGTCTATCAGCACATCCGGCAACAGCACCACACAGGGATTGTCACCTACCAGCGGCCAGGCACACTGCACCGCGTGGCCCAGGCCTTTGGCCACACCCTGGCGCACATGCATAATGGTCACGTCGCTTGGGCAGATGGCACGGACTTCGTCCAGCAGCTGGCGTTTTACCCGTTTCTCCAGCGTTGCCTCCAGCTCGAAGCTGGTGTCGAAGTGGTTCTCTATGGAATTTTTACTGGAATGGGTCACCAGGATGATTTCTTTAATCCCTGCCGCTACCGCTTCGCTCACCACATATTGGATCAAGGGTTTATCTACTATGGGCAGCATTTCTTTGGGGATGGCTTTGGTGGCGGGCAGCATGCGGGTGCCCAGGCCAGCCACTGGGATGATGGCTTTCATCATTATTTTTATTCCGTGTTTTTTATTGGGAAAGCCTCAATATTGTCGGGCCTTGTGGGAGCGGTACCTCGCCGCGATATTGTCGGGCCAAGGCCCGATCTACGGAAGCTGCATGTAAGGTTGTGCAAAGGTTTTCAGATTTTGCAATATTTGCAGAATTTGCTCACTCAGACTGAAGACCTTGTTGAGCAGGCTGGCTTGTATGTCGGCACTTTACGGGTAGTCGTGGGCAAACTGGTTGCGCATTTCCCTTAGTTCCAGCCATTGCTCCGCGCTGCTCAGGGCGCCGATTTTTTCGAGGCGGTTCAGCTTGTCGATAAAGGTCGCCAAGGCGCCCTGCTCCTTGGTCAGCTCCAGTATGCCGGGTAGTAATTTGGCGCCCATGGCAGCTTGGAAAAGCGCACGATGAACTGATCTACCACGGCCATATCGATGGCGGTAAGCTGGTTTAGCTTTTCCGGGGTAAACGGCCGCGGTACCGACAGGGTGTTCATGGCCCAGCTGAGTCGTTCTGCATGCAGATCGCATATTTCCAGCGTACCTTTGAATACAACATTGTTCATAGCCGTATCCCCGTGGCTTTTGCTATTTCATAAATGTCGAGCCGAGGCCCCTGCCTGCGGTTGATCAGCAGGTCTATTTTTTGGTCGCCCAGAGTCAAGTGCAGCTCGGCCATGGCTTTGAACCTGGCGTTGACGATGTCATCGGCTGCCTGCTTCTCGGGCTCTATATACAGATCAATATCCCCGCACCTGGGTTGATCGTCTCTCCGTGAGCCCAACAGCCAGATGTCGGTTTACCGGCCAAAGTGCTTTTTCAGGATAGTGATGATGTGCTGCTGTCGGCCGGGAACCTTGCTCGTCGGAACAAAAATCCGAACTAGACGCTATAAGAAGAAATAAGGCATTAAAGTGATTGTATTCAAATGAGTAACTAATATTGTTTTGCCGTATTTTGTAGCAGGGCAAGCTGGAAGAGTGGAATTCAGGCACGCTACCGCCCTTAGGGTTTATTGGTGCGTCCCCCTGACCCTGGTGCTTGATTGTTTGGAAACGCTCAGGATAAGTTGGAGCATCCTGCTGCTGATTCCTTTTTGTTTTATAGGGCCTTCGGCCAATCGGCTCGGGGTAGAGCCTCCTACAGATGCCTGGGCATGTTTATGTGGCCTTACGGCCAATCGGCCCGGGGTCGGCCCTTCTATAGGCTATTCCCCTGCTGCCATCAAATCTGTACGCTGCAGGCGGCTTAGCAATTGTTCTGTTTGCCGCTTGCTCTGTGTTGTATGCGTCAGGGCATGGTGGATGGCGTTGGTTACCGTTTGTTGTTCTTGCGCATTTAAGGTGTGCCAGCTCACCAGACCCAGGTAGGCGGTTTGCTGGTAGGCTATTGGCCGCCAGGGGCCCAGGTTAAAGCCCTTTTCTAGCGCCTGCTTGAATTCGTCATCCAGCTCGCCCTGGCGGAGTTTGGCGGTAGCCAGCTGATTCCAGCTGAAGGGCCAGTTGGGGCGGGCTTGCAATGAGGTTCGATAGGCGGTAACCGCCTGTTCACGGCTGGCCTTGGCCAGGGGGCTGCCGATGGGCTCGCTGAGCTGTTGCCAGTCATACACCCGGCCCAGGCGATCCAGGTAGTCGCCGTTCGCCACCGGATAGATGGCAACGGCACCTTGGGCCGCCTGCTCGGCAACCATCCAGGCCAAAGGCTCCGGCTGCCGGCCTTTTTGTGCCCAGTCGTCAAGGAACAGATCGGTCTGATATTGCCAGACTCCGGCCAGCAGCATTTGCCCACCAATCACGCTTAAGGCAAGTGCGCTCAGCAACAGGGCAAACAGGGGCAGCTTGTGTTTCATGCCTGCTCCCTGAACAGCGATTCACTGATGGCCCAGGGGTTTACACTGGCCAGTTGCATGGCGGCCACCTCCCCTATTATCGCTGCGGCGGCGAGCCTGCCCTGTTTCAACATGGGCGGCCGGTATTGCAGGTTGTGGGCGTCGGAGGCCAGCGCGGTCACAATGCCTTCTTTCAGCAATTGCTCCGCCAGTCGCCGGCTGGGTTGGCCGAAATAACCGGTTACCGAGCCGGCGGTCACCTGAAACAGGCATCCCTGGTTAATGAAGGGGGTCAGCTTGCGCTGGCTCTCCTGCACGCCCCGGTTGCGTTCCGGGTGGGCGATCATAGGCCAAATCCCCTGCTTAAACAGCCACTGGGTGAGCTTGTCGGCGCCGAAGGGGATGTCATTGTGGGGGAACTCCAGCAGCAGCACCGGTTTGCCCTGCCATTGGCCCAGAAATGGGATCTCATTGGCCAGCACCTGCTGCATCACTTCCAGGCCAAAACGCACTTCGGCGGCCATGGCGATGTTCAGGGGGATGTCTTGCTCTGTTAATGCCGCCTTAAGCAGATGAAAGGCGGCACTAATAGAGGCACGGTCGTTGTCGAACTTGCCCGGCTGCATATGCGGGGTGCACACGCAGTGGCTGATGCCATCAGCCACCGCCGCCCGCGCCAGCGCCAGCGCATCGGTCAGATCGGCGGCGCCGTCGTCTATGCCCGGCAGCAGATGGTTATGGATGTCAACAAGCCGTGCGCCCATCTTTTATGCCTCGGCCGTGGTTTTGCTGTAGCCGTAGTAATCGTAATAACCACCATAGCTGTAGCCGTATTTGGCGGCTTTTTTCACGTCCAGCTGGTTGAGCACCACGCCCTTGACCGGCGCGCCCAGTTGCAGCAGCTTGCCGATGCCGGCCTTGACATGGGGAATGGCGGTCGACTCGCTCTTCACCACATAAATCACCGCGTTGGCATGCTGGGCCAGCACCAGGGCATCGCTCACCGCCTGGGTCGGCGCCGAGTCGATGATAATGCGGTCATACTGCTCGCTCAGCTGGGCCAGCAGCTTGGTAAAGCGCTCGGATGACAGCAGCTCAAGCGGATTGGGCGGCACCATGCCGGCGGTCATCACATCGATGCCGTCGGCCTGCTGAATGCAGTCCTTAAGCTGGGCGGTGCCGGCAATCAGGTTGGCCAGGCCGGGGGTGCCCACCGCAAACTCATAGTTCTTGGCCACGGTCGGGCGGCGCATGTCCGCATCGATCAACAACACTTTGTCCATCTGCCCCAGGGCCATGGCCAGGTTGCTGGATACCGAGCTCTTACCCTCGCCGGGCACCGACGAGGTGATCACCGTCACCTTGTAGGGATTGTCCATGCCCGACAGCACCAGGCCGGTGCGGATGGTGCGTACCGACTCGGCAAACGCCTTGTCCTTGCCATGGCTGAACTGCCGCGCCACGTTGCCGGCCTTGCCTTTCAGCAGCGGGATAATGCCCAGCACCGGCAGGTTCAGCTTGCTTTCGATATCGGCGGTGCCTTTAAAGGTGTTGTTGAGCATATCCAGCAGCAGCGCCAGGCCCATGCCCAGCATCAGCGCCAGCATGGTCGCCAGGGCGACGATCAGGCTTTTCTTGGGCTTAACGGGAGATTCCGGCACCACGGCACGGTCGACTACCCGGGCGTTGACGGTTTCCAGATCCTGGGTGGCCGTGGTTTCTTTCAGCCGGGTCATAAAGGTGTCGTACAGGGAGCGGTTGGTTTCCACTTCGCGCTGCAGTTCACGCAGTCGGAACTCGTTGCGGCTGATGTTTTGGATCTGCTCTTTGTTTTGCTCAAATGAGCTCTGCAGACCCTGCTCGTTGGCCATCGCCAGCCGGTAGTTGTTTTCGATGGCGCCCACCACCTGCTCCACCTGGGCCTTGAGGCTTTCCCGGGCGGAGTTCAGGTCGGTCTGGGCGGCGATCATCGCCGGGTGTTTGGGGCCATAGCGGCGGCTCAGCTCCTGCACCTTGGCACTGGCGGTGGCTTCTGCCGCCTTGAACTGCGCCACCACAGGGTCGGCGATCACCGCCGGCACGCTGGACAAGCGACGATAGTCGGAGCCGCTGATCGCTGATACCTGCCGATACATGCTCTCGGCCGCGTTGCGCTCGCGCTTGGCGTCGGTCAGCCGTTCCCCCGTGTTGCTCAGCTCGCTGGCGCTGACGGTGGTAATGCCCCCCAGATTCAACAGGTTTTCCTGCTCCAGAAACGCCTGTAGGCGGCGTTCGGACTCATCCAGGCTGTTTTTCAGGCCGCCCAGACGCTCGTTCATCCAGCTGGTGGCGGTTTGGGTCATGTCCAGCTTGGCTTCCAGCTGGCTTTCGATATAGCCGTCGGCCAGGGCATTGGCGGCCAGGGCGGCGGTGGCGGCATCGGCCATTTCCACGCTCACTTCCACCAGCTGGGTCTTGCCCTGGGGAGACACGCTAATGCGTTCGCGAAAGGCGCGCACCACCGCATCAAAAATCTGTGCTTCGCTCAGGGGAGCCGGTGCTTCCAAATCGACCGGCAAGGTGGGCAACACGCCTTTTATCAGGCCGCGCCAGTCAACCAGGGGCGCCGGCTGTTGGCGAGGGTCGAATTCCGGGTGGGTCTCCAGGTTCAACTGGCGCACCACCCGCTCGGCCATGGCCCGGGACTTGAGCAGTTCAAACTGGGTTTGCAGATATTCGCTGCCGGCGCCGTCTATGCCGTAAACCTGTTCGATAGACACCACGTTGGCCGACTTGTTTTCTATCAACAGGGTGGCGCTGGCCCGGTAGATGGGCGTGATATTGAACACCACCAACACGCTGAGCATGGCCACCACCAGGGTCAGGCTGATAATGCTCCATTTGCGGCGATAAATGCTCAGCCAAAGCTGACGCAGATCGATTTCGTCGTCCGCGCTCTGGTCCTGTTGGTTAAATCCGGGGAATTTGCTCATGTCCATGCTTAGAAGAAGCTCTGCTCAATGGTGATGATGTCGCCAGGCATGACGGGGGTGTCTAAAAAGGCTTTTTGCGGCGTGCGGCTCAGATCATTGTCGTGGATAATGAAATAGGCGCTGCGCGAGGCCCGTTCACTAAAGCCACCGGCCAGGGCCACGGCTTTGCGCAGGGTCATACCGGGCTGAAACGGATAACCGCCGGGGGTACGCACTTCGCCGTTTACATAAAATTCCCGGTATTCAAGGATACTGACCGACACCTTGGGATCGATCAAATAGTCGCCGCGCAGTCCGCCGGCGATCAGGTTTTCCACCTCTTTAGCGGTTTTGCCTTTGGCGTTGACCGAGCCAAGAAACGGATAAGAGAAAGTGCCGGCGTCGTTAAGCCGGATCTGGTCAAAACTCAGGCCTTCTTCACCAAATACACTCACCCGGATCAGGTCGCCCGATCCCAGGGCATATTTCGAGTCGTTGCTTTGTGCCTGCACAGCGCCTGCTGTGAGGGCCCACACCAACAAGATGCAAAGTGTGTGTATCACTTTCATCGTTTACTGCTTCCTGTTTATTGGCTGAAAAACAAATAGCTAATGCCCGCCGGGCCGAGGCCTGGCGGGCCGGTTAACCACGCTTACAGGCTAACGTTGGCGTTAAAGAACACCTGGTTGCGATCAAAGGCGCTGTTAGCGTCGGTGGAGCTGTTGTCTTTAAAGCTGTAGCCAACGCCCAGATCCAGCCAGCGGCGCATCTTGTAGTTCACGCCCAGGTTGTAGCTGTCCAGCTCATCGTTACGGCCGTTGTTGCTGCCGCCTTCGTAGTCCTTGTCGGTAAAGCTGTAACCCAGGTTGGAGGTGACGCGGTCAGTCCAGTCGTGTTCCCAGCTGATGCCGTAGCTGGTGGTGTCCACGAAGTTTTCGGTGGAGCTGCCTTCTTCGGCGCGGCTGCGGGTATTGAGCAACACGCGGGAATAGGTCAGTGGCGACCAGGTCATGCCCACTTCCCAGGTGCTGTTGTCCGGATCGTTCTTGGACGGATCTTTAAAGTCTTTCTCTTCAAAACCCACCTTAACGGTACCCGTGGTCTTGGCGGTCGCATCCCAGGTCGCACCCACCAGGTAGCGGTAGCCTTCACTGTCCAGGGTGTTGGTGTCGTAGTCGTAATCATTGTACTGGACTTCGGCCAGCAGCCGGGTCTTGGGCGCCACCCGATAATAGCCGGTGGTGACCAGGCTCAGGGTGTCCCTGTCTTTTTCACGGGTCAGTGAGCCGCTGTCGCGGTTATTATCGTATTTGCGCCACTCCTGGTTGGCGCCCAGTTCCAGCTGCATCTTGGCCGTTTGGGCGCCAAAGCCATAGAGACCGCCGACGTTGGTGCTGTGGTATTTGTTGCCCACTTCATCATTGTCGCGGTTGGTGCTGTCGCGGGTGTCCTGCTGCTTGTTGTAGCCGGCATTAAGATCCAGGCGGTGACGGGCGCTGAATTCCATATGGCTGTCGGCACGCAGGAAATGATCGGTGTGATCGTCTTCCTGGCTGGAGTGATAGGTAGAGTTATTCAGGCGGTAATTAAGCTGATAGATGTTCAGCCGATCACGGGCCGCCAGGGTCAGGCTGGGCTCGACACTGGTCACCCAGGATGAGCGCTTGTCGTCACCCTCGGGGGCTTCCCAGATGTTGTCATCATAGGTTTCACTGATTTTAAGGGTGGGCACCAGGCCAACACCGCCAAGATCTATGGGTTGCGGCTCTATGGCGCTTGCCTGGCCCGCAAAGATAATGCCGGTTGCCACCGCCGACAGAGTAAACAGTGCCTTTTGTTTGCTCATAAATCAGGATTCCTTCACCTGTATCTATTCCACTAAAAAATGTGCAATCCCTTTATGGTTACAGCTTGCAAGGGGTATTGGACGCGTTTTTATTAATTTATATTTTTCTAAATAACCGTCATTTTTGGGGTTAATTCCGACTCGCTAGCGCCACCGCCCTCCCCCTGGCGAGCGCCTGAATATGAAATAGCCAATCGGCCGGTGCCACCCTGGTCAGAAAATATCCACCTCAATTCTCTTAAACATTCTCTTTTGCATTTTTCCCGCTCGGCAAAAGAGTGCTTTTTGAACAACCCGCCCCGGTTTTGCGCCACCCAATTTGTTCAAAAAACACTCAAGCCACCCACCACCGCCAATTCAGGGACAAAACGCAGCAAAATGTTCGTCCGACAGCCTAGCGCGGGAAAATGACATTTCAATGGCAAACCGGATCCGTCACTAAACACAAAAAAATTTTAAATTCAATCAGTTATATATTTTTTTATTTTTTACCACGCCATTCCGGCCGGCATTCTACACCAATAGGAGCCGATGAATAAAGGGCCGGGAATAAATTGGTTACCTGGTCAGCCCTGCAAAGGCGTTAGCCCACCAGCAAAAAGCAACATCTTTGTAACATCGCCATCCGCTACCCAGTTGTTAGCCGCCTCCTGTAGTTTGGGCTCGCCGACGTTTTTACATTAATCCGGCCTTAATCCCGCATTTTTTACCCCCTGCTTTCATTTTACTTTTATGAAATTTGCATAAAGCAGATTGCTCACTGTTATGGGGAGATATACAATCGGAACTGTTTTTTGTCGCTCAGCACACCACCCCCATATTGTCTGTCTTGTGCTACAGAATATTTTTGGAGCATGGTTATTTTAACCACATTGTGGTTGCACTCCCGCTTGGGCATGAGCCAGGAAGGTGTGCGTCACAGATTAAAACGAGGACGTTGATCAATGCGTAAAACGCTTACTGCTCTCTCTCTCGCTGCGGCGTTAGCCGCCAGCCCCGCCTTTGCCGACCAGGAAGCGCTGAATGCGCTGCAAGGTGCCGGTGTGGAACTGACCCCCGAGCTGACCGCCGAAGTACTGGCGGCCAAAGGCGAAGCCGCCATTGCGGCCGCGGTCGCTAATGTGGTTTCTGCCATTGCCGCAACCATGCCGGCTGCCCAGGCTGCCGCCGTCGTTCAGGCTGCCGTGGCTGCCGTTGTTGCCACCAACCCTGCGGCTGCGGTTAGCATCACTACCGCCGCCGCAACCGCAGTGACCAGCCAGCCTGCCCTGGCTGCGGCCGTTGCCCAGGGTGCCGCTCAGTCTGCCCCGGCTGCCGCCGCCAGCATCAGCGCCGCTGCCACTAAGGCGGCTCCCGCCGCCGCCGCCGCCGTGCAAAGCGCCGTAGCGAAAGGGGTGGCTGCTGCCGCCGGCAATAACAGCGGCACAACCGCTGGCGGTGCCTCCACCGGTACCACTAATACCGGCTCCACTCCCACCGCCAATGGCGGCGGCGGTGGCGGCGGCTCTTCTGCCAGCCGCAGCTGAACCCGAGAACCGGATTCGTCAGGGATTGATGACGAGGACTTGGGATGGTCCCGAACAAAGCGCGCCTGACGGCGCGCTTTTGTTTACTATGTCCATCCCTATGGGGATTGGACCATATCGTACCGGGGTCGACGCTCCCACTGGATTCACATTGATTAACGGATAAGGTATGGAAAAACGCTCTCTGGTTGACTCTGCTGTTTATTTTGGCCTGCTGGCGCTGCTGATCTGGCTGCCATTGCCGCTGGGCAGTAACCGAGACTGGTCCATGGGCCTGCTGGTGCTGCTGGTCGGTGTACTGGCGGCACTATGGGCCACGGGTCGGCTGAGGCAGGATAAACCCTTCAGCCGGGCCTTGCGTTCCGCCTGGCCCATGCTGGCCTTGTTACTGTTGGCCCAGGGCTGGGTCGCGTGCCAATTGCTGCTGGACATCAGCCTGGACACCGGCGCCAGTTTTCAGTATCTCATGCTGGGTTTAGCGTATTCGCTGCTATTTATGATGGTGCTAAGCGTATTCCATACCCGCCGCCGTTTGACCGTGCTCCTGGCAGTATTGGTCATTAGCGGCACCCTGCAGGCATTTATCGGCACTTTTATGGCGCTTTCCGGTATGGAATGGGGCTTTTTAACCTCATCGCATGTCGCCACCGGTACCTTTGTCAACCGCAACCATCTGGCCGGTTATCTGGAATTAACCATGGCCTGCGGCATTGGCCTGTTAATGGCGCTGCGCGACGGCGGCTCATTCGGCTGGAAGGCGATGCTGGAATTATTAATGGGCCCCAAGGCCCGCCTGCGCATCGGCCTGGTGATTATGGTTATCGGCTTGGTCATGAGCCGTTCGCGCATGGGTAATACCGCTTTCTTTGTCAGCCTGTTGGTTATCGGTGGGATATTTATTCTACTCAATAAAGAAAACAGAGTCAGAAACACTATTTTGCTGACCAGCTTTGTGCTGATCGATATCCTGGTCATCAGCCAGTACTTTGGCCTGGATCAGTTAAAAGACCGGCTTATCAATACCCGCTTTGAAGATCAGGTCGTTAATGAAGTGGTGGTGGCCCGTAAAAATGAAGTCCGCACCGACGTTTATTTAGATGCCATCCCCTTGCTGGAGCAACATTGGCTGACCGGTACCGGTGCCGGCAGCTTTGAAGCCGTGTTCCCGCAGTATGCCGGGCCGGGTCTGGTAAGCCATTTTGATCACGCCCATAATGATTTTATTCAGTTCGCCATTGAATACGGTGTTATCGGTACCCTGCCCCTCGCAGCCTTTATGCTGCTGGCATTCTGGCACGCGCTGCGCGCCTTGTGGCATAGGGAGTCCTGGTATCGCAGCGGGGTGGGATTTGCCGCCAGCATGGGTTTGCTGGCACTGATGATCCATTCGTTTACCGACTTTAACCTGCAAATTCCGGCCAATGCCGCCACCCTTGTGGTGTTGTGCGCCATCGCCGTACTGGCCAACAAGCATGAGAAAGGCAGAACTCGAGCGAAGGTTGAAGGCTAAGGTTGTTGCAGGAGGCCCACCCGGGCCGATAAACCGGGCAACTGAAGATCAGGGACTAGTGATTAGGGAATAGGGATTGGGTTCACCAACCTCAGGCACAGGCATGTGCAGCAGGCCCGCCCATGGGTCGATCGGCCGGAGCATATTCCCGCGGTGGGGTCGCCGCTCCCACTGGCGGATTCCGGTCTACACTGAAAGCCTGTTTTCAGCTAACCCTCTGTCCATGACTCCAGCTCCTGCCTTGCTGCCTTCTTCCCTGCCCGAGTTGGAGCAACTGGCCGACCTTGCCTCCCGGGCGGGGGCCCATGCCGAGTTGCACACCCTGGCATGGGTTGAATCCAAGGCTGACAGCTTTCCGGTGCAGGTATTGCGCCTGGGCTCCCGGGCGACCGACGCACCGGCCCTGGGCCTGTTCGGCGGTGTCCATGGTGTGGAGCGGATCGGCACCCAGGTGGTGTTGGCCTACCTACACTCCCTGGTAGAAAGCCTGCGTTGGTCCAGCCTGGCTCATGAGCTGCTGGAGCGGGTAAGCCTGGTGTTTATGCCCATCGTCAATCCGGTGGGCCTGGTACGGGCCACCCGCGCCAATGGTAACGGGGTGGATTTGATGCGCAACAGCCCGGTGGAGGCTTGCGGCCCGGTAACCTGGCCCTTGGGGGGACAGCGGTTAACCCGTCATTTGCCCTGGTATCGCGGCCAGGCCATGGAGCCGGAGGCCAGAGCCTTGTGTGCAGCCGTCGAACGCTATTTAATGGGTCGCCCCTTCAGCCTGGCGCTGGATTGCCACTCAGGGTACGGTCGCCAGGACAGGATCTGGTTCCCCTTTGCGGGCAACCGTGAGCCGCCCCCCAACCTTGCGGCGATAACCGCCCTGCGCGCGCTGTTTTTAACCAGTTATCCCAACCACAACTATTACGCCATCGAGCCCCAATGGCTGCACTATATGACCCATGGCGACCTGTGGGACCATCTGACCCTGCAAGCCCGCCACAGGCCCGGGGTGTTCATCCCTTTTACCCTGGAGATGGGCTCCTGGTTGTGGGTCCGTAAAAATCCGCTGCAGCTGCTGCACTTCACCGGGCTGTTCAATCCGGTCAAGCCGCACCGGCATCAGCGGGTATTGCGCCGCCACCTGATCTTAATCGACTTTTTAATGCGGGCGACCGAGGGATACCGGCTATGGCTGCCACCACGGCAGCAGGCCGAGCAGCTGCGGCAAGAGGCGATGGCGTTGTGGTTTAATAAATAGTAGGGGCCCGGCCCCGGGCCGCTGGACAGTGTCACACAACATGTTGTGGGGCGCCGCGTCAATAAAGGTATCAACATGGGCACTAGCTGGATTCTATTACGGGGCTTGATGCGCGAGCAGCGTCACTGGGAAGGGTTTCCCGAGCGCTTTCAACGACACTTTCCCAACGAACGGGTGCTCCTGGCGGACTTACCCGGTTTTGGCAGTGAATATCATCGACAGAGTCCGAGCCGCATTCAGGACATGACCGACTGGTTAAGGCAGCGCTGGCAAGCAGAGCGGGCGAAAGGTCCGCTACGGCTGCTGGCCCTGTCGCTTGGCGGTATGGTCGCGGTGGACTGGGCCAGCCGCTATCCTGCCGAACTGAGCGCCGTGGTGTTGATGAACAGCAGCCTGGCCGGGGTCAGCCCCTTTTACCACCGGCTCCGGCCGCAGGTATACTGGCGGTTGCTGAAATGGTGCTTGTGGCAGCGGGATCCCTTGCTGCAGGAAGCCGCCATCCTGCAACTGACCAGCCGCTTTTTTGCCGATGATGTCGCCATCCTGGCCCGCTGGGCGGCCTATGCCCGGGAGCTGCCTTCCCGGCGCCGGAATACCTTGTGTCAGTTGCTCGCCGCCCTGCGCTATCGCCCTGTCCCCACCCGGCCTGAGATCCCCATGCTGGTGCTCAATGGCTTGGGGGACGAACTGGTCAACCCCAGGTGCAGCCAGGCCATTGCCGATCACTGGCAACTGCCCCTGCGCCGCCATCCCCGGGCCGGCCATGACCTGCCCCTGGACGCCACGGTTTGGGTATGCGAACAGGTGCGAGCCTGGATTGAGCAAGGGAGCCAAGATTCGGATGATTAACTAAAGGCAACTAACGATGGCAACACTCTCCGAAATCTTAATCTGCCCAACGGCCAAGGCGCCACTGCAGCCGGTGTCGTCGGTCGCTGCCGTGGCCGGCCGGGGCCTGCGCGGTGATCGTTATTTTCTGCAGGCCGGCAGCTTCAACCGCCGGGAATGCTTCAGCCATGGCCGGCAGGTGAGTCTGATCAGCCTTGACGCCATTGCCCTATGCAACCAACGCCTCGGGCTGGCGCTGCCGGCGGCCGCCTTCCGCCGTAACCTGGTGATTGCCGGGCTGGATGTCACCCGGCTGTTGGGCCAGGTTTTCTTGATAGGTGAGGTCTGGTTCAAAGGGCTGCGCCATTGCCACCCCTGCCGCCTGCTCGGCCGCCTGACCGGTGCCGATATGATGGCCGGCCTGAAGGGGCTGGGGGGGATTCGGGCCGAGATCCTCGGCTCCGGCCGATTGTATGTGGGGGACAGGGTGTCTGTGCAGTAACGGGGGACGCTGGGCGGGACGGCTATTGATTGCCAAATTTGCTCCAGCTCCCAGAATGGCGCTTTATCCCTCCGCTTTCTTGACGGACGCGACCGGCTGGCTAATAACTTACCTTAGGCCGGGAGTAAAGCTAACATCCTTGGTCCGCATGGAAGTCGCCTGGTAATTGGGGTTTTAAAGGGGATAAGGCTATGATTTTAAACCATATTTGGGGCCTGTACGCGCATCCGAAAGAAGAGTGGCATACCATAGACCACCATCACGAAAGCTTAAACTACAGTCTTGTTCATTTGTTATTTATTGCACTGATACCTTCCGTATGCGTCTTTGTATCGGCCACCATGATTGGCTGGGACTTCGGGACCAGCAATACCATCATGATGACCACACAAAGCGCGTTGATCATGTCGGTGGGCATGTATTTCACACTGATCGCCGGCGTATTCGCGTTGGCTTACCTCACCTACTGGATGGCAAAAACCTTTGGCGCAAAACCAAGCTTTACCCAAAGTATGGAACTGGCGGCCTATACTGCAACGCCGCTGTTTATGACCGGCCTGGCCGTGCTTTACCCCAGCCCGGTGTTCTTGATGCTGGTCGGGCTGGCCGGTGTCGCCTATTCGGTTTACCTGCTCTACTCGGGTGTGCCGATTATCATGCATATTCCCGAAGAGCGGGGCTTTATCTATGCCAGCTCTGTCGTCACCTGCGGTCTGGTACTGCTGGTGTGCATCATGGTGGGCTCGGTCATTGTCTGGAGTTGGGGCCTAGGTCCTATATACACCCAATAATCATGGGTCATTAAGTAAAACATAAAGCAAAGGCGCCTCTCGGGGCGCCTTTTTTATGCGGGAAAAGCCAGATACCGGGTCAGGACTGCCCTTCGTTATACATTTCCAGGTGACTGTTATCTATGTTGTCACGCTGTTTGGCACTGTCGCTACGCTGGGCGTTGAGGGCGTCCAGATATTCCTGGTCGACGTCCTTGGTCACATAGTCGCCGGTAAACACCGAAGTTTCAAAGCGGCGCAGGTCCGCGTTATCGGCACGTACTGCGTCTTCCAGATCTTGCAGATCCTGGTAGATCAGGCCGTCGGCGCCGATCAGCTTGCAGATCTCATCCACTTCCCGGCCATAGGCGATCAGCTCGTTGACCGACGGCATGTCGATGCCATAGACGTTGGGGAAGCGAATTTCCGGGGCGGCAGAGGCAAAGTAAACCTTTTTGGCACCCGCATCCCGGGCCATCTGGATAATCTGCTCCGAGGTGGTGCCACGCACGATGGAATCATCCACCAGCAGCACGTTCTTGCCATTGAACTCGGAAGGGATGGCGTTCAGCTTGCGACGCACCGACTGCTTGCGCTGGTTCTGGCCGGGCATGATAAAGGTACGACCGATATAGCGGTTCTTCACAAAGCCCTGGCGATAAGGAATATTCAGATTCTGGGATATCTCCAGGGCGATATCGCAGGATGTCTCGGGGATGGGGATCACCACATCGATGTCCAGATCCTCCCACTCCCGGGCGATTTTGGCACCCAGCTTCTGACCCATGCGAACCCGGGCTCCGTACACGGACACCTTGTCGATAAAGGAATCCGGACGGGCAAAGTAGACGTACTCAAAGATACAGGAGTGATGCTGGGGATGCTCGGCACACTGCTGGGTGAAGAGTTCGCCCTGCTCGGTCATATACACCGCCTCACCCGGCGCTATGTCGCGGATCAGGCTGAAACCGACCGCGTCCAGGGCCACGCTTTCGGAGGCCACCATGTATTCCTTCTTGCCGTCCTCGGCGACGCGCTCGCCCAGCACCAGGGGACGGATGCCGTTGGGATCGCGGAACGCCAGCATGCCGTGGCCGATGATAACGGCAACCGCACCGTAGGCACCACGCACCTGCTGATGCACCCGGCTGACGGCGGCGAACACATGGGCTGGCTCCAGGTGCAGGTTTTGGGTTTGCTGATCCAGTTCATGGGCCAGCACGTTGAGCAGCACTTCGGAGTCCGAGGTGGTGTTGATATGGCGACGGGCCACCCGGAATTGTTCTTCCTTCAACTCCTTGGCATTGGTCAGGTTGCCGTTGTGGGCCAGGGCTATACCAAAGGGTGAGTTGACATAGAAAGGCTGGGCCTGGGCGACGCTGCTGCTGCCGGCGGTGGGGTAACGCACATGGCCGATGCCCACATTACCGATCAGGCGCTCCATATGGCGCTCTTCGAACACGTCCCGCACCAGGCCGTTGGCCTTGCGCTGGCGGAAGGTATCGCCCGAAATGGTCACTATGCCTGCCGCATCTTGACCTCTGTGTTGCAATACGGTCAGGGCATCGTAGAGCGCCTGATTTACCGGGGTCGTGCCTTGAATTCCGACAATCCCACACATGTCCTAATTTCCTCAACTCGCTATGGCTTGGGTAAAAAGCTGGATGAATTTTGCATCAGGCTGAAAAACCACTGAATAACGACGGCGAATTCCGGTATCAAACGGGATTCACGCCACCACGGACTCTGGGGGAAAGCCGTGAGGATGTCGATAAGCAGTAACATGGCGGCGACGATAAAGACGCCGCGAACGGCGCCGAAACAGACGCCGAGTATCCTGTCGGTACCCGACAAACCGGTTTTGCTGACCAGCTGACTCACTATGTAGTTAACCAGGGCACCCAGGATAAGGGTTAGTACAAATAGAATGGCAATGGCCGCACCGTTGCGGAACAGGGGGTCCGAGATGTTGCTCACATGCACCGCCAGATCGGCGTAGAAACGGCTGGCGACAAAAAAGGCGGCAACCCAGGTAGCCAGCGACATGGCTTCTTTGACAAAGCCCCGCACCAGGCTGATCAGTGCGGAAAGTCCGATGATACCGAGTATTGCGTAGTCTATCCAAACCATCATTTATTGCCTGGCACCTCTCAATTGCCGCGCATTCTACCAAATTAGACCGCTAAAAGGCGAAGAAAAAGCGGAGAAATTTCATTCAAGATTGTGGGCGGCTCGACCCCGGGCCGAGTCCGTAGGTCGTGCCCTTGGGCCGACAAGAGTTCGTACAGGGAATGGGGCCGGGTTGGCTGTAGGCCCTGATGCCATTGCTTCGCCGGGCCAAGGCCCGACCTACCCGGCTGCAATGTAGCAGGCTCGCCCCCGGGCCGATGGGCCGCAAAGCCATGTAAACATATCGCGGCGGGGTCGCCGCCCCAGCCGGATCTTAACCGATATACTTCAAGCCACCCATGTAAGGCTGCAATGCCTCAGGAATGGCGATGCGGCCATCGGCCTGCTGGTAGTTTTCCAGCACGGCGACCAGGGTACGGCCGACGGCCAGGCCGGAGCCGTTGAGGGTATGCAGCAACTGCGGCTTGCCTTCGGCATCGCGCACCCGGGCCTGCATACGACGGGCCTGGAAATCACCGCAATTGGAGACCGAGGAGATCTCCCGGTAGGTATTCTGCGCCGGCAGCCAAACTTCCAGGTCATAGGTTTTGGTGGCGGAGAAGCCCATGTCGCCGGTGCACAGCGCCACGACCCGATACGGCAGGCACAGGCTCTGCAGTACTTTTTCTGCGTGCCCCACCATTTCTTCCAGGGCAGCCCAGGATTGATCCGGATGAACCAGTTGCACCATTTCGACCTTGTCGAACTGGTGCATGCGGATCAGGCCACGGGTGTCCCGGCCATAGGAGCCTGCCTCGGAGCGGAAACAGGGGGTATGGGCGGTCAATTTCAGCGGCAGTTCGCCAGCGTCGAAGATTTCGTCCCGGCCGATATTGGTCAGCGGTACTTCCGAAGTCGGGATCAGCGAGAAGCGCCGCACCCGGCCTTCGTCATCCCCCTCGCCCTCGATGGCGGTGTGGAACAGATCGGCGGCAAACTTGGGCAACTGGCCGGTGCCGTACAGGCTGTCGGCATTGACCAGATAAGGGACATAGCATTCGGTGTAGCCATGCTGGCTGGTATGCAAATCCAGCATAAACTGGGCCAGAGCCCGGTGCAGCCGGGCTATCTGGCCCTGCATCAGCACAAAACGGGAACCGGAGATCTTGACCGCCCCCTTGAAGTCCAGACCGGCCAGGGCTTCGCCCAGGGCGACGTGATCCTTGGGATCAAAGTCCAATTGGGTCGGCTCGCCCCAGCTGCGCACCAGCAGGTTGTCGTTTTCGTCTTTCCCCTGAGGCACCGATTCGTGGGGCAGGTTGGGAATGGCATCGGAGAAGGCCTTGATCTCCTCCAGCAAGGCATCCAGTTCGACCTTGCAGGTATCCAGCTCATCATTGATCTGCGACACCGCGGCTTTAAGGGGGACGATATCTTCACCGCTGCGGGCCGCCTGGCCGATGGCCTTGGAGCGGGCGTTACGCTCGGCCTGCAGCTCCTGGGTGCGGGCCTGCAGGGTTTTGCGTTTATCTTCCAATGCGTTGAACTGCTCTATATTCAGAATAAAACCACGGCGCGCCAAGCGTGCCGCCGTCTCGGCGATATCGCTACGCAGATATTTGGGATCCAGCATGAGTTACCTATTTATTCTAATGAAGCGCGGGTGGCGCTGGGTCGGGGCTCAAAATACACGGGGTCGAGTTTATCAGGGCCGGGGACGGGGATAAAGGGGCCACGCTGGGGCCGCAGCCTGTGGGAGCGGCGACCCCGCCACTATGTTATGCAGCACAGTTCAATCGGCCCTGAGGCAGCCTCCCATCCCCGGTGCTTGGCTACTTCGCCTGCTCGTCCAGCTGGCGCAGGTATTCCAGCTTGGCTTTGATCTTTTGCTCGAAGCCCCGTTCGTTGGGCTGATAGTAGCTGCGCTCGGCCAACGGCTCGGGCAGGTAGCATTCGCCGGCGGCGTAGGCGCCGGGCTCATTATGGGCATAGCGGTATTCGGCGCCATGACCCAGCTCTTTCAGCAGCTTGGTCGGCGCATTACGCAGATGGATGGGCACCTCAAAGTCGGGCTGTTCCCTGGCGTCCCGTAGTGCCGCTTTCCAGGCGGTATAGAGGGCGTTGCTCTTGGGCGCACAGGCCAAATAAACGATGGCCTGGGCGATGGCCCGCTCCCCTTCCGCCGGTCCGACCCGGGTAAAGCAATCCCAGGCGGCCAGCGCCACCTCCATGGCCTTGGGGTCGGCCAGCCCCACGTCTTCGGAGGCAATGGCCAGCAGCCGGCGGGCGATATAGAGGGGATCACAGCCGGCGGTAATCATACGGGCATACCAGTACAGGCCGGCGTCGGGGTTGGAGCCGCGGATCGACTTATGGATGGCCGAGATCAGATCGTAATACAGATCCCCCTGGTTATCGAAGCGGGCCTGGCGCTCCCCCGTCACCTCCGCCAGCAGGGCCTTGTCGATATGGCGCAAGCCGTCTTGCTCTGTCGCCATATCGACCAACAACTCCAGGTAATTCAATGCCTTGCGGCCATCTCCATCGACCAAACGGGCCAGGGCGTGCTGTACCCCGGGGGCCAGGCACAAGGGCTGTTCGGCCAGCCCCCGGGGATCGGTCAGCGCCTGGCCTATCATGGCTTCGATATCACTCACCTCCAGCCGTTTGAGCAGATAGACCCGGGCCCGGGACAAGAGCGCGTTATTCAACTCGAATGAGGGGTTTTCGGTGGTGGCGCCGACGAAGGTGACGGTGCCGTCTTCGATATGGGGCAAGAAGCCGTCTTGTTGGGATTTATTAAAGCGGTGGACTTCGTCCACAAACAAGATGGTGCGCCGACCGGCCTGTTTATGCTCCCGGGCCCGCTCGATGGCGGCCCGGATTTCCTTGACCCCGGAAGTGACGGCGGACACCCGCTCCACCTGGGCGTCGCAATAGATGGCGATCAGCTCCGCCAGGGTGGTTTTGCCGGTGCCGGGCGGCCCCCACAGGATCATGGAGTGGCAGTGACCCGCTTCCAGCGCCCGGCGCAGGGGTTTACCCGGTCCCAGAATATGCTGCTGTCCCAGATATTGCTCCAGCCGCTGGGGCCGCATCCGGGCCGCCAGCGGACGGAAATCTTCTTCAAAATCCAGGTTTAAGGTGCTCATTTCACCAATCCCAACTCCCCCATCACCGCTGCCTATGATCAGCGTTGATCGTCGATCATCACCCCGGAAGGCGGGTTAAACTGGAAGCGGCCGGCCTGGAATGTCGGCGACGTGTCCACCTCGCTCAGGCTGAACTCACTGCGCTGGCCGCCGGACTCGATCACCACGAAACGCTCGATGCGGTTCTGGCGGTCAAAGGTTAGGCTGAACTCCTTGATAAGTTCGGCCGCGTTCCGACTTTTGACCACATAGGCATCGCCCTGCCTGCTGACATCGTATTGCTGCCAACGATGACCGTCGCTACCGGCGATCAGCAGGAAGGGGGTATTCAGCACCGCCTCAGCCAGCGGCACTATGGTGACCTGTTCGACAAAGGGATCGTACATCCACACATCGGTGCCGTTGGACACGATCAGGCTCTCATCCGGTACCTGGGTATGCCAGCGGAAGCGATCCGGTCGGGACAGCTCCATGGTGCCGCCGGCACTCTGCATCGGCTCGCCCCGCTCGTCGAAGACCTGCTGGCTAAAGCTGGCAGAAAAACGCTCGAAGGTGGCTAGTTTTTTCTGTAAATCTGCCCGGGCATCGGCCAGGGCGGCACCACTGACGGACAACAGCAGCAGGCCTAAGGTTGCCAGTTTTTTCATCTTTACTCCCGGGCTGGCGGAGGCGCCAGCACTTCACGTTGACCATTACCGCCCGCTGCACTCACTATGCCCTGATATTCCATCTGTTCGATAATACGGGCGGCCCTGTTGTAGCCTATTTTGAACTTACGTTGCACGCTGGAGGTAGAGCCACGGCGACTCTCTACGACAAAAGCCACCGCCTCGTCGAACAGGGGATCCAGCTCATCATCACCGCCCTCGGGGATTTCTCCGGGCAGCAGACCATCACTGCCTACATCGCCATTGAGGATCTCCTCTATGTAGTTGGGCTCCCCTCTGGCCTTCCAGTCGGCCACCACCTTGTGTACTTCATGATCGTCGACAAAGGCGCCGTGCACCCGGGTCGGGTTGCTGTCCCCGGCTGGCAGGTAAAGCATGTCGCCCATCCCCAGCAGGGACTCGGCCCCTTGCTGATCCAGTATGGTGCGCGAGTCTATCTTGCTCGATACCTGGAACGACATCCGGGTGGGGATGTTAGCCTTGATCAGGCCGGTGATCACATCCACCGAGGGACGCTGGGTCGCCAGGATCAAATGGATACCGGCTGCCCGTGCCTTCTGGGCGATACGAGCAATCAGCTCCTCCACCTTCTTGCCGACGATCATCATCATGTCGGCGAATTCATCGATCACCACCACGATATGGGGCAGTTTTTCCAGCGCCGGCGGATAGGTATCCATCGACTGGGTCGGTTGCCACAGAGGATCCCTCAGCGGCTCGCCGGCGTCGATGGCATCCTGCACCTTGCTATTGAAGCCCTTGAGATTACGCACCCCCATGGCCGACATCAGCTTGTAGCGCCGCTCCATCTCGCCCACGCACCAGCGCAGGGCATTGGCCGCTTCCTTCATATCGGTGACCACTTCGGTCAGCAGGTGGGGGATGCCCTCATAGACCGACAGCTCCAGCATCTTGGGGTCGATCATGATAAAACGCACATCTTCCGGGCTAGCTTTGTAGAGCATGGACAGGATCATCACGTTGACGCCCACCGACTTGCCCGAGCCTGTGGTCCCGGCCACCAACACATGGGGCATACGCGCCAGGTTGGCCACCACCGGCTCGCCGGCGATATCCTGCCCCAAAACCAGGGTCAGGGGATGCTCGCTGCGCCGGAAAGCCTCGCTGTCTAGCACTTCCCGGAGGAACACGGTTTCCCGCCGGCTATTGGGCAGCTCCAGGCCCACATAAGGCTTGCCGGGGATCACTTCCACCACCCGCACGCTGATCGCCGACAGGGAGCGAGCCAGATCCCGGGCCAGGTTGGTTATCTTGCTGACCTTGACGCCAGGCGCCAGATCCAGCTCGAAACGGGTGATCACCGGACCCGGATAGACACCCACCACGCTGGCCTGCACGTTATAGTCGGCCAGCTTGGCCTCCACCAGGCGGGCGATGCGTTCCAGCTCGGCCTCGCTGACCGGCTGGTGCTGCCGCTGGGGTAAATCCAGCAGTTCAACTGAAGGCAAAGGTGGCAGATCTTGCCGCCTGGGCGCAGGCGTCGGCACTGTGGCCGACCTGACGGGAGGCGGTGCCTGCTCCTCATCAGCGCCAGGCTGCAGCCAGGGCAGATCCAACAGCTCATCTTCAGATTCATCCTGGTCAAAGTCCGTCTCCCAGTCCGGGGCCTTGGTCTGAATCTGAGCCTGTGGCTCAGGCCGGGCCCGGCCTGGCGTCGAAACCCGCTCGTCGGCCAAGTCGAATTCTGACAGTTCATGGCTGAAGACCGGCTCTTTACGCGCCGGCGGCACCTTTTTCTGCAGTTGCGACTTAGCCACAGGTACCGGGGCCGACTCGGCCAACAGCGGGTCTTCATCATCGTATTGCCATGACCCCTTGGTCAACGGCTTCTTGTCGCTTTTCAGCCGCTCCTTAAGTCTTTCCCAGGTTGAAAGGCCGGACTCATCAACCGGCGCCAATCCGGCTGCCGGCACCAGCTGACCGGCTGGCTCTTCATCGACGCCCCGGCCATAGCGCCGCTGCTCTTGCCAGGCGGCAATATGCGCCGGGGCGTTGCCGAGCCAGGCCAGGGCCAACAGCACCGAACTTCCCAGCCGCTCGACAATCAGCAACCAGGACCAGCCGGTAAAAAAGGTGACCCCGGTGGCAAAACTACAGAGCAGCAGCAAGGTCGTGCCCAGCCAGCCAAACACCGGGTTCATGGCGCCGGCCAGCATGTCGCCGATCAGGCCACCGGCGGAAAAGTAGTAGATATTACTAACATTCATGCTGGCCAGCGCCAACAGGCTGAAGGCCAGCAACAGGAAACCGACGATGCGCAGGCTGAGGGTGAGATAGCAAATCTCACCCAGACTTTTTGGGCGCCACAGCAGGGACCACCCCAGCAGGACCAGGGCCGGCGGCAACACATAGGCGGAAAAACCAAAGACAAACAACAGGATATCGGCCAGCCAGGCACCGGCTGGCCCGGCTGCATTGCTGATGTCGCCGCCCCAGGCGGTCTGTGACCAGCCGGGATCGGAAGGATGATAGGACATCAGGGCCAGCATCATGTAGATGGCCAGCAAGATGATGATAATTAATCCGGCCTCAAACAGACGCTGTAAACCAGACATGGGAGTAAACAGCTTTTTCTCAGCCAAACGCCTGCTCCTCGCTATTATTGTTATTACATTCTGACTCAGATGAGCGACAGGACGGGTCGCCTGATCCTAAACAACAAACGAGCGGCACTGGGCCGCTCGTTGATCTGACTCGATTTGGTTCCCCGTCCGGCATAAAAATACCAGAGCCGGACGGTTAAGCACAGCCTAGCGCGTGTTTATCACCAGACGATTGCTCTGTTTAACCTCTTCCATCACCACATAGGTGCGGGTGTCGTTGACCCCGGGCAGGCGCAACAGGGTTTCCCCCAGCAATTGGCGATAGGCGGACATATCGGCCACCCGGGTCTTTAACAGGTAGTCGAAGTCACCGGAAACCAGATGGCATTCCTGGATTTCTTCCAACGCCTGCACCGCGTCGTTGAACTCATCAAACACATCGGGAGTGCCCCGGTTCAGGGTGATCTCCACGAATACCAGTAGAGAGGCGTCGAGGAACTGGGGGTTAAGAATTGCGGTATAACCTTCGATATACCCCTGTCGCTCCAGACGACGCACCCGCTCCAGGCAAGGAGTAGGACTCAAACCGACACGCTTGGACAATTCTACGTTTGAAATACGGCCGTCCTGCTGTAATTCATTGAGTATATTGCGGTCGATACGATCCAGCTCTTTTGCTGGTCGGCTGTTGGAGTCCAGTACTTCATCCATCCTTTGGCTCATCTTCGATACATCCCACTAGTAACAACAAACTTGTATGGCACAAAACCACAGGAAAGCACAATATCTCTATAACATCAAAGGTATATTGTGCTTCGGCCCGGCAACCTATCCATACAGCCTGGCATGGCCGTCCGCGCCGCCCCAAAGTAAATAAAAAACTAAAATTATCGATTAGCTATTAAATTTCAATCCACCACAACATAGCATGACAAAACGAAGAAAAATAGCAGATAAATTGGATACCAACGCTTCGTGATGCTTATTTGTGGTTTTTTTGTCGGCTGAATAGGATTAATCATTGCAATATTCTCATTTTTTCGCAAAAAAACCAGTAGCAGTCAAACACGCTACAAAGCCAACTGCGGACAAATAATAATTCCACACCAAGAGGAATTTTTACTCTTTACCCCGCCTATGTCGCGCAAAATGATAACTTTTAACCGAACACCTACCTTAAGGTTATAATGCATAACTATTCGTTATAATGCTGCTTTATGCGTCATTCGGCACAACCGGTACCTTACTGCCGGCAGGATTAGAGCACACCCCTGTTCACTTATGAGTACAGCGGACAGCCGGGCGATTAGGGCAATCGCTTTCTTGGTCTTTATTACCTTTGGCCTATCCCCTACAATCGGACGCATCAAAATGTGCATATCGCCACGGTTGGAGAGACATAGATGAGCCAAGCCAAACACGCCAAATTGCTAATCCTGGGTTCCGGCCCCGCAGGTTACACCGCCGCCGTGTATGCCGCACGGGCCAACCTCAATCCTGTGCTGGTGACAGGTATTCAGCAAGGCGGCCAGCTGACCACTACCACGGAAGTGGAAAACTGGCCCGGCGATGCTGAAGGTTTGACCGGTCCGGCCTTGATGGAACGCATGAAAGAGCACGCCGAGCGCTTTGAAACCGAAATCCTGTTCGACCATATCAATGAAGTCGAGCTGCAACAGCGCCCCTTCCGCCTGAAAGGCGACAATGGGGAATACACCTGTGATGCCCTGGTCATCGCCACCGGCGCCTCCGCCAAGTACCTGGGCCTACCGTCGGAAGAAGCCTTCAAAGGCCGTGGGGTGTCCGCCTGCGCCACCTGTGACGGATTCTTTTATCGCAACCAGAAGGTCGCCGTGATCGGCGGCGGCAACACCGCGGTGGAAGAGGCCCTGTACCTGGCTAATATCGCAGCAGAAGTGCACCTGGTGCACAGACGCGAGCAGTTCCGCTCCGAGAAGATCCTGATCGACCGGCTGATGGACAAGGTCAACAACGGCAATATCGTGCTGCACACCAACCGCACCCTGGATGAAGTGCTGGGTGACAACATGGGAGTGACCGGTATTCGCCTGAAAGACACCGGCTCGGAGCAGACCGAACAGCTGGATGTGACCGGGGTGTTTGTGGCCATCGGCCATCAGCCCAACACCCAGATCTTCGAAGGCCAGCTGGAAATGGCCAACGGCTACCTGAAAGTGCAGTCCGGCACCCAGGGCAATGCCACCCAGACCAGCATCGAAGGCGTGTTCGCCGCCGGTGATGTGATGGACCACGTCTATCGTCAGGCCATTACCTCCGCCGGCACCGGCTGCATGGCCGCCCTCGACGCCGAGCGCTATCTGGACGCTAAAGAAGGGAAATAACGCCGTTCAGACAGGAAGCGGGGCTCCCCCGCTTCCTGTTGTCGAGCCGGCATTCTGTTGCCCCCATAGCCTATCCCCCACTCCGCAGGCTGGCTGCCAGCTTACCACTCGGTCCATCGTACCTTGCCGGCGGAATATCCGCCAATGCCTCCCTCAAGCTCGGATAAAAGCTGATGTCCCTCAACCGGCTAAACCCTGGCCCGGCTAGGGTGTGTTCCGTTACTGCGTATAAATGACGCTGAGGCTGTGCCGCTTCGTGGCAAGATGCGCACCACGCAGTGTGGTGGGCCCACATCAGTGGTAAGCAACGCCGCAACGGGGCGGCACAGCCTCACCCCTTCGGGTCATGGCCCAACAGGGCGCGCCCTGCGTTAGCAGCCTGACAATAGGCCCACTATAGCGTGGCGCCTGCTGCCTTGCGCGTGCCCTGTTGGGGCGGCGGCGACATCATGGGCAGTATCGGAACACCCCCTGGGTTACATGGGAAATGCGTGATCACTACATTTTCATCAGAGAATCATTCAATGTTAATCTGATTAACATCTTCGCTGGAGAATCCGGAGTCATGATGGAACAACGTACCGCTCGCCTGACCTTGCTGATCGATCCCCGAAAAAAAGCCATGTTCGAGGAGCTGTGTGCCAAAGAAGATGTGACCCCGTCACAGAAAGTGCGCCATTTCATCCGGGATTATATAGAGGAAAAAACGGGCAAGGACCGGCTCAGCTCCGAACGGGAATAACCCAGAACCATAAGGCCGGTTATGCTTACATTGCTCAATCACACGTTATGGTTTCCCGATCCCCAACAGGCGCTGGATGATCCAAACGGCCTGTTGGCGGTGGGAGGAGATCTGTCACCCAACCGGCTGTTACTGGCCTACCAGATGGGCATTTTCCCCTGGTTTGACAAAAGCCAGCCGCTGCTCTGGTGGTCGCCGGATCCCCGGGCCGTACTGGAGCCGGAACGGCTGCATGTCAGCCGGACCCTCGCCAAGCTGGCACGCAGCCAACGCTTCAAGGTGACCCTGAACACCGCCTTCGAGTATGTGATTCACGCCTGCCGCAGCCTGCGTGAGCACCGGCAGGGCACCTGGATCACCCGCGAAATAGAACTGGCCTATGGCGAGCTGCACCGGGCCGGACACGCCCATTCCATCGAGGTCTGGCAGGGTCACGATTTGGTCGGAGGCCTGTACGGCCTGAACCTGGGGACCCTGTTTTGTGGCGAGTCCATGTTCCATCGGGTGGATAATGCCTCAAAGATAGCCATGCTGGCCTTGTGTCGTCATTTTGCGCGCCATGGCGGCCAGCTGATTGATTGTCAGCTGCCCAACCCCCACCTGCTGAGTTTGGGTGCCGTTACATGGCCCCGCCAGCGGTTTCTGCATAAACTCAAGGTATTGCAACAACAACCCTTGACAGGATCCTGCTGGCAACCAGGTGAATTGAAATTATGAAGGAAGTCATCTTAAAAGTCGGGCTTACTCCCAAGCACCTGTGCAGCTATCTGCCGGGCCAGCAGGAGCAGCTACTGGTCTTGCTTGACCGGGAGCTACTGTGTCCCGAAGGCTATGAACGCCTGCTCAGTGCCGGCTTTCGCCGCAGCGGCGCCGATATTTACCGGCCCCATTGTCATTCCTGCCATGCCTGCGAATCATTGCGGATTGATGTAAACAACTTCCAGCCCAGCCGCAGTCAGAAACGCACCGCCAGGCAAAATGCCGAGCTGTATATTTCCCTCAGTGAACAAGACAAGCCGGAATATTTTCACCTGTATCAATCTTATATCAATGCGCGTCACCGGGACGGCGCCATGTACCCGGCCAGCCGGCAACAATACGAAGGCTTTCTATTATGCCACTGGCTACCGCCGCTGTTTATGGAGTGCTGGCTGGGGGAACGCCTGGTGGCGGTGGCGGTAACCGACTTGCTCAGACACTCCCTGAGTGCCATGTATACCTTTTATGACCCCGAGCTCGAACACAGGTCGCTGGGAACCTTTGCCATCCTGAGCCAAATCAAGCTGGCCCGGGAACTCAATAAGGAATGGCTTTATCTCGGATATCAAGTAGATGGTTGCAACAAAATGAATTACAAGCGACATTACCGTCCCCACCAACGCCTGATTTCCGGCCAGTGGCGGTGGATGAAAGACTGAGGTGAAACTTTACACACAAGACGAAATCCGGCATGATCCCTGCCGTTTTTATTGCCTGCGCTAACAAGAGGACTCAATGGCTAAAGAAGACAGTATTGAAATGCAAGGTACCATCCTGGAGACCTTGCCGAACACCATGTTTCGCGTTGAGCTGGAAAATGGCCACGTGGTCACCGCTCATATCTCTGGCAAGATGCGCAAGAACTACATCCGCATCCTGACCGGTGACAAGGTGACTGTCCAGCTCACTCCTTATGATCTGTCAAAAGGACGCATCGTCTTCCGCGCCCGCTAACCGATACTCTTCCGCTCTCCGCATAATCAATATCTGATATTGCTGCAAGCGACCAGCTTGAGGGGCGAAGAATAGGGGGTGGGGAGTGGCCGACCAATCACTCGTCCCCATTCCCCAGTCTCCGACCTTGAGCCCATCATCGCCACCATAGTCATGCATTGCGCTGTTCCGTAGCAACAACATCAACCCGATGCGCGCCACCTAAGCGAAACCGGCGCTAGCCTGGCCCCCGGCGGAAAAACCCTGCCTTACTCCAGGCGTCCATCACCTCGGACAACCACTGCCATGGTCCCGGCTCCAAAAGAAAGGGGAAGCCGTCGCCTCCCCTTGGTCGTTACCTTTGCCGGCTCAGTGAGCCAGTGACGCCTCCGACTGAAAGTCGAAATGCAGCTTGTCGTCCTGCAAGGTTACCCGCACTGTACCGCCGCCGACCAACTCACCGAACAACAGCTCATTGGCCAGGGGCTTTTTCAGTTTTTCCTGGATCACCCGGGCCATCGGCCGGGCCCCCATCGACTTGTCGTAGCCTCTTTCCGCCAGCCAGTGACGGGCGGGCTCGCTGACCTCCATCGAAACCCCTTTGGCATCCAGCTGGGCCTGCAGCTCGACAATAAATTTGTCGACCACCCGGTGGATAATGTCCATATTCAGATGGTTGAACCAGATGATATGGTCGAGCCGGTTACGGAACTCGGGCGCGAAGGTGCGGTTGATCTCGGTCATCGCATCATGGCTGTGATCCTGTTGCTGGAAACCGATGGACTTACGCACCGTTTCCTGCACCCCGGCATTGGTGGTCATCACCAGGATCACATTGCGGAAGTCCGCCTTACGGCCGTTGTTATCGGTCAGGGTGCCGTTGTCCATCACCTGTAACAGCAGGTTGAACACATCCGGGTGGGCTTTCTCTATTTCATCCAGCAGGACCACCGAATGGGGATGCTTGATCACCGCATCGGTGAGCAGACCGCCCTGATCGAAGCCCACATAGCCCGGAGGCGCGCCTATCAGGCGGGACACGGTATGGGATTCCATATATTCCGACATATCGAAACGGATAAGTTCGATACCCATGATCCGCGCCAATTGCTGAGTCACCTCGGTTTTACCCACACCGGTAGGGCCGGCGAACAGGAAGGAGCCGACCGGGCGTTTTTCGTTGCCCAGGCCGGAGCGGCTCAGACGAATGGAGTCGGTCAATACCTCGATGGCCTTGTCCTGGCCAAACACCACCATCTTAAGGTTCGGCTCCAGGTTTTTCAGCGCCTCTTTATCGGAAGATGACACGGATTTTTCCGGAATACGGGCTATCTTGGCAACGATAGACTCGATATCGCCCACACCAATGGTTTTCTTGCGCTTGGACGGCGGTTGCATGCGCACCTGAGCACCCGCCTCGTCGATAACGTCTATTGCCTTGTCGGGCAGGTGGCGATCGTTGATGTATTTGGCGGACAGCTCGGCGGCGGCCCGGATCGCCTTGTTGGTATAGCGCACGTCATGGTGCGATTCATAGCGGCTCTTCAGGCCCAGCAGTATCTTGGTGGTGTCATCGATGGACGGCTCCAGAATATCGATTTTCTGGAAGCGACGGGCCAGGGCCCGGTCTTTTTCGAAGATCTGGCTGTATTCCTGATAGGTGGTGGAGCCAACACAGCGGATCTGACCGCTGGACAGCAGGGGTTTAAGCAGGTTGGCCGCATCCAGCTGACCACCAGAAGCGGCACCGGCCCCTATGATGGTGTGGATTTCATCGATAAACAGGATGGCACCTTTCTGCTTTTCAAACTGCTTGAGCAAGGACTTGAAACGCTTTTCGAAGTCGCCCCGGTATTTGGTGCCCGCCAGCAAGGAGCCCATGTCCAGTGAATAGATGGTGCTGTCGGCGATGATCTCCGGCACATCCTGATGCACGATGCGATAGGCCAAGCCTTCGGCGATGGCGGTCTTGCCCACCCCGGCCTCCCCCACCAGCAGGGGGTTGTTTTTACGGCGGCGGCATAGCACCTGTATGGTGCGGTTGAGTTCCTGATCCCGGCCGATCAGCGGATCGATACGGCCATCTTTCACCCATTGATTGAGGTTGATGACAAAGCCTTCGGTCTGGCTGTTGGCATTTTCTTCGTTGTTTTCCTCGCTTTGCTGGGCCGCCGACGGCTCTTCGCCCTGACCGTCCTTACGGACGCCGTGAGACAGGAAGTTGACCACATCCAGCCGACCGACTTGGGCCTTTTTCAACAGGAATGCCGCCTGGGACTCCTGTTCGCTGAAAATGGCGACCAGCACGTTGGCACCTGTCACCTCGGCATTGCCGGAGGATTGCACATGGAATACGGCGCGCTGCAATACCCGTTGGAAACCCAGGGTCGGCTGGGTTTCCAGCTCGCTCTCGCCGGCCGGGATCAATGGTGTGGTTTGTTCGATGAAGGTTTTGGTTTCACGTCGCAACTGTTCCATATTGGCGCCACAGGCGGTCAGCGCTTCCCGGGCTGATGGATTGTCCAACAGGGCGAGTAACAGGTGCTCCACTGTCATAAACTCATGGCGAGCGCGCCGGGCTTCGTTGAAGGCTTCATTCAACGTGCTTTCAAGGTCTTTGTTCAACATAGGCACCTCCCCTAAAAAACTGCGGTGTCCCGTTGCGGCGGGTCTTAACTCATGCCTGCTCCATGGTGCATAACAACGGATGTTCATGCATACGTGCAAACTTGTTCACTTGCGCTACCTTGGTTTCTGCAATCTCTGCGGTAAACAATCCGCAAACCCCTTTACCTTGATAATGTACCGCCAGCATCACCTGCGTGGCCTTGTCCTCATCCATTGCAAAGAATTTTTGCAGTACCTCCACCACAAAATCCATGGGGGTATAATCGTCGTTGTTCAAGATGACCTTGTACATGGGAGGCGGCTGCAGCGCAGTTTCCTCCGCCTCTTTGACCCGATCACCGACCGTCTGCTGATCTCTCCTGCTCATAACTTTACTTTAGCCTTTCCATCACACTACCGCTAAACCTGACGCTGTCAATAGCCTAATCACCGGTATGTTATCTGTTAGTAAACAAATGCTTGACTACCACTTAAGTTGAACTAAAGTGGTCGATTGGTAACCATGGGCATCCAGGTGCCTGTGGCTGCCGCATCCGGCGTAAAATCGCCTGTAGTTATAATTGGCGGCGGCCAATTACTCAATGTTGTTTAGGATGTTTGAGCAAAAAGGATGCAGATGTATGGCAACCGGTACGGTGAAGTGGTTTAACAACGCAAAAGGATTTGGTTTTATTTGTCCACAAGAGGGCGGTGAAGACGTGTTTGCACACTTTTCCACCATCAAAATGGAGGGATACAGAACCCTGAAAGCGGGCCAGGTCGTTCAATACGAAATACAGGAAGGACCCAAAGGAAATCATGCCATCAGCATAGTCCTGGAAGGCCAAGAAGCATAATAAGCACTGGATTAACAGCTTGGTAACGCAAGGCAGCCTCAGCTGCCTTTTTTTGTGGCTGCGATTTCACCACATTTTTGTTATTATCCCCACGCCTTCCGGCATCCTCCATCACAGATTGAAGAGTCCTCCGTGAATAACACTGAATTCGCCACCCTGCCCCTGGCACCCGCACTGATCGACAACCTGGCCAGCCTCGAATATGTCCAGATGACTCCTATTCAGGCCCAAAGTCTGCCACTGATCCTCGAGGGCAAGGATATTATCGCCAAGGCGAAAACCGGCAGTGGTAAAACTGCCGCCTTTGGCCTGGGGCTCTTGTCGCGACTGGATGTCAGCCTGCTCGAGGTACAGGCCCTGGTGCTCTGCCCGACCCGTGAACTGGCCGATCAGGTGGCGCGGGAAGTCCGTCGCCTGGCCCGCACCCTGGCCAACGTCAAGCTGGTCACCCTCTGTGGCGGCTCACCGTCGGCGCCGCAGAGCGCCTCCCTGGCATTTGGCGCCCATATCGTGGTCGGCACCCCAGGCCGCATCCTCAAGCATCTGGACAAGGGCACCCTGCGGCTCGCCAACCTGAACACCCTGGTGCTGGATGAAGCCGACCGTATGCTGGATATGGGCTTTACCGACGAGATCAACCGGGTCATAGAGCATGCCCCCCGTCACCGTCAGACCCTGCTGTTTTCGGCGACCTATCCCGAGGGTATCGCCCAGATGAGTCAGGGGGTGCAACGCGCGCCGGTAGAGGTCAGCGTCGAGGCGCAACATAGGGCCGATGCCATCAGCCAGACCCTGTATGAAGTCGCGCCGGAATTGCGTCGCGAAGCCCTGGCCACCCTGCTCAGCCATTATGCCCCTACCTCTGCGGTGGTGTTCTGCAATACCAAGCGCGCCTGCCAGGAGGTGAGCGAACATCTGTCCGGCCTGGGTTTCTCTGCCCTGTCGTTAAACGGTGATCTGGAGCAGCGGGAGCGGGATCAGGTGTTAATCCGCTTCGCCAACCAGAGCGCCAGCGTGCTGGTGGCCACCGATGTGGCGGCCCGTGGCCTGGATATCAAGGAGCTGGCGGCGGTGATCAACTATGACCTGCCCCAGGATCCCGAAGTGCATGTACACCGCATCGGCCGGACCGGACGCGCCGGTCAGCAGGGGCTGGCACTGAGCCTCTACAGCCCGCGGGATGCCCATAGGGTAAACCTGATCGAAGAATATCAACAGGCCACCATTCCCCAGGGTACGCTTGCCGAGCTGGACAGCACCCTGGCGCCGCAGGCACCGGCCATGGTCACCCTGTCCCTGGCCGCCGGGCGCAAGAGCAAGATCCGCGCCGGCGATATACTGGGCGCCCTGACCGGGGAAGGCGGCATCGCCGGCAGCCAGGTGGGCAAGATCGATATTACCGAGATGCATTCCTATGTGGCGGTCCACAGAGACAGTGCCAAACAGGCCCTTAAGCGCCTGCAGGAAGGCAAGATCAAGGGGCGCAGCGTCCGGGTGCGCAAACTCTAAATACACAGCCGAGCTTTAAAGGGCCGGATACGGAGGGGATTATCCCCCGCCGTATCCGGCCCTTGCTTTTGCGCCTGCTCCTGCCCTGATGCTGCTGACACCGTGATAACGACACCCTCTTGGTTTGTCAGGACGCGAATTTGCCGCCTAATATTGAACTCGCCCTCTACACAGAAATGGAACAAAAAATGAGCCTGCTAACAGAGTTCAAAGAGTTTGCGGTTAAAGGCAATGTCGTCGACATGGCGGTCGGTATCATCATAGGTGCCGCCTTCGGCAAGATCGTTACCTCCCTGGTCAATGATGTCATCATGCCGCCCATCGGCGTACTGATCGGCGGTGTCGACTTCTCCGATCTGGGCATAGTGCTGCAGGACGCCGCGGGGGAAACCCCTGCCGTGACCCTATCCTACGGCCTCTTCATTCAGACGGTACTGGACTTCACCATAGTGGCGTTTGCCATCTTTATGGTGATCAAGACCCTCAATAAATTGAAACGCAAGGAAGAGGCAACAGCTGCTGCGCCGCCCGCGCCTTCCAAGGAGGAACTCCTGCTCACCGAAATACGCGATCTGCTCAAGCAACAGCAGTAAGCGGCCTAGCGGCAGGTGAAAACGCCTGCCCTTGCCGTTTATCTTTCCGTGGCAACATAAAAAGAAATACATAAATAATTTTTTAATCCTAAAAGTTATATGCCATAACCAGATATTCTGTCTCCCGGTTCAATCTGCTGCTAGCATCGCGGTCAACTATGATTTTCCGCTATTTTCTGGAGCCAAAATGCTGGTTTTGTTGCTAAATCTAGCTTTTTTTGTTGCATTTATGCTGTTGCTCGGGCGTCTTTCCAGCCAGGGGCTGACCCTGTCCCGCCAGGTATTGACCGGTTTGCTGTTCGGCGTGGCCGCCGGCTTCACCATGCAGCTGTTCTACGACGTCACGACCATCGCCCGGACCCTGGAATGGGTCAATGTGGTGGGCAGCGGCTATGTGCGGCTGCTGCAGATGATAGTGATCCCCCTGGTGCTGGTCTCCATCATGGGCGCCGTGGCGCGCCTGCATAACGCCGCCACCCTCGGCAAGATCAGCCTGTTGACCATAGGTACCCTGTTGTTCACCACCGCCATCGCCGCCCTGATCGGGGTCGGGGTCACCTACGCCTTCGGCCTGAGCGCCGATGGCCTGGTACAGGGTGCCCGTGAACTGGCCCGGGCCGAACAGCTGGAAGCCCAGGTGGCGAACGTGGCCAACCTGTCCCTGCCCCAGCTGCTGGTGTCCTTCGTACCCCGCAACCCTTTTGCGGATATGACCGGCGCCAGCCCCACCTCCATCATAGGCGTGGTGATCTTTGCGGTGTTCCTCGGCCTGGCCGCCCTGCAACTGCTCAAGGACAGTCCCGAGCAAGGCAAGCGGGTGATCGCCGGTATCGAAGCGTTGCAGGCCCTGGTGATGCGTCTGGTGCGACTGGTGATGAAGTTGACCCCCTATGGGGTGATGGCCCTGATGACCAAGGTGGTGGCCGGCTCCAATGTACAGGATGTGCTCAGCCTGGCGGCCTTCCTGGTTGCCTCCTATGTGGCCATTGCCATCATGTTCCTGGTGCACGGCCTGCTGCTGACCCTGGTGGGAATCAACGCCCGGCGCTTTTTCCAGAAGATCTGGCCGGTACTGGCCTTCGCCTTCACCAGCCGTTCCAGCGCCGCCACCATACCGCTGAATGTCCAGGCACAAAGCCAGAAACTGGGGGTCCCCGCCAGCATCGCCAATTTCTCCGCTTCCTTCGGGGCCACCATCGGCCAGAACGGCTGCGCCGGCATCTATCCGGCCATGCTGGCGGTGATGATAGCCCCCACCCTGGGCATAGAGGTGCTGGACCCCCTGTGGCTGGCCACCCTGGTCGGGGTGATCACCCTGGCCTCGTTCGGGGTGGCCGGTGTCGGCGGCGGCGCCACCTTCGCCGCCCTGATCGTGCTGCCGATCATGGGCCTGCCGGTGGCACTGGCGGCGCTGCTGATCTCCATCGAGCCGCTGATCGATATGGCCCGCACCGCCCTCAATGTCAGTGGTTCCATGACCGCGGGCAGCATCACCAGCAAGCTGATGGGCCAGACCGATGAAGCCGTCTTTGCTCGGGATGAACAGCCGGAGGCAGCTTCACCCGCCATGGGTTGATCCCCGACCCCGTGCCTTGACACTCGGGGAATGGCTCGGTCCACTCCCCGGGACTAATTCTGCCCTACCTTCCCTCCCCGGAGTTTGTTAACTTAGACTTATCCCCGGTCTCAGGAATATGTACTTCATGGACGCCAGTTTACTTGCCCCCGCCCTGCTCCTGCCGGAGCAGCTCACCTTAAGCAAATGCAAGGAAATGCTGGCCAGCCTGCAGGGCTGGCTGGCACGACGCTTCGATGCCGGGGATGACGTGCTGGAGCTGGTCGCCACCCGCTCCCAGTACATGGATCAACTGCTGACCGGGCTTTGGCAGCAGCACGGGCTGGATGCGGATCCCGAGCTGGCCCTGGTCGCCGTCGGCGGCTATGGTCGGGGGGAGCTGCATCCCTACTCCGATATCGACCTGCTGATCCTGTCCCGGGAGCACCACTCGGAGGAGCTGGGCGAGCGTATCGGCAGCTTTATCACCCTGCTGTGGGATCTGCACCTGGAGATCGGGCACAGCGTGCGTTCGGTGGCGGAATGCGTGGAGGAAGGGGAAAAAGACATCACGGTTGCCACCAACCTTATCGAGGCACGGCTGATCAGCGGCTGCTACGATACCTTTGCCGCTCTCACCCAAGCCACGGCACCGGAGCAATTCTGGCCCAGCCACGCCTTTTTCGAGGCCAAGCGGCAAGAGCAGGAGGCCCGCCACCGCCAGTATCAGGACACCAGCTACAAGCTGGAGCCGGATATCAAGAGCAGCCCGGGCGGCCTGCGTGACATCCAGACCATCAGCTGGGTGGCCCGCCGTCATTTTGGTGCCTCGACCCTCAGTGAGATGGTCAGCCACGGTTTCCTGTCCCGGGCCGAATACCGGGAGTTGCTCGACTGCCAGGCATTTTTATGGAAACTGCGCTTCGCCCTGCACATGGTTATCCACCGCAGTGACAACCGGCTGCTGTTTGACCGACAACGGGCGGTGGCCACGGCCCTCGGCTTTGCCGGTGAGAAAAACGAGCCGATTGAGCAGATGATGAAGCGCTTCTATCAAACGGTGCGCCGGGTCGCCGAGCTCAACGAAATGCTGCTGCAGCTGTTTGATGAGGCCATCCTCGGCAATATCGCCATGGACGTGAAAACCCTGACCCCCGAATTTCGCCTGCGCGGACGGCTGATCGACATGGTGCAGCCCAATCTGTTCAAGGATGAGCCGGCCGCCATCCTGCGGCTGTTTTATCAGATCGCCGCCCACCCGCAGATCACCGGCATCTATTCCACCACACTTCGCCAGTTGCGGGATGCCCGCCGCCGCCTGTCCGGCTTTCTATGCGAGCGGGCCGACTGCCGCCGCCTGTTCATGATGCTGCTGCGCCACCCCAACGGCATCGGCCTGCCGCTGACCCTGATGCACCGCTACGGCATTCTGGCAGCCTATTTTCCCCAGTGGAGCAAGATCGTCGGCCAGATGCAGTTCGACATGTTTCATGCCTATCCGGTGGATGAGCACACCCATCGGCTGCTGAAGAATATCGCCCTGTTCCGTGAGTCCTCGGCCCGCCGCAGCCACCCCCTGTGCCATGAAATCATCGGCCGGCTACGCAAGCCCGAACTGCTCTATCTGGCGGCCCTGTTCCACGATATCGCCAAGGGCCGGGGCGGAGATCATTCCGAGCTGGGGTCGGACGATGCCCTGGCCTTCTGCCTCAATCACGGCCTGGACAAATCCGACGCCCGGCTGGTGTCCTGGCTGGTGCGCCAGCATCTGCTGATGTCGGTCACCGCCCAGCGCCGGGATATCTATGACCCGGACGTGGTCACCGAATTCGCCACCCTGGTGCGCGATGAGCTGCGGCTGGATTATCTCTATTGCCTGACGGTCGCCGATATCTGCGCCACCAACGATCATCTGTGGAACGACTGGAAAGGCAGCCTGCTGCGGGAGCTGTATTTTATCACCCAGAAGGCCCTGCGCCGGGGGCTGGAGAATCCGCCGGACCTGCGCCTGCGCATCCGCGAAAATCAGCACCAGGCCCGTCAGCTGCTGACCCAGGAGGGCATCGGCAAGGAACGGATCAAGGCCCTGTGGGCACGCTTTACCGCCGATTACTTTATCCGCCACACTCCGGAACAGATCGCCTGGTACAGCAGCCATATCCTGGTCCACGACAACGCCGCCCGCCCGCTGGTACAGTTCAGCCAACAACCGGAGCGGGGCGGCAGCGAGCTGTTTATCTACAGCCCCGACTCACCCAAGCTGTTTGCCCGGGTGGCGGCCGCCCTGGATCAGAAGAACCTCAATATCCACGACGCCCAGATCATGACATCCAAGGACGGCTATGCACTGGATACATTTATCGTGCTGGAGCCGGACGGCCAGCCGGTGAGCAGTGACCGCTTCGCGCATCTGCGCGCCAGCCTGATCGAAGCGCTGGTAAGCAAGACGGCGCCGGTCATTCGCTCGCGTCCGCCTTCTCGCCGGCATCGGGAATTCAAGGTCAGCACCCAGGTCAATTTTTTACAAGCGGATAAACAGATTAAACACACCCGGATGGAGCTGGTCGCCCTGGATACTCCGGGGCTGCTGGCCCGCATCGGTGCCGTCTTCAGCCAGTTGGGGCTTAACCTGCACGCCGCCAAGATCACCACCATCGGCGAGCGGGTCGAGGACTTTTTCAGCCTGACCAACAGCGCCGACCGGCCATTGAGTAAACAGGAACAAGCCGAATTACGAGAAAAATTGGTCGCCGAACTCAACCCGGACGGCAAAATATGTTAAAAGATGTTCCAGTTTTGTCTTGATGAAACCAGCACCATCAGCCCGATGCTGGAACCCTGCGATGATCAAGCGCCCGCTGCTGGATACCGGCGGCACCAAGGTACTGGGCTTCAAGGCTGAGCAGTACACCGAACTGTCCAACAAACGGTAAGGCTCAGCCTGCAACTGATTAACACCCGGCTGGCCGCCCTGTGCGCCAGCCGATTACGAATTCAAACCAAATTAACGGAGTTACCACGATGGCAAACTTTGCTTTCGGTCTGGGTGTGGGCACCAAGTCCGCCAAAGGTGAATGGTTGGAGGTTTACTACAACCTGCCGCTGCTGCACGCTGATGAAGCACTGGTTAACGCAGTTGCTGCGAAGATCGGTTACCAAGGCGGCAACGCTGCAATCGAAATCGGCGCCGCACAACTGAAAGATCTGGAAGCGGCTTTCCTGTCTGTGAACGCTGAAGCTCAGGCGGGGATCGTTGAGATTCTGGAAGGCACCAGCCAGCCGCTGGTGGTAACCATACTGGAAACCGACGCGGCTCCAGCAAGCACCGCTGAGGTTTACCTGAAGCTGGCGCTGTTGTCTCATCGCCTGATCAAGCCACACGGCCTGGATCTGTCCGGTATGTTCGGCCTGCTGCCAAACGTGGCCTGGACCTCTGAAGGCGCGATCGCGGTGGACGAACTGGCTAATCGCCAGCTGGCGGCACGTGCACAGGGTCGCACCATCAGCGTCAACTCTGTCGACAAATTCCCGAAAATGACCGACTACGTGGTACCGGCAGGCGTGCGCATCGGTGATGCCTCCCGTATCCGCCTGGGTGCACACGTGGGCGAAGGCACCACAGTGATGCACGAAGGTTTCATCAACTTCAACGCCGGTACTCTGGGCGTGAGCATGGTTGAAGGCCGCATCTCTGCGGGCGTTGTGGTCGGTAACGGTTCCGACCTGGGCGGCGGTTGCTCCACCATGGGTACCCTATCCGGTGGCGGCAACATCATCATCTCCGTTGGCGAAGGTTGCCTGCTGGGCGCGAACGCCGGCCTGGGTATCCCCCTGGGCGATCGCTGCACCATCGAATCCGGTTTGTACATCACCGCCGGTGCCAAAGTCACCGTACTGGACGACCAGAACAACGAAGTCGGTACCGTTAAGGCCGCCGAGCTGGCCGGTAAGCCGGATCTGCTGTTCCGTCGTAACTCCCAGAACGGCCGTATCGAAGTGAAAACCAACCAGTCCGCGATCGAGCTGAACGCCGAGCTGCACAAACACAACTAAGTTGGTGTCAGCCTGAAAGCCCTCGCATAGAGGGCTTTTTTGTTATCACGGCAAAGGCTTATACCAATCTGATTAAGCATCTTGTCATCTTTGTTGTGTCGTAGCTCTGTTGCCTCTCCTTAACGCCCGAGTTGGCTGGTGACACAGCAGGCGATGCCGGAGCTTAAAGGAGGACAAAGGGATCTGCTCAGCCGACATCCGTGCCACGGCCGGAAAATTCCTGCCGTTCCGGCATTCCCGCCATCCCTGGCGGTCAGAAGCACGGCTGAGCCTCCAAGGATTCACGGCGAGTCGGCTGAGCTGGCCCTTTGGCCGATGTGTAAGTGAAAATTAAACAGCCACTTGTTTAATCCGGTTAGGATAAAACCGGTGAACGCCACCGGGTGGCAGAATATGAGCCAGTTTTTTCTTCCGGAGCGGAAGCATATCCGGTTGGGTTACCAACCTTCATTCCTCCTTGTCACCCCGGGTGAAATGACGGTGAATATAGTCAAGTTTGGCCATAAACTGCGCCTTTTCCTTTTCGCTGGCATAATCGAACCGATAGCTCTGATGGAAGTTGAGCTGCAATGACACCCCGCTACCGGAAAGGTTGACACTGTAGCCATCGAAGTCGGAGGTCGCCACTATCCCTTCCAGGATGTGGCCATGTTCATGGGACTCACCGAGTCGCTGGACTTTCTCGAACACATCCAGCACCACCCTGGTATCCAGTTCATTACGCATCGTTTCCGCCTCATCGTAGCCAAGTATTCATTTTACGCCTAAGATGGCCCCAGGAGATACCGGCAGCCTGGATACTATTATGATCGATCAATGGATTATCGGAATCATACTGCTCGCCGCCCTGCTGTTATTTATCCTCGATTACTGGCGCTATGATCTGGTGGCCATGATGGCGCTGCTGATCGGCGCCATCTCCGGCGTGGTCCCCGAAGATAAGATATTCAGCGGGTTCGGCAATGCCGCCGTGATTACCGTGGCCGCGGTGTTGGTGATCAGCCATACCCTGTGGAGCGCGGGGGTGGTGGACGCCCTGGCCAACCTGCTGGGCCGGGTCGGCAATAACGCCCTGCTACAGCTGGTCGCCCTCAGCTCGGTCACCACCCTGTGTTCCGCCTTTATGAACAATGTGGGCGCCATGGCGATCATGATCCCCATTGCCCTCAAACTGTGCCGCTCCAGCGGCAACCCTGTTTCCAAGCTGCTGATGCCCATGGCCTTTGGTTCACTGCTGGGCGGCTGCATCACCCTGATCGGCACGCCGCCCAATATCATTATCGCCGACTTCAGGCGCAACCTGGGGGGCGAGCCCTTTCAGCTGTTCGACTTTACCCCGGTCGGGCTGGGAGTGGCACTGGCCGGGCTCATTTTTATCTGGCTGCTGGGCCACCTGCTGGTGCCCAGTCGTACCGGCAGCGACAAGGGCGATAACCTCTACGATATCGCCGAATACCTGACCGAAGTCTACGTTCCCGAACAGGCCGGCGGCATCAATAAAACCTTTTATGAGCTGGAACAGCTGGTGGGGGGCAAGATCCAGATCCTGGCCCTGGTGCGGGATGAACAGCGCCTGCCCGCCCCCGCCCCTTATCAACGCCTGAGGGCGGAAGATATTCTGGTGCTGAAGGCCGATGCCGAGACCCTGAAAACCTTCCTGGATGCCAGTGGCCTGGAGCTGAACGCGGACGAGCAGCTGGCCGAGCGCTTCCTGACCAGCAAGGACATCACCGTGATGGAGGGGGTGATCGGCCACGATTCGCGGCTGATCGGGCGCTCTGCCGCCGATCTCAAGTTGCGCCGTGGCTATGGCGTCAACCTGCTGGCGGTGGCCCGAGAAGGCTATAAGCTGCCTCCCAACCTGGCCAATATTCGCTTCAAGCCCGGCGATGTGCTGCTGCTGCAGGGGGACAAAGACACCCTCGCCGGTATCTTCGAGCGCTTTGGCTGCTACCCCCTGGCCGAACGCCCGCTGCGCATCGGCAAACACACCCGGGTGATCCGCCCCCTGGCCCTGTTTGGCCTGGCGATCCTGGCTTCCGCCCTGGGACTGGTCTCGCCACCGGTGGCGTTCACCGCCTGTGCCGGCGCCATGGTACTGACCGGGCTGATCCGCCTGCGGGAGCTCTACAGCAGCATAGACTGGCCCATTATCGTACTGCTGGGGGCCACCCTGCCCCTGGGCGGGGCGCTGGAAAGCACTGGGGCGGCGGCGAGCCTCGCCCAGTTAATATTGACCAGCGGCGCCGCCCTGGCGCCGTTTTGGCTGCTGGGCATCATACTGTTTGCCACCATGCTGTTGTCGAACGTGATCAACAATGCCGCCGCCGCGGTACTGATGGCCCCCATCGCCATCAGTACCGCCCAGGGCCTGGGGGCGGCGACGGATCCCTTCCTGATGGCGGTGGCGATAGGCGCCTCCCTGCCCTTCTTGACGCCCATTGGCCACCAGTCCAACCTGCTGGTGATGGGTCCGGGTGGCTATGCCTTCAAGGACTACTGGAAGCTGGGCCTGCCCCTGTCGGTACTGGTCGGTTGCACTGCGGTCATACTGATCCTTTTAGTTTGGCCTTTGTAGCCCGGGCAGGCTAAGATCCTGGCTTTATCCGCTTGCTGTGAGAGCCCCTATGATAACCCTTGGCGACGACAATTCCCTGCCCCTGCTGCGGCTGGACGAAAAAGGCGGCTGGCTGGATGCCGATCAGTATGGCGAGGTGTTTTTGCCCCGCCGGCAACTGCCCGCCAATTGCCGGCCGGGTGATAACATTACGGCCTTTATCTATCTGGACGCGGATCTGCTGCCGGTGGTCACCACCGACAAACCCAAGGCGCGGGTCGGCCAGTTTGCCTCGCTCAAGGTGGTGACCACCAATCGTCTGGGCGCCTTCCTCGACTGGGGCATGAAGAAAGACATCTTCGTGCCCCAACGCATGCAGGCCACCCCCATGCACGACGGCCGCAATTACGTGGTATACCTGTATCTGGATTACGAGGGCCGCATGGTCGCCAGCAGTAAGCTGGACAGCTTTGTCAGCCGCGAACACCCCGGCTACCACGAGGGCGATGAGGTGAAGCTGTTGATTGCCGAACACACCCAGCTGGGCTTCAAGGCGATAGTGGATAACAAATACTGGGGGCTGCTGTTCAAATCCGATGTCTCCGGCCGTATCCCCACCGGGCTGGCCACCAAGGGCTATATCAAGCAGGTGCGCGAAGACGGCAAGCTAGATCTGAACCTCTATAAACCCGGCCCCGGCAAGATAGACGAAGCCGCCGAGGCGGTGCTGAATCGCCTGCAACAGGCCGGCGGCGCCTTGAGCGTCGGTGACAAAACGGATCCCGATACCATTTTCCGGGTATTCGGCATCAGCAAGGGGACCTTCAAGAAAGCCATCGGCGGCCTGTATAAAAAGGGGCTGATCGTCATCGAAAAAGACGGGATCAAGCTGCCTTAATGTAGGAACGGCAACTCTTGTGGGCGCGTCGGCCTCGGCGCGCTAATGTCTTATCTGGTCTTGCTGCCAATCGGCCCGGGGTCGGGCCTCCTACAGGAAGTGGTAGTTTTTGTAGGAGCGTCGACCCCGCCCGGTGTTTTGTGCAACAGCCACCCGGCTCTCACAGCTTTTCGACCCAACCTTTTAACCACTCCAGGGCCGGCTCTTCCGGCTCCAGGGTTTCGCAGGCATCCACCTCCAACCGATCCACCACCGCCTTGGCCTGCAACTCCCGCAGCAGTTCATCAAACTGGCGGCCGGCGCCGCAGAAGTTATCGTAACTGCTGTCACCCAGGGCGACCAGGGCATACTGCAGTTCGGGAGCCGGCGGGCAAGTTTCACGCATTTCCTCAAACAGCGGCAGCAGGTTAGGCGGTACATCCCCTTGCCCCGTGGTGGAAGTCACCACCAACCAGAATCTGGATCTGTCCAGCTCGGACAGGGTCACATCTTCATGCAGCCGGGCCTGATGGCCCGCCTGCTCCAAGGCGTCGGCCAGGCTCTCGGCCACCAGTACTGCCGAGCCATAAACGGTGCCAATAATGATTTCTACACTGGCCATGTTTGCTCCTGTTAAAAAAGTCGTAAATCCAGCGCGCGCGATAATTCTTCCAGGGCCCAGATCCCGGCCACTGAATTGCCATATTGATCCAGTTCCGGCGACCAGACACAAACGCTAAACCGTCCCGGTACCAGGGCGATAATGCCGCCACCCACCCCCGACTTACCGGGCATGCCCACCCGGTAGGCGAAATCACCGGCGGCATCATAGAGACCGGAAGTGAACAGCAGTGCATTCAATTGCTGTGTCTGCAGCCGGGACAGGCACTGTTCCCCCGTGGTCACGCATCGGCCGCCGTTGGCCAGGAAACTGAAGCCCCGGGCCAGATCGACACAGCTCATCGCCAGCGCGCAGTAACTGAAATAGGCCCTTAGTACAGTGTCCACATCATTATGGAAATTACCAAAGCTTTTCATCAAGTTAGCCATGGCCGCATTACGATACCTGTGTTCGAACTCGGATTCGGCCACCTTATGATCGATCCGGATAGCGGGGTTGCCCGCCCGCAGCCGCATGTTTTCCAGCAAGGCATGTACCGGCGCCGACAGGCGGGACGTCAGGGCATCCACCACCACCAGGGCGCCGGCATTGATAAAGGGATTGCGCGGTATCCCCTGCTCAAACTCCAGCTGGACCAGCGAGTTGAAGGCGGTACCCGACGGCTCCTTACCCACCCTTTGCCAGAGCTCCCCGCCATAACGCTGCAGGGCCAGGGCCAGGGCAAACGCCTTGGAGATACTCTGGATGGAGAAGGGCTGCAGGGCATCACCGCTGTGATACAGGGTGCCATCCACGGTGGCAACGGCGATACCGAAACGCTCTGCGGGTACCTGGGCCAGGGCCGGAATATAACCAGCCACCTTGCCCAGGCCGAATCGGCCCCGGGCATCGTGATTAATCTGATCGAGAAGGGGTTGTAGCGTCACTGACGAGTCTGAATCTGTCGATAAAAATGAATATTAACCCGGCCGGCGGAGCCTAATCGAGCGCTCTTTGCCAACCGAACTCACAAATAAGCGATTGCCAGGCCGGATCCAGTTCCCCCTGCAGGCGCAGGGGTTGCGTCGTGACCGGATGGGACAGGCTTAACTGGTGGGCGTGCAGCAGCAGCCGCTCACAACCGAACTGCCGGCGAAAAAACGCATTATGACGACCATCCCCATGAGTGGTATCGCCGACGATGGGGTGGAACAAATGGGCCATGTGCCGGCGCAGCTGATGCTTGCGCCCGGTTTCCGGGTTCAGCCGCACCAGGCTGTAGCGGCTGGTGGCATGTTTCTTCGATACCGCGAAGGGCAATTCCACCCGGGCCAGGCTTTGCCAGTGGGTCACCGCAGGCTGGGGCGGTTTTTCCGTATCGGCAAACTTGTCGGCGATTTTGTCCAGCTTATGGCTGAGGGCATAGTCCAGCGAACCCTGCGGCGGCATATAACCACGAACCATGGCCAGGTAGGCTTTTTCCACCCGCCGCTCGGTAAACACCAGGGTCAGCTGACGCGCCACCTCGGCACTCTTGGCGAACAATAACACCCCCGAGGTCGGCCGATCCAGCCGATGCACGGGAAACACATGACAGCCCACCAAATCCCGGGTCAGCTGCATGGCGAAGCGGGTTTCGTGTTTATCCAGCCAGCTGCGATGCATCAACAGGCCGGCAGCCTTGTTGACCGCCACCAGCCAGTCATCTTCATAAATAAGCTGGATGTTCATGCTTCGCGGATAACCCGTTTACCGGTTAAGCTCTCATCCAGCAGGGCGATCGCTTCCTCCAGGGCCCGGGTATTCTCGGGCAGGTCCTTAAAGCTTTCTGTCGCCATCGGATAGAGGGCGATACTGGTCGGCAAGGGGGCGCCGGCGTCCAGCAGGGCCTGCATCCGGGGGATAAGGACAAACTGCAACCATTGGGGGAAGGTCAGGGTATCCAGGCAGAAGGGCTCCTGGCTGGCCAGGGCCTCGGGGGCGGGGGGCTGAGCCTGCCACCATGACAAGACTTTGAGTTCTTGTTCGATGGCATAGAGCCGGGTTTGAGGATCCGGATTCATGGGTGTCACTCCATTTACAAAGATGCCTTAACTATACCATCTTGACCCTAACCTCCCTATAATTCCGCCTGTCTGAACAGGAGGCCCCAATGCAAATCAATACCTTGAGCGAATTTTTAACCCGAGCCGGTACAAAGTTTTGCCTCTATGACCTGGGCCGCCGCCTGCAACCCCTGAAAAATACCGATTTTGAAGAGATCGAGGCCGGCCGCCGGCCTTATCCCTGGCCCCTGCAACGCCATGCCTGGCTGGCGGTGAGCTACTGGTCGAAGCCTGGCCAGCCACCTTATATCTGGTTTTTAAAACTGCCCCTGGATGAGCGGGGACTGCTGAACCCGGCGGCGGTCAAGCACTTTCTCTCCGCCCTGGTTGAGCAGTTGGGCCAGGATCTGGGGGCGCCCCTGACCGACGCCCAACAGCAGCAACTGGCGCAGACGCCCTTTACCTTTCAACCGCCCCAGGACAAGCTGGCCGCCTTCCATGCCCGGCTCAGCCTGGATCTGGGTCTGCCCCCGTCGGCCTACCTGGCACCGGCACAGGCCTACCTGGAGGCTCCCGGGCTGGATAACTGGCAAGCCCTTGGCCTGCAGGGACTGGCCGATCTGGTTGCCAGGCTGCCTTCCGACGAAGCGCTGTGCCGGCAACTGGCCGACCGCCTGTTCGACTTGCCCCTGCCGGTGCAAAATGTCCTGCTGAGCCAGTGTGAACACCACACCATCCCCTCCCCCCTGGCCCGGACGCTGCTCGACGCCATCAACCCCGAGCTGGAGCGACAGCAGCCGGATGAGGAGCGTATCGCCCTGTTGCTGAGGGCCACTGCCGGTTGTACGCCCTTTGCCGCCCGCCGGGACAAACTGTCCAGCCTGCTGGCCATGGCGCCGGGGCAGACCCTGATGCTGACCATAGCAGCGCGGCTCTGGCAGGAACTGACCGACGAGGCCCTGCTGTTCGCGTTTTTGGATATTCTGGCCAGGCAGCACGGCGACCTGTTTAACGGCCTGTTTGCCGAGCTGGTCTCCACCCCGGCCCTACGCCCGCTGATCCTCGCCAATTTGCACAACCCGGCGCTGTCGGACGAGCTGCGGGCCGCCATCGGCAACCTGCTGACCCTCACCCGATGACCGAGTTATTAGCCATCCTGGCCCTGGCCCTGCTGGCCGCCGGCTACTGGCATATTCGCCGGCAAAGCGAATTCGCCTATCACTGGCTGAGACAGTATTGCCGTCGGCAGGACCTGCAATTGCTGACCCTCTATCGTTACCGTTATCGCTGGCGCCAGGGTCGCCTGCTGGCCCAATTTAAATTTGAATTCAGCCACGATGGTTTGCAGCGCGATGAAGGGGACCTCTGGCTCCATGGCCTGAGGGTGGTGGATGTGTCCCTGCCGGTGTTGAGAGAACCCTGAACCAGGAGGTGTCCCGTTACTGTTCGTGATGTCGTCGCTACCTCAACAGGCCATGATCGAGGCAGCCGGCACAATGCATAGCGGGTCCATGGATAGCCGGCGATAGCCGGCTAACGTGGGACACAGCCTCAGCGTAATGAATGCACAGTAATGGAACACACCCTAGCCTATGCTATAGGGGACACCACACAAGGAGGCTGTATGGAACACATCATTCACCCGTTTAGTGAATTATTTGAACAGCTGGGTCTGGACGCCAGCCATGATGGTATCGAGCACTTCCTGGCCAGCCACCGCCTTCCCCCCGATATGGAACTGGTGGACGCTCCCTTCTGGAGCAAGGCCCAGGCGAATTTTTTAAAGGAAGGCCTGCTGGATGATTCCGACTGGGCCGAGATTATCGATCACTTAAACGTCAGTTTACGGTGACGAAAAGCAGCGGGAAGGAGGGCAGCGACCGCGTTCCCTCCTTCCCGTCCCCTGTTAATGTTAAGGAGTAGCCATGTCCAGTCAGGATATTATTGCCGCCATCCACAGCCTGATCAGCGAAGGCAAAAGCGTGTCTACCGCCGCGGTCAGGGCACGGATGAGCGGGCCGGTCAACATGGCCAGCCTGATCCAGCTGGTCAATCAATACAAGCAGTCCCCCGCCAGCTTGGCCCCCATGACTGAGCAGACCCAGACCAAAGCCGCCCAGCAAGCAAGTCAGGAACAGCGCATCAATGCGCTGGAGGAGCGGGTGGCCCGGCTGGAACAGTTGCTGGCCGGGAAGGCTGGCTGATGTGGGTCTGTGAACTGACCTTTGACTGCTACCAGGATATCCAGCTGGCCGACGCCGAACAGGCCGTGCGCCGACTGCTGGATGCCCTGCGCTATAATGGCCAGATCCTCGGCCGGGAATTTCCCACCAGCATTCATCAGGGCTGGTTGACCAGCCGGGTGGTCTGTCCCGAGCGGGACAGCCTGCATCCCCGGCATCACAGTCGACAGGTGGAACTGGCCATCGAACAGCTGCAGCAGGTCGGCCTGCTGGCACCCAAGCTGCAGGTCAGGGGCCAGGATCTGAACTCGGACACCACCGATGACTGTACTTCCCCTGGCTGGCAGTTGCTCTACACCACCTACCTGCACACCTGCTCGCCCCTGCGCTGCGGCAAGCATTTTTCGCCCATTCCCCTGTATAAGATACCGGCTGTGGCCAATGGCGACCACAAGCAGGTATTGAAGTGGCAGGAAGATTGGGAGGCCTGTGATCAACTGCAGATGAACGGCTCTGTGATGGAGCATGCTGCCCTGGCCGAGCTGGGCGAGCCCGGCAGCCGCCTGGCCAGACGCGGCCGGGATCTGGCCAAGCGCATCGAATACCTGACCCGGGTGCCGACCTTCTATTACCTGTACCGGGTCGGCGGCGAAAGCCTGGAAAAAGAGCAGCAACGGCCCTGCCCCGGCTGTGGCAACGACTGGCGGCTGAGCGAACCGTTACATGATATCTTCGACTTCTATTGCGAGCCCTGCCGGCTGGTATCGAATCTATCCTGGGATTTTAAGAACTAGGGAATGGGGAATGGGGAATGGAAAAACCTAATCCCCCACTCTCACCGGCTCCAGCCGACCTAAAAAGCCGGCCAGCGTCGGCGCCAGCACGCCGATTTTTCCTTTCCCCAACCGTTCCAGAATCACTTCACCCGTATGGTTGTCCAGGCACACCAGCCGGTGCTCGTCCCGGCAGCTCGCCAGGAACCAGGTCGCCGGCAGGCCCAGGCGTTGCTGCATCAACTGATGGCCGATCAGGTTCTCCTGCAGGCGTTCAAAATCATCCTGGTTCCAGGGTTGTAGTAAATCGATAAACAGCCCCTTGAAGCAGGCCGTGACATGAGCGGCGAAATAATGACCATAATAGGAAGCCAGATCCGGATGTATCGGCATCGCCAGCGCCCTGGCCAGGTTGTCAAACGAACCGGGAACCGGCCTGCACCAGGGGCGCCAGGCTACCCGCCCCTGCCGGGGAGGCAGGTATTCGGCAGGAGAGAGGAACTCTTTATCGTAGTCAACCAAGCCATGGCCTCCCAGGCGCTGCCAGCGGGTAAAGAATTCGCCCAGGGCCATCACCACTTGATCTTGCATGCCAAAGTCTCACAATAAGGCGTTAATGCCGCGCATTCTACCAACCGGAATTGAAAATGACACCTGAACAGAAATACCAGCACAGCAAGGCACTGGCAGACCTGCCTCTGGGCAAACAAAGCGGTTATGTGTGTGAATATGATGCTAGCCTGCTGCAGCCAGTGCCCCGCAGCCTGAACCGGGATGATCTGGGGCTGGACGCCGAGGCCCTGCCTTTCCATGGGGAAGACTTGTGGGGTCTGTATGAATTGTCCTGGCTGAACCCCAAGGGCAAGCCCATCGTCGCCATGGGCGAAGTACGGGTGCCGGCCACCAGCACCAACCTGATCGAATCGAAGTCATTCAAGCTGTACCTCAACAGCTTTAACCAAAGCCGCTTTGCCGACCTGGAAGAAGTGGAGGAAATACTGACCCGGGACCTGTCAATCTGCGCCCAGGGCCAGGTCAAGGTCACCCTATTTGAGCTGCACTCGGCACCGGCACAATTTGGGGACCTGCCCGGAGACTGCATCGATGACCTGGATATCGAAGTCAACCAGTATCAACCCAGTGCCGGCATGCTGAGTGACGCCACCGAAGCGGAAGTGGTCACCGAGACCCTGCACAGCCACCTTTTGAAATCCAACTGCCTGGTGACAGGCCAGCCCGATTGGGGCAGCCTGATGATCCGCTACCAGGGGCCGCGTATCAAACGGGATGCCCTGCTACGCTATTTGATCTCCTTCCGTCAGCATAATGAATTTCATGAGCAGTGTGTCGAACGTATCTTTATGGAACTGATGCACCACTGCCAGCCTCAGGCCCTGACCGTCTACGCTCGCTATACCCGTCGCGGCGGCCTGGATATCAACCCCTACCGCAGCAATGTCCCCGGAAAGGCGGCCAATGTGCGGTTGTTGCGCCAGTAACGGGACACACCCTAAACCATGCCGGTGTTTTTGCTTATCGCCCGGGCATGGATGGCGGGGCTGGACTATAAGCGGACAGCTCCGTAAACTGCCATCTTATATGTTGTTTTTTCGGTAGCCTAATATAGTGATTCTGTCTGTCGCCGTCCTGGTGTCCCATCTAGCCGGTTCCCCTCCCCTGCTCGAATACCAGCCTGAGCCTGCTGAATTACAGCGGGCGCGACAGCTATTGATCAGCCGCCCTGCCGAATGCATCGCCTTGACCAACTATTTCCTGCAGCGGGATGAGGCGGATCCCGAACAGCTGATCAATTCCCGCCAGGATCGTGTCTATCAGGATCAGGGCAACACTTATCGCACCCGGGAACAAACCCTGGCGGCCCTGCAAATACAGGCCTTGTGCCAGGCCAACGAGGGCCTGATGCTGCCCGCCGACGCCAGCCTCGATGAGGCCATCGAACTCGGCAAAAATGCCAGGCAGCCTCACAGTCAGGCAGCCAGCCTGTTACTGAAAACCAAACTGACCCTGGCCCAGGGCAAAACGGATCAGGCCCAGCTACTACTTGCCCAGGCCGAGGAACTGGTCGGACAAAGCAAACAGGATCGGGAGCTGCTGGCGAAGCAGCTGCAATTGCTGCAGGCCGAAAGCCTGCTCGAACAGCATAAATTTGACGAGGCCAAACTGGCTTTTGAACAGATAAGGCTGCAGGCACAACAACAGGGAGATCTGGAGTTGCAGGCCTGGGCCAATTACCTGTTGGGCGACTATTATCGGTTGCTGCAACAGGCCGAACTGGCCCTGTCCCACTATGTTGAAACCCTGGAGCTGCTGACCGAGCAACATCAGTATTATCTCAAAGCCCTGGCCGCCGAAAATGCGGCGACCTTGTATGCCGGGCTGGGAAATCCGCAAAAAGCGGTGTTCTACGCCAACCAGGCGACCACCGAGTTTGAATTGCTGGGTAACGGCCCGCTGCTGGTCGGTTCACTGATCAGCCTTGGCCGGGTCACCCGGGCCAATGATGACGCCAACCTGGCCCTGGTCTATTTTTTTAACGCCATGGATCTGGTGCGTATTCAGGGAGATGCCGGCCTGATGTCCCGGCTTTATTATGAGGTTGGCCAATCCTATCTGAACCTGAAACAGTTCAAGGATGCCCTGCACTACCTCAACCTGGCCCGGGCCCGCTTCCAAATGCAAAATGATCAGCCACGCCTGGTTGATACCCTGCTGCTGCTGGGCAGGTTGCATCAGGATCAGCAAGAGCCTGGCCTGGCCATGTTACAGCTGGAAAAGGCCCAGACCCTGGCGGAGCAACTGGACGATGTGCCCCGCCTGATTGAAAGCCACAGGTTGCTGGCCCTTGGCTATGAACAGAACGGCAATTATCGCCAGGCCCTCACCCACCAGCAGGCCTTTCATAACTACTATGAGCGGGCCTCACAATTGAACCGACTGCTGACCCAGAGCTTGATACAGGAAAGTGACCAGCAGTTACAGCAAGAACGGGAGCTGGCAGAGCTGCATCTGCAGAAAGACAACCTGCAGCAAGAGCGGCAACGCTTCGCCATGCTGGCCGTCGGTTTGAGCCTGATCTCCCCCCTGTTGCTCTATGGGCTGATGCGTAATCATATCCGCTGCCGTCGCCTGCAGCTTAAGGCCGACGGCTTACAACAATCCCTGCTGGTCGAGCCCAGGACCGGGCTGTCCAACTGGCGCCAGCTGATGCAGCGCCTGCCCCAGGAAATGGCCAAGCGCCAGCAAAGGTCCGAACAATGGTATCTGAATGAAGCCATTGCGCAGCCCTTCAACGACAAAATTTACTATTTTTTGATCCGCGTTCCCTTTATGGCCGATCTCAATGAAAAACTGGGACTGGATTATGCCCTTAAGATCCAGCAAAACCTGGGCGACTATCTGCAGGGACGCATTCATCCCAAGGCCCGTATCTATGATCTGCGTGACGGCCAGTTTATTTACGTGATATCCCAGCGCCAAGTGCCGGAGCTACAGCAGGCCATTGCCAGCATTGAACGCATGTTTGATGAGTTTCCCTGCCCGTTCGAACTGGACCGGCGGCTGGCCATCGGTATTATCGGCCACCCTTTTTTACCCAAGGCGCCCCATGCGATGGATGATATGCGCCTGAGCGACATCCTCTATCTGGCCATGGCCGCCGCCCATCAGCTGTCGGAACAGACCGGAGATGCTACCTGGGTGGAGTTATTGGCGGTCGATTGTCAGCAGGCCGCCTTCTTTAACGGAGATATTCGTCATTGTTGTATTCAGGCCATTCACAAGGGCCTGGTGAAGGTGAACAGCTCCCATCAAAAACAGCGCATTGATTGGACAAGCCTGGTGCCGGACCCCATAGCTTCTTGATATGGTTGCTAAATAGCTGCTACTAATACTGATACACTGGGGTGCTCGGTACCTAATGACCACTCAACATATCGATACATTTTGGTCGTCGGCAATACAGATAAACGGCGGCCCTGTACTTCCAGGGATGGCTTGACGGCGTCTCTGAACCAAGTTCCCACTGCTGTAACACTATCCGGATCAGGCAGTTAACCTGACCGAGATGAGTTCTCAGGTGTCCGCTGCAGAAAAAATAACAATATTACTCACGGAGTATCCATGATCACCCATATAAACCCTGTCGGCAGTATGAACCTGCTGTCGCAAATTGAAGTGGATCGCCTCAAACAATCGGCTTCCGGGAATCTTTACCAACTGTTTCGTAATTGCGCCCTGGCGGTGCTCAACTCGGGCAGCAAAACCGACAGCTCGAAAGAGATCCTCGAACGTTATAAATCCTTTGATGTCAATGTGATCCGCCGGGAACGAGGGGTCAAGTTGGAGCTGTTTAACCCGCCCGAGCACGCCTTTGTGGACGGGGAGATCATCCGCGGTATCCAGGACCACCTGTTTTCCGTGCTGCGCGATATCATCTATGTGCACAGCCACCTGCAGCTCACCAAGCAGCTGAACCTGACCCAGTCGATACATATTACCGATCTGGTGTTTTCCATCCTGCGCAATGCCGGCACCGTCCATCCCGGTATTGACCCTAACCTGGTGGTTTGCTGGGGTGGTCATTCCATCGACGCCACCGAATACCAGTATACCCGCGAGGTAGGCAACGAACTGGGCCTACGCGAGCTGAACATCTGTACCGGCTGTGGCCCGGGCGCGATGGAAGGACCGATGAAAGGGGCTGCGGTGGGGCATGCCAAGCAGAGGGTAAACGGCAGCCGCTATATCGGCCTGACCGAGCCCTCGATTATCGCCGCAGAGCCACCCAATCCCATTGTCAACGAATTGGTGATCCTGCCGGATATCGAAAAACGGCTGGAGGGGTTTGTACGCATGGCCCACGGTATTATCGTGTTTCCCGGCGGGGTGGGCACGGCGGAGGAGATCCTTTATATCCTGGGCATTATGATGCACCCAGAAAACCGGCACCAGCCCATGCCCATCATACTGACCGGGCCCAAGGAAAGTGCCAGCTACTTTAAAAGCGTGGACGACTTTATCGGCAATACCCTTGGGCCGGAGGCTCAAAGTCTGTATCAAATCATCATCGATGATCCTGCCGAGGTCGCCCGCCAGCTGAAAAATGCCATGCCCCTGGTACGCGACTACCGCAAGTCGGTGGGGGATGCTTATTCCTTTAACTGGTCCTTGAAGATAGAGCCCGAGTTTCAGCTGCCCTTTGTACCCGATCATGAAAACATGGCCAACCTCAACCTGCACTGGGAACAGCCGCCCCAACAACTGGCGGCCAACCTGAGGCGAGCGTTTTCCGGCATCGTCGCCGGCAACGTCAAGGAGGGCGGCATCCGCGCCATCGAGAAAAAAGGACCTTTCCTGATCAATGGTGCACCTAAACTGATGAAAATGATGGATAAGCTGCTGCAGCAATTTGTAGACCAACAACGTATGAAGCTGCCCGGCTCCCAGTATGTGCCCTGCTATCGTATTAACCGCTGACCAGTGACAGTGAGTGGGGAAACAGCTAACCCTGATCCCCAATCATGACTCCCCGACTTTAACATCATGCAACTACTTATTATCGACGCCCTCAACCTCATCCGCCGCATCTACGCGGTACAGACGAGTCAGCATCAGGATGAAGTCAGCCAGCTGGCAACGACCCGGACTGCCGTGGAACAGGTTGCCCAGAAACTGCTTAACCAATTTACGCCCAGCCATGTGGTGGCGGTATTTGACGGGGCACCCAAGGGATTCCGCCATCGACTCCACCCCGACTACAAGGCAGGCCGTCCTCCCATGCCCGACCAACTGGCGGCACATCTGGAGCAGTTACAGCAATCGTTCTGGCAGTTGGGCATAGATGCCCTACTATCAGATACAGACGAAGCCGATGACTTGATTGCTACCCTGGCCAATACCCTAGCCGCCCATCAACGTCAGGTGACCATAGTGTCAACCGACAAGGGATTTTGCCAACTGCTGAATCCCTGGGTGCGACTCTGGGATCACTTTAACCAACGCTGGCTGGACGCTGATCATGTACAGCAACGATATGGCTTGGCGGTAGAACAACTGGTGGATTACTGGGCCCTGACCGGCGTCTCCGGCAGCGGCATCAAGGGGGTGCCCGGCATAGGTCCCAAGCGGGCCCAGGCGTTATTGCAGCACCACGGCAGCCTGGATCAATTGCTGGCTGCCCGAGTGGAAAAACGAGATGAGCAAAGGGTCCGGCAGCATGCCTCCCAAGCCCTGCTGGCGCGGCAACTGGTCAAGCTGGTGGATGACATCGAGCTGGGATTTAACCTGAAAGATCTGCGTTACCGGCGTTAGACTAAAGATAAATGGCGGAAAATCCTTAAAAATGCTATAAATATCCGGCTGTTCTAGCGACTCTATTCTTATAATTACAGATAACGGAAAGCTGCCCATGAGTAAACGCAGTATTACCGTGATCCCGGGTGACGGCATAGGCCCCAGCATTATCGACGCCGCCCTGAAAATATTGGATCACGCCGGTTGTAACTTCCATTACGACTTCGCCGATGCCGGCCTGATGGCCCTGGAAAAGCACGGTGAACTCCTCCCCCCCAGCACCCTTGACCTGATACAAAAAAATAAAATCACCCTGAAAGGCCCCCTTACCACCCCGGTTGGCGGCGGTTTTACTTCCATTAACGTCTCCCTGCGCAAACATTTTAACCTCTACGCCAATATCCGCCCCGTGGTCTCTTTTGAAGGCACCCAAAGCCGGTTCAACAATATAGATATCATCACCATTCGGGAAAATACCGAAGGCATGTATTCCGGCATGGGGCAGAAACGCTCGGACGATAATGCCAGTGCCGAGGCGATGAGCGTGATCACCCGTGAAGGCGCCGAACGAATAGTGACCGCCGCCTACGAGCTGGCCCGCCAGGAAGGGCGTAAAAAAGTGACTGCGGTCCATAAGGCCAACATCCTTAAATCCACCTCCGGCCTCTTCCTGGAAGTTGCGCGAGAGGTAGCCAAACGCTACCCTGATATCGAAAGCAACGAGATGATTGTGGATGCCGCCTGTATGAATCTGGTGATGTACCCCGAGCGCTTCGATGTCATTGTTACCACTAACCTGTTCGGCGATATTTTATCTGATTTGTGTGCCGGCCTGGTCGGTGGCCTGGGGATGGCGCCGGGTGCCAACATCGGCAAGGATGTAGCCATATTTGAAGCCGTGCATGGCTCTGCGCCAGACATTGCCGGTCAGAATATTGCCAACCCCTGCTCGGTGATCCTCGCCTCTATCCAGATGCTGGAACATTTGGGGATGCAAGACAAGGCACGCCAAATCCGGGAAGCCGTGCGCACAACCATTGCCGAAGGCAAAACCGTGACTCGGGATTTAGGGGGGAACGCCAGTACCACCGAATTCACCCAGGCAATTATTGCCAATCTTTGAAATACTTATCGGGTTTAAGCCCTGGCTATAACGATAGGGAATGGGGCCATGCCCCATTCCCTGCTTGCGTTCGACCTCGGGCGACACATAAAGCTGCTATAACTAATACTAGTGAGTTTGGAAATGGTGGCAGCAATTATGGACAGCCGGCTGTACTTCGTCTTGTTAATCATCCCCCTGTCGTTACCAGCAGAAACCTTCAATTGGCGCTTTTCGCTGGACCCCCGCAATTTGATCAGCGAAAGCCCCGCGCGCTATGGGATGGATATAGAGCTGCAGGAAAACCAGGAAGGTGCAAACCGGGTGAGGGCCTTCCCCCGGCTGCAACTCACACCGCAAAGCTCGGTCAGTCTGTCGATCAAAAATTACAGGCCCAACCTCAACGTTGACGGTCGCCGCTACAAATCATCGTTAAGGCTGAGAGGAGACGGGGTCAAGGTGCGAATCAGGCCGACCGACCCCAAGAATAACCTGGAGATCGATATCAAGGTCACCGATGATGAATCCTTATTAGGGCTTAGGTACAAGTTTTGACACCTTCCGCGGCTGAAATACATGCACGGTAATTTCTTCCCGATCATGATATAACTGCTTGGCCTGTACTTGAAATCCCCCCAGTTCCTCCAGTTTTTCCTTTAGCTGCTGCAGATTATATACCGCCTCGGCGTAACGCTTTTTCATCGGCAACTTAAGATTAAACATGGCCTCCTGACAGTCTTCGCTCACCAGCCAGTCCGCCATCAGCGCCACCACACGGGCGGGTTTTTCCACCATGTCACACACCAGCCAGTACACATTCTTACGCACCGGACGGAATTTAAAGCCGTCTTCCCGGTAATGCTTCACCTGGCCGGTATCCATCAGAGATGGGCTCATGGGGCCGTTATCCACGGCGGCCACCATCATGCCCCGAGCGACCAGCTGATAGGTCCAGCCTCCCGGTGCCGCACCCAGATCCACCGCGCGCAAACCGGAGGTCAGGCGGGTTTCCCACTCCTCCTTGGGAATAAACACATGGAAGGCCTCTTCCAGCTTTAAGCTGGAGCGGCTGGGCGCGTCGGCGGGAAAACGCAGGCGGGGGATGCCCATGTGGAAGGGCGAATGATTGTAGGAATAGGAATAGCCCAACATCAGCCTGTTATTGGCCAGGAAAAACACATGCAGGGTCGGCCTGTTCCTGGTTTCTGTCTTGGTCAATAGGCCCTTGCCCCGCAGTGCCTGGCGTACGGGTACCGTGAACTTGCGGCAGAAGCGGGACAATTCCTTGCCGTCGTTGGTATCCGGCGTTTCCACTCGAATATCGCCGCACAAGGGCATGCCTTCCGCAGCCGCCAGGATGGGGCTGATACGATCATCGAGCGGCAATTCATCCAGCTCGGCACAGACCACCAGCATCTGGCGGGCAAAGATCAGCTCGCGATAGGGCAGCTTGCGGGCCAGCAGATCCCCGTCATCATCCTGATAACACTCGTATACCACATAACCGCTGTCGTCCTTGGCCCGGGCAAAGCCGGGACATCCCATGGCCGCCGCCCTATCCTGGATTTCCGCCGCCGCTTCTTTTTCAAATCCGGGACGGCAATAGATTAATAGCTGTTTCATCAAGACCTCAACCAGGTACGACCGGCCAGCAGCACGCTTAGCCAACCAGCCATAAAACACAGGCCACCCAAGGGGGTAAGCCAGGCAATTCCCTTGGTGCCCAGGAGCACAAGGGCATAAATACTGCCACTGAACATCAAGATGCCCAGGGTAAATAAGGCTCCGGCCCAATGCAGAGCGTTGACGGCCTTGTAACGCAGCGCCAATACCAGCAATAACAGCGCCAGGGCATGATAAAACTGGTATTGCACCCCGGTATTAAAGGCCGTGACGGCGGAGGCCGACACGCCGCTGCCGGCCAAGCCATGGGCGCCATAAGCGCCCAGGGCGGTGGCGGTCAGCCCGAACAGCCCAGCCAGATAAAACCATGCTTTATTGAGCAAGAATAAAACTCCTCATGCGGGCAACGACGGCGGTCAGATTCTGCTCCTGGGTAAAACCAGATGACTTGCGTGGCATAAAGCTGTGATCCCCATCGTTTACCCAACAGGGCTGTACCGTCTCGGCCAAATCGACATTGGCCACATCTTGCCGGTTTCCGAACGTATCCCGTTCTCCCTGTAACAGCAGGGTTGGCGTCGCCATGGTCGCCAGGTGCTGTCCCCGGAAACGCTCGGGCTTGCCCGGCGGGTGGAAGGGAAAGCCCAGCAAGATTAGCCCTTTTGGCGCCAGCTCATCGGCCACCAGGGATGCCATGCGTCCCCCCATCGACTTGCCGGCCAGAAACAGTCTCGGATGGGCAAACTCGGCGGCCAGGGCACGCCAATGCGCCAGTAGGACCGACTCCCGATCGGGCGGTCGCTTGCGGCCATCCTCCCGAGTTTTCTGCATATAGGGAAATTCGAACCGCACCACTTGGATATGCTCATCACCCAGCCCCTCGGCCAGGGCCACCATTACCGCATGGTCCATGCCGGCACCGGCGCCATGGGCCAACAGCACCCGGTTGGGCGCCTGGGCATCCCCATTGATTAATATCTGTGTCATCAGGTCAGCGCCTTTTGCTTTTCTTCTTTATTAACCAGAGCCAGTACCCACTCCCTGAAGGCGGCAATCTTCCCCAGGGAGGCCTGGGTTTCATGGCACACCAGGTAATAGGCATTCTTGGAGATCAGCACTTCCTCGAAGGGACACACCAAGCGGCCCGCGTCGATTTCCGGCTGGGTCAGCACGCTGTGCCCCAACGCCACTCCCTGACCATGAATCGCCGCCTGTATCACCATGGAAGAATGACTGAAAATAGGCCCCTGGTTGACATTGGCCGCCTGAATATCCAGCTGCCTGAACCAGGCTTTCCAATCCCGGCGGGAGGTATCGTGCAACAAGGTATGGCGCATTAAATCGTCCGGTGTTTTCAGCGGCTTGCTGCCCCTCAGCAACATGGGCGAGCATACCGGGATCAGGTACTCCGTATGCAGCTTGTCGGCCCGCAGGCCAGGCCAGTTGCCGCGCCCATAATAGATGGCGATATCCACGTCATCGGTCAGCGATCCCTCGTCCAGATCCACCGCCTTGATACGCACATCTATGTCCGGATGCATCTCGCTAAAGCGCACCAAACGCGGCACCAACCACTGAATGGCAAAACTGGGCTGCAGACTGACGGTCAGTGCCCCCTTGGCACTCCGTGCCAGCAGTCGTTCGGTAGCATCGGAGATGGACGAAAAAATATCTTTAATTTCAAGGAAGTAACTTTGGCCTTCTTCGCTCAGTAATAGGGAGCGGTTACGCCGGCGGAACAGCTTGATGCCCAGGTATTCTTCCAATCCCTTGATCTGATGGCTGATGGCAGCCTGAGTCACAAACAGTTCTTCGGCCGCTCGCGTAAAACTCAGATTACGCGCAGCGGCTTCAAACGCCTTGAGCGCATTTAACGGGGGCAGTCGCCGGGACATCCGGACCTCTAATAAGGTTTTCTAATGACAGCGATTATAAGGGGGCCTGCCCGGACAAGCCAGTGAAGGCGTATATCTGTGCTATTTATTATTGATGACGATCCGACCGAACCTGTTCATCTTTATCGCTCTTCAGTACACTGAGCCGGTTCAATCTAAACCAGACCTTTACAGCGGGCCCTATGACTGACTTATTCCCTATTTCACTGATTGATTGGCTGGTCGTTTCCGCCGTCATCCTGCTGGTATTAATCCTGGCTATCGGCCTGCTGCGGCGGTTGTTCCGTCGTTCCCCCAAGCAACCCTATCGGCTCAAGCCGCTGTTCGGTCCGGAAGAGGCGACGGCCTTGAAATTGCTGGAGGGGGCAATCGGCCGGGAGTTGAGGATATTTCCCGCGGTCCGGCTTACGGATGTGCTGGCGCTATCGCCCAAACTCAAGAAGGCGCACCAGGAACAGGCCTGGCATCGGATCTATGGCGAGCGGCTGGACTTCGTGCTCTGTTCGCCCCGGGATCTCAAGGTCAGGCTGGCGATAGCCCTGATCGATGACAGCCTGAGTAAGACCGAGCACCGCAACCATCACAGCCTGCTACAAGCGGTGGTCGATGCTGGCCTGCCCCTGGTACACCTGTCGGCCAAGACATGGCCGACAGAAGAAGAGTTGCGGGAAGAAATTCAAATGGCTCTCAAGCAGCCAGCCGCCTCCGAGTCCGTCATGCATGCCGGCAAGGGCCGTATCGAGCCCACCCTCGGCCTCCCCCCCGAGCCTGAATTACAGGACAGACAGGATACGGATCACCGTTTATAGTACCGCGCGGGCCCGGAAGGCGGCGTAAGTACGCGAAACCTCTCGGAGTACACTTGGCAACGTGAACCGGGGCTTAAGAATGGAGGCCATGGCGCCAGGACCGGGCCATGTGATGACAAGCCTGCCGGCAATGACGCCGGCAGGCTTTGCTTTCATTGACCTTGCTGACGTAATTGACGGCCGTGGAAGACATAGCCGATCAGGTTCATCAGTACCTGCGCCGCCAGTATGCTGGTGGTGCCGGTATGATCATAGTCTGGGGCCACTTCGCACAGATCGATGCCCACGACCTCTCCACTGAACGCCACCCCCTGCAGGATCTCCATCACTTCGTAGTAAGTGAAACCACCATGGCTCGGAGTGCCGGTACCGGGGGCGATGGAGGGGTCAAAACCGTCGATATCTATGGTGATGTAATAGTTAACCCCTTTCGGAATCAGCTCCAATACCCCTTGTGCGCCCAGCCGGCGCACATCGCGCACGGACAGTATGGTGGAGCCAGCATCCTCTGCCGCCTTGTGATCCGCACGGTTGGACGAGGAGACATTGCGGATCCCCAGCTGGGTCATCCCGGTGACAAACTCCTGCTCGGAAGCACGGCGCAGCGGGTTGCCGTGACCGAAGCGGACACCATGACGCTCATCGACAAAGTCGAGGTGGGCATCTATCTGGATGATATGGATAGGCCCACGGCCCTCGAATGCACGGATACAGGGCGCATTGACCGAATGGTCACCGCCGACGACCACCGGCAGGGCGCCGGATTCCAGGATCTTGCGTACACCGTATTCGATATTGGCATGACATTGCTCGGTGTTGGTATGTACCATATCCGCATCGCCGATATCAACGATGTTGACGCCATCCAGGTACATCACGTCCTCTTCATAAGAATAAGCACCGCTGTGGCCGAAGGAGAATAGCGTCGAGGCTTCACGAACGGCGCGCGGCCCCATTCGAGCCCCTGAACGCCACTGGGTGCCACAATCAAAGGGCGCCCCCATAAAGGCAACGTCGGCCCTGATGTTATCCCAGTCTTCGCAGGTCGGCTTCTTCCCGAAGGTGCAGAAACCAACAAACGGCAGGTTCAAGCGACCTTTTTCGTAGGCATTTCCACTCATATTGTCTACCCCTGTTTAACCAACGGCCTGACCGACCGGTGCTTTGGCTGATAAACGCCCGGATGCCGATGAGGGTCTGAGCGTCGATGACAAACTCAGTATTGCAGACGCCAATACATCTAAAAATATAAAATTTAATATGTTCATATTACATTTTATGATGAAATGTGTAATGATTTTGGAAAAAAGTAGCCGTTAGTACCGCTTAGGGGGTCAGCGCCTCAAAGTCGTTGCCTTGATGCTTGCCTCAACGTCTTCGGCAAAGATCCTGACGATATCCTGCGGTGCCGGAGACGCCCGCATCGCCATGCTGAATTCAGATTGCCAGGACAGGTTAAGATGGTCGAAAGCACGCATTTCCCCGCGCTCGACCCATTGCCTGGCGTAATGGGTCGGCAGGAACCCGAGGAAGCTGCCGCTGGTGATCAGGATCGCCTGTGCTTCCATATTGGATACCACTGCGACATCCCGGGCTTTCATCATCCCCTGTAGCTCGGCATGCTGCAGGTAGGTGCGTGAGGAAACCGGATATTGCCTGAGGGTCTCGAGGGTGATCTCCGCATCCGCCAGCCCAAACAGCGGGTGACGGCGCCCACAGTAAAAACTGTGCGCTTCCATGCACAGGTGCCGGTAACTCAGCGCGTTGTGCCGATTATGGAACAAACCCAGCGCAATATGCAGGTTGCCATTCAGCAGTTCCCGCTCCAGCTCTTCAGGAGGCAGCACCACCAACTTGAGTGATACGTCGTTCTTCCGGCTGTAGAAACGATGGATAGCCTCGGGGATGGGAAAATCGTGATTGGTGATGGTGCTGTCGATCAACCCCAGGCGCAGCGTGCCAGTCAGTTTATCGCGCAACTCGCCAAGCTCGGCCTCAAAATCCGAAATATTGTTGAGCATCTCACGACATTTGCGATAAACCACTTGCCCCTTCTCGGTCAGGCTGAACCCACTCCGCCCACGATGACACAGCTGGAATCCAAGCCGGATCTCAAAATCCCGGATGTGCGTGCTGATCGCCGGCTGGCTCATCCCCAGCACCGACTCGGCACCAACGAAGCCGCCATATTCTGCGACGGTGCAGAAAGTCAGCATATGTTTCATCGAGTAGCTCGCCACCTAGGCCTCCGGATTTTACTGCCTGTCCGAGTCGAAAATACATTAAATTTTAAAATGTATACATATTAAAATTTATATTTTTGGATGGATTAGGGTTTGCAATACTGAGGTTGTTACGAAAGGATTCACATTTTTGTCACAACACATAACCTGACAATCAAAGGAGATGCCGAACATGGCTGAACTCAAGAAACGACTGAAAGCGCTGGCGCTTTCGGCATCCGTCGCCCTGAGCCCCGCCCTCGCCATGGCCGAGGAATGGAAGTTTGCAATCGAGGAAATTCCCGGCTCGATCATGGATGCCTACGCCCAGGAGTTCAAGAAACGCATCGAAGACAAAACCCATGGAGATGTCACCGTCAAGGTCTATCACCTTGGCTCCCTGGGCACCCCCACCGAACTGGTTGAACAGGTCGCCGACGGTGTGGTGCAGTTTGCCAACGTATCTGTGGGCAACCTGGGCACCATAGTGCCCGAGTCCCAGATGTTTCTGTTGACCTACACACTGCCCTCAGACTCCGCGGCCGTCTCTAAATTGCTGGGCTCGAGTCAGGTGATTTACGGTGAACTCGGCAAAGACTTTGAAGCCAGGGGACTGAAACTTCATACCATGTATTCAGAAGGTCCGCAGGTCTGGACCACCAACCGGGAAATTCGCACCCCCGCCGACTTCGATAACTTCAAGATGCGCGTCATGGTGTCGCCCATCCTGCTCAAGGCTTACGATGATCTGGGGGCCAGCCCAACCCCCCTGCCCTTCGGCGAAGTCTATGGCGCCCTGCAGCTCAAGCAGGTAGACGGCCAGATCAACCCCGTGCCGGCCATCGAAGAAATGAAATTTTACGAAGTGACCGATTATATGATCTGGGCAGGTGAGCAGGAGCTCGTGACCTCGGTGATGTCGGGTACCGACTGGTATAACAGCCTGCCGGCCGAACGCAAGCGACTGATCGGCGAGACCACAGCCGAAATGCAGGACTTCACTCATGAGGTGGTCAACCAGTTCAACGAGGACAAGCTGGCCAGGATCAAGGCGGCCAGACCCGATATCAAGATGATTGAACTGACCGAGGAGGAACGCGCAGCCTTCCGTGAGCGCAGCAAGGCAACCCATTCGGCCTATATCGACATCACCGGCAAACGAGGACAAATGCTGCTCGATACGCTGCTGGCCGAGGTCGAAGCGGCGAAGCCTTAACCTGCTGTGGCCAGCCCCCTAAGCTCAGCAAGGGGGCTGGCCTTCCACTCCGCTTACCCGGACCGAGGTCAAGCCGATGCCCTTACATTCCGCCCTAACCAGGATGTTGACCCTAACCGACAAGCTCATCGGCAAAGCCGAAATGTTCGTGCTTGGCTGGGGCATCATCATCATGGCCGTTAACACCATCGCCAATGTGTTTGGTCGTTACCTGTTCTCGCAAAGTATCTATTTCACCGAAGAACTCAACGAGTTCCTGATCGTTATCATCACCTTTATGGGATTGGGCTATGTCACCCGCAAGGGACGTCATATCCGGATGTCCGCCCTCTATGACCTGCTGTCGGCGCGCTACAAGAAGCTGCTGATGGTCGCCATTGCCTCCCTGACCGCCGTGGCGATGTTCATCCTGGCCTGGTATGCTCTCGAATACGTCGCCAAGCTCGCCAGCCGGGGACGAGTGACCCCTGCGCTACAGCTTCCCCTTTATCTGACCTATATCTGGGTGGTGCTCGGCTTCGCCGTGACCGGCATCCAGTATGTGTTGACGGCATTCAGGAACCTGAACCTGGCCGATGAAGATGTCTACATCTCCTTCAGTACGGTGGATGAATACCTGGATCCCGAGATTGCCGAAGTGATGCACCTGTACCAGCAGGACCATATTGTTGAAACCACGGAGCAAGATCAGGCGGCGAAAGCGACGAGTGCGCCGATCGGCTGCAAGGAGAGTAAATCATGACGATGATGATGTTAGCGGTAATGATCCTGCTGCTGTTGGCCGGTTTCCCGATGATGATGCCGCTACTGGCTGCGGCCATGCTGGCCTTTATTGTCTACATGCCGGACCTGAGCCTGCAGGTGGTCGTACAACAGATGATCGGCGGGGTCAAACCGGCTGCATTAATCGCCGTGCCCATGTTTATCCTCGCCGCCGATATCATCACCCGAGGCCATTCAGCCGATCGGCTGGTGGATGTGGTCATGCGCTTTATGGGTCACATCCGCGGCGGGCTGGCCGTTTCGGTCACCGCCGCCTGCGCCCTGTTCGGCGCGGTTTGTGGCTCAACCCAGGCAACCGTGGTGGCGGTCGGCGGCGCCATGCGCCCAAGGATGCTGAAGGCCGGTTATAACGATGCCTTCTCGATCGGCCTGATCGTCAATGCCGCCGACCTGGCTTACCTGATCCCCCCCTCGATCGGCATGATTATCTATGGCGTCATCTCCGGCACCTCGATCTCCGAATTGTTCATCGCCGGCCTGGGACCGGGGCTGCTGATCATTGCCCTGTTTTCACTCTACTGCATCTGGTATGCGAAGCGGCACAACATCCCCGTTGAGCCCAAGGCCAGCTGGGGTGAGCGCCTGCTATCCATACGCCGTGCCGTCTGGCCGTTGGGATTCCCGGCGATCGTCGTCGGCGGTATCTACGGCGGCATCTTTAGCCCCACCGAAGCGGCGGCCGTATGCGTACTCTATGCACTGATCCTCGAACTCATCATTTTCCGTTCGATCAAGGCACGCGATATTTTCGACATCGCGCTGTCGACCGGCGCAGTGACCTCTGTGGTCTTCATCCTGATCGCCGCCGGCGCCGCCTTCTCCTGGGTATTATCCTACGCGCAGATCCCTCAACAGCTCATCGCCGCGATGGGCCTGGATGAGGCAGGCCCCATCATGATCCTGGTGGCAATCAATATCGCCTTCTTCATCGGCTGTATGTTCGTCGATTCCGTGGTGGTCATCCTGATCCTGGTGCCCATCTTCGCGCCCCTGGTCAAGTCGGCCGGGCTCGACCCGGTACTGGTCGGTGTGCTGATCACCCTGCAGGTGGCGATCGGCGCGGCCACGCCGCCTTTCGGCTGCAACATCTTCACCGCCGTGGCCGTGTTCCGGCGCCCGTTTATCGACGTCATCCGGGGCGTGCCGGCCTTCCTGCTGATCCTGTTCGTGGTCACCGTCTTGCTGATCGCCTTCCCCCAGATAGCCCTGTTCCTGAGGGATCTCGCTTTTCGGTAAATATCCTTATTGTCGCCACCAGCTTCGCGAGACCCTATATGGGTCTCGTTTCTGTCTTGGTACGCCGGTGACAGTGCCGGGTGCCACAATCAAACCCTCACTTTTTATCCTTCCAGAAATAGAAAGGATCTGGCAACAGTTTTCCGGACACACAGACGCAGGTAACATCACCTGCCCATAGAAGGTGTGTGTCATGAGCAGAAGAAAGCCAATTCCTATACAGCTGAGTTTAAAGAAGCCGCGGTCAAGCTGGCCGTGGAATCTGAACAACCGGTCACTCAGACCGCCAGAGAGCTGGGTATAAACGTCAACACTCTGCATACCTGGATCAGGAAGTATCACGGTGAGTGGGATGTCAGCTCCGGTGTAACCATCCCCTAAAATCGGTGCATATATCATGAGAGTTCTTCGGCCTACAATGAGGCAAACGGAGAACAACATGAAAAAATCACGCTATAGCGAGTCGCAGATCGCCAAGATCCTGAAAGAGGTCGAAGGCGGTCGTCTGGTCAAGGAAGTCTGTCGAGAATACGGCATATCCGATGCGACCTACTACAACTGGAAGTCCAAATACGGTGGCATGGAAGCCTCCGATGTGAAACGTCTCAAGGAGCTAGAGGAGGAGAACCTCCGCCTGAAGCAGATGTACGCCGAGCTCAGTCTCGACCACAAGTTGCTGAAGGACGTCATCGAAAAAAGCTGTAAAGCCGGCGGTTCGACGAGAGTTGGTTGATTACCTCAAGCAAGTTCATGGCGTCACTACACGCCGGGCCTGCAGGGTCGCTGGCATCAGTGACTCGGTGTATCGCTACCGCCCAGATACGTCTAGAGACACGCCAGTCATCGCTGCCCTTCAGAGCGCAGCTGAACGTTATCCCGCCTATGGCTGTTCAAAGTGCTGAGACGGTGGGGACATGGCTGGAATCACAAGCGGGGGCACCGACTGTACTGTGCACTGAGTCTGAACAAGCAACGTCGAAGTAAAAAGCGGCTCCCGACACGGAACCCCGAACCGTTGAGCGTGCCTTCAACCATCAACCAGTGTTGGTCCGTCGATTTCATGAGCGACAGCCTGTTCTGCCGTCGCCGGTTCCGCACCTTTAACGTGGTGGACGATTTTAATCGGGAGGTGCTGGCCATCGAGATCGATCTGAACATGCCAGCTCCGAGGATCATTTGGGTTCTGGAACGAATCATCGCCTGGCGAGGCTATCCGGCCAAACTGCGCATGGATAACGGCCCTGAATTCATCTCTATGGTGTTGGCAGACTAGGCTGAAGAGAACGGAGTTGCCCTGGAATCTATCAAGCCGAGAACACCAACCCAGAATTCCTATATCGAGCGTTTCAATCGAACTTACCGGGACGAGCTCCTGAACATGTATGTGTTCAGGAACCTCACCGAAGTTCGGGAGCTGACCGAATCCTGGATGACGGAATACAACGATGAACGCCCCTACGATTCCCTGGAGGATCTGACACCATGGGAGTATTTGGCGAAACATCAATGGGCGGAAAACTCTAATTTGCTGTGTAACTAAAACAGGGATGTTTACAATCTATTTAATCAGGTTGGCATTATTCTCTTGAACACAATCCCATTACACCGGCCAGCAGTTGGCTCAGCCAGCCCCCCCGGCTCACAGCTGCTTCAAGCGATGGATTGGATAAGATTGATCTGGTGTCTCATTCTATTGGCATAATGGCGTGCCGATTTCTTCCAGAAGGTCCGGCGCAGCCGTAAAAAAAAAAGCCCTGACCGTCAGGTCAGGGCTTTTTGTTTGATGGCGGAGCGGACGGGACTCGAACCCGCGACCCCCGGCGTGACAGGCCGGTATTCTAACCAACTGAACTACCGCTCCGCAAAAGCTGTGTAGTACGGGACTAAATTGGGTGCCTGGCAGTGACCTACTTTCACATGGCAGCTGCCACACTATCATCGGCGCGGGTGCGTTTCACTTCTGAGTTCGGCATGGGGTCAGGTGGGACCACAACGCTATCGCCGCCAGGCATAAACTGGGTTGTTGACCAGTCTGGGTCAACAACATCTGGAAAACTGATGAACCATTCTTGCTTTGTAGTCTCGACCGCAAGGCCTCACACT
>NZ_BAABCX010000002.1:0-829829 GCF_039539325.1 Zobellella aerophila
TGAAGGTCGGGTGACTGCCGTTGGCAGTCAGGGTCGGTTCGTCGTTGTTCTGCACCACGGTGACGGTGGAGGCGACGGCCAGGGAAGCGGTGTTGTCGCCGCCGTTGGCGGTGCCGCCGCTGTCCTGGATACTGGTCAGGGTGACGACGCGGTTGCTGGTCGACGGCGCGTTACTGTTGTTCTGGTAACTCATGTTGTCGATCATCGTCTCCGCCGCGGCGACCGACAGGTTGCCACCGGTCATGGTCACGGTGGCGGTGGTGCCGATCACCATCACCGAGTAGTTGAGGCTGTTGCCGGCGGTGCTGCCGTTGGTGCCGTGGGTCAGCACCACGGTGGTGCCATCGACGTTGATGCGCTCGTTGCTGCCGTTGGTGACGTTGGTGATGGTGAAGCTCAGCCCGGTGATGGTCTGGCCAGCCTCGACGGTATTGATGTTGGTGCCGGTGAACAGGCTCGCCGCTGCACCGCCTTCGGTGAAGGTCGGGTTGCCGGCGTTGGCGGTCAGGGTCGGCTCGTCGTTGACGGCCGTCAACGCGATGGTGCGTGAATCTGAACCGCTGGCCGCATTTTTGTCGGTTGCGGTAAAGGTGATGGTCCGGTTCGAAGTGCCGGGATCGTTGGCAGTCGAGTCGAAACGCATCGACTGCAACACTTCCTGCACATTGGCATTGGTCGCGTCGGCGTCGAAGGTAACCGTGAGCTTGGTGCCGCCGGTGACAATACCACCGCTGGCGCTGAGATCACCGATATCCACGCCATTGGCAAAAATATTGGTGCCGCTGATGGTAATGGTGGTGCCATCGCCGTCGCTGTCGACAATGCTGAGCCGGTCGCCGGCTTCGGCATTACCGGTAATCTGTACCGACAGCGACCCGCCATTCCACTCCGCATCGCCATCGGAGTCGCTAAGCGTTGCGGCACCGTCGATCTGAGTGGCGGCGTTGCCTTCGGTATAGGCAAGGCTGGTATTGGCCACTGAAACTGATGGCGTTGAATTTGCCGGCGTAGTATCCAGGGTGACCCTAAAGGCCAGGTCGAATCCACTTACAAACGAGCCATTATAATAAACATCGCCCTCGGAATAGCCCTCTGACGTGTAAACGAGGCTATAGGCTTCTTTAGGAGTAAGAACGAAGGAATAGACCTGGCCGCTGGTCAGCTGGACGTTACTGTCTATGGTGATGTCATAAAAGCTGTAGTCGTTAAGGCTGTTGACGGTATCGACAGAGCGAAGATCGATGCCCGTCTTTTCATAAAGCAGGGTGCCGCCGGTGCCCGCCCCCGCATACACCTTAAGGGTCGCGGTGCCGGAAAGCGATACGCCAGTGAGGTCATTGGCGACACCGATTTTGGTCAGCTGGCCATCCTGGATGGCGGTAAAGGACTGACCAAACACATCACCGCCCAGAGACGTCGTTATTCCGGTAGCGCTGTTTTCTATCACCGTCTCGGCCAGGATGTGGTGGAAGGCCGCCATGGCGTCGGCCGAGATCCCCTCCCCGGCCGTTTCTATGGCGCCCCGGGTCACTTCCAGCTCCCAGTCGCCGCCCAGGGCGGCGGCGCCGGTCGGATCATCCGAGGCCGCCACATCGGCGCCGGTGAGCTCAGCAAGGCGCTCCACAAAGGCCTGACCCTCGCCGTCGGCCACTTCGCAACCATAGAGCAGCAGGTCGCCGTCGGTATTCAGGGCCTGGCCCAGGGCGCCCAGCTCGCTGGCACGACTCTCGGCCTGAGCTCTGTCCAGGGTCAGGGTCCCCAGGCGCAGCTGCCCCTCGGCGCCGTGACTGAGGATATGGATGGCATCATAGCCGGAGTTTTGCTGCGCCCACACCGCCAGCTGCGCCAGGCCGTCCCGGCCGCCGTCGATCAGCCGGACTTCGATGCCAGCACCGATGCCGTCGACCAGGATCTGGTAATCGGTGACGCCGGAGTCGACAAAGGCGACTTCCTTGCGGCCATTGTTCTGGCCCGGATCGCCGGCCTTGAGCTGGGTGGGGGCCAGGGCCAGGGCGCCGTCGCCGACATGCACGGCCTGGTCCGGGGATGGCTGATGCACCGGGTCCTGCTGAAAGGCCACGTCCGTGCTCATGTCGACGGTGGTGGCCACCGCCGCGCCATCAAGCAAGATGCGTGATTCAAGGGCGGTAATCAGCGGCTTACGACGAAATCCGGGTGAAGTTTTGGCGTTATCTTGCTTGTTCATGGCATCTTCCCTGGTCGGCATCGGGGTCGGCTCAGGCCTCCGCTCCCCGGGCGCAAAATATATGGTGTTACTGGGTGTCGGTTTGGCCGATATAGGCCGTCGCACTCATTCCCGGCATCAGTTCGGACGACTGCGCGAACCGGGCGCGCAGCAGCAGGGTCTGGCTGACCGGATCGATCGCCGGGCTGATCGCGGCAATGGTCGCCTCCACCCTGTCCCCGGTTTCATCTATCTGCAGCGTCAGCGGCATGGATGGCCGCAGCCAGCTCAACCAGGTGGCCGGCACTACCACCTCGGCTTCCAGCCGCTGATCCGCAACAATTTCGATCAGCTCCTGCTGCTGGCGAATGTTCTCATGCTGGTTGACAAGCAGGGTCACCACCTTGCCGTCATAGGGCGCGGTGATCTGACAGCGCTGGGTGTTAATCCTGGCGATGCGCAGCTCGGCCTGGGTCTGTGCGTATTCGGACTGGGCCAGCGCCACATCCAGGCTGCCGATGGAGCGCAGTTCGTTCAGTTGCCGCGCGTTATCCAGCTTGATCTTGGCGGCGTTGTTTTCTGCCGCTACCTTGCTGGCCTGCGCCTCATATAGGTCACAGTCGAGCCCGACCAGCAGCTCACCCCGTTTGAAGCTTTCTCCCGGTCGTTTCGGCAGGCTGGTCACCCGGGCCGCCAGCTCGCCGGACAAGACAGCCCGATCCAGCGCCTTGATCACCGCCCGCGCCTTGTGCTCCTCGGCATGAGCGGGCATCGCCAGCAGCAGGGCCGATAGCAGCAGCGCTTTACCCCGGATGCGCGTCATCAGCTTATTTCATCCACGCTCTCCGAGGCGTCGCCAATGGCCTGTGCCTCATCCTCTTCGGCATCCGCGGCCGGAACGACGGCCACCGGCTCGGCCAGCTCACCCCTCTGCCAGCGGGCAAAGCGCTCCGAGATGGTCTCTGCCAGCTGCTCGACGCTGTTCCGGGCATAATCGTCCGGCAATAGATCCATGCCCATGGTCACGAAGACCCGGCCATAGCTGTTTTGCAGATCCGCATAGGCCACATCACGGCGCAGTTCGGCCAGCAGGGTATTGAGGGACTCACGGATCAAGTCCAGTTCCGAGGTGCGCTGCATGCGCGCGGCATTCACGGTTTGTTCATTGATACGGTTGGCCACCTGCAGATAACGTTCCGCCAGATCAAAGCTCTTGCGCGACTCGTTATAGTCGATCCTGGCCAGGTGGACCTGAGTCAGCACCGCGATGGAAGAGGCCAGGCGCTGCTCTTCCGCTATCGCTTCACGGGTTTGCGCCAAACGCCGCTCGGCCCCCACCTTGAATACATCGAACAGGTTCCAGCTGACCTGTGCCCCCAGGCTGGTCCAATCCCGATTCAGCAGATAATCGCTGTTGTCGTAGTGCGCCCCCGCGTTTAGGCTGATCCCCGGCAGCATACTCAGCATGGCGGCGCGGGTGTCCGCCGCGGAAATACGCTGCTGATAATAGGTCTCAACCAGCTCGGGCCGCTGGCTGAGTGCCAGTTCCTCCATGGCGGCCAGTTCAACCGCCAGCTCGGGCACGTTGAAATCGGGCGCGCCGACATCGGCCAGTTCGAATGCCGAGCCCGGTTTCAACCCCATCAGCGCAGCCAGTTCCGTCTTGGCATTGGCAAGATCCTGGCGTAAGGATTGCAGGGCACGCAGGATATCGAGCAACTCCCGTTGGTAGTAGAGGGCTTCCATGGGCGAGCGCAGTTGCAGCAGTTCAACCTGGCGCGAATCGTCGAGGGCGGCGGAGGCCTGCACGATCAGCGGGCTGATCTTCTGCAGCAGCCGCTCGGCCGACACCGCCCGCCAGTAGGCTCCCCTGACATCCTGGGTTATATTGTGAACGACCTTGCGCTCCCGCTCCTTGGCAATCAGATAGCGGTCCGCATGCTGCTTGGCGCGCACGTAGGAAAGGCCGAAATCGAGCACATTCCAGCTCAGGGCCAAATCGTAGGTTGAACGCTGTTTGTCCTGGGAGATCGAATAGGATGGGTCGGGACCCAGGGGGTCGGGTTGTCCGTCTTCAAAGCCGACACTGGCAGAAGCGGCAAAATTGCTGCGCGCAGAGTAACCGGCAGAGGCGACCAGGCTGGGCAGCATCTCATGGCGGACCAGATCAATCTGTCCCTGCTCCATGGCCGACTCCAGCGCTTTTAGCTTTTTATCCCTGTTGTTGCGCACCGCCCGGGCAATGGCGCCCTCCAGGCCGATGATGCCTTCGACCTGGCTTTCTTCCTGCGCAAACAACGCCATGTCGGCGCGTACCGTATTGCTGACGTTATCGGGGGAAATGGCTTGCGGGGTGACGGCACAACCACTGATGGCCAGCACCATTGATGAGGCAAGCAAGGTCTTCTTAAACATATATCGGTCTCTTATCCTTAGAAAGCCTGTATCCACTTGGCTGCGTTTACAGCCGAGGCTAATGCGCTATTGTGAACACACAATTAATATTTATTTGATATCAAGATATTATTTGCGACGTCTGGCAATGACTGACCATAAATACCAAGGGATAACACTGGAACGAGGACGCGAAATGTCAGGCTCACGCTGTCACTCATCCTTGAGGATCCCACTATAGGCGCGTGCTAGATAGTTGTTCCCGCCCATGCTATCACGGCACGCAGATATAGTGTCAAATGACAACGGTTCTTGAGGTAAAAATTGTCCGCTGATGGGGATTAATAAAGGGACAGGGCTGACAGCGGCTCAGCCCCGGCCCGTAGTTACGGCATCAAGGGCCGGCGAATAAAGGTGTCGTGGTTGCATTCCAGGCAGGTGGTCAGCACCTCGGGGTGGGTCACCTCGTGGGGATGGGCGCACAGGGTACAGTCGTAGATGCCGGGACCCACTATCTCCCCCGCCCGGTACTCGCCGTGATGCTCGAGCTCATTGCTGAATTCCTGCCATTCCAGCTGGCTTTTGTCGGTGGCATTGGCCAGCCAGCCCCACACGGTTTCCTTGATCCGCCGATAGAAGACGCTGTCCCTGAATTCCTCACCGCTGTTGCCCAGTTCCGCCAGATCCCGCTTCACGTATTGGGCAATCAGCGCCAGTTCATCCTTGGTCAGATCTCCGGCCGCTTCCATATAGGCCTGGGTCGTTTCCACCATGTCCTTGATGGTGGTGTCCTCGGTTTGCTGCCATTGGCGGTGCAACTCCTCGACGAAGGCGTCATACCCCTTCTTATGTTTTTGCTCGTGATTGCTCATGATCCCCCCTTGGATGCAGAACCCGGACGGTGCGGCTATTGTTGCCTTTACCCCCCTGGGGTATTCTATGGCGATTTATCGCCGTGGTTTATCACCCATTTCACAGATCCGGATGTCACTAATGCAAGAGCAATACATTCCCCAGAATATCGAGCCCGAAGTGCAACGCTTGTGGGCAGAGCAGCAGACCTTCAAGGCGACAGAGCAGCCGGGCAAAGACAAGTTCTACTGCCTGTCCATGTTCCCCTACCCATCAGGTCGGCTGCATATGGGGCATGTACGTAACTACACCATAGGTGACGTTATCTCCCGCTACCAACGCCTGCAGGGAAAAAATGTACTGCAGCCCATCGGCTGGGATGCCTTCGGTCTGCCGGCCGAAAATGCCGCCATCAACAACAAGACGGCACCGGCCCCCTGGACCTATGAAAACATCGATTATATGAAAAACCAGCTCAAGCGGCTGGGTTTCGGTTATGACTGGGATCGGGAGCTGGCCACCTGCACCCCCGAATATTACCGCTGGGAGCAATGGTTCTTTACCAAGCTCTTTGAGAAAGGCCTGGTGTACAAGAAGACCTCGTCCGTCAACTGGTGCCCCAACGACGAAACCGTGCTCGCCAACGAGCAGGTCAACGACGGCTGCTGCTGGCGCTGCGATACCCCGGTCGAGCAGAAAGAGATCCCCCAGTGGTTTATCAAGATCACCGAGTACGCGGAAGAGCTGCTAAACGACATCGATAACCTGGATGACTGGCCCGAACAGGTCAAGACCATGCAGCGCAACTGGATCGGTCGCAGCGAAGGCGTCACCCTGAGCTTTGCCGTCGCCGGCCAGGACGAACACTTTGATGTCTACACCACCCGCCCGGACACCCTGTTCGGGGTGACCTACGTGGGCATCGCCGCCGGCCACGCGCTGGCCACCCGTGCCGCCAAGAACAACCCCACGCTTGCCGCCTTTATCGACGAATGCAGGCATCACAAGGTGGCGGAGGCCGAGATGGCCACCATGGAGAAAAAGGGCATGGCCACCGGCTTCTATGCGGTGCATCCGCTAACCGGCAAACAGGTTCCCATCTGGGTCGCCAACTTCGTGCTGATGGATTACGGCTCGGGCGCGGTGATGGCGGTCCCCGCCCATGACCAGCGCGATTATGAATTCGCCACCCAGTACGGCCTGGACATCGTTCCGGTCATCAAGCCCGCCGATGGGAGCGAGCTGGACATCAGTGAGGCCGCCTATACCGAAAAGGGTGTCTTGTTCGACTCCGGCGAGTTCAGCGGCCTGGACTTTGAGCAGGCCTTCGATGCCATCGCCGATGCGCTGATTGCCAAGGGCCTGGGTCGACGCACCGTCAACTTCCGCCTGCGCGACTGGGGCGTGAGCCGCCAGCGTTACTGGGGCGCCCCCATCCCCATGCTCAACCTGGAAGACGGCTCCGTAGTCGGTGCGCCGGAAGAACAGCTGCCGGTTATCCTGCCGGAAGACGTGACCATGGACGGTATCCAGAGTCCGATAAAGGCCGATCCCGAATGGGCCAAGACCAGCTATAACGGCCAGCCGGCGTTGCGCGAAACCGATACTTTCGACACCTTTATGGAGTCATCCTGGTACTACGCCCGCTACTGCAGCCCCGATTACGACCAGGGCATGCTGGATGTGGACAAAGCCAACTACTGGCTGCCGGTCGACCAGTACATAGGCGGCATCGAACACGCCTGTATGCATCTGCTCTATGCCCGCTTCTTCCACAAGCTGCTGCGCGACACCGGCCTGGTGGAATCGGACGAGCCGTTCAAGCGCCTGCTGTGCCAGGGCATGGTGCTGGCCGACGCCTTCCACCACACCGATGACAAGGGTGCCCGTACCTGGGTCAGCCCGGTGGATGTCACCCTCGAGCGGGACGAAAAAGGCCGTATCAGCCGTGCCCTGGACAAAGACGGTAACGAGCTGGTGCACACCGGCATGACCAAGATGTCCAAGTCCAAGAACAACGGCATCGATCCCCAGCTGATGGTCGACAAGTACGGCGCCGATACCGTGCGCCTGTTTATGATGTTCGCCTCGCCCGCCGACATGACCCTGGAGTGGTCCGACTCCGGGGTAGAGGGTGCCCAGCGCTTCCTCAAGCGGCTGTGGAAACTGGTGTTTGAACATCAGTCCCTGGGGACCACAGAACCGCTCAACATAGCCGGCCTGAGCAATGAGCAGAAGTCGCTGCGCCGGGATGTCCATAAAACCATCAATAAGGTCAGTGACGACGTGGGTCGCCGCCAAACCTTCAACACCGCCATCGCCGCCATCATGGAACTGATGAACAAGCTGGCCAAGGTTGATATGAGCGACGCCCAAAACCGCGCCCTGCTGCAGGAAGCGCTGGAAGCCATCGTCGTGATGCTGCACCCGATCGTGCCTCATAGCTGCTTCGTCCTGTGGCAGGCGCTGGGCAAAGAGGATATCGACCATGCCGACTGGCCGGTTGCCGATGCCGACGCCCTGGTGGAAGACGAGAAACTGGTGGTGGTGCAGGTCAACGGCAAGGTACGCGGCAAGATAACCGTGCCCGCCGATGCCAGCCAGGAGCAGGTGGAAAATGCCGGCCGCAGCGATGAAAACGTGGCGCGACACCTGGATGGCAAGACCATCCGCAAGGTTATCTACGTACCCGGCAAACTGCTGAATATAGTGGCTAACTAAACTGGAAGCTAGAAGCTGAAAGTGTTTGTATAAAGGCTTGTTCACCCAAGCCTTTCTCTTCCAGCTTCAAGCTGCTTTTAAAGGAGTTATTATGCTCGCTCGCATCAAGGCAGGGGTTCTCATACTGCTGACGCTACTGCTGTCCGGCTGCGGTTTTCAGCTGCGGGGTGGTGAACGCCTACCACCCGAGTTGCAGACCCTGGTACTGGCCGGCGACGATAAAACCCAGTTTTACCGCCTGGTTTCGGCCCGCCTGATCCGCGCCGGGGTACGCCTGGTCGAAGCGGATGGCAACACCCCGGTGTTGACCATCAGCGAGTTGGGACAGAACAATGTCACCGCGTCAGTCGATACCCATGCCGATACCCTGGAATACGCCACCCGTTTCGCCACCCGCTTTACCCTGGATATTCCCGAGCAACCGCGGCAGGTATTTAATGTCGCCTTCAACCGCAGCTTCCTCGATAAATCCAACCTGGCCCTGGCGTCCAGCCGGGAGCAGGAGCAGCTGCGCCAGGATATGGAAGAAGAAGCCGCCGCCCAGATAATACGGCAGCTGAGTCGCCTGAGTTATTGATGCGACTGTACCCGGAACAGTTACCCCAACACCTGAAGGCAGGGCTCGCGCCCTGCTATTTAATTTATGGTGACGAGCCATTGCTGAAGCAGGAGGCGATAGACACCCTGCGGTCCGCCGCGCGCGCACAGGGGTTCGAGGAAAGGCACGCTTTCAGCGCCGAGCCCGGCCTGGATTGGGATGCCATCTTCGATGCCAGCCAGTCCCTGAGCCTGTTCAGCCAACGGCAGATAATCGAGCTGCAGCTGCCGGACAAGCTGGATAAAACCGCCTCGGAGCGCTTGCGTGAACTCTGTGGCCTCTGCCATCAGGATCTGTTGCTGCTGGTGTCGGCGCCCCGCCTCAACCAGGCGCAACAGAAATCCGCCTGGTTTAAGGCACTCGCGGCGGCAGGCCCTACCGTTGCCGTTAATACCCCCGATGCCCGGCATTTTCCACGCTGGCTGGAGCAGCGCCTGCACCAGCACGGCCTGCGGGCCGAACCCGAAGCCTTACGTTGGCTGGCCTATGCCTTTGAAGGCAACCTGCTGGCGGCCGCCGGAGAAATGGAAAAGCTGACGCTGCTGGAACTGCCGCAACCCCTGACCCTTGGCTGCCTGCAGGATAATGTTCAACCCCAGCATCACTTCAATCCCTTCCAGCTGCTGGATCCCCTGTTGCAGGGCAAGGTCAAACGGAGTTGCCGTATCCTGTTGCAGTTGCGCCAGGAAGGCATCGAAGCCGGCATGCTCTGCCATATCCTGAGCCGGGAACTGGCCACGCTGATCGAGCTGCAGCTGGCGTTGCAATCCGGACAACATTTTCAGCAGGTTGCCGCCCAGCACCATATCTGGTCCAGCCGGCAGCCCCTGGTCCAGGCGACCCTGGCCCGCCTGCCGCTCGGCAAACTAACCCAGCTGCAGGCCATGCTGGCCGCCACCGACCGGGCCCTCGCAGAATTCGACGACGAGCAGGCCTGGCGTTGGTTGTACAGCCTCTGCGTCGGTTTTTTTGATGCCACCCCCTTGACCATAACGCCATGACCAAACCCATAGGATTACTGGGGGGCACCTTCGACCCCATTCATATCGGCCACCTGCGGCCGGCCATCGCCACCATGGAACAGCTGGGGCTGGACCACATTCGGCTACTGCCCAACTATATTCCGCCGCACCGGGCCAACCCGGACAGCGCTCCTGAGCACCGGCTGGCCATGGTGACCCTGGCCGCCGGCTGCACCCCGGGATTCGTGGTCGATGACCGGGAGCTCAGGCGAAACCGCCCCTCCTATACCATAGACACCCTGATAGAACTACGCCGCGAACGGCCCGCAACGCCCCTGTGTTTCCTGATGGGGATGGACTCGCTGCTGTCGCTCAATCGCTGGCACCGCTGGCGGGAGCTGCTCGATTATGCCCACCTGGTGGTCAGCCACAGGCCCGGCTGGCGGCCGGAATTCAATCCCGAGGTGGGGCAGCTGTACCGGCAACAGGGCACCCGTGATATACAGCGCCTGCACAGCCAGAAGGCGGGGGCCATTTATCTGTTCGACAACCCCCAGTTGGACATCTCCTCAAGCCAGATCCGCCGTTGCATAAAAGAAGGGAACAATCCCCAATATTTGCTGCCTGATCCGGTAACGGCCTATATTCGAGATAAGGGACTCTACCAAGAGCCCGTGCTATAATCCGCCGCCATTTATGAATGAGGAGACTAACCCCTTGCAAGGTAACCAATTGCACGACTTTATCGTCGATAAACTGGACGATCTTAAAGCCCGCGATATCCTGGTCCTGGATGTCAGCGGTAAGTCCACCATCACAGACTGCATGATCATCTGTTCCGGTAACTCCAGCCGCCATGTCAACGCCATCGCCGAGCACCTGGCCACCGAGGCCAAGCACGCAGGGCTGGCACCGCTGGGTGTAGAAGGCCAGGGCATAGGCGAATGGGTACTGGTTGACCTGGGCGAGGTCATCGTCCATGTGATGCAGGAAGAAACCCGCGATTTCTATCAACTGGAAAAACTCTGGGGTAAAAGCTCGGTTGGAGCCTACGCCTGATGAAACTCCAGTTGGTGGCGGTCGGCACCAAAATGCCGGCCTGGGTCACGACTGGCTTTCAGGAATACCAGCGCCGCTTTCCCCGGGATCTGCCCCTCGAGCTGGTCGAAATCAATGCCGGCAAGCGTGGCAAGAATGCCGATATCGGGCGTATCCTCCACAAGGAAGGCGAACAGATGCTGGCGGCTGTGCCCAAGTCGGCGCGCGTCGTCACCCTGGATATTCCGGGACGTCCCTGGACCACGGAGCAACTGGCCGAACAACTTACCCGCTGGCAGCTCGACGGCCGGGATATCGCCATCTTGATCGGCGGCCCCGAGGGACTTGCTCCTGCCTGTAAGGCCGCCGCCGAACAGTCCTGGTCGCTCTCCCCCCTCACCCTGCCCCATCCCCTGGTGCGGGTGGTCGCGGCCGAGAGCCTGTACCGCGCCTGGAGCATCAACAACAACCTTCCCTACCACAGAGAGTAAGTATGGCAAAAGGCCGGGTAAAGATGCGGGATCATAACGCAGAATCCTTCCTGCACTGGCGCCGGGCACTGGTGGCGTTTATCGGTATCCTGGTGTTGATGGGAATCCTGTTCGTCAACCTCTATCATCTGCAGGTCAACGAGCACAAGGCCTATCAGACCCGTTCCAATGATAACCGTATCAAGGTGGTGCCCATTGCCCCGACCCGGGGGCTGGTTTACGACCGCAATGGGGTCTTGCTGGCCGAGAACCGCCCCATCTACAGCCTGGAGATTATCCCGGAGCAAACCGCCGATCTCGACGATACCCTCGACCGCCTGACAATCCTGCTCGAGCTGGATGAGGAGGCAAAAGAACGCTTCCTGAGCGAAGCCAAACGGCAGCGTCGTTCGACTCCTGTCCCCCTGGCCAGCCGGCTGACCGAAAAACAGGTCGCTCTGTTCAGCATCAACCAGCACAAATTCCCCGGCGCCAATATAGAAGCCTATCTGAAGCGCTTCTATCCCTATCAGGATACCCTGACCCACGCCCTCGGCTACATGGCCAAGATCAACGACAAGGACGTGGAGCGGCTGCGGGAAGAAAACAAACTGGCCAACTATGCCGCCACCCGGGATATCGGCAAGCTGGGCGTCGAGCGCTACTATGAAGAGCTGCTCCACGGCCAGGCTGGCTATCAGGAGGTAGAAGTCAATAACCGCGGCCGGGTGATCCGCACCCTCAAATATCAGCCGCCCATCGCCGGCAGCGATATTTATCTGAATATCGATATCCGGCTGCAAGCCCATGCCCAGCAGCTGCTGGCGGGCAAACGCGGCGCCGTTGTGCTGATGCGCCCGCAGGACGGCCAGGTGCTGGCCATTATGTCCAGTCCCAGTTACGATCCCAACCTGTTTGTTCATGGCATCAGCGGCCCCGATTATCGCGGCCTGCTCAACGACCCCAACCGGCCGCTGATCAACCGGGCCAGCCAGGGGGTATATGCGCCCGCCTCCACCGTCAAACCCATGCTCGCCATCATGGGGCTGAACGAAGGGGCCATTACCCCGAGAACGCGCTTCTTTGGCGGCCCTTATTTCCAGATCCCCAACACCGCGCGCAAGTTCCGCGACTGGCGCCGCTGGGGCCACGGCTGGATGGATGTCTATCGTGCCATCGAGATCTCCGCCGACACCTTTTTCTACGATCTGGCCTACCGGGTGGGGATAGACACCGTGAATGAATATATGAGCCACTTCGGCTTCGGCCAGTATTCAGGCATCGATCTTTATGAGGAAACCCGTGCCATCATGCCCTCACGGAACTGGAAACAGGCCCGCCATCGGCAACCCTGGTATCAGGGGGACACCATTTCCGTGGGCATAGGCCAGGGCTACTGGACCACCACCCCACTGCAGCTGGCCCGGGCCACGTCCATCCTGGTGGATCATGGCGAAACCGTTCATCCCAGGTTGCTGCGCGGTATCGCCAGCGTGAATGGGGTGCTCGATATGCCGATCAGCAAGGGGGAGCCCATCGAGATAAAACAGGACAGCCACTGGCAGGTGGCCCTGGATGGCATGTACCGGGTGATCAACGGTCGGGAGGGCACAGCCAGGCGGGCTTTTGCCGGTACGCCCTACAAAGCCGGCGGCAAATCCGGTACCGCCCAGGTGTTCAGCCTGGCCGAGAACCAACAGTATGACCACGCCAGCACCAAGGAGCACTTACGCGACAACGCCCTGTTCGTCGCCTTCGCCCCCTTTGACGATCCGCAGGTGGTCGTCTCCGTGGTATTGGAAAACGCCGGTGGCGGCAGTTCCTATGCCGCGCCCATCGCCCGCGCCATGCTGGATGCCTACCTGCTTCCCGAACCTGCCCCCGAATCTGCCGCCACCGATGAGGCCACCCCGGATGAATAAACACGCCCCTCGCCGCACCCTGTGGGAGCGCCTTCACCTGGACTGGCCCCTGCTGTTGGGGCTGCTGATCCTGTTGACCGCCAGCATGGCCATCTTGTATTCCGCCACCGGCGAGGATATCAATGCCATCAGCCGCCAGGCGGTCAGGGTGGGTTTGTCGCTGGTGGTCTTGCTGGTCCTGGCCCAGCTGCCCCCCTCCTTCTATGCCCGCTGGGCACCGCCTGTCTTTGCCCTGGGGATAGTGCTGCTGGTGTTGGTGTTGCTGGTCGGCGATATCGGCAAGGGCGCCCAGCGCTGGCTGGAGGTGGGCTCATTCCGTTTCCAGCCGTCGGAGATCATGAAACTGGTGATGCCGATGATGATCGCCACCTACATCAGCCGCTACCCCCTGCCGCCCGGCCTGTTACACGTGGCCCTGGCCTTTGGGCTGGTGTTGCTGCCCACCCTGCTGATCGCCAAGCAACCAGATCTGGGGACTTCCATCCTGGTCGCCGCCTCCGGTGTTTTTGTGATTTTCCTGGCCGGCATGTCGTGGCGACTGATCATGGCGGCAGCGGCGGCACTGGCGGGCTTTCTGCCCTTGCTCTGGTACTTCTTCATGCATGACTACCAGAAGCGACGGGTTCTGACTCTGCTGGACCCGGAAAGCGATCCCCTGGGCGCCGGATATCATATCATCCAGTCCAAGATAGCGATCGGCTCCGGTGGCCTGTGGGGCAAGGGCTGGCTGCAGGGTACCCAGTCCCAGCTGGAGTTTCTGCCCGAACGCCATACCGACTTCATCTTTGCGGTAATCAGTGAGGAATTCGGGCTGGTGGGCGTCAGCCTGCTGATGCTGCTGTATCTGTTTATCATCGGCCGCGGCCTGCATATCTCCATCCAGGCCCAGGGCGCCTTCCAGCGCCTGCTGGCGGGGGCCCTGACGCTGACCTTTTTTGTGTATGTGTTTGTTAATATCGGCATGGTCAGCGGCCTGCTGCCGGTGGTCGGCGTGCCCCTGCCGCTGATAAGCTACGGCGGCACCTCCATGGTGACACTGATGGCCGGATTTGGCATCCTGATGTCTGTACACACCCATAGACGCCTGTTGGCAAAATAAAAGGACTAATCAATGCGTCTTGCTCTCTTTCCTGCCGCCGCCCTGCTGCTGGCTTCGACGGCGCAGGCAACTGAACTCAATGCAGAACAACAAGCCTGGTTGGATGAGCTGAGCCAGCAGTTTGAGCTGCCCCTGCCCGAGCTGACGGCGGCGCTGGAACAGGCCAACTACCAGCAATCCATTATCGATACCATGACCCGCCCGGCAGAAGGTAAACCCTGGCATCAATACCGTCCCATCTTCCTGACCGAGAAGCGACTGCGGCAAGGACTCGAATTCTGGCAAAACAATGAGGCCTCCCTGGCCCGCGCGGCGCGGGAGCTGCAGGTGCCGCCCCAGATTATTACCGCCATCATCGGGGTGGAGACCTTTTACGGCAACCACATGGGCAAGACCCGGGTGCTGGACGCCCTCTACACCCTGGGCTTTCATTATCCCCCCCGCGGCGCCTTCTTCCGCTCCGAGTTCGGCCACTACCTGCGGCTGGCCAAGGAACAGGGCTGGTCCCTGACCGAGCAGAACGGCTCTTACGCCGGCGCCATGGGCATGGGCCAGTTTATCTCTTCCAGTTATCGCCATTTCGCCCTCGACTTCAACGATGACGGCACCCGGGACTTATTCAGCACCATTGATGCCATCGGCAGTGTCGCCAACTATTTCAGGGAACATAACTGGCATTGGGATGAGGAAGTGGCCTACCCTGCCCGAGTTGCGGATGAAGAGGCCGTCGCCACCTTGCTGGACTCAACGCTTGAAATCAGCAACAGCTGGGCCGAACTGAACGAAGCCGGGGTGCGGCTCGATGTCCCCCTGAGCCCGGAAACGCCGGTCAAGCTGATCCGTCTGGATGGCGAGGCAGGCCCCGAATATTGGGTGGTACGGCACAATTTCTATGTGATCACCCGTTATAATCGCAGCCCCCTGTACGCCATGGCCGTCTATCAACTAAGTGAGCAACTGAAACAGGCTTATGAACAATCTCGTTAAATACCTGCTCCCCCTGACGGCACTGGGTCTGATTGCCTGCGGCAGCCAGCCGGAGCAAACCGGGCACTCATCCTCGGATAGCGATGCCGCTTATGACAGGGAAACCGCTGGCGGCCGTTATGCCCTGCGCCAGGACAAAATGCCGGCCAATGCCCCCAACATGGACCATGTACAAAACGCGATTCCCCGCTACGAACCATACAGCCGCCGGGGCAACCGGGACTATAACGTCTGGGGCAGTGACTACCAGGTGTGGAATGACGTAGAGCAATACCAGGATGAAGGCCTGGCCTCCTGGTATGGCGCCAAGTTTCATGGCTATGAAACCTCCAACGGCGAGATCTACGATATGTTCACCATGACCGCCGCCCACAAGCACCTGCCGCTGCCTTCCTTCGTCAAGGTAACCAACACCCAGAACGGCAAGCAGGTGATAGTGAGGGTCAACGATCGGGGGCCGTTCCACGGCGGGCGTATCATCGACCTGTCCTATGCCGCCGCCTATAAGCTGGACATGCTAGATACCGGTACGGCACAGGTGCGGGTCGAGCTGCTCCGTTTCTCGCCCAACGGCAAGCCGGTACGGCTGGCATCCAACAGCAGGTCGGTACCAGTCGCCGGCACACCGGTGGCCTATCAGCCCAGGCCTGCCGCCCCTGCCGCCAAGCAGAGTCCGGCTATCAGCGGCCGTCATATTCAGCTGTTGGCTACCCGCTCCAGTGACAGGGCCAAAGAGCTTGCCGCCCAATTGAGCAGGGAGTATGGTTTCCCCGCCCGGGTTGAGCAGAAGTCTGAATGGTTCAGGTTGCAAATGGGACCAATCCCGGCACACCAGACGCAAGATACCCTGGCCAGGCTCATTGCCGCCGGGTACTCACAGGCCTATTTTCTGAGCCAATAATTCCAACAATTGTCATCAACCGGCAGCTATTGCCAATTAAACAGGGACCAAACAGTCGTTATGCGTATGGTTAAATCACTTTCTTCTTTCATTGCCGCTGCCTTCGTCTCGTTTGCAGCTCACGCTCAAACTGCGCCGCCCCTGGCCCCCGAGATACAGGCGGTTCCCGAAGCACCGGCGATCGCGGCCAAGTCTTATGTGCTGATGGACTACAGCAGCGGCCAGCTGCTGGTCGCCAATAACGCCGACGAACGCCTGCCCCCCGCCAGCCTGACCAAGATGATGACTTCCTATATCCTGGGACAGGCCCTGAAAGACGGTAAAGTTAAACGCGAAGACATGGTCACCATCAGCGAAGCCGCCTGGGCGCAAAACTTTCCCGGCTCTTCGGTGATGTTTCTCGAGGTGGGCAAGCAGGTCAGCATCGACGATCTGAACCGGGGTATCGTCATCCAGTCCGGCAACGATGCCACCGTGGCCGTCGCCGAGCATCTGGCTGGCAGCGTCAACTCGTTCGCCGACCTGATGAACTCCTGGGCGGCCAGACTGAGCATGCGCAACAGCCATTTCGTGACCCCCCATGGCCTGCACAGCGAGGAGATGTATACCACGGCCCGGGATATGGCGCTGCTGGGTCAGGCATTGATCCGCGATGTACCGGAAGAATATGCCGTCTATGCGGAAAAATCCTTCACCTTCAACGGCATCACCCAGCATAACCGCAATGCCCTGCTGTGGGACAACTCCCTGAACGTGGACGGCATCAAGACCGGCCATGTCGAAGCGGTTGGCTATAACCTGGTGTCCTCGGCCACCAAGGATGACATGCGGTTAATCGCCGTGGTGATGGGGGCCGCCAATGAAAAGGTGCGCGCTTCCGAAAGCAAGAAGCTGCTCACCTACGGCTTCCGTTTCTTCCAGACCCTGACCCCCTATCAGGCCGGTGCCGAGATAGTCAGTCAGCGTATCTGGATGGGCGACAAGAATACCGTCAGCCTAGGCGTGGCCGAACAGGTGGCGGTCACCATTCCCCGGGGACAGGCGCAGAACCTGAAGGCCGACTTTACCCTGGATAAGGCCCTCAAAGCACCGCTGGCCAGAGGCGAACAGGTGGGCACCCTGCACCTGACGCTGGCCGGTGAGGAAGTCCGTACCCTGCCACTGGTGGCACTGGAAGACATAGAGCAGGGAGGCATCTTCAGCCGCCTGATCGACTACATCAAATTACTAATCCAAGATCTGTTCAATTAACAAGCAAGCGGGTGCGGCAGCACCCGTTGCTACCTCCTCCGCAATAATCCCCTTCTCCCTGCACCTTGCCGGTTTCAGATTAGTCGGTTTTATGGTAAAAATGCCCTTATTGATGACATCTCACTCGCGAGTCATCCACCGAATACAGTTAAAGCAAAGGTTGCCATGAATACCAAGTTTGATGAGTTGCTCGAGTTTCCCTGCCGTTTTCCCTTTAAAATCCTCGGCCTGGCCGACGCACGCCTGCCCGATCAGGTCGTAGAAGTGATCCAGCAACATGCCCCCGGTGACTACAGCCCCCAGGTGCGCCCCAGCAGCAAGGGCAACTACCACTCGGTGACCGTCTATGTCAGGGTAGAAAACAAGGAGCAGGTCGAACAGCTTTATCATGCCTTGGGGCAGTTGGAACTGGTTAAATATGTGCTTTAGGAATGCCCCATGCATTATGACAAGCTGACGGTCAGACACTGGGGACAAGCCTCCTATGAGCATGTATGGCATACCATGCAGCTGTTTACCGACCAACGCAATCAAGATACCGAAGACGAATTCTGGCTAGTTGAGCATCTGCCGGTGTTTACCCAGGGTCAGACCGGCAAGGCCGAGCACGTACTGGATCCGGGGGATATTCCGCTGGTGCAAACCGATCGGGGCGGCCAGGTGACCTATCATGGCCCCGGTCAGCTGGTACTCTATCTGTTGCTGGATGTGCGCCGCAAGAAGCTGGGCGTCAGGCCGCTGGTCACCGCCATGGAGGAGTCGATTGTCGAGCTGCTGGCCGATTACCAGATCCAAGCCCATGCCAAGCCCGATGCCCCCGGGGTCTATGTCGACCAGAGCAAAATCGCCTCCCTGGGGTTGCGCGTGCGCCGCGGCTGCTCTTTCCATGGTCTGGCCTTGAACGTCAACATGGATTTAAGCCCCTTTCTACGAATTAATCCCTGCGGTTATGCCGGAATGGCGATGACCCAGTGTTGTGCCCTAGGTGGTCCACAAAGCCTAGAAGAAGCACAAACCAGGCTGGTACCCCTGCTGGCAGATCGGCTCGGCTACCAACATCTCTACTACACCACAGAGAAAATTAAATTATGAGCAAACCTGTACGCGTCGAGCCTGGCGTAAAATTGCGTGACGCCGATAAGATGGCCCTGATTCCGGTTAAGTTTATGCCGGATACCGAGGAGGAAGTGCTACGCAAGCCGGAGTGGATGAAGATCAAACTTCCTCCCAGCAACCAGCGCATACAGGGGCTGAAAAACATCATGCGCGAGAACAACCTTCACTCCGTCTGTGAAGAGGCCTCTTGCCCCAACCTGCCCGAGTGCTTTAACCACGGCACCGCCACCTTTATGATCCTGGGCGCCATCTGTACCCGTCGCTGTCCCTTCTGCGATGTGGCTCATGGCCGCCCGCTGGCCGTGGATCCGGAGGAGCCAGCCAAGCTGGCCAAGACCATCAAGGAGCTGGGCCTGAAATATGTGGTGATCACCTCGGTAGACCGGGACGATCTGCGCGATGGCGGTGCCCAGCATTTTGCCGACTGCATCCGTGCCATCCGTGAGCAAAGCCCCAATACCAAGATCGAAATCCTGACTCCCGACTTCCGCGGGCGCATGGATACCGCCCTAGAGATCCTAAAGGACACACCACCGGATGTGTTCAACCACAACCTGGAAACCGCCCCGCGCCTGTACCGTCTGGCCCGCCCCGGTGCCGACTACAAGTGGTCCCTGGAGCTGCTGCGCCGCTTCAAGGAAATCCACCCTCAGGTGGCCACCAAGTCTGGGCTGATGATGGGCCTGGGGGAAACCAACGAAGAAATCGTGGAAGTACTCAAGGATCTACGTGAGCATAATGTCACCATGCTCACCCTGGGTCAGTACCTGCAACCCAGCCGTCATCACCTGCCGGTGAAACGCTACGTGCCGCCTGCCGAGTTCGACGAGCTCAAGGCCGTGGCCGATAGCATCGGCTTCAGCCATGCCGCCTGCGGCCCCTTTGTCCGCTCTTCCTATCATGCGGATCTGCAAGCCCAAGGCGTAGAAATCAAATAAACAGAAGGAGCCGAAAGGCTCCTTTTTTGTCTGGTGCTGGCGCCCCCGCGGTGTTTATCCTACCTTTGAAGCTCACTTCTCAACAGGAACAGAGCAGATGCAGCGTCGGTTATGTGAACGCCTCGGGATCCGCCATCCCCTTGTCCAGGCCCCGATGGCGGGTGCCACTCCCCCTGAACTCGTTGCCGCCGTCAGCAGGGCCGGCGCCCTGGGCTCGCTGGCTGCCGGCTACCTCAGTGGCGAACAGATTTATCATGCCTGCCGGGATATCAGGTCCGCCACCTCACACCCTTTCTCCGTCAACCTGTTTGTACCCAGTAAAATCACCGCCGAACCGGAAGAGATCGCCGCCGCCCACCGGGCACTGCGGCCCCTAGCCCAACACCTGGAACTGGACCCGCTTCCCCTGCCCGAACAACCGGCTCCCGGGTTTGACGAGCAGTTCAGCGCCATACTGGAGGCCAATGTACCCATAGTGTCATTCACCTTCGGAATCCTCAGCCAGGCCGAAATCACCGCACTCAAGGCCCGCCATACCTTTATTATCGGCACCGCCACCTCGAAGGATGAAGCCTGCCACCTGGAAGCCGCTGGTGTCGATGCCATAGTGGTGCAGGGAGGTGAAGCCGGTGGCCACAGGGGCAGCTTCAGCGCCCGCCAGGCGGCGTCTCCGCAAAGCCTGCTTACCCTGCTGCCCGAAGTCTCGGCCCAGGTCAGCCTGCCGGTGATTGCCGCCGGCGGTATCATGAATGGCCAGGGCATGGCCGCCGCCATGGCCATGGGGGCGGCGGCGGTACAGCTGGGGACCGCCTTCCTGTTTACCCCCGAGGCCGGCATCAATGCCGCCTACCGGCGGGCTCTGCTGGCCGCCAGGGGAGAGGACACCCGGCTGACCCGGGTGTTCTCCGGCAAGCTGGCCCGTGGTATCAACAACACCATGATGCGCCAACTGGCCGAGGCCGCCATCGCCCCCTACCCCATGCAGCACCTGCTGACCCAGCCGCTCAGGCAGGCGGCGGCCAGGCAGGATAACGAGGATTATTTATCCCTGTGGGCCGGTGAAGGGGTGGCGATGGGCAGGGTACTCCCCGCCACAGAGCTGGTGGCCCTGCTGATGGACGAGCTGCAAAGCGCCATCTCCCAGCCGGAACAGGAGCTGGTGGATGTGTGAGTGGGCAAAAACAAGGCCCGCTTGCGCGGGCCTTGGGTTTTCAAGAAGGCGGCTTACGCCCCCTGACGCCGGGCCGTCACCGCCTCGGCCAGCGAGGCCAGCAGCCGCTCGGTGTCGTCCCAGCCGATGCAGGCGTCGGTGATGCTCTGGCCGAAGGTCAGCTCTTTACCCTCGATCAGATCCTGGCGCCCTTCGATCAGGTGACTTTCGACCATCACTCCGAAAATCCCCCGGTTGCCGCCGGCGATCTGTCCGCACACATCCTCGCACACCAGCATCTGTCGCTGATACTGCTTGCTGCTGTTGGCGTGGCTGAAGTCGATCATCACCTTGTTCGGCAGGCCCGACTTTTCCAGCCCTGCGAACACCGCCGCCACATGTTCGGCATCGTAATTGGGCTCCTTGCCGCCACGCAGGATGATATGGCAATCCGGGTTGCCGGCGGTGGAGACAATCGCCGAATGGCCGTATTTGGTGACCGACAGAAAGTGATGGGGGGCGCTGGCCGCGCCGATGGCATCGACCGCCACCTTAATGGTGCCGTCGGTACCATTCTTGAACCCCACCGGGCAGGACAGGCCAGAGGCCAGCTCCCGATGCACCTGGGATTCGGTGGTGCGCGCACCGATGGCGCCCCAGCTCATCAGATCGGCCACGTATTGGGGGGTGATCATGTCAAGAAATTCGCTGGCGGTCGGCAATCCCAGGTCGTTTAAATCAAGCAGCAGTTTGCGGCCGATGCGCAGGCCGTCATTGATCTGGAAACTGTTGTCCATATAAGGGTCGTTGATCAGTCCCTTCCAGCCGACCGTGGTACGCGGTTTTTCGAAATAGACCCGCATCACGATTTCCAGCCGATCAGCGTATTTGTCCCGCAACGACTTGAGCTGTTTGCCATATTCGATGGCGGCGAGGGTATCATGAATGGAGCAGGGCCCGATGACCACCAGCAGGCGATCGTCTTCTCCGGCCAGGATACGGTGAATGGCCTGGCGGGATTCAAATACCGTCGTCGAGGCGGTGTCCGTCGCCGGATATTTTTCCAATACCGCCACCGGAGGCAACAGCTCCTTGATTTCATTGATACGAATGTCGTCTGTCTGGTAATGCATACTGAGTCCTGACTGCTAATTGCGCGGGCGCGTACCCTGAAAAAATTATTTTCAATCTATCTCGAGCGGGGCCCGGCTGTAAACGTGCAATCCCGCTTTATCCGCAGATTACCTGGATAAGCTGTCCCTATCGAAGCCATAGGAATATTCTCTTTGATACCAAAACAATAATGATTATCATTTATCAATTGTTGTTTTTAAGGATGACTCCCCATGATCAAGACCCTGACCTTTGCCGCCGTGCACTTTACCGTTGCCTTCAGCGTGGCCTACCTGTTGAGTGGTGACCCACTGATCGGCGGCCTGATCGCCCTGGTGGAGCCCATGGTAAACACCCTGGCCTATTATTTTCACGAACGAGTCTGGAGCAAATACAGCCGGCGCCGCCAGCTTGGGCTGGACAACAAGGTGCTGCCGGTGTGAACATGCGCACATAAGCACCTTAACGAGAGTCCGCCATGAGCTACACACTGACCACCGCCGATAAAAATGCCGCCCAGATGATGCGGGATGACGAACGCTTCAATCACTTTGTGGCCCGGGTCTGTGAGCACCAGGAGCTGTGGATCCTGACCGACGAACACGGCTGCATGATGCTCACCTCCGACGATGATGAGGATTGCATCCCGGTCTGGCCCCATGCCGACTACGCCCGGGACTGGGCCCGGGACGACTGGAGCCATTGCACCCCCGAAGCCCTCAGTCTGCAAGTCTGGCTGGCCCGCTGGGTACCCGGCATGGAAGAGGATGAATTACTGGTGGCGGTCTTTCCGACCCTGGATGAAACCGGTGTGGTGGTCGAGCCCCGGGAGCTTGAAGAGGCCATCGTCCGCAAGCAAAAACAGGGACGCCATAACTGATGCAGATCTGGGTCGATGCCGACGCCTGCCCCAAGGTGATTCGGGACATTTTATTCCGTGCCGCCGAGCGTACCGGCACCGAACTGGTGATGGTCGCCAACCACGGCCTGCCCCTGCCCCCTTCCACCCTGATCAGGCAACTACAGGTGCCAAAAGGCTTCGATATCGCCGATAACGAAATCGTGGCACGCCTCGCACCCGGCGATATCCTGATCACCGCCGATATCCCCCTGGCCGCGGACGCCCTGGCCAAGGGGGCCCATGTGCTCAGCCCCAGGGGGGAACGCTTCGATAGCGGCACCATCCGTGCCAAGCTGACCATGCGGGATTTTATGGATACATTGCGGGCCAGCGGGGTGCAGACCGGCGGCCCCCCCAGCCTGAGCCAGTCCGACCGCCAGGCCTTTGCCAACCAGCTGGATAATTTGTTGCGCCAATAGCTGCCAAATGGTCCGATAAATTCCGGGATTTGCCTACCCGGCTTAGGCTACACTGCCGCTTTAGATCCGGCGAGAAAGGAGCCGTTCGTGCGTAACCTCTTTGTTTACCCCCTGCTGTTGTTGGCCTCACTGCTGCTGACCGCCTGTGCCGGCCTCAGTCAATACAGCGTATCGGAAAGTGAAATAGAAAAATCTCTTTATACCCTGCTGGAACAGAAAACACCCCAGCTCAGCCAGGGGCTGGTCCAGACCCGGATAGACAACCTCAGGCTGGCGATAGGCCCGGACAACCGCCAGGTGGTGCGCCTCGATCTGCAAGGGGAAACCGCCATCAATGCCCTAGTGGCCCGCTTCCCGGCCAGGCTGGATCTGGTGATCGAGGGCCGGCCCGTCTATGATCGCCAACAGAACGCCATCTACCTGCGGGACCTCAACCTGCTGCAAAGCAAGGTCAATGCCTTCGGCTACCAGGGGGATATGTCCGCCGCCTCGGTCGGTATGATGCAGCTGGTGCGGGCTGTACTGGAAAACCAGCCGGTTTATCGCCTGGACGACAGCCGCTACGGCTGGCTGACCAAGGCCCCCATCGCCATGGATATCACACCCGGCCGCCTGGTATTCAGCCCTCGCTTCAGCGACTGAGCAAAAACGGGGACCGGGGATGCCAATGTCCCCAGTCCCAAACTCCCATCCTGACCTTTTTCCATAGCCTGTTGTCCGGCCTTTGCCCTACAATGGAGAATATTGTCTATGGCTTAATCCAAATAACAGGCAGGTGCCCTATCAACGCCTCAATCTTAATGGTATTTATCCCCACCTTCTTCTTCGTCTCGGTCACCCCGGGCATGTGCATGACCCTGGCCCTGTCGCTGGGCATGACGGTCGGCGTGCGCCGCGCCCTGTGGATGATGCTGGGCGAGCTGGCCGGGGTCGGCCTGGTCGCCTGCCTGGCGGTGATCGGGGTGGCGACCCTGATGCTGAAGTATCCCCTGCTGTTCCTGCTGCTGAAATATGGCGGCGGCTTATACCTGGCTTATCTGGGCATCCAGCTGTGGCGCTCCAAGGGCAAGCTGGCCCTGAGCCCGGTTGACCTGGGCCCGCGCCATATCCCCGCCAGCACCCTGGTAAGCCAGGGCTTTGTCACCGCCATTGCCAATCCCAAGGGCTGGGCGTTTTTTATCGCCCTGCTGCCACCCTTTATCGACAGCCAAGCACCGCTCGCCGGCCAGCTGATCGGCTTGGTGGCAATTATCCTCACCCTGGAATTTATCTGCCTGCTGCTCTACGCCAGTGGCGGCCGAACCCTGAGCCGGGTACTGCTGCAGAAAGGCAAGGTGCGGTTGATGAACCGCATCGCCGGCAGCCTGATGCTGGGTGTGGCATTATGGCTGGCGCTGGGCTGACCCGCCGGGCCGGGCTGGCCCTCACCCTGGTACTGATGGTGCTGAGCATCTGTCTGAGCCAGCGGATGGGACTGATCCTTGCCTGCCCTGCCGCCGGTGGCGCCGTCTCCGCCGAGCAACAGTCCGAGTCCCGGTCAGGCAACGAGGACGAGCAGCCGACACCGGGACAGTCCTGTGATCTGTCGGGCAAACTGCTGTTCAAGAGCTGGTCGCTGCAGGACATCCCCCTGGTCGGGCTGCTGCTGTTGCTGTGGCCTCTTATCCCGCCCCGTTATTTTTTCTGCTTCCTCATCAAACTGTGCTTTGCCGTCCGACGAAGGCGGCACTTGCTTTTCTGTGTGTTCCGAGAATAGCCCCCGATACGTTGAGATTTAAATTTAACGTATTGATGTTTATGAGGACTGTTCATGATTAAAATTTTACTGAGCGGCCTGCTGCTGCTGTTGCTGTCCGCCGGTCCGACACAGGCACAAAACACCGGCTGGCTGCAAGCCCCCGAACATCCGCCGGTACAGGTCCGGCTGTCCCAGGCCGGCCGCTTTGATGCAGGCAATCAGCACTATCCGGCCTTGCTGGAAGTCGCCCTGGACGATGGCTGGAAGAGCTATTGGCGTTCGCCGGGAGAAGGCGGGATAGCACCGCGCATCGACTGGCAAGGCTCGGAAAACCTGGCCGCCGTTAACTGGCAGTGGCCCACTCCCGAGCGGTTTATGCTGCTGGGCGTCGAGACCCAGGGCTATCAGGACGAGGTGGCGTTTCCACTGCAGTTGGCGCCCGAGGATCCGAGCCGGCCAATCCACCTCAATGCGATCCTGACCCTGCCCAGCTGTACCACCATCTGTGTGCTGACCGACTACACCCTGCAATTGACCTTTGAGCCGCTCACCTCCGGGGTCGATGAGCGCTCTCAATATGCCTATCAGAAGGCGCTGTCACAGGTGCCCGGCCCGGCCCGGTTGGTCAGCATGGCGCAGCCAGTGTGGGACAAACAGCGGCAACAGCTGCTGATCAGCCTGCAGGGACCTCGGCCTTGGCAGGAGCCGGTGGTATTTGTGGATGATCTGGACTCCAGCCTGTTTAGTCGCCCGCAAATGAACCTGGACGGCGATCGACTCAACGTCCGCTTTATGGTCGGCAGCTGGGATGATGCGCTAGATCTGGCGGGTGAAAGCCTGACCGTCACCGTCGCCGATCAGGGGTTTGCCGAACAGCTGTCCGGCACCGTCAAGGCGGCTCCCATACTCCCCGACACGCCGCCGTTCAGCCTGCTCCAGGCCCTGCTTTATGCCTTGCTGGGCGGCCTTATCCTCAATATCATGCCCTGTGTGCTGCCGGTGTTGGGGCTTAAGCTGAACAGCCTGCTGCTCCATGGTGGAAATCCGGCGCAAATTCGTCGTCCGCTGCTGCTGTCGGCCATCGGCATACTGCTGTCATTCTGGGCACTGGCCACCTTTATGCTGGCGCTTACCTGGTCCGGCGCCAGCCTGGGCTGGGGCATCCAGTTCCAGCAGCCGGCCTTTCTTACCTTGATGTTGCTGATAACCGGCCTGTTTGCCTTCAACCTGTTCGGCATGTTTCATATCCGGCTGCCCCACCAGCTGAACACCTGGCTGGCCACCCGATCTTATCGGGGGGATGCCGGGCATCTGTTGCAGGGCATGCTTGCCACCCTGCTGGCCACCCCCTGCAGTGCCCCCTTCCTGGGCACCGCCGTGGCCCTAGCCCTGGCCTCCTCACCACCGATACTGGTTGCCATCTTTACCGGCCTGGGACTGGGCATGGCCCTACCCTGGCTGCTGCTGGCGCTGTTTCCCGCCGCCCTCAGGGTACTGCCCAAACCCGGCCGTTGGATGCTGTGGGTCAAGGTGCTGTTCGGTGTCATGATGCTGGCCACCAGCCTGTGGTTGCTGTCGTTGCTCAGTCCAAGCCTGGGTCCCAATGCCAGCCTGCTGTTGGCTGCCGCCCTGTTGCTGTTACCCCTGCTGTTTACGGTTCGCCGCCACGGCATCAAGGCCCTGCTGATCTGTCTGGCCGCTGGCAGCCTGCTGGCCGGGATAGGCGGCGTGGTGGCGCTGCTGACCCAGCCTTACTGGGTGAACCCGGTGAAAGATGAACTGAACTGGAAACCTCTCGATGTCGGACGCATCGAGCGGCAAGTGGCCGAAGGCAAGCGGGTGTTTGTAGACATCACCGCCGACTGGTGCATCACCTGCCAGGCCAACAAAATAGGCGTCCTGTTGCAGGAACCGGTATACAGTGCTCTGCAGGATGAGGATCTGCTGCTGATGCGGGGGGACTGGACCAGGCCTGATACCGAGGTGACCGCCTACTTACGCGCCCATGGCCGGGCCGGCGTGCCTTTTAACCAAGTGTATGGACCAACGCTGCCCGACGGCAAGCCCCTGCCGGTGCTCCTGACCACCGGGCAGGTGATCGATGCCCTGGAAGAGGCTCGGCCATGAGCCGCGGGTGGAAAAAGCTGCGGTCCCTGGCGGGTTATCTGCTGCTCCTGCTGGCGGTTATCACCGCCATCGATATCTGGCGCAGTCAGGATATCGTGGCCGGCACAAAGACCTTGGGCACCCTCACCACCCTGGATGGGCAAGTGCTGGATCTGACCGCCCTCAGCGAGCAGCAGCCGGTGCTGGTTTATGTATGGGCCAGCTGGTGTGGCGTGTGTCGATGGGTCTCCCCCATGGTCAGCCTGGCGGCCCGCCAGCTGCCGGTGGTCGGCATCGCCGTCACTTCGGGTCCGGAGGAGAAACTGACCGCTTATGTGGATAAGCACAGATTGAAATTTGCCGTGGTCAACGACGGGCAAGCCCGGCTCGCCCGTACCCTTGGCATCGGGGTCACCCCTACGCTTATGGTTGCCAGCCACGGCAAGCTGGATTACATCACCACCGGCTTTACCACTCTGCCGGGCATGTTTCTGCGCATCTGGCTGGCTCACATCGGGAATTAGGGACTCAGGGATCAGGAACTAGTGATTGGGGATTGGGGACCAGGATCGAGTCCCTAATCCCCGACTCCCGATTTTCAGAACAGCACCCGCCGCCCTTTGATACAGTCCCGACAGATGGGCTCGCCACCCAGCGAGCCCAGCATTTCAGGCGGGAAGCGCGTGCCGCAACTGGCGCACTCGCGAAACGACTTCAGACGAAAGGCAATGGTCTCATCCACCAACGCCATCAGCTGTTCCAGGGTGCCGTTGCGCTCTTCCACCACCCCCTGCCGCTGTGGCTTAGCGGTCTGGATATCATGGTGACGCCACTCTATCGCCGGCAGCAACACCTCGGCCCTGTTATGTTGAAAGTCAACAATGGCCAGGGTGGGTTCGCCGATAAACAGGGTATTAGCCCCTTGCACCGGGTAAGGCAACTGGGTTTTCAGATGCTGTCGCCACGACTCCAGGGTGAGCGACAGGGGCATCGCCAACAACAGGGCATCCAGCAACTTGGACGGCATAACAAAACCTCTCTTAGACAACCCGCTTACTGGCGGATTAAATAATCGGCCTGACCTATCCATTTATAGCTGGTCAGCTCCTCCAGCCCCATGGGGCCGCGGGCATGCAGCTTCTGGGTAGATACCGCCACCTCGGCTCCCAGGCCAAACTGGGCACCATCGGTGAAACGGGTCGAGGCATTGACATACACCGCCGCCGACGGCGCGCCATTGATAAAGCGCTCGGCATTGGCCAGATCATTGGTCAAAATGGCATCGGAGTGGCTGGCATTATAGGCGCGCAGATGGGCCAGGGCCTCATTCACATCCGCCACCAGCTTGACCCCCAGGGTCAGGCTCAGCCACTCGGTGTCGAAATCACCCTGCTGGGCGGCGCGCACCTTGGCCGGCCCTTGTTGCAATAACGGCAGGGCCTCTTGTTCCGCCACCAGCTCAACGCCCTTGGCGGCCATGTGCTCGCTCAGCAACGGCAGAAACCCATCCGCAATCGCCCGGTGCACCAGCAGGGTATCCAGGGCATTACAGGCGCTGGGCCTGTGGGTCTTGGCGTTGTCCACCACCGCCAGGGCACGGCCCAGATCGGCGCTGGCGTCGACAAAGGTATGGCTGATCCCGAAACCGCCGATGATCACCGGTATGGTCGCCTGCTCCTTGCACAGCTGGTGCAGGCCGGGGCCCCCGCGCGGGATGATCATGTCCACGTAGCGGTCCAGCTTGAGCAGGCCGCTGACCCACTCCCGTCCGGGCTCGCCGATATATTGCACGCAGCCCGCGGGCAATTCGCTCACCGCCAGGGCCTGCTGGATCACCTTGACCAGCTGCTGATTGGTATGGAAGGTCTCCCGGCCGCCGCGCAATATGCTGGCATTACCGGTTTTCAGGCAGAGGGCGGCGATATCTATGGTGACATTGGGCCTGGCTTCATAAATCACCCCGACCACCCCCAGCGGCACCCGCCGGCGGGACAGGCGCATGCCGTTTTCCAGCACCCGGGATTCCAGCTCACTGCCGACCGGATCCTGCAGCGACACCACATTGCGAACATCATCGGCGATGGCCTTCAGGCGCGCCGGATTCAGCATCAGCCGATCGAGCATGGCCTCCGCCATACCCTGGTTCCGGGCGGCGCTCAGATCCTGTTCGTTGGCGGCCAGGATCTGCGAACCATTGGCCTCCAGCGCATCGGCCATGGCCAGCAGGGCGCAGTTCTTTACCCGGGTCGGGGTTTCAGCCAAGACATAAGCGGCATCCTGGGCCGCCTTACCCATTTGTTCTAAATTCATCTTGTCTCCTACAAGAGCACCAAATCGTCTCTGTGAATGGCCACACTACCGTAACCATACCCCAACAGGGCCTCGATGTTTTCCGAGTGCTTGCCTTTAATCCGGTTCAAATCGAGGGCATCGTAACGGCAGATGCCCCGTGCCAGCTCGCGGCCTTCCGGATTGACGATACGTACCGCCTCTCCCCGGCGAAAACGCCCGTCGACCTTCACTATGCCTTTGGGCAACAGGCTCGAACCCTTGTCCCTGACCGCGCTGACCGCACCACCGTCGATATGGATCTCACCATGGGGAGGCGGCCCGGCCAGGATCCAGCGCTTGCGGCTTTCCAAGGGCGTCGCCAGGGCCGGGAAACGGGTGCCGATCCGCTCGCCTTTGGCCAGGCGGCCGATGACTTCCGGCATCTGCCCGGTGGCGATCACTACATCGACACCGGCGCGTCTGGCCACATCCGCCGCCTGCAGCTTGGTGGCCATGCCGCCCGTGCCCAAGCCGCTGATGCTGCCACCGGCCAGCTTGCGCAGGGTGTCATCTATGGTCTGCACCTCTTCAATCAGCTGCGCCTTGGGGTCATGGCGGGGATCGGCGGTGAACAGGCCTTTTTGATCGGTCAGCAGGATCAGCAGATCCGCATTGGCGAGGATGGCGGCGCGGGCCGACAGGTTGTCGTTATCACCGACCTTGATCTCGTTGGTGGCCACCGCATCGTTCTCATTGATGACCGGGATGATGCGGTGATCGAGCAAGGCCCTCAGGGTATCCCTGGCGTTGAGGTAGCGTTCCCGGTCTTCCAGATCGGCACGGGTCAGCAATATCTGCCCCACGTGCAGGCCGTAAATATTAAACAGGGCTTGCCAGCTCTGGATCAGCTGGGTCTGGCCCACCGCCGCCAGCATCTGTTTATTGGCCATGGTGGTAGCCAGTTCTGGAAAGCCCAGGTGCTCCCGCCCGGCGGCGATGGCCGCCGAAGTGACCACGATGATCTTGTGCCCGGCCCTGTGCAGGCTGGCGCACTGGCGCACCAGCTCCACCATGTGCGCCCGGTCCAGATGGCGGGTGCCACCCGTAAGTACGCTGGTGCCCAGTTTAACAACGATGGTTTTGCCTTTCATGGAACGCCCTACGGCTCCTTAATAACAGCAATGCCGGCACAGCCGGCAAAAAGAAAGTTCAAAAGACGCTTATGGCGTTTACATGATCGCCCTTGTGCGCATTATGCCGCGCTGAGCAGGTGGCTCTCTCCCAGGGCCGGTGAAGGTACTGCCTTCAGGGCAAGTCCGTCCAGGCACAGGTTTAGTTTCTCATAAAACTCACGCAAGGTCCGAACCACTTCATCCTGATGTTTCTTCGGCACCTCCTGGGAACGCCACTCACCGGCCGCATCATAGAAGCCCAAGGTATAATGGAATTCGAAGGTCTCTTCATTTTTCATCGTCAAGGTCATCCACCAACCCCAGAACTCCCGTTGTTCCGGTGCCGCCTTGGCGCTGGCGCAGACGGCCAAACAATCAAAGAAATACTCAGACTCATCCGACACCTCTCCGCGCAAGTAAGGGCCGATGGCTGCCAGTTTACGTAACAGTTGATGATGAGTAGCCTTTTCTGTTGTCATGCCTGCCTCCCTGGTAACTAGCCTATATGTAACGTTTTTTAGCCCAAGGGTAAAGGGTGGCCCCACGCATCTTCCTAAAAAGTCGGACAACTGGCGATAAGGACAGCATCAGAAATGCGCCAGTAACCAGTCCCGGGCTTGCCGCAGCGCCACCCCGTACACATCGAACAGCGGCAGCTTGTCCAGCACCAGTGCCTTGCCGCCCCTGCTGGCGTCGGCCAGGGCCTGGGTATCCTGCTCCGGACAGATAAAGTCACGCTTGTGTCCTATGCTCAATATCGGCACCGTGGTCCGGCTTCTCAGCAGCCCCTGGGTTTTTAACGAGAACTCCTGGCAGCGGTAAAACAGCCGTTCCCAGTCATTACTGCAGACCCCCAGGCGATTAGCGATAGTATCCCGCAACATGGGCGGTGTCTGCATAAAGCGCGGGTGCTCGGTGAAATAACGATGGCCGGCCCCGGCAATGCTCACCACGGTACGCAGCTTGAAGGGTGCCAGGAAAGCCAGCCGGCCCACCACATTACCGCCCATCCTGACCCCCAACAAGGCCACCCGGCGCTCATCCACCCAGGGGATCTTGGGCACATAGTCCAGCACCGCCTGATGCAGGCGGCTGCTGTCCTGCACCAGCGGCCAATGGGCCGAATAGCCCACCCCCGGCATATCCACCGTCAGCATGGCGATACCGGCAGGGGCCAGGTAGTCTTGATAGAAACGCTGAAAGTCGAGCTGGATACTGTCCAGGCTGCCGCTGACGATCACCAAGGGGCTCGGCTTGTCCAGCCGGGGCAAATGCAGATATCCCTGGACCCACTTGCCATGGAAGGGGACTTTCAGCTCTTTCAGCGGCACCGGCTGCAGCTGTCCGGCCCGCCGGTAGGCCTGATTCGCCAGCCGTTGCGCCTGCAGCCCCAGGGTATCGCCTTTCAGGTGGGGATAGCTGGCCAGGGCGAAATAACGGGCCGCCGCCAGGAACGCTAGCCGGGCCTGTTCCGGCTCGGCTCCGCTCAGCGCCATGCCCTGCTGCAGCTGGGCTGAGCCCAGCTGGCTCCATTCAAAAATCCAGTTGCCGCGTTTATAGTCGCTGACCGTATCCAGCCAGCGCGCCGAGCTGCGCAGGCCTCGACCGGCCGCGATTCGGGCCAGGGTGGCCTCGATTTCTATGCTGTCGGTGCCTTGCCAGCGCCAGAAGGCCCGCTTTTGCAGCCGGTAAAAACTCGGCAGGTGGGCACCGTCGATATAAGGCGCCAGCGGCTCGTTCACCTCCCCCCGGGCCCCCTGATACGAAATGGTAGAAGTCTCGGGCTGGTACTCGGTCCGGGAAAACAGCCGCTCACTCAGGTTGTCGCTCGCCCCGCTCATCAGTGCCTCCTGTTACACCCGCTATCAAGTTAAATCCGCCATAAAATCAAAAGGCTCCCGAGGAGCCTTTTGATCATACCTTATTCTTGTTCACACAGGGGCGGCACAAAGGTCACGCTCATATCCCAGGGTTGTTCTATCCAGGTATCCTGACCCACCCGCACCTCAAAGTCGTCCACCAGCGGCTCGCCCTTGGGCTTGGCAAATACGGTAATAAATTTGGCCTTGGGGTACAGCTCACGGATTACCTTGGCGGTATTGCCGGTATCAACCAGGTCATCCACCACCAGGAAGCCCTCGCCGTCACCGGATACCTGCTTCAACACCTGAAGCTCGGTGCGCTGATGATCATGGTCATAACTGGAAATACAAATGGTATCCACATGGCGGATACCCAGCTCACGCGCCATGATGGCCGCCGGCACCAGGCCACCGCGACTCACCGCGATAATGCCTTTCCACTGGCTGGCGGGCAGCTGACGACGAGCCAGCTTGCGGGCTTCACGCTGAAAAGAATCCCAGGTAACCACGAATTTGTTGGGCATAGAAAAAACCTTTGGGTGTTGATATGCAGAATCAAAAGTATAGTGCCGCCGACATCGACATTTTTCCAGATAAAGGAAAGCCGGACAAAAGGCTGATGCCCTGCCCGATGTCAGACGCCCACGGATAAATAATGGGCGCATTATAAAGATTGCGCTTAACCTTGACCAGTGTTTCAGGTTTATTAAGGGGGAGCGCTGTCCCGGGTTATCTCGCCCATGCTGCGCCGCTCAACCAACAACCAACAACCAACAACCAGCAACCAGCAACCAGCAACCAGCAACCAGCAATAATGTGGTTTATAAAACCAGCAGTTACAGAAAACCTGGAACAATGTAACGCAATAGCAACAATTTATTGTATTTTTTGTTCGGACCAAGCCATAACAAGAAAGTTAGGATAAGATGGCTGTTCACCAAGCAATCAGACTCCAGAGGGTATTCCATGGCCGGCATCAGTCAGTTGTCACCACCTTTACTTTGGCAATTCTTCGAGACCATCTGCAGCATCCCTCATCCTTCCCGCCATGAAGCCGCCTTGCGCCAATGGATTGAGCAGTGGGCCCGGGACCGGCACCTGGCGGTCGAACAAGACAAAGTCGGTAACCTGATCATCAGGAAACCGGCCACCGCCGGCATGGAGGATTGCAAAGGGGTGATACTGCAGGCCCACATGGACATGGTGCCTCAGGCCAATGCCGACTCCCGGCATGACTTCACCCGGGATCCGATCCAGCCCTATGTGGATGGCGACTGGGTCAAGGCCCGCGGCACCACCCTGGGGGCAGATAACGGTATCGGTCTTGCCGCCTGTCTGGCGGTGCTCGCCGATCGCCATGTGGAACACGGCCCGCTGGAAGTCCTGCTGACCATAGACGAAGAAAGCGGTATGACGGGGGCATTTGGCCTTGAGCCGGGCTTGCTGCAAGGAGACATACTGCTCAACACCGATTCCGAGCAGGACGGTGATGTCTATATGGGCTGTGCCGGCGGCGTCGATGCCAATATCAGCCTGCCCTACCTGGCGGTGGGCCCCGACCGGCGACATCAGGCCTGGCGGCTGGCCGTCGCCGGGCTGCGCGGCGGTCATTCGGGCATCAATATTCATCAGGGGCGAGCCAATGCCAACAAGCTGCTGGCCGAAGTGTTGCACGCGCTCGGCCAGCAGCTGGAGTTCAGCCTGGCCGAGCTGAACGGCGGAACCCTGCGCAATGCCATTTCCCGTGAGGCCTGGGCCACCATCACCCTGGCACCGGAGCACCAAGAGCGTATCAACAGCCTGCTCGAGCGGTGGCAGCAACAATTCAGCACGGAATTTGCCGGGGTAGATGATTTTATTCGCCTGAGCCTGACGGCCGAGCCGGAGCTGCCCGAGCGAGTCATGGCCCCACAGCTGCAGCAACGCCTGCTGGATGCGCTGCTGGCCTGCCCACACGGGGTGATGGCCACCAGCCGGAGCATGGCGGAAACCATCACCACCTCGACCAACCTGGGGGTGATCAAAACCGAGCAAGAGCGTATCTTCGTGCAATGCCTGATCCGTTCCCTCGATGACAGGGGCCGGGATCGGGTGGCCGAGATGACGGCCGCGGTGTTCCGCCTGGCCGGTGCCGACTGCCAGTTTAATGGCGCCTATCCCGGCTGGCAGCCGGATCCCGACTCCCCGATCATGAAGCTGGTGCTGGCTACCCATAAGGAAGTTTTCGGTGCCTTGCCGGCGGTCAAGGTGATCCATGCCGGCCTGGAATGTGGGCTATTCAAGGCCAGCTACCCCCATTGGGACATGGTATCCTTCGGACCCACCATCCAGGGCGCCCATTCCCCCGATGAGCGGGTACATATCAAGGCGGTGGAGCGCTTCTGGCTGCTGCTGACCCGGGTGCTGCACCAGACGCCCCGCCGCTAGGCGCGCGCCAGAGTCAGACAGGTGCGAGGGAGACGGCATGTTTAATTGTGCCGATTTATCGTATGCTCAGGGCAAATTCGCTTGAAGAGGACAACCAGATGAAACTCTCCCCCCTCTGTGTATTGCTGACCCTGCTCTCTACCCCGGTGCTGGCGGACAACCTGCTCAACAAGGCGGTGAGCTTCGGCCGTGAACTGCTGGACGAGACCCGCAAGCTGGCGCCCGGTATCCAAAACGACAAGCGTAACGAAACACCCACCGTTCAAGCCCGGCCAGTCAACGATGGCCGGTATAGTCCCGCCATCGAGCCAGGTCAGACCGCACCGGCCGTTCAGCTACCGCCATCGAACAATGTCCAGGCACCGCCGGCCGCAACGACAAGTAACAATCAGGGCTGGCAGATAGTGGAAGAAAATCATCTGAACCCGTAACCCGCCGCCGGATCACGATGAGAGCGGCAGCCAGCCTGGCTACCAGTCAAATTTCAACTGTTCTGTGTGCCGGCTGTCGTCCAGCTCCACACTGATCCCTACCAGGCGTATCCCCCTGCCACTGCGCCGTGCCCAGGCCTGCTCCAGCAACAACCGGGCCTGTTGCCAGTCCGGATTCAGGCTGCGCCGGGACAGGGTGGTTTGTTGAAAGTCAGAAAACTTCAGCTTGATACAGAGCCCCTTGATGGCGCGTTCGGCCAGCCGGCGCTGCAGATCCGGCCACAAGCTGGCCAACACGGCCTCCCCTTCCACCTCGCTGTAAATATCGGCCGCCAGGGTGGTTTCCACCCCCACCGACTTCCTGATCCGCTCCACCTGTACCGGTCGTTCGTCCCTGCCCTGACAGCGCTGCCAGAGCAATTGACCAAATTTGCCGAAGTGTCGCACCAGGGCGGTTGCCCCAAAGTCAGGCAACTGGCCGCAGGTTTCCAATCCCAGGTCCGCCAGCTTTTGCGCGGTTTTCCGGCCGACACCGGGGATCTTGGCCAGGGGCAGGCGCTGCACGAAATCGGTGACCGCCTCCGGCGGGATCACGAACAGGCCATCGGGCTTGTTTTCTTCCGAGGCTATCTTGGCCAGAAACTTGTTGGGCGCCACGCCGGCGGACGCGGTCAACTGCAGCTCATGCTGGATAGTACGGCGAATATCCTCGGCGATGCGGGTGGCACTGCCCTGAAACAGCGGGCTGTCGCTCACATCCAGATAGGCCTCATCCAATGACAGGGGTTCAACCAAGAGGGTATAGCGACTAAAAATTTCACGGATCTGCAGGGAAACGGCCTTATATTGCTCCATATTACCGGGCACAAGCAGCAGCTCGGGACACAGCTGCAATGCCTGATGGCTGGGCATAGCCGAGCGAACCCCATAGGCACGTGCCGGATAGTTGCAGGTGGCGATCACCCCGCGCCGGCTGGCACTGCCGCCGATGGCCAGGGGAATACTGCGCCACTCGGGGTGCTCACGCATCTCTACGGCGGCAAAAAAGCAGTCCATATCGATATGAATGATCTTGCGCACGGTCTGGGCTGGATAAATACACAGTATCCGAATAGTAGCGCGAAACCAGGTGGGCAGGAAGCCGGGGATTTGGGGTTTGGGATTTGGGATTTGGGATTTGGGATGATGAATCACCAATCCCAAGTCCCTGCCCTACATCAAATGATGCGGTTTTCTTCCAGCATCTTACGTCTGGCTTCTTCCTTGGCCATTTTCTTCTTGCGGTTATCGCAGGGGTCCGGGCAATCACAAGCCTTTTCGACACCGATCGAGCCCAGGCCGCCGCAGGAGCCGGAGATGGTCTTGCGCTGCACTATGTAACCGATGGCCATGGCGAAAATCACCAGGGCAAACACCCCGAAGGTAATCAGAAAATACAGCATATCAACCTCTTAAATACTTCTTGAAGGCGCTGGACATATCCACCCTGAAGCCGTCGTCAGTCTTGGTGAGCAGATAGACCGCCAGTCGGTTTGCTTCCGCAAATGCCAGGGCCTGCTCGGTTCCCATCACCGTCAGCGCCGTTGCCAGACCGTCTGCCATCATACAGGAAGGGTGTATCACTGTCACCGAGGCCAGGTTATGGGTGATCGGCCGGCCGGTGGCCGGGTCCAGGGTATGGGACAGCCGTTTACCATCCAGCTGATAGTAATTACGGTAGTCGCCGGAGGTGGCCACGCTGTTGTTGCCGATGGCGATCACCTGCTGCACCGAGCCGCTCTCCGCTCCCGGTTTTTCCACCGCAATCCGCCATGGCTGGCCCTGGGCATTGTGACCGCTGACCCGCACCTCGCCGCCGATCTCGACCAGATGATCGGTCAAGCCTTCTTCAGCCAGATACTCGGACACCAGATCGGTGCCAAAGCCCTTGGCGATAGCCGACAGATCCACATACAGCTCCGGCAGTTGTTTATGCAGGAACTCGCCTTCCGCCGTCACCCTGACCTGCAAATGCCGCAGGCCGGTCAGTGCCCGGATCTGTTGCAATTGTTCAGGTGAAGGGATGCGGGTCGGCCGGGCATCGGGACCGAAGCCCCACAGGTTGACCAGCGGTCCCACCGTTACATCCAGGGCGCCATCGCTCTGCCGCCCCAGCTGCAGGGCGGCGGTGACCACCCTGGCGGTATCGGTCGACACCGGGAAAGGCGTCGGCTGTTCATGGCGGTTGAAACGACTCAGCTCGGAGTCGGGCCGGTAGGTGGACATCTGGTCGTTGACCCGCTCCAGCCGGCGGTCGATCTCCGCCTGCAGAGGCGCTGCCAGTGCCTCATCGGCCCCCACCACCTTCACCGAATAATAGGTACCCATGGTCTCGCCGGTCAGATGCAATACCGACGACTCCGTCGCCGGCGGTTGACAGGCCGCCAATAAAAAGGCCAGCCCCACAGGGGCCAGCCATTTAGTTACACGCGATATCATCAGCGATTAGCCACCAAAGTCATCCAGCAGGATATTGTCATCTTCTACGCCCAATTCCTTGAGCATATTGATCACGGCGGCGTTCATCACGGGCGGTCCACACATGTAGTATTCACAATCTTCGGGGGCGTCGTGATCCCGCAGATAGTTCTCAAACAACACATTGTGGATAAAGCCGGTGTAACCGGTCCAGTTGTCATCGGGCTGAGGATCGCTCAGCGCCACATGCCACTGGAAGTTGTCGCACTGCTCCTGCAGGCCGTCGAAATCTTCCACATAGAACATTTCGCGCTTGGAGCGGGCACCATACCAGAAGCTGATCTTGCGCTTGGAGTTCAGGCGCTTGAGTTGATCGAAGATATGAGAGCGCATCGGCGCCATACCGGCACCACCGCCGATAAACACCATCTCGGCGTCGGTATCCTTGGCGAAGAACTCACCGAAGGGACCGGAAATGGTGGCCTTGTCACCGGCCTTCAGCGACCAGATATAGGAAGACATCTTGCCCGGAGGAGCAGTCCAGTTGCTCGGCGGCGGCGTGGCAATCCGCACGTTGAGCATGATGATGCCTTCTTCTTCCGGATAGTTGGCCATGGAGTAGGCGCGGATGGTTTCCTCGTCTACCTTGGACTCCAGCTCGAAGATCTTGAACTTGTCCCAGTCTTCCCGGTACTCCTCGGGCACATCGAAGTCTTTATACTTGACGTGATGAGCAGGCGCTTCAATCTGAATATAACCGCCGGCACGGAAAGGCACGCTTTCGCCGTTGGGGATCTTCAGCTTGAGTTCCTTGATGAAGGTGGCCTTGTTATCGTTGGAGATAACTTCACAGTCCCACTTCTTGATGCCGAACACTTCTTCCGGCAGCTCGATCTTCATGTCCTGCTTGACGTTGACCTGGCAGGACAGACGCTCGCCGTGGCGGGCCTCCCGCTTAGAGATATGATCCTGCTCGGTAGGCAGTATTTCCCCCCCCCCTTCCAGGATACGTACCCGACACTGACCACAGGAGCCACCGCCGCCACAGGCAGAAGAGACGAAGATGCCGTTGGCCGCCAGGGCGCCCAGCAGCTTGCCGCCGGCGCCAGTGGTGATCGCCTTGGCAGGATCGTCGTTGATGCTGATAGTCACATCCCCTTCCGCAACCAGCCTGGACTTAGCAAACAGGATAATGCTTACCAGGACCAGCACGATCACGGTGAACATGACCACGCCTAGAATGATTTCCATCTATTGTTCCTCTTCCGTCACTGGCTTTACAGAGAAATGCCAGAGAAAGACATAAAGCCGAGCGCCATCAGGCCGGCGGAGACGAAGGTAATACCCAAGCCACGCAAACCATCAGGTACATCCGAGTACTTCATCTTCTCACGCAAACCGGCCAGGGCCACAATCGCCAGCATCCAGCCGATGCCGGAGCCGAAACCATAGACGATGGATTCGGCGAAGTTGTAGTCCCGCTGCACCATAAAGGACACACCACCGAAGATGGCGCAGTTTACCGTGATCAAGGGCAAGAAGATGCCGAGCGCGTTGTACAGCGCCGGGAAAAACTTGTCCAGGGTCATCTCCAGGATCTGCACCAGAGCCGCAATCACCCCGATAAAGGTGATGAAGTTCAGGAAGCTCAGATCCACCCCTTCGGCCAGGGCCCCGTCTTTCAGGATGAAGTTGTAGATCAGGTTGTTGACGGGTACCGAAATGGTCAGTACCACGGTCACCGCGACCCCCAGGCCGAACGAAGTCTTGACCTTCTTGGATACCGCCAGGAAGGTACACATCCCCAGGAAGAAGGCCAGCGCCAAGTTTTCGATAAAGACGGCGCGGATAAACAAACTCAGAAAATGTTCCATGCTTTACTCCTTCGCCTCCACCTGCTCTGGACGGTAAGTACGCAGGATCCAGATAAACAGGCCAATGATAAAGAAGGCACTGGGCGGCAGCAGCAGCAGGCCGTTGGCCTGATACCAGCCGCCGTTCTTGATAAGCGGCAGGATCTCGATGCCGAACCAGGTACCGGAACCCAGGATTTCACGCACGGTGGCCACCACCAGCAGGATCAGACCATAGCCGAGGCCGTTACCGATGCCATCCAGGAACGACATCAGCGGCGGGCTCTTCATGGCATAGGCTTCGGCACGGCCCATCACGATACAGTTGGTGATGATCAGTCCCACGAACACCGACAATTGCTTGGAGATGTCATAGGCATAAGCCTTGAGGATCTGGTCCACCACGATCACCAGCGAGGCGATGATCGCCATCTGGCCGATAATCCGTACCGAGTTGGGGATCTGGTTGCGGATCAACGAGATAAACAGGTTGGAAAACGCTGTTACCGAGATCACCGCCAGGGACATCACAAACGCGGTCTGCATCTGCGAGGTCACCGCCAGGGCCGAGCATATTCCCAGTACCTGCAGGGCGATGGGGTTGGTGCCGATAATAGGCCCGAACAGCACCTTTTTCATTTCAGCTTTATCAGCCATTGTTCAGCTCTCCTTCACGAACCTTGGCCAGGAAAGGACCAAAACCTTTAGGACCCAACCAGAACTCAAAGGTCTTCTGCACACCATTGGAGGTCAGGGTGGCGCCGGACAGGCCGTCGACACTGGAAGGAGCCCCTTCCGGCGCGCCGCCTTTCACGACGCGCAGTGCCGGCTGGCCGTTTTCGTCAAACAGTTGCTTGCCGACGAACTGGGCACGCCAGGCCGGGTTTTCCACCTCACCACCCAGGCCGGGGGTTTCACCCTGTTCATAGTAGGTGATGCCCTTGATGGTATTGCCGTCGGGGGCGACCGCCACGAAGGCATACATGGTAGACCACAGCCCCTGACCGTGTACCGGCAGGATAATACTGTCCAGCTCACCGTTTTCGTCTTTCGCCAGGTAGACCGGCGCCAGGTTGGCGCGGCGGCGGATACCGGCCGGATCTTCATCCGCGCTCAGGCTGATGCTGGCGGCGGGATCCTTGGCGGCGGTACGCTGGTTGTAGCCGTCGGCAGGCTGCTCGGTGAACTCGCCGGTGGCCAGATCAACCAGCCGCGCGTCTATATAGCGGCTGTAGTTATCGGCGACGTTACTGCGACCCAGGCCGGCGACATCGACGATATTAGTCTGCACGTCCAACGCCTGGTTTTTCTGCTGCATCGGCTTGAGGCCGACGGCAGCCACTGATACCACGATAGAACAGACCAGGCACAAACCGCCGATCACACCAAAGGTTCTACCCATTGTTTCTTTCTTAGCCACGGGCCAGCCTCCGTTTGATATTAGCCTGCACCACAAAGTGATCGAACAAGGGCGCGAACAGGTTGGCGAACAGGATGGCCAGCATCATGCCTTCGGGGAAGGCGGGGTTGGCCACACGGATCAATACCACCATGACGCCGATCAGCGCGCCGTACCACCATTTACCCTTGTTGGTAAAGGAGGCGGACACAGGATCGGTGGCCATAAACATCATACCGAAGGCGAATCCGCCCAGCACCAGGTGCCAATGCCAGGGCATGGAGAACATGGCGTTGGTATCGGAGCCGATGACGTTGAACAGGGTCGCGGTGGCCACCATGCCGATCATCACGCCGGCCACGATACGCCAGGAGGCGATGCCCAGATAGATGATGAACAGGCCGCCCAGCAGGATAGCCAGGGTGGAGACTTCACCCATGGAGCCCTGGATGTTGCCGATAAAGGCGTCCATCCAGCTGATCGCTTCGCCGGTGTTGGCATTCAGCAGCCCGGCCTGACCAGCGGAAGCCCACTGGCCCAGGGCGGTGGCGCCGGAGAAGCCGTCAACCGCGGTCCATACCGAGTCACCGGAGATCTCCGCCGGATAGGCAAAGAACAGGAAGGCCCGACCGGCCAAGGCCGGATTGAGGAAGTTCTTACCGGTACCGCCGAAGATTTCCTTGGCCATCACCACCCCAAAGGTAATCCCCAGGGCAGCCTGCCACAGGGGCAGGGTAGCGGGCACGATCAGCGCGAACAGCACGGAGGTGACGAAGAAGCCTTCGTTGACTTCGTGCTTGCGCACCGAGGCAAACAGCACTTCCCAGAAGCCACCGACCAGGAACACGGTCAGGTAGATAGGCAGGAAGTACATGGCGCCCAGCAGCAACTTACTGCCCCAGCCTGCGCCCTCTCCCAGGGTGGCACCCAGGGCTTGGGCCAGGCCATAACGCCAGTTGTCGTCGGCCAGCGCCGCGATTTCCGCGGGTGAGTACATGTTGATCAGCGCACCTATAGCCTGGCCACCGGTGTTGTACATACCGAAGAACATGGCCGGGAATACCGACAGCCACACCATGATCATGATGCGCTTGAGGTCGATGCTGTCACGTACGTGAGACGCATTGCGCGTCACCGTGCCCGGGGTATAGAGCACGGTCGCCACGGCTTCATAAAGGGCGTAAAACTTTTCGTATTTACCACCCGGCTCGAAATGGTGTTCGAGCTTTTCCAGAGTGTCTTTCAAACTCATTACTTAGCCCTCTAGCTCAATCTTGGTCAAACAGCTACGCAAGACAGGACCGTAGTCATATTTACCCGGGCACACATAGGTGCAGAGCGCCAGATCTTCTTCATCCAGCTCCAGGCAGCCCATGGTCTGGGCACTGTCGGTATCGCTGGACAACAGGTCACGCAGCAGCAGGGTGGGCAGGATATCCAGCGGCATCACCCGTTCGTAGTTCCCGATCGGCACCATGGCACGGCTGGAGCCGTTGGTGGAGGTCGTTAAATCGAACAGCTTGCCTTTAGTGAACTGACTCAGGAAGGCGCGGGTCACGGAGAATTTGTTGGCGCCGGGGGCAATCCAGCCCATGAATTCCTTTTCCCGACCCTCGGCCAGCACGGATACCTGCAGGTGGTAACGACCCAGGTAGGCATAGGGGCCTTCGGCATTGGTACCGGACAGCACGGAGCCGGAGATGATGCGGTTTTCACCGTCTTGCAGCTCACCCTCGGTCAAGGTGGTCAGGCAGGCGCCGATGCGGGTACGCAGCAGACGGGGCTTCTGTACCACGGGGCCGCCCAGGGCAACCACACGGTCGGTATACAGTTCACCTGTGGTGAACAGCTTGCCGACGGCGATCACGTCCTGGTAATTGATATGCCACACTACCTTACCCGGCACCACAGGATCGATAAAGTGAATATGAGTACCCGGTAAGCCGGCGGGGTGCACGCCCACGAAGACATGTTCCTTGACACTGCCCTGTTGGGCCTGAGGCAGGCTGCCCTCCCCCTTACAGACATGCACCTGACCATCGGTCAGGCGGCTCAAGGCAGCAAGACCATCGGTAAAGGCTTGTGCACTTTCCTTGATGATCAGCTCTGCATTGGCGGACAGGGGATTGGTGTCCATGGCGGTGACAAAGATAGAGTGGGGGGTTGAGCCCAGGGCCGGCACCTTGCTGTAAGGGCGGGTACGCAGGGCGGTCCAGAGACCGGATTCAACCAGCTGCTCTTGCACGGTTTCCCGATCCAGCTTAACCAGATCGGCGGAAGTATATTGAGTAAAAGTAATCTGCTCTTCGCTGTCATCGACGGCGATAACAACGGATTGTAACACGCGCTTGGCACCGCGGTTGATCTCGACGATCTGACCTGCGGCAGGAGCTGTGAATTTAACGCCCGGATTCTTCTTGTCTTCGAAGATAACCTGACCTTTCTTAACGCGATCCTCTACCTTGACATACATGGTAGGGCGCATTCCCACATACTCCTCACCCAGCGTAGCAACACGTTTGATGGCGGGACCATCGTAGATTACTTGCTCTGGGGCCCCGGCGATCGGGAGGTCCAGTCCTTTTTTAATTGTAATCATACTCACTTGCACTACTTGTTAGGGGAAGACAGGTACTTGCCATGACGGACATGACAACATGCTGATGAGTCGCTACCGGCTTGCCTCTATCGCGTTGACAACAGTATGACTACAGTCCGGTAACATCCAGCCCGATATTAAAGGCGCGTAATTCTAGCACTTTTAAAAGCACGCCTGCCATGGCAATTACTAAAAATTGCTGGCTCCGACGGTAAAAGCTTGTGCCGGCAACGATCGGTGAACCAGATTAACAGCCTGATATCAAAGCGAATATCAGGCTTTGGCCGCAGTCACCCGCAAGCGTTGCCCTGTCAACAAAAAAACAAACTTTTAACTCAGGTTTATTGGGCGAATTGTAAACAAAACACCTGGCAAACTTGGCCCGTTCGCTCAGTTCGACGAGCCACCGCGACAGGCCGGGCTTGCCGGTACTCCGCCCCTGGCCTGCCACTCGGCCGGTGTCAGGGTATGCAACGCCAGGGCGTGCACACCGCCGGCCAGTTCCTCGGCCAGCAACTGGTTGACCGCCCGGTGGCGGGCCAGCAGCCGCAGCCCGACGAACTGCTCGGTGACCAACACCAGCTTGAAATGGGTTTCCGAACCGGGTGCGACATTGTGCATATGGCTCTCGTTGATCAGCTCCATATGCTCGGGGGCAAAGGCCTGGTTGATTTTTTGCTCAATGGTGGTCTGGATTGACATGCTTGCTTCCTATGAATGAATGACGGTGCGAAAGGTCAGGTTGATGCGCCGGCCGGTCGCCGCTGCGGTCTTGGGTAACGCATGTTGCCAATGATGCTGCATTTCTCCCGCCATCACCAGCAGGCTGCCATGACCCAGCACCAGCTGCCGACGCTGACCGTCGTGGCAATGGCGCAGCAGGAAGCGCCGGGGGGCACCCAGGCTGACCGAGGCAATCAGCGGGTTGCGCCCCAGCTCGGGCTCATTATCGGCATGCCAGCCCATGCTGTCCCGGCCATCACGGTACAGGTTCAGCAAGACGCCGTTGAAATCCTGCTCACAAATTTGCACCACCCGCTCACGAATGGCCCGTACCGTGGGGGTCCAGGGCACCGGTTGCCGCACCCGTCCCGAATAACGATAGGGCAGCTCACCCATCCAGCAGGACAGCCGGGGTTCGTCATGAGTTTTACCGAACAGGCGCAATCGGTGTTGTTGCCAGGGCACCTCGGCCTCCAGGTGCTCAAACCAGCCGTCCGCCATATCCCTGAACAACGCCGGGCACCACAGCAGACGGCCCTGAGGCAGATGGATCCACTCAGGTTCAAACGACCACAGGCTCATGCTGCTTTTCTCCTGCCAACTGTTAAAATGGGCCTTTGCCATCTTGGATCCTGTTCCTGTTATGAACCATCACTTTCCTCTGCCCCAGGGCGGCGAGCTGGTCTTGCACCGCTATCCCAAATTTACCGATCACGGCCTGCAGGCATGGGAGGCGGCGGACGAATACCTCATTCAGCAATTGGGCACACTGGCATGGGACGACTCGGCGCCACTGATCATCGTCAACGACGCCTTCGGCGCCCTGACCCTGGCGCTGCACCGCTACCGCCCCTGCACCATATTCGACTCCCGGGTCTCGGAGCTGGCCCTGGAACACAATGCCCGTGACAACCATATTACCGCCGACTGGCAGAGTCTGAACAGCCTGGATGACTGGCCCCAGGCACCGGGGCTGGTGCTGTTCAAGTTGCCCAAGATCAACGCCATGCTGGAACATCAGCTGGCCTGTCTGAGCCAGGTGATGGGCCCCGAAACCCGTGTTATCGCCGGCGCCAAGGCCCGCGATGTGCACAGCTCGACCCTCAAGCTGTTCGAGCGTTACATAGGCCCGACCCATACCAGCCTGGCCTGGAAGAAGGCCCGGCTGATCTTCGCCGAGCCGGATATGGGCAAGGCGCCCTCCCCCGTGCCAGCGATCCAGAGCTGGCCGCTGGAGGGTACCGAACTGACCATTCACAACCTGGCCAATGTGTTTTCCCGGGGCAGCCTGGATGTGGGCGCCCGTTTCATGCTGGAGCATATCCCCGCCGGCCGGCCCGACCGCATCATTGATCTGGGCTGCGGCAACGGCGTGCTGGGGCTGGTGGCGCTGGCGCGCAATCCCCAGGCCAGGGTCACCTTCGTCGATGAGTCTTATATGGCGGTGGCCAGCGCCCGGCACAATGTCGGCGATAACCTACCGGATGCCCTGTCCCGTGCCCAGTTCATGGTTAACAACTGCCTGGAGGGCATGGGGCCGGAGGACGCGGATCTGGTACTGTGCAACCCGCCTTTTCATCAGCAACAGGCGATTACCGATCATATCGCCTGGCAGATGTTCGTGGATGCCAAGCGGGTCTTAAGGCGTGGCGGTGAGCTATTGCTGGTTGCCAACCGTCACCTGGACTACCACCAGAAACTGAAACGGCTTTTTGGCAATCAGAGGGTAGTGGCATCCAACCGGAAATTCGTTATCCTGAGGGCCATTAAAAACGCATAAGGAATAACATAATGAAATGGTTAGCGAGTGCCGTGCTGGCATTGGGCCTGAGCGCCTGTGCCAGTTACTACCCTATTGCCGTCGATGTGAATCCCACGGTCCAGGCCGGCGGCGGCGTCTACCGGGGTCAGGCGGTCAGCCTGAGCAGCCGGGACAACAGGGCCAACGATTATATTATTCAGATAGAGCAGAAGGACAAATCCCCGGTGGTGGTCGGCGCCAGCAACAACCTGCGCGCACAGATGGAGCAGAAGCTGGCCCAGGGCCTGAGTACCCAGGGGTTGTATCTCGAGAACAGTGCCAATACCCGCATGGAACTTGAGCTGCAGGAAGTGCTGGCCCGGGTGATCCGCGGTCATATCAGCTACGACGTGGTACAGCAGTTGCGCATGCAGGTGACCCTGGAGCGCAACGGTCAGCGCCTGACCAAGCAATATCGCCGCAGTGCCCAGCAGGAATTCCCCGGCCGCCTGCATCCGGATCTGGATAAGGTCAAGGAAGCGCTGAACAAGCAGCTGTCACTACTGGTACAGGACATGCTCGCCGATCGGGATGTACAAAACTTCATCAACGGAGGCTAAATGAAGGCCTTTTTACTGTTACTCGGCTGCCTGCTAAGCAGCGCGGTACTGGCCGGCCCCAGGGTCGAGCTGGTCACCAGCCATGGCAAGCTGCAGCTGGAGCTGGATGAACAGGCAGCACCGCTCACCGTCGCCAACTTTTTACGTTATGTGGATGATGGCAGCTACAACAACAGCCTGTTCCACCGGCTGATCCCTGGATTCGTGGTGCAGGGCGGCGGCTATGATACCGACTATGCGCCCCTGCCTAGCTACGGCCCGATAGAAAATGAATCCGATAACGGCCTGTCCAACCGGGCCGGCACCATCGCCATGGCCCGCACCCAGGACCCCCACAGCGCGACCCGCCAGTTTTATATCAACCTGAGCGACAACCTATCCCTGGACGGTGGACGTAGCCCCGGCTACACGGTGTTCGGCCGGGTTACCGCCGGGCAGGAAGCCCTGACGCGCATGGCCGGAGTGCCCACCGGGATGAACATGCAGCTACGCGCCCGGGACGTGCCCGACGAGCCGATCGTCCTGCTTGAGGTACGCCGCCTGGGTGAACAGGCCGAAGGCCCCATGGCCCAGGAGCCGGTATCAAAACCCTGACCCTCACCAGCATACGGCAAAGCCTGTCGATTTATGCCGAGCGCCGGGTGCTGATCCTGTTCGCCCTGGGGTTTTCATCCGGACTACCGCTGCTGCTGGTGTTCGGCACCCTGTCATTCTGGCTGAGGGAGGCCGGGGTCAGCCGCACCAGCATCGGCTTTTTCAGCTGGGTCGCCCTGGCCTATGGGGTCAAATGGATGTGGTCGCCGCTGGTTGATCGCCTGCCGCTGCCCTGGCTGTCGCGCAGGCTGGGCCGGCGCCGCAGCTGGATGCTGGTATCCCAGCTGACCATCATGGCGGCGCTGGCCGGCATGGCGTACTCGGATCCCAGCACCCAGATTTACAGCCTGGCGTTATGCGCGCTGGCCGTCGCCTTTGCCTCCGCCACCCAGGATATCGTCATCGACGCCTACCGCATCGAGGCAGCCCCGGAACGGCTGCAGGGGGCGCTGGCCGCCGCCTATATGACCGGCTACCGGCTGGCGATGATCCTGGCCGGCGCCGGGGTACTGGCCATTGCCGCCTGGGCAGGCTCGGATCTGGGCTATGATCCGCTCGGCTGGAAAGTCGCCTACCTGGTGATGATGGGCTGCATGCTGGTGGGGGTGGTCACCTGCCTGCTTCTGCATGAGCCTGAAGTCAACCTGGCAGCTCAGCAACAGGCCCAGGCCGAGCACCGGCAGGCATTGATCGAGCGCGGCTGCCCAGCCCCGCTGGCCAGCCTGCTGGCCTTTATCGAAAGCGCCGTGGTAACGCCCTTTGCCGAATTCTTCCGCCGTTTCGGCTGGCAGGCGCTGCTGATCCTGGCGCTGATCGCCAGTTATCGCATCGCCGATGTGGTGATGGGGGTGATGGCCAACTCCTTCTATGTCGACATGGGCTTCAGCAAGTCGGAAATCGCCACCGTCACCAAGGTCTACGGGGTGATTATGACCCTGGTCGGAGCGGCACTGGGCGGGCTTATGGTCAGCCGCTTCGGTACCCTGCGCATCCTGATGCTGGGGGCGTTTCTCACCGCCGGCACCAACCTGCTGTTTGCGCTGATGAGCCAGGTGGGTGCCCATGTGCCACTGCTGACGCTGATTATCTCGGTGGACAACCTGAGCGCCGGCATCGCCACCGCCGCCTTTATCACCTATTTATCCAGCCTGACCAATGTCGCCTTTTCCGCGACCCAGTACGCCCTGTTCAGCTCGGTCATGCTACTGCTGCCCAAGTTTATCGCCGGTTTTTCCGGCGTCGTGGTGGATAATTTTGGCTACAGCAGCTTCTTCTGTGGCTCCGCCGCCATCGGCATGCCGGTACTGATCCTGATCTGGCGGGTGACCCGCCTCAATCTTCCCCCCAAAAATCACTAATGCCACCCCTGTCACAAAACTGACATGGCGCAATCGTTTGCGGTCTTGCGCCATTTTTTGTCCTGCCTAGACTCGGCCTCCCCAGGTAAACCCGACGTGACGGTTAGGGAAAACCTCAAATAATCGACGAGGAAGAGACAGATGGCCAAGAGGATCACCACCGCGGTGGCCGCCGGTATATTGACCGCATTCGGCGCACCGGCCGTCGGTGCCGCCGATTACAGCGACGATATCCACAAGAACGACTACAAATGGCTGCAGTTCAACCTAATGCGCAGCGTCGACAACAAGCTGCCCTTCCGCAACCAGGAAGACACCTATATGGAGATGGAGTTCGGCGGCCGTTCCGGGTTGTTTGATCTCTACGGCTACCTGGATGTCTTCGATATTTTCGACAGCCGCGGCGATGATTTGAACGGCAAGGATAACTTCTTCTTCAAGTTTGCGCCGCGCCTGTCTCTGGATGCGCTGACCAAGACCGACTTGTCCTTCGGTCCGGTGCTGGAGCTGTATATCGCCACCGTCACCAATGTGGCCGACAATGGCGCCTTCGGTGGCCTGTTCGAGCATTATGTGGGCCTGGGCTCAGATGTACAGGTTCCCTGGTTAGGCAAGATGGGCCTGAACCTCTACGGCCGCTATGTACGGGAAAACTACGGCGCCCCGGATGAAGGCAAGTTTGACGGCTACATGGCCTCCACCAACTGGTTCAAACCCTTCCACACCTTTGAAAACGGCAGTTTTGTCGCCTATCAGGGTTATCTGGACTACAAGTTCGGGGCCGATACCGTCGGCAGCATGACCGGCCGCTCCAGCAACGCCCTGGAATGGTTCAACGGCATCTACTGGCATTCCGAACGCTATGCGGTGGGTTACGGCGCCAAGCTGTACAACAACATGGCGTTCTTTCAGGACAGCAGCGGGGCGACCGGTGTCAACCAGGACACCTCGGGGCTCGGCCATTATTTCTCGGTGACCTACAAGTTCTGATTCTACTAAAGGGGCCAGAGGGCGAATGCTTGCCGGTTAAGGGATGAGTCAGGATAAGGTATCCCACGCCAACACGCAGCGAGTACATCCTTGTATGCTCGGCGATGGCATCCATGCCATCGCCGGTTGGCTTAGGGAGTCCCTTATCCTTCCTAAGTGACTGTATCGGGCTGGCGGCGCCATTTATTCAATACCGGCTCGTAAGAGAGCCGAACTCACAGGCGACAACTGTCGGCTGCTCGCCGCTCCCGCAAACCCCGCCATAGCCGACAGGAGACTCAGTCGCGAAAGTTGGTGAACTGAAACGGCTGATCCAGCTCGGCCTGGCGCACCAGTGCCATGGTTTCCTGCAGATCGTCCCGCTTCTTACCGGTGACCCGCACCTGATCGCCCTGGATGGAGGCCTGCACCTTGATCTTGCTGTCCTTGATCAATTTGACCAGCTTCTTCGCCTGGGCGCTGTCGATGCCCTGTTTGAACGCCACCTCCAGAAAATAGCGCTTGCCCGAATGCACCACCTCGCCTTCGTCCATCACCTGGGTATCCACATTGCGCTTAATCAGCTTGCCCCTCAGTATGTCCAGCATCTGCTGCAGCTGGAACTCGGCGTCGGCTGCCAGCTTGACCTTGTCGTCATTGAGTTCGAAGCTGGCCTGAACGCCACGGAAATCGAAGCGGGTTTCCAGCTCGCGGTTGGCGTTGTCGACGGCGTTGCGCACCTCGGTCATCTCCACTTCAGAGACGATGTCAAAAGACGGCATATTCACTCCTTCTATCTTGCTTATACCCGGCCCTGAGATGGGCCCATCTCAGGGCTTATGCTAACCCTATTTGTAGCCCAATGCTTGTTTGCCTTGCTGTCGGCGCACTAAAATCCGCTGGCCTCGGCCAGGCTTGGCGGTTAACGTAATAGGATAGACAGAAAGTAATAACCACAACGATTAGGGGAAACACTATGAGTGAGTGGGCCATCCTCGGTGCAGGGGCCTTAGGCTGCGTATTTGCCGGGCTGTTGCGCCAGCAGGGACACCCGGTTTCCCTGCTGCTGTCGGAGCGCCACCGGGGGCACCTGCACCCCAGCCTGGAGTTGATTACCCTGGGCGGGCACCATGAGCTTATCCATACCCGGCCGCTGTTCGCCGAGCAGGCCAGCCAACTGTCCCATTTGCTGGTCACCACCAAGGCCTATCAGGTGGTCGGCGCCCTGCAAGGGCTGCGCGGCCTGCCAGCCAGCTGCCCCATCATCCTGCTGCATAACGGCATGGGGGTAACCGATGCGGTGAGGACGCTGTTCCCCGACAACCCCATACTGGTCGGCGTCACCAGCCATGGCGCCATGAAAGAAAGCGAGTGGCTGATACGCCATACGGGCAAGGGAGAGACCTGGATAGGGCCTGCGAATGACGCGGCCCATGACTTTCAACACCTCTGCCACCCCCTGACCACCGCCTTCGGCCACGCCCAATGGAGTGAGGATATCCATGCCCTGCAGCGGCAAAAGCTGGCCGTCAACGCGGTGATCAACCCGCTGACCGCCCGTTATGGTGTCCATAACGGTGACTTGCTCGAGCCCCGCTTCTTTGAAGTGCTGGAACAACTGACCGAAGAAGTGCATCAGGTGATGCTGCGCCTGGGTGAAACCGAAACCCTGGAGCTGTTCAAGCGACGCCTGCACCGGGTGATGGAACTGACCGCCACCAACTACTCCTCCATGCATCAGGATCTGGCCCATGGCCGTCCTACCGAGATCGACTATATCACCGGCTATATCCTCGGCCAGGCCAGTCGGCATCAGCTGCCGGCGCCGGTTTGCCAGCAGCTGTACCAGGAAATAGTCAAACGCTCTTCCGACAAGGGCAGGTATTAAGCGGGAAGCGGGAAGCGGGAAGCGGGAAGCGGGATGTTGTGGGTCAGAATTAATTCTGACAAACCGTTATCGGCTGATAAGCTGCCCCATATCAACAGACAAGTAACCACTCCCATCAGCACATGGGAGTGGTAAGCAACACAGCCGTTATGGCCGGTAGACCTTCACATTATCGAAGCCCTGCTCTTTCAAATGTATGGCCTGCAGCCGGCTCATCACCCCGCGGGCACAATAGAGCAGGTAGGTCCGCTGGGGATCCAGCTCGGCAAACTGATGGGCCAGCTTGAAGAAGGGCATATGCACGACCTGACGGCCTTCCACCGTGAGCGGCGCCTCTTCTTCCTCTTCCGGTGCTCGTATATCCAGGATCACTTCCAGCTCATCCGCCTCTTGCTTGAATTCCACCGACGGCAGCACCCGGGGTTTGGCCAGGTTGCGGATATCTTCCACAAACGAGGCCTGGATGGCGGTATCCAGCACGCCGAAGTCGAAATTGGTCTCTTCCGCCTCGACCTTGCCCAGCTTGGCCTTGATGGTCGGCTTCTGGGAAATCACCCCGCAGTATTCCGGTATTTTCTCGGCGAAGGGGGCCGTGCCGATATGACGGGCCTGATCGATAATGTCCTGCTTGTCGGCGGCGATCAGCGGGCGCAGTATCAGGGTGTCGGTCACCCGGTCGATCACATTCAGGTTAGTGACCGTCTGGCTGGACACCTGGCCCATGGACTCGCCGGTCACCAGCGCCTGGATATCCAGCCGCTGTGCCACTGCGGCGCCGGCGCGCATCATCATACGCTTGAGCACTACCCCCATGTGGCTGGAATCTATTTTTTCCAGGATCTCGGTGACCACCCCTTCGAAGGGCACGGCAATAAACTTAACCCTGTGGGAAGAGCCGTACTTTTTCCACAGATAATGACTGACCTCCCGCACCCCGGCCTCGTGCTCGCTGCCGCCCAGGTTGAAGAAGCAGTAATGCACCCGGCTACCGCGCTTGATGAACTGATAGGAGGCCACGCCCGAATCGTAGCCGCCGGACATCAGGCTGAGCACGCTTTCCTGGGTGGCGATGGGAAAACCGCCCAGCCCTGGGTGCTGCTCGCTGATCAAATACAGGCGGTCTTCGTCGATTTCCAGGTTGACCTGCAGATCAGGATCTTTCAGGCGTACCCCGCCAGTGTTGCACCGCTGGTTCAGCCCACCGCCCACGTAGCGTTCCACGTCGAGCGAGTTAAAGGTCTGCTGACCCCGGCGCTTGCAGCGCACACAGAAGGTCTTGCCCGCCAATCGCTCGCCATACATGGCCTGGGCATGTTCCAGGATATCGTCCAGGGTGCTGAAGCGGATTTCCTGCACTTCCAGGAAGGCCTGTATGCCGGGGATGTGGGACAGGTAGCCGATCATCGCCTGACGATGGGCTTCACCCTCGATATTACTCCTCAGCACCAGCTTGTCCCAGTCGGCGCGGATCTTGACGTTCTCGTCCAGCGGACGCAGCACGTTGCGGATATTACCCTGCAATATCTTGCTCATGCGCCGGCGTACCGACTTGCTCTTGATGGTGATTTCGGGGTGAAGCTTGATAATAAATTTCATAAACCGGGACGCCTGAGCTGTCTAAACAAACATGAAAGCCCGGCATTATACAGCAAAGCCGGGCTCTTGATTAAATAATGACTAACTGGTTCAAATCGAGTGCTGATTTTCTGATATCCGGGTCACTAAAGGCCCCCTGTCCCCCGTATATCTTTCGCCAAATGGCGAGCAGCAATGTTACTATTGCCGCCAATTATACAGGCTTAACGACAGAGGATCCCGATGGCCGCCAAAAAACCGGAAAATATGGATTTTGAAAGCGCCGTACAGGAACTGGAAACCCTGGTCAGCCAACTGGAAGAAGGCGAACTAAGCCTGGAGCAGGCGCTCAAGTCCTTTGAACGGGGTATCCAACTGGTGCGCACCGGCCAGCAACGGCTGACCCAGGCCGAGCAACAGGTACAGATCCTGCTGCAGCAGGATCAGGAGCAACTCCTCCCCTTCGACCAGAGCGGGGAGGAACACTAAGTGTCATTCCAGCTGCTGCAACAACAATACGGCGCCCGCATCGACGCCGTGCTCCGGCATCATATCGACCAACTGGACAACCTGGCCCCCGAGTTGAAGGCGGCCATGAAATACGGTCTGCTGCAAGGCGGCAAGCGGGTCCGGCCGCTGCTGGTCTATGCCAGCGGCGAGCTGCTGCAGGCCGATGCCCGGGCGCTGGACACCGCCGCCGCCGCCATCGAGTGCATCCATGCCTATTCCCTGATCCATGATGACCTGCCCGCCATGGACAACGATGACCTGCGCCGGGGCCAACCCACGGTGCACAAGGCATTCGATGAAGCCACCGCCATCCTGGCCGGCGATGCCCTGCAGACCCTGGCATTCGAGCTGGTGAGCGGCAACGACAGCGCCCTGGATGCCGGCCGGCGGCTGCGCATGGTGCAGGAGCTGGCCCACGCCAGCGGCTACCACGGCATGTGCGGCGGCCAGGCGCTGGACATCAAATATGAAGGCATGGCTGTGGAGATGGCGACCCTGGAGTCCATCCACCGCCACAAGACAGGCGCGCTGATCCGCTGTGCCGTGCGGCTGGGCGCCCTGTGCGCATCCGAGCTGAACGAGGCCCACCTGACGGCCCTCAGCCGTTATGCCGAGGCCATCGGCCTGGCCTTCCAGGTGCAGGACGACATTCTCGATATTACCGCCGACACCCAGGTCCTGGGCAAAACCCAGGGCAAGGACGCGGCCCAGCAAAAAAGCACCTATCCGGCGCTGTTGGGCCTGGATGGCGCCAGGGCGCTGGCCCGGGAGCTCCATCAGCAAGCGCGCGCGGCCCTGGCCGACATTCCCTACAATACGCACACACTGGAAACATTCGCCCGCTATATCGTCGAACGTGAATTTTAGGGCGAGGATAATAATAAGCCTATGAGTCTGAATATCGCCGATTACCCGAACTTGGCCCTGGCCAACGTTCCCGAAGAACTGCGCAGCCTGCCCCAGGACCGGCTGCCGGCCCTGTGCCGTGAGCTGAGATCCTATCTGCTGCATTCGGTCAGCCGCAGCAGCGGCCACCTGGCCTCCGGCCTGGGGGTGGTGGAGCTGACGGTCGCCCTGCACTATGTCTACAAGACCCCCTTCGATCGCCTGGTGTGGGATGTGGGTCATCAGGCCTACCCGCACAAGATCCTCACCGGACGCCGGGAGCGGATGACCAGCATCCGCCAATATCAGGGCCTGCATCCCTTCCCCTGGCGGGCCGAAAGCGAGTACGACACCCTCTGTGTCGGTCATTCCAGCACCAGCATAGGCGCCGCGCTGGGCATGGCCATCGCCGCCGACGAGGAACAGCAGGACCGCAAGGTGGTTGCCATCATCGGCGACGGCGCCATGACCGCGGGTATGGCCTTCGAGGCGCTCAACCATGCCGGTGATGTACATAAGGACATGCTGGTGATCCTCAACGACAACGAGATGTCGATTTCGGAAAATGTCGGGGCACTCAACAACCGGCTGGCGCGCATCATGTCCGGTCCGCTCTACAGCAGCCTGCGCGAAGGCGGCAAGAAAGCCCTGGGAGCGGTCCCCCCGCTCAAGGAGCTGGCCCGTCGCACCGAGGAGCACCTCAAGGGCATGGTGGTGCCGGGCACCCTGTTCGAGGAGTTCGGCTTCAACTATGTGGGGCCCATCGACGGCCACGACATCGAGACCCTGGTCGAGACCCTGCGCAACATGCGCAAGCTCAAGGGCCCGCAGCTGCTGCATGTGATGACCCGCAAGGGCAAGGGCTATCTGCCGGCGGAGCAGGATCCCATCGGCTACCACGGCGTGCCCAGGTTCGATCCCAACCACCACCAACTGCCCAAGAGCGGCGGCTCCGGCCTGTCCTACTCGGCCATTTTCGGCAACTGGCTGTGTGACATGGCCCGCACCGACAGCCGGCTGATGGCCATCACCCCGGCGATGCGGGAGGGCTCGGGACTGGTGAAATTCTCCCGGGAGTTTCCCCAACGCTATTTCGATGTGGCCATCGCCGAGCAACATGCGGTGACCCTGGCCGCCGGCCTCGCCATCGAGGGCAAGAAACCGGTCGTGGCCATCTATTCCACCTTCCTGCAACGGGCCTATGATCAGCTGATCCACGACGTGGCGCTGCAAGAGCTGGATGTGCTGTTCGCCATCGACCGGGCCGGCATCGTCGGTGCCGACGGCCCCACCCATCAGGGGGCCTTCGATCTCGGCTTTATGCGCACCATCCCCAATATGCTGATCATGACGCCGGCCGACGAAAACGAGTGCCGGCAGATGCTCTATACCGGTTTCATCCATCAGGGACCGGCGGCGGTGCGCTATCCGCGCGGCACCGGCCCGGGCGCCGATATCGAGCAGGAGATGACGGCATTGGAGATCGGCAAGGGCAGGGTCCTGCGCCAGGGCAAGAACATTGTCCTGCTCAACTTCGGCACCCTGCTGGCGGAGGCCGCAGAGGCGGCCGAACGGCTGGACGCCACCCTGGTCGATATGCGCTTCGTCAAGCCGCTGGATGAAGCGCTGCTGCTCGACTTGCTGGACAGCCACCAGCTGCTGGTGACGGTGGAAGAAAACGCCGTCATGGGCGGCGCCGGCTCGGCGGTCAACGAATGCCTGATGCGCCACAAGAAGCCGGTGCCGGTATTGAATCTGGGCCTGCCCGATATGTTTATCGAACAGGGCGGCCAGCAGCAGATCCTGGCCAAACTGGGGCTGGACGCCGACGGCATGGTGCAAACCATCCAGGCATACCGGGCCCGATAATCAGCAATTCAGGGAATGGGGGTCCATCCCCATTCCCCAGCTTACATATTCGGATAGTTGGGACCGCCACCGCCTTCCGGCACCACCCAGCGGATGTTCTGGGACGGATCCTTGATATCGCAGGTCTTGCAGTGCACGCAGTTCTGGGCATTGATCTGAAAGCGCCGGCCTTCTGCCTCATCGATCACTTCGTAAACCCCCGCCGGGCAGTAGCGCTGGGCAGGTTCGGCCCATTTCGGCAGGTTGGTCGACAGCGGGATCTGCGCGTCCTTCAGCCGCAGGTGACTGGGCTGATCCTCTTCGTGGTTGGTGTTCGACAGGAACACCGAGGACAGCTTGTCGAAGCTGAGCTTGCCGTCGGGCTTGGGATACGGAAACCGCTGGCACTCGGCCGCCGGCTTCAACTCGGCATGGTCCTGGCGGCGGTCGTGCAGCGTCACCGGGATCTTGCCACCAAACAGGTTATGGTCGATGACGTTGAAGGCGCTGCCCAGGACGGTGCCGAACCTGTGCAGCGCCGGGCCGAAGTTGCGGCTGCGGAACAGTTCGTCGTAAAGCCAGGAATGCCTGAATTTCTCGCTGAAGACCGACAGCTCCTGGCCGCCCTCATCGCCGCCCGCAAGCGCTTCGAACACCGCCTCGGCGGCCAGCATGCCGGACTTCATCGCGGTGTGGGTGCCCTTGATCTTGGCGAAGTTCAGGGTGCCCGCATCGCAGCCGAGCAGCAGCGCGCCGGGCAGGGTCATCTTCGGCAGCGAGTTGAAGCCGCCCTTGGCGATGGCCCGCGCACCGTAGGAGACGCGTTTGCCGCCTTCGAGGGTCCGCGCAAACAACGGGTGATGCTTCATACGCTGGAACTCGTCGAACGGACTCAGCCAGGGGTTGCGGTAGTTGAGGTCGATGATCAGCCCCACCACCACCTGATGGTCCTCGGCATGGTAGAGGAAGAAGCCGCCGTTGGTATCGCCTTCAAGCGGCCAGCCGGCGCCGTGCACCACCAGGCCCGGCTGGTGCCTGGCCGGGTCTATGTCCCACAGCTCCTTGATGCCGAGACCGTAATGCTGAGGGTCGACGTCCTTGTCCAGCGCGAATTTTTCGATCAGTTGCTTGCCCAAGTGGCCGCGGCAGCCCTCGCTGAACAGGGTGTACCTGGCGTGCAGTTCCATACCCGGCATATAGTTCAGGCCCTGCTCACCGCTGGCGGTCACCCCCATATCGCCGGTGGCGACGCCCTTGACGCTTCCCTTGAGAGGCCCGTCTTCATGGTAGAGCACTTCGGCGGCGGCGAAGCCCGGGAAGATCTCCACGCCCAGCGCTTCGGCCCGCTCGGCCAGCCAGCGGCAGAGGTTGCCCAGGCTGGCCACATAGTTGCCGTCGTTGTGCATGGTCTTGGGCACCAGCGCTTTGGGGATGCGGCGGGCGCTGTCGGCGTCTTTCAGCAGGTAGATCCGGTCTTCGGTCACCGCCGTGTTTAACGGCGCCCCCAGATCGCGCCAGTCGGGGAACAGTTCGTTCAACGCCCGCGGCTCGATCACGGCGCCGGAGAGGATATGGGCGCCGACTTCGGAACCTTTTTCGACCACGCAGACCGCCAGTTCCCGTTCGGCGTCCCGGGCCTGCTGCATCAGCCGGCAGGCGGCCGACAGCCCGGCGGGGCCGGCCCCCACTATGACCACATCAAATGCCATGGATTCTCTATTCATCACAATACCCGTATTACGGTAAAACCGGGGGCCGTCATCACCGCCCCCTTAACGTTAAGGCCGATTAGCCTCAGAAGATCAGGTGGGCCGCCAACGCCACCAGCGGAATGGCCAGCACCGTTCTGATCAGGAAGATCACCATCAGATCCTTCACCGACAGCGGAATATCGGACTCCAGCATGGCGTTCGCGCTTTCGGTAAAGAAGATGATCTGGATGGTGGACAGGGTGCAGACAAAGAACACGCTCATGGGCGCGACATCGGCCCCGGCGATGATGATGGCCGGCAAGGCAATCTCGGCAAGGGAGAGCAGCACCGTCGGGGCTATCTTGTCGGCATCGGGCAAGGCGAACAGGTTGAGCAAGGGCTCGAACAGCACCCCCAGGTAGTCGAATACCGGCGTATAGGTACCGACGATCAGCGCTATGGTGGCAATCGACAGGATATAGGCGACAATCTTCTGGGCAAAGGTCGCCGCCTCCCAGAAATATTTATAGAAGACATCGGGACCCGTCATCGACGCCCGCTCGGCGGCGGCGGTGCAGGCCCGCATCAATATATTGCCGCCCGGTACGCCCGTCCCCTCTGCTGCATCCTGCGCCGGCTGGCCGTCGAAATAGATATCCTGCTTGCGGCTCAGCGGCGGCATGCGGGTGACCACCGCGGCCAGCACGAAGTTGATGACAAAGGACGAGATGATCATGTGCGGCAGGTAATCCATGATGCCGCCGATCGAGGCCAGCAGGGCAAAGAAGCCCAGGCTGCAGATGCTGAAATTGGTGGCAATGCTGGCCGCTTCGCGCTGGGTATAGTGGCCGCTTTTGTAAAGCTTGTTGGTGATAAAGATGCCGACCGCCGGCGCGGCGACAAAGGAGGCGACGGCATCCACGGCCGAGCGCCCCGGCAGCCGGTAAAGCGGGCGCATCAGCGGTTCCATCAGGGTACCTACAAACTCGAGGAAGCCGAATTCGGTAAGGAACAGCACCAAAAAGCCGGCGACGGTGACCGTCAGGAACACGCTGCCGCCGAGATAAAGCGCCAGGCCGCCGACATCCTTGTGCAAAAACCAGTCGGGGCCGATCTTGAACACCAGCAGGGCGGCAAATACCGCCCCCAGCACGAACAGCAGGCCGACCATAGCGTTGTCTTTGCGGTGATAGCGTTGCAATGCGGCATTGCCGGTCACCTTGGAGGCAATCCAGGTAATGCACAACAGCACCGTGAGCCCCAGGGTAATGTACTCAAGATTCGCGCCCAGAAACGCCTTGATGGCACCGATGATGGTCACCAGCGGCACCGTCGATTTACCGGAACCAACCGAAAATGGCACAAAGAAAATCAGTAAACCGACCAGGCTGCCGAAAAGAGCCTTCACGGCACCACTGCTCCTTCCCTGTATTGTTTCAGCGTTATTCATCCTTACAATCTCCAGTATTTGATGATGTCTGAGGCCCCCGGCCAAGATGGCGGGGGTACTCCCTTAACCGGCATCCGGAGAGAACCCTTCCCCCCGGCTGCACAACCTCAATCAACTCACGCCCCCGCGATTCCCCTCCCTGCTCCTGGTTGTCCCGGCCTTTATCACGCCAGCCGGGCGGTCAGTTGTGGCAGCACCTCAAACAAATCCGCCACCAGGCCGTAATCGGCCACCTGGAAAATCGGTGCCTCTTCATCCTTGTTGATCGCGACTATCACCTTAGACCCCTTGATACCCGCCAGGTGCTGGATGGCGCCGGAAATGCCGACGGCGATGTAGAGATCCGGCGCCACTATCTTGCCGGTCTGGCCGACCTGCATATCGTTCGGTACGAAACCGGCGTCGACGGCGGCACGGGAGGCACCGATGGCGGCGCCCAAGCGGTCGGCCAGTTGCGCGATCAGGGCGAAGTTCTCTCCGTTACCCATGCCGCGCCCCCCGGAGATGACGATGCGTGCCGCGGTCAGCTCAGGACGGTCGGACTTGGCCAGCTGTTCATCGATAAAACGGGAGAGCCCGGTGTCATAGGCCACATCCAGGGTGTCAATCGCCGCCGAACCGCCGGTGGTGGCCACGGCCTCGAAGGCGGTGGTGCGCACCGTGATGACCTTGACCCCGTCCAGGGATTTGACGGTGGCTATGGCATTGCCCGCATAGATCGGCCGCTTGAAGGTATCGGTGCCGTCGACACCGACGACATCGGACAGCTGGCCCACGTCCAGCAGCGCGGCGACGCGCGGCAGCAGGTTCTTGCCGGCGGTGGTGGCCGGCGCCAGTATATGGCCGTAGTCCCTGCCCCCTTCCTGCACCAGATGGGCCACCAGCGGCGCCAGGTTCTCGGCCAGCTGATGACCGTAGGCCGCGTTATCCGCCAGCAATACCCGGGAGACGCCGGCGACCCTGGCGGCGGCTTCGGCGACGGTTTGACAGCCGGCACCGGCCACCAGTATGTCTATGTCGCCCCCAATTTGGGCGGCAGCCGAGACAGTGTTCAGGGTGGCCGGTTTCAGGCTGCCGTTATCATGCTCCGCAACAATCAGGATGCTCATCAGATCACCTTCGCTTCGTTTTTCAGTTTGTCGACCAGCTCCTCAACCGAAGCCACCTTGATGCCCCCCCGGCGATCGGCCGGCGGTTCCACTTTCAGCACCTGGCTATAAGCGCGCAGCTCGACGCCCAGCGCTGCCGGAGCCCTGACCTCCAGCGGTTTTTTCTTCGCCTTCATGATGTTCGGCAACGTCGCATAACGCGGCTCGTTGAGGCGTAGATCCGTGGTGACGATCGCCGGCAGCCGCAGGCCGAGGGTCTGCAAACCGCCGTCGACTTCTCGGGTGACCAGGAGCTCATCGCCCTCCACCTTGACTGCCGAGGCGAAGGTGCCCTGGCCCATGCCGGTGAGCGCGGCCAGCATCTGGCCGGTCTGGTTGTTATCGGCATCGATGGCCTGCTTGCCCAGGATCACCAGGCCCGGCCGTTCCGCGGCCACCACCTTGGCCAGCAGCTTGGCCACCGACAGGGGTTCGGGGTCGGCCTCTGTCTCGATATGGATACCGCGGTCGGCACCCAGCGCCAGCACCGCACGGATTTGCTCCTGCACGGCGGCCGGGCCGATGGACACCACCACCACCTCGGTGGCCGTACCGGCCTCCTTCAGCCGGACCGCTTCCTCGACGGCAATCTCGCAGAAGGGATTGAGCGCCATCTTGACGTTGCTCAGATCCACGCCGCTGTGATCCGCCTTGACGCGTACCTTGACGTTGTAATCAATCACTCTTTTAACGGTAACCAGAACCTTCATTTCAAAAACCTCCGTCCATTAACGGGAGGCGGGCAACCCGCCTGTCCTCAGTCCTGCAGTACGGTGCGGGCGATAATGTTGCGCTGCACCTCGGAAGAGCCTTCATAGATGCGCATGATGCGCACATCGCGGACATAGCGCTCGAGCGGCATTTCGCGGGTATAGCCGTAACCGCCGTGGATCTGCAGTGCCTTGTCGGTAATGCGCCCGGCCGCTTCCGAGGCGTAGAGCTTGGCCATCGCCGACTCCTGTGAAAAACGCTCCCCCTGCTCACGCCTGGTGGCCGCCTTCAGGCCGAACATGCGCGCCGCTTCCAGCTCGGTCGCCATATCGGCAATCATCCACTGCAGGCCCTGGAACTCGGCGATGGGGTGGTCGTTGACCTCACGGGTCTTGGCCCAGAACAGGGCGGCCTGGTAGGCGGCACGGGCGATACCGGTACAGCTGGCGGCGATTTCGACCCGGCCGTTATCCAGCACATGCATCGCGGTACGGAATCCCCTGCCCTCTTCGCCCCCCAGCAGGTTCCCGGCCGGCACCTCGCAATCCAGCGCCACTTCAAAGACGTGGCCGCCCTTCAGGCCCATGGTGCGTTCGGGAGGGCTGACCTCGATCCCGGCCGAGTGCCGGTCGACGATAAAGGCACTGATACCGCGATGACCGGCACTCTTGTCGGTTTTGGCGTACACCACCAGGAAGTCCGCCTCGGCGGCATTGGAAATGAAATGTTTGACGCCGCGGATGCGGTAACCGTTTGCGGTTTTTTCCGCCACCGTGCGCATAGCGGCGGGGTTCGACCCTGCGCTGGGTTCGGTCAGTGCAAAACCGCCGAGCTTGCGCCCGGCCGCGGCATCGGGCAGCCAGGCCTGCTTCTGCGCCTCGGTGCCGCCCAGCAGGATGGAATCGGTGGCCAGAAAGTGCGCCGTGACCATGGAGGCGGTGGAGCCACAGGCCGCCGCCAGGTGTTCGACCGCCAGATACAGGGCAACGGCGGACACCCCGGTGCCGCCATAGGCTTCCGGCAGGTTCATCCCCATGATGCCGATTTCGGACAGCGCCGGTCGGTGGCAGGTTGCCGACAGGCTGCGCTCGTCGACCTCCGCCGCCGCCGGTGCTATCACCTCCTGGCAAAAGCGTTGCAGCGCGTCGGACAACATCAGGTCATCGTCGGTGACCGTAATATTCATTGTTACTCCCTCCTTGCTGTGCCGATCCCGGCGGATCTCCCCTGTCCAGCAGGGCGTCGGGGGATTTTCGGGCGCAACGGGCCCTCACCGGAAAAATCGGCTGATATACGATTGGTGTTGTTGATTTTCGGCCCGGTAACCCGGGACCGGTTGCGTCAGGTGTGGATGGCCTGGCCGAACAGCTCGCCGTTGTGCTCGCCCAGGGTCGGTGCCGTCCGGGGGGCCAGGGTCTGCCAGCCACTGGCCCGGATCGGTTGAATCATGATGGGAATGTCCCCGAGACGGAGATGCTGCTGGGTCGGCAACAACTGGCGTTCGCCGTGCCGCGCGCGCGCCAGTGCCTCCCCCATCTCCAGCACGGGTGACGCCGGTATCCCCGCACCGGCCAGGGCGGCGATGGCCGACTCGACACTGTGCCCGGCAAGCCAGGTTTCTATCAGGACCCGTAGTTCCGGCTCATGGCGGGTACGCTCTTCATCGGAGCAGAAACGGGGATCCTCGGCGATGGCCGGCTGCGCCATGGCGCCGCAGAGGGCGCCGAACTGGCGGTTGTTGAGCACAGCGATAATCACCCGCCCATCCCGGGCGTTGAAGGCGCCAAAGGGGGTGGACAGCGGGTGACGATTGCCGACCCGCCCCGGCGCCTGGCCGCCAAACATCCACTGGGCGACCGGGGTCGGCATCAGCGAGAACAGGCAGTCCAGCATGGCAATATCCAGGTGCACACCGGTGCCGCCGCGCTGACGGTCGAACAGGGCGGCCAGGATCGCCCAGGAGGCGTACAGACCCGCCACCAGATCGGCAATGGACTCGCCGACCTTGGTCGGCTCGCCGTCCGCCTCGCCGGTAATCGCCATCATGCCGGACATCGCCTGCACCACCAGATCATAGGCCGGCAGCTGGCTGTGCTCGCCACTCTGCCCGAAGCCGGAGATGCTGGCATAGATGATGTCCGGGTTAACCGCCCTGACCGACTCGTAACCCAATCCCAGGCGTTCGGCCACACCGGGTTTGAAATTCTCGACGAAGACATCGGCGTCGCGCGCCAGCTCCAGCACCCGGGCCAGGTGCCCGCTATTTTTAAGATCCGCCACCACCCCTTTCTTATTGCGGTTCATCAGGGTGAACAGGGCGCTTTCCCCCGCTTTGAAGGGACCGACATGGCGATATTCATCCCCCGCCGGCGGCTCTACCTTGATGACGTCGGCGCCCAGATCCGATAACAGGGCGGTACAGAAGGGACCGGATAATACCCGGGTCAGGTCGACTATCTTGATCCCCGCGAGGGGCTGGCGCTTGCTATTCGGTTCCATGGTCGGAGCACTCTCTCATTCGTTCTTTGGTTGAATTCGAGTTTGTCAGCCTGTAAGTATTGTGTAAAATAGTAGTTACAAATATTAAATATATAATTTTCTGATAGTGATTACGCTTCACCAACTCAAGGTTTTCGTGGCGGTCGCCGAGTGCGGCGGTACCGCCGCCGCCGCCCGCAACCTGCATCTGTCACAGCCGGCGGTATCGCTTATCGTGCGCAACCTGGAAGCCGAACTGGGTGCCGAGCTGTTTATCCGCAACCCGCCCAGAGGGTTGTCAATCACCCCGTTCGGCCTGGGTAAACTCGAAGAGGCGCGGGCCCTGCTGTCCAGGGCGGAAATGTTCGTCGAACCCCAGGATGCGGGCGGCCAGCTGCGCGGCCAGATCACCATCGGCTACTTCACCACCCTGGGACCCTCCTATGTTCCCAGGCTGCTCCGGCGCCTGAGAAGCAGGCTGCCCAGGGTCGAGATCCAGCTGCGCGAAGGCGACCTCAGCTCGGTCAGCCGCATGCTCGACACCGGTCAGGTCGAACTGGCCCTGACCTACGATCTGGGCATGACCGAACGGCCCCAGGTTGAGCTGCTCAAGGAATACCAATTCTACGCTGCCCTACCGCCGGAACACCCGCTGGCACGGCAGGACAGCGTCACGCTCGAAGAACTGGCGCAAGAAGACCTGATCCAGATAGATCTGCCCCTGAGCCGGGAGTTTCTGATGTCCCCCTTCTGGCAATACCAGCTGGAGCCGAATATCGCCTATAAGACCACGTCGCTGGAAATGGTGCGCGGCATGGTGGCCCACGGTCTGGGGGTGTCGGTGCTGATCACCAGGCCCGCCTCGGATCTGACCTATGACGGCGCAACCCTGGTCTGCCGACCTATCTCGAATGAGCTGCCGTCGCAGAGGCTGGTGATGGCCCACTCCCATCACTTCTCCCCTACCCCGGTGGCGGAAAGCGTGATGGATGAAATCAAAGCGATGTTTGCCGAAGAGGAAGGCGTCTCCGGGTCGGCATAAGCAACGACCCGTTACCGACAGAGGCACATGAGGTTCGGCGGCAGCCGAGGGTTTCCGGGTTTGACAATAATAAAAAATGCCCTGGCATCCTGGATGGCCAGGATCCCAGGGCACTACTTCCGGTGTCGCAGCTTGAAGGTTCCCACCCCCTTGACCACCATATCCCCCCCCTATCGAGCGAATGATCGCTTCACAGAAAACGGTATTGCCGGCCCGATGCAATACCTCGGCCCGGCATTACAGATGAAATGGGACTGCGGTCATGCGGGTTTCTGGTCTTGGTCGGCGATTTCTGTCGCCATCAGCTCCTGCAATGGCCGATCCACCTGCTGTTGATTATCGCCGGCCTCTGTGTCGCCTTGCCGGGAGGAAACGCGATACCGTTCACCAACCTGTAGCTGGCGATAATTGGCGCCATCACCGGCATACCCGCCGTCCTGATGGCCTGGTTTTTCAATCGCTGTCCCGCGCTTAAGCAGACATAAAAATAGAGGGCAGCCAACGGCTGCCCTCTGCCATCCTGAGCAGCCCTCCACACTCAGGGGGGATTGCCGTGGTGATGTTCACCCATAAAAAAACCGCTGCCTGGGCAGCGGTTTTATCAAAAAACCAGCGTCTTGAAACCAGAATTACCGCTTGGCTTCAGCTTCTTTGCGCTCTTTAACCTGAGCAACAACTTTTTCAGATACGTTGGCCGGACAAGCTGTGTAGTGTGAGAACTCCATGGAGAACTGACCACGACCAGAGGTCATGGTACGCAGCGAACCGATGTAACCGAACATTTCTGACAGGGGTACGTCAGCCTTGACGCGGACACCGGTAACGCCGGCGTTCTGATCCTTGATCATGCCGCGACGACGGTTCAGGTCACCGATGACGTCACCCACGTTGTCTTCCGGGCTGAACACGTCAACTTTCATCACAGGCTCAAGCAATTGCGGCTTGGCTTTGGCGATAGACTGACGGAAGGCGCCTTTGGCTGCGATTTCGAACGCGATGGCTGAGGAGTCAACGGCATGGTAAGCACCGTCTGTCAGTTCGAATTCAACGTCCAGCACCGGGAAGCCGGCGATGGTACCGGTATTCATCATGCTGGCGAAACCTTTCTCGACCGCTGGCCAGAATTCCTTGGGTACGTTACCACCCACAACCGATGATTTGAACACGAAACCGGTGTTGGCTTCACCAGGACGGATGATATAGTCGATCTTGCCGTACTGGCCGGAACCACCAGACTGCTTCTTGTGGGTGTAGCTGTCTTCCACTTCGGCGGTGATAGTTTCACGGTAGGCAACCTGCGGCTCACCCACGATCAGTTCAACACCGTAGGTACGCTTGAGGATGTCTACCTTGATGTCCAGGTGCAGTTCACCCATGCCCTTAAGGATGGTTTCACCTGAATCAACATCGGTTTCCACGCGGAATGAGGGATCTTCAGCAATCATCTTGCCGATGGCGATACCCATTTTCTCAGAACCGCCTTTATCTTTTGGCGCTACTGCGATAGAGATAACCGGCTCGGGGAACACCATGGCTTCCAGGGTACAGGGGTGCTTGACATCACACAGGGTGTGACCAGTCTGCACGTTCTTCATACCAACGATGGCGATAATGTCACCCGCTTGCGCCGATTCCAGCTCATTACGCTGGTCAGCCTGCATTTCGCACATGCGACCGATACGCTCGGTCTTGCCGGTAGCGCTGTTGAGGATGGTATCACCCTTCTTGATGCGGCCGGAGTAAATACGTACGAAGGTCAGGGCACCAAAACGGTCATCCATGATCTTGAACGCCAGCGCTTTCAGGGGAGCGTCGGCATCAACGATGGCGTATTCGCCGGTTTCGTTACCTTCTTCGTCGGTCAGGGGCTGAGGATCGACTTCTACCGGATCAGGCAGGTAGTCAACTACGGCGTCCAGTACCAGCTGCATGCCCTTGTTCTTGAATGCAGAACCACAGTAGGTCGGGAACAGGGCCATGGTACGGGTACCCTTGCGGATACAACGCTTGATGTCTTCGATGGAGGGTTCTTCACCTTCCATGTAGGCTTCCATCAGGTCGTCGTCCTGCTCGACGGCGCTTTCGACCAGTTTTTCACGGTATTCTTCAACCATGTCGACCATGTCGGCCGGTACGTCTTCGATGGTGTATTTTTCGGCCTCACCGCTTTCGTCCCAGATGTAGGCCTTGCGGGTCAGCAGGTCAACCACACCCTTGAACTCGTCCTCACGGCCGATGGGCAGCACCATCACCACCGGGTTGGCAGCCAGCACGTCTCTTGTTTGCTGAACAACGCGCAGGAAGTCGGCACCGATACGGTCCAGCTTGTTTACGAAGATGATACGGGCAACTTCAGATTCGTTGGCATAACGCCAGTTGGTTTCAGACTGAGGTTCAACACCGCCAGAACCACAGAATACACCGATACCGCCATCGAGCACTTTCAGCGAACGATATACTTCAACGGTGAAGTCAACGTGGCCAGGGGTGTCGATAACGTTAAAGCGGTGGTCTTTCCAGAAACAGCTGACGGCTGCAGACTGGATGGTAATACCGCGCTCGGCTTCCTGTTCCATGAAGTCGGTGGTGGACTCACCATCATGTACTTCACCGATCTTATGGATCTTACCGGTCAGCTTGAGGATACGTTCGGTGGTCGTGGTTTTACCCGCATCAACGTGAGCGAAGATACCGATGTTTCTGTATTTGGATAATTCGGTCATGATTCAACTTTAATGATAGGTTTAAGAAGTAGACGGAGCATGCGAAAGTACTGACACACCGCACATCAGGTTACTTGGGCGCATATTATACATTAGAGCCGGCCGGGCGCAATGCAGGGTTGGCGCATGAACGAGGGCAATTTGAACAGTCCGGCAGACGAGGCTCATTCCGGTTAGGAGTCGGCGTTGTAACCCTTTGGTTGGCCGTGCTGAGGCAATATAAAACAGACTGCCGCCGGCAACCTTATAGTCGGCCCCCGCGAACAAACCGGCAACTAAATAACTGATACAAATACCGCTACATATCAAAACAGAAATCAGGATTCGATAAGCAGACCCTCCGCGCCGGGGATGGTGCGGCAGAGCCCCCAAGGATGGGTTTGCGGCATGTCTGCGTTCGAGCCTGATTTCTATAGCACAATTAGGAACAGTTATTTAGCAGTAGGTCGGTAACAGCTTGAGTCAGATGATTTCACGGCGTTCTCCTGCAAAAGGCACGGACCATGACGCCATCAATTTCAGAGCCTGAATGTTACCCCAGAACCGGCACAGTCCATACCGGCCAGCGGATGTCGCCGAATTAATTGGCGCACACCTGGGTGCCCTCTCGTTCCGTTCGGCGTTCCTACGCGGAGCGCAGGAACGAGCACAAATTGGCCGTAGGCCATGGCAATCATTATCGCGCCGAGGTCGACGCCCCCACAGCTACCCCTTGTAAATCTTGGGGTTGAACACATCCCTCAGCCAGTCGCCGAGCAGGTTAATCACCAGCACCAGCACCACCAGGTAGATGCCCGGGAAGGCGGTGATCCACCAGGAGCCGGAGAAGATATAGCTGAAGCCCATGCTGATCAGCGACCCCAGCGACGGCTTATCCACCGGCATGCCCAGCCCCAGGAAAGACAGGGCCGCCTCGCTCATGATGGCATTGGCCACCTGTACCGTGGAGATCACCAGGATCGGTGACAGGCAGTTGGGCAGGATATGGCGGAACATGATGCGCACCGCCCGAAAGCCCATCACCTGCGCGGCCTCCACATATTCCTTTTTCTTCTCCGCCAATACCGTTGCCCTTATGGTACGGGCGTACTGGGGCCATTCCGCCAGGCCGATGATCACCACCAGCATCAGTACCGCATACCGGGAGTAAAAGTCCGAGCCGAAGGTGGCCTGGAACAGGGCCGAGACGATGATGGCCACCATCATGGTGGAGAACGACAGCTGCACGTCGGCGACGCGCATCAGCAGGTTGTCGACCCGGCCGCCGAAGTAGCCGGCACAGAGGCCCACTATGATGCCGATAACCAGCTGCAGCGCCACAGCACCCAGGCCGATGATCAGCGAGATCCGCGAGCCATAGAGGATGGTACTGAAGATATCCCGGCCCTGCACATCGGTACCCAGCCAAAAGCGCTCATCCCCCTGGTCCAGCCAAGATGGCGGCAACTCTGAATCGAGGATGTCGATGGTCGCCAGATCATAGGGGTTGTGGGGGGCGATCAGCGGCGACAGAAACGCCGCCGCCGCCAGCGCCACGAACACCGCGAAGCTGACCATGGCGACCTTGTCGCGCAGAAAATGGTAGATAAAATCCGACTGTTTAAAACGGGCCCAACGGCTTGGGCTGGCTACTGTAGTCATGCGTTACCCCTTGGCGGCCAGGTTGACGGTCGGATTCACCAGGCCATAGATCAGATCCACTACGGTGTTGGTCACCACGAAGATAAAACCGACGAAGATCACATAGGTGGTGATCAGCGGCGTATCGACCCGGGTGATGGCCTCCAGGAACAGCAGTCCGATGCCCGGCCATTGAAATACGGTTTCGGTGAGTATGGTGTAGGCCACCATGGTGCCGATTTGCACCCCGCCGACGGTGATCAGCGGCAACAGGGTGTTCTTCAGGGCGTGGATAAACCAGATCCGGTATTTATCCAGCCCCTTGGCCCAGGCAAACCTGACATACTCGGCGCTGAGCTGCTCCAGCATCTCGGAACGCACCAGGCGGATAAACAGCGGCAGCATGATCGAAGACAGGGCGATGCTCGGCAGGATCAGGTTGCGGATCCCCTGCCAGTTGAACAGCCCCGAGTCCCACCCCAGGGGGCTGGTGACCACGCCCCTGCCGTAGGCCGGCAGCCAGCCGAGTTCAATGGAGAACACATACATCAGCAGGATGGCGGTCAGGAACACGGGCACCGAAATGCCGATGATGCTGACGCCCATGATGACTTTGGACAACAGGGATCTGGGCTTGATCGCCGAATAAACGCCCAACGGTATGCTCAGCACGATGATGATGATGCTGGCACAGAACACCAGCTCCAGGGTCGCCGGCAGTTTCTCGAAAATGACTTCCAGGGTCGGCTTCTTGAAGAAATAGGAAGTACCGAAATCCCCCTGCAGCACATTACCGATAAAACGGCCGTATTTGACCATAAAGGGATCGTTCAGCCCCAACTCGGTGCGCATCTGCTGCCGGACCTCTTCCGACACCGACTGGCCCACCAGCTCGCGCAGGGGGTCACCCAGGTGATCCTGGATCGAGAAGGCGACCAGGCTGATCACAAACATCACAATCAGGGCCTGGAATAGCCGCTTTAGTAAAAACGTCAACATGATTTATTCCAACTTCGGGGAACCGGGAATGGGGTTTGGGGAATAGGGATCGGGGCCCTCCAGCCCCTGCTCCCGAATCCCCGCAGCAACGTTATTCCTTCACCACCAGGTCGCCCAGGTAGGGGAAGTCCATGGCATTGACGATGGGCTCGGCCTGTACCTTGTCGCGAGCCCCCCAGGCCAGGTTCTGCCAGTGCAGCGGCACGAAGGCGGCATCGTCGTACAGTATTTTCTCGGCCTGCTGCAACATGGCTTCCCGCTTGGCGGTATCGGTTTCCAGGTTGGCCGACTCAATCAGGCCATCCACTTCGCTGTTGGAATAGTGTCCGCAGTTATACTGGCCGCGGCCGGTTTCGGCATTGCGGGTCATGGTCAGGAATTCAGAGAAATTGGCGCTGTCCTCGGTATCCGAGTGCCAGCCGATCATCAGCATATCGGCGGCGCATTTGTCGAACTCGGGCCAGTACTGGGCCACCGGCATGGTTTTCAGATCCACATCGACATTGATGCGCGCCAGCATGGCCTTGACCGCCTCGGCGATGCGGAAGTCATTCACATAGCGGTTGTTGGGGGCGATCATACTGATCTTGAAGCCGTCCTGATAACCGGCCTCGGCCATCAGCGCCTTGGCCTTGTCCAGGTCGAACCGGGGCTTAAGCTCGGGGTTATGACCCAGATAGCCGGCGGGGGGCTGCTGGCCGGCGGTGGTGGCAAACCCCCGCATGATCCGCTGCACTATGCCGTCCTGGTTGATGGCGTAATTGACTGCCTGACGCACCCGCACGTCCCTGAACGGCTCGAAGCTGTCCTGGTTCATCTGGAAGGTGATGATGCGGGTGCCCGGCAGGGTCACCAGCTTGACGCCATCGGCCGACTTGACCCTGTCATGATCGTTGGGCGACACCGGCTTGATGAAATCCACGTCGCCGGCCAGCAAGGCCGCGACCCGGGTGGCGTCTTCCTTGATCGGCACCAGGGTCATCTTGTCCACGTTACCCGGCGATTGCTTGTCCCAGTAATCCGGATTGCGCTCGTACTCGACCTTAACGCCTTGTTGCCGGAAGATCAGCTTGAACGGCCCGGTGCCCGAGGTGTGGGTGGAGGCGAAGGAGCCGCCATGCTTGACCACGTCGGCCTTGTCCTTGCCATCCTCGGTGGTGCCGCTGTAAAACTTGGAGTCCATCGGGAAAATATAGGTGACCGTGTTCAGCACCAGCGGATAGGGCCCCTTGGTCACCACCTCTATGGTGTGCTCGTCCACCTTTACCACCTCGGCAATCGGCTCGAAAATGGCTTTGAAATCGGGAGAGCCTTTCAGGCGATTGACGGTCCACAGCACGTCATCGGCGGTGAACTCATTGCCGGAATGGAACTTGACGCCCTGGCGCAGGTGAAAGCGCACCCTGGTGTCGTCGACACGCTCCCACTTTTCCGCCAGCCGCGCCTCAAACTCAAATTCCTTGGTCCAGCGCACCAGGGGATCGAACAGCAGGTGCGACATCTCCAGGGTGGCGCCCGACAGCTGCTCATGGGGATCCATGGACACCGGATCCGCATCATAGGCGATGGTAATATCGGCAGCCTGAACATTGAGCGCGAAACCGGCGGCAACCAGGGCGGCGGTTATCTTATTGAATCCTTTTTTCATTTAACACTCCATCAACATGGTTAGCTTTGGCCAACGGCCACACCCGAAATATCCAGGCCTGCGCGCGACATCCCCTTGAACTCTGGCATCAGGGAGATCAGCGACCGGCTGTAGGGATGGCCGGGGGCGGTAAACAACTGCTCGGTTGGTGCGACTTCCACCAGGGTGCCTTTTTTCATCACCCCGACCCGATCGCACATCTGCCGGATCACCGGTAAATCATGGCTGATAAACAACATGGTCAGCTTGAGCTCATCCTGCAAGTCCTTGAGCAAGTTCAATATTTGTGCCTGCACAGAAACATCCAGGGCGGAGGTCGGCTCATCACAGATCAATAGCCTGGGGCGGGTGGCCAGCGCCCGGGCAATGGAAATGCGCTGGCGCTGGCCACCGGAAAACTCGTGGGGATACTTGACCCCGGCATGGCTGCCCAGGCCCACATGGTCGAGTAGATCCGCCACTATCTGGCGAATTTGCGCCTCGTTTCCGGCCAGCCGGTGGAAACGGATCGGCTCGGCGATGATATCGGCCACCCGCATCCTGGGATTGAGGGAAGAATAGGGATTCTGGAATACCATCTGCATCTGCCGGCGCAGGGGACGACGCTGCTGGTCGCTCTCGATGGCGGTCAGCTCTATGCCTTCGAACCAGATTTTGCCGCTGTCGGGCGGATACAGGCCGGTGATGGCACGGGCGATGGTCGACTTGCCGGAGCCGGACTCCCCTACCAGGCCGAAGGTCTCGCCCTCGTTGATCTCAAAGCTGACATCATTGGTGGCCTGCAGGTATTCCCGGCGGGAGGCGAAGAAAGAATCCTTGGTGACGAACCTGAGGTTGCAGTGCTCGACGCGCAGCAGGGCGCCCTGATAGCTGCGCTGATCCTGGCTTTGCCCCAGCCAATGATGTTTCAGGTCGAGCGGGCTCATCTCCTTGGCATCCTCGATGTACGACACCAGGGGAAAACGCCGCAACTTGACATCGGAACGGGGCACTGCGGAGATCAGGCTGCGGGTATAGGCATGCGCGGGAGACCCCAGCACCTGTTCGGTGGCGCCGATTTCCACCAGGTGACCACGGTACATCACCGCCACCCGATCGGTAACATTCGATACTACCCCCATATCATGGGTGACCAGCATGCAGCCCACGTTGCGTTCCTTGCACAGGCTGCGGATCAGGGTGAGGATTTGATCCTGGATCGACACATCCAGCGCGGTCGTGGGCTCATCGGCGATAATCAGCTCGGGATCGCAGGATAGGGCAATGGCGATCACCACCCGTTGGCGCATGCCGCCGGAAAACTGGTGCGGGTATTGTTTGATGCGCAGCTCCGGCTCGCGAATGCCCACCGCGTCGAGCAGGGAAATCGCCTTGCTCCTGGCCTGCTCCCGGGTCAGCCCGGTATTGGCCAGCAGGGTTTCGACCAGCTGATATTCCACCGTAAACAGCGGGTTCAGCGAGGTCATGGGATCCTGAAAGATAAAACCGATGCGGCTGCCACGGATCTCCCTGATGGCGGCCGGACCCAAGCCGGAAATCGGCTCGCCATCGAGATAGACGTCGCCGCTGGCGATGCGTCCGGGGGGGCTGAGCAGGTCGATCACCGCATTGCCGATGGTGGATTTGCCGGCGCCGGACTCCCCCACCACCCCCAGGATCTCGCCTTTCTCTATGGCGAAAGACAGATCATCGACCGCGGCCATCACGCCGCGGCGGGAGGGGTACTCTATCCGTAGATTTTTAACTTCTAGCAGGGCCATGGTTATCCTTATTCGGGGCTACCCCCGATACCGCATCCTTATTCCAACGACAAATCAATTACTTACCGTCGGATCACAGGCCAGGGCCAGCATCGGCAATGCTATTCCCGACCACTGGCCCATCAAATATAGACCTGATTTGTCATTTTTCTCCCGAAGGAGAAAATAACAAAAAAGTAACATTTGAAAGTATTCTAGACTAAGCAGCCCCCCGAACGGAACAGCAGATATATGGAGCCACGTCACATTCCCAGTAATAAATTTCAATATATATTATTAATGCAGAGTTTATGACCAAATTATCGCCATTAAAATCATGCTCGGGGGCTTCGGGGCATCGGCTCGGCAACGGCCTGCCGATTAACATATTGTTAAATAAAGGGATCGGAAACGCGACAGGCACCCCCTCTGCCGCTGGCAGAAGGGATGCCTGAAGGTCAAGTAAAGGAGGAGGCCCTGGCTGGCTACCGGAACAGGGCCAATCCCTGCAGACAAAGCCAGGCAAAGATCCCGGCAATCACATCGTCGAGCATGATGCCGAAGCCGCCATGGATGCGGCGGTCGAACCAGCGGATCGGCCAGGGCTTGACGATGTCGAACAAGCGGAACAGCACGAAACCGGCCAGGACCCACTGCCAGCCGGCAGGGGCCGCCGTCATGGTGATGCCGAAGCCGATGATCTCATCCCACACAATGGCACCGTGATCGTGCCGGCCTATCGCCTTGGTGGCCGCATTGCAAATCCAGATACCGGCAATAAACCCCACCACCAGCAGGGCCAGATACCAGCCCAGCGGCAACCCCTGTATCAACCAGTACAGGGGCACGGCGGCGAGCGTGCCCATGGTGCCCGGCATCACCGGGCTCAGCCCCGCGCCGAAGCCCAGGGCCAGCAGGTGCAGGGGATTGCTGAGCCTGAGCGGGGCCAGCTCCGGCTTTCTCATGAGGCCCCCCGAAAGTGGTCCCAGCCGTGTAGCGGCATGCTGTAAGGCTTGCCGTTATTGAGCAACTCCAGCCCGGGCTCACCGAAACCGATGCGGCCGATCTGGGTAAACTTGACGCCGCAGTGAGACAAGGCGGTTTCCAGTTGTCCCCGGTGCACGCCCGGCACGGTAAAGCACAGCTCGTAATCATCGCCGCCATTGAGTGCCAGCTGCCAGGCCTGCTCCTGAGTCACAGAGGCGGTCATGGCTTCGCTAAGCGGCAGGCTTTCCAGATCCAGCTGGGCCCGCACCCCGGAAGCCGCCAGGATATGATTCAAGTCGCCCGCCAGGCCATCGGAAATATCCAGGGCACTGGAGGCAATATCGCGCAGCGCCTGGCCCACCAGGATACGCGGATGGGGATGTTCCAGCTTGTTGCGGACAAATTCCCGGTAAGGCTCGGGCACGCTGAGTTCACCCAACGCCTGCTTCAGCCCCAGGGCCGCGTCACCCAGGGTTCCGGTGACATAGATGCCGTCACCGACCTTGGCACCGCTGCGCCTGAGTCCCTTGCCTTCGGGCAGGGTACCCTTGACCGAAACGGTGATCGACAGGGGTCCGCGGGTCATGTCCCCACCGACCAGGGCGACGTTGTAATATTCCGCCAGCTCAAAAAAGCCGGCGCAAAAGCCCTTGATCCAGGCTTCATCGACCCTGGGCAGGGTCAGTGCCAGCGATACCCAACGCGGATCCGCGCCCATCGCCGCCAGATCCGACAGGTTGACCGCCAGCGCCTTATGGCCCAGGGCGACCGGGTCCATATCGGCGAAAAAATGCACCCCGCTGACCAGGGTATCCGTGCTCACCGCCAACAGGGTCTGGGGCGGGACTTGCAACAGGGCACAATCGTCCCCCGGGCCCATCACCACATCCTTGCGGCCGCTGTCGGTAGTAAAATATTGTTTTATTATGTCGAATTCATTCATAAAAAATGAAGCCAGCAACAGCTGGCTTTTTCCCGATTTATTTTGTTATTTTTTTAACTGCCGGACTACCTTGTCGAGCACGCCATTGACAAATTTATGGCTCTCTTCGGCAGCGAATGACTTGGCCAACTCTATGGCCTCATTGATAACCACCCGGTAAGGCACGTCTTGACGCCGGGTCAGCTCGTAGGTGGCCAACCGCAGCACCGCCTTGTCCACCACGTCCAGCTCGGCCAGCGGACGGGATAAATAAGGTGAAAACACCCCATCCAGTTCGACTGAATGTACCGATACCCCAAACAGCAGATCACGGAAATAATCCAGATCCACGCCCTTGGTGTCCTGCTCCAGCATAAACTGCTGGGCAATATCGGCCACGTTATCCTTGGTCATTTGCCATTGGTAGATGGCCTGGGTGGCAAGACGGCGGGCTTTACGACGTTCAGACGGTTTCAATGCAGTACTCCTCTTAGTCCAGCTCGTGCAGGACGTTAATCATTTCAAGCGCACTCAGGGCCGCCTCGGCGCCCTTATTACCCGCCTTGGTACCAGCGCGCTCTATGGCTTGTTCAATATTTTCGGTGGTCAATACCCCGAAGGCGATGGGCATTTCGTGCTCCATCATCACCGCGGCCAGGCCTTTGCTGTTTTCGTTAGCCACCAGATCAAAATGATAGGTGCCGCCCCGGATCACACAGCCCAGGGCAATGATGGCGTCATAGTTGCCGGTTTTGGCCAGCTTCTTACAGACCAGGGGGATTTCTACGGCGCCGGGCACCCGGATCAGGGTGATGTTATCATCGGCTACCTGGCCCTGACGCTTGAGCACATCCAGCGCTCCCTGCACCAGACTATCATTAATAAAACTGTTAAAACGGGCGACCACGATCGCCACTTTGGCCTTGGGCGCGGCGATTTGCCCTTCGATTACCTTCATGGGAATCCTTATCCGGATAGAAAAGTGGGCACATTCTAGCACAACCTGAGATTGGCAAAAGCCCAAGACTGGGAGGGAACATGACAAACACCCGAAAGCCGCTGGAACTCCAGATTATCGAAGCAGACATCACCCACCTGCAGCTCGATGCCATCGTCAATGCCGCCAATCACAGCCTGCTGGGTGGCGGCGGCGTGGATGGCGCCATTCACCGGGCCGCCGGCCCGGAGTTGCTGGCCCATTGCAAAACCCTGGGCGGTTGCGCCACCGGCCAGGCCAAGCTCACCCCGGGGTTCCGCCTGCCGGCCCGCTTCATCATCCATACCGTGGGTCCGGTCTGGCACGGTGGTCATCAACAGGAGCCGGAGTTGCTCGCCTCCTGCTACCGGCAGAGCCTGCAACTGGCCGAACAGCAGGGGCTGCACAGCATCGCCTTCCCCGCCATCAGCTGCGGCGTCTATGGTTACCCGCTGGAACAGGCGGCACGTATCGCCGTGACCACCATTCATGCATTCAGCCGGCAGGCGCACAGCCTGCGGCAGGTTTACCTGGTGGCCTTCGACGACAGGATGCGCACCCTGCTGGAAAAGACCCTGTCGGAACATGCTCGCTGAACGAAGCTCCGCACAGTCAGCGTGATTTGCCGGCGGGTGCCTTTGACCGGTACGCCCCGCCCCTGCCCGCTTGTTGCTGTTTTTTGCGTCCCTGACCGGCTCCCGTGCGGCCACCGGGGGCTGGGGTCCGCGGACCTGCCCCGGCGTACTCCGTTTTATGCCGGGGGCGCGGCGTTTTCCTGGCCGCCCTGGGTACATCCAGCACCGAGGCCTCCTCGGTTTTACTGGACCCCTGCAGCATGCCGTTGATGATGGCCAGCTCTTCGGGGCTGACTTCCCGCCACTGGCCCGCCCTCAATCCCCCCAGGCTGATGTTCATGATCCGGATACGCTTGAGGCTGGTAACATTAAAGCCCAGATACTCCGCCATCCGCCGGATCTGGCGATTCAATCCCTGGGTCAAAATGATATTGAAGCTGTTTGAACTAATTTTTTTAACCTTGCAGGGCTTGGTCACGGTATCCAAGATCGGTACGCCCGCCGACATTTTTCTTATAAAATCATCGGTAACGGGTTTATCGACCGAGACCACATATTCCTTTTCATGGGCATTGCCGGCCCGCAGTATCTTATTGACGATATCGCCGTCATTGGTCAGCAAGATCAGCCCCGATGAGGGCTTGTCCAGCCGACCGATGGGAAAAATCCGCGCCTTATAGTTCACCGCATCGACGATATTGCCGGGAATAGCCTGATCCGTGGTGCAGGTAATACCTACCGGCTTGTTGTAGACCAGATACACGGCTTTGGGCTTGGCACGCAGAGGCTTGCCGTTTACCTTGATTTGGTCGGTATCCGATACCTTGACGCCCATACCGGCCACCTGGCCATTGACCATTACGCAGCCCTGTTCGATTAAACGGTCAGCTTCACGGCGTGAACAGATGCCGGTTTCGCTGATGAACTTGTTTAAGCGGGTGCCGCCGTTATCGCTCGTCATAACGCCAAGGTACTCCTGTCTGTGTCCCATCGGCCACCATGGGCCGGCTCTGTCGCGGGTAACGTGCATCCTCGCCGGCACGGCGGCCGGCAAGGTGAAAGAGGGGGAAGTCTAAATGCGCACAGGCACGCTCGCAAGCGCAATAGGGTATCAGGAGCAGGAACAAAGGCCGAGTCAAGGGCGACCGGCTACGCCGCCGAACGGAAGGTTGCGCCCATACCCAAGACAGCATACCGGCACGGACAGCGGCTCAATGATGCACACCTGGCTCCTTTTAACCGTGCATAAACCGCTGTTCGATGTCCCCCGGCGACATCGGCCGGCCAAACAGGTACCCCTGCCCGACCTCACAACCCAACCCCTTAAGCTGTTCCAGCTGTTGCTGCCGCTCTATGCCTTCCGCTACGACCCTTATGCCCAGGGATTTCCCGAGCCCAACGATGGCCTCGACAATGGCACAAGCATGGTCGTCTTCCGGCATGCGGCCGACAAACATGCGATCCACCTTGATTTCGGAAAAGGGGATCTGATACAGCTGGGTAAATGAGGCATGCCCGGTACCAAAATCATCCAGTGACAACTCCACGCCCATGGCACGTAAACGGGTGATGGCGTCCTGCGCCGGCATCAGGTTGTGCAGCCCGGCCGTCTCGGTCAATTCCAGGATCAGCTTGTTGGGAGCTATGCCATGGCTAGCCAGCAACCATTGAACAATCTCGCTGACGTCGGGCTTGGCGAGCAGCACCGCCGACATATTGATAGCCATGGTCAGCTCCATACCCCGAGCCTGCCAGCAGGCGAGTTGTGCCAGGGCCATGTCCATCACCTTCCAGGTAATGGGATCTATATGGCCACTTTTTTCAGCCATGCTGATGAAATGATCCGGGGTGATGATTCCCTGCTCGGGATCTTTCCAGCGCAACAACGCCTCAACCGAGACCAGGCCGCCATCGCGTAAATCAATTTTGGGCTGATACATCAGGAAAAACTGGTCGTTTTCCAAGGCATGAGTCAGGGAGTCATCATCGACCGGGTGAGCAACCCGATCGAACTGGGTAACCAGCGCCACCAGCTCCTCAACCGTCTGCGACTTGGGCAGAAAACCCACCATATTCAAATTGCAGGCCCGTCCCACATTAATCACACTATTGGCGGTGCGGGTGTCACAGGAGCTCATGATCAAAATCGGTGCCTTGACCGAAACCCGGGACAGATACTGCAATACATCAATCCCACCCTGAGCTCCAAGATGGAGGTCCAGAATAACCAAATCAACCTGAGTGGTAGCAAAGGCCGCCATGGCCGAATGCAGCTCCGTAAAGTGGGCAACCTGATGACCTTTCTTCTTCAGTAATACCTTGGTTAGATTCCCAACTTTAATATCATCATCAATAACCAGAATATTTAACGACATAGTAAAACCAATTTAATTATTTTTATTTGAAGGCATTATCGGGTGCCAATACGAAGGCCACGGCATACGATGCCCATATGTATATATGATGTCTGCGGTGAATTCGGCACTCTACATGGGATTCCAATTGTTTTTTAGCCAGACTTGCCCTGCCGAAGAAACAACTGAAATCATCATAACCTGTTCCAACCCGGCCAACACCTCGTTTCGTGCTCATGGCTGGCTTTTTAGCGCACCTTGATTTTCTGCTCACTTAGCCGACTGATTTTAACAGCGCGACATTTCGACTCCCGGTCGCAGGCCGATTAGCAGCTCTGTGTACCCTGACCGGACAATGCTCCTGCCGTTCCGGCCTTGCCGTCATTCCTGACGGCCAATGGTACGGCAGAACCCACTATAATGCATGGCGTGATTGCGGCCGGATCTGTAGCACAATCAGAAACCGCTGTTTAAAAGTTTACCGTCGAAACAGGTAGCCGGCATAGATGTTGAGTGTAAAAGACCGGCTAAATAACATAGAGTAGTAAACGATTGTACTGCCATGGCCAATTGGGCGCGGACCGCTGATAAGTAAATCGACAAACCGGCCCGCCTTATCCATTTTCTGTCTCTTTAATTCCGGGGTCCACCTATGCTGCCAGAACGGCGCGGTGATCTGTTCATTTTATCCGCAACCCTGCTGGCATCCGCCGGCTGGCTGTTTTCCAAAGAAGCGATCCAGGGCCTGCCCCCCGCCGGCTTCGTCGGCTGGCGCTTCGTGCTGGCCGCCCTGCTGCTACTGCCGTTTTGCTACCGGCAGTTACTTGCCATCCCCAGGACAAACCTGCTCAAGGCCGCCGCAGTCGGGCTGGTGATGGCCCTGAACCTGATCTTCTGGATCCAGGCGGTCTCGCACAGCAAAGGAATAGGTGAAGGCGCCTTTATCATGAGCTTGTCGATGCTGATGGTCCCGCCCCTCGCCTGGCTGTTGTTCAAGGAGCGGCCGACCCGCCAGTTCTGGCTGGCCCTGCCCATCGCCGTCACCGGTCTGTTGCTACTGACCATGGGCTCGGGACTCAGTTTATCCGCGGGTCAGCTGTTGTTTTTACTGGCCTCCCTGACCATGGCCCTGTATTTCAACCTCAACAGCCGCTTTGCCCGACGCATCCCGCCCATGGCACTCACCTGCATTCAACTGGCGGTGACCGGAGTGATGAACCTGCTTTACTCCGTCCTGTTGGAAAGCTGGCCCGACCAGGTGCCCCCCCATATCTGGGGCTGGTTTGCCGCCAGCGTGCTGCTCGCCACCTCGTTGCGCTTTGTCTGTCAGAGCATGGGCCAAAAGCACAGCAATGTGGCGAATGCAGCCATCATCATGATGCTGGAGCCGGTGTGGACTGTCTTGATCAGCGTGTTCTGGTATCAGGAGCCGATGCCGATGCAAAAAATTATCGGCTGCCTGCTGATCCTGCTCGCCCTGCTCAGTTACCGCAGCCGCAACCTGTTGGCCTGGTACCGTAACCGCCGGGCACTGAGCATCAATAAACGGGGTTAGGGAATGGGGAAGTTGTGGGCCAGAACTTGTTCTGACAATGGCTTGTCAGCTTGAAACCTAACCCACGGCAAGCTGTAAGCGGGTCCACGGGAAGTAATGCCGATCAGTTAACGGAGTTGGTTGGCTTTCAAGCCAACCTTCTGCGCCAGGGTCGAAAAATGCTCCTGCGTTTTCGACATTTCCGCCATCCATGGCGGTCAAATGGTGCAGCAGAGCCCCAAGGACGGGTTTACGGCGTGTCGGCAGGAAGCTAATTAATCCCGTTTTACTCTTAACTGACAAGTATTAGTACGCGGGAATGGGATATTTATTACCCCCTGAACCGCAGCTTCAGCCGGCCTGTCCCCTTCACCAACAGCAGCACCAGGGCACCGGCCAGCATGCCGCCGATACCGTTCAGCAGGGGGGACGCCAGCCAAGCCAGGACACCGCCTACCAGCGGTATACTCTGGACATGCTGCGCCCATTGATGGATCAGCGTCTCGGCACCCGGGATGCCATGCAGCAGGATGCCGCCCCCGACCAGAAACATGGCCGCAGTGCCCACCACGGACAGGCCTTTCATCAGGTACGGACAGGCCGAGAGCATGGCCAGCCCCAGGCCGCGTACCATGCCCGTCTTCCGGCTCAGATACAACCCCGCATCATCCAGCTTGACGATAGCCGCCACCAGGCCGTAAACCCCTATGGTCATCAGCAGCCCGATGCCGGCCAGCACCGCCAGTTGCTGGCCGAAGCCCCCCCCGGCCACCGTCCCCAGGGTAATCACTATGATCTCGGCCGACAGGATAAAATCGGTTCGGATAGCGCCTTTGATCTTATCCTGCTCAAACACCACCATATCGACCGACTCGTCTATCTCGGCCAGCCTGGTGTGGTCGGCCTCATGCCGTCCGAAGGAATGCACCAACTTTTCCACCCCCTCGAAGCAGAGGAAGGTGCCGCCCAGCATCAGCAGGGGGATGATGGCCCAGGGGGCCAAGGCGCTGATCAGCAGGGCCGCCGGCACCAGGATCAGCTTGTTACGCAACGAGCCTTTGGCCACCGCCCAGACGACGGGCAGCTCACGCTCGGCCCGCACCCCGGACACCTGCTGGGCATTGAGCGCCAGATCGTCGCCCAGCACCCCGGCGCTCTTCTTGGCCGCAACCTTGGTCATCAGCGACACGTCGTCCAGTATGGTGGCGATATCATCGAGCAGGGTTAACAGGCTGGTACCGGCCATGACGGATATCCTTCCGCTTATGCTTTGGAAGTCAATGGCTGACCGGCAAATGCAACGCCCGGCCAGCCGGTTTTGATAAAGTTGCGAATATTCTGATGATCGCTGCCGGCGGGATGTTGCAGCACATCGTGCCGATAGAAGGCGCCGAAGCAGGCCAGGGTTTGTTGCTCGCTCAGGCCCTGCTGCCGTGCAAAGGCCAGCAGCTTGCAAGAACCGTTATTCTGCCCGGCTTCATTGCTGACATCGCCATTGGTAAAGGCGGTGGGGGTAAAATCATAAAGGGTATCGATCACCGCCATGACCTCGCTGAATTCGATGGTGTCGGGGCTGTTTTGCAACTTTTCCTGCAGGCTGTTCAGGCTCATATTATTTCCTTGGTAGTATTACTCGAATATTGAATCGCTGATGTTAATGTTGCTAAAGCTTGGGCAGCGCTCGGGAGCCGTTGGCAGATCCTCTGCGCCAAGGATGGGTCGATGGCGCATCGGCGTTAGGGCCCGGCATTTGCAACAGATAAACGCGCCTTACAACCGCAGGCAATGCCCTAAGAATCGGGAGATATCGGCAATTTCGTCGGCGCAGACGCTGTGCTCCATCGGGTAGGTATGGTATTCGGGCACAAAACCCAGCTGCTGTAATTGTTGGCAGGCCTGCTCACCCAATATCTCCGGCACCACGCCGTCCTGGACACCATGCAGGATCTGAATGGGCAGGTACTTGTTGGCCTGGTCGCACACCAGGCTGTCGGCGGTGGCCAGATAGGTGGACATGGCAATCAGGCCGGCCAATGGCTTGTCATAGCCCAGGGCCGCCTCGTAGGCGACGGCGCCGCCCTGAGAGAAGCCGGCCAGTACAATGCGCCGGCTATCGATGCCACGGGCAAGCTCCCGCTCGATCAATGCCCGTACCGCCGCGGCCGAGGCCCGTAGCTGTACTTGGTCCACTTCCCGCTCCAGGCTCATCGCCAGGATATCGTACCAGGCGGGCATCACATGGCCACCGTTGACGGTCACCGGGATACGGGGGGCATGGGGGAAGATAAAGCGTACCGCGCTGCCCTCGGGCAGCCGCAGTTCGGGGACGATAGGGACGAAATCATGGCCGTCGGCGCCCAGGCCATGCAGCCAGATCACGCTGGCATCCGGGTTGGGACCGCTTTCACGTTCTACGCAGGGTAAATGGCTCATCTGCTGCTCCTGATCATTGGTGGGTAAACACCCGTATTTCAACCACTATGGCCGGTTCGGAGGCCGTAAACTCATAGCGTTCGCCCGGCTCCAACAGGATCAGCCGGGGCTCGGTGCCATGCAGGTACAGAAAAACCCGGGCCTCGGCCTCGAAGCGGCAGGCCTGATGCACGTTCAACCGGTGTACATCCACCTCTGTCCGGCCCCAATCCCGGTTGGTCATCACATTAAAATCCAGGCATTCTGCCGACAGCAAGTCGCATTGAATGGCCTGCTCCCCGGTAAAAAACACCGGCTCGAACGGCCTGTCCAGCGACACAGCATCATTATCGGCGAAATTCAGCCTGAAGCCGCCGCCCTCGACCAGCATAAGCACCCGATCGATGCCCGGATAAAAGGAAAAGGGGCCGCTTTGTCCCACCTTCGCCATGGAGATCCTGAAATCAAACGCATCACCGCCCTCCGCCCCGGCAAGGCGGTAAAGCTCCCGGGTTACCCCGCCGCCATTTTTCCAGGGCATATCGATAAAGTCGCCCGGTCCCAATATTCTTGCCATACAGGATTTCCTTGCTTGATGAACAATCACAACAAAGGCGGCTAAAAGGCCGCCCATGGGTTTATTTACTGTTCAGACCATCAGGACCGACAGGGCCCGGATAACGGTACAGCTGCTGCGGAATTACAGGATGATCCGGCTGAACTGTATCTTTGGCTTGATATCGGTAAAATTGGCGACATCCGCCATGATCTCGGCGCCATGGGGGGCGATGGCATTCTGAAAAGCCTCGACCGACTCAAACAACTGGTGGCACATCACCAGGTAGGGCGCGCTGGCTCCCGGCCTGCCGCCGCCGATGCCCTGCTCTACCGTCACCTGTTTCAATACCTCTCCCAGCCGCGCCCGCAGCAAGGGAATATGATGGTCACGGTAGTAATCCATATCAAACCGGCAACCTTCGCTATTGGTATACAGTACACTTACCCTGATCACTGCCTGGCTACTCCTTGTTACCCTTTATGTCTCAAGCCGGGGTAAGCCGGCTTACCCCTTTACTCGGTAATGTAATCCACCACTTCCAGGCCAAAACCGGCCAAGGCGTGGTAGCGCTTGGGCGAGCTGAGCAGCCTCATCTTGCCCACCCCCACCGCCTGCAGTATCTGTGAGCCCACGCCCACCCGGCGAGAAGTCCCCTGCCATTTGGCGCCCTCGGGCCGTTCGCCCTTGTCGACCGCTTCAAACATGCGCACCATCGACAACAGATGATCCGGGGTTTCCTCTTTACCCAGGATCACCAGCACTCCGCCCTCGTTGGCGATGCGCTCCATCGACCTGGCGAGCGGCCAGGTGCGGGCCGTGGTCCGGTCTGACAGCAGCACATCGGTAAACACATCATGGATATGCACCCGTACCAGGGTCGGTTCATCGGCCTTCACCTCGCCTTTTTTCAGGGCGAAATGGATTTGATTGTCGATGGTATCGCGGAAAGTCACCAGCTCGAACTCACCGTATTCGGTGGGCAGCGTGCAACGTGCCACCTGCTCTATGGTGGTTTCATTCTGGTTGCGGTATTCGATCAGATCGGCGATGGTCCCCAGCTTGATGCCGTGTTGTTCGGCAAACTTCTCCAGGTCCGGGCGACGGGCCATGGTACCGTCTTCATTGAGAATTTCGACGATCACGGAAGCGGGTTCAACCCCGGCCAGCCGCGCCAGATCGCAACCGGCTTCGGTATGGCCGGCGCGGGTCAAGACACCGCCGTTCTGGGCCTTGAGCGGGAACACATGACCGGGCTGCACCAGATCGGACGGCTTGGCATTGGCTGCCACGGCGGCCTGCACGGTACGGGCGCGGTCGGCGGCGGAAATACCCGTGGTCACGCCTTCGGCGGCTTCGATCGATACGGTAAAGGCGGTGGAGAACTGCTCGGTGTTCCGGCTGACCATCTGGGGAATATCCAGCTGACGGCAGCGGGCTTCGGTCAGAGTCAGGCAGATCAGCCCCCGGCCGTATTTGGCCATGAAGTTGATATCTTCCGGACGCACATGCTGGGCGGCCATGATCAGATCGCCTTCATTTTCCCGGTCTTCGTCATCCATCAGGATAACCATCTTGCCCTGCCGGATATCCTCGATAATCTCCTGGGTACTGCTTAACGCCATCTTGTTCTCCCGTTTATTTCATAAAGCCGCTGGCAGCCAGGGTCGCCAGGGTCAGCCCGCCGCTCTGTTCCGGATTACCGGCGAGCAGACGCTCCAGATAGCGGGCAATAAGATCAACTTCCAGGTTGACGCTGCGGCCCACCTGCCATTCCATGAGTGTGGTTCCCGCTAAGGTATGGGGCACCAGGGTCAATTTAAAGGCCGAGCCCGAAACTTCGTTGACCGTCAGGCTGATGCCATCGACGGTAATGGAGCCTTTTTCGGCGATGTAGCGGGCCAGATCAACGGGGGCGTGCACCCACAACTCCAGGGTGCGCCCCAGCTGGGTACGCTTGCTGACCCGCCCCACCCCGTCCACATGGCCGGACACCAGATGTCCCCCCAGGCGGGTAGTCGGCAGCAGGGCCTTTTCCAGATTCACCGCCTGGCCGAGTCGATAGTCAGCAAAACCGGTGCGGCTGAGGGTCTCGCCGGACACATCGGCGCAATAATAGTCCTGACCCAGCTCGGTCACCGTCAGACAGACGCCGTTGGTGGCGATGGAGTCTCCCAGCTTGACGTCGGACAGATCCAGCTGCGGACAATGTATGTTGACCACCGACTCGCCGCCCTTGCGGCTGACGGCGGCCAGGGTGCCGGTGGCTTCGATTATGCCGGTAAACATCAGTTTTTCACCTTAGCGGTTATTTTTATATCCGGGCCCAGCCGGCGGCAGTCGGAAAGCTGCAGCTCGGGCACCTGGGCCATGGCGTCAAAGCAAGGCAGCTCAAACAGCCCCCTGGCCTGGCTGCCCATCAATTTCGGCGCCTGATAGAGGATCAGCTCGTCCACCAGCCCCTGGGTCAGCAGCGCGCCGCCCAGGCGGGCGCCGGCCTCCACCCACAGGTAGTTGAGCTGCCGTCGGCCGAGCTCGTCGAGCAAGGCGCCCAGCGCCACCTTGCCGTCGGCGGACAGCGGTAGCACGCATTCCTCCACCCATTTGGGCAGACCGCCGCTGACTCCCCCCCTCACCAGCAAGATAGGCTCGGGGATGCTGAACAGCGCCAGATCCGGGGTCAGCCGGTTCTGGCCGTCGATGATCACCCGCAGCGGCTGGCGCAGCCGGTCTTGTGGGTAATCGCCGCGCAGCGAGGCGGGCAACTCAGTCCAGCGCACATTGAGCGAGGCATTGTCGGCCAGCACCGTATCGGCGCCGGACAAGACGGCGCAGCTCAAGGCCCTGTGCTTGTGCACGTCGCGCCGGGCATCCGGACCGGTAATCCATTTGCTCTGGCCATTGGCCAGGGCGGTGCGGCCATCCAGGCTCGACGCCAGCTTGACCGTGACATGGGGACGGCCGGTTCGCATCCGGTGAATAAAGCCGGTATTGAGCCGCGCGGCCTCGGCGGCCATCAGGCCGTGCTCGGCCTCTATGCCGGCCTCACGCAACATCGCCAGGCCACGGCCGGCCACCTGCGGATTGGGATCCACCATGGCCGCCACCACCCGGGCCACCCCGGCGTCGATCAGCCCCTGGGCACAGGGCGGGGTGCGGCCATGATGGGAGCAAGGCTCCAGGGTGACATAGGCGGTGGCGCCCAAGGCGCGGCTGCCGGCCTGGCACAGGGCAAAAACTTCGGCGTGCGGCCCACCGGCCTGCCGATGATAGCCCTCGCCGACCAGCTCGGTGCCCTGAACCAGCACAGCGCCCACGGCCGGGTTGGGGGAAGTGGTAAAGCGGCCCAGGCGGGCCAGCTCCAGGGCCCGAGCCATCCAGCGGGCATCTTGTTCGGTGAACACTTATTGCTCCAGTCGGGCTATTTCTTCGCCGAATTGGCGCAGATCTTCAAAACAACGGTATACGGAGGCGAAACGAATATAGGCGACTTTGTCGAGCTGCTTGAGCTCTTCCATCACTAGGTTGCCGATAAGCTCCGAAGGAACCTCCCGCTCACCGGTGGCGCGCAGCTGGGACTCAATACGGCTGATCGCCTGCTCGATGGCCTCGGTGCTCACCGGGCGCTTTTCCAGGGCGCGCAGCATGCCGCCCTCGAGCTTGTCTTCGTTGAAGGGTTCACGCACGCCCGTGGTCTTAATCACCCTGGGCATCACCAGTTCGGCGGTCTCAAAGGTGGTGAAACGCTCCTTGCAGGCATTGCATTCCCGCCGCCGGCGTACCTGCAGGCCGTCGCCCACCAGGCGGGAGTCGATTACCTTGGTATCGCTCGCGTTACAGAAGGGGCAATGCATGGTGCCTCCATAGGGAAAAATCGAAACCCGGTCTCATTAACTGGCGGTAAGCTTGCCATAGCCGAGGCCGGGCGCCAAGCCTCGCGGGCCCTATCAATAAAAATGCCGGCCACGAGGCCGGCATTGACAGCGATTACCGCTTAGCGTCGATATCAGGCATAAACCGGCTTACGGCGACAGATTTCCAGCACCTGCTCCTTCACCCGGGCGATGGTGGCTTCATCGTTGATGTCGTCGAGCACATCGCAGATCCAGCCGGCCAGTGCACGTACATCGGCCTCGTCAAAGCCGCGACGGGTCACCGCCGGGGTGCCGATACGGATACCGGAGGTCACGAAGGGCGAGCGCGGATCGTTGGGCACCGCATTCTTGTTGACGGTAATGAAGGCGCGGCCCAGGGCGGCGTCGGCTTCTTTACCGGTAATGTCCTTGTCGATCAGATCCAGCAGGAACAGGTGGTTGTGGGTACCGCCGGAAACCACCTTGTAGCCGCGCTGCTGGAAGGCGTCGGCCATGGCCTTGGCGTTTTTGACGACCCGTCCCTGGTATTCCTTGAATTCGGGCTCCAAGGCTTCCTTGAAGGCCACGGCCTTGGCGGCGATGATGTGCATCAGGGGGCCGCCCTGACCGCCGGGGAAGACCGCCGAGTTCAGTTTCTTTTCCAGCTCTTCATCGTTGGCACCGGAAATGATCAGACCGCCACGGGGACCGGCCAGGGTCTTGTGGGTGGTACTGGTGACCACGTGGGCATGGGGAACCGGGTTCGGATAATGACCGGCGGCAATCAGACCGGCAACGTGAGCCATGTCCACCATGAACCAGGCGCCTACCTTGTCGGCGATTTCGCGCATGCGGGCCCAGTCGACGATACCGGAGAAAGCGGAGAAACCACCGATGATCATCTTCGGCTTGTGCTCAACCGCCAGACGCTCCATTTCTTCGTAGTCGATCACGCCGGCGTCATTGATGCCGTAGGGGATGATGTTGTACATCTTGCCGGAGAAGTTGGCAGGAGAACCATGAGTCAGGTGACCACCATGAGCCAGGTTCATGCCCATCACGGTATCGCCTGGCTTGACCAGGGCCATGAACACGGCGGCATTGGCCTGAGAACCGGAATGGGGCTGCACGTTGGCATAGGTGGCGCCGAACAGCTGCTTGGCACGCTCGATGGCCAGCTCTTCAACGATATCGACGTATTCACAGCCACCGTAGAAACGCTTGGCCGGATAGCCTTCGGCATATTTGTTGGTGAGCTGGGAACCCTGGGCCTGCATCACGCGCGGGCTGGTGTAGTTCTCAGAGGCGATCAACTCGATGTGCTCTTCCTGACGACGAGTCTCATCGCTGATGGCCTGCCACAGTTGTGGATCATAATCGCCGATATTCATCTCACGCTTTAACATCCGTTTCTCCTGACTTATGGGGTTGTCACTGAAAATGAGAGTGTACCCCCAGAAGGCGTTCCGGCCTAGTCCCAGATCGAGGCTTCTCAACATTTTTTCACCTTTTTGTTGAAAACTTCACAAAAAGTTTAAATGTGCACATAATCTGTTCACTCGCACGTCTAACCCGGCCGTGTGCTTTACCTTGCTGCCGCATATGAATATGGTGGCCAAACTCGCTAGAATGAGGGCATTGACTGCCGCCTGCGAGTATTGGCTCCACGAAAGACCGTCGGGCCAGGCCCCACCCAGATGCCGAGGAGAATATGCAAGACTTCATGGTTACCTCCCACCGCCGCGCTGAACTGTATTACTGGTTTACCGCCCTGTTTGCCGCGCCCCTGGCAGAAGATGAGATCCAGGAGTTTGACGGTCACGATATGCATGCTTTTTTAACAAGCCTGGCCACCCTGGATCCGATGAAAGAGGCAGCCGAAGCCTTCCGTATCCAGGCCGGCCGGGTGTTACAACGGCCGCAGCCCCATGCCAGCCTGAGCCGCCAATACCAGCAGCTGTTCGCCGGAACCCCTTCGCTGCTGGACAGCTCCCGCCTGGCCCAAGCCGACGATGAGGCGCTGATCCTGATGTCGGTGCTGTTGAAACAACACGGCACCCGGCTGCCGGATGACGACCCCCTGAATCTATGTAACCAGCTGGAAATGATGGCAACCCTGGCGCTGGCTTCCTGCGAAACCGGTCAGGAAAGTGCCCGTCTGGCACTGCTGGATAGCCAGCGGGAGCTGGCCAACCAACTGCTGCTCGACTGGTTGCCGGTATTCGTCGAGGCCTGTCATCAGCGGGACGGCGGCGGCTTTTACAGTGCCGCCGCCGACCTGCTGCAGGCCATGTTCAGCATGGATCTGCATTATCTGAATAATGTGGCGGAATAGATGCGATACGCTAAACACAAACGATCCGAAGCGTCTCCCGAGACCCAGGAGGAAGCCGGGCGCATCGCCCGCGCGACCCAGAAACCCGGGCAAAGCAAGGAACAAACCCGACTGATTGCCCAAGGCATCCAAAAAGGCATTGAAGAATACAAGAAACAGCAAAAAGCCAGGGCCCGTGCCGCCGACAAGGCCAGGAAACAGCAGGCCAGGGACAATCAGGACGCGAGTCTGTCCGAGTCGTTTGCCCCCGAAGAAGTGCCCGAGGATACCGACTCTCCCTACCGTGCTTGGCTCCCCTGGCTGTTACTGCTGTTGAGCTGGCTGGGATTCGGACTGTATTTCTGGCTGAGCAAAACGCCCTAAATCCTATGGAAGGAGCCTGATCATGCCGCTGTGGTTGCCCGAGATCCTGCACACCCGTGACGGCCGGGTACGTCGGATAGGGGTTGAGCTGGAGCTGACTGGGCTGAGCCTGGCCCAGTTGGCCCGGGCGATTGCCGATACCCTGGGGGGGCAGATCAGGCCGATCTCGGCCTATGAAATTGAAATCGTCGACGGTCCCTTCGGTACCTTCAGGACGGAATTGGACTTTGACTATCTGAAACGCCTGGCCCGGGCCCAGGCCGAGCAGCAACCGGGTGAACTGGAACAGGCCGCGACCGACATCTTGGGCGAGCTGGCCCATCAGCTGGCTCCCCTGGAGGTGATCAGCCCGCCGCTGCCGGTGAATGAACTCGAACAGCTCGACCGGCTGTTTACCCGGCTACGGCAAATGGGCGCCAAGGGTACCCGCCACGCCCTGCATTATGCCTTTGGCCTGCACCTCAACCCGGAGCTGCCCGATCTATCGGCAGAGACCCTGCTGTGCTATTTCAAGGCCTACCTGTGCCTGCACGACTGGCTGGACAGCCGGGAGGCCTTTGCCCCCGCCCGTAAGATTTCGCCTTTTATCCGCGCCTTCGGCAAGGACTATTGCCGTCAGGTCCTGGCTCTGGGCTACTGGCCCGACCTGGCCCGTTTCACCGACGACTACCTAGCCGACAACGCCAGCCGTAACCGGGCCATGGATCTGTTGCCGATACTGGCCTGGCATGATGAGCACAAGGTGCGCCGGGCGGTGCGGGACGACAAGGTCAGTCAGCGTCCCACCCTGCACTACCGGCTGCCCAACTCGGATATCGACAACCCGGACTGGAGCCTGCAACACGCCTGGGACGGCTGGCTGCAGGTCGAATCCCTGGCCAACGACAGCGCCCGACTGGACCAGGTGTGCCGCCATTATCTCGCCCACCTCGATAACCTGACACCGGACTTTATCGCCCCCTGGAAAACCAAGGTCGTCCAATGGCTCCGCTGATTGGGGTCACCGGCCCCGACAGCCGGCTGCCGCTGGCCTGGTGGGCGAGCCGCTGCGCCATCAGGCTGGCCGGCGGGCGCGCCCTGCATCTGACCCCCAATACCTTCCAGCAACATAAAAGAGACCAGTTGCAGGCCCTGATCATCGGCGGCGGCGACGACATCGACCCCAGCCTGTACGGCGCCGATACCGGCAGGGCGCCCAGTGATCCGGTACGCGACGCCTTTGAAATCGACTTGCTTGAGCATGCCCTGCACACCCGGCTGCCGGTGCTCGGCATCTGCCGGGGGGCCCAACTGCTCAATGTGGTGCTGGGAGGCTCCCTGCACCCGGATATACGCCCGCTGCGCCGGCACACCTCCAACCGGCGCACGCCACTGGCGCGCAAGACCGCCGTCGGCTGCCGGCAGGGTCACCTGCAGGCCATAGTGCAACAACCCAGGTGGCGCATCAACAGCCTGCATCATCAGGCCATCGATCGCCTGGGCGAGGGACTGGCGGTAGCCGCCCGGGATCTGGACGGCTTTGTGCAGGCGGTCGAATCCACTGGCGACCACTATCTGCTGGGCGTGCAGTGGCACCCCGAGTACCTGCCCTACCTGGCCCACCAGCGCCGCCTGTTCCGGCAGCTGGTCCGGCTCGCCGACCAGTCAGTACCGGAGCCACTGGATGTTTGATTTTATTATCGTCTTCGCCAGCAGCCTGCTGGCCGCCACCATAGCGCCCTTCTATTCCGAGGTGGTGCTGGCCGCGGTGCTCACCCGCCAGCCCGACGCGGCCGTATTGTTGTGGGTCCTGGCCAGCACCGGCAATACCCTGGGCTCGGTGGTCAACTGGTGGCTGGGCAAATACCTGCTCCATTACCAGCACAGACGCTGGTTTCCGGTCAAACCGGATCAGCTGGCCCGGGCCCAGCACTGGTTTCAGCGCCTGGGCATCTGGTCCCTGTTGTTCGCCTGGGCGCCGGTGGGCGGCGATGCACTCACCTTTATCGCCGGCATCATGAAGGTGCGGCTGCCGCTGTTCGTGGCGCTGGTATTTATCGGCAAGGGGCTGCGTTACCTGATAGTGATTTATTTTGCCGAGCAGTTGCTGCTGTAAGGTGGACGACGGTCGACAATCGGGCCGCTGACGCATCTCCCACCGGATCCGGTGCGGCCGATGAGTCATTTTCTGGCCAGTCGATGCGCCGGGCTGGTCAACTTGGCGAAATTCATCAACATGGGCGCAACAACTGCTTGTATAGTATTGCCAGCATGTTGCTTTTTAGCCGAAAGTCTAATTGAGTGAAACGACCTTCTGGGTCACCTTGTTAACCAATGGTTACACACCAAGGAGCGGAATAATGAGTGAAGTTAAGGTCCATCCGGTAAAAACACACATTGCCAAGGATGCGTTGCTGGATGATGCCGGCTATCAGGCCCTTTATCAGCAATCCATCGACACCCCCGAGGCATTCTGGGGCGAGCAGGGCAAAATCATCGACTGGATCAAACCCTACACCAAGGTGAAGAATACTTCCTTCGAGCCGGGCCATATCAGCATCAAATGGTATGAAGATGGCACCCTCAACCTGTCTGCCAACTGTATCGATCGCCACCTGGCCACCAAGGCCGACGAGGTCGCCATCATCTGGGAAGGGGACAGCCCCGACGACGACAAAAAGGTGACCTTCCGCGAGCTGCATGAGCAGGTCTGCCGCTTTGCCAATGTGCTCAAGGCCCAGGGCGTACAAAAGGGTGACGTGGTCAGCATCTATATGCCGATGGTGGTCGAGGCCGCCGTCGCCATGCTCGCCTGTACCCGTATCGGCGCCGTACACTCGGTGGTGTTCGGCGGTTTCTCCCCCGACGCCCTGGCCAGCCGCATTGTCGACTCCAATGCCAAGGTGGTGATCACCGCCGATGAAGGCCTGCGGGGCGGCCGCGCCGTAGCGCTCAAGGACAATGTGGATCTGGCACTGGCCAATCCCAAGGTCAGCTCCATTGAAAAGGTCATCGTCTATCGCCGAACCGGTGGCAAGATCAACTGGCAAGAAGGCCGGGATCTCTGGTGGCATGAGGCTACCGCCCAGGCCAGCACCGACTGTCCGCCGGTAGAGATGAACGCCGAGGACCCGCTGTTTATCCTCTATACCTCCGGCTCCACCGGTACTCCCAAGGGGGTACTGCACAGCACCGGCGGCTACCTGGTCTATGCGGCCATGACCTTCAAGTATGTGTTCGACTACCATGACGGCGATATCTACTGGTGTACCGCCGACGTCGGCTGGATCACCGGCCACAGCTACCTGCTCTACGGCCCGCTGGCCAACGGCGCCACCACCCTGTTGTTTGAAGGCGTGCCCAACTATCCCCATACCAACCGTATGAGCAAAATAGTCGACAAGCACCAGGTCAATATCCTGTACACGGCCCCGACCGCGATCCGCGCCTTTATGGCCAAGGGCGATGAGGCGGTGGTCGACACCAGTCGGGCCAGCCTGCGGGTGCTCGGCTCGGTGGGCGAGCCCATCAACCCGGAAGCCTGGGAGTGGTATTACCGGGTGATCGGCGACGAGCGTTGCCCCATCGTCGACACCTGGTGGCAGACCGAAACCGGCGGCATCCTGATCACCCCCCTGCCCGGCGCTACCGACCTCAAACCGGGTTCGGCCACCCGCCCCTTCTTCGGCGTGCAACCGGCCCTGGTCGACGGTGAAGGCAATCAGCTGCCGGGCGCCACCGACGGCAACCTGGTGCTCCTCGACTCCTGGCCGGGTCAGATGCGCACCGTCTACGGCGATCATGAGCGTTTCGAACAGACTTACTTCTCCACCTTCCCCGGCACCTATTTCACCGGTGACGGCGCCCGTCGTGACGAAGACGGCTATTTCTGGATCACCGGCCGGGTGGATGACGTGCTCAACGTCTCCGGACACCGCATGGGGACCGCCGAAATCGAATCGGCTTTGGTGGCCCATCCCAAGATAGCCGAAGCCGCCGTGGTCGGCGTGCCCCACGAAATCAAGGGCCAGGGCATCTATGCCTATGTCACCCTCAACGCCGGCGAAGTGCCTTCCGCCGAGCTGCATAAAGAAGTGAAAGACTGGGTGCGCAAGGAAATCGGCCCCATCGCCACCCCGGATATCATCCACTGGGCCGAAGGCCTGCCCAAAACCCGTTCCGGCAAGATAATGCGTCGCATACTGCGCAAGATCGCCACCGGCGAAACGGATTCCCTGGGGGATACCTCAACCCTGGCCGATCCGGGTGTGGTCGAGCGCCTGATAGAAGAGCGCAGCCGCCACGCCTGACCATAAGGCCAACTTTCACGCCGCCAATGTTTGGCGGCGTTTTTTTATTAACAACCCCGAAAATTCGCTACACTCGCCGACAAGCAACACGATTTTCCTTACCTGAGATCCCTTCCGCATCCAGTCCAGAGCCGGATTTTTGTAACATAGGGACAGATTCTGACCGGACAACCGCCGCAAACCCGGCTATATCCCGTATCCCCCAGTCATTAGACCAGTAATTTGCTGCCAATTTTCACGAAGTCACTATAATTGGGCCCGTTGCGTCTGGCCTTCGGATTTTATTTGCCAAAAGGGGGCAAAACCGGCTAGGCTCTGCGCACTACTTGTTTTACTCAACAAGATCGACGAGGATTGCCGCATTATGACCGATAAATACCGCATTCTGTTGCTCAACGGCCCCAACCTCAACCTACTGGGGCTGCGTGAGCCGGGCATTTATGGTCAGGACAGCCTCGAGGACATCGTCGACCGCCTGGGGCTGCAGGCCGCGGCGCGGGGTATCGACTTGAGCCATCTGCAGTCCAACGCGGAACATCTGTTGATAGACGCCATCCACCAGGCCATGGGAGTGCAGGACTTTATTATCATCAATCCTGCCGCCTTTACCCATACCAGCGTGGCCATTCGCGATGCACTGTTGGGGGTCAAGATCCCCTTTATCGAGGTGCACCTGTCGAATGTGCATGCCCGCGAACCCTTTCGCCATCATTCCTACCTGTCCGACAAGGCGGTGGGGGTGATCTGCGGCCTGGGTGCCGATGGTTACGATTTTGCCCTTGAGGCGGCGGCCCGTTTCCTGGATCGCCGTTAATTCAGCACAGCACTCACACAAAAAGAGAACGCCCATGGATATTCGTAAAATCAAGAAACTGATCGAACTGGTAGAAGAATCCGGCATCGCCGAGCTGGAGATTTCCGAAGGTGAAGAGTCCGTTCGCATCAGCCGCTATGGCGCCGCTCCGACCATGGCCATGCCCCATTACCAGATGCAGGCCGCCCCTGTACCTGCCAACCCGGGCCCAGCCCCGGTAGCCGCCGCGGCTCCGGTAGCCGAAGCCGCGCCCGAAGTCAGCGGTCATGTGATGCGCTCTCCCATGGTGGGCACCTTCTACCGTGCGCCCAGCCCGGGTGCCAAGAACTTTGCCGAAGTTGGCCAGAGCGTGAAAGCCGGCGATACCCTGTGCATCGTTGAAGCCATGAAGATGATGAACCAGATCGAAGCCGACAAGTCCGGCGTGATCAAGGCCATTGTTGCCGAAAACGGCATGCCCGTTGAGTTCGACGAGCCTCTGTTCATCATAGAGTAAGGATGCCTCATGCTGGATAAAGTAGTCATCGCCAACCGCGGTGAAATCGCACTTAGGATCCTGCGCGCCTGTAAGGAGCTGGGGATCAAGACAGTGGCGGTTCATTCCACCGCAGACCGTGAACTCAAGCATGTGCTGCTGGCCGACGAATCCATCTGTATCGGTGGTAATCAGGCCAGCCAGTCATACCTGAATGTTCCTTCGATCATCGCCGCCGCCGAAGTCACCGACGCCATCGCCATCCATCCCGGCTATGGCTTCCTGGCGGAAAACGCCGACTTTGCCGACCAGGTGGAAAAGTCCGGTTTTATCTTTATCGGTCCCCGCGGCGATACCATCCGCCTGATGGGCGACAAGGTATCGGCCATCGAGGCCATGAAGAAAGCCGGCGTACCCTGTGTGCCCGGCTCCGACGGCCCCATCGGTGGTGACGCCAAGCGCAACGCCACCATCGCCAAGCGTATCGGTTACCCGGTGATCATCAAGGCCGCCGGTGGCGGCGGCGGCCGCGGCATGCGGGTGGTCCGCGCCGAAAGCGAACTGGAAAATGCTATCGCCATGACCAAGGCCGAGGCCGGTGCCGCCTTCGGCAACGACATGGTGTACATGGAGAAATTCCTGGAAAATCCGCGCCATATCGAGGTTCAGGTGCTGGCCGACGGCCAGGGCAACGCCATCCACCTGGCCGAGCGGGACTGCTCCATGCAGCGTCGCCATCAGAAGGTGGTGGAAGAAGCGCCGGCGCCGGGTATTACCGCCGAAATGCGCAAATTTATCGGTGATCGCTGCTGCCGCGCCTGTGTGGACATCGGCTACCGGGGCGCCGGTACCTTTGAATTCCTCTACGAAAACGGCGAGTTCTACTTTATCGAGATGAACACCCGTATCCAGGTGGAGCATCCGGTCACCGAAATGATCACCGGGGTGGATCTGATCAAGGAGCAATTGCGTGTCGCCGCCGGCCAGCCGTTGTCCATCACCCAGGATCAGGTGGTGGTCCGTGGTCATGCCATCGAGTGCCGCATCAACGCCGAGGATCCCCAGACCTTCGTGCCGAGTCCGGGCGAGATCAAGCGCTTCCACTCACCGGGTGGCCTGGGTGTGCGCTGGGATTCCCATATTTATGCCGGCTACAAGGTCCCCCCCTATTACGACTCCATGATCGGCAAGCTGATCTGCTACGGTGAAAACCGTGATATCGCCATCGCGCGCATGAAGCATGCCCTCAACGAGTTGGTGATCGACGGCATCAAGACCAACATCCCGCTGCATAAAGAAATCATGAGTGATGAAAACTTCCGCAACGGCGGAACCAACATTCATTACCTTGAGAAAAAGCTGGGCCTGTAATCACCCCAGAGTAACGGCGCCAAAAGGCGCCGTTTTTATTAAGCGCCGATTTACATATCGTAAATGTCGGTAAAGGGTCTAGCTCCACCGGCTCGCTGTTAATACATCCATGTACGCTCAGCCGCGCCATCCCTGGCGCGGCTGAGCTAATCCCTCTCGCCGACAACAGGCTTTCCGATCGTCGGTTAGCCTCCTATATACAGGTTCAGCTTTCCCTTCAAGACGCCGTTTGATTTCCCCGCCGCTATCCCGAAATTTCCGCTGTTTTGCTATGCTTCGCCCCCTTATCAAGGGGAGTCATATGACCGATATCTTTACCATCGCCCGTTGCGAAGCCCGGCTGAGCGTGGCCCTGGCCTGTTTATATTTGCTCTGCTGGTCCGTCAGCGCCTACCTGATCCCCGCCGACGCCCGCTGGGCCGGCTGGCCGTTATGGTTTCTGCTGAGCTGTGTGTTTAATCCCATCGCCTTTATCCTGCTGTGCGCGCTGATGATATGGCGATACTTTACCCCAGTGGCATTAGGAGCACAGGATGAATCTTGAGCTGTTGATCCCGCTGGTGGTCTATCTGTGCGCCATGCTGGGACTGGGCTTCTGGCTGAGCCGGGCCCCGGTCAGCGGCAGCTTCGTGCAGGATTATTTCCTCGGCAACCGCACCATGGGCGGCTTTGTGCTGGCGATGACCATGGTCGCCACCTATGCCTCGGCCTCGTCCTTTATCGGCGGCCCGGGGGCGGCCTATCGCATGGGTCTGGGCTGGGTGCTGCTGGCGATGATCCAGGTTCCCACCGTCTGGCTGACCCTGGGAGTGCTGGGCAAACAGTTCGCCCATATCGCCCGCAAGGTCGAGGCGCTGACCATCAACGATATGCTGTTTGCCCGCTACCAGAGCCCGCTGGTGGTGCTCCTGGCGGCCCTCGGGCTGCTGGCGGCCTTCGTCGCGACCATGGTGGTGCAGTTTATCGGTGGCGCCCGGTTGCTGGAGACGGTAACCGGCCTGCCCTATGAGGGCGGACTCATCCTGTTTGCGCTGACCGTGCTGCTGTATACCCTAGTAGGCGGTTTCAGGGCCGTGGTGGTCACCGACGCGGTACAAGGGGTGCTGATGTTGCTGGGCACCCTGGTACTGCTGGCCGGGGTGCTGCACGCCGGCGGCGGCGCACCTGCCATGTTTGCACAACTGGCCGCCATCGACCCCGGCCTCGTGCAGCCCCGGGGGCCGGGTGGCTTTCTCGGCATGTCCTTTATGCTGTCGTTCTGGGTACTGGTGTGTTTCGGGGTGATCGGCCTGCCACATTCGGCGGTGCGCTGTCTGGCCTATAAAGACAGCAAAGCCATGCACAGGGGGATCATCATCGGCACCCTGGTCGGCGCCCTGTTGATGTTCGGCATGCACTTCGCCGGCGCCCTCGGCCGGGCGCTGCTGCCGGACCTGGATGTCCCCGATAAGGTGATGCCCACCCTGATGCTGGCGGTGCTGCCGCCGATCGTCGCCGGCCTGTTCCTGGCCGGCCCCATGGCGGCGATCATGTCGACCATCGACTCCCAGCTGATCCAGGCCTCCGCCACCCTGGTCAAGGATCTGTACCTCAACTACCTGAGTCGCACCCCGCCTTCCCCCACCGCCATCAGGCGGGCCAGCCGGCTGGTGACCCTGGCGCTGGGCCTGATCGTGCTGTGGGCGGCGCTCAGCCCGCCGGAGATGATCATCTGGCTGAACCTGCTGGCATTCGGCGCCCTGCAGGCGATCTTTTTCTGGCCGCTGGTGCTCGGCCTGTACTGGTGGCGGGGCAACAGCACGGGGGCGCTGGCGTCCATGCTCACCGGCGCCGTCTGCTATGGCCTGCTGACCACCTTCGGCATCAAGCTGCTGGGACTGCACGCCATAGTGCCAAGCCTGCTGCTGTCGGGTCTGGCCTATGTGGTCGGCTCGCTCTCGACGCCAGCGCCAACCGCCTCGGTACGAGCCCTGTTCGGCCGCCCTTGATAGAGAGGTTGCAGGGATTGCCTCAGCCGACCGTCACATGACAGGGACGTCATGTGCTGAGCGTGACATGGACGTACTTTAAGCGTGTCGGGGAGGCAACCCTGCTGCCTCTTTATACAACAAGCCGACTCGTGCCAAGATACGGACTTACGGCTTACCGCTTTGTGTTCCGCTCCCCGCCAGCAGGACAGCACGCACGACCAATGTTAGAATCCCCGTTTTACCGCCTTGATGAAGTAGCGCCATGCCCTGGATACAAATTCGCATTAATGCCACCGAAAAAACCGCCGACAAGGTCAGCAACATGCTGATGGGCCAGGGCGCCCAGGCGGTCACCTATATGGATGCCGAGGATAATCCGGTGTTCGAGCCCTTGCCCGGCGAGACCCTGCTGTGGGGACACACCGTGGTGGTCGGCCTGTTCGACGCCGAAACCGATCCGGCCCCCATCATCGATTTCATGCGCCGCATCTATGATAAGAACCTGGTCTACAAGGTCGAGCAGTTGGAAGACAAGGACTGGGTACGGGAATGGATGGACAGCTTCCATCCCATGCAATTCGGCAAGCGGTTGTGGATCTGTCCCAGCTGGCGTGACGTGCCGGATCCGGAGGCGGTCAATGTGATGCTGGATCCGGGCCTCGCCTTCGGCACCGGCACCCATCCGACCACTGCCATGTGCCTGGAGTGGCTGGATGGTCAGCAGCTGGAAGGCAAGACGGTGATCGATTTCGGCTGCGGCTCCGGCATACTGGCACTGGCGGCGTTAAAGCTGGGCGCCAAGGAAGTGATCGGCATCGATATCGATCCCCAGGCGCTGCTGGCCAGCCGCGACAACGCCGAGCGTAACGGCGTGGCCGACCGGCTGTCCGTTTATCTGCCCCAGGATCAGCCCCCGGGCCTGGAAGCCGATGTGGTGGTGGCCAATATCCTGGCCGGTCCGCTCAAGGAGCTGTCGGCCTTGATAAGCTCGCTGGTCAGGCCCGGCGGCCTGCTGGCGCTGTCGGGCATACTGGAGACCCAGGCCGACGGCCTGAATCAGGTCTACGGCCAGTGGTTCGAGATGACCACGCCCGGCCTGCGGGAAGAATGGGCCCGTTTAAGCGGCGTGAAACGCCCACTGTAACCGCCGGCGCCGGGATAACCCTGCCGATGGGCAATTATCCCCGGCGCCAAGTTCAACAACGCTTTTTTATTAGCCGGAACGGGCCGATTTTTTGCGCACAACCACATCCCCGGCCTTGACTTATAAAAATTTCCAACACGGTCAATTTGTGACCTTTTCAGCTCCCCAAAAAATGCGTAAGATACGCGCCCTTGAGCCGTGATAACTGAATCCTCATGGAAATTGGTCCTTACAAATTGTCCGCACCCTTGCTGGTGGCGCCGATGGCCGGTGTGACCGACAGGCCCTTCCGAACCCTGTGCCTGCGCATGGGCGCAGGTATGGCGGTGTCGGAAATGCTGTCGTCCAACCCCAGGGTGTGGCAGTCCGACAAGTCCCGTCGGCGTATGGATCATGAAGGGGAAACAGGGATCCGCTCCGTACAGATTGCCGGCTCAGATCCTGGGTTGATGGCCGAGGCGGCCCGGGTCAATGTCGACCAGGGTGCCCAGATCATCGACATCAACATGGGCTGCCCGGCAAAGAAAGTGAACAAGAAGTTGGCGGGCTCTGCCCTGCTGCAATACCCGGAGCTGGTGCGAGATATCGTCAGTGCCGTGGTGGCTGCAGTCGAGGTGCCCGTCACCCTGAAGATTCGTACAGGCTGGGATCCTGAACACCGCAACGGCGTGCATATCGCCCGTATCGCCGAAGATTGTGGTATTAAGGCCTTAGCCGTGCACGGTCGTACCCGCGCCTGCATGTATAAAGGCGAAGCGGAATACGACACCATCAGGGCGATAAAACAAGCCGTCTCTATCCCCGTGATTGCCAACGGGGATATCGGCAGCCCGGAACAAGCGCGTTTTGTACTGGATTACACAGGCGCCGATGCCATTATGATTGGCCGGGCGGCCCAGGGACGGCCCTGGATTTTTAGAGAAATCCGCCACTACCTTGAGCAGGGCACCAAACCCGTACCGCTTCCTAAGGACCAGGAGTGGGCGATGATCCGGGAACATGTTGCCGCACTGCATGCGTTTTACGGTGAGGTACTGGGCGTTCGGATCGCCAGAAAACACGTGGGTTGGTACTTGCAAGAGAGTGACGCGGGCCGTGACTTTCGCAATGATTTCAACGCTCTCGACGAGCCGCAGCAACAGCTCGGCGCGTTGGAGCAGTATTTCGCGAATATAGCTTAACGAACAAAAGAAGAGCAGACCGAATATGTTCGAACAAACTCCGACTTCAGATGCACTGGTTACTACTACAAAATCTCCGTCTTCCGAGCAGCCGACCCAACGCCCGCTGCGTAACTCGGTCGATCAGGCCCTGCGCAACTACCTGTCCCAGCTCAACGGCCAGGAAGTAACCGAGCTGTATGAGTTGGTCCTCGCCGAAGTCGAAGCGCCCATGCTGGACGTGATCATGCAATATACCCGCGGCAACCAGACCCGCGCCGCCAATATGATGGGCATCAACCGCGGCACCCTGCGCAAGAAGCTGAAAAAGTACGGCATGAACTGATAACAATCAGTTAAGACATTGAATTTAAAGGCGCTGACCTGCATGGGTTGGCGCCTTTTTTGCTTTTAACTCGCTATTTCTCCATCATTCCCATCAAACAGCCGCTCGCTTCCGGTCACGACCCCTCCCCCATTTAGCTACCTTAGTCCCGGGGTATTGCCTAGACTCATAACAAAGAAAATCATGTCAAGGAATACCCCCATGGATGGGAGAGTGTCGAGGCAGTCTGGCCTCACCACCGTTGAGTATGCCATCGCCGGAGCGTTACTCGCCCTGGTGGTCGTTACCAGCTTCCAGGGTTTGAGCAAGGCCATTGGCGACACCCTTATGGGTATTGTGGTGGCTATTCAGCAGATCAATGATCAGGATAACGGCTCCGGAGCAGGCAAGGATTCAGGCTCGTCAGGTAACGGCGCGGCCTCGGACAACGGCGGCGGTTCGACCTCATCGGGCAACAACGCGGACGCGGGCAACGGTGTCGGCTCCTCCCCAACGGGCAACAATACAGGCTCGGACAACATCGCCGGCTCCTCCCCAACGGGCAGCAATACAGGCTCGGACAACATCGCCGGCTCCTCCCCAACGGGCAGCAATACAGGCTCGGACAACATCGCCGGCTCCTCCCCAACGGGCAGCAACATGGGCTCGCACAACAACGCCGGAGACCCGTCCTCACCGGGCAACAACGCGGGCGCGGACAACGGCGTCGGCTCCTTCCCAACGGGCAGCAGCAACACAGCCGCATCCGAAACCGGTTCGGGTACAGGAGAGACAGGGCCCCTAGCCGGGCAAACGTCCCCGGGGGATGGGCCAGGCGGGAGGGGTCACAGCTCCGGGGGGCATCAGGCTCAGGGTGGCATGGCTCCGGGAGCAGACGACGCAGGCCTGGCAGAGCCGGTTAATGTTGCGTTACGGGGGGACGAAGCATCCTTCGAGGGTTGGCTGCTGGCGCTGATGCTATTCGCCCCGCTCGCCTGGCTGGTCCGCCGCAGGAAAAGAAAAAAACCTTAAACGACCCGAGCACGGTTAGTACTGCTTTAGCCAGAGGTTCGCCGCCTGGGAGAAATCGTGGCCCTGGTTGAGCCGCTCAAACATAAAGACCACATCCTGCTGCTGCCAGCCCAGGCTGGCCAGGACCTCCATCGCCCGGGGTGCCGAGTCCTCCAGACCCCGACGCACCAGGGTATGGGGCCGTTCACCGGTGGCGAAGGCCGCCTTGGGATCGGCCAGCAGGCGCAGCTTGCCGCTCATCAGCAGGCGATCCGGCTGCCAGGCGATCAACAACAACTCCTGCCCGGTATCAATGGCGGCCTGTCCCCGCTGACGATAAGCCTCGACAGAGCCGGACAGCAGCCGGTAGTCATCCAGCCCGTAAAGCGCCAACACCTGCTCTGTCATCGGCATGATGCCGTGGCTGGCGTCTATGCCGACAATCTGGCCGGCGCCATAACCGCTGCCCGCAAGCTGTTCCAGGCTGTGCACCGGCGCCCCTTCCGGCACCGCAATCCCCAGGCGCAGGGTCGGATAATTAGGCCCCAGATCATGCAGGCGATCGAAGAAGCGCTCGACATAGGCCCCGCCGCTTTCCGGCATCCACAGCGACAAGCTGGCATCGGCCTCGCCGGCCGCCAACCGGGACCAGATCTGCCCCGGATTGGCCAGCTCCACGCTGACGCTGTATCCCGCCTGCTCCAGGGCCGCCTTGGCCATATGGCTGGACGCCAGCGCCAGATCCCAATCGCCGCTCAGTAAATGGATATGCTTTTGTTCTTCCTCGCCACAACCGGCCAGCAACAGACTCAGCAATAACAGGGGCAGTTTTTTCATGGGAATACCTGGCGACGTTAACGGCCGCCAAGCATGCCAAAAAGTAGCACTAAAGTCATGAAGGTCGCGGGAGTTACGCCAGCTTATGTCGGGCGTCAGTTCCTGCCCCTGAGAGGTCCCAGCCAAGCGCATGACCGGGCTCGGCGGTATTGCGGCGGCTCCGGCGCCAACTATTTTTTCTGCAACCTGGCTCTTTTTTACTCGATCTATGTTAACTTGCGCCCGCCCGTTGCCGAGTGTCTTTATAGAAGTACAGACTCGAACAGGTAAGTCTTTTATATCAATACCTTATGTGGATTCTCAGATGCGTATCTTAACCCTGCTTAAAGTAACGCTTTTAAGCCTTAGTCTAACCGCCTGTGTAGCACCGTTACTGGCCATGGGGCCGGGCCAGCTGATGTGGGCCCTGCTCAAACCCATGGTCGGGCTGGATCCGAACACCACCAACCTGTTCGAACAACCGGTGATCAAGACCCGGATGACCGGCCTGCTCGGCCCCCATTACGACACCACGATCAATTTGCTGAAAACCGCCAGCGAGCTGCAGCAGGAAGGCCCGCTGTTTTATGTGATGTCCCGTTATACTCCGCAGCAAGACAGTGAAAAAGCCGGACTGGTATGGAACTCAGATACCAACCAGATGGCGGTCTTGCTCAATACCGAAGAGCAGACCAAGGTATTCAGTGAATCCCATACCGGCCATGCCGCCGTCTGGCCGAGCGCCATGCAAGACTGGTTAAGCGCCGCCGGCACGGCGACGGCCAAAACCGGCCAATCTGCCCTCGGACAAGCCCTGGCGCCGGCATCAAATAACACCGAAGCCCCGCCCTCAGCCCTGCTGCCAATGGAGGTGGACGGCCCGGCGGCCAAGGCCGAGCCAGTGGCGAAAGCCGATAGCAGGCTCCAGGATGAGCTGGCCAGAACCCAGGCTCAGTTGCAGGCGGCAGAAAAAAAGTTAAAGGCGCTGGCCGCGGCTCAGCCTGCGAAATCGGCGAAGCCGACGGCTCCTACCAAAGAACAAAGCCGGGAACAGGCCGAGGCGGCGATGCAGGCCCTGCTCAACGCCGAGTGATGAGCGCTTTCCCATCATGAACAACTGGATCTGATTGCTTAACTCAGCCCATGAAAAAAGCCAGGCTCCGTTATGGAGTCCTGGCTTTGTTTTAAATGAGCCTGGTCAAATCAGCGCCGCACTGGCCGGCAAGCGATTACCCCAGGTTACCCAGGTTCACATACTTGGTTTCCATAAACTCTTCCAGGCCGATACGGGCCCCTTCCCGGCCCAGGCCGGACTCCTTGACCCCGCCGAACGGCGCCACCTCGTTGGAGATGATGCCCTCGTTAACCCCGACCATGCCCGACTCCAGACCCTCGCTGACCCGGAACACCCGCTTGATATCGGTGGTGTAAAAATAGGCCGCCAGGCCGAAGGGGGTGGCATTGGCGCGGGCCAGGACTTCCTCTTCGTCCTTGAAGCGGAAACAGGCGGCGACCGGACCGAAGGTTTCCTCCTGGGCCAGCATCATGCCTTCGTTGGCATCGGCGATGACGGTAGGCTGATAGAAGGTGCCGCCCAGGCTATGGGGCTGACCACCACACACCAGGCGGCCCCCCTTGGCCAGGGCATCGGCCACATGGCGTTCCACCTTATCCAGCGCCGCCTGGTTGATCAGCGGCCCCTGCTGGGCCCCCGGCGTCATGCCGTCCGCCACCTTCATGGCGCTGGCAGCCTCGGCCAGCCGGGTAACGAAGGCATCGTAGATACCGTCCTGCACGAAGAAGCGGTTGACGCAGACGCAGGTCTGGCCGGTGTTGCGGAATTTTGAGGCCATGGCGCCGGCCACGGCGGCATCCAGATCAGCATCATCGAACACGATAAAGGGCGCATTGCCGCCCAGCTCCAGCGACAGCTTCTTCACCGTATTGGCGGCCTTACCCATCAACAGCTTGCCTACCCGGGTGGAGCCGGTGAAGGAAAACTTGCGCACCTTGGGGCTGTCCATCATGGCGTCGCCGATGGCTGCGGCATTACCCGACACCAGGTTGAGGACCCCCTTCGGCATCCCCGCCCGTTCCGCCAGCACCGCCAGGGCATTGGCGCACAGTGGCGTTTCTTCGGAGGTCTTGGCCACGGCGGTGCAACCGGCGGCGATGGCCGGCCCGACCTTGCGGGTGATCATCGCGAAGGGAAAGTTCCAGGGGGTGATGGCGGCAATCACGCCGACCGGCTCCTTGACCACCCACAGGCGATTCTCCTGCCTGGGGCTGGGAATGGTTTCGCCATAGGCACGCTTGGCTTCTTCCGCGAACCATTCCAGGAAACTGGCGGCATAGGCCACCTCCCCCTTGGCTTCGGCCAGGGGCTTGCCCTGCTCCAGCACCATCAGCTCGGCCAGCTCCTGCTGATGCGCCATCATCAAATCATGCCAACGGCGCAGCACTGCGCCCCGCTCCTTGGGCGTCGTCTTGCGCCAGCCGGCAAAGGCCCGGTCGGCGGCATCGATGGCGGCCTGAGTTTCATCGGCGCCACATTGAGCCACCTCGGCGATGACCTCTCCGCTCGCCGGATTACGCACCTCATAGGTCTTGCTGGCCGTACGCCATTCGCCATCGCAATACCAACCGGTCTGCCACAGGGGATTTGCAGAATCCATCTTTCTACTCCTTGGTTTGATTTGCGCCGAATGAGCGCCAAGCGACACTCATTCAAACAGATGCGAGAAGGGTCAACTTATCTATAAGAGAGTATAACCGCAAGCGGCGGGCGCTCGGCTTGGGCCAACCCGGGCACTCACTTAGGGGCAGAGGGAATAAAAAAAGACAAGGCCGGATCTGCATCCGGCCCTGATAGGGAGGGGTAGGAAAAACCCGATCCCTTTAGCTGCGTTCTACCTGTACGGGGGCGATGCCGTCATCAGCCTGGGGCTGCGGCTGCACATGCTTGCCCTTGTTCCAGAAGTCCGCGTTCTTGATGCCCAGCTTGGCCGGGTCAAACTGAGGGTCCAGACCCTGGGCCTTCTGCGCCTCGTAGTCTTTCAGTGCCACCAACGCCGGCTTCTGCAGCAGCAGGATGGCGACGATATTCAGCCAGGCCATCAGGCCCACACCGATATCACCCAGGCCCCAGGCCAGATCCGCCGTCTTCACCGCACCGTATACCACCGACGCCATCAGGGCGATTTTCAGGGCAAAGACCAGCCAAGGCCTGTGGATCTTGCGGTTGATATAAGCCACGTTGGTTTCGGCGATATAGTAGTAAGCCAGGATAGTGGTGAAGGCGAAGAAGAACAGGGCTATGGCGACAAACACGCTGCCGAAGCCGGGCATGATGCTTTCCACGGCCGCCTGGGTATAACCGGGACCGGCTGCCACGCCGGGCAGGTTCTCAACCAGGGCTTCGCCGGTCTTGCCCATCACGTTGTAGGTACCGGTGATGATCACCATAAAGGCGGTAGCGGAACACACGAACAGGGTGTCGACATAGACGGAGAAGCTCTGCACCAGACCCTGCTTGGCCGGGTGAGACACTTCGGCGGCGGCGGCCGGATGAGGACCCGTGCCCTGACCAGCTTCATTGGAGTAGATACCGCGCTTCACACCCCATTCGATGGCCAGGCCCAGGATGGCGCCGAAACCGGCTTTCATGCCAAAGGCACTGCCGACAATCAGGCTGATCACTTCGGGTACCAGCTCAACGTTGAGGGCGATGATCACAAACGCCACCAGGATATAACCCAGTGCCATAAAGGGCACCACAACCTGGGTGAAGTGGGCGATACGCTTGACGCCACCAAAGATGATCAGGCCCAGCATCACCACCACCACGGCGGCGGAAACGGAAGCCGGAATACCGAAGGCGTTTTCAATACCGGAAGCGATACTGTTGGCCTGGACGCCTGGCAGCAGCAGGCCGCAACCGATGACAGTCGCAAATGCGAAGATCCAGGCATACCAACCCATTCCCAGCCCTTTTTCGATGTAGTAAGCGGGGCCGCCACGGTACAGGCCGCTGTCATCCTTTTCCTTGTAGATCTGCGCCAGGGTAGATTCCACGAACGCAGTACCCGCACCGAGGAAGGCCACCATCCACATCCAGAACACGGCGCCTGGGCCACCAAAGGTAATGGCGGTGGCCACACCGGCGATATTACCGGTACCGACCCGGCCGGACAGTGACAGGGTCAGCGCCTGGAAGGAGGAGATACCACCGGGAGAAGATTCCCCTTTGAACATCAGGCGAACCATTTCCTTGACATGCCGTACTTGCAGGAAGCGGGTTCGAATGGAAAAGTACAAGCCCACCCCCAGACACAGATAGATCAGGGGCAGGCTCCAGATATAGCCATTTATCGCATTAACCAACTCACTCATAGTAACGTCCTTTGTTCTGATTCCGGATGGAACAGCATTAAGCAGCACATCGTCCTGTAACAGGAACACTTTTGTTAACAATCGGGCAAGCACGACCGTTAAGTGCAGGGCAAAGTACTACCAGCGGCGGAACTGTACAAGGGGGGGCATTAATTAGAATTTCTCATCCATAACGGCGACCGTGATTAACAAATAAATAACAATGTGTATTTCAAACACTTCCCCCACCAGGAACGGTCGAAAAAAATAAAATAAATAATTTATTAATCAATTAGTTAAATTAAATCACCGACAGTATCCTCAGCCTACGGGAAAATGCATAAAGATTAAGACAAGGTAAAAACTGTCTCGGCAGGACGGCCTGTACAATTTTAAAATATGTAAGGGATGTCACATTTTCATTTACTGCGAAGAAGGGATATGTAAGAAGATTTAACAAGGTGCCTGGTGAAGAAATGGCCTTCAATGGCTACAATTGCGGCATTGACAGCATATAATATGGTCAAACCAGTCGTTCTGGATGGCCGGCATGGCGGCATAAACCGCACCGGGAGCCCCGCCGTCAATCATAATACCGCTCATGCGTAGCCGGCTACAGGTAGCTGTCGGCAAAGCGGCTGACCTGCTGATGCCAGCGGCTTTCAATTCCGGCCAGTTCCACCGGGCCAAACACCGCCTGAGGCTGATGGTTGTACCAGGCCCAACTCTGGTTGCCATAATCAAAATGCCACCATTCACTGGGCAGGTTGCTGAACCCGACCCGGGTCAGAATGCTGTACAGCAGGCGACGATTCTCAATCACCTCCGCCTCTCGACCATCGGGCCTGCTGATGCCCTCGAAGGCGGTGGTATAGGACCAGGGTGTCACATCATCGAACTCTGTGCCCATATCCAAAAAGACGCCGTCACTGTCGCACAGGGTGACATCCACGGAGCCACCGGTCAGATGGGGACTCGGAGCCCGGGGATCCGTGCTCGGCGGCGCCACAAACTGGCGGGTACGGGCGGTTATCTCGGCTTCCGACTGCTGCTGGAAGTGGGACCGCATGGCGTGCAGCAAGGTATCAAACAGATACTGCTGTACCGCCAATGGCCGCCAACCGTCCAGTACCACCAGCTCGATACCGGCCGGCAGCAGGCGAGCGGACTGCTGCAGGCGGGTCAGCACAGACCGGCGCACATAGCATTCCGACAGCGCCTGAGGTACGCCAAGGTGGAAATAAGCCGGGTATACCCGCAGGGGAGAAGAAACCAGCCCCAAGGGTACCAGGGGGTCGCCGTTCTCGACGATGGACAGGGCCTGAATTTGTGCCCAGTCGGGTGCGGGCAGCTGGGGCAGGGGTTGGGACAAAAAGTTCATCGGCGCTATGCTTGGGAAGGAAGGTATCCCAGCCTGTCCAATTCGTCCTTTATTTGCAAGCGGCAAAGCACCGAAATCGGCCGGCAAGCCACGTTCAGCTGACCTGCGCCGGCCGGCCATCTGCTAATATGGGGTTCACTTGGCCAATGGAGACCGGCAGGTTTCTAGATCCCCTACATTACCCCTACCCTTCCCGCCGCTCGGCCAGCTATGGCCGCAACGGCATGGTCGCAGCCTCTCAGCCGCTCGCGGCCCAGGCCGGACTGGATATCCTGAAACGGGGAGGCAATGCGGTCGATGCCGCCGACGGCGAAGGCAATATGGTGCCCTTTATCCAGAGCAATTATCAGGGTTTCGGCTCGGGGGGGTGGTACCCGGCACCGGCATCAGCCTGCACAATCGGGGGCTTGGGTTTTCCCTCGACTCCGGCCATCCCAACTGCCTGTCGCCGGGCAAGCGCCCCTACCACACCATTATTCCCGGTTTTTTGACGCGCCAGGGACCGGCCCAGGGACCCTTCGGCGTGATGGATGCCTATATGCAACCCCAGGGACATATGCGGGTGGTGATGAACATGGTGGATTTTGGCCTCAACCCCCAGGCCGCGCTGGATGCCCCCCGCTGGCAGTGGCTGGGGGGCTAAAACTGGGATTGGAAGCAGCAGCAGGCGCGCCCCTGGCACAACAGCTGGCGGCCCGCAGACATGGCGTGCAGCTGGACCACGACGGCAGTAATTATGGTCGGGGGCAGATCAACCTCAGGGCTCCCCGAACAGGCGTGCTCTGCGGGGGAACGGAGGCCCGTACCGACGGCTGAATCTGCAGCTGGCAAGCGATCACTCGTTGATAAACGACTTATCCAGCTGCCTGAAGGCGACGCTGAGGGTTTCCCCCAACTCAAAATAGCGGGGGCGGGCCACCGGCTCCTTCACCTCGACGCCGGCGGCGGCAATTTTCTGGTGCAGCTGTCGGTACCAGTTGACCAGCGCCGGTGGCAGCAGGGTATCGGCCCGTTTGCCCAGCCAGTACAGGCCCTGCACCGGCAGGCTGGCCAGGAACAGTACAGAGGCCACCACGCTGGGCCACAGGCCGGGCTCCCCAAACTGAAACTGGCACAGCAGGCTGAAGGTGATCATCGCTGGCATGGTTTTCACACCCAGGCGGGTCGCGGCCATGATGCGGTATTCGGGAAACAGGGCCGCCAGTTGTTTTTCCTGAGGCCATATCGCCAGGTATTGCTTGCCCCGGTACAGGGTGTTGCCTAACACGCCCATAAATCCTCCCGGTCTACATTCTGCGCATTTGTTACTAAATTACATCTCATCGGTTATAGCGAAAAAGCAATCCTATTTTTCCGTTATTTTATGACAAAAAAAAGCTATAATCCCGCCCGCTAACCGCACCGGTTATATCAGGGATGCATTCGACTCAGTTTTCTTTCGGAAAATGATTCTTACCTTAAGGATAGAGTTAAAAATAGTTAATGCCCGATCCAGACCCCCGGGCAGAAAAATTTTTCGACATCCCTGACGAAAAGGTTTGATGTATGAGTAGTAAGCTGATCCTTGTCCTTAACTGCGGCAGCTCGTCGCTGAAATTTGCCATCCTCGACGCCGAGAACGGCGATGAAAAACTCTCCGGCCTGGCCGAATGCTTTTATCTGCCCGAAGCCCGCATCAAATGGAAACTAGGGGGTGAGAAAGGCAACGCCGGGCTAAGCGCCGGAGCGGCCCATCAGCAAGCACTGGATTTTATCGTACAACACCTGCTTACGCCTAATCCGGATTTAATGCACAACCTGAACGCCGTCGGTCACCGGGTGGTACACGGTGGCGAACAGTTCACCCATTCCGTACTGATCGATGACGCCGTGACCCAGGGCATAGCGGACTGTGCCAGCCTGGCCCCCCTGCACAACCCCGCCCATCTGGTGGGCATCGCCTCGGCCCGCAGCTCTTTTCCCGACCTGCCCCAGGTGGCGGTCTTCGATACCGCCTTCCACCAGTCCATGCCCGAGCACGCCTACCTGTATGCCATCCCCTACGGCCTGTACCGGGAACAGGGCATCCGTCGCTACGGCATGCACGGCACCAGCCATTACTATATCACCCAGGAAACCGCCAAACTGCTGGACAAACCGGTATCCGAACTGAACATCATCAGCTGCCACCTGGGCAACGGTGCCTCTGTCTGCGCCATCAAGAATGGCCGGTCGGTGGACACCTCTATGGGCCTGACCCCGCTGGAAGGCCTGGTGATGGGCACCCGCAGCGGAGATATAGATCCGGCGCTCATCTTTCATCTGCACGATGTGCTGGGTTACAGCACTGAGCGCATCAACGGCATGCTGACCAAGGAATCCGGCCTGCTCGGTCTGACCGAACAGAGCAGTGACTGCCGCTTTGCCGAAGACAACTATCACCGCCTCCCGGAGGCCAAGCGCGCCCTCGATATTTTCTGCTATCGCCTGGCCAAATATATCGCCGGCTACGCCTGCGCCCTGGACGGACGCCTCGACGGCATCGTCTTTACCGGTGGTATCGGCGAAAACTCCAGCCTGGTGCGGGAGCTGACCCTGTCACAGCTCGGCCTGCTAGGCTTTAAGGTGGATGGCGACGCCAACACCCAGGCCCGGTTTGGCAATGCCGGCCGCATTACCACCGCCGACAGCACACCGGCCTGGGTTCTGCCCACCAACGAGGAATGGGTCATCGCCCAGGACGCCCTGACACTGGCAAGCAAGTAAAGGTATCCATCATGGCCAGAACTATCATGTTAATCCCCGTCAGCAGCGGTGTCGGCGCCACCTCGGTGAGCCTTGGCATGGTGCGTGCCATGGCGCGCAACGGGGTCAATATCAGCTTTTTCAAACCGGTCTCCCAGCCTAGGATCCGCCGCAAGAGCCAGGATCATTCCAGCGCGGTGATCGCCAACGGCTCCCATATCACACCGCCCGAGCCCTTTGCCCTCAGCTATGCCGAGAGCATGATATCCAGAGGTAGCCTGGATGCGCTGCTGGAAGAGATCGTCGCCCGCTATGAAAAGCACGTACACGACAGCGGTGCCGAAGTGGTAGTGGTGGAAGGCCTGATCCCGACCGACAAGCTGCCCTTTGCCAACCGCATCAATTATGACGTGGCCAAGGCGCTGGATGCCGACATGGTGTTTATCGCCCAGCCCGGCAACGACTCCAGCCAGCAGCTGAAAGAGCGTATCGAGCTGGCCTGTGCCAATTTCGGGGGTGTGGCCAACAAACGCATCGTGGGCTGCATCATCAACAAGGTGGGCGCGCCGGTCGACGAACAGGGCAACGCCCGCCCCGACCTGACCGAAATGTTCAGCGCCAACGCCAAGGGAGAGCCCCTGTCTCCCAACCTGGAAGTGTTACAGGTGTTCGGCAAGACCCCGCTGCGCATCCTCGGCTGCATTCCCTGGAATACCCAGCTGGTCACCCCCCGCGCCGTGGACCTGGCCCGCCACCTGAACGCCAATATCATCAATGAGGGCGAACTCAACAGCCGCCGCCTGCAGAGCGTCACCTTCTGTGCCCGCGCCATCCACAACCTGGTGGCGCACATCCGTCCCGGCAGCCTGATGGTGGCCTCGGGGGATCGTTCCGACGTGCTGGTGTCCGTCTGTCTGGCCGCCATGAACGGGGTCAAGATAGGCGCCCTGCTGCTCACCGGCAGCTACCATCCCGAACCGCAGGTCATGGCGCTGTGCCAGCGCGCCATCGAGACCGGCCTGCCGATCCTGATGGTCGACACCAACACCTGGCAGACCGCGGTCAGCCTGCAGCACTTCAACCTGGAAATCCCGGTCGACGACAGCGGCCGGATCGAGCTGGTCCAGGATTATGTCGCCGGCCATATCGACAAGCACTGGATAGAGTCGCTCAGCGCCAAATCCAGCCGCAGCCGTCGCCTGAGCCCACCGGCCTTCCGCTATCAACTCACCGAGCTGGCGCGCCGCGCCGCCAAACGGGTGGTGCTGCCTGAGGGCGAAGAACCCCGCACCATCAAGGCCGCCGCCATCTGTGCCGAGCGCAGCATTGCCCGTCCCGTACTGCTGGGTAACAGGGAAGAAATCCTGCGGGTCGCCGCCCAACAGGGGGTGAGTCTGGACGAGCGGGTCGACATTGTGGATCCGGCCCAAGTGCGCGACAACTATATCGAGCGCCTGGTCGAACTGCGCAAGGCCAAGGGCATCACCGAAATCGTCGCCCGGGAACAGTTGGAAGACAATGTGGTGCTGGGCACCATGATGCTGGAACGCGACGAGGTGGACGGCTTGGTCTCCGGCGCCGTGCACACCACCGCCAACACCATACGGCCGCCGTTGCAGATCATCAAGACCGCCCCCGGCTCCTCCCTGGTGTCGTCGGTGTTCTTTATGCTGCTGCCGGATCAAGTACTGGTCTACGGTGACTGCGCCATCAACCCGGATCCCAGCGCCGAGCAGTTGGCGGAAATTGCCATCCAGTCGGCGGAGTCGGCCCAGGCCTTCGGCATCGAACCCAGGGTGGCGATGATCTCCTACAGCACGGGTACCTCGGGTACCGGGGTGGATGTCGACAAGGTGCGTGAAGCCACCCGCCTGGCCAAGGAGAAACGCCCGGATCTGGTGATCGACGGCCCACTGCAATACGACGCCGCCATCATGGAGAATGTCGCCAAGTCAAAGGCCCCCAACTCGCCGGTGGCGGGCAAGGCCACCGTGTTTATTTTCCCGGATCTGAACACAGGCAACACCACCTACAAGGCGGTGCAGCGTTCCGCCGAGTTGGTGTCCATCGGCCCCATGCTGCAGGGCATGCGCAAGCCGGTCAACGATCTGTCCCGCGGTGCCCTGGTCGACGATATCGTCTATACCATAGCACTGACCGCCATCCAGGCCGGCCAGCAGACGGGCAAGGTCTAAAGCGCCTTGCCCCGAAACGGCACAGCATCAGCGACATTAATGCACAGTAACGGGATACCCCCTAAGGCAGCTCTAACATCCGGGACCGGTACCGAAGCCAAGGCGGCTTTGCTCCCGGTTTCTCAGCCATCCAGCCATCTTTTTTTCATAAAAACCTTTTCCTTATGGTGGAAACTGCTACCTTATGGTTTTTCACCATAAGGAGATGACCATGTCCTCAGTAACCTTCAAAGACAACGCCGTTGCCGTATCCGGCCGCTTCCCCGCCGTCGGCCAGGCCGCCCCCGATTTCACCCTGACTGGTGCCGATCTGGCCGATATCCGCCTGTCCGATTACGCCGGTAAAAAACTGCTGCTCAATATCTTCCCCAGCATAGACACCGGGGTATGTGCCGCCAGCGTGCGCAAGTTCAACGAGAAGGCCGCCACCCTGAACAACACCCAGGTACTGTGCGTGTCCATGGATCTGCCCTTTGCCGGCAGCCGTTTCTGTGGTGCCGAAGGCATCGACAATGTGCAAGTGGCCTCCGCCTTTCGTCACCAGGAGTTTTTGAACAGCTATGGCGTCGCCCTGGCCGAGGGTCCCCTGCGTGGCCTGAGCGCCCGGGCCGTGCTCTGTCTCGACGAACAGGGCCAGGTAGTGTACGGTGAACTGGTATCAGAACTGACCAATGAGCCTAACTACGAGGCGGCGATTCAGGCATTGTCCTGATCTTGACGGATCCCTGTCCTATTTGTTTTTTGTTTTAATATCAATAAACTAGCCCGCAAGCCCTGGTTAGTCTACAGACTTATTCACAGTTAATGTGGATAACCAGGCTTTGTCTGCACTGGTCGCCATATCCCGGCCAGTGCCTTGCTTTGCCGTCTTCGGCTTCATTCATCACGCCACTGATCCACATTCAGTCAACACTATTCAAGTCGCTCCCGATTTCAATCGGCACACTATTGGTGCGCATTCAACCAACACGGATCACTTTTCCTCTGTTATCCTGAACTTGGGACTCTGTCTCAGCGGCTCACGGTCAGCGACAAGGAGAGGCTTATGAAGATACTGGTTACCGGCGGCACCGGCTTTATCGGTCGGCGCCTGCTCAGTCACCTGCGGCCGCACCATCAGGTCAGTGTACTCAGCCGTTCCCCCAACAAGGTATATCAGCGCCTCGGCCACGATGTCGATGCCATCCATTCGCTGGCAGAGCTGAACAACCTGGACGAGTTCGATGCGGTGATCAACCTGGCCGGCGAACCCATTGCCGAAAAGCGCTGGAGCCAGGCACAAAAGGAGCGCATCTGCCAGAGCCGCTGGCAGATAACCCAGGCCCTGGTAGAGAAGCTCAACGCCGGGACCCATCCACCCAAGGTCATCATCAGCGGCTCGGCGGTGGGCTATTACGGCCGTCAGGATGAGAACCTGGTCGATGAAGATACCCACCCCCATCCGGAGTTCAGCCACCAGGTCTGCGCCCGCTGGGAAGAACTGGCCATGGCCGCCCAGGATGACAATACCCGGGTCTGCGTGATCCGTATGGGTCTGGTACTGGGTGCGGAAGGAGGCGCCCTGAAGAAGATGCTGCCCAGCTATCGTCTGGGGCTCGGTGGCCCCATCGGTTCGGGCCAGCAGTATATGTCCTGGATCCATATCGAGGATGTGATCAACCTGATCCTATTCCTGCTGGAGCATGATGAGTGCCACGGCGCCTTTAACGCCACCTCCCCCAATCCGGTGACCAATGAACAATTCAGCCGCTGCCTGGCCCACAACCTCAGCAAGCCCCATTTTCTGCGTATTCCCGCCTGGTCGATGCGGCTGCTGTTTGGCGAAATGGCCGAACTGCTGCTCAACGGCCAGCGGGTGATGCCGGTACGGCTGCAGGAGGTCGGTTTTCATTTCCGTTACCCCAGTCTGGACAAGGCGCTGAAAGAAACCCTGAGCGTGATGCGCGCAGGCTGAGCCTGCACGCAACACCTCGCCCTTTTTCTCTGCTTAACCCAAACCCTGGGCCAGTTGCCGTAAGCGCACGGCCAGCGGCCCTTTGACAATGCCCCCGGCCCGGCCGGTCAGCAACAGGAGCACGGCACCCAGCAAGGGCAGGCTCGGCCACACCCAGGGATGGGGCTGCCAGGGAAGCTCCAGCCACCAGGGCAGCAACACGGCGACACACAGCTCTACAGCCAGGGCAGCGGAAAACCCTGCGGCCAGTCCCGCCGCCAGCCATTCCCAGCGCAAGGAGGCGGTAATCAGCTTTCCCCCCGCCCCTAGGGTACGCAGCAACACCAGCTCCTGCCGACGCACCTCCAGGGTCGCTTCCACCTGGGCCAGCAACACCAGCAGGCTGGCGGTCGTCACCAAGGCCATGATCACCAGCAAGGCCCGGCTGACCTGGGCCAGCACCGCCCGCAGCTGGTCGAGCAGGGCCTCCACGTCGAACAGCGTAATGGTGGGAAAATCCCGGATAAGGGAGATTTCAAAGGAGCTCAGCTCGTCCGGCAAGTAGAAGCTGGCCAGCCAGGTCGCGGAATAGTCCGCCAGCACATCCGGGCTGAAGATAAGATAGAAGTTGGGCCTCATGCTGTCCCAGTCCACTTCCCGCAGGTTGCGTACCTCGGCCGACACCTGTTGCCCGGCCAGATCCAGGGTCAGCCGATCGCCGATCGCCAGCCCCAGGCGCTCCGCCAGGCCGGACTCGACCGACACGCCACCCGGCGTATTGGACCAGGCGCCCTGCAGCAGCCGATTACCGACCGGCAGCGCCTCCGTGTAGGTCAGGTTCAGCTCCCGCCCCTGGCCACCGCCCTGGGCGCTATCCACATCCCGGTTCACCGACTGGCCGTTGATCCCGGTCAAGCGGCCACGGACTATGGGATAGAACTGCGAACTGTCGAGGCCGGCCTCACGCAGCCGCTGCTGGATCGGCTCCCGCTCCTGTTCGGCAATATTGATTAAAAAGCGGTTGGGGGTATCCGCCGGCAGCCGGGCCAGGAAACCGTCCACCAGCTCGCCCCGCACCACCCACAGCAGGGTCCCCAGAAACAGCGCCAGCGCCACCCCGCCGAATTGCACCAGGGTCGCCAGCCGGGCCCGTTGCAGCCGGCCGAACGCCAGCCGAAAGGCGATTCCGCCCCCCAGGCGCCGGGCCAGGATCAGCAACAACCAGCATGAGGCGCCCAGCACCGCGCCCAGGGCCAACAGCCCCAGCAGCAGGCCCGCCGCCAGCCCCAGCTCGCCGGCAAACAGCCAGCTCAGCACAAAGGTGCCGCCTAGCAAGGTCGCCGCACTCCACCAGGGGGGGATACGCGCCTCGCTTTCGTGGCGCAATACCCGCAACGGCGGCACCCTGAGCAGGCGGACCATGGGCACCACGGACAGCATCAGGGTGGTGAGCAGGGCCAACCCGGCGGCCACCAGGAACGGGGCCGGCGACGGTGGCGGCAGGGGGATATCCAGGGTATCGCCCAGCGCCAGCAGGATCAGCTTATGCAGGCCATAACCCAGCAACCCGCCGAGCAGGGAGCCCATCACCAGCAAGCCGGCCAACAGCCGGCTGAGCCAGCGGAACAGCTGCCGCCGCCCGGCCCCCAGGGTCTTGAGCAGGGCTATCCGGTCCTGCTCCCGCCGGGAGAAATAACCCAGCGCAATGGCCATCGCCAGTATGCCGAGCAGGACCCCGGTCAGCGACGCCAGTCGGAAGAATTGCTCGGCCCGGCCGATAGAGCGGGCCACCGGGGTATCGGCATCATCCGCCCCGCGCCAGCGCTGGCCCGGCTGCAGTTGCGGCCGCAACCAGCCGTAAAAATCATCCAGTGTGTCCTGCTCCCCCTTAAACAGGTAGCGATAACTCACCCGACTGCCTTCCATGATGATGCCACTGGCCGCCACATCGTCCAGATGGATCAACGCCCGCGGTGCCAGCAGAAAGGGAGAAAAGCCCGCGTCCGGCTCCTTGACCAGCTCCCCAGCCACGGTGAGCGTCAGGTTACCCAACTCGACCTTGTCACCCGTGCCGACCCCCAGCAGCGCCAGCAAGCGGGCCGACAACCAGATGGTCCCGGGGCTGACTTCCCCCGCCGGTGACAACTGCAATTCGCCATAGAAGGGAAACTGCCGGTCCACCGCCCGCACGCTGGCCAGATGCAGCCGCTCGTTGGCAAACAAGACGCTGCTGAAACTCTGGCCGGGGGCTATCTGAAGGCCACGGGCTTCGGCCTCCTCCAGCCAGGCAAGATCGGCTGCACGGCTGCCGGTGAGGATACGATCGGCGGCAATATATTCCCTCCCCGATACCTTAAGCGCATTGTTCAGCCGATCCGCCACCAGGGTGACACTCAGTATGCTGGCCACGCACAGTGCCAACGCCAACATAAACAGGCGCAATGGCCCCCGGCTGGCTTCGCGCCAGATCAAGGCCCAGCTCAGGCTACCCATGTTGCTCCTCCAGGTGGCCGGCATTCATCAACAGGCGGCGTTGACAGCGACTGGCCAGGGCCTCGTCGTGGGTCACCATCAACAGGGTGGTGCCGTGCTCCCGGTTGAGGCGAAACAGTAGTTCGATGATCTGCTGGCCGGTGTGATGATCCAGGTTGCCAGTCGGCTCATCGGCCAGCAGCAGCTCAGGCTCGGTCATAAAGGCCCGGGCGATGGCCACCCGCTGCTGTTCGCCGCCGGACAACTGGGTGGGGAAATGATGGACACGATCGCGCAGGCCGACCTGTTCCAGCAACAGCAGGGCCCGTTTTTTATTGCCGGCCCTGCCCTGCAGATCCGCCGGCAGCATCACATTTTCCAGGGCGGTCAGGGTGGGCAGCAACAGAAACGACTGGAACACAAAGCCGATATACTTCGACCGCAGGGCGGCACGCTGCTCCTCATCCAGGGACGACAGCTCCTGGCCGCCGATCCGGATCTGCCCCTCTGAGGCGATGTCCAGCCCGGCCAGCAGGCCCAGCAGGGTAGACTTGCCCGAGCCGGAGGCACCGAGCAGGGCCACGCTCTGGCCGTGCTTGACTTCCAGCGCTATCCCCTGAAGGATGGACAGGGTGGTTGTTCCCAGTTTGACCCTGTGATTGAGTCCGTTTACCGCAATAATTGGAGATGTTGTCATGCTGCGTGCCCTTATTATCATCTTGGCGCTGGTGTCATCCGTTGCTCATGCTAACACCGTGCTTGTCCTGGGTGACAGCCTGAGCGCCGGTTATCGGATGAGTGCCGCCCAGGCCTGGCCCCGGCTGTTGGCCGACACCTGGCAACAGGAAGGACGCCCCATCAGCCTGGTGAATGCCAGCGTCAGCGGCGACACCACCCAGGGTGGGCTGCAACGGTTACCACAACTGCTGGAGCGCCACCGACCCGACTGGGTGATCATCGCCCTGGGCGGCAACGACGGCCTGCGCGGCCTGCCGCCGGCATCGATACAAAACAACCTGAATACCTTGATCACCCTTGCCACCGACGCGGGCGCCCGGGTAGTGCTGACCCAGATCAAGCTACCGCCCAATTACGGTCGGCGCTATCTGGAGCAGTTTGAAAGCCTCTACCCCAGACTGGCCCGGCAGCACCGGCTTCCCCTGCTGCCTTTCTTTGTCGAGCCGTTACTCAACCAGAACGGCATGATGATGGATGACGGCATCCATCCCACCGAACAGGCCCAACCGCTGATCGCGCGGCAGGTACATGAGTTTCTCCGCTCTTATGTGGAATGAAGCCGATTATCGCCGACCGAAAAGGCGATGGTCTTGCTGATCTCACTAAAGCTCAGGCCACTTTCCCGGCGCCAGCGAATAAAGGCATCCTGAGCCTGAGCCATGCCGGTCTTGCTGCCGAGACCGGCGCTGACCACCCCATGCTGGCGCAGGTAAGCACTGACATCCGGGGTGAAAATAAAGGTATCCACACCCAGCCGCCGCAGGCTGTAGGCGACGATATTGCCACCCAGCAGCCGGCCATGGGCTTTAAGGACCTGCCATAGCCCTACCCTGTCATCCTGCGGCCAACTGGCAACAAAGGCCCCGAAGCCACCAAAGGGTTTACCCAGCTCCAGCACCATGCGGGCATTGGCCGGCACCGCGGCAATTTTCCTGGCATGACGCACGATCCGGCTGTCGTTGTTAAGCCGTTCCATATGGCCGGCATCGAGCAGTAGCATTTTCTCCGGCTCGAAGCCGAAGAAGGCGCGTTCGAAGTCGGGCCACTTGTTGCGGATCACCTCCCAGACAAAACCGGACTGAAAAATACTCATGGTGAAGGACGACAGCCATCTGTCGTCGGGAATGGCGGCCAGCTCGGCGGCAGTATGCAATGGGGTGGCCAGCAGGGCCTTGAGGGAGGCCTCGCCGCCCTTGCGTGCGCAGGCCCGCAGGTAGATGTGTTCGAAGTGCTCCATAAAACAAGTCTCGAATGAGCTTTATTTTATTGTGCCCATGGAAAAACAAAAAGGCCACCGCATTGTCTGCAGTAGCCTCTTATATGGTGGAGCTAGGCGGGATCGAACCGCCGACCTCTTGCATGCCATGCAAGCGCTCTCCCAGCTGAGCTATAGCCCCGAATTCGGGTCAGATTGTTTTGGTGGAGCTAGGCGGGATCGAACCGCCGACCTCTTGCATGCCATGCAAGCGCTCTCCCAGCTGAGCTATAGCCCCAAAACAATGCTGTTTCACTGGTTTTCTGCCATTTGGTGGAGCTACGCGGGATCGAACCGCGGACCTCTTGCATGCCATGCAAGCGCTCTCCCAGCTGAGCTATAACCCCATTTGGCAGATATTTCAATTGCGATAAGTGGTGGAGCTAGGCGGGATCGAACCGCCGACCTCTTGCATGCCATGCAAGCGCTCTCCCAGCTGAGCTATAGCCCCGCTTATCTTTCTTCCCGGACCATGCCCGTTCAGACGAGGCGCATAATAGGCAGGGGGCCTTTTAGTGTCAACCAGAAAATAAAAAAAGCCGCCCAACCAGTCATTTTTTGAACTTCCTGATGAGATTCCCGCCAATTCCAGCCGTAAGCCTGACTCTGGGTCACAAGTCCCCCAGTAAGTGATCACGTACAAAGACGCAGTAGGGTTGCCTCTTCGATGATCCGAAGCTGTTTGTTGGAAGTGCCACCAGACTTCTCTGCTGCCCGAGGAGGGAAAAGGGTGTCTGCTCAGCCGACCATCCGCGCCACGGATGGCGCGGCTGAGCCCACATGGATGGATTAACGGCGTGTCGGCGGAGTCGCGCCCTTTAGCCGATTTTTTAAGGTCGCCTGTCACCAAAAATCAACAAAACTTGTGACTAAGAGTCAGGTCGGGAGCCAGCGATTTGATCGCAGACAAAGAAATGCAGCAATAAAAAACGGCGCTGTCTTATACAGCGCCGTTTTTTTCCGGCTTAAAGCTTACCGGCTGAGGCCGAGTTTAACCCTGGGCCCGTTCGGCAATAAACGCCAGCGCCATATCGATACGGGCCAGCACCCGCTCCTTGCTGAGCAGCGCTATCACCCCGTCGATAGCCGGCGACTGGCCGACGCCGGTCACCGCCACCCGCAGCGGCATGCCCACCTTGCCCATGCCCAGCTCCAGCTCGGCGGCGGCGGCATGGATGGCCTCGTGAATGGCCGGCGCCTGCCAGTCGGCCAGCTCGGCCAGCTTGGCGCGGACCAGGGCCAGGGGCTCGGCGGCCACCGGACGCAGGTGCTTCTTGGCCGCCCCTTCTTCGAAGGCGCCGAAGTCTTCGAACAGGTAACGGCTCTGGGCCGCCAGCTCCTTGAGGGTGTTGCAGCGCTCGGCGTACAGGGCGACCACGTCACTCAGGGCCGGCCCCTGGGTGGTATCTATGCCCTGGTCATTCATATGCCACACCAGATGGCCCGCGACCTCGTCGGCGGGCAACGTCTTGATGTAGTGCTGGTTCAGCCACAGCAGCTTGTCGGTATTGAAGGCGGAGGCGGACTTGCTGATGGCATCGAGCGAGAACAGTTCAATCATCTCCTCCAGGGAGAAAATTTCCTGATCGCCATTGGACCAGCCCAGCCGCACCAGGTAGTTGAGCAATGCCTGGGGCAAGTAACCGTCATCCCGGTACTGCATCACGCTCACGGCGCCATGACGCTTGGACAGCTTGGCGCCGTCGTCGCCCAGGATCATCGAGACATGGGCGAACTCGGGCACGGGGGCGCCCAGGGCCTGGTAGATATTGATCTGGCGCGGGGTGTTGTTGATATGGTCTTCGCCGCGCACCACATGGGTGATTTCCATGTCCCAGTCGTCCACCACCACACAGAAGTTATAGGTGGGGGCGCCGTCGGTACGGCGGATGATCAGGTCGTCCAGTTCCCGGTTGGCGATTTCGATACGGCCACGCACATGGTCGTCAAACACCACCGAGCCTTCGCCGGGATTCTTGAAACGCACCACACAGGGCGCGTCGGCGGCGTGCTCGGCGTTGCCGTGACGGCAGGTACCGTCGTAACGGGGTTTTTCGCCCGCGGCCATCTGCTGCTCACGCAGGGCTTCGAGCCGCTCCTTGGAGCAGTAGCATTGATAGGCCTTGCCCTCGGCCAGCAGCTGCTCGATAAGCGCATTGTAACGGTCAAAACGCTGGGTCTGATAATAGGGACCCTCGTCCCAGTTCAGGCCCAGCCAGTTCATGCCTTCCAGGATGGCATCGATAGCTTCCTGGGTGGAGCGCTCCAGATCCGTGTCTTCGATGCGCAGCACGAATTCGCCCTGCTGATGACGGGCATAAAGCCAGGAATAGAGGGCCGTACGGGCACCACCTACATGAAGAAAGCCGGTGGGACTGGGGGCAAACCGCGTTTTAACTGTCATTCTTTCTGCCTTAGCTGAGTCGACGGCCCAAATGAGCCTAGTAGAAATGAAATGGTGGCTATTTTAGCACCCGTGGCGGGCGGGCGAAACGCTTTGTATCCCTGGCCACCGGGCGGAGTGTCCGCACGGCCCGCAACGGCCGGCCGGCGGCAGACAAAAGTTGTCATCGACCGGGTCCGAGCGCTTGTCGGCATGGCCCCTCGCTGGATACACTAGCGGCAGAGAGGGCCTTTACCATGACCAGACGAAAATCGGATACCGGCCGAAGATCAGATTCTTTCGGCACTACATTAAATGAGCTGACCCTGCCCGCCCGCCAAGGCCTTGGCCGGGGGCTAGACGCCTTGGCCCGGCTCCCCAAAGGGCACAGGACCGGCATCCTGCTGCTGCTGCCGCTCTGGCTGCTGTTGCTGTTGTGGCAACCGGCCCCCGCGGTGCCGCCCGTGCCGGTCTCGGGCGCCTTATCCGTGCCGCTGGGCACGGACCACAGCGACACCCTGCCCATCCCCGAGGGGGGCGAACGGCTGGATCACAGGGTTGCCCAAGGGGAAACCCTGTCTTCTCTGTTCCGTACCCTGCAACTGCCGGGTACGGATGTGATCGCCCTAGTTCGGGCCGAGCCCAGCTACAAACCGATCAGCAACCTGCGGGCCGGACAGAACCTGATCCTGATCCTCAACGGCCAGGGGCAGCTGCATTACCTGGAGATCCGCGAACAGGGGCTGACCATCAGCGCCTTCCGTCGCCTGGGCCAGGAATTCGCGCTGGTGAATACGCCTTAAGCGAAAGAAGAAAAGCAGCCGGATACAGCTGCGTCAGATGCTTATCCCTAAGTTGTGGGTCCGAACTTGTCCGGACCCACAGATTTCAGCCATATCGGGCCAGCAGCGCCGCCAGCCCATCCTCGTCCATTACTGCCACCCCCAGCTCCTGAGCCTTGGTCAGCTTGGAGCCGGCGGCTTCACCCGCCACCAGAAAGTGGGTCTTGGCCGAGACCGAGCCCGCAACCTTGGCCCCCAGGGCCTGCAGCGCCGCCTTGGCTTCGTTACGGGATAATCGGGTCAGGGTACCGGTCAGCACAAAGGTCTGCCCGGCCAGCGGTTGGCTGTCGGCCTTGGGGACCGCAATTACGGGCCAGTGGATACCACAGCCGCCGTCGGCTCGCGGCGCGACCAGTTGCCTGACCACCTCCAGGTTATGGGGCTGGCGGAAGAAATAATAGATATGCTTGGCCACCACCTCGCCCACATCCGGCACCGCCAGCAAGGGCTCGACCTCAGCGCCTGCCAGGGCGTCCAGGGTTAAAAAGTGCTGGGCCAGGTTGTTGGCGGTGGCTTCCCCCACTTCCCGGATCCCCAGCGCATAGAGGAAACGGGCCAGGGTGGTGGTGCGCGCCTTATCCAGCGCCGCCAGCACATTGGTCGCAGACTTATCGCCCATCCGCTCCAGGCCGGCCAGTTGCTGATGGCTCAGGTGAAACAGATCCGCCGGCGTCTTGACCAGCTCCAGCTCCACCAGCTGCTCGATAATCTTGGTGCCCAGTCCTTCGATATCCAGTGCCTTGCGCGAGGAGAAATGCTTGATCGCCTCTTTACGCTGGGCGCCACAGAACAAGCCGCCGATGCAACGGGCCACCGCCTCGCCTTCAATGCGCTCTATCTCCGACTCACACACCGGACACCGTTCGGGAAACGCGATAGCCCGGGCATCGTCGGGACGGCGATCCATCACCACCGCCACCACCTGCGGGATAACATCGCCGGCCCGGCGCACGATCACCGTATCCCCGATCATCACCCCCAGGCGAGCGATTTCGTCGGCGTTATGCAAGGTGGCATTGGACACGGTCACCCCCGCCACCGCCACCGGTGCCAGCTTGGCAACCGGGGTGATGGCACCGGTCCGGCCCACCTGGAATTCCACGTTCAGCAGCCGGGTCAGCTCCTCCTGGGCCGGAAACTTGTGGGCCGTGGCCCAGCGCGGCGCCCGGACCACAAACCCCAGCCGGGCCTGCAGGGCCAGCTCATCGACCTTGTATACCACACCGTCTATCTCGTAGGGCAGCCGATCGCGGCGGCTCAGGATATCGTCGTGATAGGCCTGGCAGCCGGCCTTGCCCTGCATCCGCCTGACCTCCGGGCTCACCGGCAGGCCCCAGCCCTTGAGCCGCTGCAGGATATCGAAATGGCACTCCCCCAGAGGCTCACCTTCCACCTGGCCAATCCCGTAGCAGTAAAAGGCCAGCGGCCGCCTGGCGGTAATGCGCGAGTCCAGCTGGCGCAGGCTGCCGGCGGCGGCGTTACGGGGGTTGGCGAATACCTTGTCACCATTGGCGCGGGCCGCCTCATTCATGGCATCAAAGCCGGCCTTGGGCATAAATACCTCGCCGCGCACTTCCAGCCGGGCCGGCCAGTCATCGCCTTTCAGCCTGAGCGGAATCGATTTGATGGTACGCACATTCTCGGTAATGCCCTCGCCGGTGCTGCCGTCGCCCCGGGTGGCGGCCTGCACCAGCCGTCCCTGCTCGTATACCAGGCTCACCGCCAGACCATCCAGCTTGGGTTCGCAGCAGAATGCCAGCGGCTCGCTGCGATCCAGGCGGTCCAGCACCCGCTTTTCGAAGGCCATCAGCTCCTCATCGCTGAACACGTTGTCCAGCGACAGCATGGGCAGCAGGTGCCGTACCTCGGGAAACGCCGACACCGGCGCGCCGCCGACCTTCTGGCTGGGCGAGTCGGGATCCCGCCACTCGGGGTGGGCCTGCTCCAACGCCACCAGCTCGCGCATCAGCCGGTCATATTCGGCGTCGGGCACGGTCGGGGCGTCGACCACGTAATATTGTTCGTTATAGGTTTCGAGTTGTGCTCTCAGGGCGAGCAGACGGGCATAGGGATCAGACATAAAGGGGGATTCCGCTAAAACAAAAAAAGTGCGGCTCAGAGCCGCAATGCTTGTCAGTTAAGCGTAAAATAGGATGAATTGGCTTCCCTCCGACACGCCGTAAACCCATCCATGGGGGCTCTGCTGCGCCGTCCCTGGCGCAGAAGGTCGGTTTGAAAGCCAATCAATCCCGTTAACTGACTGACATTAGGCTCAGAGCCGCACTTTTAATCATGTGAAAAGTCAGTTCAGCTGGTTGTCGTAGTTGCGTAACTGTTCCCGGCAATGAGCCAGGTAGTCCGGGCTGAGAGGAGATCGCTCACCATCAAACAACAGGCCGTCCAGCTCTTCGGCCAAGGTCTCGGCCGCCTGGATCATCAGATTAAAATGAACCTTGCCCAAGCCTGGCTCGGGCAGCTGCATAAAAATCGAGATGCCGGGAGTAGTAAAATCCGCCATAGCATTGGGATCGAAGGTTCCCGGCTTGACCATATTGATCAGGCTGAACATCACTTCGCCTTGGCCGGATGGACTCTGGTGGCGATGGAATATATCCATCTCGCCGAATTTAAAACCCAGGGAGGTCAGCACCCGCATCAGGGTCCTGCCTTGCAGTTGCTGATTGGGGCGGGCCATCAGGTTAACCACATAAACATCCTGCCAGGTGCGCGGCCGTTCGACAGCTACGGCAGGGGCAAAGTCGATTGACACCTCTTCTTCAACTTCTTCAACCACCCGAGCGGCCCCCTCCTTGCTTTCCTTGACGGCAACCGGCTCGAGTTCGGGCTCGTCAAACAGGGGATCGATTTCGCCCTGCTCATACCGCTGCTGCCGCTCGAACTCCACGGATTTAGACTTAGTCGGAGCCACCGGCGCGGCGGCCAGGCCGAGATGCGGCTCGTCTTCCTCATCGTCGTTATCGTAGGCAGAAACATGCGTCGAGGTTACCGGGATGTCGTCTTCGTCGTCATCCAGGCGCCGCCTGGCCTGCTGAGTACCGACCACCCGCACCTTGCCGATGCCATCCTCATCAAAAGCCTTACCATCTGCCGTCTGGGTCGCCACCTTATTCATGGGTTTTTCACGAATAGGCTTCTGACGTCCTTTCTGGCTGGTCCATAAACCGTGGATCAGGAGCGCGGCAATCGCAATTGCCCCTATGATGATCAAGATAATTCGCAAATCCTGCATTATCGATTCTCTAAATATGCTGGTGTTCGGGCGGCGTCATCCCAAAGGCAATCTTCGTTCGGCCAATGGATTACCGAATATCAGCACCAAGGGTAAGTTTACCCCGCTTGTTTGACAAGAGCTAAAGAGACGCAGGATCAATATAATATATGTCAATTGGGTGAATCGTCGGCATCGTCGAGGGCAGGAGGGTACGGTTTGGGTCGGCCAGGACATCGGAGATGCGACAAGAGGCCATGTGACATGGCCGAATGGCTGCATCCGGGCTCGGCAGCCCGGCTAAAGATGGCTAGAATGGTGCTCCCTTTTTACCCGCTGGAGTCCCTATGCCTTCGCCTGCCCACCGTGTGGCCGCCCCTGTTAGCGGTCCCCACTACCTGCTCCGTGGCTTATCGCTGGTCCGCTCACCCGAACTGCGCCTGTTTGTGCTGATCCCGCTGAGCGTCAACCTGTTGCTGTTCGGCGCCGCCTTTTACCTGCTGTATTTGCAGCTGGAACGCCTGTTTGGCTGGCTGAATCAGAGTATCCCCAGCTACCTGGAATGGCTGAACTATCTGCTATGGCCGCTGGCCATCATCAGTGTGCTGATCGTGTTCTCGCTGGTATTCACCACGGTCGCCAATATGCTGGCCGCGCCTTTCAACGGCCTGCTGGCCGAGCGGGTGGAGCAAAAGCTGACCGGCGAGCAGCTTCACGACGATAGCTGGGCCGCCCTGGTCAAGGATACCCCCCGCATGCTGGGTCGGGAATGGCGCAAACTGGCCTACTATCTGCCCCGCGCACTGGGCTGCCTGTTGCTGTTCTTGATCCCCGCCCTGGGACAAACCCTGGCACCCGTGCTGTGGTTTTTATTCACCGCCTGGATGATGACCATCCAGTATTGCGACTACCCCTTCGATAACCACAAAATCGACTTTACCCGTATGCGCCTGGCGCTGGCGGAAAAGCGCGGCCTGACCTGGGGCTTTGGTGCCAGTGTCGCGCTCTGCTCAGCCCTGCCGCTGGTAAACCTGCTGATCATGCCGGTGGCCATTTGCGGAGCCACCGCGCTCTGGGTGGATCACTATCGCCAGCCCATGTTAAGGGACTAGCATCACCAGCTGCGGGCTGGGCCGGTATCCAGGTGTACAAAGTTGTCGGAAGGATAATAGCCAACGCCGCCGGCCTTCAGTGACAGGGCCGTTTTATGTAACTGCTTCACCGGCACCCCGGGCAGACGCAGATCGATGGCCTTGCCCTGCATGTGGTAACTCTTCTTGGCGACGCCGCCGCTGGCTTTTCTCAGCATATTATTGGTCTTGGGCGAACGGTAACCGGAAATAATCTGGATTTCACCTTTCTTGCCCAGCTTGTGCTGTAACACAAACAACTGATCAAACAGCTTGGGATCGATGGGATGAACCTCATTCTGACGAAAATCACGCATCACATGGTTAAGCGCCGCCAGGCCCTCATCGATATAACGCCCATCCTCCCAAAAACTGGCGGTGACCTTTTCAGCGGTATGCAGGTTATAGAAGCTCAGTTTGCGTTCGGGTGCCGAAAAACTGGCCAAGGCCTTTCCCGGTACCACTGAAGCCAATCCAAGCCCGCCTAATCCCAACAGAAAACGTCGGCGGTTCAGGTCGGAATGCAGCATTAAATCCCCCTTGGGTGTGAACACACACGACAGGCTCGCGAGGTGCTGCCTCAAACGAGCCTGTTTATTAAATAAAAACATAACCAGAGGCGAGAAAATAACCAAATGGGCTAAAGCAATCAACACCGTTTGGTTATAAGGAAACCCGATTTACGGGTAACGGCAGCGGTTGAGTCTGCTCCCGGAGAAAGGGGTCGAGCAGTCCCTGATCAAAACCATAGATGTCGTCCCTGAAACGAGGCAGACCATCGCTGCCCAGCCACCCAGACCAATACACCATCAATACCGGCAAGGGCGCGGGCACCTTCAGCCAGCGGGTACGCTGAGTGGCTTTCAAGTCGGCCAGCCGGTCGGGATTCCACTTTTCCCCCAGCAGCCACAAGGCAAGCTGTTCCGCTTCCGCTACCCGCACACAACCTGAACTGAAGGCGCGGCTGTCCCGGCTGAACAGCCGTTTGGCCGGGGTATCATGCAGGTAGATGGCATTGCTGTTGGTCAAATGAAATTTGTAGGCACCCAAGGCACTTTTATTACCCGGACGCTGCCGCAAGGCGTAAGGAAATCCGCTGAACAGGCGAGCCTGCCATACCTGATTGGGCACGACCCGACCGCCCCTGTCCAGCACTTCGAAGTCTTCCCGCTGGAGATAACCGGGATCCCGCTGCAGCTTGGGGATGATATCTTTTTCCAGGATGGATCTGGGCACATGCCAGGGCGGATTGACCACCACATTGGTGATTTCACTGACCATGATCGGGGTTTTTCTGCTGTCGGTACCGACGATCACAGCACTTTCCAGCATCTGGATCCGGTTCTGATACAACCTCAGCCGGTACTCGGGAATATTCACCAACAGATAGGAGGGCGCCAGGGTGTCGGCGATCAGAGTGCGCAGCATACCGCGTATCAGCTTCTGGGCCCGAGTGACCGGCGTCACGTTCAGCCAAGCATAGGTATGCGGGCCCACTACCCCGTCGACCTCGAGACCATGACGCCGCTGAAAAGAACGCACCGCCTGCTCAAGTTCCGCATCGTATAACCGGGAGCCGAGGTCGGCAGCCGGGGGCAAATCCCCCAACAAGATTAATCGTTGCCGCAACAGGGGCACCTGGGCCGAGCTTTCGCCGGGGCGCAGGGTCGGTTTTTGCAATACCGGCCACGCCTGCTCCGACAATGCGAGCAAATGCCCAAGCTGCCGTTTGAAGCTGTCGTAGTCGGGATAATCAGGGATAAGGGCGTCCACCAGCACGCCTAATTGGCCCTGCTCGATCGCCAGCTCGAGGGCAATCCGGTCTTGCTCGGTAATCACCAGCGGAGCATCGCGGGTTTGCAGATGCTGTCGCGCGACAAGGGTCATCCCCTGCCAGTGCCGCCAGAAGGCACTGATGCCCAGCAGCAGCTGATTATCGGCATCATCACCGGCGGCTTGCAGGGCGGCCTGCTGCCACCATAGGGTCAATTGCGGGTGCACATCGGCCAGGGCCAGTTCCAGGCCCAGCTGATGCAACTGCGCCCGGCTCTCCGGCACATCCTGCCATTGCTGGGCCCCGATCCCGGGGGTAGCCAACATCAGGCATAACCACAACCACCCACATATCAGAGCACGCATCTTGTTCCTGCCCTTCCGGATAACTACACCATAAGTATCGTTCAAGCGCCTCGCTTTGCCCTACAACAGCCGCTGATAAGGGCAACCATAGCATCTCTCATCGACACACAGATACCCGACCAAAAAATATTATGGGAATATCATTTTAGCATTTAATAACATATTGTTATAACAAATCGTCACTTCTCATTCCTCAAAGAAAGATTAAGCTGACATAGTAACTAGACACTGTGAACCTCAGGGATAGCCACAATGAGCAATATTTTTGAAGATAACTCACTGACCATTGGTCGTACTCCTCTGGTAAAACTGAACCGGGTTTCTAAGGGCCGGGTCTTGGCCAAGGTTGAGAGTCGTAACCCCAGCTTCAGTGTTAAATGCCGGATAGGCGCCAACATGATTTGGGATGCGGAAAAACGCGGCGTACTGGTCGCGGGCAAGGAGATTATCGAGCCCACCAGCGGTAACACCGGCATTGCCCTGGCGTTTGTTGCCGCCTCCCGCGGTTACCCCATTACCCTGACCATGCCCAATACCATGAGCCTGGAACGTCGTCAGCTGCTCAAGGCGCTGGGCGCCAACCTGGTGCTGACCGACGGTGCCAAGGGTATGAAGGGTGCCATCGAAAAAGCCATGGAGCTGGCAGAATCGGTCCCGGAAAAATATGTGCTGCTGCAGCAGTTCAACAACCCGGCCAACCCTGAAATCCATGAGAAGACCACGGGTCCTGAGGTATGGGACGACACCGACGGTGAGATCGATGTATTTGTTGCCGGCGTGGGTACCGGCGGTACCATCACCGGCGTGTCCCGTTATATCAAGAATACCAAAGGCAAGGCCATCACCTCTGTGGCGGTAGAGCCGGTCGAGTCACCGGTTATCACCCAGGCCCTGGCCGGCGAAGACATCAAACCGGGCCCCCATAAGATCCAGGGCATAGGTGCCGGTTTTATCCCGGGCAACCTCGACCTGTCCCTGATCGACCGGGTTGAGCGCGTCACTAGCGAAGAAGCCATCGACATGGCCCAACGCCTGATGAGGGACGAAGGCATCCTGGCCGGGATCAGCTCCGGTGCCGCCGTGGTGGCCGCCAACCGCATCGCCGAACTGCCTGAGTTTGCCGATAAAACCATAGTGGTTGTCCTGCCCAGCTCCGGCGAGCGCTATCTCAGCACCGCCCTGTTCCAGGGCCTGTTCACCGAGCAGGAACTACAGCAATAACCATTAGATGAAGAACATCCACCAAGGGCGCCAACGGCGCCTTTTTTGTTTCATCGCAAGCGATGATTCACCCCGTTCCCAGGGCAAAGCATCACCGTTTTGACCACGTGCATGTCAAAATCGCCTTAACGGGCCTATGATGGTCTATCCATGGGGATCAATATGCCCCTTGGCCAGCCGCCATCCAGCCAGACTAACCTCTTTAACAATGGAAAGACCGTCTGTTATTATCATGCGCTACATAACTCCAGGAGCTAACACTATGGGTCTGTTCGATAAATTAAAAAAACTGGTCTCCGACGATAGTAATGAAACCAGTGGCATCGAAATTTATGCTCCCCTGTCCGGGGAAATCGTGGCCATCGAAGATGTGCCCGATGTAGTGTTTGCCGAAAAAATAGTCGGCGACGGCATCGCCATCAAACCCAGTGGCAACAAGATGGTCGCCCCCTGTGACGGTACTATCGGAAAGATCTTTGAAACCAACCATGCTTTCTCTATCGAATCCGATTCGGGCCTGGAAATGTTTGTTCACTTTGGGATCGACACCGTCGAGCTGAAGGGCGAGGGTTTTACCCGTATCGCCAAAGAAGGCCAGCAGGTCAAGAAAGGGGATACGGTGATCGAATTCGATCTGGCCCTGCTGGAAGCCAAGGCCAAGTCCACCCTGACGCCCGTGGTTATCTCCAACATGGATGAAGTGAAAGAGCTGCATAAGCAAAGCGGCGCCGTGACCCTGGCACAGGACCTGGTATTTCGCGTTAAAAAATAATGGCCGGCCAATGATCATAAAGAGGCGCCGGCTGGCGTAATGCCGATCGGTTAACGGGATTGGCTGGCTTTCAAGCCGACCTGCTGCGCCAGGGATGGGTTTACGGCGTGTCGGCGGGAAGCTAACTAATCCTGTTTTACGCTTAACCGACAAGCATTACGCCGGCCGGCGTCTTTTTAATTGGTTTATGTTGGAGTTCATGATGTTTAACTGGTTAAAAAACCTAGGCAAGCCCAAGCAGACTTCAACCGACCCCGCATTTGAGACCGTCAGCTATCAGGGCTTCGATATCTACCCTGAACCCAAGGCCGAAGGCGGTCAGTACCGGCTGCAAGGCCGCATCGTCAAAGTCATCGACCAGGAGCCCCGGGAATATCTGCTGATCCGCTCGGATCTGCTGCCCAGTGCCGAACTGGCCGCCGAGCTGATGGTGGCCAAGGCCAAGCGGGTGATAGATGAAAATGGTGAGCGGATTTTTGGCTGATGCGCCCGGATGGTCGGCATGGCGCCATGCCCTCAAACATAGTGGCGAACGACGCCTGCTGGTGCTGGCTGGCAGTCAGGACTGGGGCATCGGCACTGCCCGACGGCTGACCGACGACCAAAGCCTGTGGCTGGGAGAAGGCCCCGATGAGTGCCACCCCATCCCCGCCAACAAGGTCGGCCGCTACCTGGGTCGGGAATATCCCAGCCTGATCTTTAACGCCCATAGTGGCCTGCACCCTGATGCCTTCGGCGCCGCGCTCGGCTGCCTGGCCGCCGGCGGCGTCGCCCTGCTGCTCTGCCCCCCCCTCGACGACTGGCCCGACTATGCCGATCCCGATCTCAGCCGTTACGTGGCCTTGAGCGAACAGGCCAGGGGACTGACCAGCCATTTCATCCACCGTTTTTGCCGGATTTTATTATCCGATCCAAAGGTGCTGCTGTGGCGACAGCAGGCACCGCCGCCCCCTTTCCCCCCCCTGACCGGCGCCCACTGGCAGCCTCGGAGAGACAGGCATGGCTGTTTGAGCCCGGATCAACGCCAGGCCCTGGCCATGCTGCTGACCTCGGCCCGGCGACGGCAGATGATGGTGCTGACCGCCGACCGGGGCCGGGGCAAGTCCAGCCTGCTGGGGCTGGCGGCATATAAGCTGGCCGCCGGCGGGCTCCGCCTGTTGCTGACCGCCCCCAATCCCGGGGCGGCGGCCAAGGCCCAGGAGCATGCCCGGGGTACGCTGGACTTTATCGCCCCGGATCTGCTGCTTGATACCCTGCCCCCTGCCGATATTCTGTTGATCGATGAGGCGGCCGCCATCCCGGTGCCCATGCTGACCCGGATGGCACAACATTACTGCTGCCTGTTTGCCACCACAGAACACGGCTATGAAGGCACGGGGCTGGGGTTTCAGCTCAAATTCCAGCAGAGGCTCGATAGTCTGGCTCCCGGCTGGTGCAGCTACCGGCTCGGCACCCCGGCCCGCTGGAGCCGCCGGGATCCGCTGGAACCCCTGGTATTTCGCCTGCTGGCCCTGGATGCGGATCCAGCCTCCCCCCCGGAACAAGGACGGCTGCAGCTGCGCTGGCTGGGCCAGGACCGGCTGGCCTCCGACGAAACCCTGCTCTATCAGCTGTTCGGCCTGCTGACCCTGGCCCATTACCAGACCAGCCCCAGTGATCTGCGCTACCTGCTGGACGCCCCCGATACCGAGATAGTGCTGGCCAGCCAGGACGATATCCCGGTGGCCGCCATGCTGATCGTCAGGGAAGGTGGGCTGGATCCGGCGCTGGGGCAGGCTGTCTGGCGCGGCCAGCGCCGCCCCCGAGGCCACCTTCTGCCCCAATCCCTGGCCTTTCACGGCGGCCTGCCCGAGGCCACCGGCATGCGCTATGGCCGTATCATGCGCATAGTGGTGCATCCCCGGCGTCACGGTCAGGGTCTCGGCTCCCAGCTGTTGGCCCGGTTGCAACAGCACTACACCGGGCGGCTGGATTTTCTCGGCGCCAGCTTTGGCGCCACCCCTGAGCTGCTGCGTTTCTGGCAGCGCAATGGCTTTTCGCTGGTGCGCCTGGGGCTGACCGCCGACGGCGTCAGCGGCCATCATGCCGCCATGCTGTTGGCGCCGCTCAGCCCGGCCGGGGAACAGTGCCTGCCGGGCTGGCAGGCACTGTTCCAGGCCAACCTCAGCTACTTCCTGCAAGACGCCCTCGCCGGGCTGCCGCCTGAATTAGTGGCCCAGCTCCCCCGCCCAGACTCGGCTCGGGTGGTGAACCCGGATAATGACAGACGCATCGCCCATGACTTCGCCTTCGCCCATCGGGATTTTTCCGCCGATAAGCCGACGCTGGCGCGTTTTGTTGCCGAGCAGGCCGCGACCGCCAATCTGGAGCCACGACAGCACAAGCTGTTGCGCCAGGCCCTGCTGCCGGGCTCGCAGGTTGAGCGGTTGGCGGGTACCTTTGGACTAGCGGGAAGGAAAGCCGTCATCGCTCAGTTGCGGGCTGTTTTTCAACGTCTGCTGGCCGGAGCATAGGGCTACCAGCCTGCTGCCATGGCCGGAGTCCCTCCCCCGGCGGAACTCTATTGTGACCTCAAGGCGCCGGCAACCGGCTTATTTAGCCGTTAGCCTCCATATGAAAATCGCTCAAACGAGTCTACGCTAAGGAGGAACTCAACATCTCTATCGAGGAACCTGACAGATGGAACTGTTAACATCACTACTTTCATCGATTAACGGCGTGGTATGGGGCGTGCCCATGCTGGTCGGTATCTTGGGGATAGGTCTTTATCTGCAGCTGGGCCTGGGCTTTATGCCCATCCGCAAACTGAAGATGGGCTTTCAGCTGTTGTTTACCAAGGCGGAAAAGGGTGAAGGGGATCTGTCCCCCTTCAACGCCCTGATGACGGCCCTGTCCGCCACCATAGGTACAGGTAATATCGCCGGTGTCGCCACCGCCATCATACTGGGCGGCCCGGGGGCCTTGTTCTGGATGTGGATGACCGCCCTGGTGGGGATGGCCACCAAATACGCGGAAGCCGTGCTGGCGGTCAAATACCGGGAAAAAGACAAACTGGGCGACCATGTGGGCGGCCCCATGTATTACATCAAGAATGGCCTAGGCCCCAAATGGGCATGGCTTGGCCTGCTGTTTGCGGTGTTCGGCGCCATGGCCGGCTTCGGTATCGGCAACACGGTACAGGCCAACTCGGTGGCCCATGCCCTGGAGTCCTCCTTCGGTGCCTCCACTTTGACGACCGGCATAGTGCTGATGGTGCTGGTCGGCGCGGTATTGATCGGCGGGATCCGCTGGATTGGTCAGGTGGCCGGTAAGCTGGTGCCGCTGATGACGGTTTCCTACTTTGTTGCCGGCCTGGTGGTATTGGCGGTGAATATCACCGCTATTCCCGCCGCCTTCCTGATGATAGTCGAGCACGCCTTCAGCCCCACCGCCGCCCAGGGTGGCTTCGCCGGTGCCGCCGTCTGGGCCGCAATCCGCTTCGGTGTGGCCCGGGGGATTTTCTCCAACGAGGCCGGCCTGGGCAGCGCGCCTATCGCCCATGCCGCCGCCAAGACCGACAACCCGGTGCGCCAGGGGCTGATCGCCATGCTCGGTACCTTTATCGATACCATAGTGGTGTGTTCCATTACCGGCCTGGCCATCGTCGTCAGCGGCAGCTGGACCAGCGGTGAAACCGGTGCCGCCCTGACCAGCCTGGCCTTTGCCACCGCCGTGCCCAACGGTGAATACATAGTGACGATCGCGCTGGCGGTGTTTGCCTTCACCACCATACTGGGTTGGAGCTTCTACGGCGAAAAATGCGTGGAATACCTGTTCGGAGTCAAGGCCATAGTGCCGTTCCGCATCGCCTGGGTGCTGGCCTTGCCGGTGGGGGCGACCCAGTCGCTGGAGTTTATCTGGCTGCTGGCCGATACCCTGAACGCCATGATGGCCATTCCCAACCTGATCGCCCTGGGGCTACTGAGCCCGGTGGTGTTCAAGGTGACCAAGGAATACTTCGCCGGCCAGAAGGCGGCATCAGCCAACAAACAGTAACAACCGGGGGAATGGGGTTCGCCCATTCCCCTTGCCGTCCCCTGGCCGAGGCCGCAATAATGATGCCTGCTTTCTTCCATCGCAGGATACCCTATGTCTCACCCCACCTATACCCCACAGGCCCTTGCCGAGCTACGCAAACAGTTTCCCCTGCTTAATGAGCTTATCGCCTTGCGTGAGGTCAGCTGGTTTAACCCGGACGTGACCTCTTTCGAGCAGGCCCTGTCCCATGTCGGCCTGAGTGCGGACGATGTACGGCAGGCCAGCGAGCGGCTCGACCGCTTCGCCCCCTATTTCTGCCAGGCATTCCCGGAAACCCGGTCCTCCAACGGCATACTCGAATCTCCCCTGCAGGCCATTCCCGCCATGCAGCAGGCGCTGGCCACCCGCTATGGGGGTGAGCTGCCCGGAAGTTTACTGCTGAAACTGGACAGCCAGCTGCCCATATCCGGTTCCATCAAGGCCAGGGGCGGCATCTATGAAGTGCTGCAACACGCCGAGCGCCTGGCGCTGGAGGCCGGTCTGCTGAAGCCGGACGATAACTATGCCTGCCTGGACAGCGACGCCTTCCGCCGTTTTTTTGGCCAGTATTCGATTGCGGTCGGCTCCACCGGCAACCTGGGGCTGTCGATCGGCATTATTGGCGCCCGACTCGGTTTCAAGGTTAGCGTGCATATGTCCGCCGATGCCCGCCAATGGAAGAAAGACAAGCTCCGCAGCCACGGGGTCAAGGTACTGGAATATGCCTCCGACTACTCGGTGGCGGTCGAGCAAGGTCGGGCCGAGGCGGCGACGGATCCCCGCTGTCATTTTGTCGATGACGAGAACTCCACCAGCCTGTTTCTCGGCTATGCGGTGGCCGGCGAGCGATTAAAGACCCAGCTACGGCAACAAGGGATAGGAGTGGACAAGGCCCATCCGCTGTTCGTCTATCTCCCCTGTGGCGTGGGCGGCGGCCCCGGCGGCGTGGCTTTCGGCCTCAAGCTGGCCTTCCGGGATGCGGTGCACTGTATCTTTGCCGAGCCCAGCCACTCTCCCTGCATGCTGCTGGGGGTGCATACCGGGCTGCATGAACGGATTTCGGTGCAGGATATCGGCATAGACAACATCACCACCGCCGACGGCCTGGCGGTGGGCCGGGCCTCGGGCTTTGTCGGCCGGGCCATGGAACGCATGCTGGACGGCTATTACACCCTGGGCGATCAGGAGATGCTGGATTTGCTCGGCCTGCTCGCTCGTTGTGAAGGGATCCGTCTCGAACCCTCGGCGCTCGCCGGCATGCCCGGCATGGCGCGGATACTGTGGGAAACCCAGGGCTACCGGACCCGCATGGGCTTGGATCCCGAGATCATGGCCCGCGCCCATCATATCGTCTGGGCCACCGGCGGCGGCATGGTGCCGGCGGAAGAAATGGCCCGCTATTTGAGCCCAAATACCCGCCCATAATCCGGCCTGGCTGACGGCGTTGCCGGAAATATATAGATTATCAATTGGAGCCGTTATGCCATCTATTTCGATGCATGACGGTCTAACCTGCTGCCTTATCCTATGACATGAATGCCGACTCACGATATTGTCATTGATAATGTCCGAGGCACTCATTAGCACAATAAACCAGTAATTATATTTTAAAAAGAACAAACACCATAAATTACCCTGTCAAGGATAGATTAATGAAAGCATCTAGGCTCCAGCTATTTAGAAATCGTCTGCTTAATGGACTCGCAGCCGTTGGTTTGATTTTATTTTCCGGTATTGCTCAGGCAAACCTGCTGAGCGAGATAGAACAACGCGGCACACTACGAATTGCCGTTCCGCAAGACTTTCCGCCTTTCGGATCGGCGGGTCCAGATATGAAACACCAAGGGTATGATATCGATGTGGCGAACTATCTTGCCAATAGCCTGCAGCTCAAGCTTGAACTCATCCCGGTCGCTAGCGCCGACCGTATTCCATCCCTGCAGATGGGCATAGTCGATCTGGTGATCTCCAGCCTGGGTAAAAATGCGGAGCGGGAAAAGGCCATTTCGTTCAGCCATGCGTATGCTCCTTCTTTTCTCGCTGTTTTCGGTCCTCCCGAAATGAGCATTTCCTCACCCGCAGATCTTGATGGCCGGGTAATAGGTGTCACCCGTGATGCAGTGGAAGATATCGAGCTTAAAAAGGTAGCGCCAAGCTCGGTTACCATCCGCCGTTATGACGACAACAACAGTACGCTTTCGGCTTATTTATCCGGTCATGTGCCGTTGATTGCCACCGGTAATCTGGTGGCGACAGAGTTGGCAGAACATAATCCTGAGCAGATCCCCGAAGTGAAATTCATTTTGCTGGAATCCCCTTGCTATATCGGCATGAAAAAAGGTGAGTTCGAATTGCAGGAAAAAGTGAATGCGCTAATTGCCAAGGCCCTGGCCGATGGCTCGCTCAACCAGGCCTCCAATACCTGGTTCAAAGCACCGCTGCCGGAAGGGTTTGGTTCTTAACACTCCGAGCGTAAAAAGCGGCTCATCGTCCCGCTGATTACCCAGTTGACAGAAGCCAGGAGTAGACAAGGTTACCTCCCTGGTCTCTGTCATCTGTTTCAATAACCTATGTACTCGAGCATTATTGCTCTGATGCACAGTATCGGGACACACCCTAGCCAAACCAGCCGCTGTTCAACTCTTCCTTGCACTGCCAATATTGCTTCGCATAACGCTGGGCCCGGCTGTCCACCCGGCGCGAGACATTGAGCAGCCACTGCTTTTGCCGGTAGCTGCCGCGGCGGTAGCCACCCCAGCCTTCGTGATAGTTCAGATACTGCTGATAGGCATCCCACTTGGAAACGCCGTTTATCCGGTGAGTCTTGCTCATATACCAGCCCATAAAGTCGATGGCATCGGCAAAGTCGTCTCGGCTGGACCAGCCGTTGCCGCTCTCCCGCTGATAATCGGCCCAGGTTTCATCTTTTGCCTGGGGGTAACCATAGGCACTGGAGGCGCGACCATAGGGAATAAACAGGAAATAGCGCATCGGCGGCTGGGCATCGTGCCTGAACGAGCTCTCCTGATACATGGTCGCCATCATCACATGCACCGGCACGCCCCACTTCTCCTGGCTGTTTTTGGCCGCCTTATGCCAGTCGTCATGTTGCTCGAAAATGGCGCAGAGATCTTCCGGGTTACGCGGTGGAGATGTGGCGCAACCAACCAGAAAAACGACCAGAGCCGCTAGCATAAAAGGCTTATTTTTTATGAACATACAACGCCTGAACGGAAAGTGACAATTCCCGAAATAATGCCTTGTCCCAGCTCCGATTGCCAGCATGGCGCCGGCTTTTGGTGCCTGCCCGTCCAGGAACTCATGGTTACCGCCGCATGCTGGCTACCCCCAGCTCCAAGGGGCTGAGAGACAGTTCCATGTCCTTCACCTGGCCGATTGACACCAGTTAACATTTCCATTACATTTTTGTGATTTATTATTTGTAATTATAAATAATAAATGCGGAGGTGAGCATCGCAATAACCACATTGAAAATCATCTAACTAACATGCCCGGCCCTAGGGTTGAGTCAGCAACATAAAAAGGGAATTTTCGATGAATCAAGACAATTCAAATAAACAAAGTTCTCCCGATAGCATAATGCCCGTCCCTCCAGAGAAGAGGCCGATGACACAAAACAGCTATGCGTTGGTGTTTTGGTCCTCAGGCATTATTGTGCAAATCATGGTTATTGGTCAGTATCTTCTCTATCCCACCGGGAGTCTTAACTTTATACAGGTATTGGCAGCCGGAATCGTTGCCAGTATTGGTGTGGCCTTATTGATGACGTTTCAGGGCCATGCAGGAATGCGTTATGGCATTCCCTTCATTATCCAAGGACGAACTTGTTTTGGAACAAAAGGTACTAAGGTCGTCGCCATTTTAAGGTGTATTCCTGCCATTGCATGGAATGGTATAGGCACCTGGATTGGTGCTTTGGCGCTAGAACAAGTTACAAACAGTCTTTTTGGATTCTCAAATGTTTGGGTGTACTTTTTCTTAATTTTATCTTTACAGAGTGCACTAGCCTACCGTGGTATAGAAACCATATCAAAATTCAATGGCGCCATGTCGTTCATTATTTTCTCCATGCTTATTTATTTTTTCTATGTGGTTTTCTCCGAAGGAAATATTGATTTTTCCACAGCATCAGAAATTCCCGGGTCTTGGGGGTTAGCATGGATTGCGGGAATGATGGCGGCCTTCGCCAACTGGACAACAGTAATACTGAATAGCTCGGATTTGACGAGACAGATTAATCCGAAAGGAAAATCGATATTCAGAACAAGCGCTCTCGCTAATTTTACCGGAGTGCTCCCTCCCTGGTTGTTCATGATTGTATCAGGCATGTTTATTGGTCTGGCTACCGGTAGTACTGACCCTATAGCAGGTCTGGTTCAGCTATCACCCAACCCTATTTTTGGAATAATTCTCCTAGTCTTTATTATCCTTGCTCAAATCACTTCCAACCTTACACTGAACATATTACCTCCGGCGCTGGCCTTTCAGGATATATTCAAAACATCTTGGCAAGGAGGAATCATTTACGTGTCGGTGCTGTCAGTCATCACCGCCCCTTGGCTACTATTCAGTAGTGACTACTTCTTTAAATTCCAAAACTTTTATTCAAGCTTTTTAGGCCCTGCCGCAGCAATCATGTTAGCGGATTACTTTATTATAAGAAAAATGAAACTAAATATTGAAAAATTGTATGATGAAAAAAACCATTATAACTACCGAGGAGGTTTTAGCCCAGCAGGAATGTGCTCTTTAGTATGTGGAGCCATTGTTTCTTTCTCATTCCTTGATTATTCATGGCTTATCGGCTTTCCTTTCACCTTTATATTTTTCTTAACTCTAAAGAAATCAGGTGCCGATCAATATTTTGAAAAAAAGTTAGCGTAGGAAGTATCTGCTATAAAGCACTGAACTTGGGCCAAGAACGCAGGACGGTAATATCATCAAAAGAGCGGCCGGAGGGCCGCTCTTGTTCAGGCTCAATCATCGTCATGATGCCAGTGTTTGTGCTTATGTTTGTGTTTTTTATGGCCATGACCATGATGGTAATGATGTACTTCTTTCCTGGACTCATGTCCATCACCGGTCCTGGCGCCGATGGCCGAGCCGGCCGCGCCGCCGACACCGGCGCCGATCAGCTGGCCCTTTTGTCCGCCTACGCTACTACCGATGGCCGCGCCGCTGAGGGCGCCGACGGCGCCACCCAGACCCGCTTCATTCTTGTTGCCCCGATCGGCGGTCGCCGCGCCACCGGCCGCGCCGCCCAGCGCGGCCCCCACCAGGCCGCCGGTGTTGCCGCCCAACTGCTGGCCAATCAGGGCGCCGGCGGCGCCGCCTGCGCCGCCGCCGATAATGGTATTGAGGGTTTCAGAGGCCATGGCCGGAGACGCGCCCGCAAGCAGGACCAGGGCATACAGTTTCATATATCGCTTCAGCATAAAGGTTCTCAATTGTGCCGTTCAACTTGGGCATCACTATACAAAAAACCGGAAATCTGGCCAGCATGGGTGCCTTTCTCAAATGACACCGACTTTTGTCAAAGTGTTAGCAACCAACTGTATTTATTAAAAATTTATGATAACGACAGGAGGAGTCACGCCGCCTTGTGGCCATTGGCCACCGACAGGATCTGTCCATCAACCCAGGTCATCTATCGGGTCCTGGCTCCTGTCTAAATGAAGCACCATTAAAATCAGATAGTTAAAAAAACACGCAAAACCCGAGACAGGGTACAGCTGGACTGGTAGAGAGATGAAACCCATTACCCCCTGATGCCGGATACAACGCCGGGACGGGCCTCGTTGCGCCAGATGTTGCGCCTGACCACGGCCATCTAAACACAACGAAGCTTTTTATATATATTTCAATCTATTATCGCTTAGGTACCTGGGATGGAAGCGTTATCCACATTAAAAATGGGTAACAATTGACTCTAATAGTTGATATTCATCATCGACCAGGGCAAGGGCTCGCCATTTGTCGAATGTCAGGCAGGGATGCGAAGTGCCAAAAATTATGATGTCTCCAACCTGTATGTCCACCGCCTCCGGCAGGCTCATAAAGGCATGCTGGTCCATCACCTTTTCGGTATGCCAGCCACCGCACTCGGCGGTTATTTGCCGCCCCTCCCGATAATGGGCCAGGGGAATGGGCAGGCCCGCATCGAAGGCCACGTCGCGTTTGCCGAAGCCGATCACGGCCAGCCCCGGCTCGGGGGTGGACTGAACATAGGCCGCCAGCTCCAGTGCCGAGACCAGATCGCCGCCCAGGGAGCAGGCCGCCTGGCTGCGGCTCATCACCCCCTGCTGGGCCTGGGCGTAAATGCCCATATCGTGGGTCAGGTAGCACCCCGGTCTCAGCAACGGCAAACTCCCGTCGGGCAATATCGCCTGTTTCAGCCCCTCGGCCACCAGATCGTACCAGGCCGAGCCGGCGCCGGTGATCAGCAGCGGCCGGGCCGGCAGCCGGCTGGCCTGGAACTGCAACAGGCTGGCGGCATCCGCCACCAGGGCCAGGATCCCGGCTTCGGCCCCCTCGCCATGGATGACGCCTTCATAAAATTCGACACCGGCAAGACGCAAGCCCGGTAAGCCGATGATGGCTTCGCTCAGGGACTGGGCGTCGGCCAGGGAACGGCAACCACTGCGTCCTCCCTGCACCCCTAATTCCACCAGCACCTTGAGTTCCTGCTCCCGTGATGCGAAGAAAGCCGACAGTTGCTGTGCATTCAACCGGCTGTCGACACAACAATAAAACTCAGTCCCGGTTTCCAGCAGTTCCGCCACCAGGGCCATATTGGCCTTACCCACCAGCTGGTTTGCCATCAGGATGCGTTCGGCACCAGCCTCGAAGGCTGTCCAGGCCTGCTGGGGACTGGCTACCGTCAGCCCCCAGGCGCCCGCCGCCAACTGGCGACGAAACAGGGCCGGCGCCATGGTGGTTTTACCGTGGGGGGCGAAGGCCATGCCCTGGGCGTTCATGAAGGACTGCATCCACTTAAGGTTTTGCTCCAGGGCCGACGCCTTGATCATGGCCAGCGGCAAGCTGCAGTCTTCCGCCAGCACATTGTCCCCCCCATCGGCCCTGGAACTGGGTATTCCACCCTTATGACGACCGACCAAATCATGGTACTTCATAACTTAAACCTCTTGATTGATAAATAAGCAATTTTAAAGTAACACCATTTAATTTATTGTTTTTTATTTAATTTTATTGGATACAGTTGTGATTATGGTACAAAGTATCAAAACACACCCTCCTAATTGTGCGCATTTTCACTGTTTTGGGAAGAGGAAAAGACAATAATTTTGACGAGGTTCAAGATGACATACGAGATCGACATAGTGTCCCGCATCACCGAAAAGTTTCCCGAGCTGAGCGATGCCGAGAAACGGGTCGCCCAGCTGGTGCTGGACGATATCGCCGCATCGGCCCGGGCCAGCATAGGCCAGCTGGCGCAGGAGGCGGGGGTCAGCCAGGCCACCATTACCCGCTTCGCCAAGTCGGTGAACTGCCGGGACGTACGGGACCTGAAGGTACGCCTGGCCCAGTCCCTGGCGGTGGGACAGCGCTTCATCCACGAGGCGCCGGATTTAGACGGTATCAACGGCATCTATGAAGGCATCAAGAATGTGCTGGAGATGAACCGCAAGGTGGTGGACGAGGCCGCGATTAAACAGGCGGTGGGCTGGCTGAGCCAGGCCCGCCAGACGCTGGTCGTGGGCATGGGCGGCGGCTCTACCATCATGGCCCAGGAGCTGCAGTTCCGGTTGTTCCGCCTGGGGTTTGTGGTGAGCAGCTATAACGACGGCCTGCTCGGCCGCATGGTGGCCTCCTCGGTCTCGGCCAAGGATGTGTTCGTCGCCCTCTCGCTGACGGGCTTCACCCCCGAGGTCGTGGAGTCGGCAGAGATCGCCAAGCACTATGGTGCCAAGGTGATCGCCATCACCAGCAAGGGCTCTCCGCTGGCGAAAGTGGCCGATCTGACCCTGGGGCTGGTGACCCAGGAGACGGATTTTATCTACAAACCCACCGCATCGCGCTACGCCATGATGGCACTGATCGATGTAGTGGCCACCGAATTGGCCCTGGCCCATAAACGTCAGGTCCGGGACCAGCTGAGACGATTGAAGCTGACCCTGGATGCCCACCGCGGCGGCACCGACAGACAACCCCTCGGCGACTGAGCCGGGACAAAGCAGGAAGATGTAGCATGGATTATGACGTAGTTATCACCCAGGCCTCGCTGATAGATGGCAACGGCGGCGTCCCCTATGTGGCCGACGTGGCCATTCGGGGGGAGCGGATCCAGGCCATAGGGCCCGCGTTGGCTGGCACCGCCAGACATCGGATAGATGGGCGGGGCCTGGTCCTGGCTCCGGGTTTTATCGATGTCCATACCCATGATGATACCAACGTCATCCGCACCCCGGAGATGCTGCCCAAGCTCAGCCAGGGAGTGACGACCGTTATCGTCGGCAACTGCGGCATCAGCGCCGCCCCCGTCACCCTGGCCGGCGCGCCCCCGGATCCCATGAACCTGTTGGGGGAGCAGGCCGACTTCTGCTACCCCACCCTGTCCGCTTATATCGACGCCGTCAACCAGGCCAGGCCCAGCGTCAACGTCGCCGCCCTGATAGGCCACACCGCCCTGCGCCAGAACCATATGGACGACCTCTACCGCGCCGCCCGTCCGGAAGAGAGCTCGGCCATGCGTGCCCAGCTGAGCCAGGCCCTGGAGCAAGGCGCCCTGGGACTCAGCTCCGGGCTGGCTTACGCCAGTGCCAATGCCGCCCCCGCTGCCGAGGTCATGGCCCTGGTCGAGGAGCTGTCCCGCTTCGACGCCATCTATACCACCCACCTCAGGACGGAATTCGAAGGCATACTGGAAGCCATGGAAGAAGCCTTCGCCACCGGTCGCCATGGCCGGGTGCCGGTGGTGATCTCCCACCTCAAGTGTGCCGGTGCCGGAAACTGGGGCAGAACCGTCCAGACCCTGGCAGCCCTGGAGCTGGCGGCCCGCCACCAGGATGTCGCCTGCGACTGCTATCCCTATGCCGCCAGCTCCTCCACCCTGGATCTCAAGCAGGTGACCGACGACTTCGAGATTTTTATCACCTGGTCCGATCCTCACCCCGAACTGGCCGGGCGGACCCTGGCCGAGATCGCGGCCTTGTGGCAGCTGCCCCTGTATCAGGCTGCGGAGCGCCTTATGCCTGCCGGTGCCGTCTATCACTGCATGGCAGAGGAAGACGTGCGCCGGGTACTGGCCCACCCCCTGAGCATGGTGGGCTCCGATGGCCTGCCCAATGATCCCCATCCCCACCCGCGCCTGTGGGGCGCCTTCCCCCGGGTGCTGGGTCATTACAGCCGGGATCAGGGCCTGTTCTCCCTGGCGGAGGCAGTGCACAAGATGACAGGGCTGTCGGCTCACCGCTTCGGCCTGGTCGACAGAGGCCTGCTCAAACCCGGTTATTTCGCCGATCTGGTGTTGTTCGATCCCGAACGCATCCAGGACAGCGCCACCTTTAACCATCCCTGCACGCCAGCACAAGGCATCCGCCAGGTGTGGGTCAACGGCACCCTCAGTTACCGGGATGGTGCCGCGACCGACCGGCGCCAGGGACGATTTTTATATCCCAAACACTATCGAGGAGAAACACGATGAGTATCAAGCGTTACGGTACCGAAGGCGGCACCGGCACAGGCGGGCAGCACCTGCCCTTTGCCCGGGCGGTCGAGGCCGGTGGCTGGCTCTATGTCTCGGGCCAGACGCCGATGAAAGACGGCGAGGTGGTCGAGGGGGGCATAGTGGAGCAATCGCGCCTGGCCATTGAAAACTGCCTGGAGATCATGCGCGATGCGGGTTACGGCCTGGAGCATGTGGTCCATGTCAAGGTCATACTGACAGATGCCCGTTACTTCACTTCCTTCAACAAGGTGTTCAGGGAGTATTTCGGCGCCCATCCGCCGGCCCGCATCTGTGCCGTGGCCGATCTGGTCGTCGACTGCAAGGTGGAAGTGGATCTGACCTGTTACCAGGCTCCCCGCTGAGGGAGCGCGGCGGGCCAAGGCCCGCCACAAAAAAAAAGCGCCGACAAGCGGCGCCCAAATCAATCAAACGTTTTAGCGACGAAATTATAAAGGGTGTGTTATGGACAGTACACTGTTTCTAAGCGGCTTTCTGGCCTATGTAGTATTTATGATCTGGCTGGGCTGGCGGGTTTCCCGTAACCAGAAGTCGGGCACCGACTTCCTGCTGGGGGGGCGCTCGCTGCCGCTCTTCCTGACCCTGGGCACCACGGTCGCGACCATGGTGGGCACGGGTTCCAGCATGGGCGCCGTGGGGTTTGGCTATGCCAACGGCTGGGCCGGCATGCTCTACGGCATCGGCGGGGCCATCGGCATACTGCTCACCGCCTGGTGGTTTGCCCCGGTCAGAAAACTCCGTTTTATGACCATGAGTGAGGAACTATCCTATTATGTAGGCGCCAACCGCACGGTCAAAAATCTGGTGGGGGTGCTTATCTTTATCGCCTGCATCGGCTGGCTCGGCGCCCACATACTGGGGGGCAGCCTGTACCTATCCTGGGCCGCCGGTATCGATATCACCACGGCTAAAATCTGTATTGCCCTGGGCTTTACCATCTACGTGGTGATCGGCGGCTATACCGCCGTGGTCTGGACCGACACCATACAGGCCCTGGTGCTCTTCTTCGGCTTTATCCTGATGGCCGTCGGCGCCGTTCACTATATCGGTGGCTGGGACAACCTCTACCAGGGGCTGGATCCCGCGGTGCTGACGCCGTTTGCCGTGGAAAAACTGGGGACACTGCCGGCCATTTCCCTCGCCGTGGTCGTGGGTGTGGGCGTACTGGCTACCCCTTCCTTCCGTCAGCGCATCTATTCCGGCAAGGATGTGGGCACGGTGCGTCGTTCCTTCGTGATTTCCGGGGTGCTCTACCTGTTCTTTGCCGCCCTCCCGGCCATCATCGGCATGGCGGCCCATGTGATTGACCCCGGTCTCGATAACAACAACTTCGCCTTCCCCTTCGTGGCCGCCACCGTGCTGCCCGCCTCCCTGGCCCTGGTGGTACTGATCGCCGGCCTCTCCGCCACCATGTCGTCGGCCAGCTCGGATGCCATCGCCGGGGTATCCATCATGCTGCGGGATCTGTATGTCCTGTTCACCGGCCGCATGCCGGCTCAGGAAAAAACCATCAGCTACTCCCGCTATGCCCTGGTGGCGGTCATCGGCCTGGCCCTGGCCTTCGCCCTCACCTCCAATGACATCATCACCTACATCACCCGGATGATCTCCACCGTGATGTCGGGGATGTTCGTCTGCGCCCTGCTCGGTCGCTACTGGCCGCGCTATAACTGGCAAGGGGCCATTGCCAGCCTGATAGGGGCGTCCGTCGCCTCCTTCTCGGTGATCCTCAACGGCGACTGGAATGCCTACTGGGGCAATCCCTGCATCCCGTCGGTCATAGTGGCCGCCGGCTCCGGCTTCCTGGTGAGCCTGCTGACCCCCGCCAACAAGGTCGCTCCCGAAGAGGCACTGCGGATCCTCACCGAGGAGCGGGAACAGATGGAAACGGCAGGCAGCCAGACGGTGGCCGCCAGCTCCCAAACCAAGACGGCGTAATACGGCATAACTAAAGGCGGCCCCGGCCGCCTGGAGATGGATATGAATATTATCGGCTTCGGCGAATGTATGCTGGAGATAAGCGGCGCCCCCCTGGCGCTGCGCTTCGGTGGCGACACCCTCAACACCTGTTTATACCTCGCTCGTCTGGCACCCCGTTATGGCCACAAGGTCGCCTATGCCACGGCATTGGGCGACGATCAGCTCAGCACCGACCTGGTCAATGCCTGGCGGGATGAGGACTTGGATTGCCATTGGGTAGAACACCGGGAAGCAAGCAGCCCCGGGCTTTACCTGGTCACAGTCGCGCAAGACGGCGAGCGTCACTTCCATTACTGGCGCTCGGCCAGCCCGGTACGGGAATATTTCGCCTCGGTCCAGACCCGCCTGGAGCAGACCCTGGCACAGGACGGCTGGGATGCCTTCTACCTGAGCGGCATCAGCCTAGCCATACTGCCCCCGGCCGGCCGCGAGCGCCTGCTGGCGTGCGCCCGGCTGGCCCGGGAACGTGGCCTGGAGGTGATCTTCGACAACAACTTCAGACCCAGACTCTGGTCTGCCGAGCAGGCCAGGGACTACTACCACCGGCTGGCACCCTGGGTCAGCCTGGCCCTGCTGACCGAAGAGGATGAACTGGCCCTCTACCCAGGCGCCCCTGTGGAAGCCCTGATCAGCCGCTGGCAGCGGCACGGCTGTCGGGAGCTGGTCATCAAACGCGGCGCCGAGGCCTGTGTGATCGCCCTCGACCGGCAGCGGTGGACACTGGCACCCGAGCCCGTCAGTCCGGTCGTGGATACCTGTGCCGCCGGCGACTCCTTCGCCGCCGGCTACCTGGCGGCCCGCCTGCGGGGGGAAAGCCCCGTCGCTTCCGCCCGACTCGGCCACCGGCTGGCCGCGACCGTTATCCGGTATCCCGGGGCCATCATCCCCCGGGACGCCATGGCTGCACTGCTCTAAAGGAAACAACATGCTGACCCAAACGACCTTGGCCACCACCCTGGCCCGTTTCAAGATCATTCCGGTTATCCAGATCAACCGGGTAGAACAAGCCCCCGCCCTGGCCAGAGCCCTGGTCGACAACGGCTTGCCCGTGGCCGAAGTGACCTTCAGGAGTGAAGGGGCGGCCGACGCCATTCGCCTGATGAAACAAGCCTGCCCCAAGCTCTGCATCGGTGCCGGCACCATACTTAACGGCGCCCAGGCCGAGGCGGCCCTCGCGGCGGGGGCCGAATTTATGGTCGCCCCCGGCCTGAACCCCACGACGGTCAAGGCCTGCCGCTCCCTGGGCGTGCCCTTTATTCCCGGCATCAATAACCCAAGCCAGGTGGAGCAGGCACTGGAGCTTGAGCTGAGCCTGCTCAAATTCTTCCCGGCCGAAGCCTCGGGAGGCATCAACATGGTCAAGTCCCTGCTGGCGCCTTATCAGCAGATAAGCCTGATGCCGACCGGTGGCCTGACGCTGGAAAATGCCGGCGATTATCTGACGCTGCCGCGGGTTATCTGCTGTGGCGGCACCTGGCTGACCCCCACCCGGCTGGTCGATGACGGTGCGATGGATCTCATTGGCCAGAACGTCAGGCAGGTGGTAGCGCGTTTCGCCATCGATGCCCGGGCCTGAGTCCGCATAAGATAAAAGCCCTTAGGCATGGCTGCCTAAGGGCTGTGATGTGCTGGCCGGGTATCGGCTTAAAAGGTAAAGATCAGGCGAAGACGAAATATTTCCTGACCGTTTCCACTACTTCCCAGGTGCCCTGGAAGCCGGGCTCGACCACGAAGATGTCGCCGGCCTTGAGGTGGATGGGCTCTCCCCCTTCCGGGGTGAGGATGCAGTAGCCTTCACGGAAATCGCAGTATTCCCACTTGGTATAGTTCACCGCCCATTTGCCCGGGGTGCAGATCCAGGTACCCATGATCTTGCTGCCGTCTTCCGAGGTATAGGCATTCAGGTTCACCGTGTGCGGGTCGCCGGACAGTTTTTCCCATTTGGTGGCATCCAGCAATACATCCGGCTGGGTGTCGCGTAATACCGTAATCCGTTTTGACATGTTATTTCCTTAATGGTCGTATTGATTGCCGTGGTTGAAACCGGGCCGGGCGCTGTCGGCCCGAGGGTAGACAGCACCCGGCCTCAACGGTTAGCGCTTGATCACCAGACCGTATTCCTGGCTGGCATCCTGCAGCCACATCCAGATGTAGTCCGCGAAGCTGCGACGGACCACCAGCTCGAAGCTGTCGGCGCCGGTCCGCCGCAGCAACACGCTGGTCTTGGCGAATACCGTGCCCACACACTTGCCGGTGGGGAAGTTGGACGGATGGATGTCATAGGGCGTCGACTTGCGCAACACCAGCTCCGCCTTGGGACCGGACAGCTCCAGCACCGTCTGGCCGCCACTGACGTCATTGATGGCATAGTGACCGGACAGCTGCTCGCGCAGCTCGGCCTCCAGCGCCCCTTCCCGGCCGCCTGGCACTATGATCAGCCACTCGTCCGGCGCCAGCCACTGCACCAGCACCTGGTCGCTTTCCACCGAGCTGCTGGGCTGGGTGGGCAATGCCACCCCCAGTACCTTGGCTACCACGCTGGTGAACAGCTCGTTGCCCGCATTGCCGCGCAGCACCAGGTGCCCCAGCAACGCCTTCTCCCGCAACAGCACTTCCCCCTGCAGATTCTTTTCGGCCAGCGCCGGCAGGTCGGCATGGTACAGGGGTGATTCAACCCGAACCCGGTGGCCGGACTCGGCCAGTTTGGTGGTAACCTTAGACATGCTGACGCTCTCCTTTGGGATCATAGAAAATGGGGCTGGTGATTTCCGCTTCCAGCACGCGGCCGTCCGCCAGCGGGCAGTACACGGTCTGACCGGTGCGCTGCAGGCCGTCCTTGACCAGCGCCAGCGCGATGGAGTGGCCCAGGTTGGCGCTGTAATAGCTGGATGACACATGGCCTTCCATCTTCATCGGGATGGCCTGCTTGGGATCCAGCACGATCTGCGCCCCTTCCGGGATCACCGTCTTGGGATCCTTGGACTTCAGTCCCACGAATTGCTTGCGGTCGGTCCGTTTGGTGTCGGAGCGTGACCAGGAACGCTTGCCGATAAACGGAAACTCCTTCTGCTTGCCGATCGCCCAGCCCATCGCCATGTCGTCCGGGGTCACCGAGCCGTCGGTGTCCTGACCGGCGATGATAAAGCCCTTCTCGGCCCGCAACACGTGCATGGTCTCGGTGCCGTAGGGGGTGATGTCGAACTCGGCACCCGCCTCCATCAGCGCTTCCCACACATGCAAGCCGGAGTTGGCCTGCACGTTGATCTCGAAACTCAGCTCACCGGTAAAGGAAATGCGGAAGATCCGCGCCGCCACCCCGGCCACGGTCGCCGGTTTCCAGTCCATGAACTTGAAGTTGTCGCCGGACAGGTCCACGTCCTCGGCTACCTTCTCCAGCACCTTGCGGCTGTTGGGGCCCGAGATGGTCATGGTCGCCCAGTGGTCGGTGACGCTGGTCATGTACACTTCCAGCTCCGGCCATTCGGTCTGGTGCCACAGCTCCAGCCACTGCAGCACGCCGGCGGCGCCGCCTGTGGTGGTGGTCATGATGAAGTGGTTGTCGTCGATGCAGGAGGTCACCCCGTCATCGAAGATCATGCCGTCTTCCTTGCACATCAGGCCGTAGCGGCACTTGCCCACACCCAGCTTGGTCCAGGCGTTGGTATAGATGCGGTTGAGGAATTCCCGCGCGCCCGCGCCCTGGATATCGATCTTGCCCAGGGTCGAGGCATCCATGATGCCTACGCTGGTGCGGGTCGCCACGCATTCGCGGTTGACCGCCTGGTGCATGTCTTCACCGGCCTTGGGGAAGAACCAGGGACGTTTCCACTGGCCCACGTCCTCGAATTCGGCGCCCTGTTTCACATGCCAGGCATGCATGGGGGTAAAGCGCGCCGGATCGAACAGGTGGTGGGCATCGCGCCCGGCCAGCGCCCCGAAGGTCACCGGGGTGTAGTTGGGGCGGAACACGGTGGTGCCGGTTTCCGGGATGCTCTTGTTCATGGTCTGGGCGGCGATGGCCATGCCGTTGATGTTACCCAGCTTGCCTTGATCGGTGCCGAAGCCCATGGCGGTATAGCGCTTGATGTGCTCGATGGACTCGAAGCCTTCGCGTACCGCCAGCTGGATGCCCGCCGCGGTCACGTCGTTCTGGTAATCGACGAACTGCTTGGGCGCCCGGCTCACCGGCTTGCTGTGCGGCACCAGGTACAGGGCCTGGGCGGCATCTTCCTTCGGATCCCGGGTGCTGATCTCCGCATCCACCACGTTGGCGGCCAGCTCACCGTAACCGGCGGCGACGGCCGCTTCACGGCCGGCGGCCAGGCCTTCGGCCAGCACGGCCGACAGCGCATAGCTGCCCTGAACCCCGCCGGCCAACCGCTGCTTCTGCACGGTCGGGCCGGGAACGAAGCCGGCGATGTCGTCCCGCCACACCGGCTTGGAACCGGTATGGCAGGCCAGGTGCACCACCGGGCTCCAACCGCCGGAGCTGGCGATGGTGTCACAGGCCAGCTCGACCGCCTTGCCGGTCACCTGGGTGCCGTCGGCGCTGAGCGGTGCCACCAGAACCCCGGATACCCGCTTCTTGCCTTTGGCCTCGATCACGCCGTGGCCGGTATAGATGGTCACGCCGCGCGCCTTCAGCGCCTGATAGCGTTCTCCCCTGGGCGCGGCCCGGCTGTCGACCACCGCCGCCACCGGACGGCCGGCGTCCAGCCAGTCGATGGCGGTCTGGTAGCCATGGTCGTTAGCCGTCATCAGCACCAGCTGCTGACCCGGTACCACACCGTAGCGGTTGATATAGGTGGACACGGCACCGGCCACCAGGCAGCCGGGCAGGTCGTTGTTGCCGAACACCAGCGGCCGCTCATGGGCGCCGGTGGCCAGGATCACCTGCTTGGCACGGATCCGGTGCAGCCGCTGGCGGCTCTGGCCCGACACCCGCTCACCCAGGTGATCGGTGCGCCGCTCCAGTACGGTGACAAAGTTCTGATCGTAGTAGCCGTTGGCGGTGCTGCGCGGCAGCAGCTGCACATCGGGTAAGCTGCGCAGCTCCTTGACCGCCTCGGCCACCCACTGGGCCGACGCCTGGCCGTTGATCAGCTGGGTGCTGTGCAGCAGGTGACCACCGAACTCGTTCTGCTCGTCGACCAGCATCACCCGCGCGCCGCGGCGACCGGCGGCCAGCGCCGCTGCCAGGCCGGCGGCGCCGCCACCGACGATCAGCACGTCGCAGTGGTGGTTGAGCTTGTCGTAGCTGTCCGGATCCCGCGCCTTGGGCACCCGGCCTAGGCCGGCGGCCTTGCGGATCAGCTTTTCGTAGGTCGGCCACATGGACTCGGGGTACATGAAGGTCTTGTAGTAGAAACCCGGCGGCATCAGGTTGCCGCCCAGCTTGCCGATGGCGCCCATCAGATCCCGCTCCACATTGGGCCAGCCGTTGGTGCTGGTGGCGGTCAGACCGTCATACAGCTCGGCCTGGGTGCCGCGGATGTTGGGGATCAGGGTCGCTTCGGTGCTGCCCACCTGCAGGATGCAGTTCGGCTCTTCGGCGCCGGCGGCGGTGATGCCGCGCGGACGGGAATACTTGAAGGAGCGGCCGACCACGTCGATGCCGTTGGCCAGCAGGGCCGAGGCGATGGTGTCGCCCTCGAAACCCTGGTAACGGCTGCCGTTGAAGATAAAGCTCAGGGGCTTGCTGCGGTTGACCCGGCCCTTGCTGCTGATGCGGTTTGTCTGGCTCATGCGTTGCCTCCTTGCTCAACCACCTGGGGTTGCTCGCCAATCTTGTAGGTTTCCTTGATCTCGTAGGTCACCGTGTGCCTGGTCGCGTTGAAGAACTTGCGGCAGCCGGTGGCATGGATCCACAGCTCGTGGTGCAGGCCGCGCGGGTTCTTGCGGAAAAACAGGTACTGGGCCCATTGTTCGTCGGTCAGCGCATCCGGGTTCTCGGGGCGGCTGATATGGGCTTCGCCGGCACAGTGAAACTCTTCTTCTTCCCGCAGCTCACCGCAGTGAGGGCAATAGATATGTAACATGGGGCTCTCCTTAGTGGGCCACGCCGGCGGCGCCGTGTTCGTCGATCAGGTGACCGGTGTTGAAGCGGTCGATGGTAAAGGGCCGGGCCAGATCGTGCGGCTCGTCATGGGCGATGGTGTGGGCAAACACATGGCCCGAGCCCGGGGTGGCCTTGAAGCCGCCGGTGCCCCAGCCGCAGTTGAAATAGAGCCCCTTGATGTGGGTCTTGGAAATGATCGGGCAGGCGTCCGGACAGGTGTCGACGATGCCGCCCCAGGTGCGGTTGAGGCGCACCCGGCTGAAGATCGGGAACATCTCGACGATGGCGGCGATGGTGTGCTCGACGGTCGGGAAAGAGCCGCGCTGGCCGTAGCCGAGGAAGCTGTCGATACCGGCGCCGATCACCAGGTCACCCTTGTCGGACTGGGACACATAGCCGTGTACGTGGTTGGACATCACCACGGTGTCGAGGATCGGCTTGAGCGGCTCGGAGACCATGGCCTGCAGCGGGTGGGACTCGAGCGGCAGCTTCATGCCGACCATGCCGGCCATCACCCCGGAGTTGCCGGCGGTCACGCAGGCCACCTTGGGCGCGGGAATGAAGCCGCGGCTGGTTTCCACGCCGGTAACGGCGCCGTTGGCGCGGCGGATGCCGGTGACTTCGGTCTGCTGGATCAGGTGCACACCGAGCGCATCGGCGGCGCGGGCGAAGCCCCAGGCCACGGCGTCGTGGCGGGCGGTGCCGCCGCGGGCCTGCCAGGAGGCGCCCATCACCGGGTAACGGGCGTTCTTGGAGCAGTCGAGGATCGGCACCATCTCCTGCACCTGCTGAGCGCTGAGCACTTCGCCGTCGATGCCGTTGAGGCGGTTGGCGTTGACCCGGCGCTCGATGTCACGCATGTCCTGCAGGGTGTGGCCCAGATTGAGCACGCCGCGCTGGCTGAACATCAGGTTGTAGTTGAGATCCTGGGCCAGGCCTTCCCACAGCTTCATGGAATGTTCATACAGCCAGGCGGCCTCGTCCCACAGGTAGTTGGAACGCACTATGGTGGTGTTGCGGGCGGTGTTGCCGCCGCCCAGGTAGCCCTTCTCGATCACCGCCACATTGGTGATGCCGTGCACCTTGGCCAGGTAATAGGCGGTGGCCAGGCCGTGGCCGCCGCCGCCGACGATGATCACGTCGTAGCCGTCTTTCTTGGGGGTGGGATTCTGCCACACCCGCTGCCAGTTCTCGTGGTGGCTGAGGGCGTGCTTGAGCAACCCGAAACCTGAATACTTTTGCATACTGTCACCTGTTCTTGATAAGGGCGAGCACTGTCAGTCGCTCGTCGACGCGAATTTTGGGTTAGCGATACACCGGGAAATAGCTGCACAGGGTGGCGACCTGATCTTTCACCGCGATAATCACCTCGGGGTCATCCATGTGCTCCAGGATGTCGCAGATCCAGCCGGCCAGCTGGCGGCAATGTTCAACCTTGAAGCCGCGGCTGGTCACCGCCGGGGTGCCGATGCGCAGGCCGGAAGTCACGAAAGGCGACTGGGGATCATTGGGTACGGCATTCTTGTTGACCGTGATATGGGCATCGCCCAGCACCCGATCCGCGTCCTTGCCGGTGATGCCCTTATCGGACAGGTCCAGCAGGAACAGATGGTTGTCGGTGCCGTTGGACACCACCTTGAACCCCCGTTTCTGGAACACTTCCACCATGGCGCGGGCGTTGTCGATCACGCCCTGCTGATAATCACGGAACTCAGGGGCCAGGGCTTCGGCAAAGGCCACCGCCTTGGCGGCGATGGCGTGCATCAGCGGGCCGCCCTGACCACCGGGGAACACGGCGGCGTTGAGCTTCTTCTCGAGCTCGGGGTTGGCGCGCGCCAGGATCAGGCCGCCACGGGGGCCGCGCAGGGTCTTGTGGGTGGTGGTGGTGACCACGTCGGCAAAGGGCAGCGGGTTGGGATAGAGGCCGGCGGCGACCAGGCCGGCGACATGGGCCATGTCCACGAACAGCCAGGCGCCCACCTTGTCGGCGATGGCGCGGAAGCGGGCCCAGTCCATCACCCGGGAATAGGCGGAAAAACCGGCCACTATCATGCGCGGCTTGTGCTCGATGGCCAGGGCTTCGACCTGGTCGTAATCCACCTCGCCGGTGGCTTCGTTCAGGCCGTATTGCACCGCATTGTAGATCTTGCCGGAAAAGCTGACCTTGGCACCGTGGGTCAGGTGGCCGCCATGGGCCAGGCTCATGCCGAGCACGGTATCGCCCGGGGCGCACAGGGCCATAAAGACGGCGGCATTGGCCTGGGAGCCGGAATGGGGCTGGACGTTAGCATAGTCCGCGCCGAACAGTGCCTTGGCGCGATCGATGGCCAGCTGCTCAATCTTGTCGACGGCCAGACAGCCGCCGTAATAACGCTTGCCCGGGTAGCCTTCGGCGTACTTGTTGGTCAGCACCGAACCCTGAGCTTCCATCACCGCCGGACTGGTGTAGTTCTCGGAGGCGATCAGCTCGATATGCTGCTCCTGACGGCTGGCTTCTTCTTCCATGGCGGCCCAGACAGCCGGATCTGCATCCTGAATGCGCGTTTGCTTACTAAACATCTTCTTTATTCTCCTTTCCGGGCGATGGGCCACCCAAACAGACTTATCATCCCTGGCGGGTACCCTACCGGGTACACTCCAAGCCTTATTGAGGGTCATAGTAAAGAGTGCAAGCACCCGGTGTTTGACTGGCAGCGGCGCAATGCTGTGTATTTGCGACAGGAATGTGCGGGAAATGTTACGATACGCGACCGCCACCTGCCGCCCTGTGGATGAAAAGCGGGGCAGGAGCCGGTATTATTGAGCCAACGTTCATTTATCCAGGTTCGGCCTGGTTATCACCCGCTGTAGCGAGCCAGCCATCGATGCGTGAAGCCAAAGAAAAACGTCATTTCAGTAGCCTGTTGCGTGATGCCAACAGCGCCTTCCTGCCGAGCCCGGACACCGACGACGAGCCGGTACGGGTCGGCTTTGTACTGCTGGAACACTTTTCCATGATGGCCTTTACCGCGGCGGTCGACGCCCTGGTCACCGCCAACCTGGTGCGCACCGCCCCCCTGTTCAGCTTCTGTACCTTCGGGCTGGATTCGGTGATGGTGAAAAGCGATCTGGCGCTCGACATCTCCACCAGCGGCGAGCTGACGCTGTTGCCGCTGGAGGGCGAGGAAGCCCTCGATATCCTGATTGTCTGCGGCGGCTATCGTTGCTCCCTGGCGGAACAGCCGCTGCTGACCGCCAAGCTGAGGGCGGCGGCCAAGCAGGATATCATCCTGGGCGGACTCTGGAACGGCGCCATCCCGCTGGCATACGCCGGCCTGCTCGACCAGCACAGTTGCGCCCTGCACCCGGACAACCACGCCTTTGCCCGGGAGCGGTTCGACAAGGTAAGGGTTTCCGAGCGGGTGCTGGTGGTGGAGGAAAAACGGGTGACCAGCGCCGGCCCCAGCAGTGCCCTGGAGATGATGCTGGCGCTGATCGAACAGGTTCAGGACAAGGCCACGGTGCGGGCCATCCGGGAGATCCTCAGCTGTGATCAGGTGGCCGACAGCGACGAGGCCAAACTGGTGCTGCCCGCCGATGATCCCAGCTTCCCCGAGACCCTGCGCAACCTGCTGCGGCTGATGAGCACCAATATCGAAGAGCCGCTCAGCGTCGACGAACTGGCCTCCTTCGTGGGGGTGTCCCGGCGCCGCATCGAGCGGCTGTTTCAAACCCACATGGAAACCACTCCCTCCCGTTACTACCTGGAGCTGCGCATCACCCATGCCCGCCGCCTGCTGTTGCAGAGCGATGACACCATAGTCAACATCGCCGTGGCCTGCGGTTTCCTCAGTTCCACCCACTTCAGCCATTGCTTCAAGGATTACTTCGGTATCTCCCCCAGCCAGGCGAGGCAGAAACAGAGGGGGTGAACCGATGTCCGCTCACCGTTGCGGTTTGCTATGGGGCAGGTCAGAATGGTTCCAAAAGAACCACACCTCATTCCATATCCAACCCATGCGGAGATACAAGATGAATTATCCCATCCAGGGCTCCTGCCAGTGCGGCGGCGTCACTTATGAGTTGAACGCCCCCCCCAGGAAAGTCATTGCCTGCCATTGCAAGGAGTGCCAAAAGCTGGCCACCGCTCCGTTCAGCGTCACCGCCCTCGTTCCGGCAGAGGCCATCCGCTTTACCGGCGAGATGAAAGAATGGGGCCGGCTGGCGGAAAGCGGCAACAGGAACAATGCCAAGTTCTGCCCCGGCTGTGGCAACCGCATCTATCATTACAACCCGGCGCAGCCGGAGATCATCAAGCTGAAACTCAAGCCGGTGGACCTGGCGGATGACACTATGTTCCAGCCGACGATGCATGTCTGGGTGAGTGAAAAGCAAAGCTGGTATTCCCTGCCGGAAGGTGTTCCCGCTTTCGACAAGCAAGGCTAGCAGGCGCCGCCCTGCATCAGGGCCCTGAGCATGCCCCGGCGGCAGTCCCCGCGGGCCTGGATCCGGGGCGAGGCAAAGCCGCCAGTGCCCATCGGCAGGGTGGGCAGCAGGGTCATCACCGGATAGGAAAAATGCGGCCCCGGGCGGGTAATGCTGTTCAGTTAAGGGAGTCCTCATCTACCAAGCCGACCGTTGGCGTCATGGCCGGAAAATGCTCCTGCCGTTCCGGCATTCCCGCCATCCCTGGCGGTCAGTGACGCCGCCGAGCCCCCAGGAACGGGATTTCGGCGAGTCGGCGTGTGGAGGAGGACTCCCCTTTTCACCTTAAGTGAACGGCATTGCCCGATCGGGTGGTCGTTAACGGGCGCCGGCCTGCTCCAGGATGCGCACTATCTCGGCATAGCCGCGCTGGCGGGCATGCCGGAGCGGACTGATGCCGTCTGCGTCGGCGATATTCAGATCCGTCCCTGCATCCACCAGCAATTGCACGATTTCGGTATGCTCGGGTCCGCCCCGGCCGAGCACAATGGCCTCCATCAGCGCCGTCCAGTGCAGGCGATTGATATGGTTCACGTCCACCCCGGCCGCAATCAACAGGCGCACCGTGTCCACATGGCCGCGCTCGGCTGCGGGGATCAGGGCCGTGCCGCCATAGCGGTTGGTGCTGGCCAGATCGGCCCCGTGGGCCAGGGTCATCTTCAGGATCTCGTTGTATCCCCGGGCCCCGGCATAGAGGTAGGGGCTGTCATCGATATTGTCCTTGGCGTTCACGTCCGCCCCGGCTTCGATCAGCACCCGGGCGGCCGCCACCTGGTTGTGATGGGTGGCAATCAGCAGCGGTGTGCGGCCTTGCCGGTCCCGGGCTTCCTTGTCCGCACCCTGCGCCAGCAGCGCCCGCACCCCCTGGGCATCGCCCGCGGTCGCCGCCGCCCGCAGCCGCTCCTCCGGCTCGCCGCCGGCGGCAGAGCCCGCCCACGACATCAGCAACGCCAGCAGCCAGGCGCCATGGATGGACAAACGGATCAGCAACATCTTCTTCTCCTCAACTTGGCCCTCGGGGCGAACGGACATCGCGCGACGGACTGGCCACCGCCGCTTTGGGCATGGTAGACGTCGGACTAACTATTTAAAAATTAAATATTTTAATGGAGATCAGTGCAGAACCAAATAGCTTCCTGCTCGATCCGTATCTGCCAGGGTGATGGACACCGCCACTCCCTGACCGCGCCAGAGTGCCTAGGGGCTTGGTGAAACAGGGGCGCTGTCCTTCCCGCATCGTGTTGAAAGCAGGCCCGTCCTTGGATGACATGGTTAAAGAGACGTTCATCACTGTCCTGCTCAGCGCCGTTAGCCCAGCGGCGAGGCCGGCGCCAGCAGTATGCCCCCGTTCAGGCAGGCCAGCTGGCGCACCCGCGCCGACTGGCCGGCGATGTCTTGCCTCTTTCATTTCAACAATCGAGCGGAGCCCTCACCCCACTAGACATCGCCTTCCCCAGCCCCATTTCAGCCATTGCTTCAAGGATTATTTCGGCATGTCACCCAGCCAGGCACGCCAGAAACAGCGGGGTGAACAGGGCCACGGCATCCCGCCCCGGACAAGGGCAGCCATTGACAGTAAAACGGCATGCATGCTAGATACACCGGTTTAACATGGTTCGGTCGGCGCACCCGCCCTGGTGATTTCAGGAGATGTATTGTCAAGATGACAACGGATATAAAGATATTGATCGTCGAGGATGAAGAAATCACCCGGGCATGCCTGGTGGATTACTTCACGGCGGAAAACTACCGGGTATGTGAAGCCGACTCCGCCGAACAGGCCGAAGCCATACTGGCGGCCAAGGATATCGACCTGATCTTGCTGGATATCCGGCTGCCGGGAAAAGACGGGCTGACCCTGACCCGGGAAATCAGGGGCAAATCTGAAATCGGCATTATCCTGGTCACCAGCAAACAAGATGACATAGAGCGTATCATCGGGCTGGAATGTGGTGCGGACGACTTCATCACCAAACCCTTCAACCCCAGGGAGATCCTGGCCAGGGCCAAGAACCTGGTCAGGAGGGTGCGCAGCATCGCCGCCAACCCGCAGACCGAATCCTCCCCGAATATCAAAAAATTCGATGCCTGGACCCTGGATCTCGACCGTCGGGTACTGATCAACGACGGCGGAGAAACCCTCTCTTTGACCGATGGTGAGTTTCAACTGCTGTGCGCCTTTATCAGCAATTCGGGCAGGACACTGAGCCGCGACCAACTGCTTGATCAAATAAAAAACCGGGAATGGGTACCCAGCGACAGGACCGTGGATGTACTGGTCGGCCGGCTGCGCAAAAAGCTGCAAGACAACCCGGCCGATCCGAAGATAATTTTAACGGTGCATGGTGTCGGTTACGTCTTTACCCCCAAGGCTGTCGATCTCCCTTGAAATACCTGCTGTTGCTGATGCTGGCAGCCCAGACAGAAGCCCGTACCCTGTTCGCCTGTGGCCATCCGGTATATCCCCCCATTTCCTGGGCCCAGGATCGGCAGCTGACCGGCATCGCCCCCCATCTGGCAGAGAAAATCTTCGGCGAACTGGGCTATACCTTGGAACTGTCGGTCTTTGGCAACTGGGAACGCTGCCTGCAGGAAGCCAGGGCGGGCCGGGTTGAAGTGATCGTCTCGGCCTATCAGACGGCGCAGCGCAAACAGGACTTCCGCTTCACCCAATATCCCATCATCGCCGACCCCATCATACTGATCACCCATGCGGACAACAAAGAACCGGCAACCACCCTTGCCCAACTGAAAGGCAAGACCATAGGCCTGCTGTTCGGCGACAGCTTTGGCGACGAGTTTGACGACTTCGTCAAACAGCATGCCTTCGTGGAACGAGTCTCGGAAGGCAGCCAGAACCTGAAGAAGCTGGCCATGGGCCGCATCGATTATATGCCCATCGGACAACTGACCGCCTCGCTGCAACTGCAGCAACTGGCCTACCGAGACAAGCTGAAACCATTGCCGGACATCATCACCATAGAGCATTACTACCTGGCCATTCAGAAAGACTCGCCCCTGGTGAAACACCTGCCCTATCTGTCTGCACGCATCAATGAGCTGACCATGGAGAACTACATTCAGTATCTCACCGACCATTACAGCCAGCAGTATCTTGCCCAGACACCGGACGGGGATGCCTCGGCCAGATGAAAAAGCTGCTGCGGTTGATAGCGGATTATCGCAAGGCCCATCCGTTAAGCTTCCGGATGTTTATCATGGTGTTCGCATGCAGCCTGTTCTTTTCCGTGATCTCGACCAGCCTGCAACTTTACATTGATTACCAAAAAGAGCAGGCAGCCATAGAGGATCGTTTGCGGCTGATAAAAAGCAGTTACCTCGACAGCCTTGCCAGAAGTATCTGGGATCTGAATACCGAGCAGACCCTCCTGCAGTTAAAAAGCATCCTGGACATGCCGCATATGGCGTTCCTGCGGCTAGAATCCGACGCCTTTGAGCAGCCGCTGCTGCTCAGCCGCCTTCGGGAGCCATTACCCTCGGCCAGCACCTATCATTTTGATTTGGATTACCGGAGCCCGACCCTGGGCGAACGGCAGATAGGACGGCTGGAGCTGCAGGTTGATGTCGGCAGCATTCACCGGCAGCTGCTGCAGGGGGCCATGATCACCCTGTTCAGCTACACCCTGACCATACTGGCCATCGCCTTCAGCATCATGTTCCTGTTTCAGCGCCGGGTCACCCGGCACCTTGAGGCCATGGCGCATTATGTGGAACGGCTGGGGCAGGGATACCTGGATACCCCCTTGGCACTTGACCGCCCGCCCCACCGAGCCCAGGACGAACTGAGCACAGTGGTCAGCGCCCTCAACAAGATGCGTCTGGCCATCCGCCAAGATCTGGAAAAAAGAGAGCAGGAACACACCCAACTGACCAAACATAAGCAAGAGCTGCAGGCCATGGTGGAAAAAAGAACCCAAAGCCTGCTGCGTGCCAAGGAGGCGGCGGAATCCGCCAATCAGGCGAAATCCCAGTTTCTGGAAACCATGACCCATGAAATAAGAACGCCCATGAACGGCATCCTGGGCACCATCCAGCTGTTACAGCACGCCCGGCTGGAAGCAACGGAACGGGGATACCTGCACACCCTCAGACAATCCTCAGAGCATTTGCTGATGCTGTTAAACGACGTGCTGGATTACGCCAAGCTGGAACAGGGCTACCTGAGTGATGAAGGGGCCGACTTCTCACTGACCGGCCTGGTGCAGAATTGCATGGAGCTGATGCAGGCTTATGCCCTGAAGAAACAGCTCGACCTTGGCATTGAGCTGGCCCCTGTCCTCAAGACCTATTACCGGGGCCATGCCAATCGCCTGCGCCAGATACTCACCAACCTGCTCGCCAATGCCATCAAATTCACCGAACAGGGCAGCGTCAGGCTTGAGATAGCCCCGCTGGCCCCCAACCGGCTGCGTTTTGCCGTGCGGGACACGGGGATCGGCATCCCCGCAGCACAGCAGCAGCGGATCTTCAACCGCTTTACCCAGGCTGATGAGTCCATTACCCGCCAATACGGGGGGACCGGACTCGGACTGGCCATCTGCCAGACCCTGGTCCAGGCCATGGGTGGCACCATAGGGGTGCGGAGTACCCCGGGCCAGGGCAGCGAGTTCTGGTTCGAGCTGCCCCTCGAGCCTCTGGATAGCGGCACCGAGCAAGCGCCCCCCGCCCAAGCCCAGGCCATGGACAGCCTGAGCCTGCTGCTGGTGGAAGATATGCCCATCAACCAGCAGGTGATCACCGGACTGCTGGAACATGATGGCCATCTGGTATGCCTGGCTGAAAACGGCGAGTCGGCGCTCGCCATCACGGCGCAGCAGTCTTTCGACGTTATCCTGATGGACATGCACCTGCCCAATATGGATGGCGTCACCATCAGCCGGCGCATCCGCGCCCATCCCGGCCGGCTGAATGAACATACCCCTATCATCGCCGTCACCGCCAGTGTCATGCCCAGGGACATCAAGCGCTACCTGGATGCCGGCCTGCAGGGGGTGGTGGCAAAACCCGTCCATCAGCAGAAGCTGCGCCAGGCACTGGTGAATGCCTGCCGGACGGATGCCGCCGGCCAGCCCGCAACACCCGCTAACCGGCCACCGCTGGGCCTGCTCGCGGCCAATCCGCTGCTGGCGGAAAGCCTCGCCATCCTCGGCAGACACAAGGTGAAGACCCTGCTGACCCGCTTCCGTCGGCAGCTCCCGGCCGAATGCCGTACCCTGGCTGAAGAGATTGCCGCCGGCGATCTGTACGAAGCCGAGCAGCTCGCCCACAAACTGGCCGGAGCCAGTGCCATGCTGGGCTTTGCCGAGTTCAGCCAGCTGGTGCAGCAGCTGGAAACCCGCGCCCGTCGGCAGGCACAGATCCCCGCCCCCCTGGTCGACGAATTGAACCGCGGCATGGCCGACACCCTGGCGCGGGTTGACGCCCTGCTGATGGAACTCGACCGCCGCCACTGACGGCTATCCATGGCGGGACGGCCGGCATGATATTCCGCCGTGATGCCGGCAGCCCGCCCCCACCGCCAGCGACTCAACAATAAAATAAATCAATTAAATCAATTTGTTGAAATCGTAAAGGGCACTTGTGACAAGTTATTACAAATCAGCACATCTCGTAAACACCTCCATTACAACAGGATGATAGCCTGCGTTCAGTACCACCCCTTATGGGTGATACCAACACGCAAGACACTCACCGCTGTCGAGACGGGCCGATCCTGTCGGCCTGAACAGGCATCGCTTGCTTTATCAAGTGTATGGAGGGAACCATGACGACCAAACCCATTCCGCAGAAGCCGAGTTTTTTCCTGGCCCTGCTGCCCATCGCCCTCACCTTCCTGGTGCTGGGCATACAGCTTTTCTACTTCAATGACTTCACCCCCCATATCCCGCTGGCCATAGGTATCGCCATCACCGCCCTGATCGGCTGGTTCAGGGGCTATCGTTGGCATGATATGGAAGAAGGCATTGTCAAGGTGGTGCGGCTGGGCCTGCAGTCCGTCGGCATCCTGATCATCGTCGGCATGATCATCGGGATCTGGATTGCCAGCGGCACCGTCCCTTACCTGATCAAGCTCGGCCTCAGCCTGCTGTCGCCGGAGTTGTTCCTGGCCGCCAGCGTGCTGATCTGTGCTGTGGTCTCCCTGTCGCTCGGCACCTCCTGGGGTACCACGGGTACCGTCGGCCTGGCCTTGATGGGCATAGGCACCGGCTTTGACATCCCCATGTACTGGACCGCCGGCGCCGTGGTCTCGGGTGCCTTTTTCGGCGACAAGATGTCCCCCCTGTCGGACACCACCAACCTGGCACCGGCGGTGACCGGGGTGAACCTGTTCGACCATATCCGCAACATGCTGCCGACCACCATCCCGGCCATGCTGATTGCCCTGGTCATCTACCTGATCGTCGGCTTCAACCTGATCAACGCCGAGCAGGTCGACTTCAGCAAGGTACGGCTGATCATCGGCGGCCTGGAAGAAAGCTTCTATTTGTCGTGGATGCTGCTGCTGCCGCTGGCGGTGACCATCACCCTGGCGGTGAAGAAGATGCCGGCCCTGCCGACCCTGTTCGTCGGCGCCATGCTGGGTGGCATTGTTGCCATCTGGGCCCAGGGCGTCAGTTTGCAGGAAGTATTCCAGTACATGTTTGGCGGCTACAAGATCGATACCGGCATCCGTGAAATCGACTCCCTGCTGAACCGGGGCGGTATCCAGTCCATGACCTGGGTGATTACCCTGATGCTGATCGCCCTGGCGTTCGGCGGTATCCTGGAGCACACCAAGTGCCTGGAGGTACTGGTCGACAAGATATTGTCTCGTTCCAACGGCTTCGCCGCCATGCAGTCGTCCGCCATCGCCACCTCGGCCATGACCAATGTGATCGGCGGCGACCCCTACCTGTCCATCGCCCTACCCGGCCGGATGTTCGCCCCCGCCTATCGCAAAAAAGGCTATTCGGCGCTCAACCTGTCCCGGGCAACAGAGGAAGGCGGCACCCTGGTCTCGCCGCTGATCCCCTGGAACGCCGGCGGCGCCGTGGTGATCACCGCCCTGGGGCTCGGCATCGCCGAAGGCCAGACCATCAACCTGCTGTATATCCCGCTGGCCTTCGCCTGCTGGCTGTCGCCGCTGATCGGCATGTTTTACGCCCACATGGGCTGGTTCTCACCCAGGGCCAGTGCCGACGAGATCACCCGCTGGCAGCAGGAAGAGCAGCAGACCTCCCCGGCCACCGCGGAACAGCCGCTGCTGGTCAAGTAATGCCACCATTAAACAGCCCCTCTAGCGGGGCTGTTCATTAAAAACTTGCTATAAACAGAAACGGGCCTGAGCAGGCCCGTTTTTATTTCGCGACGGGAGCAAATTACCTACCGAGGCTCGCTTTCTCAAGATACGCCTCGATCAGCCGCACATTGCGCTTGTTGGCCTTGAAGGCGAAGTCGAAGATATCGCCGATGACAGGGATTGAACCGACCAGCAACTCCAGCAATACATTCAGCCCCATGCGGGCAAGCAGGGTGCCGGGCAGCTTCATACGCGCCGCTTCCGCGATGATATAGGACGACAGGCCGGCGGCAACCAGGTCGCCGACGCCGGGCACCAGACCGATGATGCCGTCCAGACCAATTCTGAAGCCGCCGGGCAGCCTGATTGCGCTGTCCAGCAGCCAGGCGAGCCGATCCAGCCGCGCCCGGGTTTTGGCCGAATGATGAGCCGTTTCCCCTCCGGCCCCTGTCACCATGGTTGTTCCTCCCTTCCTGTGAGCCGGGCTGTCACTTTTTGGCAATCACCCACACCGCATGCACTATGCCGGGAATGTAACCCAGCAGGGTAAGAATAATATTGATCCAGAAATGCTTGCCGATCCCGACCTGCAGAAAGACCCCCAGCGGCGGCAGCAGGATGGCGATAATGATCCTGATAAAATCCATGCTTGTCTCCCCATAACAAAAAGCCCCCGAACAGGGCTGCTCGGGGGCATTATAGGTCAGCAGGCTGCCGAAGGGGTATCAGCTGCCCAGCACCACCGTCTTGCCCTGGTACATAAACACCCGCTGCTCGATATGATATTGGATGGCCCGGGCCAGGGTGATGCATTCCACATCCCGCCCCTTGGCCACCAGATCTTCGGGATAATGGCTGTGATCAACCGGCTGTATGCCCTGGGTGATGATGGGGCCTTCGTCCAGATCGTCGTTGATGTAATGGGCGGTGGCTCCCACCAGTTTGACCCCTTTTTGATAGGCCTGATGGTAGGGCATGGCGCCCTTGAAACCTGGCAGCAGCGAATGGTGGATATTGATCGCCCAGCCTTCCAGCCTGGTGCACAGCTCGGGGCTGAGCACCTGCATATAGCGGGCAAGCACCACCAGCTCGGCTTCGCTCTCGCGGATGATGTCCCACATCTGCGCCTCCTGCTCGGCCTTGGTCTCGGGCGTTACCGGCAGATGATAGAAGGGGATATGGTGCCAGTCCGCCAGCCGCTGCAGATCCGGGTGGTTGGAGATGATCGCCGGGATCTCGATGGCCAGCTGGCCGGTACGGTAACGGTAGAGCAGGTCATTGAGGCAGTGGTCGAATTTGGAGACCAGGATCACCACGTTGGGCTTGCGGCTGCGGTCGGTCAGACGCCATTCCATGTCGAAGTCGGCGGCGCGGCCGGCAAAGCCCGAACGGAACGCCTCTTCATCAAATGCCTGTTCCTGGGGCCGGCGAAATTCGGCGCGAATAAAAAACTGCCCGGCACGGGCGTCGTCGAAGGTCTGCATATCGGCCACATAACAGCCCTGCTCCCGCAGGTAACGGGTCACCACATCGACGGTACCGAGTCTGCTCGGGCTGGTCGCATTGAGAATATAGGTGTCGGGGTGGGTCATGGGTCACCTCCTGTGGTTGAATCCATGTTGGCCTTGATATATCGGGACTGGGCCCGATGGTAATAAACAGGCACCGGGCTAGCCCTGCCTTATTTCGGACCATACTAAAGAGTGAAGCGACCGTGGGAGTGATTGGCTGCGTCCGGCTGATGTGTATTTGCGACAACATCGATAAGCGCCTGCCCGATGGGTCGTTTTACGACAACATCAGGCCGCCGGCAGAGCCATGCTGATGACAAGGCAGGCATACCATGCAGGCTCAGTAATAAGATAAACGGGAGAGCACAGATGGATAACCATTTAAAGGGAGGGCTGCTGACCACAGCCGGAGTCACGATCCTGAGCCTGGATGCCCTGCTGATCAGGCTGATCAGCGCCGATCCCTGGATACTGCTGTTCTGGCGGGGGCTGTTACTGAGCCTGTGTATCGGCAGTGTCTGTCTGTGTCAGGCCCGCAGCTACCGCCCTACCCGCAAGCTGCTCTCGCTCGGACTGGGCTCGGCATTATTCTATGCCGTCTGTACCGTGACCTTTGTGATCTCGATACGGCTGACCAGCGTGGCCAATACCCTGATCATCCTCAGTGCCGCACCGCTGATCGGCGCCCTGCTCAGCCGCTTTGTCCTGAAAGAGGCGGTATCCAGGCGTACCTGGCTGGCGATCCTGCTCTGCCTGGGCGGCTTGACGCTGGTTTTTTCCGGCAGCCGGGACGGCAGCCACCTGCTGGGTGATCTCATCGCCCTGCTGTGTGCCGCCAGCATGGCCGCCAAGTTTGTGGTGGAACGGGCCGCCAGCCCCGCCAACATGACCCCGGCGCTGGTGCCGGCCGGGCTGCTGGTGAGTCTGTTTGCCCTGTTGCAGGCCCCGACTCTGGTGATGCCCGCGCAAGATGTGCTATGGATGGCCATACTCGGCCTGCTGGTGGTGCCCCTGGCCTATGCCCTGATCACCCAGGGGCCCCGTTACCTGTCGGCCCCGGAAGTGGGCCTGATCATGCTGCTGGAAATGATCCTCGGCCCCTTGTGGGTCTGGCTGGTGCTGGCCGAGCAACCCAGCCACCAGGCCTGGATGGGCGGCCTGGTGGTGGTCGCCGCCCTCGCCTGCCAGTCGTGGCCGGGCAAGCGGCGCAGCAGGGCCCCCTTAGCTAAACGCCCCTGCGGGGCTTAACTAGCCGTGCTTCATCGATGCGGCGAGGGCCGGCTCCGCACGGAAGCTCTGCTGGCCAGATCCTGACCTTTGTCTTGTCATCGGTTGCATGACACCCCCAGGCATCCATGATCCATTGCCTCATTTGGAATTTCATCATGAGGCTTACCACTCCCAGGTTGCGGCAAGATCCATTTGAATTTTTCTTGCCATCGCCCACAATTTCTCTTACGGCAACCATATTGATGACACAGCGATCAGGGCAGATAAGCGGCACCTGGGGTACAACCTGCAACGCCAAGGCGGTAGCGTGCGGCTTGTTCTGAGTCCGAACCACCCGGCACCTTAAATAACTGATACAAATACCGCTACATTTCGAGACAGAAGTCAGGATTCGATAAGCAGCCCCTCCGCGCCAGGGATGGTGCGGCGGAGCCCCCAAGGATGGGTTTACGGCGAGTCTGCGTTCGAGCCTGATTTCTGTAGCACAATTAGGAACAGTTATTTAAATAACCGCTCCTGGTACTGATGTATCCAGGGCGGAGACAAGATGCTGGTAAGCGGATCTTCTGCGCCAGGGTCGAAAAGTACTCCCGCATTTTCGACATTTCCGCCACCTCTGGCGGTCGGATAGCACAACTTAGCTCCCATGGATGGCTTTACGCCGAGTCTGCCGTCCTGCATATGGCCTGCGATCTACTCATCGGAGCAACGATTGAATTCCTTGAGGCATAGCCTTCCGCTTATTGCTATGAAACCTGTTTTACCATTGATTACCGTCGCGCTGATCTCCGCATGCTCAGCAAAACCAGATGTTGTTAGCCACACTCCCGCTTTCACCGGAGAAGGCGATAACGCCCTGTACATTGTCAGTCATGGTTGGCACACGGGGTTTGTTGTTCCCGCCAGGGAAATACAAATGCGACTACCTGCCCTAAGGGAAAGATTTGGTGGTACACCCTATATTGAATTTGGTTGGGGAGAGAAAGCCTTTTACCAGGCACAGGAAATCACATCCGGATTAACATTACGAGCAGCTTTTTGGCCAACCCCATCTGTTGTACACGCGGTGGCAGTCCCGCATGATGTTGATGCCTATTTTTCCAGTAGCGACATTGAGACGTTATGCCTGACCGATAATGAACTCTCCTCCCTCATCGAATTTATAGCGGGGAGTCTTGAAAAAAATGAATATGGGAAGGTCTTGCCGTTGGAAAAGGGGATCTACGGTAACAGTCAGTTTTACCAGGCTACCGGTGACTACTACTTAATGAATGCGTGCAATCAATGGACAGCGAAAGGGCTAAAAAGTATAGGAATGGATATTTATCCTATGTTCAAGTTAACGGCGGGTAGCGTAATAAACTACCTTCGCAATTATCGACATGCCACAAGCCAAAGCTGCGCCGGTGTTTGAGGCGTTAGTCGCCACCCACAAAGGAGCCACTCCATGAAGATCACCGTAGAAGCCACTGTCGCGGCCCCCGTTGAAGATGTCTGGCGCGCCTGGACTACGCCAGCCGATATCAAGCGGTGGAATGCCGCCTCCGATGATTGGCACACCACGAGCGCCACGGTGGATTTACGCATTGGAGGTACCTTTTCATCCCGCATGGAAGCCAAAGACGGCAGCATCGGCTTCGACTTCGCCGGAACCTATACGAGGATAGTGGAACATGAGTTGATTGAATATTCCCTCGGTGACGGTCGTGTCGTGCTGGTGGAGTTTGCCGCCGGGGGCAATGGTGTAACGGTACGCGAAACATTTGACGATGAGCCAACGCATTCTGTGGAGCAACAGCGCCAGGGATGGCAGGCCATCCTGAGCAATTTTGCCAGGCACGTCGAAGCTGGCCGGTAGACGGCATGGGCAACGGCAACGAACAAAGCGATAGGAACCTGTGTGGCGCCGGCCGCGCCGCGCCACACACGCCTCGACCCGGGCGTGAGACCTCAAAGGAGAAACCAGAAATGCGCCATCCCCTAGCCAAAATAGCGGTAACCGCGGGCATTCTCGCCTCTGTGGTGTCCTGTGCCGGCGGCACCAGCAGCGTTCCGGGAACAAACATACTCGATCTAATCAATCAACGGCGGGCCGCAGCGGGTTGCGCCGCGGTCACGGGGTCAAATACCCTGCGTGTTGCCGCAGACCGCCATGCCGTGGATATGCGCGACAATGGCGCCCACCTCCAGGCTGGCACGGATGGCCACACGGGGTCTGACGGCAGCAGGCCGGAGCAACGGATCATCGCCGCCGGTTTTACCCCCCTCTCCGGTCATGGCGAGATCCTTTATTGGAGCGAGTCTCCGTCCAGCGAGGCGGAAACCGTTAACTGGTGGATGAACAGCCCGACGCACAAAGCCATCATGCTTGACTGTCAGTACACCCACGCCGGCGTAGGGCTGCTCTATCCCAACGGCACCAAGTGGTACACGGTGGTGGACTTCGGCAGGCACTGAGGTAACCCATGGCAATGGAATAGTTCAATGCTTCCGGACAGGCCTCAATAACAAAATAAGGTGAACCATCAATCATTACCCATAAAAACGCCGGCATTCGCCGGCGTTGTTCATTGCCTTCCCCAAGGCGAACCTTTACTTGCGCAATACCCCTTCTTCGACCAGCAGCTCAAAGATCGCCTTGGCGGCGGCCTGGGGATCATCGCGGATGATTTGGCCCTTGCCGCCCTGGGCCTTGGCGGTGGCCTGCTTGAAGCGGTCGGCGGCGGTCTTGGCGGTGGCCACCTTGAGTCGCTTGGGCCTGGGTTTGGCCGCCGACAGGGTCCATTCGGTGCGTGCCTGATCGACCTCGGTGGCCTGGGTCAGCCGCGCTATGTTGCCGCGCCTGGCCCTGGCAAAGGCGATCTGCCGGGGTTCGGCGGCGGCACTCTCGACACTGGCGACGAACGGCAGTTTGACCTTGATGCGCCGGCGCTGGCCTCTGGGCAGGGCCTGCAGCAGCGAGGCCTCGTCGTGCTCGATACTCTCGATGGCGGCGATACCGGTGACCAGCGGCCAGCCCATGCGTTCGGCCAGCAGGTAAGGCAACAGGCCGGAGCCTTCGCCACACTCGGCACGAACCCCGGTCAGCAAAATATCCGGCTGCTGCTCGGTCAGGTAGGGGTAGAGCACCGTCAGGGCATCATCGTCCGCACTCTGGTTGAGCACGGTCAGGCCGTCGATGCCCATGCCCAGGTAATCGCGCAGGGCGGCCTGCTCGGGATCACCGGCATGAATGGCGCTGACCTTGCCACTCAAAGATAAGGCCAGCTCCAGGGCGCAGGCATCCTGATGGGCGCGGCGGGCGCGCCCGGATACCGGATGCTGCCCCTGGGAGACCAGCACGGCAATGTTCAGGGTATCAGGCTGCATCACTCACCTCCTGGGTGGATTTGGCCTCGGCCAGCGCCATCAGCGCGGCCAGGATGTCGCGGCTGTCGCCGATGGTGGTCAGGCTGGCCCGTTTGACCATGTCACAGTCGGCATCCTGGTTGATGGCGACCACCTTTTCACACTTGCCAATACCCTGCAGATGCTGCACGGCGCCGGAAATCCCCACCGCAATATAGACGCGGGCACTGACCCAGGTACCGGTTGCCCCCACCTGGCGGCTGCGCGGCATAAAGCCGTCGTCCACCGCCACCCGGCTGGCCCCTTCCGAGGCCCCGAGCAGGGCCGCAGCCTGGTGGAACTGATCCCAGTCGTGTACCCCGTTACCGGCCGACAGAATAAACTCGGCCTCGGCCAGGGGGATTTCGGCGGGATCCACCGCAATCTGCCCCAGATCGGCAATCCGGGAACGGGCCGGCGCGGTCAGCGTCAGCTCCAGCGGGCTGGCTTCGTAACGATACTCGCCGCAGGGCAGCGCGCATTCTTCCAGCAACAGCATGATGCGAGACCAGGGCCGGCTGATATCCTGGTTGCCGGCACCGTTTCTGGCGATCAGCTGGTCGGCTTCCATTCTCCATACACCGGTGGCCGGGCGCTCGCCCAGGGTCACACCCAGGCGGCGGCCCAGCTCGGCGGACTCGCCGCTGTCGGGCAGCAGCCAGTACAGCGGACTCAGCTGGGCATCCACCTGGCCGCACAGCTGACCCCAGGCCTCGGGCTGATAGCCTTCATAGTCCGGCCCCTGCACCTGCAGCAGCCGATCGACACCGGCGCCTTCCAGGCTTTCCTTCAACTCGCCACAGAGCACACCCAGCACGGCGGTCGGCTCCGTGCGGGCCACCGCCAGCTGCTGGGCCTGGCCCAGCACATCCTTGCAGTGGCTGGTCAGGCGGCCGCCGCTGGTTTGCAGCCAGACCGCGATATACGCCTGGGGCTCCAGCACCTGGTGCAGTGGCAACACCACCTGCTCGCTGCGTTTCTTCGAAGACAGCTGGGTCACCCCGGCGGCCCCGCCCATGTTGAGGCGATCCAGCCGGCGCAGGCCGCTGGGACCATACTGCCACTGGGGTCTGGGGTTCTTGCGCAGCAGCCCGGTCGGACCACGGGTCTCCTGGCCATTCAGCTCAGCATGCCGGGGATGCAGCCGGTTGCGCAGTATCCACTCCAGGCGTGGATCACGACGAGTCAGATCAGACATGGGCAACCTCCTTTTCTGGCTGTTGCTCCCGTACCACCAGGGCATCGAGCAACAGTTCGGCAATATCCTTCACCTCGGGCCGCGGCTCCACCACCCCTTCCATCATATGGGTACACTGGGGGCAGGCCACCGCCATCACCTCGGCGTTCACCGCCCTGGCGTCGTCCATGCGCATGTCGGCAATGCGGCGTTCGCCCGGAATATCGGTGACCGGCGCACCACCGCCGCCGCCGCAACAACGGGAGCGGAAGCCGCTGCGTTCCATCTCGGTGCGCTCGAAACCGAGCTGGTCGAGCAGGTAACGGGGCGCGTCATACACACCGTTGTACCGCCCCAGGTAGCAGGGATCATGGTAGGTCAGGCGCGCGTTGCCGTTGCCATTGAATGCCAACAGCCCCTGCTGGTGCAGCTCCGCCAGCAGCTCGCTGTGGTGCAGCACCCGGTAATCCCCGCCCAGCTCCGCATATTCGGTGCCCAGGCACTGCAGGGCATGGGGATCGGCGGTGACGATACGGTTGAACCGGTACTTGCTTAAGGTCTTGATATTGGTCTTCGCCAGACGCTGGAAGGTGGCTTCGTCGCCCAGACGGCGGGCCAGATCACCCGAGTCCAGCTCCTCGTCGCCGAGGAAGGCAAAGTTCACATTGGCGGCCTTGAGCAGCTTGACCAGGGCACGCAGGGTGCGCTGGTTGCGCATGTCGAAGGCGCCGTCGCCGACCCAGAACAGGATATCGGTCTCCTGGGTCTGCTTGAGCAGGGGGATCGCCAGATCCGCCGCCCAGTGGCTGCGGCTGGCCGGCGACAGGCCGCCCGGGTTGTCGGTGGCGATCAGGTTTTCCAGCACCTCCTGGCCCTTGCCCGGGGTTTCGCCCCGCTCCAGGGTCAGGTAACGGCGCATGTCCACCACCGCGTCCACGTGCTCGATCATCATGGGGCACTCTTCCACGCAGGCCCGACAGGTGGTGCAGGACCACAGGGTCTGGCTGTCGAGGATGCTTTCCACCAGCGGCTTGTCGGGGCAGCCGGTGCGGGCGGCCTGCTCCTGGCCCGGATGGGCGCTGCCACGATAAATCACTTCTTCCTGGGCGGCCATGGAGATAACCATGTCCTGGATCAGCTTCTTCGGGTTGAGCGGCTGGCCGGCGGCAAAGGCCGGGCACTTGCTTTCACAACGGCCACACTGCACGCAGGCGTCAAAGCCCAGCAGCTGGTTCCATTTAAAATCGGTGACCTTCTCCACGCCCAGCTTGTCGGCATTCAGATCCAGCGCCTTCAGGCCGGTGTCACGACCACCGCCGAAGCGGGCCGGACGACGGTGAAAGGCCAGGTGCAGGGCGCCGGCAAAGGCGTGCTTCATGGGGCCGCCCCAGGTCATGCCGAACAGCATCTCGCCCAGACCCCAGACACAGACGCCGAGCAGCAACAGGGCCAGCAGGGCGCTGCCGGTGCCTTCGGGCAATATGCCCGCAGCCGGCAGGGTGGCCAGGAAAAAGCCGATGGAAAACGCCATCAGGCTCTTGGGCAGGCGCTGCCAGGGGCCTCTGGACAGGCGGGAGTTGGGCAGCTCACTGGCCGGTTTGGTGCGACGCTTCCATACAAAGAAGGCGCCCGCCGTCATCAGCAGGGAGGCCGCCAGCAGCGGCCAGGTCAGCCAGGCGGATTTCAGGCCGAAACCATGCACCAGCACCACCAGCACCAGCGCCAACACAAAGCCGCCACCGGTGGCCACATGGGTGTTGGACATGTACTTGTCACGGGCGACCACATGGTGCAGATCAACCAGATAACGCCTCGGCATGGCGGCCAGACCCTGCCAGAACGAGACCGGGCTTGACTGTCCCTGGCGCCACAGGCGTACCCGCCGCACCCCACCGGCAACGGCCAGGGCAAAGGCGAGCAATAACAGATAGGGGATCACAGGCTCAAACATAGGGGCTTACCTCATGGCGCCGGAGCAGGCTCCGGCGCCCTCAGATCAGAAGTCCTTGCACAGGCGCAGGGCGTCATAGATGGCGGCATGGGTGTTGCGCTGGGATACACAATCACCGATACGGTACAGGATGTACCCCTGGTCACCGAGAGACAGGCTCGGCTGAGGCTTGGCCGCATACAGGGCTTCGATATCGATCTGGCCCTTGTTGACGGAATCGGCCTTCAGCTCGTAGTAGAGCTTCTCGTCGGGGCGAATACCGTTTTCCACCACCACCTGATCCACCACCCGCTCTTCCTTCTGGCCGGTATACTCGTTTTCGAGTACCGCGATCATCTTGTCACCTTCCCGGTAGACCTGATGCAGCGCCATGTCGGAAGTCATGATGACTTCACGCTCATAGAGGCTACGATAGTAGGTCGGGAAGGTGGTACCGCCGATGGCCGCACCCGGCTTGATGTCGTCGGTGACCATCTCCACCAGGCTGCCCTTGGACGCCAGGTAGTCGGCCACCGACATGCCGCTGAATTCGCAGATGGTGTCGTACACCAGCACATTCTTGCCCGGCTCAACCTTGCCCGACAGGATATCCCAGCTGCTGACCACCATGCCGTCGTCGGCGCCCCAGTGTGGATTCTGCTGCACGAAGGGAGTGCCGCCCACGGCCAGGATGATCACATCCGGTTTTTCCGCCAGGATGGCGGCGGTGTCGGCCGCGGTGTTTAGGCGCAGATCTATCTTCAGGCGCGCCAGCTCCAGGGCATACCAGCGGGTGATACCGGCTATCTGGTCACGCTGGGGCGCTTTCGCCGCCAGGGTTACCTGTCCGCCCAGCTCCGGGGCCTTCTCGAACATCACCACCTCGTGGCCGCGCTCGGCACTGACCCGGGCCGCTTCCATGCCGGCGGGGCCGCCACCGACCACCACCACCTTACGCTTGGGACCGCTGGTGGGCTCGATAATATGAGGCATGGTCGACTCGCGCGAGGTGGCCGCGTTCTGGATGCAGAGCACGTCCAGCCCCTGATACTGACGGTCGATGCAGTAGTTGGCGCCCACACACTGGCGGATCTGGTCCACCTGGTTCAGCTTGATCTTGGTGATCAGGTGCGGATCGGCAATATGCGCCCGGGTCATGCCCACAAAGTCGACATAGCCGCCTTCGAGGATACGCTGGGCCTGGTTGGGATCCTTGATGTTCTGGGCATGGATCACCGGCACAGTCACCACTTCCTTGATACCCGCCGCCAGATGCAGGAAAGGCTCGGGCGGATAGCTCATGTTGGGGATCACGTTGGCCAGGGTGTTGTGGGTGTCACAGCCGGAACCGATCACGCCGAAGAAGTCCACCATGCCGGTGTCGTCGTAATACTTGGCGATCTGTTTCATGTCGTCATGGGTGAGGCCGTCCGGGTGGAACTCGTCACCACAGATACGCATACCCACCACAAAATCGGGGCCAACCTCGGCACGCACCGCCTTAAGCACTTCCAGGCCGAAGCGCATGCGATTTTCGAAGCTGCCGCCCCATTCGTCGGTACGCTTGTTGACCCGCGGGCTCCAGAACTGGTCGATCAGATGCTGGTGCACGGCCGACAGCTCGACCCCGTCCAGCCCGCCTTCCTTGGCGCGACGGGCGGCCTGGGCGTAATCGCCGATGATGCGCTGGATTTCTTCCGGCTCGATCACCTTGCAGGTGGCGCGGTGCACCGGCTCGCGGATGCCGCTCGGGCTGACCAGGGTGCTCCAGTTATGGCCGTCCCAGCGGGAGCGACGTCCCATGTGGGTGATCTGAATCATGATCTTGGCGCCGTGCTTGTGCATGGCATCGGCCAGGTTCTGGAAATGGGGAATGATGCGGTCGGTGCTCAGGTTGACGGAGCTCCACCAGGCCTGGGGGCTGTCGATGGAGACCACGCTGGAACCACCGCAGATGGCCAGGCCAAGGCCGCCCTTGGCCTTTTCTTCGTAATACTTGACGTAACGTTCTGTGGTCATGCCGCCGTCGGTGGCGTAAACCTCGGCATGCGCCGTGCTCACCACCCGGTTACGGATAGTGAGCTTGTTGATATTCATGGGTTGAAACAAGGCGTCGAACTGTCCCATCCTGGATCCCTCTGCTAACTTGCCTGGGGGCCGGCAACCGGCCCGCCGATATCTACTATTGTCGCGATGACTGCACAGCCGATGGAAGGTGATGGCTAAGCCGACCGTTGGCGCCAGGGATGGCGCCGCCGAGCTCCCAGGAGGGGGTCACGGCGTGTCGGCGTGCGGCACCTTCGACCGCCGGGCCACGTTAAAGCGGGCTGACCTCGAACAGGCCGTAATCACAGCCGGTCTGGGCGCCGCTCTGGGTCTGCCGTGCGACCGTGCGCACCGACAGCCCCTGGCTTTCGGCGATTTGGTCTACCGCACCGGCAAACCAGCCGGTGAACATGTAATCCACCATGCGATCCACCTTGCCGTACTGATAGACGAAGGCGGAATGATCCAGGCGCACCTTGGCGGTACCGGCGGCGATATCCAGGCTTTCGATGGTGAACAAACCCCAGCCACGCTGAGACAGCCGCTTCATGTAGTGTTCGAATACCGCATCACCGCTGATGCCGTGGCACTCGGCTTCTTTTTCACACCAGTGCCAGGCGGACTTGTAGCCGGCCTTATAGAGGATCTCGGCATAACGCTCCGGGCCCAGCTCCTCTTCGATCGCCATATGGTTGTTGACGAAGAAATGACGCGGCACATAGAGCATGGGCAGTGCGTCTGTGGTCCAGACGCCGGTTTCATTGCTGACTTCGATCGGCATTTCGGGTGCATGTACTGACATTGTGATTCTCCTTTAACTTCCTTGTTATGGCTTATTCGCCCCAGACATCTTTCAGCACACGCATCCAGTTGCCGCCCATTACCTTTTCCACCTGGCGCGGTGAGAAACCATGACGCAGCAGCGCCTCGGTCAGGTTGGGGAATTCACCGATGGTACGGATACCCTCGGGGTTGATGATCTCGCCGAAGCGGGTCAGACGACGGGCATAGCCCTTGTCGTGGGTCAGCCACTCGAAGAAGTTCTGGTCATGACCCTGGGTAAAGTCGGTGCCGATGCCAATGGCGTCTTCGCCGACCAGCTCCATCACATAGGCGATGGCCTCGACATAGTCGTCGATGGTGGAATTGATGCCGTTTTTCAGGAAGGGGGCGAACATGGTCACGCCGACAAAACCGCCGTGATCGGCGATAAAACGCAGCTCTTCATCGGACTTGTTGCGCGGGTGATCCTTCAGCCCGGCAGGCAGGCAGTGGGAGTAGCACACCGGCTTCTTGGACTCGAGGATCACTTCCTTGGAAGTCTGGGCGCCCACATGGGACAGGTCACACATGATGCCGACCCGGTTCATCTCGGCCACCACTTCACGGCCAAAGCCGGACAGGCCGCCATCACGCTCGTAACAGCCGGTACCCACCAGGTTCTGGGTGTTGTAGGCCATCTGTACTATGCCCACGCCCAGTTGCTTGAATATTTCCACGTAACCCAGCTGATCTTCGAAGGCATGGGCGTTCTGGAAACCGAGGATCACGCCGGTGCGGCCTTCTTCCTTGGCCTTCAGGATATCGGTGGTGGTGCGTACCGGACGGATCAGGTCGGCATGCTCCTGAAAATGGCGGTTGAAGGCGGCAATGTTGTTGACCGTGCCCTGAAACCCTTCCCATACCGATACGGTACAGTTAGCTGCGGTGAGGCCACCACGACGCATGTCTTCAAACAGCTCTCGCCCCCAGTTGGCGATGATCAGGCCGTCGATAACGACCGCCTGCTTGTGTAGTTCAGCTGCATTTTGCATAGCCAGACCTTCCTTGAATTAATGTGGCAGGTGGTACAGAGTCCACCGGATTCAGGGCCAGTCTAGCCCGCAGTCATCCCCGCCCGCTGGCTGAAAACGACGACCACATAGCCAAAAACGTCACTGCTGCCGTCGACCGCCGCGGTGGCCTGTCACACTTGTCACACCTTGTCACCAAACTCCACCGGCCCGGCATAAGCGAGCCACAAAGCTCCCTGAAAATGGCACCATTAACAAAATCCGTATCGAGGAAAACATGAAGACAAATATCAAGAGCCTGCTGCTGAGTGCCCTGGTGATGGCTGGCCCGCTGCATGCCGCAGACCATGACAAGCATCCGAAGCCGCAACATGAGCAGCGCCAGAAGATGGAAGACATGTCACCCGAGCAGTTCAGAAAGCACCTGGAGCACGGCTATGAGCGCACATCCGACAAGAAGGAACGCAAGCAGTTTCTGAAGCGACTGGAAGAGCGCAAGTCGAAGATGTCGGAAGCCCACCGCAAAGTGGCCGATCGCTTCCTGGCCAAACACAAATAAGTCGGCAACCCGGAAAGCAACAAGCCCCGCTATGCGGGGCTTGTTTATATATAAAGACAAGCGATTGCTGTAGTGGTCAACTAATTAAGGGCAGTAAATTAGGCCGTCAACTTGAGCAAAGAGGTTATAGAACAAGGTGTTTTATATCCAATTCGCAAATAAATACCATGCCAAAATTTACAATTGGATGATGCGGCTCATGATGTCACCACCAAGCATCTGGATAATTAACCGGCTTGGAGTAGACTCTTTAAAGTTTACACCAACCCTTAATACAAACAGCATATGATTAACTCAGACACACTGAACTAAAACATCGCTGATACTAATGTATCAAACAATCTCACCGCCGCTGAATACCTGCCCTTTTGGTATATCGCGATAATCGGCGAACACTTGAGTCAGTGGCAAACCGAGATACTCAGCTGCAGAATGTGCCGTACCGCTCAGGACAGCCGCTTTCTGTTCCGGAGTTCGCCCCTCCAAAGCTGAAATTGAAATCAGTACCGAGGCGCGCCCCACATCTGTGGCTCCCCAAACCCGGGCACCTTCAGCATAGGTACCGGGTTCTACCGGCTGAAACAGAGCCCAACACCAATCCTGGGGGATATCCAGGGCGTTTGCAGCCGCAGCAGTGCAGTTGGTCAATAGCCCGCTTATCTCATGCTCGATAGGGGTGAGCGCCTGAATTCGAATAGTTGGCACAGTAATACTCCTTTAAATGATCAAATGAACGTTCATCTTGGTCCTGGCTCAAACGCCAGGCTGATCTACGGGGCTTCCATTACCCTCATAACAGAGTCGAGATTTCGCACCAATGTCTATATTTATCTTTGGTAAAGATACATGCTCATTATCAGAAGCCAACAAAAAATTAACCGTTTTAAAACAAGCATGCAAGAAAACTTTTCAAAACAACATAAAACACCCTTTAACCCATTGAAAGCAATAACAATAATAAAGGTAAACTAAAAATTTAATATCGCTCTTCAAGGATCCTTCAAAGCCTAAAACATTGATTGATTTGTGATAATAATCACAACACACAACTGAAAAACAAAATGCAAATAATGGATAGAGCCAAGTGCAAATAATGGATAGAGCCAAGTATCTCTTATCAATATTTTCAAAAAACATAAAAGTTATAAAAACATTTTTAAGAGTGGACTGTCGGTGGTGCCTTTCTCTAAATCAGTAAAACTGTTCTTCTCATGCGTGAACAGGTCTTCAAACAGGAATTATTTATCAATTCAGAACCCGGATAGACTCAACCTAGCAAACTCAATGCCCTGTCTTGTAGGTTTCAAACATGCTTTCTCATTCAGGTTAAAACTGGAGCAACCAGCCCGGTTCTCACCTAGAGTGTGTTCCGTTACTGCGCATAAATGACGCTGAGGCTGTGCCGCTTCGTGGCAAAACGCGCACCACGCAGTCAAGCAGTTTCTGAAGGGGCTGGAGAAACGCAAGTCCAGGATGTCTGACGCTCACCGCAAGGTGGCGGAGCGCTTCCTGGCCAAACACAAATAACGCCGGCTCCCCGAAAACAAACCGCGAACGCCGCCGTCAGACTAAACTCTGACCGACAACAATCAGCAGATCCTGCATGGTCCTGTAGGCCCGAATTTATTCGGGTGGGCAGGTAGAGTCCGGCAACGCCGGATCCACCACCGGTCTCGTGTTGCCTGCCCCCTTTCGCGAACAAGGTCGCTCCTACGCAGACCGCAGACCCGGCATATCCCTGTGGGTCAGATTTTAACCTGGCAAATCGCTGTCAGAATAAATTCTGACCTATTTACAACCACCTGGCATCCCACATTCCATCATTTCTCCTGCGGGCCGGTTGATGGGGCACGTCGGGGTTGCGGCGATACCGTCATATGATTCATATATTTTGAACCATCAGTTAATAAATATTCGTTTGTATGAATCATGCCGTTTCAATAAGGTGAAAGGTAACTGGTTCCTCCACTGCATTGACGGAGCATGGCATGACCAATCACCCACTTCCCCGCACCATGGCCGGCGTCCTGCTGACCGGCCATGGCGGACTGGACAAACTGCAGTACCGGCAGGATCTGCCGGTGCCACAGCCTGGCGCCAACGAGGTGCTGATCCGCATCGGCGCGGCCGCGGTCAACAACACCGACATCAATACCCGCATTGGCTGGTACTCCAAGGCCGTCACCGGCGACACCAACCAAGGGGCGGCAAGCGGCTTTGATACCGTCAACGATGACGATGCCAGCTGGTCCGGCACCCCCCTCGCCTTCCCCCGGATCCAGGGCGCCGACTGCTGTGGCGAGATAGTGGCGGTGGGCGCTCATGTTGATGCCGGGCGTATCGGCGAGCGGGTACTGGTGCGGGTACTGCAGGCCCCCCTGACCGGAAATGGCGACTACCACTGCATTACCTATGGCTCCGAATGTGACGGCGGATTCGCCCAGTATGCGGTTGTCCGTGCCAGCGAAGCCTTTGCTGTCAACAGTGCACTCAGTGATGCGGAGTTGGCGTCCTTCCCCTGCGCCTACTCCACCGCCGAAAACATGCTTGAGCGCGCCGGACTAAAAACGGGTGAACGAGTGCTGATTACCGGCGCCTCCGGCGGAGTGGGCTCGGCCGCGGTACAGCTGGCCAAACGCCGCGGCGCCTATGTCATCGCCGTGTGCGGTGTCGACAAGTGTTCAGATATCAAGGAGCTGGGCGCCGATCTGGTCATTCCCCGCGGAGAAAGCCTGGTCGGCACGCTGGGGCGCGACAGTGTGCAGGTGGTGGTCGACCTGGTCGCCGGGCCGCAATGGCCACAACTGTGCGAGCTGTTATGCCGGGCCGGTCGCTATGCGGTGGCGGGCGCCATCGCCGGGCCTATAGTGGAACTGGATGTGCGCACCCTGTACCTCAAGGATCTGAGCTTTTTTGGTTGCACCTGGCAGCCTCGGCGGGTGTTCGAAAACCTTGTCGGTTATATCGAACGGGGCGAAATCCGCCCGCTGATCGCGAAAATCTACCCCCTCGGGCAGATAGTGGCGGCGCAGGAAGATTTTATGGCGAAAAAGTTTATCGGCAAGCTGGTGCTGGTGCCGCCCCAGGAGGAGGCGGATTAACCAGCAACCGTCGCCGTTATCCCCATGCCGCTCGGCGACCAGCCGAGCCGGGAAGCAACAAGCCCGTATAGCGGTAACACCATTCAGTTAAGCGGAAAGGGACGTCCTCCTCCACACGCCGACTCGCCGAGATCCCGTCCTTGGGGGCTCGACGGCGTCGTCCATGACGCCAACGGTCGGCTCAGTGGCGAAGGATGCCCCTTAAATGAACGGCGTTACCGCGTAGCGGGCTTGTCATATAAGGAGATGCGCAAGCCTGGCGGTTACAGGATCACCGAGGCGAAAGTGGGCTCCCCCCGCGCCGACTCCAGCTGAATGTTCATCACCAGTTCCGGCAGTATGGGCGCATCGGCCGGCGGCTTGGGTGCTGACCGGCCGCAGCGGTCGTCCCGCGGCGGCACGCCGAAATTCTCCCGGTAGCACTTGCTGAAATGGGGGGTGGACACAAAACCGCAGGCGGTGGCGATTTCGATAATGGAGAACGAGGTCTGGCGCAACAACTGCCGGGCCCGCTTCAGCCGGAGGTTAAGGTAATAGCGGGAGGGCGAGCATTTTACATGCCGCTGAAACAGCCGCTCGACCTGCCGCCGGGACAGGCCCACATAAAAGGCCAGCTCATCCAGGGTGATCGGTTCTTCGAGGTTGGCTTCCATCAGCGCCACCACCTCGGCCAGCTTGGGCTGGGCCGTACCCACCATATGGCGCAGCGGCACCCGCTGTTCTTCCTGTCCCTCGCGGATACGCTCGCACAGGAACATGTCGCAGATGGCGGTGCTCAATGCGCTGGAGTGCTCCTTTTCGATCAGATGCAGCATCATGTCCATCGGCACCGTGCCGCCGCTGCTGGTCAGCCGGTCCCGGTCGATGCAATAGAGGGCGCTGCTGGTTTCGAGATGGGGGAAGGACTCCTTGAAGGCGGCCATATACTCCCAGTGCAGGGTACAGCGGTAGCCGGTCAACACGCCCGCATCGGCCAGCAGGTAGCTACCGGTACAGACGGCTCCCAGCTTGACCCGGCGCTTGGCCAGCTGCTGCAGCCAGGCCCGCAGGTTGCGGCTGCGGGCATTGGCTACCCCCACGCCGCCGCAGAGGATCATCATGTCCAGATGGCCACAGTCCTGGATGCTGTGATCCGGGGTGACCATCACGTGGTCGCTGGCCCGCACCGGTTCCCCGGTTTCGGTAAGCATCACCCATTCATAGAGGGGCTGGCCAGACAACTGGTTGGCCATGCGCAGGGGCTCGATGGCGGAGGCCAGAGAGATCATGGTGAAATTATCCACCAGTAAAAAACCAACTCGGTTAGTCTGACTCATCACTGTTTCTCCTGGGCTCCGGCCCTACGACGGCTGTGATCCGGGCCTGATACGGCGTACTACCCGCTGTGGCTGCCCAATCCGGGCAAAACGCAACAAAGTAGAACAACACCAAACAATACAGCGACAAATCTATTACAAAAATTCCCCCTGCGAAAGGATCACATTATCAATTTCTTGAGTCATGGCTCATAACTCGATTATAAATTCTAAAAAATTAATTTTTATGCCCTTCCCCGATCGCCTCATTTACCTCGCCACAAGTAAAAAACACTTATGAAACAAATAATAAGCACTCTAAGCAGCCACCAAAAAGAAAGAGATAAAACGTCTCGATAAAATAACTTCAGATAGAGAAAAAAGCGCATTTCCGCTTAGTTAAAGTGACTTTATCGACAGGTCTAACAAACCAAGAAAATGTAACAATTAAGGGGGAGCCATGGCCTGGAACCCGATATCCGCTCGGGCCCGAATCAAAACAAGCTGGCGCCCCCTCGGGGCCGCCAGCTCAACGACTTAGGATGCAGGAGGCACCTTTACCTCGCTGGCGGAAGACACTATGCCATCAACCACCACGTCTCCGGCCAAGGCCCGGTACAGGCCCCACATCATCACCAGGATGACGAACGAGAAGGGGAAGGCGGCAATGATCGCTGCCGTCTGCAGCGCCTTGAGCCCCCCGGCCAGCATCAGTATGGCCGCCACCGCCGCCACCGCCATGCTCCACAACACCCGCTGCATGCGCGGCGGATGTTCATTGCCCAGCGACAGTATGGTGGTGACCACCAAAGTACCGGAGTCGGCCGAGGTAATGAAGTAGAGTGCCACCAGCAGGGTGGACAGCACCGCAGCCAGGGAACCCATGGTGCCGGCATCCAGCAGCGCCAGTGTCGCATACAGGGCCGAGGTCACGTTCTCTCCCACCGCCGTTACGATACCGGCCTGGCCAACGGCCGCCACTACTTCCCCGGCAGTATTGGTGACGGTATTGGTCAGCTCCAGATAGAGGGCTGTACCACCGAACAGGGTCAGCCAGAGCATGCCCAGCAGGGTCGGCACCAGCAGCACACCGCAGATGAATTCCCGGATGGTACGGCCCTTGGAGATGCGGGCGATAAACATGCCGACGAAGGGCGACCATGACATCCACCAGGCCCAGTAGAACACTGTCCACCAGGACTGCCACTGGCTGTCTTTACTGGCATCGGTCCAGGTACTCAGGGCCACCACATGGGTCAGGTAATCACCTATCCCCTGCACATAGCTCTGCAGCAGGAAGCGGGTGGGACCATAGCACAGCAGGAACAGCAGGATGGCGGCGGTAAACCACATATTGGCAACCGATAACCATTTAACCCCCCTGCCCAGCCCGGACAGCACCGACAGGGTGGCGATCAGCGAGATCACCACGATCAGGATCAGCTGGCTGCTGGTACCTATCTCCATGCCGAACAGATGATTCAGGCCGGTATTGATCTGGGCAACCCCCAGACCGAGGGAGGTCGCTACCCCGAAGATGGTGCCGAATACCGCCAGGGTATCCACCACGTGACCCATCCAACCATAGATGCGGTTGCCAATCAGCGGATAGAGGGCGGAGCGGATGGTCAGCGGCAGCTGTTTCCGGTAGGAAAAATAGGCCAGGGACAAACCCACCACTACATAGATGGCCCAGGGATGCAGGCCCCAGTGGAAGAAGGTCAGCCGCATGGCCACTTCGGCCGCTTCCGGCGTCATCCCCTCGGTAATAAAGGGGTTACTCTGAAAATGATAGATGGGTTCGGCTATTGACCAGAACACCAGCCCGATACCCATACCGGCACTGAACAACATGGCAAACCAGGAAAACAGACTGTATTCCGGACGGGAGCTGTCGTCTCCCAGTCGCAGGCTGCCGAAGCGGCTGAAGGCCAGCACCACACAGAACACCAACATCAAGGCCACTATGGCAATGTAATACCATTTGAAGTGGCTGAGAATATCTCCCGATATGCTGTCAAATAACTTGGCAGCCGAATCGGGGAAAAAAGCTCCTCCCAATACAAATAAGGTAACGATAATCATGGAACTGATTGTCGCCGCCGGGCTCATTCCTTTCAAAAGTCCATCTTTGCCTAACATAGGACAAGATCTCCGTCGGATAATTAAACAGCTTAACGGCAACCGGGGGCCAAACATCCTGCGGGCCCACCGTTTACCGATGCAGAATTTGCCGATAGCGGCGGAAGGCCGTCGTTATCGGCAAAAACTGGCCTATATCACAACAGCTAAGCCCCGGGCAGAGTTTCCCCGATGCGACACCTGATTATGCCTGGGCGCCCTGCGATTCGCCGACTGTCCTGAATACGACATGAAAGGCAGTGATCTGAGTGGGGGACTCGTATATCTCCCACCGGGCCATAGTTTGTCAGGCAAATACCCCCGCCGGCGCAGGGGGTACAACGGATGAAGATCCCCTCCGGTCAGCGCCTGGAGCTGGATAAAGCGCTCATACTCGGAACCAGATCATGCAACACCTCCTCAAACCGATAGCCGGCCAGGTACTGCGCCCGTTTCTTACTGGTCGGCGGGTAGACCCGAGCCGGATATGCTGGCCGTCCGGGTTGTCGCCCTGTGCCTGTAACATGGCGATCCGGGAACACCGGCTGAGTGGGGTTTCTCCTTACTATCGTTGCCAATGCTGCCGCATGCGCAGCCGTAACGAGGCAGGAGCCCCCATGAATGACACCAGTGCCACTTTCGAAACCGCCGGCTACGGCCACTATCCGGTGAACCACCAGCCGCTCAGCATTGAGACCGGGCCGGACTCTCTGCGCCTGACCTGGGACGATGGTCACGAGAGCGAATTTCACTATCTGTGGCTGCGGGACAATTGCCCCTGCCCCAGTTGCGTATCGTCCCTGACCCGGGAACAGCTGTTCGAAATCTGTGATGTGCCGTTGTCCATCCGGCCGGTGGAGGCGCAGCTGGACGGGGAATATCTTCATATCCAGTGGGATCACGATGGTCACGTCAGTCGCTTCCATCCCGGCTGGTTGCGCAGCCACTGTTACAGCGATCAGGCCCGCGCGGCACGGCAATGGCAACCCGATATCTGGGATCGGGCCACGATAGAAACCAGTCTGCCCACCTATGATTACGCCGCCATGATGCAGGACGATACCGTGCTGTTGAGCTGGCTGCGCAAGCTGCATGATCGCGGCATTTCCCTGCTGCAGAATACCGATACCACTCCCGGCACCCTGCTGCAGGTGGCCGCCCGCATCTCCTTCATCCGGGAAACCAATTTCGGCACCCTGTTCGATGTGCGCGCCAAACCCGACGCTAATACCGCCGCCTACACCACCCTGCGCCTGCCGCTGCATACGGATCTGCCCACGCGGGAACTGCAGCCGGGATTACAGTTTCTGCATTGTCTGAAAAACGACGCCGCCGGGGGCGAGTCGATCCTGGTGGATGGTTTTCGCATTGCCCAGCATATGCGCGAACAATATCCCGACGACTTCGATGCCCTCAGCAGCCTGCCGATGGACTTCTACAACAAGGACCGCCACAGCGATTACCGTTTCCGCGGACCGGCACTGGTGCTCGACGGCCAGGGCAGGGTTGTCGAGGTACGTTTTGCCAATTTCCTGCGCGGTCCGCTGGATGTGCCGGCCGCTCAGGTGGTACGGCACTATCGCGCCTACCGCACCTTCATCAGCCTGACCCGCGAGCCCCGTTTCCAGTTTGAATATCGCCTGATGCCCGGCGACCTGCTGGTGTTCGACAACCGCCGCGTGCTGCATGCCCGCCGGGCCTTTGATCTGCAGCAGGGCCAGCGTCACCTGCAGGGCTGTTATGTGGATCGCGACGAGCTGCTGTCCCGTATCCGGGTGCTGGAACGCACCCTGTAGACTCCCCATACGGATCTGTGGGTCAGGCGGCGCCCCGGCGCCGCTGCTCGCCGGGCGTCATGTCGAAATAACGCCGGTAGCTGCGACAAAAACCGGACGCCGAGATAAAACCGCAGGCATTGCCGACCTCGCAGACGCTCAGATCCGTCTCCTGCAGCAACTGCCGGGCCCGCTCGAGGCGCAACTTAAGGTAGTAGGCCGAGGGCGATGCATCGAGGAAACGCCGGCACAGACGCTCCAGCTGGCGCAGCGAGATAAAGGCACTGCGGGCCAGTTCCGCCGGAGTCAGCGGTGTTTCGATGTGCTGCTCCATCAGCGCCAGCACCCGGCTCAGGCGGGGATGATGGATATTGAGCTGCCGCGGCAGGCCGATACGCTGCCGGTCGGAGGGCGGGCGTATGCCGTTCTTGATGCACTGATCGCAAATCTGCAGCGCCAGTGCGGTGCCCGATTGCTGCTGGATCAGGTGCAGCATCATGTCGGTGGCGGCGGTCCCGCCGGCGCAGGTGATGCGGTTGCGGCCGATTTCAAACAGTTCCGGGCTGATCAGGATATCGGGGTAGGTTTCCTGGAATGCCGGTACCGCTTCCCAGTGCAGGGTAATATGATGCCCTTTCAGCAGGCCCGCCCGGGCCAGCAGGTAGCAGCCGGTATCCAGCGCCCCCAGCAGGCTGTCACGCCGGCGCAGCCGGCGCAGCCAGTCGATGAGTTCGCGACTCTGATGGCGTTCGGGATGGAAGCTGGCGTTGACGAACAAGTTACGCGGCGGGTCGACGGCGTGCATATCCAGGTGTTGTTGCAGCGCCATCTGGTTGCTCGCCATCACCGCCTGGCCGTTCTCGCTCAGACACTGCCAGCGATACAGCTCCCGGCCAGCCAGGCGGTTGGCGATGCGTAACGGCTCTATGGCCGACAGCAGCGACACCATGGCGTATTCCGGCAACAACAGAAAAGAGACGGTGATCACACCGTCATCATCGGGATGGAGAATGGACGGGACAGCCGCGGGGGCGATCGCCGCCGTCCCGGTGGGTATGGTTGCTTGCATATGAATTCCTGATACGGGCCTGCGCCGTGTGCACGCAGGTCCGGGCAACGTCAGTCTTGCTGGGGCGCTGAGGCGCTGGGCGCGGGGCTCGGAGCGCCGAGCTGGCCCGACTCCTGCCACAGGGATTTCAGTACCCCGAAGGTCATGGCCAGGATGACCAGACTCAGGGGCAGGGCCGCGGCCATCAGGGCGGTCTGCAGGGCGTTGAGGCCTCCGGCCAGCAGCAGCACGGCGGCCACCAGGCCTATCACCAGGCCCCAGAACACCCGGAACAGCTGCGGCGGCTCGTCATTGCCCAGCGACAGTATGGTGGTCAGCACCAGGGTGCTGGAATCCGACGAGGTAACGAACCAGCTCATCAGCAGAAACACCATCAGTGCCGAGAGAATCCAGCCCAGGGGGCCGGTACCGGCGATGCCGTCGGAGCTGGCGAACAGCGCGGCGGGCAGGTTCCAGTCCTTGACCAGATCGATCAGGCCGGCACTACCGGGGCCACCTGCGGCGTGCAGTTCCTGCCAGAGCGCGGTGCCGCCGAAGATACCCAGCCAGACAAAGATCACCAGGGTCGGTACCAGCAGCACACCGAGCACGAATTCACGCAGGGTACGGCCCTTTGAAATACGGGCGATGAACAGGCCGACGAAGGGTGCCCAGGCCAGCCACCAGCCCCAGTAGAACACGGTCCAGCCGTTCTGCCAGCTGGCGGGGCCTTCCTCTTCGGGGAACCAGAGTCCCATCTGCACGAAGTTGACCAGGTAATCACCCAAAGACTCGGCAAACAGGCTCAGCAGCCAGGTGGTCGGGCCGCCGAACAGGAAGAAACCGATGACCAGCACCGAGATGATGATATTCCACTCGGAGATGATCTTGATGCCACGTTGAACGCCCGACATCGCCGATAGAATGGAAATCACCGAAATACCGGCGATCAGTATCAGCTGGGTGTTGATCCCGGGATCGACGCCGATCAGCCGCTCCAGGCCCACCGACATCTGGCTGACGCCGAGGCCCAGAGAGGTTGCAACGCCGAACACGCAGCCCAGTACGCCGAGCATATCCACCGCATGCCCGATGGGGCCATAGATGCGCTCACCGATAAAGGGATAAAGGGCCGAACGCAACGCCAGCGGCAGTTTCATGCGGTAGGCGAAATAGGCCAGCGACAGGCCGACGATGACGTAGACCGCCCAGCCATGAAAACCCCAGTGAAAGAAGGTGACGCGCATGGCATCGACGGCCCGGTCGTGGCCGATGGCGGTGGCGCCGGCCATATCGGCGTAGGGGTTGTTGGGATAGCCGAAGGCGCCGCTGTTATCGAGGTAGAAGATGGGCTCGGCAACGCCGAAAAACAGGATGCCAATGCCGATGCCGGCGGAAAACAGCATCGAGAACCAGGCAAAATTGCTGAACTCGGGTCGGGTGTCGTCATCGCCCAGGCGAATGCTGCCATGGCGGCTGAACACTATGTAGCAGCAGGTGGCGATCAGGAACACCACCGTCACCAGGTAGTACCAGCCAAAAGTGGTTTCGATCCAGCCACGGGCAGTGCCGAAGATGCTGCTGGCCAGTTCGGTATTGAAGCCGGTGAAGAGCACGAAGGCGAGTACCAGTGCGGCCGAAGCCACCGTCATGCCCTTGTGCATGCCCTTGAACAGGCCCTCGCGGGCCAGGGTGTCAGACTTGAAAACCTGACTGCCACTGTCTGAAATTTGTTGTTCTATAGACATTCTGTTTGTCTCCGATAAGCCATCATACGGGTCCTTGTATTGCTCTATGGATCAACAGCCTCCTTAAGATTGGGGATAGGTAACAATGGGGCCTGTGTCCTGCCCCATTGCGAGTGTCTCAGCGGCGGATACCGTGTTCGTCGCGGTATTCCTTGAGCGTCTGCATGATGCGGATCAGGCAGTCGTCCCGCTCCTGGATCAGTTCGTTGATCGAGGCACCATTGGCCTGACTCAGGCAACCGGCGACCATATCATCCTTGAGCTGCTGGGTCAGCTCGGGGGCATCCAGCCGGGTCCATGGTTCTTTCAAGGATTCCTCGAAGTGATCCAGCAGATGCGCCATGCCGCCCTGGCCGCCGCCCAGGTGATAGGTCAGGCAGTGACCCATGATGGCCCAGCGCAGACCCGGTCCGTAGGCGATGGCCTTGTCGATGTCCTCGACCGAGCATTCGTTGTTGGCCACCATGTGCAGCGCCTCGCGCCACAGGGCCTCCTGCAGGCGGTTGCCGATAAAGCCCGGCAGCTCCTTGTCCATCTTGGCGACCTGTTTCTCGATCGCCTCGTAGAAGGCCGCGGTCCAGTCGACCACGTCCTGGCTGGTGCGCTCGCCGCCACAGACTTCGCAGAAGGGCACCAGATAGGGCGGGTTGAACGGATGACCGACGACGAAGCGATCGGCCTGCTGCTGCACCTCGACGGCCATGTCGGTCATGGCAAACCCCGAGGTGCTGGAAATAATCACCACTTCGGGCGGGGCGAGCCGGTCGAGTTCTGCGAACAGGCCGCGCTTGGCATTGAGGTTTTCCGGTGTGCTTTCCTGAATCACCTCGACGCTGTTGACCAGCTCTTCCAGGCTGTCGGCAAAGCGCAGCCGCTGCGGGCTCGCGCCCTCGCGCAGGCCCAGCTTCTCCATGGTCGGCCAGATATGGTCCACCATCGCCAGCAGCTTTTCACGGGCATTGGGGCCCGGATCGTAGGCGACCACGTCCATGCCCATTCTCAGGAAATGCAGCGCCCAAGCGCCGCCGATAACGCCGGTGCCGAGTACGCCGGCCTTGGTGACTTCGGTTGGTAAGGGACGATTCATGATATTTGCTCCGAATAGGGTTGGGTGCTGTGTCGTTGCAACAGGTGTTACTGGGTGCCGCGCAGGCGCAGTTTCTGGCGGGCCTCGCCGGGGTTGAGAATACGCGAGCCCATGTTTTCGACGATATTGACGGCGCGCTCCACCAGCTGGCCATTGGTGGCGAACTGGCCCTTACCCAGATACAGGTTGTCTTCCAGACCGACGCGGATATGGCCGCCGAGCAGGGCGGACTGCGCCGCCCAAGGCAGCTGGTTGCGGCCCAGCGCAAAGGCGGTCCAGTTGGTGTTGGCCGGTAGCATGTCGACCATGCCCTTGAGCAGGCTCAGTTCGGGCGGCGTGCCCCAGGGAATACCCTGGCAGATCTGGAACATGGCGTTGTCGTCCAGCAGGCCTTCCTTCATCATCTGCAGCGCAAACCAGAGGTTGCCGGTATCGAAGATTTCCAGTTCGACGGTGACGTCCAGTTGCTGGATACGGGCCGCCGCCTTGCGCAGCATGTCCGGCGTCGAGATGTATACCAGGTTGCTGTCACCGAAATTGACCGAACCGCAGTCGAGGGTGCAGATCTCGGGCTTGAGCTCCTCGATATGCACCAGGCGCTCGAGACCGCCGACCAGATCGGTTTCCGGGCAGAAGGCGGTGGGATTTTCCTCGGGACCTATGTAGAGGTCGCCGCCCATGCCGGCGGTCAGGTTGATGATGACGTCGCAGTCGGCGGCCCGCAGCCGCTCGCAGACCTCGGCGTACAGATCCAGGCGCCGGGAGCACTGCTTGGTCTCCGGGTCACGCACATGCATATGGGCGATGGCGGCACCGGCGTTCCAAGCCTCGATGGCGGCATCGGCAATCTCTTTCGGGGTAACCGGCACATACGGGCTGCGGTTGGCGGTATCGGCCGCGCCGGTAATGGCGCAGGTGATGATGACGTCCTGATTCATACTGTTACTCGCTCCTGTTAGGATTTCGTTGAATGACCGATCGGGAGTCCGGATGCCCGTCACGCCATCGGTTGATGACTAAGTTACTCGCCTGAGATCTCAACTTTTGCCCAAATACGCATCAATGTTACCCATAAGCGAGCACATTTGAGCATTGTCGTAAATCGATACGAGATATCTGTTTGCGTCAGCGGGCCAGGGGCGGACAGAGGGCTAGGCTGGGCTGGTTATGGCGGCTGCAGGAGGTGGTCGAAAGCCGGTACGGCTGATGGTCAGTCGTGAGTAGAAACAGACCCGCCTGTTGCCGCGGGCCCAGGGTGTGTTCGTGATTGTGCTGCAGGGATCGGGCCCGAGCTTGCGTGCCCCTTGGGTCTCGCTGCGCCTCGGGCCACCATGAATGGCGGCAGGGCCGGAACAACAGAAACATGTTCCGGCCCTGCCGTGGAAGGTCTGCCAGCCGAGCCCCGAACTCTGTCTCGACTGGTGCGGTATTCGTATCCGCTATGTTAGTCGGTGGCCGTCTCGCCGAGTTGCCGTGCCGGCTTATCGCGTCTGAGGCGCAGGAAAAAGGCGGCGCCCATGGCGAAGATGCCGAAGGCAACCGGGATGGCCGCCACCGAGATGAGCGTCAGGATAACCTTGAAGATGTCGCCATCCAGCCAGTTGATGACGATGGCCAGGGCAGCCATGGCGACAATCCAGAAGGCCCGAGAGCGCTCTACCGTAAGCATTTCACAGACCAGCCCGGCGGAATCCGCGCTGGTGACGAAGAACAGCAGGATGTTGAGCGCCAGTATGGCCGAAAGAATGCCGTACTGATCCAGGCTGGCCATCAGCTCAAACACATCCTTAGCGCCCGTTTCGAGTCCGCCCAGACCAAATACGGTGAACCACAGGCAGGAGAACAGGCTTGGCACCAGCATCACCCCCAATACCATCTGACGCAGGGTACGCCCCTTGGAGATGCGTGCGATGAATACCCCGGTGAAGACGAACCAGCCATACCAGGAGGCTTCGAAGGCGTAGAGCCAGTCGGCGAGCCAGGCCTTGCGTTCGGGATCGCCCAGACCGATATCGGTGGCCATAGCCGGGTAGCTCAGCAGGTATTCGGGCAACAGCCGGCCAAAGGTCGACAGGATGTCTCCCGGATTGGTCAGCAGCAATACACCAACCATGAGGACGAGGGCGAACAGGGTATTGTAGTTACTCAGCCACTTGATGCCGCGATTCAGGCCGGAGGCGCTGGAGGCGATGGCGAAGCCGGTCAGCACCATGATGATCAGGGTGGGGCTGACGTCGAGCCCCAGGAATTGCACCAGGCTTTGCTGCAGCGGTTCGGCGGCGTAGGAAAAGGTCAGCGACAGGCCGATGACCGTCGACACCACCAGGCTCACCAGGTTGAGCTTGCTGAGAAAGCCGCCGCCCAGCAGGCTCTCGGCGGGTTTGGCGATCTTCAGGTTATACATGGCGTGGGCGAAGAGGACGCCGATGGCGAGATACCCGGCCCAGGCCAACAGGCCCCAGTGGTTGAAGGCGTAGAGCAGCGCCTGATCGGTGCTGGTCCCCGCCTCCACGTGGTAGCGCGGCTCCAGCACGCCCCAGGTGACCAGGCCGATGCCCATGCCGGTGGCGAACAGCATCCCCAGCCAGCTCAGGGTCGAGAATTCCGGAGAACCCTCACCGAAACGCAGGCGTCCGAGCGGCGTCAGCATCAGGAGCATAAACCCGACCGAAACGACGAAGGCGGGATAGGTAAAAATGAAGCCGAAATTGCCGATGACGTTGAGCTTGATGGTATTGAGCAGCGCCTGGAAGGGCTCGGGTGCCAGGGCGGCGAAGCCGATAAGGGCGATGATCGTCACTATGGTGGCGATGGTGGTGCTGAAGTTCCGTTTCATGCGTATCTCTCTTGTGTTTGTCGTGATGGCTGTGGTGAACCGGGGAAGCTGTGGTTAATCGTTGATGGCGTCTCCTTGCTGGGCCGACAAGGTGCGCCCGTCGGCAATGAATCTGAAAAACGGCAAGGCAAGGGCCGGTCAGCCCAGGCGATCCCCAAGGGCCCCGCAGAACCGCAGCCAGGCCTCCGCCATCTCGGGCAGCGACTCGCGGGCATGCAAACAGCCGTGCAACATGTTGGCGGCCAGGTGATAGCCCACGTCGGCGCCGCCCTTGCGCCAGGCGGTGACGGCATGTTCCAGGGGGGCGGTCAGGGGGTCCCGCTCAACCGCCAGCACCTCCACGCATTCGGCGGGAGCACTAAGGCCATCGCCGGCGGGGGCATCCCGCTCGATCAGTGCCCAGGCCGCCAGTACCTCCTCGCGGCTGAGCAGCGGGGCGTCGGCTCCGAGCGTTGCCCGTGCCGGGACGCCCACCAAGGGGTAGATTAGCCCCAAGGGCGGGACCCGCCTGGCGCCGCTCACGGCGTCGAGGATCAGCCGGGCACCGGCGCTGTCGCCCACCAGCGCCGCGGGTGCCAGGGCCTCGAACACCCTGCGGCAGTCATCCATGGCGCAGGCATAGCGCGCTTGTGGCATCAACCGGTAGCCGATGCTGACGACCTCTCTTTCGAGCGCCCGGGCCAGACCCACGGCAATGCCCTGGTGGCTGTCCAGCGACCCCAGGCTGAAACCGCCGCCGTGCACGTAGAGCACCCGGCCCGGGCGGCGGCGCGCGGGGCGGTAACGGCGGACCGGCACGTCCTCGATGCGGGCGTCGCTCAGAGCCATACCGGCGGGGCTCGGTGGGGCGAAGGACGCACAGAGGGCATCGTAGTGGCGGCGCGCTGCGGGAAGCGGCATGCCGCTTATGGCGTCCAAGCCGCGTTGGAAGCGCTGCTCGAAGGTGGCAATATCCATACTGACGTCTCCTGTACCGGGGCATCGGCCATGCCAAAATTGTGTCTTGTTCGCTCTCTTAAGGTTTCGTTGAATGAGCGCCGGGGGTTCGGTGTTCCGTCACACCATAGATTGATAACTAAGTTACTTGCCTGCGCTCAGTTGTTTTGTCTTTATCCGCACCAATATTGCTCAAATGCGAATAATTCCACGTGTTGTCGTAAATGGATAAGCGATGCCTGTTTGCGTCAGCAGGGCGGATGACGGACAGGGCTTTTCGCCTGCTCAGCGTTCCCGGCTGGGATTTTTTTTAAAACGCTGCTGGTAGCTGCGGGTGAAGTGGGACAGGGAGACGAAGCCGCAGGCGATGGAGATATCGGTGACGCTCTGGCTGGTTTGCTGCAGCATCCAGCGGGCCTGGTCCAGGCGCAGGTTGCGGTAGTAGGCGCTGGGGGTCTGCTGCAGATAGTGGCGGAACAAGCGCTCGAGTTCACGCCCGGAGAGCCGCAGCTGGTCCGCGATTTCGCCGATACGCAGCGGCTCTTCGAGGTTGCGTTCCATCAACTGTACCGCCTCGACCAGACGCGGGTTGCGGCTGTCCAGACGCTTCTGCAGCGAGGTGCGCTGGGGATCGCTGTGGGCGCGCTTGTGGGTGTAGATCAGCTCGTCTGCGACTGTGGTGGCCAGGCCATTACCGTGCTGGGTGCCGATCAGATAAAGCATCATATCGAGCCCCGACAGGGCGCCGGGACACGAGAAGCGGCCCCTGTCCACCACCAGCAGTTCCTGTACGAAATCGACCCGGGGATACGCCTCGGCGGTGCTTTGCAGGTTTTCCCAGTGCATGGTTGTGCGGTAGCCATCCAGGATGCCCGCGGCCGCGGCAATATAGGCGGCGGTGTCCTGACAGCCAATATCGGCGCCGTGGCTGGCCTGCTGGCGGATAAATCCCAGCAGGCCAGGGGTGATCCGGGTGTGGGGATCGTAGCCGGAACAGATAATCAGGGTATCGCAGACGGGAAGATCGCGGATGCCGGTGTCGCTCATGATGTCCAGGGCGTCGCTGCTGCGCACCGGCCCCCCCAGCTCAGAGATCAGTTGCCAGCGGTACAGTTCGCGGTTGCTGCTGTGGTTGGCGTGGCGCAATGGGTCAAGCATGGACGTCAAGCCGAACAGCGAGAAGCCGGGCACCAGCAAAAAGCCAATGTGCTGAGGGTAGCTGCGGGGACGGTCTCCAAACATGGGTTCACTCTGTCCTTGAATGTACGGTTGTTGTCAGGTCCTGGTCTGCAATCAGCGATGCGCTCCCCTCCCCCATCTGTTAATCCGTTGGGCTAATAATAGGCGGATTCAGGCAAATTTTTCCGGGCGGGAGGCTTAGTATTGTCCAAAAGGTACACTGGCGCAATCCTGACAAGAGACTGAAAATGACAACCGAACTCAAGGTATTTGGCGGGCCTGTCCTGCCCGAGTGGATCGATTATAACGGTCATATGAATGACGCCTGCTATGTGCTGGTGTTCAGCCAGGCCATCGACGAATTCATGCAGCAGATCGGCCTGAACGAGGCATTCCGCACCAAGTATCAGGTATCTGTCTATACGATGCAGAGCATGGTGCACTATTTGCGGGAGGTGAGCCTCGGCGAACCTTTGCTGGTGGGTGCGCGCTTGCTCGAAAGTGATGCCAAAAAGCTACGGGTCTTTTTCACCATGCGCCACGGCGACAGCGACATGGAACTGGCGACGATGGAGACCCTGTTGCTGCATATGGACATGTCGGCCCACCGCGCCGCGCCCATGCTGCCCGATACCGCGGCGCGGGTCGATGCCTTGCAACAGCGCCAGGGTAACGGCGACTGGCCGGCACTGGCCGGGCGCAGCATTGCCCTGACGCGTCCGCGCGACTGAACAGGCCAGTCTTCCTGCCGGTGTATTCGTCAACAGGCAGGCAGTGGCTGCACGAGCAAGCGGCAGGCCCGCGGATTCGCCTGAGTGATACCGCGGGCTCAATCCCACAATGATAAGAGGGATAAGGGTGACGATGAACAAGGTACTGTGGCAACCTGACACCAAGCGGATCGCGCGCAGCAACCTGCACCGATTCATGCAACAGGCCGGCGAACGAGCCTGTACGCATTTCGACAACTACGACAGGCTCCATCGCTGGTCGGTCGAACGACCGGAAGACTTCTGGTCACTGGTCTGGGACTTTACCGGGGTGCAGGCAAGTGAGCGGGGTGAGCGGGTGCTGGTCGATGGCCAGCGGATGCCGGGGGCGCGCTGGTTTCCCGAGGCACGGCTGAACTACGCCGAAAACCTGCTGCGCTTCGGTGACGACCGGCCGGCGCTGGTGTTTCGCAACGAGGCGGGCCGGCGCGACAGCCTGAGTTATGCCGATCTTCACCGACGTGTGGCGCAGGTGTCCTCCGGCCTGCGCCGTGTGGGGGTAGTCGAGGGCGATCGGGTGGCAGGCTTTGTGCCCAACGTCATCGATACCGCCGTGGTCATGCTGGCCACCGCCAGCCTGGGCGCGGTCTGGACCGCCTGCTCACCGGATTTCGGTCTCCAGGGCATCATCGATCGCTTCGGTCAGACCAGCCCCAAGGTGCTGTTCACCACCGACGGCTACCTCTACAACGGCAAGGCCTTCGACTCACTGCAACGCCTAGCACAGGTGCTGCCGCACCTGCCGGAGCTCGGCCGGCTGGTGGTCATGCCCTACCTCAACGCCGAACCCGACCTGAGCCCGGTGCCCGGCGCCGTGCTGCTCAATGATTTTATCGACCCGGCGGCAACCACACCCGAATTTACCCAGGTGGCCTTCGACAGCCCGCTCTGTATCCTCTATTCCTCCGATACCACAGGGGTACCCAAGTGCATCGTCCATGGCGTGGGCGGCACCCTGCTGCAGCACCTCAAGGAGCAGCAGCTGCATACCGATCTCGGGCGCCAGGATACGCTGTTCTATTACACCACCTGTGGCTGGATGATGTGGAACTGGATGCTCAGTGGCCTGGCCACCGGCGCTACCCTGGTGCTGTTCGACGGTTCACCCTTAGCGCCAACGGCAGAGGTGCTGTGGGATATAGTGGAACAGGAAGGGGTCACCGTCTTCGGCACCAGCGCCAAATATATCGCGGCCCAGGAAAAGGCCGGCATCCGGCCGCTTCACAGCCACCGGCTGGACGCGCTCAGAACCCTGCTATCCACCGGCTCGCCGCTCACCCACGAGAGCTTCGAATATGTCTACCGAGAGGTCAAAAACGATCTCTGCCTGTCATCGATCTCGGGCGGTACCGACATACTGTCGTGTTTTGCCTTGGGCTGCCCGATTTTGCCGGTGCATGCCGGTGAGCTGCAGTGCCTGGGGCTGGGCATGGCGGTCGACATCTGGGACCATGGCCGGCCGGTGGTCAGCGGCAAGGGGGAGCTGGTCTGCAGCCGGCCCTTTCCGGCCATGCCGATCGGCTTCTGGAACGACAGCGACGGCCGCAAGTACCGCGACGCCTATTTCAGCACCTTCGACCATGTCTGGGCCCAGGGCGACTATGCCGAGCTGACGTCCAACGGCGGCGTGGTGATCCACGGCCGTTCCGATGCGGTGCTCAATCCGGGTGGGGTGCGGATCGGCACCGCCGAGATTTACCGCCAGGTCGAGAAGGTCGAGGCGGTGCAGGAAGCCGTCGCCATCGGCCAGAACTGGCAGGACGATGTGCGGGTGATCCTGTTTGTGGTGCTCAACCCCGGATACCGCCTTAATACCGCACTGGAGCAGGAGATCCGCCAGATCATTCTCAGCAACACCACGCCGCGCCATGTGCCGGGCAAGATTATCCAAGTGGCGGATATCCCCCGCACCCGGACCGGAAAACTGGTGGAACTGGCGATTCGCAGCACGGTCGAAGGACGGCCGGTGAAAAACATGGAGGCACTGGCGAATCCCGAGGCGCTCGAGTGGTACCGGGATCTGCCGCAACTGAAATGCTGATGAACTATCCCGCAGCGGCGGTCGCCGGCCTGTTCAACGGGCCGGCGTGCTGTTATTTTCGGGATGCGCAGCCCGGGCAAGGCGTATCCCGATACGCCATCGGATCATGGCGGGGCGTCCTGCAATCCGGTGACTGTCCTGTATACGACATAAAAGGCAGATAGCTGTTGCGGAGGCTAAAACGGCTGAATAGGCTGTAGCGAAAATTAAAGAGAGGAGGACAGAACCATGATGATCACCGAGCTGATGGATCAGGACGATTTTCGTGCCCAGCTGCAGGCTTGGGGGCTTGAGGGGGCAGCTCGGCTGTCGCTGGCGGAATGTGCCGACAGACTGACCGCGGCCCTGGCGGGAGCGGAACGGGCGTTATGGCAAGAACGGCTGGAATCGCTGCTGGTCAAACGGGAACTGCTGCACCCCGAGGTGCAGGATGTTCTGAATAGCTGTATGAAATGATGATTGCGGGGGAGCAGGACACTCCCCCGCAAGACATAACACTGTTCAGTTAAGGTGAGTCGTCATCTACAAAGCCGACTCGCCGAGCCCCCAGGGACGGGTTTCGGCGAGTCGGTGTGTGGAAGAGGACTCTCCTTTCTGCTTAAGTGAACGGTGTTACCACAAGACCGGCTTATTCCGGCAACTTGACCGACACCTGGGCATTGTCGATCAAGGTGTCCGAGTACCAGTCGATGAAGTTCACCACCCCGAATTCATAGGTGGCTGAATAGGGGCCCGGCTCATAGGCCATGGAGTTGATGCCCCGCTGGTTTTCCTCGGCCAGAGTCCTGTCCTGGGCATTGGTGGCGTCCCATACCCGACGCAGTTTTTCCACATCGTAGTCAACCCCTTCTACCGCATCCTTGTGTACCACCCACTTGGTGATCACCTTGGTCTTCTGCGGACCGATCGGCACCACCTGGAAGGTGATCAGGTGATCGCTCTGGCCATGGTTCCAGGAGTTGGGCAGATGCAGGATGCGCAGCGAACCCAGCTCCCGGTTCTTGACCCGGCCCAGGGTCTTCTCGCAGGCATTGGAGCCATCGATGGTCATCGCCACCTTGCCTTCGGCCAGCGGCATGCGCACCATGCGGTTGCGCAACCCGAACGACACATGCTCATGGGGAATATTTTCCGCGTCCCATTGCTCGGCCATGCGGGCCACGTGGGCCTTGAAGCCGTCGGTGGCGCGGGGATCCGTGGTGTCGTCAAATTCCAGCAGGGTGTTGAGCAACTCGGGATGAGAACCATTGCAGTGGTAGCATTCCCGGTTGTTTTCGATCACCAGCTTCCAGTTGGCATCCTCGACGATTTCGGATTGCACCGCCACCTTGGCGTTTTCCAGATCATAGGGTTCAAGATAACGCTCGAGCTCCGCCAGGAAGCCGTCGATCTCCGGTGGATTGTCGGCCAGGCTGATAAAGATATAACCGCCTGCGGTCTTGGTGTGCACCTGCTTCAGGGGGAAGTCGGCCTTGTTGAAACTGTCACCCATATCATTGCCGGCATAGATGAGGTTGCCGTCCAGCTCATAGGTCCACTGGTGGTAAGGGCAGACCAGCTTGGCGACCTTGCCTTTTTTAGAGGTACAGAGACGTGAACCACGATGGCGGCAGACATTGTGAAAAGCCTGAATGCCCTGCTTGTTGCGCACTATGGTAATGGGGTTGTTGCCCACTTCCAGCGTCATGAAGTTACCGATCTTGGGGATCTCGCAGGTCAGGCCGACATAGAGCCATTCCTTGCAGAAAATCTGCTCCATATCGGCGGCAAAGACTTCGGGACTGTTATAAAACGCCTGAGGGAGTGAATAGCCGGGACGACGCTGCTGCAACATCTGCACTGCCTCACCCAGGCTGGGGGCTGTGCCGATCAATGCGGTGTTGGTCTGCTCCATGTGTGCTGCTTCCTTTGCTGTTGTGGTTGAACGGTGTGTCCCGGATACCATCGATGGAACCCCACCGGAAGCCCTATTTTCATCAAGGTTATCATCAAGCGATTATCTGAAAACGACTCGCCGGCCGATGATTTCCGACCTCCCGCCCCCCGCCTCGCCCAACATCTGCCTGCTCATTATCCAAAGCGGGGCTGGCAGATATCTGCATGTCGTTTTTGGGCAACCGCCCGGGTCCAAAGTGCACAAAAATGCCAGCATAAAGGATAACCCGGGGAGTGGCTCCCTAAGCCGGTCGGAGAACAGCGATGAATCAGGATTTTATCTCACCCATCAATACCCAAACATGGAGCAACGGGCGTCACCCCGTGCGTTGTGTCAGGGTCATACAGGAAACCTGGGACGTCAGGACCTTCTGCTTTACCGCGGAAAGCCCCCTGCTGTTCTTCTTCAAGCCGGGACAGTTCGTCACCCTGGAACTGGAAATCGAAGGGCAGACGGTGATGCGCAGCTACACCATCGCTTCCTCCCCTTCCGTCCCTTACAGCTTTTCCATTACCGTCAAGCGGGTGCCCGGCGGTGTGGTCTCCAACTGGCTGCACGACAACCTCAATGAAGGAGACGCCCTGGCGGTACACGGTCCGGTCGGCAACTTCAACTGTATCGATTTCCCCAATGACAAGGTGCTGCTGCTCTCCGGCGGCGTCGGCATCACTCCCGTGATGTCCATGGCCCGCTGGTGGTTCGACACCAACGCCGACGTCGATATGCATTTCGTACACAGTGCCCGCACGCCGAAGGACCTGGTGTTCTACCGGGAGCTGCAGCACATGGACTCCCGGCTGAACAACATTCACCTCAGCCTGATCTGCGAGCGTACCGACATAGGGGAAACCTGGAGTGGCTTCAAGGGTTACCTGAACGGCGCCATGCTCGCCCTTATCGCCCCGGACTTCATGGAGCGGGAAATATTCTGCTGTGGTCCCAACCCCTATATGCGGGCGGTGCGCACCCTGCTTGAAAACAGCGGCTTCCCGATGGAGCACTACCATGAGGAAAGTTTTGGCGCAACCCCGGTCGAGGTCGCCGAAGACGTCGAGGAACAGGCCCGCGAGGCCCATGAGCTGGCCGAGGAACTGGAGCGTACCGAAGACCGGCTGACGGTGTCCTTCCAGGACAGCGACCTGCAGGTGGAGATACTGCCGGGCGAAACCCTGCACAGTGCGGCGGCCCAGGTTGGCCTGCACATTCCCAAGGCCTGCGGCATGGGCATCTGCGGTACCTGCAAGGTGCAAGTGGTGAAGGGCGAAGTCACCATGGAGCACAACGGCGGTATCACCGACGAAGACATCGCCGACGGCTATGTACTGAGCTGCTGCAGCGTGCCCCAGGGCAATGTGGAAGTAGCTTTCTAACTCCCCCTCCCCGGCTTCCATTCCCAGTGCTCAGACGCACACCATAAGGGAATGGAAGCCGTCTCCCGACTCACCATCCCCAAACCGGCCCGTGACAGCCATGGCGGCTATTCCAGAAGGATCCAATGCCCGGCTCCAGACCGGCACGCGCCATTATCACCCCGAGCTGAAATCCACCAGCCGCCCCTAAAAGCCTCCTTTTCATCGATTAATCCGTCAATAGAACAATGATTTATGTCGCTTACGAATAATATGAGCAACCAGCTTCGTGGCACTATTATGCCATGCCTGACAGACAGGCATGTTGATTAGGGTCAGTCCACTTTTACTGGCCTGGGCAACGAGGCCCAGGCCAGTTTTTTAAACGCCATGGACGGCTGGACCGAACCCGAGCGCCCTTCTCCGATATCTGCCCATCGCTCGACACACATCTGTCGCAGAGCCGTCGCCTATTTTAAGCAAAGCCTTCTTCCCAGGGTGTGTTCCGTTACTGTTCATGATTTCGTCGTGGCCCGAAGGGCGGATGAGAGCCTGGCTCAGGCTTCAAACCGACAATCCTGATCAGGATAAATGCCGCTCACCAAGGCAAGCCTCATTCGCTTAACCCAGCGCAGAGAGGGAATACCCCGAGACATATCAGCAGCCCTGAAAACAACAAGGCCGCCATTAGGCGGCCTGACATCGGCTGGGAATATAGGGAATGTTACCTTAGGCCTTGGCAGACACCGTGGTCACCCGGTCAGAGTCCTGCCCCAGCCGGTGAAGCTGGCTGCGACGCCGCCAGAGCTGCACCGAAATCAGCGCGTAGAGGCCGATCACCACCAGTCCCACCCACTCGATTTTCAGCGGGGTGAACTGGAACAGCAGCACCAGGCCGAACATCAGCGTCCAGTTCAGGGCCACATAGCGAACCGGCCCCAGCTTCTCCGCCTCGATACGCAGGTTGGTGGTATAGAGGCGGATCAGGGAGTCCAGGGAGTTGATCACGAAGATAACCCCGACCACCACCATCGCCAGGTTCAGCAGGCCGCCGATCACCAGGGTCTGCTCGAAATGGAGGTAGAGCACCGAGAACCAGATGGCGATAGGGATGGAGGGTACCACCAGCATGGCGAGACACAGCTGCCAGGCCTTCAGTCCGCCCGAGAAACGGGCCACGAACTGGCCGATCATGATGCTCCAGGAGAACCACCAGAACAGGTAGAAGGCATGGTAGTCGGTAATGGGCGTAACAAACTGATGGATGTTGGCGAAGTATTCACCGATACCGGCCACGGTGCCACCCAGCCCCTGCACGCCCGCCCCCGTGTTCAACCACATAGCGCCGATCAGCGCGATAAACAGCCAGGTCGACGCCACGCTCAGCAACTTCACATAACGCACGTCCGAGCTGGACCAGACGGCCGCCAGCACCACCAGCGCCACCAGTCCATAGGTCATGGCCGGCGAGATGCCTTCGATATAGCTGGGCAGATAGCTCAGGAACAGGAAGCCGGTGAAGGCGCAGGTGCCGATGATCACCAGGTTGTTGATAAACTTGATCAGCGGGATCTCGAACAGCCTGACCCTGGGTTCGACCAGCACGAAGTAGAAGGTGGTCAGGAAGTAGAAACCCCACACCAGGAAGCCCCAGAAGCCAAACTCGATGGCCAGCGGGTTGGCGAAACCGTATTCGGCCTCGCTGGCATACACCGGAAATTCGGTCAGCGGGAACATGATCAGGCCGACATCCAGGCCGGAGGTAAACAGGATAGCGATAAAGGTAAACAGGGAGGTGGGCATCTCGCCCTTACAACGTACATTTCCCAGGCGCAGCAGTATCACCGCCGAGGCCACCAGGGTAAAAATAATAGCAACAGACAACACCATATCCATGGGTAACACCCTCTTGTCTTGATTCCATGACTCGTAAGTTACATTGCGATAATACCATCCACTGGTTTCTCTGGTTTGTAAGCACCCCGCTATGAACATGATCAGGCCCCGCCCTTCGGCACCCGCCCAATTTAATTGAACAATCAATCAACATAACTTTAGGTAAGATAGCCCGCCGGGCAGACCCTGGATACGTCACCTTTATATCTGGATACGACAGTATGCAATAAAAAGCCCGGTGCTATGACCGGACTTGACGCTGAATGGGAAAGGGTTACTCCGGCCCGGCCGGATCGGCCTGGTGGTAGATGACGCCATCCCCGCCGCGGGCGAAGCCGAGCAGGTTCATCCCCGACTGCCGGGCATAGTCGATGGCCAGCGAGGTAGGAGCCGACACCGCCACCAGGGTGGCCACCCCCAGCATGGCGCATTTGTGCACCATCTCGTAGCTGGCCCGGCTGGTGACCATCATGAAGTCGGCGGGGGGCCTTGTGCCGCTCAGCTGGGCGCCGATCAGCTTGTCCAGGGCATTGTGCCGGCCCACATCCTCGCGCACCGCCAGCAGACCGCCCTCGCGGTCGAAGGCGCCGGCCGCATGGACGGCGCCACTCAGGCGGTGCAGCGGTTGCCGTTCCTGCAGCAATTCGCCGGCCCGGGCGATCGCCGCCAGGGGCGGCATGGCGGCGGGGCTGACCAGGGGAGCCGGCGGCAGGGCCTGCACCAGCGACTCCCGGCCGCACAGGCCACAACCGGTGCGACCGGTCAGCGCCCGCCGTTTCTCTTTTAATTTCAGGAAGCACTCGCTGCTGAGCTCTATCTCTATTTCGATGCCCAACTGCTGGTGGCTGAGTTCCATGCCGTAGATCTGCCCGGCGCGGCTGATGATACCTTCGGTCAGGCTGAACCCCAGTACAAAATCTTCCAGGTCCAGGGGGCTCGCCATCATCACCGCATGGGAAATACCGTTATAGACCAGCGCCACCGGCACCTCTTCGGCAACCAGATCCTGCTCTCGGGACCGACTGCCCCGGCGGATCCGGTCAACCCCTGCGCTGACCACGCCCGCAGGGCAGCTTTCCGACTGCTGACCACTCATGAGGGCTCCTTTACGCTGTTTATGATATAGGTTCTTGATACCGTTAGCCGTCGCCACCGGCAAGTTATTTCCGCATAAAAACGGGGCGCCTGCCAAACAAGCGCCCCGTTATTGCTGATGTCATCCGCCCTCAGGCCAGGACCAGCTTCGGGTTTTAGTCGCTATCCTGCTTGCTGCCGGCCTCATGGAAGTCCAGCTGCTCGCGAGTAAAGGCATAAAACTTCTGTTGCCAGTCGGACAGGGCATGCGCATCCGAGCCCGACACCTGCACCGCCGTCACCTTGTATTCCGGGCAATTGGTCGCCCAGTCGGAATTATCGGTGGTGATCACGTTGGCACCGCTGTGCGGGAAGTGGAAGGTGGTATACACCACTCCCGGCTGCATGCGCTTGCTCAACCTGGCCTTCAGCACGGTACTGCCGGTACGGCTGGCGATGGTCACCGGCTGGCCGTCCGCAATGTCCCGCAACTGGGCATCATGGGGATGGATTTCCAGCACGTCCTCGCTGTGCCAGACGTTGTTGTCGGTGCGCCGGGTCTGGGCCCCAACATTGTACTGGCTGAGGATACGCCCGGTGGTCAGCAACAGCGGATAGGTCTCCGACACCTGCTCGGTGGTGGGGATAAACTCGGTCACCACCATGCGCCCCCGACCGATGGGGAAGCTGTCGGTATGCATCACCGGCATGCCTTCGGGATGCTCGTCGTTGCAGGGCCACTGGATGCTGCCCAGTTCATCCAGCTTGTCGTAGCTGACATTGGCGAACGACGGCGCCACGCTGGCGATTTCATCCATGATCTCGGAGGGATGCCGATAGCGCATCGGGTAACCGAGGGCATTGGCCAGCGCCATGGTGATCTCCCAGTCCTCCTTGCCCGCCAGCGGCGGCATCACCTTGCGTACCCGGTTGATCCGGCGCTCCGCATTGGTGAAAGTGCCGTTCTTCTCCAGGAAGGTGGAGCCGGGCAGGATCACATGGGCGAACTTGGCGGTTTCGTTGAGGAAGATATCCTGCACGATCAACAGCTCCAGGGAGCGCAGCGCCGCCTCCACATGCTGGGTATTGGGGTCCGACTGGGCGATGTCCTCACCCTGCACATACATGGCCTTGAACTGGCCGGCAATGGCGGCATCGAACATATGGGGGATCCGCAATCCGGGTTCGGCTTCGAGGCTCACGCCCCAGGCCACCTCGAACTGGCCGCGCACCCCGGCATCATTGACCGGCTGGTAGCCGGGCAGTTCATGGGGGAAGGAGCCCATGTCACAGGAGCCCTGCACGTTGTTCTGGCCCCGCAGCGGGTTGACCCCGACCCCGGGCCGGCCGATATTGCCGGTGGCCATCGCCAGGTTGGCGATGCCCATCACCATGGTCGAGCCCTGGCTGTGTTCGGTGACGCCCAGGCCGTAATAGATGGCACCGTTGCCGGCGGTGGCATACTGGCGGGCCGCCCGGCGAATGGTTTCGGCCGGCACGCCGATCACGTCCGCCATCAGCTCCGGCGAGTTGCGCTGCTCGGCGACGAAGGCGCGCCAGATGAGGTAATCGTCCGGATCGCAGCGCTCGGCCACGAAGGCCTCGTCTTCCAGTCCCTCGGTAACCACCACATGGGCCAGTGCATTGATCAGGGCGACGTTGGTCCCCGGCCGGATCGGCAGGTGGATGCCCTCACCCGCGTGGGGGGTTTCCAGCAGATCGATATGGCGGGGATCGGCCACGATCAGGCTGGCCCCTTCCCGCAGACGCTTGCGCATCATGGAACCGAACACCGGGTGGGCGTCGGTGGGGTTGGCGCCGATCACCATGATGCAATCGGCCTGCATCACCGAATCGAAGTCCTGGGTACCCGCCGATTCGCCCAGGGTCATCTTCAGGCCATAGCCAGTGGGGCTGTGGCAGACCCGGGCACAGGTATCGGTGTTGTTGTTGCCCAGCGCCGCCCGTACCAGCTTCTGCACCAGGTAGGTTTCTTCATTGGTACAACGGGACGAGGTAATACCGCCGACACTCTTGCGGCCATGTTTGTCCTGCACTTCGCGCAGGCGCCGGGCGGCGAAATTGATCGCCTCTTCCCAACTGACCTCGGTCCAGGGCTCGTCGATAGATTGACGGATCATGGGTTTGGTCAGCCTGTCCTTGTGGGTGGCATAACCGAAGGCAAAACGTCCCTTGACGCAAGAATGGCCATGGTTGGCACTGCCACCCTTCCAGGGGGTCATGCGGATCACCTGATCACCTTTCATTTCCGCCTTGAATGAGCAGCCCACGCCACAGTAGGCACAGGTGGTGATCACGCTGTGCTCGGGCTGGCCATTGTCGATCACCGACTTTTCCATCAAGGTCGAGGTCGGGCAGGCCTGGACGCAGGCGCCGCAGGACACGCAGGCCGAGTCGACAAAGTTGGTATCCTTGCCGGTGGACACCTTGGAGTCGAACCCCCGGCCTTCGATGGTCAGGGCGAAGGTGCCCTGCACCTCGCCGCAGGCCCGCACGCAGCGAGAGCAGACGATACACTTGCTCGGATCGAAGGTGAAATAGGGGTTGGATTCGTCCTTGACCGAATCCAGGTGATTCTCGCCGTCGAAGCCGTAGCGCACCTCGCGCAGGCCCACGGCGCCCGCCATGTCCTGCAGCTCGCAGTCGCCGTTGGACGGGCAGGTCAGGCAGTCGAGGGGGTGATCGGAGATATACAGCTCCATCACATTGCGGCGCAGCTTGGCCAGGGCCTGGCTCTGGCTGCGCACCACCATGCCCTGCTCGACCGGCGTGGTACAGGAGGCGGGATAGCCGCGCCGTCCCTCTATCTCCACCGTGCAAAGCCGGCAGGAGCCAAAGGCCTCCATGCTGTCGGTGGCGCACAGTTTGGGGATATTGATGTCGGCCCTGGCCGCCGCGTGCATCACCGACGTGCCTTCGGGTACCGTGACCTCAATGCCGTCTATGTTCAGGGTAATCAGCTTTTCCGACAGACGGGCCGGCGTCCCGTAATCCTTCTCGGGATAAAAATGCTCAACCATAATTTACGCCCACCTTTAGCTGTTGAAATCTTCGGGAAAATACTGGAGCGCGCTCTTGACCGGAAACGGCGTCATGCCGCCCATGGCGCACAGGGAGCCCTGGATCATGGTGTCACACAAGTCTTCCAGCAGCGCGATATTGGCGGCCCGGTTATCGCCTGCGATGATCTTGTCGATCACCTCGACGCCGCGTACCGAACCTATCCGGCACGGGGTGCACTTGCCGCAGGATTCCTCGACACAGAATTCCATCGAGAAGCGGGCCTGCTCGGCCATATTGACGGTTTCATCGAACACCACCACGCCGCCGTGACCGAGCACTGCACCGATTTTTGAGAAAGACTCGTAATCCAGCAGCACATCAAACTGCTCCGGTGACAGGTAGGCCCCCAACGGACCGCCGACCTGCACCGCCCGCACCGGCCGGCCGCTGCGGGTACCGCCGCCGAATTCATAAATCAAATCGCGCAGGCGCTGGCCGAAGGCCAGCTCCACCAGGCCACCCTGTTTGAGGTTGCCGGCCAGCTGGAACGGCAGGGTGCCCTTGGAGCGCTCATAGCCGTAATTGGCATAAAACTCGGCGCCCTCACCGAGGATGGAGGGAATGGCGGCGAAGGTGAGCACGTTGTTGACCACGGTCGGCTGACCGAACAGGCCATTGATCGCCGGCAGCGGCGGCTTGGCGCGTACCATGCCGCGCTTGCCTTCCAGGCTCTCCAGCAGCGAGGTTTCTTCGCCGCAGATATAGGCGCCGGCGCCGAGCCGCACCTCCAGCTCGAAGCGGCGGCCGCTGCCGGCGATATTGTCGCCCAGGTAGCCGGCGGCATAGGCCCGCTCGATGGCCTTGTTCAATAATTCATGGGCCAGCGGGTATTCCTCCCGCAGGTAGATGTAACCCTGGGTCGCGCCCACCGCCAGGCCGCTGATGATCATGCCCTCGATCAGCATATAGGGATCCGACTCCATCACCATACGGTCGGCAAAGGTGCCCGAGTCGCCCTCATCGGCATTGCAGACGATATACTTCTGCGGAGCCTGGGCATCGAGCACCGTCTGCCACTTAATACCGGTGGGAAACGCCGCCCCGCCCCGGCCACGCAGGCCGGATTCCTTGACGCAGTCGACCAGCGCCTGGGCCGACAGACTCACCGCCTTGTCCAGGCCCTTGAAACCGTCCAGCGAGCGATAGTCATCCAGCGACACCGGATCCGTGATGCCGATGCGGGCAAAGGTCACCCTTTGCTGGTTTTTCAGATAGGGGATCTGTTCGGTCAGGCCCAGGGCCAGCGGGTGCTCGACGGCACCGCGCTCGAAGCCGGCGTCGAACAGGGAGGCGACGTCGTCCAGCTCGACCGGGCCGAAGCCATAGCGACCTTCATCGGTTTCCACCTCGACCAGCGGCTCCAGCCAGAACAGGCCGCGTGAACCGTTGCGGATGATTTCAATATCCACACCACGCCGCTCGGCTTCGCGCCGGATCAGGGTCGCCACTTGTTCGGCGCCCAGGGACAGGGCCGTGGTCTCATAGGGAACATAGACACGCAGGGTCATTATTTCAGCTCCAGTTTGAAGGTGGTCAGCTCATCCACCAGACGATCGAATTTAGCCGGATTCATGCGGCCCTTGATATCGTCACCCACCCGGATGGAAGGGCCGGTGGCACAGTTGCCCAGGCAATAGACCGCCTTCAGGCTGATATCCTGGCTCGGGGTGGTCTGGTCGAAACCGATATTCAGCTTGTCCCGTACATATTGCTCGAACTCCCGGCCACCCTGCGCCTGGCAGGCCTCGGCCCGGCAGACTTCGATGACATACCGGCCCGGCTTTTGGCTTCGGAAATAATGGTAGAAACTGATCACACCGTGCACATCGGCCTCGGTGCAACGTAAATGGGAGGCGATCACCCCGATGGCGGGATCGGGGATATAGCCAAAATGGTCCTGGATACTATGTAAGATGGGCAACAGCGCGCCAGGTTTATGTTTTATCGAACCGACAAGGTCTTCGATAGTATTAAGAACGCCTGCTTGAGTCTCATCCATAGCATCAACCTTATAAAAACGGTCATGTCGGCTTAGCTGTATAAACCGCCATGAATTATTCTGTCCGCCCGACCGCTCCTGGCCGGACAAATTACCATCAACCAAAACATGCCTTCCACCGTATGGTGGAAGGCATTGGCATTACCGCATCGCTATTTACGCCGGCACCATACCATGGGGGTCGATAACAAATTTCTTCGCGACACCACCATCAAACTCGGCATAGCCTTGGGCGGCCTGATCCAGGCTGATCACCTGTACGTTAACGGCATCGGCAATCTTCACCTTATCGAACAGGATCGCCTGCATCAAGGGCCTGTGATACTTCATCACCGGGCATTGGCCGGTGTGGAAGGAGTGGGACTTGGCCCACCCCAGGCCGAAGCGCATGCTCAAGGCACCATGTTTGGCAGCCTCGTCAACGGCGCCCGGATCTTCGGTGACATAGAGGCCGGGAATACCGATCTGGCCGCCGGCGCGGGTCAGGGCCATGGCGGAGTTCAGCACGGTAGCCGGTTGTTCCTTGCCATGATCACAGCCGCAGCCATGAGCCTCGAAGCCGACGCAGTCGACGAAGGTATCGACTTCACGCTCACCCAGGATCTGTTCGATCTTGTCTTCCATCGAACCTTCTTCGCGCAGATCGATGGTCTCGCAGCCGAAGCTGCGCGCCTGGGCCAGGCGGTCCGGGATCATGTCGCCGACGATGACGCAGGCCGCACCCAGCAACTGGGCCGAAGCGGCGGCGGCCAGGCCGACCGGACCGGCACCGGCGATATAGACGGTGGAGCCGGGGCCCACGCCGGCGGTGACGCAACCGTGGAAACCGGTGGGGAAGATGTCTGACAGCAGGGTCAGGTCACGGATTTTCTCCATCGCCTGGTTCGGATCGGGGAACTTGAGCAGGTTGAAGTCCGCATAGGGCACCATCACATACTCGGACTGACCGCCGACCCAGCCGCCCATGTCCACATAACCGTAGGCGGCGCCGGGACGGGCCGGGTTGACGTTCAGACAGATGCCGGTCTTGCCTTCCTTGCAGTTGCGGCAACGGCCACAGGCGATGTTGAAGGGGACGGAAACAATGTCGCCCACCTTGAGAAACTCGACATCACGGCCGCATTCGATGATCTGTCCGGTGATTTCATGGCCCAGAACCAGGCCGGCCTCGGCGGTGGTCCGTCCACGGACCATATGCTGGTCACTGCCGCAGATATTGGTCGACACCACCTTGAGGATCACCCCATGATGACAGGCGCGTTTGCCTATGGACAGTTCAGGGAAGGCGATGGATTGCACCTCGACCTTGCCCGGACCGGTATAGACAACACCTCTGTTTCCGTGAATTGCGCACATAATGAACATCCTTTTTGCTAACGGGAGTCAACGCCGGCATCTGACCGGGACGTCACAAACCGCGACAGGCGGCAGCATCAAAGCCCCTGTCAAGGTAACCGACAGTAAACAGCCGATACCCTTTGGCAACATTGCTGATTAAGACACCGACATGTCAAAACAAGACATGGGTTAACGCGGGGGGAATAGAATCGGGGAAAGAAGGAAAAAAATGCCCGTCGAGTGGGTTGCAGCAGGGATGGCACGGCGGCCGGCATAAGGATTCCGACAGGGTCGCCGTGGGTATGGCAACACGGCGGGATGCTGGTTGGATCCGATGGTTAATCAAGACCCGAGTGGGTGGCAGGAGGGGGCGGTTGCCCCGTCCTGCGCTGCATTCGACGCCTGTTACCCTTTGGCGACGTCGCTCGCGTGACCGGCGCGGTTATAGACAGATTCGTCCAGCTCGTTTTCACTCTTGCCGATCAGTACCGACACCATCAGGTCACCACACACATTGACGCTGGTACGGGCCATATCCAGGATACGGTCGATACCGGCGACAATCGCCAGGCCTTCCAGCGGCAGACCAACGGTGGTCAGTACCAGCGACAGCATGATCAGGCCGGCACCGGGCACACCGGCAGTACCAATCGAGCCCAGGGTGGCGGTCATGATGATCAGGATATAGTCGGAGGCGCCCAGATCAATGCCGAAGGCCTGGGCCACGAACACGGCACAGATCCCCTGATAGAGGGCGGTGCCGTCCATGTTGATGGTCGCGCCCAGCGGCAGCACGAAACTGGAAATGCCCCGGGATACGCCCATTTCTTCGCGGGCGGCCTTGATGGTGGCCGGCAGGGTGCCGGAGCTGCTGGTGGTGGTATAGGCCACGGCAGCCGGGTTGATCAGCCCCTTCAGGTAGCGGACGGGGTTGAGGCGACCCAGCACGCTGATCAGACCGGTGTAGAACACCAGCACATGGATCAGGGAGCCCACATAGACCAGGGCAATCACCTTGATCAGCGGCAGCAGTACCTCCAGGCCATATTTGCCGGCCACCCAGGCCATCAGGCCGAAGACACCGTAGGGGGCCAGCTTCATGATCAGTTCGGTCAGCTTGTACATGCCTTCGGACAGGCTTTCAAACAGCCGGACCGCCGGCTCCGCCTTTTCACCGCACAGGGTTAGGGCAATGCCCAGCCCCAGGGCAAAGACGATGATCTGCAGTATGTTGCCTGCGGCCATGGCACCGATGGGATTTTGCGGGATCAATGCCAGCAGGGTGTCCATCATGGAAGGCGCTTCGTTCGCCGCCGCCTGCTCGGTGATGGTCATATTCATGCCATCCCCCGGAGCGAACAGCAGCGCCAGCCCCAGGCCGATGCTGATGGCCACCGCCGTCGTACCCAGATAGAGCACTACCGACTTGAGGCCGATACGCCCCATCTTGCGGGTATCCTGCATGGATGTGACCCCCACCACCAGGGAGCAGAATACCAGCGGCACGATCAGCATCTTGATCGCATTGACAAAGAGGGTGCCGATCGGCTTGAACAGCTCGGCATCCGGGCCCATGACCCCCCCGGCGATGATCCCCAGGATCATACCCACCAGAATTTTTTTCCATAGCGCGAGTCCGCTCCAAAAGCCGGTGCTGCCTTTCTCTAATATTGTTTGTTCCATCGCCTATTCCTTGTTACTGATGTCGTGGCTTGCTGCCGGACGATACCGCGCAATGCAGCGGTCCGGCCCATCGGTATCTGGCGGTCAATCGCCAACTCCTCACCCAACAAAAGCAAACAATGTGCCAAATCCTAAAAACAAAGTAAGTAATTGTTTTTATATGATTTTTATTTTTTAACAGGCAGGCATGGCTTGACAGAAGGGGTATAACCAAAGTTAGGGGCGGAGCACAAAAAAGCAAACAACTCTTTGCTAATCAAGCTTATAGGCGATTTTACCCGGGTTATAACCTTAACCCGGGTTATAGGGGTTTATCCGGCGTCCTCGGAACCGGCTTTCTTCAGCCTCTTGCTCAGCGCCGGCTGGGAAACGCCCAGCAGCCGGGCGGCGAGCGATTGATTTCCCTGCGCCCGGCGTATGGCCTCGGCCACCAGCAGATCGCCGACTTCATTCAGCTTGGGCAGTGTCTGCATATGGCCGAATGGCGCGGGCTCGGCCTCTCCTTCCGGCGCCAACAGCGTCTCATTTTGCCCCAGGGCCCGCCGGAACACCTCCATCGACAGCATCCGCGATTTATGCTGGCTCATGGCATCGAACGCCAGGGCGCGCAGCTCCCGCACATTGCCGGGAAAGGCATGGTTGGCCAGCAGCACCGCCAGCTCCTTGGGCACGGTGGGTACCGTCTTGCCCAGCTCCGCCGCCGCCTCGGCAAGGAAGTGTTCCAGCAGCAGGGGGATATCGCCCTTGCGGTTGCGCAGCGGCGGAATTTCCACCTGATGGGTCCGTAGCCGGTAGTAGAGATCCTTGCGGAACTCACCGGCCTGCTGCTTGCGGGCCAGATCCTGATGCGTCGCAACCACCACCCTGGCACGGATGCGCTTGGGCCTGTCGCTGCCCAGGGGGTAATACTCCCCTTCCTGCAGCAGCCGCAACAGCTTGACCTGGGAAGCCAGGCTCAGATCCCCGATCTCGTCCAGAAACAGGGTACCGCCCGCGGCCTGCTCAATCATGCCGGCACGAGTCCGATCGGCACCGGTGAAGGCCCCCCGATGATGACCGAACAGGGTGTCGGCAAAGACGTTATCGTCGAGCCCGGCCACATTGACACAGACCACGGGGCCGTTACGGTTGCTCAGGGTATGAATGGCATGAGCGATCAGCTCCTTGCCCACCCCGCTTTCACCGCAGATCAATACCGGCTGGCTGCTGGCCGATACCGCCTCCAGATACTGGAACACCGAACGCATGCCCTTGTCCCGGGTAACGATGCCGGCAAACACCTCGGGTCGTTCCAGGGTATCGGTGAGAAACCGTTTGCGCATTTCCTGGTTTTCCAGGCGTATTTCCTGGCTCTCAATCGCGCGGCGGATGCCGCCGATCAAGCGGTCTTCTTCCGTGGTTTTGACGAAATAATCATAGGCACCGAGACGGATACAGTTCACCGCCGTCTCCAGCTGATTCAGGCCGCTGACGACGATAACGCCGATCTCGGGGTATTCTTCCACTATCTGCCGCAACAGGGTCTCACCCGACAGATGAGGCATGGTCAGATCCAGCAGCACCAGACCGATGGGCTCCCGGGCAATCACGCCCATGACCTCCCGGCTGTCTTCGCAACGGTAGATGTGGTTGATGCCGCCCAGCCGCTCCAGGGCGATGCTGAGGCTGCGCAGGAAAGGGGCCTCATCATCCACCAGCAAGACACCGAAGCTGGGATAAGGGTTACTCTTGTTCACGACGGGGCTCCTTTGAGTACGGGGAGAAACAGGGTGACGCGGGTTCCCCTGCCCGGCTCCGAGTCATAGATCAGCCGGCCGCCATGCTCCTGCACTATGCTGGCAGACACGGAAAGGCCCAGCCCTATCCCGCCCTGCTCTCGCTTGGTGGTGAAGAAAGGGTCTTTCAGGCGGGACAGGTTGTGTGGTTCTATGCCGCAGCCCTGGTCGGTGATTTCGAGGCACAGCTCTTCGCTGCGGGCATGATAACCGGTCTTGATCGAAATGCCTTGCTCCGGGGATGTCAGTGCCTGACAGGCATTGACGATCAGGTTGATCACCACCTGCTCGATCCGCTGGGCGTTGCCCTTGAAACGGGGCAGCGCCTCCGCATAGGCCACCTCGACATGGTCACTGGATTTGCGGATGCAGCTGTCAACCAGCCGGATGACGGTCGCGACCACCTGGTTGAGATCAACCATTTCGGCGAGTTCGGCAGGATTCTGGCGGGCAAAATCCCGCAGGTCATCGACGATGCGCCGGATCCTGCCGGCGCTGGTCAGCATATCATCCAACATGGCGGGGAGTTCCTCGCGCATGCGGCTGTATGCCAGCCCGGCCAGATAGAAGTCGCCCTGCTGCTGGTATTGGGCTTCCAGCAGCTCCTCCATATCCTGGTAGGCTTCCTTCAGCACCGGCAAATTCAACAGCAACAGGCTGCTGGGGTTGTTGATCTCGTGGGCCACACCGGAAACGAGGATCCCCAGGGAAGACATCTTGTCGGCCTGGATCAGTTGCTGATGCTGCAGGTGCAGCTCCCGGGTTCGCCGGGCCACCTCCCGGGCCAGCATCCGGTTCCAGACCATGATGCCTCCCAGCACCACCAGCAACACGGCCGACATCAGGGCGGCTGCCAGGCCGATCTTCTTCCAGGGCCAGCCACTCTGCTCCAGGGGGCCCAGCCACTTGTCATATATTTCCTGGTGACGCCCGGTATTCTTGAGGATAGCCAGCCCCTCGCTGAAGCGCGCCAGCAAGGCTTCGTTACCCTTGCTCACCGCATAGCCATAGCGCTGCGGGCTGAAAGGCTGCCCCACCGGCACTATGTTAGAAAGTTCCAGCTCACGGCCCAGATACAGCCCCGGCAGATTGGCGACCAGGGCATAGTCGTGCCTACCCGCGGCCAGCAAACGCAATCCGGTGGCATGGGTATCGACCAGGATCAAACGCGCACCCACGTTATTCTGCAACAGATGGTCGTGCATGATGCCGCCCCGTTGCACTATGACCTCCTTGCCCCGTAACTCGGCGAGTTCGGTCGCCCTGCCCTCGCCTTTGCGGGCAAAGATCGACTGGTGCACGAGGGCGTGGGAAGGAGAAAAATCATACTCGGCCGTCCGCTCGCTGGAAAACACCATGCCCTGCAGCGCATCCAGCTCGCCCGTCTCCAGGCCTTTGCGCATGGCATCCCAGTCCCCCAGACGGATGTCGACCTTCATGCCCATCACTTCCGCGATGGCCCGGGTCAGTTCAACATTATATCCGTCCGGTTCTCCATCCTGGTTAAGGAATTCATAGGGCGGATAGCTCTGATCGCCGCCCACCCGTATAGGGTTGTCATCCCGGTAGTCCGCGGCCGTCGCTCCGCTTAAGGTAAGCAGCCACCACAGGGCGGCTTGCAACAGATACAGCCCGGGGCGCACGAACATGCTCATCCCCTGGGCTCCGGCTGGCCATAGCTGTGCTCGCACAGGCGCCAGAAGTCTTCGGCTGCATCGGACAAGGGCCGGCTGCAGCGATAGAGGCAGACATTGAGGGAAAGCTGCCAGCTGCTCCCGCCGCACACCACCAGAAATCCCTGCCGCAACTCTTCCCGAATGGCGAAACTCGGTACCCAGGCGATGCCCATGCCCTGCATGGCCATGACCTTCAGGCTGTCGGCCAGGGGGGATTCGAATGCCTGCTGCAACCTCACCGTTCGCGGCCGATTGCGCAACAACCGCGCCACGCAGCGACCCAGGAAAATTTCCCCGGGGTAGCCCAGGTAAGGCAAGGTCACCGGCTCGGACGCATCCAGGTTGAAAATCGCCTTCCCCTCTTCATCACCCCGGCACACAGGCACCAGCTGCACTGTCTGCAGCTCGAACTTGTGAAAATGTTCCGACACCAGGGTCTGATCCTCGAAGGCCAGCAGGAAATCACAGATACCGTTTTTCAGTGCCTGTACGCTGTCATCCACGTTGGCCACCAGCTGTCGGGTACTGACCCCGTCAAGCTCCTGTCGAAAAGACTGCAGGAAGGCGGGAAACAGAGACAGGGACAGGGTATGGGACACGGCAAAATCGATGGTGCGGCCGCCGCGTTGTTTCATCGACCGCAGGTGACCTATGCTGTCGGCCAGCTGGGACACCAGGTTCCGCGCGGTGATCCGGAACAGCCGTCCTTCATCGGTCAGCTGCACGGGCGTGCTGGTCCTGTCCACCAGCTCACAACCCAGTGCGGCTTCCAGCGCCTTGATCCGCCGGCTGAATGCGGGTTGGGTCATGTGTCGTTCCTGTGCGGAACGGGAGAAGCTCTGGGTATGGGCCAGGGAGAGAAAGTCCTCCAGCCATTTTGTTTCTATATTCATGCTCCCACCCCTCGGCTCGATAATGGATCTGCTTGCGGTCACCTGATGACCGGCACCCGCCGCATTATATCATCCGCACGACCCATTCCTCAGGCCAATATCGGCCCATGCCGACCCCGCACCGGTTATGACGATGGCGTATGACAACCTCATCCTGTTGATATGTAAAAAATTACCCACCGGTTATGCAGATCGGGCATAGGGGGTACTCAGACGGCATTGTCGCTGCCGGCATCGGCTGCTTTAGGCTACTGACAAACAGCATGGAGAAACCATTATGAGTTCCCTGATCGGAATACTTGGCGGTATGGGTCCCCTGGCCACCGTCGATTTCATTACCAAAATCATCAGCCAGACCCCGGCCACGCGGGATCAGGAACACCTGCCGCTGCTGGTCCATTCCGTCCCCCAGATCCCCGACCGCACCGCCTGCCTGCTGGACAACCAGGAATCCCCCCTCAACGCACTGCTGCAGGGGCTGAATACCCTGATCAATGGCGGGGCCGGCTGTATCGCCATTCCCTGTAACACGGCCCACTACTGGTACGAACCACTGGCTCGGGCGAGCAGTGTGCCCATATTGCATATCGCCCAGGCCTGCGCCGAGGCGCTGGCACGGGACAGGATAACCTCGGTGGGGCTGCTGGCCACGGACGGCACCTTGAAGGCCGGCTTTTACCCCCGGCACCTGGCGGAATTCGGCATCAGCCTTAAAACGCCCGATACAGCACTGCAGAAGCGGGTGATGGAGGGCATCTATCTGGTCAAGTCCGGCGCCGTCGAACAGGGGGGCCGAGTGCTGGACGCCTGCATGGGCGAAATGCTGCAGCAGGGAGTGGAGCGGGTCATTCTCGGCTGTACCGAGATCCCCTTCGCGCTCGCTCACATTGGCTCGCCTCACGCTCGCCTGGGCATGGATGCCACCAAGGCACTGGCGGCCGCCTGCATTCGCTGGCACGGCACCCGGCAGATGCCGGTGGCGGCTTAGGGTGTAAACATCCCTATTTTAGTTACACCGCAGATTAGAGTTTTCCACCCGTTGGTGTTTCGCCAAATACTCCCATGGCGTCAGATCCTCCAGGGTATAGCGACACATGCTAAGTAATACCAATTTGAATAAAAATCTGATCATCTTTTTAAACCTGAACTCAGAGGCAACACAGCCGCCTCCCGAGACACGCCAGAAACTCATCACTGAGAGCTCGTGAAATGCCGTCCATGGCATTTCACGGTCATGGTAGTCGATCTCTGTTGTCTCTTCTCGAGCACCGAGTTGTCTGTCGACTACGCCAACAGGCAACTCCGTTGCATCAGGGAGGATAAGGGGAACTGCTCTGCTTAGCGGCACCTGGTCGCTGCCGAGAGTGATCTATTATTCGGAACAGTTCTTTAGTCTCGGCGAACATGGGCGATACCAGATAAAAAATGCGCACCGGGGTGCGCATATAAATCAATGGTTATTTTTAGTATCTCTATTTTATAGTTATATGTGTTTTTATCGCGTATAAGGTATGCGCTACTTACCCATCATGCCGGGCAGCCATAAGGAAATGGATGGGAAGACGGCGATAATCAGCATGCAGATAAACATGGCCAGCAAAAACGGTATCATCGCCTTGAACAGAGAACCCATCGGCAGGTTTGCGGAGGTCATCGCAATATAGAGCCCAGGCCCCACCGGCGGGGTAACCAGACCCACCAGGGTGGCCAGGCTGATGATAACCCCAAAGTGGATGGGGTCTATGCCAAAAGAGAGCGCGGCAGGCAAGATGATGGGCACTATCACTATCATCACGCTGATACTCTCCAGGAACATGCCCAGCAAGATCACCAGCACATAAACCAGCATCAGGAACAGTAACGGGGATGTGGTGATGCCGCTGATCCACTCAACCAGCATATCGGGAACACCTTCAAAAGACAGCGCCCAGCCAAACACGGAGGCGGTGGCGATCAGCCCGGTGATGGTGGCGGTATTGATGCCAACGGCACCGAAGATGCCCGGTAAATCTTTGATACTGATGGTTCTGTAAACGAAAAAGCCCATGATGAACGCCATGATCGACGCAATGGCACCCGCTTCGGTCGGCGTCATCACGCCGGCGATAATACAGATGATCACCACCAGGGGGATGGCACCTGGCAATAAACCGCTGATCAGTTCCTGACGAACATTTCTGTGTTTAAGGTGTTCACCGGAAGGCAAGCCCGACACTATGCCGGTAATGAAAATAACCACAGCAAAACCCACCACTATCAATATTCCCGGCAGTATTCCGGCAATAAACAGGGCAGAGATCGGCTGATAAGCCACCACGCCATAGATAATCATCAGCATGGAGGGAGGAATAATGGGCCCGAGTAAACCACCGGCCATGGTCACGGCGGAAGAGAACTCTTTTTTGTAGCCCTTCTCCACCATGGTCGGTACCATCAAACGACTCATGACCGAGATTTGGGCGGTAGCCGAACCAAGAATAGAGGCCGCCATGGCATTGGTCAGCAGATTCACATAAGCCAGGCCACCTTTAAAACCGCCGACGAACACATCGGCGGCATTCATCAGACGGGAGGTCAATCCGCCTTTATTCATCAGCTCACCGACCAGCATGAACAAAGGAATCGCCAGCAGACCATTCTGGTTAAGCGAACCATAAAGCTGTATTGTCAAGTCACTCATTAATACCGCGAGATCTGCTTGCATTAAAAACACAAGGGTCCCCAGTAGTAATGTAATGAAAATAGGCAGACCTATCAGCAAGGCGACAAAAAAGGAAAGGGTGGTAATCATAATGGCGCCTCGCCTTGAGCAATCTTCGTCGGACATATTACTTTCACAAACTGGTGCCAGGACATGAAATAAAATGAGACAACCAAAACCGCATAATTATACCATCTTGGCAGTTGCGTGGTGGGGGAGACATCCACTTTAATCTCCGGGCGCAGAATCCACTCGGTAGCGTAATAACACAACACGGCCAGCACCACCAGCGCCACAAGTTCCAATATCTTATCCAGCCATACCGCATAAGGTGCCTTCAATACCGTAAGGATGAAATCCACCCGCACCAGCTTGCCGGAATAAAGCAGATAACTGACGCCGATAAAGGTGGCAGAGATCAATATCTGCACGGCGACTTCTTCCGCCCAGAAAATCGGGCTGCTGAAAAATGATCTGAGCACAACCTGAGCCGATAAAATAACAGTTAGGCATGACACCAGCAGGATCAAGAGCCCATACTCTAGCTTTCCAATCAGCCCATCTATTTCATTTATAATCTTTAACATAATAACCTCGATTAGTAGGGCCTGCGGCCCTACCTAACTAAATAACTTAGTTTTGAGTTTGTTGCAGATAAAAATCCTTAGTCAGCTCATTGACGTTCGTGTACTTTTCAATCACAACTGCCGTCGCATCATGCAACTGTTTACGATTAAACTCGCTAACGGTAACGCCTTCCTTCTTGAGCAACGCCAGATTAGCCACCTCTGCCTCGGCCTGCTTCTCGAAACCCCATTGCTCAGCTTCTTTAAATGACTTCAATACCATGTCCTTGTACTCATCGGAAAGGGAGTTCCACCATTTCTCTGAGGCAACCACGACGCCGGGGAATGCCATATGGTTGGTCAATGTCAAGTAAGGTGCTTGCTGGTACATTTTTAAACCAACGACAATATCAAGGTCTACGTCAACCGCGTCCAACAGGTTTGTTGTCAATGCTGAAGAAACATCGCTGATCGCCAAAGCGGTAGGAGCAGCGCCGAGCTGATTCCACCAGTCATTAAACAACTGGTTAGGAAAAGATCTTATTTTTTTATTTTCAAAGTCATCGGTAGTGGTCACCGGTTTGGTCGAAAGAATGTGACGCATACCGGCAAAGGTGTAACCCAGACCGACCAGCTTATGCTCTCTTAAGTCTTCCAGCATCTGTTGGGCTGCCGGGTGGCTGGTCGCATCGGCTGCATCCGTTACATCTTTGAAAATATAAGGAAGAAACCAGGCATTCATGGGTTCAGCCCGGTTGGACAGGCTTCCCGCGGTAAGTACCGCGAGTTGAATACCACCGGATTGGAGCATGTTGATCATTTGGTCATCCCCCCCCAGCTTGGACAAGGGGTAGATCTTAATCGTATGCTTACCTGCAGATTCTTCTTTCAGATTGTCGTTAAAGCGTTCCGCAACCTGGTGCCAGATATGGCTTGGGGGGGTAACATGGCCAAGCCTGAGGGTGTCGGCACTCACTGACAAACTGAAGCCCAAGGCGGCCCCCATCACGCTACCGGTAAATAACTTTTTTACAATCATCATGACGAGTTAAACTCCATTTAATATCGAACTTTTAGTCAAAAAGCATCTTACTAGCACTTATCATGACCATTAGCTCGAGTGAAAAACCATCCACTTGTTCTGCGTTCACGTACACCAGCAACCTATGATAAAAACCGAGGCCGAGCCGTTTCCCTCGGCCTCGGGGTTTATCAGCCAGGGTTAACGTTATTTTTTGATAATGAGTGACACATCACCCACGCCTTCGACGGTACCGGTGATCTGGTCACCGACCACCACGGCGCCGACTCCCTCCGGGGTACCGGTAAAGATCAAGTCACCCGGCTGCAGGTGGTAGAACTTGGAGAGGTGCGCAATGATTTCCGGCACATTCCAGATCAGCTTGGTCAGGTCGGACTTCTGTTTCACCGCACCATTGACCGCCAGTTCGATATTGCCGGCTTCAACGGCACCGGTCACTTCTTTCGGCACAATCGCAGATACCACGGCAGACTCCTCGAAATCTTTACCCAGATCCCAGGGACGGCCGGTTTCACGTGCTGTCAGCTGCAGGTCGCGACGGGTCATATCCAGTCCGCTGGCATAGCCGAAGATAATATCGTTGGCATCGCTTTCACTCACCTCGAAGCCCTCTTTACCGATGGCTACCACCAGCTCCATCTCGTAATGGTAGTTGGCGGTTTGCAGCGGATAAGCAATTTCGCTGCCACTGGGGATCAGGCTGCTCGGGTGCTTGGTAAAATAAAAAGGCTCATTCTTGGACTTATCGACACTCACGCCCATTTCGGCGGCGTGCGCATGATAATTACGGCCGACACAGAAAATACGATGTACCGGAAACAGTGCCTCTGTGCCGGCAACCACGGCCACGGTTTGCTCTTTAGCCGGGAATAACAGTTTATTTGACATAACTTCAGTCTCACTATCCAGTAGTTAAAAAATGCCCAAGTAACGATGCAGGGGTGCTTCGTCGGCGATGATCATAAATACAGGCTTATCGGCCGAGCGGTTTCGCAGGACGATATCGCTATAGCCAGGGGCCGACAGCGTGTCCTTTTCATTCCAGGCCACCACTGAGCTCCCATCGACGGAAAGCTCACCATGGCCTTCCACCACATGGAATACACAGGCAGTGGTGCGCTTGGGCAGGGCAATGGTTTCGCCCGGCCTTAACATCAGTGCACCGAAGCCAATGCTGGGGAACAGGCTGGCGCCGGTTTCCGGGTTGACATAGCTGACTTGCAGCAGACCCTCTTGGTAATGCTCGGCCATCTCGACCAGGCAGGAACGGGTTTTGCCCCAGGGATAACGCAGCATGGGCGAGTCGGTTTCGCCACGCCGGAAGTTGATGCTGGGCACCACGCCGGCCGCGCTGTAATCGGCAAAAGACTTATCCCGCGACAGGATTTTTTCCTGCGGCTTGCCTTCCATCGCCCAGGAACCTTCCAGCTGATAAATCAGGGGTAAATCAAGAACATCCAACCAGACGATGGGCCCCTGGCCCTCGTGCTGGTGCTCGTGCCATTTACCCGACGGGGTCAGGATCAGATCACCGCGTTCCATCTTGCAAGGTTCGCCGTTGACCGTGGTATAGGCCCCCTCGCCTTCGATGATGATGCGAACCGCATTGGGGGTGTGCCTGTGGTTGGGCGCGGTTTCCCCCGGCAAGATCAGCTGCAGCCCCATATAGATGCTGGGGGTGGCCTGCATGTTGTTCAGGCCATGACCCGGATTGGCCAGCACCAGCACCCGGCGCTCGGCTTTTTCCATCGGTGTCAGTTCACCGGCCTGCAGCAGCAGCGGACGCACCCTGCTGTAGTCCCAGCACAGGGTACGGGTTTTTCTGCTGGGCACCTTGGGCGGCAGAACCGCGCGCATGTTGGGCCACAGCGGAACCAGATTCTGTTCGGTCAGCTCATTGCGATAGCTTTCTGGCAGATCTTCAAGTGTTCCGAGTTGTTGCATCTTCATTATCCTCATCTTGACGGCGCTTGCGGCGCCCAGTCCCGCTAGCCGGGTGCGGCCACCGGGCCAACTGTCTCGCTCAGCGGCTTACTTGCTGTCTCACTCTTTCAAACAGTTTTCCACGTTCCAGCCGTACAGCCATTCGATCGCATCGTAGAAGCGTTCTTGGCTGCGGCCTTTCCACAACTCGTTACGGATCAGACGCTCAACCCCCTTGGCGTGGTACAGCCGGCCCATTTCACGGCTGGACAGCACAATGCGGCCGGTACGGGCAATGCGCGACTGTTGGTACAGATCCAGCGCCTTGTCCCAATCGTTGTGGTTCACCCGCAGGGCTTCGCCCAGGGTGACCGCATCCTCCAGCGCCATACAGGCACCTTGTGCCATGTACTGGGTGGTGGGATGCGCCGCATCGCCCAGCAGGGTGACGCGACCAAAGCTCCACTGGGCAACCGGATCGCGATCGGCGGTGGCCCAGCGCTTCCAGCTCTTGGGCAGCTCGATCAGCTGGCGCGCCATAGGACAGATGCCCTGGAAATAGCTTTCGACTTCTTCCTTGCTGCCTTCGGTCACTCCCCATTCTTCCTGTTCGCGGCTGTGGAAGGTCACCACCACGTTGTATTGCTCACCACCGCGCAGCGGATAGTGCACCAGGTGACAATTGGGACCGGCCCACAGGCTGGCAGCGTTCCAGCGCAGCGCTTCGGGGAAGTCTTCTTTCTCAACCACGGCCCGGTAGACCACATGGCCCGTGACCTTGGCCGGGTCCTTGACATAGGTGTCGCGCACCACGGATTTCACACCGTCGGCCCCAATCAGCGCCACGCCCCGATAAAGGTTGCCGTGCTGGTCATACACGCTGACGCCGTTTTCGTCCTGTTCGACACGCTGAATACGGGTATCTGTCTTGAATTCGACCCGGCCGGTTTCCTGTGCGCCTTCGAGCAGCGACAGGTGCACATCCGCCCGGTGGATCACCGCGTAGGGGTTGCCGAAGCGTTTGCGGAAGTTCTCACCGGTGAGGATTTTACCGATCTGGGCGCCGTCAACGGCGTCATGCATCACCATGTAGTCGGTAAATACGGAGCGACTACGGGCCTTGTCGCCTATGCCCAGGGCGTCGAAGGCATGGAAGGCGTTGGGGCCAAGCTGGATGCCGGCACCAATTTCGCCGATCTCCGGCGCCTGTTCGAGCACCAGCACCTGGAACCCCTGGCGTACCAAGGCGAGTGCCGCGGCCAGGCCACCGATACCGCCACCCACCACGATGACTGTCTGTTGCGCGTATTGTTCATCCATAATGGTTCTCCATGAATTAAGGTTATGACTGCGGCATCAAGGCTTAGCCAATAAAGTCAGGCTGCTCGCCGGGCGCGGCCTGCCGGAAGGCCGGCTGCTGCTGGCAGTATCGATACACCGCCATCACCTTCGGATAAGGGCTCAGATCACAGCCCATGCGCTGGGCATTGGCGACCTGAGGCACCAGGCAGCAATCCGCCAGGGTCGGTGCATCGCCGAAGCAATACTGGCCGTGGCCGTGGCGGCTGAGCAAGGCCTCGACCGCGGCAAACCCTTCGGAGATCCAGTGGTTGTACCAGGTCGTTTTTTGTTGTTCGTCTATCCCTAATTCATTTTTCAGATAACCCAGTATCCGCAGGTTGTTCACCGGGTGCATGTCGCAGGCGATGGCATTGGCCAGCTCAAGCACCCTCGTCTTGGCCAACAGCTCTTCAGGGATAAGTTTGGGTCCGGGATAAACATCGTCCAGATAGGCAATAATCGCCAGGGACTGGCTGATGGCAGTGCCATTATCAGCCACCAGCAAGGGGACTCCCTGGGAGGGATTCAACGCCTGGTAATCGGCCGAGCGCTGCTCACCCACCCGGATGTTGATCCCTTGATAAGTGTAATCCAGCCCCTTCAGGGCGAGCGCGATACGCACCCGGTAAGAAGTTGAACTGTTAAAAAAACTGTAAAGCTGCATAGAGTCCACCCTGTAGATGAGATAACGGCGAACCTGTGGCGCGACGACATAACGCTTGATCACCTGCTGACGCTATGAGTCGGCTGTTCACGCCATCCGCCCGGTTATCATGACGCTGCGTCGGTAAGCCCAGTACACAAGTACGGCACCCAAAACCAACTTCTGCGTAACATTATTAACCAGGCAACATATAGCGAATAATGATATTTTAAGATACCGCTATGCAATTTATGGTATATCAAGATGGACTGGACCCGACGCCTGCGCCTTAAACACCTGCATCTGCTTATCAACCTGGCGGAAACCGGCAGCCTGAGCGATACCGCTCGTCTTTCCCATACCACTCAGCCCGGTTTGTCCAAATGGCTGAAAGAACTGGAAGATGACATTGGCTCCCCCTTGTTTGAACGCCATTCCCGGGGCCTGCAACCCACCGTCATGGGCCAAACGCTGATCAGCCATGCCCGGCGCATCATCACCGAAATGTCCCGTGCCCAGCACAACCTGGAAGCCCTGCAGGAAGGCAGCTCAGGCTCCATTGCGGTCGGCACTTCGCCGGCCTCGGCACCGAGCTTCGTACCGGCGGCCATCATGAAGTATCTCGGCAAACATCCCAGGGCCCGGGTGGAAATACAGGAAAGCACCATGAATTACCTGCTGGAAAAACTGGAGTTGGGCAAACTGGATGTGGTGGTCGGCCGGCTCGACAACTACCAGCCGCGGCCGACGCTGCGCAGCGAAATGCTATACAACGAGCCGCTGCGGATCATTGCCCGCCCCGGGCATCCGCTGGCACAGCGCCAAAATCTGAGCTGGGATGATCTTTATGAATACGACTGGATTGTCTGGCCTCATGGCACCCCGATCCGCAGCAAACTGGACATAGCCCTGACCATGGCGGGAAGAAAGCCGCCCTCTTACCGGATAGAGTCCTCCTCCCAGGTAGGCAACCTGTGGTTGTTGCAATACAGCGATATGCTGTCGATTGGCTCGGAGCGGGTCGCCCAGCACTTTACCGGCCGCGGCCTGGTGGTCCCCCTGGACATTCAGATAGACAGTTCAGAAGGCTATGTGGGCATGTGCTGGCGCGATGAGAAAAACCCCGACGGCGCCATACTCGATTTACTCGAGTGTTTGCGCCAATCGACCTCATTTACCTGACCGTCGGCCACCCGGAATTTGACAACGGCAGCCGGGAGCGCGTCGTGGATAGGCTACGGGACACGGCAGATGCCAGTGTCGGCTTAGGGTTTTGTACTGTAATACATGTTTTGCCCGGGGAGTGACATGCCACAGTGCCTGCTGCCCAGCACGTACCGGAGCAGCCATTAGTTAGTCAGCGACTGTACCAGATGATCGAATTCCTCTCTCAGGGCAAGCTGAAAATGCTGGCAAAGCCGGGAGACCAGATGGAATTTAGGCAGGATGATGGCGACCTCAAATTCGACCAGGGGCAGGAAAGGCCGCAAAATCACCTGGCTATCACTCCGCTTGCCGTATTCCATGGCGGTCACGGGATCGATCAGCGCATAGCCTACCCCTTCGTTGACCAGGGCCATCGCCGAAGGGAAAAGCTGGGTTTCGGCAACCACATTAAGTTGGCAATCGTGCCGGCTTGCCAGGCTGCGCAGCTGCATGGTGGTTTGATGCGCATCACCCAGGGTGATCATCGGCTTGCCGTCCAGATCCTCGATGGTAATTTCTTCCTTGTCTGCCAGCCTCGAGTCTTCGGGCAACGCGCAGAGCATCTCGAACTTATAGGGAAAGATCTCCAGTTCGTTTTTAGACTGTGGCTTTTCCACGATACCGAGATCGAAGTGGCCGGCCGCAACCCACTCCTCCACCTTCTTGGAAGGAAAGGTCTGCAGGGAAAGCTTCACTTCCGGGTTGTTGCGCATAAAACGGGCGGCGATCTTGGGCGTGATGGTTGACAGCCCCGGCATGCACCCGATCTGCAGCTTGCCGACCCGGCCATGCTTCAGATCCTCGGCCAGCTCCTCGAGGTTATTCAGCGCCTTGATCACCCGCTCCACCCCTTCGGAGAAGGACTTGGCCTCTATGGTCATCTCGGTGCCGTAGTGGTTCCGCTTGAACAACAAGAAGCCCATGTCGCTTTCGAGGTTGGCGATGGCGGTGCTGACCGCCGGTTGTGTCAACCCCAGCCGCCGGGCCGCCTTGCTGATGCTGCCGCTATGGATAACCTCCTGAAATATATATAGTTGCTTCGCATTCATTTTCGGGATCATGCACTACCTCAGACAGCTTTGCGGTTAACCAAAATAGGTAAAAATATTATTTATACATTCATCAAAAAGTATTATTTGTTCTTATACCTTCATAGTTAACATAATCAACACATACTCACAACACACAAGGGATGTAGGAGAGAGTGATGCACTACTTAGATGCGATGGGCCTGCTGGCCTACTTTATATTGCTGGGATACATAGGTTACCGAAGTGCCAAAAAGGTGACCTCCAGCGCCGATTTCGCCGTCGCCGGCAACAAGATAACCTGGCCCATCCTGTTTGCCACCTTGGCGGCGTCCTTCCTCGGCGGCGGCGCCTCCATGGGCCGGGCCGGCCAGGCCTTCGATCACGGCTATGCCTTTATGTTTGCGGCCAGCGCATTCCCGATTGCCACCGTATTAACGGGTATCTTCATTGCCCCCAGGTTGAAGCGGTATATCGGTGCCCATACGGTGGGCGACATCATGGAACAACAGTTTGGCCGCTACGCCCGGCTGATCACCGGTATCTTTTCACTGATATTCTGCATCGGGATCCTGGGCGCCCAGGCCCTGGCGGTCGGGACAGTATTCAATGCCATCATCGGTATCGACATTACCACCGGCATCCTGATCGGCATGGGGGTGGTATTGCTTTACTCCACCATTGGCGGCATGTGGGCGGTGATCCAGACCGATGTGGTGCAGTTTCTGATGCTGGCCATCTTCATGCCAATCACCTTGCTGATCGGCATTAATGAAGTGGGTGGTGTAGAACACCTGATCGCCAGGTTGCCCGACAGCCACTTCAGCATCATGGGCGACTACGGCCCCGGCATGTTCCTCAGCCTGTTCATCGCCTTCCTGCTGGGTGAAACCCTGGTGCCACCCTATACCCAGCGCGCGCTCGCGGCACCGGACCCGCGCAATGCCAAAATCGGCTATACCATCTCCGGCCTGTTCGGTTTCCTGTTCTATTTCGTCAGCTCGACCATTGGCTTGGTTGCCCTGATCCTCTACCCGAATATCAGCCCGGATCTGGCCATGCCCGAGCTGATCCGGACCGCACTGCCCCTGGGGATCACCGGCCTGGTACTCGCCTCTTTGCTGGCGGTGGTGATGTCGACCGCCGATTCCTATCTCAACTCGGCTTCCGTTATCTTCGTCAAGGATATCTATCAAAGCTTTATCAACCCCGATGTCGGCGAGAAAAAGAAACTGTGGATCGAACGCCTGGTAAACCTGTTGATCGGCATCGGCGCCGTGATCTTCGCCCTGTACGCGACCTCTATCATAGACGCCCTGCTGATCAGTTACTCACTCTGGGCACCGACCATCCTCATTCCCTTTGTACTGGGTGTGCTCTTCGATCTTAAATGCAGCAAGTCGGCCATCGGTGCCATCATCGCCGGCGCCCTGGTCACAGTGGTATGGAAATGGGGCCCCTGGGATCTGAGCGGCATGACGGGATTATCGGCACTGGTCGCCGGCGTTTCCGCCAACCTGCTGGCCTTTACCATCATTTATCACATCTTTAAAAACAGCCGGGCGGCCACGCTCGTTACTAAAAACAGTTAATGAGGAGTTCAGATATGCATTGGTTTGAATTGGTCGTTTATGCCGTATCCGCCACTTGTATATTGACTGCATTGGTCGTCGGCGCCCTGTCTTATAAATTCTATAAAGAAAATTAATCGTCAGGGGGCTCTGCCCCCTCTCAACCCTTACATGGTTCTGTTAAGTAAACGGTTTTAATGCGGCTCCAGTTAACCAGAGATCAGGTTCCCTCGGTCGCCATCGACACCATGGCGTTATTGATGCCATGCCTGCGGTTCCGATTTATTCGGCACGATCAAGAGCAGTTATTTAACAGCGCATATCGTCACTGCCATTTCGTCACTGCCATTCAAGCTAATCAGGTGGTTTTATTAAAATGAAACATATCATCGTGGCCGGTGCTGGCATTGTCGGCCTGTCCGTTTCTAAAACACTGCTGGACAGGGGCTATCGGGTGACCTTGCTGGATGCCAATCAGCCCGGCTCGGGTACTTCCTCTGGCAATGCCGGCCTTATCGCCAATTATGCCACCACCCCGCTGGCCAACCCCGACAGCCTGCGCTCTATGCTTATGGAAATCATCCGCAGCAAACGCGCGCTGTCGGTCGATCCCCGTTACCTGCCTGAACTGACCGGCTTTGGCCGCGCTTTCCTGCAAGCCATCGGCAACGGGCCCTTTACCGAAAACAAGCGAACCCTGGTCGAGCTGGTCACCAGGGGGACCCAGTTGCAGCATCGGCTGCTGGAGAACCTGGGCTCGAATGAACTCTACCAAACCAAGGGCTGCCTGCAGATCTATCGCCAGGATCCTAACATAGCTCCACGGCTGGCCGAACTGGCCGCCGCCAAGCAACGGGACGGGGTGCGGTGTGAAGCCCTGAGCCGGGAGGCGTTACTGGAACTGGAGCCGGGCCTGAATCCGCAAGGCCTAGAGGGCGGGCTCTGGTATCCCGACACCTGGTCGCTGCGCCATCCCCGGCAGCTCTGCACGCAACTCCATGAGCAACTGCTGGGACAAGGACTGGATTATCAGCCATTATCGGCCGATACCGTCAAACAAGTGGATGACCGCATCCTGGTGCGGGCCGGCGCTCGGGAGCTGGTGGCCGATACCGTGGTGCTCTGTGCGGGTATGGGCAACCAGCAGCTGTTGGCGCCTTTGGGTGTCAGGCTGCCGGTGGTGAGCGAGCGCGGCTACCACCTGATGCTGGACGATAAGGATCTGGTGCTGAACAGGCCCGTCGGCTGGCTCGCCCATTATTTTTATGCCACCCCGATGGACAACGGCATCCGCATCGCCGGTACCACGCAATTTGCCCGGCCGGCGGCACCCGCGGCACAAGACAGGTACCGCCATATGCAGGGCTGGGCCGAACGCCTGTTTGGCCGCCCGGTTGCGGTGACCTCACGATGGATGGGGGTACGCCACAGCACCCCCGACTCCCTGCCGGTTATCGGATCCCTGCCGGGCAATGAGCGTGTGCTCCTGGCCTTTGGCCATGGCCACCTGGGCATGACCCTGGCCGCGATCACCGGCCGGCTGGTGGCCGACTGTCTGGCAGGCCATCGACCCGATGCTCTGGCCATGGCGCTATCGCCAAAACGCTTCCTCTGAATCACCGTTCCTCATTGGTGCCACAGGGGTCGGTCTCCATTCGGGGTCGTGACTACCCCTGGGGCACCGTCTGCGCCATGGACGGCCGGGCGCTGAAAGTCTGATACCAGTCGGCCAGCCGCGGGTGGCCTTCGCGCCAGGCAAACTCGGAGAAGCGGAAGTCCAGGTAACCGAGGGCACAGGCCAGGCTGATGGTGCCGATGTGCAGCTGCACGGCAAACGCCGGAACCTGTAGCTCCAATTGCGCCAGTGCACGGCTGATCTTGCCCATCTGTCCCTCCAGCCAGGGCTCCCAGCGCAGCGTTTCCGGTCGGGTGACCTGCTCATAGCGGGCCAGCAGGGCCGCATCCAGTATGCCGTCGGCCAGGGACTGCAGGGTCAACGCCGGCCAGCGCCCGGCACCCGCCGGAAACAGGCCGGTGCCCTGCTGCGCATCCAGGTATTCGCAGATCACCCGGCTGTCGAACAGCGCCTGGCCGTCATCGACGATGGCGGTCGGCACCTGCCCCAGAGGATTGGTGGCGACGATGGCCATATCCGCCTGTATCGGGCTGGCCTTCCCGGCCAACGGCTCGATGGCATCCAGGCAGCCTGCCTCGTGGGCGACCACCAGCACTTTGCGCACAAAGGGAGAGGTAGTGGAAGAATAAAGCTTCATCATGATGTCCTTATAGGTTGCTGGTACTGATTGGAGCCTTAGTTAATGGTTACCGGGATGAAAGGCAAACTCCTTTCATCCCGGTAACCAAGGCCTGCGGCGTGCTTGTCGCAGGCTTTCCATTTGCTTTGCGAACCGATATCTCGCTTACTCGATGTTGCCGTAGTGGGGAGAACGCGGACCGTAGAGGATACCGTTGGGGCGGGCCGCGGAGAGCAACCGTGCGCTGGTGATGCCTGCAACCTGGTGTCCCTTGTCGGTCAGGGTATTGGCTATCTGGGTCACCGCCGCCTGTACCAGCATACCGACCAGGCCCCCGCCGGAGCTGGACTCCTGCTCGCTGCTGGACGCGGTGGCGGTGCCGGCCCACAGCAGCTGGCCGGTTCTTAAATCGACCAGCCTCGCCTCGGCGGTCACCCGGGTATCGCTGCTGATCACCATATAGGTGGTGCCGTATTCGGTCACGTCGAGATAGAGAACCGCATCGGCGCCAAAGATTTCATGCAGCTTGGCGACCGACACCCCCTGGATTTCTTCCGGGTTGACCAGGCCATTCTGGCGGAAGGTTTCATCCACCACCGCCACCGGCAACACATAATAGCCCGACTCCGCCAGCGGATAGGTGACCTGCGACAACAGGCTGTAACTGGCCTTGATATCGGGCGACTGATTGGCCGGCGGCAATACCAGTATCGATCTGGGCCGGCTCTGTTCAAAGGCGCTGTAATCGTAGGGCTCGGGGGTCACGCAGCCGCCAAGCGATGCCGCCAGCACGATGCCGGCCAGTGTTGAAATAGGTTTCATTGTGCCCTCTCCTTACCCTGTTTCAGCAGAAAATCCATAAAGGGGGCCGACTCGGGGAACAGCGCTTTTTCGGTGGCGAACTGGTTAAGGGCCTCCTCCTCTCGGCCGGTATTGGCATAGAGCAGGCCGAGGTGGGCATGAAGGCCGGGAGGCACGCTGGTCCCCCTGGCCCTGGCCTGTTCGATATTCTCTTCCAGCGCCGCCACCTGCTCCTCCGGACCGGTTTCGTCCTCTTGGTAATACTGATACAGGGCGGGTTGATAGTTATCCCATTGATAGAGGGTGGTGGGAGCGCTGCAGCCCGCCAGGAGGCCCGCCGCCAGCAGCAGGCCGCTTGTTTTGTTGAAAAAGGTCATGGCCGACTCCATCGCTTACTGAACGGGTTGCCAGGCGCCGCTGTCGATACCGGCCACCAGGTTGTTGACCGCCTCGCGCATGGCCAGATCCAGCACCTTGCCGTTCAGGGTGGAGTCATAGCTGGCGGTACCGCCAAAGCCAATGATTTCCCGGTTGGACAGCTGGTATTCCCCCGCCCCCTGGGATGAAAATACCACTTCGGAGGTTTGCACATTCACCACATTCAGGTGGACCTTGGCATAGGCGACTTGCGACTTGCCACGGCCCAGTATGCCGAACAGCTGATGATCGCCGACCGTCTTGCGGCCAAACTCGGTGATGTCACCCGTGACCACGTAATTCGCCCCCTTCAGGGTTTGCCGCTGACCCTTGATGCCGGCCTCGGCCTGGATTTCCGCCATATTGGTGCGATCCAGCACATTGAAGCGATTGCTCTGCTGCAGGTGGGTCACCAGCGTGGTTTTGGCCTGGTTGCCCAGACGATCGACCCCATCGGAGAAAATTCCGCGCTGGTAGCTGGAGCGATTATCGAATTTCCCCACCGAAATGGGGCTGCGCGGGCCCTGGTACTGGCTGCCGTAGCTGGCGACCTTTTCGACGCCCAGTGAGCGGGAGGTTTCGGTGGCGCAACCGCCGAGCAGGGCCACGGACACCAGGGCCGAACAAAATACCGTTGTTTTTTTCATTATGGGTAACTTTCTCCAGTCGTTAGATATTCGAATCGGTTGTGTTTTGATAACAGCAGATCTGGGATAAATCAAAGGTCCAGTGCCAACGCCATGCAGTGCAATTAAGCAGAAACGGGGAAGTCCTTCCCCATACGCCGACTCACCGAAATTTAAGGTCACCTGCACTGGATAACGGCTGCGAACATTCACTGGATGTTCGGCCCATCATTCAACTCAGTGCAGGCAACAAGCTGCTCCTCGGGGCTCGGCGGCGTCATTCAGAACACCGGACGGTAGCATATCAACTTAGTCGGGAATGTGGGCATCATTATTACCCCAGAGCACAGGCTGCAGATGGCTCATCCCCTGCCCACGGATAATTATCCCGCCGCCATGGCGGCCGGCAACCCACCGCTTCCAGACCTTGGTCACTCACGACCCGCTCCCCGCCGCAACCGAACATAGTAAACAAGGCCTACTCGATGAGTGGATATATAGAAATATCCGCAGAGTAAACCAGCCTGCTAAAGGGAAGGCATAGACGATGCCAGCAGGGTATCGAAGAGCGCCTGGGCGGCCACGGATAATTCGTGTTCCGCCCTGGTCAGTATCCCCACGGGCCGCTCGATCACCGGGTCGAGTAACGGGAGACAACGCGCGCCCAGCTCGTGCATCTGTCCGATGCACAAGGACGGCACCGCACTGACCCCCAGGCCGCAGCCGACCATCCGGCCGACCGTCGCCAGTTGGTGACTTTCAAATGCCACCGGTAATGTCAGCTTCCAGTCGTGGAGATGTTGTTCCAGCATAAGGCGCACCGCCGACGGCCGCTGCAGGGTAATAAAGGGCTGCTCAAGCAGGTGACGCCAGCACAACTCCTTCCGTCCGGCCAAAGCCGAATCCGCCGGCACCACGGCGACGAAGCGATCCAGGTACAGCGGCCTGAACGCCAGGGTGGTGCCCACCGGTGGTTCGAAGGCGATACCCAGCTCCACATGACCATCCTGGACCATTTCGATCACCTGTTCGTTGAGCACATCGTTGATGGTCACATTGACTTTCGGATAGCGGCGGCGGAAGTCACGCAGCAGCGGCGGCAACAGGTTGCCGGCAAATGACGGCATGGCCGCCAGGGTGACGCGTCCCTGCTGCAGTGCGAAGCGCTGGCGCAGTTCGTCCTCGGCATTATCCCAGTCGGCGATCAGGCGCAGCGCCCGCGGCAGCAACACCTCGCCTTCCGGGGTCAGGCGGACATGGCGGGTGGTGCGGCTGAACAACCGGCCTCCCAGGCCGTCCTCCAGTGCCTTGATGGTCAGGCTGAGTGCCGACTGGGACAGATGCAGCCGTTCGCAGGCCTGGGCAAAACTCAGGGTTTGCGCCACGGCGATGAAGGCACGGAGTTGCTTTACCGTCATTGAATCTATTCTCCCCAGATCGTCGGCAGCTCACCGACACATTATTTTAATAAGCCAATCAATCGATGATAAAAACAAACTTAACAAATAAGTAACCCGCACGGATACTCTTTTACAACAACCCGGTGTCCGGTAGTACCCAAAAAGAGGAAATGGTATGGCAGGTTTCGATAAGCGAGTGAGTTCCTACGCGGAAGCCCTTGAAGGCCTCGAGGATGGTATGACCCTCCTGGCCGGCGGTTTCGGCTTGTGCGGTATCCCCGAAAATCTGATCGCCGAGATCAAACGCAAGGGCACCCGGGAGCTGACCGTGGTCTCCAACAACTGTGGCATTGATGGCTTTGGCCTCGGGATACTGCTGGAAGACAGGCAAATCCGCAAGATGGTCGCCTCCTACGTCGGCGAAAATGCCCTGTTCGAACAGCTGCTGCTCAATGGTGAGCTGGAGGTAGAACTGACACCGCAAGGTACCCTGGCCGAAAAGATGCGCGCCGGCGGCGCCGGTATCCCCGCCTTCTATACCGCAACCGGTTACGGCACCACCATTGCCGAGGGCAAGGAAGTGCGCGAGTTCAATGGCCGCTCCCATATACTCGAACAGGCCATCACCGGTGACTTTGCCATCGTCAAAGGCTGGAAGGCCGATCATTTCGGCAACGTGGTCTACCGTCATACCGCCCAGAACTTCAATCCGCTGGCCGCCACCGCCGGCAAGATAACGGTGGTCGAGGTCGAGGAAATCGTCGAACCCGGAACGCTGGAGCCGAGCCAGATCCATACCCCCGGCATCTATGTGGACCGCCTCATTTGCGGCCAGTTCGAGAAGCGTATCGAAAAGCGCACGCTGCGCGGCTGAGGCTGCAGGCCACCGGCACCCCATTCGACTCATTGAATCCGTACAAGAGGCAATATCATGGCACTTTCCCGCGAACAAATGGCCCAACGCGTCGCCCGCGAACTGCAGGACGGCTTCTACGTCAACCTGGGGATAGGCATTCCCACCATGGTTGCCAACTATGTCCCGGACGGCATGGAAGTCATGCTCCAGTCCGAAAACGGCCTGCTCGGCATGGGCGCCTTTCCTACCGAGGAAGAGCTGGACGCCGACATGATCAACGCCGGCAAACAGACGGTCACCACCCGTGTCGGCGCCTCCATCTTCAGCTCGGCGGAGTCCTTCGCCATGATCCGCGGCGGCCATGTCGACCTGACCGTACTCGGTGCCTTCGAGGTGGACGTCAACGGCAATATCGCCTCCTGGATGATCCCGGGCAAGCTGGTCAAAGGCATGGGCGGCGCCATGGATCTGGTAGCCGGTGCCGACAACATCATCGTCACCATGACACACGCCTCGAAGCATGGCGAATCCAAGCTGCTGCCGCACTGTTCATTGCCGCTGACCGGCGCCGGCTGCATCAAACGCGTGCTCACCGATCTGGCCTATCTGGAGATAGAAAACGGCGCCTTTATCCTCAAGGAGCGGGCTCCCGGGGTCAGCGTGGAAGAGATCAAAGCCAAGACCGCCGGCAAGCTGATCGTGCCCAACCAGGTGCCAGAAATGACCTTCGTCGACTGAACTCATCGAGGAGAACACCATGCAAGATGTCGTTATCGTTGCCGCCACCCGTACTCCTATCGGCAGCTTTCAGGGTGCACTGGCCGGGATCCCGGCCCATCAGCTGGGGGCGACCGTTATTCGCCGACTGATCGCGCAAACCGGACTGGACCCGGCCGAGGTGGATGAAGTCATCCTCGGTCAGGTGCTGAGCGCCGGCGCCGGACAGAATCCCGCCCGGCAGGCAGCCATCGCCGCCGGCCTGCCGGTGACAGTGCCGGCCATGACCCTGAACAAGGTATGCGGCTCCGGTCTCAAGGCGCTGCAACTGGCCACCCAGGCTATCCACTGTGGCGACGCCGAGGTGATCATCGCCGGCGGTCAGGAAAACATGAGCCTGGCCCCCTACGTACTGCCCAAGGCCAGGACCGGCCTGCGCATGGGCCATGCAGAGCTGGTCGACAGCATGATCCGGGACGGCCTGTGGGATGCCTTTAATGATATCCACATGGGTATCACCGCCGAGAATCTGGTGGAAAAATACCGGATCAGCCGTGAGCAGCAGGATGCCTTTGCCGCCGCCTCGCAGCAAAAAGCCATGACCGCCATCGAAAGCGGCCGTTTCCGCCAGGAGATCTGTCCGGTTTCTATTCCCCAGCGCAAAGGTGAGCCGCTGTACTTCGATACCGACGAGCAGCCTCGTCCCGGCATCACGCCGGAGTCGCTGGCCATGCTGAAGCCGGCCTTTCGTAAAGACGGCAGCGTCACTGCCGGCAATGCCTCCAGCCTGAATGACGGTGCCGCCGCCATGCTGCTGATGAGTGCCACCCGTGCCCGGACGCTGGGCCTGCCGGTACTGGCACGCGTCAGTGCCTGCGCCAGCGCCGGCGTGGACCCCGCCATCATGGGCATAGGGCCGGTGTCTGCCACCCGCCGTTGCCTGGACAAAGCGGGCTGGACCCTGGAACAGGTAGATTTGATTGAAGCCAATGAAGCCTTCGCCGCCCAGGCCCTGGCCGTCGGCCATGAGCTGGGCTGGGATCCGGAGCGGGTCAACGTCAATGGCGGCGCCATCGCCCTCGGCCACCCCATCGGCGCCTCCGGCTGCCGGGTGCTGGTGAGCCTGGTGCACGAGATGGTACGCCGTGATGCCGGGAAAGGCCTGGCCACCCTCTGCATCGGCGGCGGCCAGGGCGTGGCCATGGCCATAGAGCGGCCCTGATACCGTACCCGGGCAATTACAGGGGCGTGGCCAAAGCAGGTACGCGCCCCGCTCGTACTGTCCCGGTCACGCCCGTGGTATGGCCGAATAAATGCTCATCATAAGAATTACAGATGTTCAATAAAATAACGGGGCTCAGCGTGAACCTAGTACAGCGCTACCAGCCTTCACCCTTCGTGTTTTCTACCCTGCTGACCCTGCTCGTACTGGCCGCCGGCATGGCCTCCACCCAGCAGAGCCTGCCCGCCATGGTACAACACTGGAGCACTGCGGTGATACGGGCTGCATTGTTCGGCAGCCGGAGCAGTCGCCGGCGAACCATGCCGACGAAGATGATCAGACAACCCGCCCCGAACGCACAGCTGCTTGCCCAGGCCGCGCCGGCCAGGCCCATATCCAGGACGAAGATAAATACCGGATCCAGCACCACATTCAGCAGACTGGTCAGCACCATCACCATGCCCGGCAGCAGGGTTTCCCCATGGGCCCGGAAAATGCTGTAGCCGAAATACAGCATGGCGCCCAGCCAGCAGCTGACAAGCCAGGGCAGCCAGTATTCCCGCACCAGGGGGGAGAGGGCTTCACTGGCGCCCAGTCTGAATATGATCGCTTGCTGGCCGGCCCAGAGCAGCAGGCAAAGCACAAACACCAACACCCCACCGGTTGCCATCACCAGGCTGCCGAGTTGTCTGGCCTCGCCCTGTTTGCAGGCCCCCAGGGCGGTCGAAATGATCGTCGTGGTGGCGATGCCCAGCCCGACCTGTATACCTATGATGAGCTGGTACACCGGGGTGGTGAAGCCCACCTCAGCCAGGGACTGAGTGCTCAGCTGGCCGATGTAGGCACTGTCCACCAGCTGACTGCTCATGATGGCCAGCACGCCAATCAACATTGGCCATGTCATGCGGTATAACTGTCTGCCAAGAGACTCGCTAGGTTGACTCATTATTGACCTGTTGCACGCGCCCCGGGGGCATGAATTCTTAAACGGATCGGTTGTTTATTCCGGTCGCAGACGCCAGAAAAAATACACCGGTCAAGGTGCATTTCTCATATTGAGCTCGGGTGCCCGTTGTTAGCCGCGGGCCTCGCGCAGTTCGGCCAGGCGTTGTTCGAGGCGGTCGATGCCATCGCTGTCGCTTTGCAGGATCTGGCGGGCGGGATCCTGGCTGGACTGCAGTTCGCCGGCCTGTACGGCGCCGACAGCAAACAGGGACAACAGGGCAATGGCGGGCAGGATTTGATTACGCATAATGATTCTCTCTCAATGTTGTTCACAGGATTTGTTGCTACCCATCCATGATATTCGGGGCTTGATCGATTTTTAATCGATAATACTTGATAAAAACTATCAGTTATTTTGAACATTCTTTGCCGGGCGGCAGGCTCCGGAGCCAATCCGGTGGCAGTGATGCCGGCTCAGGCGTTTTTCAGCACCTGGACCGACAACTGCAGCTCATCGGCGCTGAAGGCAGTGATAAATGCCTGGAAATGGTCAGACTCAACGTGCGACCGGTGGGCCGCCTCGTCGCGCCAGCCTTCGATCACCACAAAGTCGCCGCCAGTGTTGGCCACACCGCCAGGCCCTTCGGGAGTGACCTCAAAGAAGTCGTATTGCAGGCAGCCTGCTTCGGCCCGGGTTGGCGGCACCAGCTTTTGCATCGCCGCCCTGACATTATCTACGGCCTCGGGCGAGATCTTCAGGGTCACGATCATACGAAGCTCGGATCCCATGTGTCTTCTCCTCAATGATTGACGGCGGCCTTGCCGATGGTGTTGCCGCATTCACTGCGACAACATGAATCTTTATCGGGCTCCCTGCATGCCGGGAGCAGGGTGTAAGGATCGGGGCCTGATCAGGCCCAGGTCACCAGATGATCCAGCTCGCGGCGGGTCTTGGGATGCGCCGGCGCGCCGGCGCGATAGCCGAAGGCAACCATCACCACCGGTTGATAGATGGCCGGATCGATACCGAAATACTGCTCCAGCACGGCGCTGGCCTTGTCCATTTCGAACCCTTCGATCGGGCAGGAGTCGATGCCCATCAGGGCAGCGGTGGTCATCATGTTGGCCAATGCGATATAGGCCTGGCGGGCCGACCAGTCGGTGATCTGGCGGTCGCCTTCGATGCCGAAATCCTGCTCCTGGAATTTCTGGTAGGCACCGTTGATAAAGCCGATCACCTCATCCGGCAGTTGCTTTACCTCTTTCATGTGCCTTTGCAGGTAATCCGAATGATGTGTCATGGTGGCGCCGGTATGGGCCAGGAAAATGGCAAAATGACTGGCGGTGCCCAGCTGGCCGGCGGTGCCGTTGAAGGCCCCGTTGGCTCCCCAGGTGAAGTCGCGGAACAGCTCGCGCTTGTCCGGGCTCTGCACGATCAGCAGTTGCCAGGGTTCCATGCCGAACGAGCTCGGCGACAGCCGGGCAGATTCGAGGATGGTATTGAACTCGTCGTCGCCGATCTTGCGCTCGGGGTCGAAGACCTTGGTGGCATGGCGGAAATGGAAGGCCTGGAGGATCTGTTCCTGGATATCGGCGCTGGCGAAAACGGTGTCTGTTTGGTTGGTCATGGTGTGGGCTCCTTGTTTGATGGGCCACACCATAACAAGTTCCGTTTTTCTGAACTATCTGGCAGAAACCAAAAACATTATTCCGATTTTAAGAATAATGTTTGTCGCGACCGCTTAGGCGGCCCCGCTTGCCTGGCTGTCGATGCAGATGTTGCCGCTCTCATCAAGCAGGCAGCCGTAACGGGACCTATTGGTTTCCACGATGCGTTCCTCCATGAAAGCCATAAACGCCTTGACCCTGGCGGGCAGCAGGCGGCCGGGCGGGCGCACCGCCCAGATGTTCGCGTCGGGCCAGATCCGGAAGCCGGGCAGGACGGGAACCAGCCGACCTTCCTTGATGTCCGGACCCGCATGCCACAGGGAAGTCAGTCCGATTCCCAACCCCGCCAGGATCCACTCGCCAATGGCGTCCCCCAGGTTGACCGATACCGGCCCGGAGACCCGGATTTCATGCAGGGTGCCATCCTTGTCGACCAGCTTCCAGCTGCGGTTTTCGCCCAGCGGCAGGCAGACATGCTCGGCCAGCTCCTGCGGCGCTTCGGGGTGCCCTGCCCGGGCCAGGTAGTTTGGCGACGCCACCAGCAACAACGGATTGCTATCAACCTTGCGCGCCAGCAGGCTGGACGGTGCCAGCGCACCGATACGAAAAGCCAGGTCATAGCCCATCTCGACAATATTTACGACCGCATCGGTCAAATGCAGATCCAGGGTTACGTCGGGATAGAGGCGCAGAAACTCCGGCACAAAGGGTACGATATGGGAGCGCCCGAAAGAGGCCGACGCCGTTACCCGTAACGCGCCCGAGATGGACTTGGTGGTATGCGATAGCACATTGCGGGTATCTTCAACATCGTCGAGGATACGCCTGGCATGTTCCAGCAGGATCTCGCCATCCGGTGTCAGGGATACCGCCCGTGTTGTCCGGTTGAGCAATTTGACCCCCAGTTCGGCTTCCAGGGCCTTGATCCGCTGGGTTGCATTGGTCGGAGACAGACTGAACTCGGCCCCCGCCCGGCCGATGGCGCCCAGGGTGGCCACGCGCACAAAGAGCTCCAGGCTTTTCAGATCGAAAGACAATTATTCCCCCATTATCAAGCTGCATGCGTCGCCGTGATCCAGATTCTGGCCGTTGACCGGGTTGTCCTGCCGGCCTGCTTCGGGTACGGAAAGCCATCAATGCAGCCTGGCCGGGATGCCCGGTAGCGCCATTTCGCCGTTTACCTTGGTGGTGGCCCCCAACCTATGATTCTATACAAGGTAGCCTGAACGGAGCATCCTGATAAGAGACAGGGTAGATAAATCCCTGCACAGACCGAGGCCGCCTTCACCGGCTTCTTGATGATGACATTAAAGGCGTTCTATTGATCCCCCCTAACTCACCCGTCGCGGCAGCTTGAGCGAGATGACGGAGGTCGTCAGCAAAAAGGCCGTGGAAATCCACAAACAGGCCTGCAGCCCCTGACTTCCCTGGCCGGCCAGCTGAAACACCCAGCCCGACAGCAAGGTACCGATCAGCCGCCCCATGGCGTTGGACATGTAATAGAAGCCCACATCCAGCGAGACGCCGTCGTGACCGGCATAATTGACAATCAGGTAGCTGTGCAGTGACGAGTTCACGGCAAAGACCGCCCCGAACAGCAGCAAGCCGCCGATCAGTACCCATGCCGGGTCCAGCCCCCCCATCAGCCCCAGGGCAATGAGTACGGGCAACAGGGTCAGCGCCGCGACCCAGGCCGTGGCGCTGCGGCCGTCCGGTACCCCCCCGGCAGACCGGCCGGTAATACGGGGGGCCAGGGCCTGCACAAAACCGTAACCGATAACCCAAAGGGCGAGAAACCCACCGGTCTGGCTGTGATTCCAGCCCAGCGTCTGGGACAGAAACACCGGCAATGCCACCACAAACCAGACATCACGGGCACCGAACAGGAACATGCGCGCCGCAGACAAGATGTTGATTGCCCGGCTTTTGGAAAAGATGTCACGGAATTTCGGCTTGTGCTTCGCCTTGCCCAGATCCTGCTTCAGCAACGCCAGGCTGAGCAGCCAGACCAGGGTCAGCGCCCCGGCCATGACACCCACGGCACCGGCAAAACCAAGCACCATCAGCAAGATGCCGCCCAGGAAAAACCCGGCCCCCTTGAGGGCATTCTTGGAGCCGGTCAGGATCGCCACCCATTTGTAGAGTGTTCCCTGGGCATGCTCGGGCACCAGCATCTTGATCGCGCTTTTGGCGCTCATCTTGTTCAGATCCTTGGCGATGCCCGACACCGCCTGGGCGGCCATCACCCAGGAAACGGTCAGCCAGGCTGGCGGTACCAACAGCATCGACAGCGCCACTACCTGCAGCCCGAGGCCGAAGTTCATGGTGCGATTCAACCCCAGGTGAGCCCCCAGCCAACCGCCCACCAGGTTGGTAACTACCCCGAAGATCTCGTAGAACAGGAACAGCAGGGCTATCTCCAGCGGCGAATACCCCAGACCATGAAAATGCAGCACCACCAGCATGCGCAGGGCGCCGTCGGTCAGGGTAAAGGCCCAGTAGTTGCCGGTTACCACCAAATACTGGCGGATGGCGGGGGAAAGCCGGGTCAGCATTTACGAACGCCCCACCTTCAGCGCCAGCTCGGCGGTACGGTTGGCATAGCCCCATTCGTTGTCGTACCAGGCATATATTTTTACCTGAGTGCCATTCACCACCATGGTGGACAGCGCATCGATGATGCTGGAACGCGGATCGGTCTGGTAATCGACAGACACCAATGGACGCTCCTCATAACCCAGAATACCCTCCAGCTCGCCCTGAGCCGCCGCCTGCAGCAGAGCATTCACCTCCTCCGCCGTGGTCTCACGCGCCACTTCAAACACACAGTCGGTGATGGAAGCGTTGGTCAGGGGCACGCGAATGGCGTGGCCATTCAGCTTGCCCTTCAGCTCGGGAAAGATGTGGGTGATGGCGGTGGCCGAGCCGGTCGTCGTCGGGATCAGGCTGGTGCCACAGGAACGCGCCCGGCGCAGATCCTGGTGGGGAGCATCCAGAATCGTCTGGGTGTTGGTGATGCTGTGAATGGTCGTGATGGAACCATGCCGGATCCCCAGCTGCTCATGGATCACCTTGACAACGGGTGCCAGGCAGTTGGTGGTGCAGGATGCCGCCGTGACAATCCGGTGCTGCGTCGCATCATAAAGGTGGTCGTTCACCCCCATGACGATATTCAGCACGCCTTCTTCCTTGACCGGTGCCGTGACCACCACTCGCTTCACCCCCTGCTCCAGATAGGCCTGCAGCACCGCCTTGCTCTTCATTTTGCCCGAGGCTTCAATCACCAGATCACAGCCCGACCAGTCGGTCTCAGCAATGGTCTTGTTGCGGCTGACGGCGATGGACTGCCCCTTGATTAGCATGGCCTCACCTTCGGCCTGGGCCTGGTGGTGCCAGCGCCCATGCACCGAATCAAAGTTGAGCAGGTGCGCCAGGGTGGCCGCATCCCCCGCCGGATCATTGATCTGTACCACCTCAATGTCCGACTGTTCAAACAGCGCCCGCATGGTCAGGCGCCCCATGCGGCCAAAACCGTTAATTCCTACTTTAATGGTCATTATTAAGCTCCTTGTGGAAGTTCTTTATGTAATACGGGAATAAATAAACCGGGGTTAAACCGCCTCAAACCAATGCCGGGTACGGTTGGCAATGCTCACCAGGGACAACATGACCGGCACTTCCACCAGCACACCGACCACGGTGGCCAGTGCCGCTCCCGAGTGCAGCCCGAATAATGAAAGCGCCACCGCCACGGCCAGCTCGAAAAAGTTGGAGGTGCCAATCATGCAGGCCGGGGCGGCCACGTTGTGAGGCAGGCGCAACCAACGGGCCGCTCCGTAGGCAATGATGAAGATGCCGTAGGTCTGGATCAGCAGCGGAATGGCGATAAGGCCAATGGCCTGGGGCTGGGCCAGAATGGTCTCTGCCTGAAGCCCGAACAGCAGCATCACGGTCGCCAGCAGCCCCAGCACCGACCAGGGCTTGAGCACGCGCAAAAAGTGGTTGAGGCGGGCGCCATCCCCCTTGCGCTTCAGCCGGTGACGGGTCAAGACGCCGGCCACCAGCGGCAGCACCACATAAAGCACCACCGACCACAGCAGCGTTTCCCAGGGCACCTGCATGTTGCTGACGCCCAGCAAAAGCGCGGCAATCGGCGCAAAGGCGAAGATCATGATGATATCGTTGACCGATACCTGCACCAGGGTGTAGTTGGGATCTCCTTTGGTCAGCTGGCTCCAGACAAACACCATGGCGGTACAGGGCGCCACGCCCAGCAGGATCATGCCGGCAATATATTCACCGGCACTGTGCGGATCGACCCAGCCGGCAAAGAGCACGCGAAAAAACAACCAGCCCAGCGCCGCCATGGTGAACGGCTTGATCAGCCAGTTGATCACCAGGGTGAGCAGCAGCCCCTTGGGCTTTTTGCCCACATCCCGAATGGCGCTGAAGTCTATCTGCACCATCATGGGGTAGATCATCACCCAGATAAGCACCGCCACCACCAGGTTAACGTGAGCCAGCTCCATGTCCGCAATGGCGCCAAACACACCGGGTGCCAGGCTGCCCAACACCACCCCCGATACAATACAAAGGATCACCCACAGGGTCAGATAACGTTCAAATATTCCCACCGGCCCATGGCTCCTTAAATGGCACGCTGACTGACACGCCTGGAAAGCTGCTCGGCGCTTTCCACCCGCTCGGAGTAGCGGTTCGTCAGATAATCGCTGCAGCCCCGGGTCAGCAAGGTGAATTTCATCAGCTCCTCCATCACATCGACGATGCGGTTGTAATAGGATGAGGGCTTCATGCGGCCATTGTCATCAAACTCCAGAAACGCCTTGGCAACCGATGACTGGTTGGGAATGGTGATCATGCGCATCCAGCGCCCCAGAATGCGCATCTGGTTGACCGCATTGAAACTCTGGGAACCGCCGCTAACCTGCATCACGGCCAGGGTCTTGCCCTGGGTCGGACGCACCGCACCGATGCTGAGCGGAATCCAGTCAATCTGGGCCTTCATGACAGACGTCATGGCGCCGTGACGCTCCGGCGAGCACCACACCATGCCCTCGCACCACTGCACCAGCTCACGCAATTCCTGCACCTTGGGATGAGTTTCGTCGGCATCATCCGGCAACGGCAGGCCACTGGGGTTGAAGGTACGTGTTTCGGCACCCATCGCCTGCAGCAGGCGGGCCGCCTCTTCCGTTACCAGACGGCTGAAGGAACGCTGACGCAGGGAGCCGTACAACAACAGAATTTTGGGTGCCTGATCGGGCCCGCTCACGCCCAGGGCGTGCGGGTCCGGTACCAAAAATTGCTCGCCATCAAGGTTGGGCAGATCCTTTATGTCAGTAATGTCAGTGGTCATTAACAGGCTCCTCGTCACAGATATTGCCCTCTGCCGAAGGGCGGGAATTCATCTCGTTCAGGCGGGCACGGGGTTGCTCCAGCAGCTGTGGACTGTGTTTCAGGGTCTCTTTGAGCATGTTGCGCATCCAGTCGCTCAACTGGGGGTGAATGCGATAGAACACCCATTGGCCCTGACGCCGATCCAGCAACAGGCCATGCTTGCGTAGCTGGCTCAGGTGCCTGGAGATCTTGGGTTGTGGCAATGCCAGTGCCTCCATCAATTCGCAGACACACAGCTCCCCTTCCTGCTCTATCAGCAGCAGGCTGAGCAGGCGGGTTTCATCGGCCAGGGACTTGAAGAAGGTCAGCGGCTGCAATGCCTTGATCTCGGAATCGACCTTTTTGCTATTCACCAGCACAAAAAGCCGCAGCCGCTCGCCAATTTCCTGCATGGTGCGTGCAAACGCATTGGGATCAGGGCTGGTTTTGGGATCGGGAAAGTCCCAGGCAATCACCACGCCGCTGGAAGGCCAGTGCCGGCATTCCTGATGCGCCTTGTCGCACAGGCTGATGACATAGTCGAAATGCCGCTCTCCCAGGCTCTCGACCGACTTGGATACCAGCCCTTCGGCGTTGAGCCCAAAGCCTTTTATTGCTTCAATCGTGCGGGGATCTACTCCGGATGGCTCTGTACCGGCACTGAATACCTCAAACTGGTCCCCTCCAAGATGACGCAACAGTGCCTCTGCCATCTGCGAGCGGGCCGAGTTGGCCGTGCAGACAAACAAGACTTTTTTCATCATATGCTCCCCCATGTCTGACCACAGAATACATATGAAAAAACAGATATTCAATAAATCAAATATTCGATATTTCAAATGTAATGGTGCTCGAATATGCCCGGAACCAAGACCTCTGTATCAGTCGCCTCCACTCTAAAGGAGGCAAGATCGGGAAGCTCGGCTGCGGGCGTCGGGCCCGCTCCAACGTCTCGCGATGTGATGGCGAGAAACAGCATTGTGGCCGCACGGAAAGAAGCGGATCAGACGAACTCGGGTCATGCTTTCTGCACTAGCCGGCCCGGTCGGCCAGTGGTTGTGAGTCAGGATGGAGCACACGAGGCCTCCGGAATGGGGCCTCGATGGGTAACCTTTGGGGTTCCTCCGCAAAACAGCGCCGGCCTATCGCCGGCGGTTTGAAGCATAAAAAAGCCCGCCATAACGGCGGGCAAGGCACTGTCCATAACCGGACTTACAGTAAATTGATCCAATGGCCCGGAAAGGCACGCTGCAATTCGCTGAAGGCTTCCAGTAACCGGGTGTGAGCATCGATGACCCCAGCTTCGGAGGTCAGCAGATCCCGTTGGGCATCCAGATAGGCCAGGTAGGGAATCAGCCCTATTCATATCTCGACTCGGCCTGTTCAGTGATTCGAGCGCAGGCAACCCGGATGGTGAAATTCGCTCCCTCGCTTCCCGCAGCGTGATCCCTGTCAGGGTTGCCAGCGCGCCCTGATATTGCGCTCCGATCACATCCAGCTCGGGGCGGATCCAAAAAACAACGGGGCGTAAGTATCCGGAAGATGGCTTCAACTCTGTAGCGGGTGGCTGGTTAAATTGGCTTAAACAAAAAGTTGAAGCGCTGGCACAGTCCTGTTGACCGGCACCAGCGCAGCAATGTGCGGCACCGCCCCTGCGAAACGGAAGGCCGCCGGAGGGAGAGCTTGCCGTCGGCCCTGGCGATCAGCAGGCACAACTCAAGGGTTACAGGCCGGCATTCAGAACCTGAATGCCGGCCTCTTCCACCCAGGGGCTGACCGCCTCCTGATAGCTTTTCATGTGAGCGGTTGCCAGATGCGCCTCCAGGTGCGCCACCGACGCCCATTGCTCCAGCAGGATAAGGGTGTCTTCACCAAGCGTTTCCTGTATCGGTATGTCGGTCGCGACATTTTCGAGGGGGAAATAGCGATGGCAGCCTTCCTCGTCCAGCACCTCAGGCCGAATGCGCAGCAATTCGCCCAGCACCCTGTCCCTTCGTCCTGCTTTTGCCCTGATGGTTGCAATGACATCAATCACGTTGCTTGTCTCCTCGGCACAATCACAGTGTGCGCCATGGTAGCGGGAGCCTGAGCTCCCGCCTTGTTGTCAGGCTTCGACCAGCGCTTCCAGGGTGGGGTAATCGTTGTAACCCTCTGGCCCCTGGACATAGAAGGTGGCGGGATCGGGTTCATTGAGTTCGGCGCCGGATTTCAGGCGAGCCGGCAGATCCGGGTTGGCAATAAAGGGAACCCCAAAGGCGATCGCCTCTGCCTGACCGGATCGAATGGTGGCATTGGCTTCCTCACCGGCATAGCCCATGTTCAGGATCAGGTTGCCCTGATAATGCTCACGGGCGGGGGTCACCACATCGCCTTCCTGCTCACCGAGCACGTCGCCGCGCATCAGGTGCAGATAGGCCAGGTTGTAGCCATTCAAGCGCTGCGCCATCCAGGTAACCAGCCCGACCGGATCGCTGTCTTTCATGCTGTTGAAGCTGTTGAGCGGCGACAGACGCACACCGACCCTGTCACTGCCCCAGACGCCCACAACGGCATCGAGCACTTCCAGCAGCAGCCGGGCACGATGCTCAATCGGGCCGCCATAAGGCCCCTTGCGCTGATTGCCCCCGTCGCGCAAAAACTGATCCAGCAGGTAACCATTAGCACCGTGTACTTCCACACCGTCAAAACCGGCGCGTTTGGCGTTTTCGGCGGCGGTTTTAAAGCCGTCGATAATGGCCGGGATTTCGTCATCGCGCAGTTCACGCGGCACCGTGTAGGCCTTTTTCCCTTCCGGGGTATGCACTTCATCGTTGGTAATGGCCACCGCACTGGGTGCCACCGGCTCACGCCCCTTGTTCAACAGTGGATGACAGGCACGACCGCCATGCCAGAGCTGCAGGAAAATCTTGCCGTCCCGGGCATGCACGGCCTCGGTTACCTTCTTCCAGCCGGCCACCTGGGCATCCGAGTAAATACCCGGCTCACGCCAGAACGCAGAATTGCCTTCCATCACCATGGTCGCCTCGGCAATGATAAGACCGGCGGATGCACGCTGGGCATAATGCTCGGCGATCAGGGCAGTGGGAACATGGTCGGCATCGGCACGAATACGTGTCAGGGGGGCCATCAGAACCCGGTTGTTCAGTGCGACGGCGCCGAGCCGAACCGGCGTAAAGAGATCTGTCATGTCAATCCTCGCTATCGTTACAGGCAGGGCCTGCCTGGTCAAAGGCACGGGCGTATTGCGCCAGAACCGGCCCTGGCTGGGTAGCCATTCCGGCTTTGGAACCATTGTTAGTAAAAGTTGAAACCGGGTAGTTTCAGTCTCAGGCAGCCCGGGCCTGGTGTCGTTTGTCGAGGTTGACCTGACTGAACGCCGGACCGATCTGGCCATTCGCATCGGCGCCCTGCAGGACTCCAACCTGCACGCCCGCTTCCTGGGGCGCAGCCCGCTGCATATCGTCGCCTCGCCGGACTACCTGGAAAGACAAGGCACGCCGCCAGCGCCGGAGGCGCTCGGCCGGCACCAGATCATCGGCTTTGCCGATGCGCCCCATTTGAACCGCTGGCCCCTATTGGAGCCGGCGAGCCTGTCTCCCCAGCTCAGCGGCAGCAGCGGCGAAACCGTACGCCGGCTTTGCCTGACCGGCCAGGGCCTGGCGCTGTTGTCCGACTTCATGATTTGTGACAATCTGGCCAGTGGCCGCCAGGTCAAGGTGCTGGATGACCAGATAGCAACACCAAACAACCGGGAGCTGGTGCACGCGATTTACCACCGCAACACCGCATTTTCCAACCGGATCACGGCATTTCTCGACTATATTGCCCCACGCCTGAGGCTGGCGTGATGGCCATGCCACAGATGTCGGGAAGCCCTTTGCGTCTTCCCGATGTCGGCCAAACACTACGCTTTCAACTAAAGGTTGAAGCCATTGTAAACGAACGGCGGCTACAAACAGCCCTCTCGTTTGCCTTATGGTGCTCCCATAACCTGGAGACAACGCCATGAATATCTTGATTGTCTACTGGCACCCGGAACCGGCCAGTTTCAACGCCGCCATGCTGCGCACCGCGAGCCGGGTGCTGACGGCCCAGGGGCACGAAGTGCAGATTTCCGATCTGAACGAACTGACATTCAACCCGGTGTCGGGCCGCCATAACTTCACCACCACCGCCAACCCGGAGTACTTCAAGCAGCAGGACGAAGAAGCCCATGCCGCCAGGCATGATGGTTTCGCAGAAGACATAGACATCGAGCGGCAAAAGCTCGCATGGTGCCATCTGCTGATTTTTCAGTTCCCCCTGTGGTGGTCTGGCATGCCCGCCATCATGAAAGGCTGGGTCGACCGGGTGTTTACCTGCCAGCACGACGATGATACCCAATACCCTTGCGATGCAGCGCCCTTCAGGGAGAAGCGCGCCATGTTGTCTTTGACCACCGGCGGACCAGAGTCGCTGTACCTGGCCGGCGGCCCTCTCGGAACCATGTCGGACATACTCCACCCCATACACAGGGGCATGCTTGCCCTGGCCGGCTTTCAGGTACTGGCGCCCTTCGTCGCCTATCAGCCGGCCTGCCTGTGTGAGCATGGCCGCATAGCCTTGCTTGAGCAGTATGCGCGCCGGTTGCGAGGGCTCGAACAGGAAGCAGCCATTCCTTTTCCCGCTATTTGTGATTGAACCATCAGGAGACTGTGATGATGAATACCCCCTATACTCCGCCCAGAGTCTGGACCTGGGACCAAGCCAATGGCGGCGAATTTGCCCATATCAACCGGCCCAAAGCCGGCGCTACCCACAACAAGGCGCTGCCGGTGGGCAAGCACCCGCTGCAGCTGTATTCCCTGGCCACGCCCAACGGCGTCAAGGTCACGGTGATGCTGGAAGAGCTGCTGGCCCTGGGCCACAGCGGCGCCGAATACGACGCCTGGCTTATTCGCATCGGTGAGGGGGATCAGTTTTCGTCCGGCTTTGTGGAAGTGAACCCCAACTCCAAGATACCGGCGCTGGTGGATAACAGCACCGACCAGCCGGTGCGGGTGTTTGAATCTGGCTCCATCCTGCTGTACCTCGCCGAAAAGTTCGGCGCCCTGCTGCCCGAAGACAGGGCCGCCAGAACCGAGGTGATGAACTGGCTGTTCTGGCAGATGGGCTCGGCCCCCTATCTGGGCGGCGGCTTTGGCCATTTTTACGCCTATGCACCGGAAAAGCTGGAATATCCGATAAACCGCTTTAGCATGGAAGCCAAGCGTCAGCTGGATGTGCTCGAGCGTCAGCTGGCCGACCGGCCCTTTATCGCCGGCGACAGCTACAGCATTGCGGATATCGCCATCTGGCCCTGGTACGGCGCCCTGGTACTGGGCCGCCTATACGATGCAGCAGAATTCCTGTCGGTATCCGACTATCCCAACGTATTGCGCTGGGCCAACGCCATCGATGCGCGTCCTGCCGTGCAGCGCGGTCGCCGGGTTAACCGGACCTGGGGCGAGGAATCCGAGCAGCTGGCCGAGCGGCACAGTGCGGACGATTTCAACCCCGACTGACACCACCCGTAGTGCCCTGCCGATGGCAGGGCCTTCATCAACCGGAGACCACACCGCCTGCCATGATACCCAACCAGCTCAACATCTTTCTTGCGGTGGTTAAAAGCGGTAACTTTTCCTCCGCGGCCAGGCACCTGGGCGTGACCTCCGCGGCCGTCAGCAAGGCCGTGGCCCAGCTGGAAAAAACACTGGAATTGCGCCTGTTTCACCGCACCACGCATTCGCTCACCCTGACCGAAGACGGCCATGAGCTGCACAAAAGAACCGGGCCCCTGGTTGAGCAGCTGGAAGATCAGATCCGGCGCAGCAAGGACAAGAAAAAGCAGCCCCACGGCCGGTTAAAGATCAACCTGCCCGACAGCTTCGGGCGCATGGTGGTGCTGCCTCTGCTGCCCGCCTTTCTCGAAAAATACCCGGACATCGAGCTGGATCTGCGGTTCGACGACCGCATCGGCGATCTGGTCAAGGAAGGCGCGGATGTGGGCATAGGGGTCATGATCAACCAGGACAGCCGCCTGATCGCCCGCGACTTCTACAAGCTGCAGCCGGTGTTGGTGGCCAGCCGCCACTATGTTGAAAAGTTCGGCGAACCCCAAACACCGGACGAACTGTCGCAGCACAACTGCATCGCCTATCGCTCCCCCACCACCGGCCGTAAAAAGACCTGGAACTTTCGGGTTGATGGCGAGCTTATCCAGCGTGAGCCTCAGGGCAACCTGACGGTAAACAGCCTGTCGGCCGCCATCAAGGCCGTGGAAATGGGGGTAGGCATTGCGGCCGTGGGCATAGGCCATGCCAAACCCTGTATTGAGCAAGGCTGCTTTCGACGGATACTGCGTGACTACGAGGCCGATCCCATTCAGGTGATGATCTACTACTCGTCACGCAACTACCTGCCGGCGAAAACCCGGCTGTTTATCGACCATATGATGGAGCATGTGCACGATGAACGGACGGTCGATCTGGACGAAATGATCCACAATCTGTGACGAGCCATCCGGCCGTGACGGAGCGGCAAACGCACCGCGTTTGAATGCCGAGATGCGCGGCACCGACGTCAGCCAGAAGGTCCGGCGCAGCCAAACGAAAAAAGCCACCGGTAAGGTGGCTTTTTAAAATTTGGCGGAGCGGACGGGACTCGAACCCGCGACCCCCGGCGTGACAGGCCGTGCCAGTCAGTTTTGCTTAATCTACGTCTTTATACATTAAAGGTAACCTACTGATATTAAAAGGTTAGACTTGGCCAGCCACTTCAGTAGATTTAACGGTGATTAACGACGAACTCGTGGTCACGGTCACAAAAACCTTGCTTATTTAGGTGCAACATCTGATCCATACGAGGCTGCCGCACACAGTATAAACCATGGTCAAATGAGTGGAAAACACCGTCCCGGCGATATCAAAAGTGAGTCCATCAGTCCGTGTTGAACTGCATCCTGCCGCCCGGGCAGCATATGAGTGGTGCACCATTTACCCGCTACCCGCGCTGGGTTAATTCTTCCGTCTTGCCTGAGCCTTTGCTAACGACACTCAGCAGGGAAACGCTCCACGGGCTCCTGCTGAGAGACGATGCCTCTTCGACTAACAAGAAATCACCGCGTACCGTTTGTAGTGGTCTAATGCTCCCGGACACCGTTTAAGGTGGTACAGTCACCACCGTAACAAGAGGTGTTCCATGACCAGAAAACGTCGTTCCTTCTCGTCCGAATTCAAACTGAACGCTGCCAGCTTGGTATTCGACCAAGGCTACTCCATCGCCGACGCCAGCCGCTCGCTGGATATCGGGGAGACCATCCTCAGGCGCTGGGACAGCGCCACACCTGCCGGCAAGGCACTAACCCCAGAGCAGCAGCGGATCCAGGAACTGGAAGCCCGCATCAACCGGCTGTTCACCGCCAGTCGGGCATCGGCCGGCAGCCGAACGCTGATGCTGATGATGCGGGAACAAGGCCATCGGGTAGGTCGTTACCGGGTGAAAAGCCTGATGAAAGAGCTGGGTCTGAGGTGCAAACAACCCGGCTCCCATGCCTATAAACGGCCACCGTTGAACGGCCGGGCATACCCAACAGGCTGAATCGCGAGTTCACACCAGCCGCACCCAATCACTCCTGGTGCGGGGATATCGCCTACATCTGGGCTGGCAGCCTCTGGTGTTATCTGGCCACCGTGATGGATCCGTACCGTCGTCGGGTGGTTGGCTGGGCTCTCTCGCATCGACCGGATGCCGAGCTGGCTGCCAAGGCGCTGGACATGGCTTACGAGCAGCGGGGAAGACCATCAGGGCTGTTGTTCCACTCAGATCCGGGCTGTCAATATGCCAGCCGCATGTTCAGGCAACGGTTGTGGCGTTATCGCATCACGAAAAGTATGAGTCGTCGCGGCAACTGCTGGGACAACTCCCCGATGGAAAGACTGTTCCGCAGTCTGAAAACGGAATGGGTGCCGGCGACCGGCTATCCGTCCATGACCGAAGCTAAAAGAGACATCAGCGATTACCTGATGAACGACTACAACCGGCAGTCTCCTCATCATCACAATGATGGTCTGCCGCCGGTCCAGGTCGAGAATCAGTCTAATTTACTGTCCGGGATTAGTTGACCACTAATATTATTCTAATCACTCCCCTAGACTCTGTAGAATATGAGACAACTCAGCGAGCAACATCTTCTCTTCCCTTTTTCTATACGGATATAGTTGGAAAGTGGGGCCATCGCCGTCACTGAGTTCTCCGGGATCCAAGGTATAGGAAATGTAGCTGCTAAGGGAGTTGCCGCCATCTGGAAAAGTCTGGGGTAGTTCTGACATGGAGAATTGCACCAGAAAGGGCACTCTGGGAGAATGATTTTTATATTTTTCTTGATGATCGTGATAGGCTTGAATCGCGATCTCTGGCCATCCTTTGAAGGGATCTTGGGATTTTTGGTCACTCATTAATGAATTTTTTGACGACGGAACAATGTGGTCCGGGCTAATGGTGACCAAGTATACGCGAATCACCTGACCCGGCTCTATTATGGTGCCCGCTGGAAAGGCCGTAGTTTTATCGACGCCTTCTGCGCCTAAAGACCAGCTGGAAATATCAACCGCTTGTTCACCGTTATTGGCGATTTCCACATACTCTCCCGACTGTTCGCTCTGCTCCTCAGCGCCATAGGGTTGACGTGTAATAACGATTTTATGCACAGGTTCGAAGCGCCACATCAGGTTTTTTTGCGGCAGTTTTTCCCACTGGGTGATAGGGCTGCCGTTGCTGAGGCGATCGCCTTCGTTGTGGACGCACTTTCCTGAATCCTTGAAAATAAGATAGTAGTAACCCGGATGTTCTGGCCCCACTTCTTCTAATCGGATTTTTAGGTTGTCTTGGTCGATTATCTCCCAGGTGGTGCAGGGGGCATTATTCTCTTTACCGCCACCGTGGTTGTGGATGGCCCGCCCGGTTTCCTGGTTGACCACATGAAAGTAACCCCGCTCACCGCTGGGGCGCACATGCCAATGGGCCTTGGGGTGATCAATCTTATCCCACAGGGTGAGCGCTGCGCCGTTGGCGTTTAGGCCATCATGCAGGTGAATACACTTGTTGTCCTGGTTGGTGATGTAATAGATATAACTATTCTGCTCACTGATACCTTTTGATATATCCATGAATTTTCCTCTATGTTGTGAATAACCTTACTTATAGGAGTACTATTTTCGTCAAAGGTCACGGAAGGGAAACTCAACCGGTGAAGATGGCAGTAATATTGACGAATCCACGCCCTTCGGCTCTCATTGCTCTAATCCATGAACGGCCTGTTGACTGAAAAGTCTAGTCTCGTATTTCATCTATGCACAGTTAATACAGTGAGACGTATCACAGTAACTGACCGAGTTAATCTTGCTATTTTCCTTTTTATCTTTACCCGCTTAAGTCTAAACCTACTGGCCGCTGGAAGGAGTCACTTCAGTAGACGCCCCCTGCCGTTTAATCGAATTAATTTCGCCAAAAACACATTAGATATCCACGCTCCGCTGAGAAGAGCATAGGATGCGCAAAGCGCATATCCTACAAGACATAAGGACGCTATCGCTGTAGCGAACACCTCGCCTCGGGCGGCCATGGTGCTCATGACAATACCATTGCGTGATGGCCTGCTCATCCATCCAGAAGGTCAGTGAACCGCGATTGACCAAGGCCCGGTTGTACTGCTGTCAGTTGCTGAGGTTATGCCGTGAGGTGCAGCTAGCCAGGCTTTACACCAGGCGGATGCAGACAGTTTAGTCATGGCCTACAAATGGAATACTGGCGTAATAACGAAGATCGTGACGCACAGGAGGTTAAAGTAGAAGCGATAGTACTCTCTCGCGATGCCGAAGAAATAGCTTTACTAGAGTTGCTTGCAGAGAAGGCTTTCGATGCTCTCTATGATCAGCACAAGAAAGCAATCTACAAACTGAATGAACAACAACGGAGTGGCTACGAGAAATTGCGATTAGCAACCGCCAAGCCCCAAGAAGTGCCATGGCATTTACCAGCCTCCATTAACTTCACCCGTAAACCGACAGATACGCTATGGTAACGCCACCTATTTGTAGAAGCTAATGGACAATGCCGTACGGAACTGAGGAGCTGGGAAGCAGAAGTATTACTGGAAGAGCTGGCTAAGCCCAAAGTTGTTGGATGGTTACGCAATCTGGATAGGAAACCATGGTCACTGGAAATTTCTTATCAAACAGGTGGTGGTATCCGTCCGGTGTTCCCCGATCTTGTCATAGTGCGGCAAGTAGATAATGAGTTTGTTATCAATATCCTTGAACCTCATGATCCAAGCCTGGCTGATAATTTTGAAAAATCTGTCGGGCTTGCAGAGTTTTCCGAGCAACACGGTGTCTTATTCGGCCGTATTCAGCTTATACGAAAGCACTCTTCTGCCAGGGGAGAGCATTTCGTACGACTGGAGATAAACCAAGCCCCCACCATCAAACAAATTAAAGTGATCACCAGCAACCCGCAACTAGACACACTGTTTTCCGCAGCTGAACTAAACCTTTCTTAACGCCCAAACAGGACACAACACGTTCGTTACTTTGGGCCTTCTAGGGGGGGACAATCCTTCTCGAAGTGCTCAAGTCATGGAGTGTGTTTATAAAATCTAAGCCTATTTGCTCGGTAGTTGGATCCCTGGCAGTACTCCTTAGCTGGCAGGTGCTTGCTAAAAAAAAGTGCCAATATCAGTAAATAATCTTCACGGAAGAATCGCTCTCAGCTGGAGCAATGTATCAACTAAAAAGTAACACTCTTTAGAACATAGGGACGTCGAGTAAACAGGAAAAACGCCTCGTCATTCAGCCACTTTGACCTCCGGTCAAAGCCGGGTTCGGGTCACGGTTTGGTCACGTGAGGTAATTTGACAGATTGGGGAAAAGTGACCTTACTGAGGAAAGAAAGCAAAAAAACCTTAGCTATCAACTAGCTAAGGTTTTTTTAAATTTGGCGGAGCGGACGGGACTCGAACCCGCGACCCCCGGCGTGACAGGCCGGTATTCTAACCAACTGAACTACCGCTCCGGTGCTTACGCTTGCTGCTGTAAACGGGGCAGATATTAGATTTAGCTGGCCACTTGGTCAAGGGGCTTGCTTACACTTTTGCTCCGTTCGGTTATTTTTTGGCTAATACCACATAAAAACGATGGGTTATGCATCGCGCCACAGGCAGCTGCCGCCTTTTTTCATCACCAAATCCAGGCGGGCTTCGTGGGCGTTGAGCTCCGGCTCGCTGGCCCGGATCACCTTCAGGGCGGGCCTGTCCGCCGCCAGGCGACGCAGGCCGCCGGCATTCGCGCCATCCTGCTGCTGGCTGTCGCTACTCAGGTTCAGCTTGGTCTGGCCACCTGTCATCAGCAGATAGACATCGGCCAGGATCTCGGCATCCAGCAAGGCGCCGTGCAGCGAACGGTGGCTGTTGTCTATGCCGTAGCGCTCGCACAATACATCCAGGTTATTGCGCTTGCCCGGGTATATCTTGCGCGCCATCGCCAGGGTATCGGTCACCTTGCAGAGGGTGGCCATCCGCTCGGGGCGGCCCAGCAGCTGCATTTCATAATCGAGGAAACCGACGTCGAAGGGCGCGTTATGGGCCACCAGCTCGGCGCCGCTGATAAACTCGAGAAATTCGGCGACCTTGTCGGCAAAGGGCGGTTTATCGGCGAGGAACTCGTCGGTAATGCCGTGCACCTGGATCGCCTCTTCATCGACCTTGCGATCGGGTTTGAGATAGACATGGAAATGGCGGCCGGTCAGCCGTCGGTTGATCACCTCGACGGCGCCGATTTCGATCACCCTGTGGCCCAGATAATGGGGGCCGGTATCCATGTTCATACCCGTGGTTTCGGTATCGAGTACGATCTGACGGCTCTGGTTGGCCTGAGTCATGGGTTTTCCTCCGTTCTACGCGCGACACAGTATATCCGGCCACGGTCGCAGGAATAAAGGCGGATGTCGCCAAAGCGTCCCGCCGGCGGCTGGTCTGCCGGGCACCCCTATGGCAGACTTGCCGTTTATTCTCGGACACCTGCATTTTTATGAAAAAGGTTCAGCTCTATACAGACGGCTCCTGCCTGGGCAATCCCGGTCCCGGCGGCTACGGCGCCGTGCTGGTCTACAACCAGCATCGCAAGGAACTCAGCCAGGGTTTTATCTTGACCACCAACAATCGCATGGAGATGATGGCCGCCATTAAGGGCTTGGCGACCCTGACCAGCCCCTGCACCGTGGAACTGACCACCGACAGCCAGTATGTACGTCAGGGCATTACCCAGTGGATCCACGGCTGGAAACGCAACAACTGGAAGACCTCGGCCAGGCAACCAGTCAAGAATGCCGATTTGTGGCAGCAGCTGGATGCCCTCTGCCAAAAGCACCAGGTGAACTGGCACTGGGTCAAGGGCCACTCGGGCCATCCGGAAAACGAGCGCTGTGACCTGCTGGCCCGGGAAGCGGCCACCCACCAGGCCACCCATGAGGACAGCGGCTATTTCAGCTGACGGGCCATCCCCGGCTGAGACAGGGCATGTTTGACCGGCTGCATTTCGCGGATCAGCGTCAGTGGGAAACGCCGCTTGCGGGCCAGGAAAATATACACGGAAGCCAGTGAAGGGCAGTAATTGGGACATAACTGTTGCCGCCAATAGGCCAGCCTGGGCATATAGCCCAGGGCCGAAAAACCGAAATAGTCCCGTTCGAGCACCTCGAATCCCAATAATTTCAGCCAGTCTTCCAGCCGGTTGGGGTTGAGCATCTGTCGCCAACGCGGCAGCCGCCGCTGGATGCCCGGCAGCAGGCAGGACACGCCCGCCAGGCTGTAGGGGTTGAAGCCGGTCAGGATCAACCAGCCATCGTCGCGCAGGGCCAGCTCGGTTTGACGCAAGATGGCATGGGGATGGGCGCTGTAATCCAGCACATGGGCCAGTAAACAGGCATCCAGGCTGCCGGCGGCAAATGGCATGGCGGTGGCATCCGCCTGCAGATCCATGCCGTCGAAGGGGAACTGGGCCATGACCACCCCCTGGCGCAGCCGACTCTGCTCCAATGACAGGGCCGCGCTGAGCGGGTCTATCTTCAACAAGGTAAAACCAAACAACCGGGACGACCAGGCATCCAGCCGCTGCTGCAGCTGATCGGCAATATAGCCGCCCCTGGGCAAAGACTGCCAGGCCAGCGGCGCTGTCGGTTGGCTGGTTGATCTCATGGTACCTCTGTTAAGCTAACAATAGACATGACAACTAGGACAGAGTGATGCGTCAAATTTGCCCGATCCCTGCTTTTAACGATAACTATATCTGGCTGATAAGCAAAGATAATCAGGCGGCAGTTGTCGATCCGGGCGATGCGGCTCCGGTACTGACTATCCTGGCCGAACGCAACCTGGAGCTGGCGGCAATCCTGATCACCCATCATCATCGGGATCACACCGGCGGCATCGACCGGTTGTTGGCACAGTGGCCCCGGGCCAAGGTCTATGCTCCCGCCGCCGAACGACTGCCCGCCGCCGGCGCCCTCGCCCTGCAGGATGGCGACCGGGTCACCCTCGATGCCCTGGACCTGACCCTGCAGGTACTGGCGGTTCCCGGCCATACCCTGGGACATATCGCCTATTATGGCGAGGAGTTGCTGTTTTGCGGCGATACCCTGTTTTCCGGTGGTTGTGGCCGCCTGTTCGAGGGCACGCCCGAGCAAATGCATGCTTCGCTTTCCCGCCTGGCCGCCCTGCCCAACGCCACCCAGGTGTACTGTACCCATGAGTATACTCAGGCGAACCTGGCATTTTGCCATGCCGTCGAGCCACATAATCCCGAACTGCAGGATTATCTGAAAAAAGTCGCCAAGCTGCGCCAGCAGGGTATCCCCACCTTACCCAGCAGTATCGCCCGGGAAAAGGCCGTCAATGTGTTCCTCAGGCCCCATATTCCCGCGGTCAGGGCCGCAGCCCAGCACCATGCCATGTTGGAGTTAAATGAAGACTATCAGGTGTTCGCTGCACTTAGGCGCTGGAAGGATGCTTTTTAGCAAACTTGATTAAATTGCGTACAACGCATAAACTGGCCGCCATTTTTTGAGAAAGCGGTTACCATGAGAAGACTCTGTATCATATCCAGTGCCTTACTCCTGGCGGGCTGTCAAGCGCAGGGCTCAGCCCCCTACCCTTACAGCCACCAGGATCCCAAAGGCGGGGGCACAAGCACGGCAAGCCATCGGCTCTACCCCCAGGCGACGGATTTTCCCTCGCTGACGATAAGCAGCGACTCGGCGGATTCATCCAGCCGGACCTTGCTGAAGGCAAACAGCGGTAGTCGCCTCTACTCAAGCTCAGTATCACGGACTTCACTGAGCTCGCGTAGCGGCAAACAGGCTGTAACCGGTCAGCAACAAGAGAATCTGTGGCTCCAGCTGGCGGATCAGATGGAATTGACAATCCCCGCGGATCATCCCCGTGTGGTCGCCCAACGTAAATGGTTCCTCAAGCACCCGGAGCATATGCGTTCCGTGGCCGAACGGGCGAGACCCTTTCTGTATCTCATCAAGGAAGAGATAGAAAAGCGGGATATGCCGATGGAACTGGTGTTGTTGCCGGTTGTTGAAAGCACCTTCAACCCCAAAGCCTATTCCCGCAGCCATGCGGCAGGCCTGTGGCAGATGTTGCAGGGGACCGGCAAAAACTTTGGTCTGCATTACGACAGCTGGTATGACGGCCGTTATGACGTTATGGCCGCGACCAATGCCGCGCTGGACTACCTGGAATATCTGAACAACTTCTTCGATGGCAACTGGACCCATGCGCTGGCCGCCTATAATTCGGGCGAAGGCCGGGTGCAGAGGGCGATCCGTTCCAATCGCAAACAGGGTAAGTCCACCGACTACTGGGCCTTATCCCTGCCGAAAGAAACCCAGAATTATGTGCCCAAGCTGATGGCGTTGGCCGACATCCTGAAGCACCCCGACCATTATGGCCTGGATATTCCCGCCATCCCCAACCACCCCCAGGTCAAGGTGGTACAGGTTGAGGGCCAGGTGGATCTGAATATGGCGGCCGATCTGGCGGGGGTGAACCGTCAGCAGATGAAGCATCTGAACCCGGCCTTCAAACGGGCGGCAACTTCCCCGGCGCGCACCGCCAACCTGCTGGTGCCGGTGAAAAACGCCCAGGGCCTGGAGCTGGCCATGGCCGATCTGCCGCAACAGGAGCGTAAGGAATTCCGCCGCTATCAGGTGCGTCGCGGCGATACCCTTGGGCTGATCGCCAGTAATAATAACACCAGTATCGATGCCATCAAGCGCTCCAATAACCTGCGTTCCAACAGCATCCGCGCCGGGCAGACCCTGATGCTGCCCACGACAGGCAAGGCGGCGGCGCCGACAGACGGCTTGTATCAGGTGCAAAGCGGCGACTCCCTGCACGCCATTGCCAGCCGGTTCAGCGTCTCCATTACCGATCTGCTGCGCTGGAACCGGTTGCGCAAGCATGAATACCTGCGCCCGGGCCAGCAGCTGATCGTGGCTATCAACGCCGCCGGCTAATGGCTCATCCTGGTTAACACAAAAAGGAAGCTTCGGCTTCCTTTTTGTTATTCAATGCCGGCGCTGAAGGTCGCCAGTATGGGACCATGATCCGAGGCGTTGGAGGTCATACTCTTCGCCTGCTGCAGCCGCAGCCCGCGGTAATAGACTCGGTCCAGGGGATAGCCGAATACCCGGCTGCGGTGATCCTCCTGCAGGCTGACTTCCTGCAGCCGGGCCGCCTCGGCCCATTGCCGCAACATGGCTACCCGCCTGGCATTCCAGCTGTTAAAGTCACCGGCCACGATCACCGGGCCACGATAATCCGTCATGTAATCGGCGATGCGCTCGAGCTGATCCCGATAGCTACGGCCATGCAGGGAGAAGTTCACCCCGTGCAGGTTCACCACCAGCAGCTGTTCGTCGGCCCCCTCCAGATGATAACGGCTGAACAGCTGGGACTTGGGGATCCGGCTGATGGGCTCGATGATGCGCTGGCCACACACCTGGGTGGCCGGTGCTTGCGCCGCCGTCATCACCCCGGCCGGCACGTCACGCCAGCTGAAGGCTGCGACCTGCTCCCAGCGGTAATCCCGTTGTGCCAGCCAGGCATGCAGGCTCGCCTTGCCGGTGGCCTCCTGCAACACCAGCAGCTGAACATCCTCGGCCCAGGGGGCCAGCTCCGCCTGCCAGTCACCTTGCTGCTTATAGATATTCCAGCTGAGCAGGGTAAATTCCGAGGGCAACGGCCGACTGTGCGTCAACGACGGATAAAAACAGTCGGCCGCCACCGGCCGGTGACTGTCGCTCAACAGTATCTCGTCGGGTATTTTCAGGCAGCCGGCCAGCGACAGGCCGACCGCCGCCGCCAGCAGCCAATGGCGTTTAGTCATGGGGCGGCACTGTCCTGGGGCGCCCCTGATCGTCGATAGCCACATAGATGAACAGGGCTTCGGTCACACAATAACGGTGGTTGTTTTCCGGCTCCAGTACCGGCTTGACCCAGACCTCCAGCTTGACGGCGATGGAGCTCGAGCCCACCCGCTGCAGCTCGCCATAGCAACAGACCACATCTCCCACCTGCACGGGCCGGTGAAAGGTCATGCCTTCTACCGCCACGGTGCAGACCCGGCCACGGGCCAGCTCGTTGGCCAGGATGCTGCCTCCAAGATCCATCTGGGACATAATCCAGCCGCCGAAGATATCGCCATTGGCATTGGTATCGGCGGGCATGGCGACGGTGCGCAACAGCAATTCCCCCCGAGGGCTACGTTCTTCTGTCATCTTGTCTCCTCAAATCCCGGCTTTTGCAGGCATAATAGTGGTCTTGATCCACGCCCGCAATTACCTGCCACCGGAATGACTATGAAGATTATCATCGCCTCCCTGAATCCCGCCAAGGTCGCCGCGGCGCAACAGGCACTGGACAGGCTGTTCCCTGCCGTCAGGGTCAGCATCACCGGGGTCTCCGTTCCCTCGGGGGTGTCGGCGCAACCCTTCAGCGACGAAGAAACCCGCCTGGGAGCCAGCAACCGGGCCCGGGCCGCGCGCCGGGCATATCCCGATGCGGATCTGTGGATTGGCATGGAAGGGGGTGTGGCACGCCTGCAACAACAGCTGCTGACCTTTGCCTGGATCCAGGTCCTTGGCCAGGGGCTGGACAACGGCGCGCGCAGCGCCAGCCTGACCCTGCCGCCTTTCGTGGCCGAGGCGCTGGAGCAAGGCGAAGAGCTGGGCGAGGCCATGGACCGGTTATTCCGGCTCACCAACTGCAAGCAGGCCGGCGGGGCGATCGGCGTGTTAACCCATGATGTCCTGAGCCGAACCCAGGTCTATAGAGACACCCTGATCCTGGCGCTGGCCCCCCTGCTCAATCCTGCGCCTTACGCTGTTCCAGCCAGGCAAACCAGTCCTGGACCCGGTAGTCCAGCTTGAGCCAGCGGGTCAGGGCGCTGCCATCGATATGCTTACCCTCGCCGCCGCCGTCAAATGCCGGAGGCGTCAGGCCACGGTCGAGTGCGGCCTTGGTATAGAAGGCCCGCCGGCTGGGATGGTGGGGGGCACAGACATTGAGGCAGGACGGCCAGTCGGCACGCGCCAGTATGGCCGGGATTATCCGCAACAAATCCTCCTGCGCCACCAGGTTGACCGGCTCTTCCCCGCCGGGAAAACGACGCCCGGCCAGGAAGCGGCCCGGCTCCCGGCTGCCCCCCACCAGGCCCGCCAGGCGCAGGCACAGCACCTGGGGCACGCCCGCCTGCCGTACCGCCTGCTCGGCCGCCAGCATGCGCTCGCCCCGCACCGAATCGGGTGCGGCATGCTGCTCTGTTTTATGACCCGGGCCGCCATAGACGGAGGTGGCGCTGGTGAACAGCAACCGCTTGATCCCGCCGGCCGCCGCCAGCGAGGCCAGCCGGCCCAGGGTTGACGCATAGTCGTCCACCCTGCCCGGCGGCACACAGAGGATCAGGGTGTCCGCAACCAGCTCAGCCGGCCAGCATGCGGGGAGCGGGCCATTGATATCCCATAGCCGCACCCTCAGCCCGGCGGCACCCAGACGGTCGGCCTTGCCGGCATCTGTGGTGGTGCCGGCGACCCGGTAGCCTCGGGCCTGCAGGGTTTCGGCCAGGGGTTCACCCAGCCACCCCAGGCCGACAATGGCCACCGATGGCCCATCAGTAGCCATAAATCACCTCCACCGGCCTCAGCAAGCTTTTCGGTTGACCCAGTATATCCTGATAGATCACCGCAAATGCCAACACATTCTGCACATAGCCCCGGGTCTCACGGAACGGAATACTCTCGACCCAAACATCGAAGGGGCGGCTGCCACTTTCTCTCAGCCAACCGTTAATGCGGCCTGGCCCGGCGTTATAGGCGGCGATGGCGAGAATACGGTTGTTGTCGTATCTGTCCAGCAGCTCCCTGAAATAGGCCGAACCCAGCTGCACATTGATGTCCGGATGATAGACATCGTTGGCACTGCGAAAAGGAATGCCATGCTTGCGGGCTGTCTCCCGGGCCGTCCCCGGCATCAGTTGCATCAGGCCTCCGGCGCCGGCCGGCGATCTCGCCTGCTCAAAAAAGGCGCTCTCCTGGCGAGCGATGGCAAACAGGGTGGCCTCCTCGATATTCAGCCGTTGGGCCTGTCGACGGAAGGAGTCCCGATAGACCACGGGAAAACGCAGATCCAACTGATCCCAGGCCTTGGCCTGGATGCTGGCCAGGATAGACTTGTCGTACCAATGGCGGGTTAACGCCAGGCTGCCGAGCTCGCTCTGGGCGTCGACGTCCAGCTTGCTCAGCAGATGATTCCACTCGATCCTGGCATTGGACTTGTGACCCCTGGCCATCCATTCATCCACCCGCCGCAAGGCCGGCCATCTGGCCGCGGCCTTGTCCCAGGCGGGGGCCGGCTTGAGCGGCTGTTTCTGCAGGGCAACCGGACGGCTGCTCTGATGGGCAGCAAGAAAACCGTAGTAATCCCGGGCCTGGGCCGCCTTATGCCAGGCGGCGTCGGCCTGGTCCGACTGACGGAGGCCCGACAGGGCTCGGCCCCGCCAGTATTGCCAGCGGCTGTCCTGCTGGGATTCGGTCGGGAGCCGGTCGATCCACTCGGGCAGACGGCGCCAGTCCTGCTCCCAGATGGCCAGCCGGGCCCGCAGTTCCAGCAGATCAATATCGCCCACCTCGGGCAGGCGGTGGTCCAGCCACTCCCGATGCTCGCGGGTGCGGTTAAACATCAGCCGTTGCGCGAGCTTACGCTCGATGCGGGCGACATGCTCGCGGGACAGCCCCAAACGTTTCTGATATTGCGGATAAAGGTTCATCACCAGGCCCGGCTCTGTGTCGGCCAGCCTGGCCAGGCCGTGGCTGACCGCCGACTGGTATTGGGGGCTGGAACCATCGAACTGCGTTATGTTGCCCAGGCGCTCCGGTTGTTTATCCAGTTGCACCAGTAGTTCCCCGGCGGCACGGGTCGAAGGGCCCAGTTCCCGGCTCAGGTAGCTGACGATGCTGCTCTCGCCGAGCTCGAAGGCCAGCTCCATCCGCTGCCAAACATGGTGGTCGGTCCGTCCACCGACACTGCGCCAGCTGTCAAACAGGGGGGTACAGGCCCCCGGCAGGGAACGGCCGTTCAGCCACAACCTTTCGGCACCGGCCAGGGCCGTCGCCCTGTCGCCCAGCGCCCATTTGGCTCGATAATGGGCACACTGCAGCTCGGTGCTGTTGGGCAGTTTGGGATACAGGGATAAAAATTCCTGCCAGCGCTGCTCCTGAGCCAGGCGCACCAGGAAGGCCCGCTCCAACCGGTCGGCCTGCAGGGAGTCCGGGTACTTGCGCATAAAGGCCTGCACCTCCCCCAGAGACAGCTGGTTGAGGCGCCTGGAAATCAGTTCATAGTCCAGATAGACGGTCAGCGGATAGCTGTCCAGTCCCTGCCTGAGTTGCTGAAAACGTGTCAACTCGTTGCGTTTCAACGCCTGCTCGGCCGCGTCGTAACGCTCCCGCAGGGACGACGTCTGGGCGGATACTCCCAGGCTAAACACCAATAATCCAATCCCCAGCCAGCTCTTCACTGCACACCCCTAACAATGGTTAATCACCGTATCCTAAGGAAACTGGCCAGCACTGCCAATGGGGCGGAAAAAATTAACTTTTTATTTGGCATTCGGGATGGACAAGACGTTTATGACTGTGCCGGGGAGTGACAGGGGTTTCGACAAAAAAGCTTAAAAATCAAACAGATAAAAAACAAAGTGAGAAACTTATCCAGTCGAGTCTGCCCTGCCTCCCGCCGGCTGGCAAGGCTTTTTTGTCATTTGTCATCAGGGGATCACAAATCCGACGGGCTGGAGGATGAGTTCGGTAAAAAATTGATTTCCATCACAAAACAAAAGCCTGTCTGGAGTAATCTGAGTTTGAACACCAACGATGAAACAGCAAGGGGGTCATTATGTCTATTGCGATTACCAGCCAAGTTGTCGAACTGACCAATGCCATCCGGGCGCGGATCGAAAGCCGCTTCGACAAACTCAACCGGCGTAATATCGTGCTTATCAACCCCCATGTGGTCATTCAGAAAGAGGGGCTGAATTACCTGGTGGAAGCCAAGGCAGGTGTGCCTAACGATACCCTGTTTGCCCAGGCGGAGCACGAAGACCTGTACGCCGCCATCAACGAGTTGGGTCACAAACTGGAACGCCAGCTGTCCCGCTATGCGGAAAAACCCCTGGCACAAAGAACGACCGCAACCGCGACTCCGGCCGACGCCACAGAGGAGAAATGAAAAAGCAGCGAGGGATGTCCCGTAAGTAGATCCCCAGGCCTGCCAACGGCAGGCCTGCTTATTGCCGTCACTGAGGGAAACCGGATTTCGGCGCCTCGCCTTCCCCCTGAATTGCCCATATCTCCCCTTTAATCACCCAATTCCACAAAATAGCCGGAAAATACTTGCCAGCGCGGCCGCTTTTCAGTATTCCTAGCAGGGTGCTTAACCCATTTACCTGGCCACCATGACTCAGTTCCTGTTTTTCTTTCGCTTCTTTTTTGCACCCTGACCCGGGAGGCGTTCTGTTTGGCAAGAGATAAGCGAAAGACGAACAGCAAAGCCTCCCTCAGGGAGGCTTTTTTATTTACCGCAGACTGGCGATAAAGGAAGCCGTACCATGAAGCTGGATGAGATCCGTACCCAAATCAGCCGCCTGGACCAGGAGTTGTTAACCCTGCTGGCAAAACGCAAGGCATTGAGCTTAGATGTCGCGCGTTCCAAACTGGAAAACCCCAAGCCGATCCGCGATCAGGAGCGGGAGCAGACCCTGTTGGTGGCATTGATCAATCAGGGGCGTCAACTGGGGCTTGATGCCCATTATGTTACCCAGATTTATCACACCATCATCGAGGACTCGGTGCTCTCCCAGCAGGCACTGCTGCAAAGCCTGCTCAACCCGCAAGACAGCACGCCGGCGATCAGCGTGGCATTCCTGGGTCTGAGGGGGTCCTATTCCAATCTGGCGGCCCGTAAATACCTGTCCCGCTTCCAGGCCAACCTGATCGAGCATAACTGCGAAACCTTTCAGCAGATCATCGATACCGTCGAGTCAGGTCAGGCCCAGTACGGGGTGCTGCCCATCGAGAACACCAGCTCGGGCGCCATCAATGATGTGTTCGATCTGATGCAGCATACCAGCCTGTCGATTGTCGGCGAGCTGACCCAGCCTATCGAACATTGCCTGCTGGTCGCGGTGGACACCGACGTATCGCGGCTGAAAACCCTCTATACCCACCCCCAGGTGTACCAGCAGTGTTCCCAGTATTTGAAGACCCTGCCCGAGGTCAAGGTCGAATTTTGCGCCGCGTCATCCAATGCCATGGAACTGGTCGCCGGCCTGCAGCGGCCGGACGTCGGCGCCATGGGCAGTGCCGATGGCGGCGAACTGCACGGACTGCGGCCCCTGGTACAGGGGCTGGCCAACCAGAAGCAGAACATGACCCGTTTTATCGTGGTGGCGCGCAAACCGATCGAGGTCGCCGAGCAGATCCCCGCCAAGACCACCTTCATCATGTCCACCGGACAACAGAGCGGCGCGCTGGTCGAGGCCCTGCTGGTACTGCGCAACCACGACATCAACATGACCAAGTTGGAGTCCAGGCCCATCATCGGCAATCCCTGGGAAGAAATGTTCTATGTTGACGTGATCGCCAACGTCAATGGCGAGGCCATGCAGTCGGCACTCAAGGAGCTGGGCCGCATTACCCGCTTTATCAAGGTATTGGGCTGCTATCCCAGTGCCGAGATCAGCCCGACCCAGATACCGTCCAAGGCCCTGAGCCAGCGCCATCAACACAGCCCCGTCGATGACGAAGGACAGCAGGCTCGCCACAGCCGGAGCTATAAGGCAACGACAACCCAGCTACAGCTGGGCCGTTTCTATCTGGGCGGCGATGAGCCCATGATCCTGGCCGAGTTGAGCCGGTGGCCGGGCAAGACCCCCTTGATGGAGGTAGCCCGCCAGGTGAAGGAAGCCGGAGGCCAGGTACTGGCCGCCCCCTGCTTTGACAACGGCGATCCGGAGCAGAATATGGACTGTTTGCGCCAGCTTCGTCAGGTGGCGGATCAATTTGATCTGGCGATCATGACCTGGATCAGCCAGCCCGAAACACTGAACCGGGCGGCCGAGTCGGCCGATGCGCTGCTGATTCGGGCCCAGGACGCCCACAATGCCGAGCTGCTGACCGCCGCTGGTCGCTGCACCCGGCCGGTGCTGCTGGAGCAGCCGTCGGGTACCGATATCGATGCCTGGCTGGCCGGAGCCGAGCAGATCCTGGCCGAGGGTAACCAACAGGTCGCCCTGCTCGACCGCCAGCAGCTGGCGTTGCCTCGGCTGCTGACCCTGCAGCAGGCTACTCATCTGCCGCTGGTTGCTGTGTTGCAGGCCGACAGCCTGCTACCGGCCATGGCCAACGCCCTGAAAGGCGCCGGGGTGCAGGGATTTTGCCTGCCGCTGACGGCGGGCATGGAAGGAGAACAGCCGGATTGGCAAGCGCTGCAGCAACTGACCCATCGGTTGTATCAGGAATAAAGAGGAAAAATAGCAATCGGTCTCCCCCGAATGAATTCGGGGGAGACCGATTGTGCTCAAAGCCATAAACTGAAAGTACCCTGACAAGCCTGTTGTCAGAACAAATATCGCCCCTCTAGCGTACCGGCCTCATTCCCGTTGTTAGCCTGCCGGCTCGTCACCATAGTGGCGGCTGTCGTTGGCCTGAGCCAGCAACATGCGGCTTTCTTTAAGGAAAATTTCAGCATGATCGCCAAAATAATCGCTTACTGTGCGGAACTGTTCGACAAAGGCATCACGCTTGTCGTTTTCCAGCTGGGACAGCAGTTCGCCGAAACGGCGGTGATAGCGGCGGATCATCTCGATATTCTTGGGCGAAGACAGGATGATATCCGCGTACAGCGCCGGATCCTGGGCGAACAGGCGCCCCACCATGGCCAGCTCCAGCCGGTAGATAGGCGAACTTAACCGCAGTAACTGGGTAATATCCGCCTGTTCGGCACACAGATGTGCCCCATAGGCAAAACTGGTAAAGTGACGCAGAGCCTGCACCAGGCTCATCGCTTCATCGTGCTCTTCCGCCGATACCGGCTGCAGCCGGGCCCCCCAGATGCGCATCTGGGCCAGCAGCCACTCGTACTGCTCGGCACCCCGGCCGGCGCAGTAAATGATCACCTGCTTGGCCAGGCTGGATACATCCGGCCCGAACATGGGGTGCAGACCCAGCACGGGACCGGCATGGGTCGCCATCATGGCCGCCAGCGGCTCACTCTTGACGCTGGTCAAGTCCACCAGCAGGCAGTCATCGGGAAGCTTGGGCAGCCGTCCAATCACCGCCACCGTTTGATCGATGGGCACCGCCAGCACCACCAGGCCGGCTCCGGCCAGCAGGCTTTCAGCCTGCTGCCAGTCGTCTTTCTCGAGTATCTCGACCCGATAACCGGATAGTTTCAGCTGATGGGCAAACAAGCCACCCAGCAGGCCGGCTCCGCCAACGACCACCGCCTTGCTCAGGGCAGGATTGATACACTTGAAGCCGGTGTCTTTTTCACTGGCATAGGACTCGCGCATCAGGCGGCGCAAGACATCTTCAATCAGATCCGGTGGTACGCCGCGGGCCTCGGCTTCGGCACGGCGACGGGCCAGCATGGCCGCCTCCCGATCCGGCGCATAGATGGGCACACCGTGGCGGCTCTTGACTTCGCCCACACCGGCAACCAGTTTCAACCGGCGTGCAAACAGTTCGACCAGCTGCTGGTCTACATCATCAATCTGATCCCGCAGGACATTTAATTCATCTACCATGGGTCTAGTTCCAATAAAAAGGCACCGGCTCGTCCCGAACCGGTGCCTATTATGCCTGCGAGCGCTTGCCGGTGACAATGTTCGCACACACCGCTCGTTTCCGTTCCAGGCCGGTGCTTATGATACCTGCTGTTTATTTGTTACGTCGAGCCTTGAGCGGTTCGGCCAACTGTTGCTGGCACTTTTCCAGCAGTTCTGCCGTGGTCTCCCAATCGATACAGGCATCGGTGATGGATACCCCGTATCGCATCTGCTGCTTCGGCTGCTCGCTCGACTGGTTGCCCTCAAACAGATGAGACTCCAGCATGATGCCGATGATCGAATCATTGCCTTCCTGAATCTGGTGGATAACGTTTTCCGCCACCAGTGGCTGCAGGCTGTAGTCCTTATTGGAGTTGCCATGGCTGCAGTCCACCACCAGGCTGGGGAGCAACTTGGCAGTGCTCATGGCTTTCTCGGCCAGGGCTACGTTCACGGAATCATAATTGGGTAGCTTACCGCCGCGCAATATCACATGGCCGTCCGGGTTGCCCTGGGTGGTGAGGAGGGCAACCTGGCCTTCCTGGCTGATGCCCATGAAGGCGTGGGGTTCGGCTGCCGCCTTGGTGGCATTGATGGCGGTGCCCAGGTTGCCGTCGGTGCCGTTCTTGAAGCCGACCGGCATCGACAGGCCGGAGGCCATTTCCCTGTGGGTCTGGGATTCGGTGGTGCGGGCACCGATCGCCGACCAGGAGAACAGCTCGGCCAGGTATTGCGGGCTGATGGGATCCAGGGCTTCGGTGGCCAGGGGCAGTTCCAGCTCGGCCAGCCAGCACAGCAACTCGCGCGCCTTGTGCAGGCCCAGTTCGATATCAAAGGTGCCGTCCAGGTGAGGATCGTTGATAAAACCTTTCCAACCGACTGTGGTGCGCGGCTTCTCAAAATAGACGCGCATTACGATATAAAGGCTATCACGGTAGTCATCATGCAGTTTTTTGAGGCGGGTTGCGTATTCCTTGGCTGCATCCAGATCGTGAATCGAGCAGGGACCACAGATCACCAACAGACGATGATCCTTGCGATGAATAATATTCGAAATAGTCTGACGGGCCTCGCCGACAAACTGCAAGGCCTTGGGTGATATCGGCAGCTTAGCTTTCAGCTCGGCCGGGGTGATCATGACCCGTTCCGATTGGATATGAATATTATTCAATGTGTCTTTCTGCATGATGACATCCTCACTTGTAAACAAATAATTACACTAACCAAGAAAGAAAAATTGCTGTTTATTTGACATATCGCAACTTCTCTTTTACGCAACCACATTCACCTTACCAAGGCTGGCCTGGGTTGCAAAGTGCTGATTTCGGACGAAAACGATTTATTTTAGTAGTTGAGCGTCAAATGACGATAAAAGAGCCAAACCAAACTATATACTGAGGTAAGAGGAGGAATGCCGATGGATCAAGAATATCAACTACTGGTGACCAGCTTCAGACGCATTCTGGATCACTATGCCATCGATTATAAAACCAGCCCCATGTCCTATAACAATGACACCCTCTACGATCACCAATGCCGGCTGATCGTCGAAGAAATAGGCCGGTATTGGCTCAGCCGTTATGGCCGTAAACCCAGCACCGCCACCCTGCAAAAAGCGCTGTTCGCCGCCGAGCAGAGCCGCCGTTTTAGCCCCCCCTGGTACCGCAAGCTGCTGCGTCGCTGGCGCTGATCCCTTGCTGCGTCCCCCGCTGCCCCAGCTCCTTCCATGGGGGATGCAATCATGCCCGCAGGCTGTCATTATGACGCCTCGTCCATTCCGGGATTCGATACCTAGATGCAACAACTCATTCGGTTTTTCTTCCAGGGGCTGCTGATCCTGCTGCCCTTTATCCTGACCATTTATCTGGTGTACCTGATCTTCGCCGCCCTGGATGAAACCCTGTTTTCCGCCCTAGGAGCCCTGTTGCGGCTGGCTTTTCCGGCCTTGCAGGCGGGCTGGATCTCCAGCCTGGCCGCCGGCCTGGTTACCCTGACGCTGATCATCCTGACCGGTATGCTCGCCTCTAATTTCCTGGGTCGTTTTTTCCTGTCGATCTTTCACGGCGTGCTGACGCGGATCCCCTTGGTAAAAATGCTGTATAACTCATTGAGTGATCTGTTCAATGCCCTGCTGGGGGACAACAAACGCTTCGATAAACCCGTATTGGTCAACCTGATGGGGGGAGAAGTGCAACTGATGGGCTTTATCACCCAGGAAGATCTGGGCGGATTCGGACTCAGGGACAAGGTGGCGGTGTATCTGCCCCAGTCCTACAACTTTGCGGGCAATCTGATCATCGTCGAACGGGATAAGATCAGCCCGTTGGATGCCCCCGCCGGCGCCGTGACCAGCTTTGTGGTCAGCGGCGGGGTCACCGGCAAGCCGAACGGCAAAACCAACGGCAAGACAAAAACACCGGTAGGCAAACCCTAGGAACGGCAACCCCGCCGCGATAAGCCAACAGGCGGTCTTATCGACCCCGGGGCCTCCTCCTCCGCCAAGCCAGCTTCCAGTCTCTAGCCGTCGATCTCGTCCATAAACTCGGAGAGATCCTCTTCGTCTTCGGCCGGTATTTCCTTGCCAATCTTGGCGGCCTGATATTGCAGATAGAAATCCTTGACCAGTCCGTAAGGATCGAGCGAGTTGTCGATTACCGCTTCCTGATCGATCAGCTGGCTGCGCTCATACAGGCCCATGGCGACGAACTTGCCGGCACGCATGGCGAAGGTCATCAGATCGTAGGGGAAATAGAGGGTATCCACCACATCGCCCGACAACTGACGCAAGGTGGTCGGTCCCAAGACAGGGATCATCAGGTAGGGACCGTCGGTGATGCCAATCTGCCCCATGACCTGGCTGAAGTCCTTGGGCGCAGGCTCCAGAGCGATATTGTCGGCCACATCGAAGAAGCCGAGCACGCCGACCGTGCTGTTCAGGGTAAAACGCGCCAGGTTGGTGCCCGCCCCCGGCAGGTCCCCGGTGATCAGGTGATTGACCAGGCTGGCCGGTTCTTCCAGGTTGAGCATCATGTTCTGCACCCCTGTCTTGGCCGGCTCCGGGATATAATCCGCGTAGGCATGCACCACGGGGCGCACCGCGTAGGGCTCCAGCAGATCGTAGTTGAGCACCCAGGATGCCCGGTTGACCGGCTCGAAGGGATCGCGAGGATCATCCGCCACCGCCGGACCGTAATGCACCGGCTCTGCACTTTCAGACGGAGCCCCAGCCTGTTCGGCCTCAGCCCCTTCATGAGCGGCACAGCCGCTCAACATGATACCGGCTGTCAGCAGCAGACCTCGCCACATAGTCAGTTCCTTATTATTGTTATCGTCTGGCTCTAGTGTATTTATTCATTCCCGCTCTGACCAGCCCGGACGCGGTAATACCGGCATCATGGAGCCACCCATAGGGGGAGGATTCCTAAAGCGGCGTATCTATCATGATCTCCACCTGGCTGTCCTGCTCCGTGCTCAGCACCGGCGAGCGCCCTTCCCAGGCATCGGTCTTGTCCATCACGTTACCGCTGGGGGCGATACGCGCCCTCAGTACCACGGCGTCCCGCTGGCTCATATTATTGTCCGACACCATGGCATCGGCGTTGGACAGGGTAATGGTGAGGGGAAAGCCGGGATTCTCTATGCGCCGCGCCACCAGCGGCATCTCGCCGCCCGCCGCGTCCACCGCATAGACAAACAGCACCGCCCCCGGATGATAGGGAACCGCGCTAGAGGTGGTGATCTGCACCTGATAGCGGGGACCTGTCACCGGGACGACCTGCTCAGCAGACATCCGCTGATCGACAAAGGCGATGGATCGTTCAACCATGCCATAACGGGGGTTGTCCTCCGTCATCCGGCCCAGCATCTGCTGCCAGCGAGCCTTGGCGGTGACCAAATCATCCTGCTGCAGGGCCATAAAGGCATAGACGGACCAGGCTTCCAGGTTATCCGGATCCTGCTCCAGCAGCTGTTTGAGCATGCCTTCGGCACGCAGGGTTTCACCCATCATCGCCAGGGCTTCCGCATAGGGGACCAGCACCATGCCCTTATCGTCGGCCATGGTGAAAGCCCGCTCCAGCGCCTCCTTGGCGGTTTCACCGTCGCGCAGCTCCAGCGCCAGCCGGCCCAGCAACAGCCAGCCCCGATAATCGTCACCCTCTTTATGCAAGCGAGTGCGCAACGCCAGCACCAGCTCGCGCAGCTCCTGCTCGGTCACCGTCTCGTCCTGTTCGACCAGTACCCGTTTTGACAACTCGCCCAGTCGGCCGCTGACCTCCTGCCACGCCTGAACTTCCCGATGGGCGCCCAGCTGGAAATAGCCACCGTAGGCCACCGCCAGGATCAGCGCCGCCGCCGGCAACCAGAGCCAGGAGGCCCGCCGGCTCGGAGCGGCCTGCTCTTGCACCACATCGTCAAGCAGGCTTTTCTGCAGCTCCAGCCGGGCGCTTTCCTCGTCTTCGAGCAGGCCCTGCTCCTTGTCCTGGGCCAGTTCGCGCAGGCGCTGCCGATAGAGCCGGGTATTCAGCTCATTACGGCTCTGGCTGGACTCGGCCCGACCGGCCAGCAGGGGGAAAATCACCACCAGTGCCAGGGCTGCGGTCAGCAGGGCACTGAGGATCCAGAATAGGGTCATATCAGCTCTCTTTATCTTTGTTTAACAGATCCGCCAGCCGTTGTTTCTCGGCCTCGTCCAGACCCGCCTGTCTGGCCCTGGTCGGGGCCTTTCGGGTACGCAGGATAACCAGGGCTAGGCCGAACAGGATCACCAGCACGGGACCAAGCCAGAGGATCAGGGTGGAAGCCATCAACGGCGGGCGATAGAGGATGAAGTTACCATAGCGGGCCACCATGTAGTCCTTTATCTCCTGCTTACTACGGCCCTCGATGACCATCTGGTAGGTCTTTTCGCGCAGATCCCGGGCCAGCTCCGCATTGGAATCGGCGATGTCCTGGTTCTGGCACTTGGGGCAGCGCAGCTCCCGGGTCAGCTCGCGGAACTGGGCTTCCTGCTGCGGCGACTCGAACTCATAGACATCGATGGCGGCCCGTGCCGGTTGGGCTAGCCAGAGGAGCGGCAGCAACAGCAATAAACGGAATAACAGCATGCCTTACTCCATCTGCTCGAATATGGGCTTGAGGGTATTGTTCCACACGGTGGCGTTCACATCCCCCACATGGCGGTAGCGGATCACTCCCCGACTGTCGATCAGGAAGGTCTCGGGCGCGCCATAGACCCCCAGATCCAGCCCCAGCATGCCCTTGGGATCGTAGAGATCGATGGCATAGGGGTTGCCCAGGTTGTCGAGCCAGTTCAGCGCCTTGTCCCGCTCGTCCTTGTAGTTCATGCCGACGATATAGAGCCCCTCGGTCGCCTTCAGCTCGTTGAGGTATTCATGCTCGGCATAGCAGGTGGGGCACCAGGTGGCCCAGACGTTCAGCAGCATGGGCCGGCCGGTGAAGATCTCCCGGCTGTGCTGCTTGTCCAGTTGATGCAGGTCCTGCAACTCGAACTCGGGGATCGGCTGGTTGATCAGTACCGATTCCAGCCTGGTAGGATCGGAAAACAGACCCTTGTACAGAAACACCGAGCCGCCCAGAAACAGCGCCAGGGGCAGCAGCAGGATCAAGATACGACGATTCATTCTGCCTCCTTTGCCTGGCCGTTGTTGCGGCCGAAGCGATAGCGCTTGTCGGCCATGGAAACCAGGCCACCGATGGCCATCAGCACGGCGCCAAACCAGATCCAGCGCACGAAGGGCTTGTAATAGAGGCGCACCGCCCAAGCCCCGTCATCCAGCTGTTCACCCAGGGCGGCATACAGATCCCGGGTCAGGCCGGCGTCGATGGCCGCTTCGGTCATCGGCATGCGCTGCACTATATACAGGCGTTTTTCAGGGGTCAGGGTGGTCAGCGGACGGCCGTTTTTCGCCACCTGGATGATGCCCTTATGGCCCTCGTAGTTGGGCCCGTCATCACGCCGGCTGCCCTCGAAGGTAAAGGTATAACCGGCAAAGGTGACGCTGTCGCCGGTGGCCATGCGTACATCCCGCTCTATGCTGTAGATCTGGGTACTGGCAACACCGATGATGGACACCGCCAGGCCGATATGGCCGAGGATCATCGCCCAGTGGCTGTTGCCAAGCTTGCGTACCCCGACTCCGAAGCTGTGCCTGTGGGTGGCACGGGCCCAGGTTTCCTGCAGGCTGGTCACCACTATATAGACCCCCAGGCCGATGCCGGTCGCCGCCCAGAAATCAAAGCGTTCGGCAAACAGCCAGGGCAGGCCGCCTCCCAGCAGCACGCTCACCACCAGGGCAAACAGCAGCTTGCCGTTGATTTCGCCCATCTGCTGACGGCGCCAGCGGAACAGGGGACCGGCACCCAGCAACAGGGCAAAGGGAATGATCAACCAGGCATAGAGGCTGTTGAAGAAGGGCGCGCCTATGCTGATGCTGCCCATCCCCAGCTGTTTATGCACCAACGGCAGCAGGGTGCCGATAAATACCACCAGCAGGCCGGCCATCAAGATGATGTTATTACCGAGCAACAGGCTTTCCCGGCTGGCCAGCTCATGCTTGCCGTGGCTTCTGACTTCGGCGCCCCTGATGGCATAGAGCAACAGCGACGACCCCACCACCAGCATCAGGAACACCAGGATAAACAGGCCGCGGGTGGGGTCCGAGGCAAAGGCATGCACCGACACCAGTATGCCCGAGCGCACCAGGAAGGTACCCAGCAGGCTGAGGGAGAAGGCCAGGATCGCCAGCAGTACCGTCCAGGCCTTGAAAGTGGCCCGCTTCTCGGTGACCGCCAGGGAGTGGATCAGGGCGGTGCCGGTCAGCCAAGGCATAAAGGAGGCGTTTTCGACCGGATCCCAGAACCACCAGCCGCCCCAGCCCAGCTCGTAGTAGGCCCACCAGGAGCCCAGGGCAATGCCTAAGGTCAGGAAAATCCAGGCCGCCATGGTCCAGGGCCGGGACCAGCGTGCCCAGGCGGCATCCAGCTTGCCGGTCATCAGCGAGGCGATGGCGAAGGCGAAGGCCACCGAGAAGCCCACATAGCCCATATAGAGCATGGGCGGGTGGAAGATCAGTCCCGGATCCTGCAGCAAGGGGTTCAGATCCCGGCCATCGACCGGAAAATAAGGCAGGGTGCGCTCAAAGGGATTAGAGGTGACCAGCACAAACAGCAGGAAACCGATGGCGACGATACCCATCACCGCCAGCACCCGGGCCACCGCATCCAGCGGCAGGGCCCGGCTAAAACGGGCCACGGCGGCGGTCCAGCCCGCCAGGATCAGCACCCACAGCAGCAACGAGCCCTCGTGGGCGCCCCACACCGCCGAGATGCGGTATTCCAGGGGCAGCAGGCTGTTGGAGTTGGAGGCGACGTAGAGCACGGTGAAGTCGTTGTCGACGAAGGCCCAGGTCAGGCAGAGGAAGGACAGCAACAGCATAAAGAACTGGGCATAGGCCAGGGGCCGGGCGGTCAGCATCATGTTGATGTTGCCCCGGGCCGCGCCCAGCAACGGCAGGCAGCTCAGCAACAGGGCGGCGGCCAGGGCCAGGATCAGCGTGAATTGGCCAAGCTCAGGGATCATGAACGGCTCCCCTGCAGCTGCTCCTCGGTATATTCCGGCTTGAAGTGCTCCATCCCTTTGAGCGCCTCGGCCACTTCCGGCGGCATATATTCTTCATCATGCTTGGCCAGCACCTCGAATGCCTCTATGGTGCGGGCATCCTTCAGGTTGCCCTGGGCCACTATGCCCTGCCCTTCCCGGAACAGATCCGGCAGTATGCCGTCAAACAGCACGGTAACCTTTTCACCGCCGGCATCGACCAGCTCAAAGCTGACCCTCAGGCTCTGCTGATCCCGCTGCACCGAGCCCGGCACCACCAGGCCACCGATGCGCAGCCGCTGGCCCGGCTCCGGCTTGAGCTTGTCTTCTCCCTTGCCCTGCACCAGCTCGGTGGGGGTATAGAAGAGATCGATATTCTGCTGCAACGCATAGAGCATCAGCGCGGTCATCGCCGACAGCCCAACCACCACGGCGACCAACAGGGCCATGCGCTTCTTACGTCTTGGGTTCATAGGGTATTCTCCAACTTCTGGGCCGCCTTACGGCGGGCAGCCCTGGCTTGTTTCTGTTGCACTTCGCGCAGCAAACGTTTCCTGGTGGTGATACTGGCCAGCACCAGCCCCAGCAAGGCGACCAGGGTGACGGCAAACGACAGCCAGACATAAAAGCCGTAGCCGCCCATGGCCAGGAAGGCCGACAGACTGTCAAATTTCATCCTGTTCCTCCGCCAGCTTCAGCACCCAGGGCCGGTGGGATTCCCTGCGCAGCAGCTCGTTGCGCAGCCGCATCAGGGTCAGGGCGCCCAGGAAACAGATAAAGGCAAAAATCATGATCAACAGCGGCCAGAGCATGTCATTGGAAATGGAAGGCTTGGCGAACTTGGTGATGGTGGCCCCCTGATGCAGGGTATTCCACCATTCGACCGAGTAATGGATGATCGGCAGGTTGATCACCCCTACCAGCGCCAGTATGCCGGCGGCCCGGCCCGCCAGTATCTTGTCGGAAATGGCGTTGTAGAGTGCGATAACGCCGAGATAGAGGAACAGCAGGATCAGCTCCGAGGTCAGGCGGGCGTCCCACACCCACCAGGTGCCCCACATGGGCTTGCCCCAGGCGGCGCCGGTAAACAGCGCAATAAAGGTAAACACGGCCCCCACCGGGGCGATGGCCGCCACCGCCATGTCGGCGGTCTTTACCTGCCACACCAGGCCGATAAAGGCGGCCACCGCCATCGAGGAATAGGCGCCCATCGACATGATGGCGGCGGGGACATGGATATAGATGATGCGAAACGCATCCCCCTGCTGATAATCGGCGGGCGCGAAGGCCAGCCCCCATGTGAGGCCGATGGTGAAGGAAATCAGGCTGAAGCCGGCGAACCAGGGCAGCCATAAACCGGCCAGCCGATAGGCCTCTTCAGACTTGGCATAGGGATGTAACCATTTCCACATCTTGCTTACTAACCTTTTTTATACTACGCATCATCCGGCAGATTAAAGATACTCCAAATCCGCCCCCCAAAAAACCTTTCGATCAAAACAGCCGGTTAATTGACGCTCACCCGCAGCGCCGCCGAAATGGCAAAGGGTGCCAGGGTTATGCTGCCCACCAGCTGGGCGGCCAGGATCGCCAGCTGGCCGTTATAGGCCACCCCCAGGCTCGCCGCCTCTATCGCCGAGGTGGCGAAGATCAGCACCGGGATATACAGGGGCAGGGTAAGCAGGCTCAACAGCACCCCTCCCTTGCCGATACCCACCGTCAGCGCCACCCCTATGCCGCCCAGCAGGCTCAGCACCGGCGTGCCCAGCAACAGGGTCCAGAACACCGCCATAAAGGTACTCATGTCCAGGCTCAACAAGACGGCGACCAGCGGCGACAGCAGCAACAGCGGCAAGCCGGTCAGTAGCCAGTGGGCCAGCACCTTGGCCAGCACCAGCACCCCTAGTGGACAGGGCATAAGCATTAATTGTTCCAGGGTGCCGTCAATAAAATCGTCGCGGAACAGCCGCTCCAGCGCCAGCAACGAGGACAGCAAGGCGGCCACCCACACGATGCCGGGGGCGATGCGGGCCAGCAGCGCCGGCTCGGGACCGATCCCCAGCGGGAACAGGGTGATCACGATCATGAAAAACCACAGCGGGTTGAGCACGTCGGCCCGGCGGCGCAGGGCCGACACCAGTTCACGCCGGGCCACCCCGGTAAACATCTGCCACATGCTTATTCCTCCAGGCTCGGGGTCAAGGTCAGGGTGCGTACCCGTCCGGCGCACAGGGACAAGTCCTGATGGGTGGTGATCAGCACCATGCCGCCGGCATCCGTATGGGTCAGCAGCAGATTTTCCAACACCTTGACGCCGTGCTTGTCGATGGCGGTAAAGGGTTCGTCGAGGATCCACAGCCTGGGACCGCCAAGCCAGAGACGGGCTAGGGCGACCCGCCGCTTCTGGCCGGCCGACAGCTGGCCGGCATATTGTTCTTCCAGCCCGGCCAGCCCCACCTGGGCCAGTACCTGCCACAGGTTGGCCTGGCTCTGGCCATGGTGCATGCGCCGGAAAAAGGCCAGGTTCTCGAAGGCGGTCAGCTCGTGCTTGATACCGGCCTGATGACCCAGGTAGAAGAGTTCGGCATGATAACCGTCACGGCCATGCTGGATCGGCTCGCCCTGCCACAGCACCTCGCCGGAGAAGGGCCGGGACAGGCCGGCCAGCAGCCGCAACAGGCTGGTTTTCCCCGCTCCGTTGGGCCCGGCAATCTGTACCAGGTCGCCGGGCTCGACCCTGAGTGACAGCTCACGGAACAGGGTGCGCTCTTCCCGGACACAGGTTAAGGCTCTGGCTTCAAGCATAAATCAGTGACTAAGACTGTTCAAAAATGGGCGCCAGTCTAGCACAAGGGGCCACCGAAGGCGTTAACATAAGCCGGACAGGGGTAAAATTCTCACCAAATCTTGTTTTAAAACAAAGAGCGCAGGGATTTCCAAGCCTGTGCTGCTTTTCTGCGCACTCGCGCCCGTCAGGGTTCTCATCCGTAGGGGACTTATATATACTCGCCGCAGGCTCCCATAGCTCAACAGGATAGAGCAGCCGCCTCCTAAGCGGCCGATCCAGGTTCGAGTCCTGGTGGGGGCGCCATTTCATGGCGCTCGATACTTTCCCTCCTCTCTGCTCCTCTGCGATTGACCCCGGCCCCCCTGTTCGGGCTACATTAGCCATTGTTTTCCATCTTCAGGGTGACGCTATGGACTCCGCGGTACTGATTACCGGCTGTTCTTCGGGTATTGGCCACACGGCCGCCCATTTTCTCAAGACCAAAGGCTTCCGGGTAATCGCCTCGGCCAGGAACGCCACCGACGTGGCCTCGCTCAGGCAACAGGGGCTGGAGGCGGTACAACTGGATCTGGCCGACGAGGCCAGCATAGAATCCGGTTTCAAGGAGGCGATGACGCTGACCGGCGGCCGGCTTTACGGCCTGTTCAACAACGGTGCCTATGGCCAGCCCGGCGCCCTGGAAGATCTGCCCACCCGGGCCCTGAGGGAGCAGTTAAACACCAACCTGTTCGGCACCCACCACCTGACCCGGCTGGCATTGCCCATCATGCTGGCCGCCGGACAGGGACGGGTAATCCAAAACAGCTCCATCCTCGGCTTCGTGGCCATGCCCTACCGGGGCGCCTATAACTGCTCCAAATTCGCCCTGGAAGGCTACACGGATACCCTGCGCCTGGAGCTGCGGGGCACCGGGGTCCATGTCAGCCTGCTGGAACCGGGGCCGATAGAAACCCGTTTTCGGGAAAATGCCAGGGACGCCTTCCTGCGTTATATCCGGCCCGCCGATAGCCGCCATGCCCTGGCCTATCGGCAAACCCTGGCCCGGCTGGAGCAGCCGGGGCCCAGCTCGCGCTTCAGCCTGCCGGCGGAGGCGTGCATGGCGCCTGTGCTCCATGCCCTGACCAGCTCCAGTCCCAGGATACGCTACCCGGTTACCCGGCCCACCAGGATGATGGCCTGGTTCAAGCGGCTGCTCACCGACCGGGCACTGGACAAGATGCTGGCCAAGGCCGGCGGATAGTCGGCTATGCTTTAGCCGAAGTGTGCACTATTTTCATAGTAATTACGGCCATTGAGGTAAGTAAAGATCACGCCGATCTCCAGCTCATCACCGACCAGGGCCCTGAGTACCTGGGTAATGGCGGCAGCGACCTTGTCCTGGACGTCGAGCGGGCGCTCAAACCAGAATACTTCCACCAACGGATATCCGGGTACCACATGCCCTTGATGCACGAACTCAGCGGGGATGAACTCCAGGGTAAAATGCTCAGCCGGACTACCGGCCAGGGGAACCAGGGTATCGACCAGGGATTTGCTAAGTTGTTTGACTGTTTCACGGGATACGCCGCGAAAACGCAAGTGAGGCATGGGAATATTCCTTTGTAGATGCTGAAGTAAGAGACGATTCGATGATAATCACAACCTTAGCGACAAAACAGCAGGGCCTATGAAAATTTTATTACATGGATTGTTATGGCTCTGGTGCAGCCAGGCGCTGGCGGCACCCGCGCTCTGGTCGGCCACCAGGGACAACCAGCAACTCTGGTTGTTTGGCTCCATCCACTTGGCAGACCGGCGGATGAGCCAACTGCCCCCCGCCCTGACCAAGGCGCTGGATCAGAGCCAGCTACTGCTGCTGGAAGTGGATCCCGAGCTGATTTCAATGGAGCAGCTAACCCCTTTCCTGACCATGCCCGCCGGAGAAAGCTGGTCCGGGCGCCTGGGGGCCGCGCTGGCCAACGAACTGAACCGCACGGCCCGGGAACAGGACATGGAACAACTCACCCGCTTCCCCCCCTGGTTTGCCGCCCTTCAGCTGACCCAGGCAAAGACCCTGTCATTTGGATTCAGCGCCCGATGGGGGATCGATTTTCAGCTGCACAAAAAAGCTCGACAAAAGGGCCTGCCCATCCAGGGCCTCGAATCCCCTACCCTGGTGTTCGACATGCTGTCCCGCCTGGCGGAGCTTGGGTTGGAGGATGACTTCGTGCGCCACAGCCTGGATGAAATGGCACAGATGTCCACCCAGCTGGATGCCCTGTTGAGCGCCTGGCTGAGCGGTGACGAGCAGGCGCTGCAGGACTTGCTGGCGCAACAACAAAGCCCCGAGCTGAGCCGCTTTATCGAACAGCAGTTATTGGCACAACGCAACCAGCTGTGGCTGGAGCAGCTGGCCAAGCAGGGCTCGCCCGAGGTGCTGGTGGTGGTCGGCGCCCTGCATCTGTATGGTGAGCATGGGCTGCTGGCAGGCTTGTCCGCCCGCGGTTTTACCCTCAATAAAATCGAGGATGACACGCTTTATTGATCAGGATCATCATGGCCCGGTGCCGTCTCGCTAAGATGTGTTCGAAGCACAGACTGAAGGAGACACACAATGGAATTCTGGCTGAAGCTGATGTTTGGCAGCGATGTTGGTTTGATGTCCATGATAGTCGTGATCGCCACCTCCATACTGATCAGCTTTTACGCAGGCTATTTTATCTACAAGGTAAAAACCGACAAGCCTAACGAATAATACGCGTTAACCAGCGGTGGACCCTGACCTCCTCCCCCCCCCCAGGGCCTGCCGTTTCCTCTCCGGCTGAACTTGCTTATACTGCGGCTAACCCTGTCGTTACGGAGCCGCACCTATGTCTTCCTCTGAATGGTCTGCCTTTGTCGGTGAGCTGGGTGATATCACGCCGCTCAATCAGGACACCCTGGCCCATCGGACAAACCCCGACCGGGATGCCGCCAGCCTGGCCGCCAAACGGAGTGCGGCCGAAACCCCGGCTCAAGATTCCCCCCTGTATTTATCCCTCGAATCCGTCGACTTGCTGCACCCGGACGATATCGTCGGCTACAAAAAAGACGGGGTGCAGGAGGGGGTGTTCAAGAAGCTGCGCCTGGGGCACTATCCCTGTGAGGCCCGTCTCGACCTGCACGACCACAGGGTGGAGCAGGCCCGTAAGGCACTGCTGGATTTTATCCGCGACAGCCTGCGTCAGGGTCATCGCAGCCTGGTGGTGGTCCACGGTAAGGGCGAACGCAGCCAACCCCAGGCCCTGCTCAAGAGCTATGTCTCCGGCTGGCTGAAGCAGATCCCTCAGGTCCTTGCCTATCACAGCACCCAGCGCCACCATGGCAGCACCGGCAGCCTGTATGTATTGTTGCGCAAGAGTGAGCGGGCCAAACAGGAAACCCGGGAGCGGCATCAAAGCCGGCTGGGGTAAGGTGTGTACCTGATGCTGGCACACCAAGCTCAGGCTCAAGCCATCGCCTATCAATAACAATAAAGGAAATATCTATGTCCTATTCCGCCCTGGTCGACCATTTTCAACAACTCCATCACCTGCAGCACCTCGGAGCCATCTGCGGCTGGGATCAGGCCACCATGATGCCGGCCGGTGGCAATGATGCCCGGGGCCAGGCGCTCAGCACCCTGGCGGTACTCTGCCATCAGCAATTGCAGAATCCCCGCCTGGCCGACTGGTTTGCCGCCGCCGGGCAGGAGTCCCTGTCACCGCAACAGGGGGCCAGCCTGGCGGAGATGAAGCGGGCCTGGCGCGATGCCACCCTGCTGCCCGCCGAGCTGGTGCGCCAGCTGTCGCTGGCGGGCTCCCGCTGTGAGCATGCCTGGCGCAGCCTGCGTCCGGCCAACGACTGGGCCGGTTTTTTGCCCTTGTTTGAAGAAGTGCTTAACCTGTCTCGTCAGGCCGCCCAGGCCAGGGGCGAGGCCCTGGGTCTGAGCCCCTACGACAGCATGATCGAAAAATACGAGCCCGGCATGCACACCAAGGAGCTGGATCTGTTGTTTGGCGAGATGAAAACCTGGCTGCCGGGGCTGATCCAGCAGGTACAGGAAAAACAACGCGGCGAGCCCCTGATCGCACCGCTCGGCCCCTTCGCCACCGATAAACAGCGGGCCCTGGGCCTGGAGGTGATGGCCCTGCTGGGGTTCGACTTCAACCACGGTCGCCTGGATATCAGTGCCCATCCCTTCTGCGGGGGGGTCAGCGAAGACGTGCGCATCACCACCCGTTATGACGAACGGGACGTCACCCAGGCATTGATGGGCATCATCCACGAAACCGGCCACGCCCGTTATGAACAGGGCCTGCCCGGGCAATGGCGGGGGCTGCCGGTGGGCCAGGCCAGATCCATGGGCGTACACGAATCCCAGAGCCTGTTCTTCGAGATGCAGCTGGGACGCCACCCGGCTTTTCTCAAGCGGCTGGCCCCCCTGATGGAACGGCATTTCGGTGCCCAGCCCGCCTTCGCCCCCGACAACCTGGCCCGGCTCTACACCCGGGTGAAACCCGGGCTTATCCGGGTGGATGCGGATGAAATCACCTATCCGGCCCATATCATGCTGCGCTATGAAATCGAGCGGGATCTGATCAACGGCCAGCTTGCCGCCAAAGACCTGCCCGAGCGCTGGGATCAACTGATGCAAGGTTATCTGGGGCTGTCGACCAAGGGGGATTACCGCAATGGCTGCCTGCAGGATATTCACTGGACCGACGGCAGCTTCGGCTACTTCCCCAGTTACACCCTGGGCGCCATCTATGCCGCCCAACAGGCGGCGGCCATCACCCGGCAGCTGGGGCCCTTAGGGTCGCTGATCACCCAGGATCCGGACGCCATCTTCCACTGGCTGGAGGGCCATATCTGGCAGCAGGCCAGCCTGCTGGATACCCACCGCCTGCTCGAACAAGCCTGCGGTACCCCACCGAACCTGGATCCGTTCAAATCTCACCTGGAGCAGCGATACCTGGCCTGATATCGACTGCAGTCGTCCACCGCGCTACCGTCGCCAAAGCGAAATAACCGTTCCCGGGCGTGCCAGGCACCTCGGGAACAGACCCAGGGCCGCCCCGCCAACCTGCCCGCCCGGTTAATCTGCACGGCTTAAATCCGTCTATGCTAGTAAGAGGCGGTCCAAGGAGTGGGCTGTTTTTTATAGCCTGGGAGCATGTATGCAAGGCAAACAAGACCGCCATCAACTGGTGGTGTTTTACGATGGTTCCTGCGAGGGTTGTGTCAAGGACAGGAAAAACTACGAGCGCTGGGCAGGTGAAGACGGCAAGGACATCTATTGGTACGACATTACCGGTAAGGAAGATGTCTTGCTCAGCATGGGGATCAGCCCCGAAAAGGCCCTGCGGGAACTGCACGTACAGGACGTTCAGGGCAATATCTTTTCCGAGCTGGACGCCTATATCCTGCTGATGAAACGCGTGCCCAGGCTAAAACCCCTGGCCATGCTGATCGGCCTGCCGGTGATCAGGCCGTGCCTGTCCTGGCTGTATCGCAGCTGGGTGGGCAAACGCCTCAAGCGAACAGGGCGCATTCCCTGAACTCGCCCCCAAGGTCACGACCATGTCCGTCGACTCATGCTCCCCGGCATGACAGCCGCCACCGGCTGGGGCATACTGATTTTACTTCCCTTTATCGATAAGCAGACTGCCTATGCGTTACGCAAAGATAACCGGCTGGGGCAAGTGCCTGCCTCCCGCAGTGCTCGGCAATGATGATCTGAGCAGCTTCCTGGACACCTCCGACGACTGGATTTATGCCCGCACCGGGATCAGATCCCGGCGCATTTCTCACGTCAACACCTCGGTGCTGGCCTCGGTGGCGGCCCGGCACGCCTTGGCCGCCGCCGGCCTCGAAGCCGCCCAGCTGGACTGCATTATCCTCGCCACCGCCAGCCCCGATACCCTGGTGCCCAGCGCCGCCTCGGCGGTACAACAACAACTCGGCGCCCACCGGGCGGCGGTGTTTGATATCAACGCCGCCTGCACCGGCTTTGTTTACGGACTCAGCGTCGCCAGCGCCTTGATCAGGGCCGGCTCCATGCAACGGGTGCTGCTGATCGGCGCCGAACGCCTGACCCACTACCTGGACTGGACCCTGCGCGATACCGCCGTGCTGTTCGGCGACGGCGCCGGTGCCGTGGTGCTGGAGGCCAGCGATGATCAGGTCGGCCTGCTGGCCGACAAACTGGGCTGTGACGCAGATGCGCGGGAAATCCTGTCTGTCCCCGACTCGGGCACCGCCCGCCCGCGCTTTGCCCAGGTGGATGGCCTGTTCTCCATCAATTTCGAAGGCAAAGAAATTTTCAAACGGGCGGTCAAGGGCATGGGCGACGCCGCCGCCTCTGTCCTGGAACAGTCCGGCGTCGGTCCGGAGCAAATCGATCTGGTGATCCCCCATCAGGCCAATATCAGGATCATCGACACCCTGGCCAAGAAGATGGAACTACCTCCGGAAAAAGTCATGATCAATATCGCGCAATACGGCAACACCTCGGCCGCCACCGTGCCCATCGCCCTGTGCGAAGCCCTGGAGCAGGGCCGAGTCCAGCCCCACAGCACGCTGCTGACCGCCGCCTTTGGCGCCGGCCTGACCTGGGGGGCCGCGGTGATCAAATGGGGCGAGCGCGTGACCCCGCTCTCCGTCAGCCTGGCCGAACTCCCCCCCTGCGAGCACTCGGCGCTGGAGTTGTTGGCCCCGGCCATTGCCGGCTGCCAGGCGGCCAACCGGCAAGTTGAACGCGATTAATCGATGAAAGTGCAAAAAACCGGCAGCATAGTTGCTTTTTACGGCAAACAGGGACTTTCTGGGAATTTATTCCCGTTCAGGGGTTCACAATGCCGCTGGTTTTGGTAGTATGCGCCCCACAAAACGTGGAGGGGTTCCCGAGTGGCCAAAGGGATCAGACTGTAAATCTGACGGCTCAGCCTTCGCTGGTTCGAATCCAGCTCCCTCCACCATCCATTTTTGCGTAAGAGCGGTCGCTCTTCGCCGGTAAGTTAAAAATAAAAAGTTAACTCGTGGAGGGGTTCCCGAGTGGCCAAAGGGATCAGACTGTAAATCTGACGGCTCAGCCTTCGCTGGTTCGAATCCAGCTCCCTCCACCATCCAGCTAAACCGCTGTCCTGTGACGGCGGTTTTTTTATGTCCGCCTGCTTGTTCCGCGCCACCCCAAGGGGCGGCCTGAAAGCCCCCCACCAAACAACATCACCAGCTGTTGGCCCAAAAGGCACTAACTGTCCTCTTCCTTCAGCGCCCTGGTCAGCCGCCGCTGCTGATGCTCGGGCGAATGGGTATGCCGGGCCAGCAGCCGGTACATGGCCGGCACGATAAACAGCGTCAGCAGAGTCGCCAGCGACACCCCGGAGAACACCACTATCCCCACCGCCCGGCGGCTTTCGGCACCGGCACCGCTGGCCAGGATCAGCGGGATGGCGCCCGCAACCGTGGTGAAGGCGGTCATCAGGATCGGCCGTAGCCGTCGTACCGCCGCTTCTGTCAGCGCCAGGTGAAACTCCAACCCCCTGTCCCTCAACTGATTGGCGAACTCCACTATCAGAATGCCGTTCTTGGTCACCAGGCCGATCAGCATCACCAGCGCTATCTGGCTGTAGGCGTTCAACGTCATGCCGAACAGATACAGGCCGAGCAAGGCGCCCAGCAGCCCAAGCGGCACCGTCAGCAGCACGATAAAGGGATGGACAAAGCTTTCAAACTGGGCCGCCAGGATCAGGAACACCACCACCAGCGCCAGACCGAAGACAAAAGCCATATCGCCCTGGTTGGATTTATATTCAAGCGACTCCCCCTTGTAGTCGACCGTGGCCGACTCCGGCAACTGCTCGCGTACCAGCTGATCCAGGTAGTCCAGCGCCTGCCCCAGGCTGTAGTTACCCACCAGGTTGGCGCTCAGGGTAATGGCTTTCTTGCGGTTGTAGTGATTGAGCGAAGGCGAGGCCCCCTGCTCATTGAGCCGCACCAGGTTATCGACCGAGACCAGCCCGCCATCACTGCTGCGCAGGTAGATACCCGCCAGATCAGTCAAGCGGTTAAAGTCCTGTTCCCGGCCCTTGAGGAACACATCATATTCTTCCCCCTGGCGGGTGTAGGTGGTGATCGCCTGGCCGCCCAGCATCACATTCAGGCTGTCTGCCACCTCGGTCACCGAGATACCCAGCTTTGCCGCCCGCAGCTGATCGACCGCCACCAGCAGTTCCGGTTTGGTTTCCGCGTAATCCAGATCCAGGTCGCTCAGCCCCGGGTTATCCCGGGCCAGGCGCCGCAAGTGCTCGGCCCACTGGTACAGCTCGTCATAATCACCGCCTCCCAGCACAAATTCCACCGGCGCACTGGCGCCGCTGCGGATCGAGGAAGGCAGTATGGGGATCACCAGTACGTCGGCCACCGCCCGGGTCATGCCCCGGATGCGGCCCACCAGGGCTTCCGCCGATACGTCTCGTTCATCCCAGCTGGCCAGGCCGGCAATCAGGATGCCGGTGTTGACGCCACCACCAAAGCCCGGGGTACGCACCGTCAGGCTGGTGACCAGGCCTTCGTCCCGCAACGGCGTCAGCCGTTGTTCAACCTCATTCATCGCCAGCTTCATCCGTTCGAAGCTGGCCCCTTCGGCGCCGCGCACCATCATGAAGATCACCCCCCTGTCCTCTTTCGGCGTCAGACTCTGGGGGATCTGGCGGAACAGCACCAGGATCAGCGCCAGCGCCACCAGCATCACCACCGGCGCCCACCACACATGGCCCAGCTCTTCGCCGAGCAGCTTGCGGTAGCCCTGTTCCAGCCGGTTGAAGAGCGCGTCGAAATGCCGGCTCAGCCAGCCGGGTTTGCCATGGGACTTGAGCATTTTACTGCCCATCACCGGGGTCAGGGTCAGTGCCACCAGGGATGAAAAGGCCACCGCGGAAGCCAGCAGTACCGCGAACTCGGTGAAGATACGGCCGATGATGCCGCCCATAAAGACGATGGGCAGGAACACGGAAATCAGGGTGAGGGTGGTGGCAATCACCGCGAAGCCCACCTCGCGGGCACCGTGATAGGCCGCCGACAGCGGCGAGCGTCCCCGCCGCAGGTGATGATAGATGTTTTCCAACACCACTATGGCGTCATCGACCACCAAACCGATGGCCATGATCAGCGCCATCAGGGTGATCAGGTTGACCGAAAAGCCCAGGCTCAGGGCGACGATAAAGGCGCTGATCAGCGACACCGGCACGGTAATGGCCGGGATCAGGGTCGCCCTGATCTGGCCGAGGAAAATATAGATGACCAGCACCACCAGCACCATGGTGATCATCAGGGTGCGGTAGACCTCACCGATGGCGCTTTCGATAAACACCGAGCTGTCGTAGGTCCAGGTCAGCTCGGTGCCCTCGGGCAGAAATGCCTGTTGGCTGCGGATCGCCGCCTTGACGCCGTCGATCACCTCCAGGGTATTGGCCTGGTTCTGCTTGATGATGCCGAGCCCCACCACATTCTGGCCATTGGAACGGAACAGGCTGTCTTCGGGCTTCTCCCCCTCCCACACGGTCGCCACATCGCGTAGATAGACACGCTGCCCCGAGTCGATGCGCCGAATCGCCAGGTTCTCGAAATTCACCGCCTGATCGTAGCCCCGCTGGATGCGGGCGGCAAAATTCTGCTGCTCATTCTCCAGCGTCCCCGCCGGCAACTCCACATTCTGGGCGCGCAGGGCGGCGTCGATATCGGCCACCGTCACCCCCCTTGCCGCCATGGCCGCCGAGTCCAGGCGCACATTCATCACCCGCTCCTTGCGCCCGCCCACCCATACCGAGCTGACCCCATCCAGCAGGCTGAAGCGATCGGCCAGCACATTCTCGGCATAATCCCCCAGGGCCAGCGGCGACAGGCCGGTGGAGCGCAGGGTCACCCACAGGATGACGTCGTTACGGCCGGTGTCCTTGGTCACTATGGGCGTGTCCGCATCGTCGGGCAGGCGCCGCGATGCCCGGGCGACCGCATCCCGCACATCGCTGGCCGCATCATCCAGATCCCGGCTGGGATCGAATTCGATGGTGACTCGGGAGTTGCCGTCCATGGTGCTGGAGCTGATAAACTTGACGCCGCTGATCCCCGACAGTTCATCTTCCAGCCGCTTGCTGACCTGGGCCTCGATCACCCCGGCGCTGGCCCCTTCGTAATCGGTGCGGACCGTGACGATCGGCGAGGTGGTGTCGGGCATTTCCCGCAGGGGCAATTCCAGGAAGGAGATCAGGCCAAACACGCAGAGCATCAGGCTGAGCACCGTGGCCAGCACCGGGCGGGCAATCGCCAGATCAGAGATCTTCACCGCTCACCTCCACCCGCATGCCATCCCGCACCTTGACCACGCCTTTGCTGATCACCCGCTCACCCGGCTCCAGGCCGGACACTATGGTGACCAGTTCACCCAGGTTGGCGCCTATGGTCACGGGACGCCGGGATGCCTGTCCCTGGCCGTCGACCACAAACACATAACGCTGATTGCCGGCGTAGAGCAGGCTCTGGGCCGGCACCACCGTCTGCGCACCGTTTTCCAGGGGCAGCACCACCCGCATCAGCATACCGGGCACCAGCAGCCGATCGCTGTTATCAAACCGCAGCCGCACCCTGGCATTGAGGGTATCGGGATCCACGCTGGGCGATACCACCGTCAGCTCACCGACGAAGGACCTTTCCCCATAGGCCTCCGTATAGGCGGTCAGCCACTTGCCGACAACCAGCTTGCGGAAGTATTTCTCCGGCACCGCCAGATCCAGCTTCAGGGTGCTGATATCCAGCAGCTCGGCCACCGGGCTGTTGGCCTCCAACAGGGCGCCGGGGGCCACGTCGCTCAAGCCGATGACACCGGCAAAGGGCGCACGCAGACGCAGATAATCCGCCTGTGCCCTGGTTCCCTGCAGCTTGGCCTCGGCCATGGCCACCGCCGCCTGCTGGCCATCCAGCTCGGTTTGGGTGACCGCCTTGCGTTGGTACAGGCTCTGGTAGTTGGCAAGGATCCGCCGGGCGTCGAGCAGGGCGGCTTCTTCCTCCTTCACCCGTGCCTGGGTCTCGCGATCATCCAGGCTGAGCAGCAGCATTCCCTGATCCACCTGCTGGCCGGATACGAAGTGCACCTCGGTCACCCGGGCGCTCACCTGGGGCGCTATGGCCACCAGTCGGTTGGCCTTTAGGGTGCCAATCAAGGCGACTTCAGACTGCACCTGTTGCTGGCCGACCCGCACCGTCGACACCACGGGACCGGTTTGCGCCGCCGTGCTGCCGGTGCCGAGCAACCAGGCTGCCAGCAGATAAAGCGGCCACTTGTTATGGTTATGCATCACCCTGCCCTTTCATCCATTCCCTAACAATCACTGCCATCAGTTTACGGGGTTAACCTCGGCAAACTATGTCTGCGACTGACAAAGATGTGACAAAGTATGTCAATCATCGGGCTTAATTCACACGGTTTTGGAAAAATTGCTTAAGCTTTGATGGTTACAAGGATGTTTGAGGCATATTCCATTGCAGAGGTGGCACTATGAGCCAGGGAAAAATACTGATAACCGGCGCTGCCCGCGGCCTGGGGCTGGGCATGACCCGTTACTTTTTGCAGCACAACTATCAGGTACTGGGACTGGATATCGATAAATACGCCCTCACCGAGCTGGAGGAGTCCCGACTTCCCGGCTTGCAGCTGGTCCACCTGGATGTGGCCGACGAACAGGCGGTACAGACCCTCAGCCGGCTGGTCGAGCGCCAGTTCGGCCGGTTGACCGGCATCATCAACAACGCAGCCGTCAGCCACCCCTTCCACGAGCCCCTCAGGCACCTGAACCTGGCCCATTGGCACCATACCCTGGCCGCCAACCTGACCGGCCCCCTGTTGATCAGCAAGTATCTGGCGGACCTGCTTATGCCGGGCTCGGCGATTATCAATATCACTTCGACCTGGGCCCATCAGTCAGAACCCCACTGCGAAGCCTACGTCGCCGCCAAGGGTGGGCTGGTAGCCCTGACTCACGCCCTGGCCAACAGCCTGGGGCCGGATATCCGGGTCAATGCCATCAGCCCGGGCCGGGTCGACATCACCGACTATCAGCCCGGCAAGTCGGCGCCACCGCCCCCCGGCCCGGCCGACCACCGACAGCACCCGGTCGGACGGGTAGGAGAAGTGGAGGATATCGCGACCCTCGCCCGCTTCCTGCTCTCTGCCAAGGCCGGATTTATTACCGGCCAGGAGTTTATCCTCGACGGCGGCATAAGCAAACGCATGAGCTATGTGAACAACCCGGCTGCCGGTTAGGTCGCTTTCTGCTAGCATGGGGCAAACTTGCCAACCCGACCCTAATATGAAAATCGTTTCCTTTAATATCAATGGACTTCGCGCCCGTTTACATCAACTGCAGGCGCTTATCGACAAGCATCAACCGGACGTGATCGGCCTGCAGGAAACCAAGGTACATGATGAGGTGTTTCCGCTGGAGGCCGTTAATGAGATGGGCTATCAGGTGCATTTCCATGGCCAGAAGGGCCACTACGGGGTTGCCCTGCTCAGCAGGCAGCCTCCGCTGACCGTACAGAAAGGCTTTCCCGGTGATGCAGAAGACGCCCAGCGGCGCATGATCATCGGCCGCTATCCCTGCGCCGATGGCTCCGGCATTACCGTGCTCAACGGCTATTTCCCCCAGGGGGAAAACCGCAGCCATGAAACCAAGTTCCCCGCCAAGGCCCAATTTTACCAGGATCTGCAGCACTACCTGGAGCGGCACCATCAACCGGAAGATGCCCTGGTGGTGATCGGTGATATGAATATCTCCCACACCGATGCCGACATCGGTATCGGCGAAGCCAATCGCAAACGCTGGCTGCGGGACGGCAAATGCTCGTTTTTGCCGGAAGAGCGGGAATGGATGGAACGCCTGCTGGGCTGGGGCCTGGTGGATACCTGGCGGCTGCAGAACCCGGCCAGGGATGACACCTATTCCTGGTTCGATTACCGCAGCCGGGGCTTCGACGATAACCGCGGCCTGCGCATCGATCTGATCCTGGCCACCCCCACCCTCGCCGAGCGGCTGGTGGAAACCGGTATCGACTATGAACTGCGCGGCTGGGAGAAGCCCTCGGATCATGCGCCGATCTGGGCCACCTTTGGGTGAGGTGACAGACTCGGGATTGGGGATTGGGGATTGGGGATTGGGGATTGGGGATTGGGGATTGGGCAATAATCCCCGGTCTCCAGTCACAGCGCTTAAGCCGTTCTCGGCTTCAGATGCTTGAACCAGCGGCCTTCCAGCCGGCGGAAGCTCCATACCAACAGGAAAGTCAGGCACATATAGATGAGTCCCGCCGCCAGGAACGCCTCGAACGGCGAATAGTAGCGGGAGTTCACTATCCGCGCCGCGCCGGTCAGATCCACTATGGTGATCACCCCGGCCACCGCCGAACCGTGCAGCATGAAGATCACCTCGTTGCTGTAGGCCGGCAGGGCACGGCGAAATGAGTTGGGCAGGATAATACGCCGCAGGGTGGTCAGCCGGCTCATACCATAGGCATAGGCCGCCTCGATCTGCCCTCTGGGCATGGTATTGATCGCGCCGCGAACAATCTCGGCGGTATAGGCCGCGGTATTGAGGGTAAAGGCGAGGATGGCGCAGAACCAGGCCTGACTGAACCACTCCCAGGCTGCCGATTCGCGCAGCCAGGTCCACTGGCCGGCCCCGTAATAAATCAGGAACAGCTGTACCAGCAAGGGGGTGCCACGGAAGAAGTAGATATAGGCCCAGGCAGGTCCCTTTAGCAGCCAGTTGCGGCTGTTGCGACAGATGCCCATGGGCACGGCGATCAGCAGCCCCAGCAGTAACGACAGTGCCACCAGGAACACAGTGGTGTAGAGTCCCTGCCAGTATACACCCCATTCGTTGACTACGATTGAAAAATCCATAATTTACCTCGTCTGAATGGCGTAGTGACGTTCCGCCCACTTGAGCATGGACGTGGACACAGTGGTAAACAGCAGAAAAATCACCGCCACCGCCATATAAAAGGTAAAGGGCAGCTGGGTGGCACCGGCAGCCAGCGAGGCCTTACGAACCATGTCATCGAGGCCGATAATAGACACCAATGCCGTGGTTTTCAGCAGCACCAGCCAGTTGTTACCCAGGCCGGGCAGGGCGTGACGCATCATCTGCGGAAACAGGATACGCCGGAATACCTGACCGGGACGCATGCCGTAAGCCCGGGCGGCTTCCAGCTCGCCTTTGTCGACCGCCAACATGGCACCGCGGAAGGTTTCCGTCATATAGGCACCGAAGATAAAACCTATGGTGATGATACCGGCCATAAAGGGGCTGATTTCTACATAATCGGGCAGGTAACTGACCCACTCATGCTCCGGGTTGCCGGCGCTGAACCAGCCATTGATGGTTTCATTCAGGGAATAGAGAGAATTGTTCAGCAACACCTGGCCGCCAAAGAAGATCAGCATCATCAGCACCAGGTCGGGGATCCCCCGGATAACCGTGGTGTAGCCGGTTGCTATCCCGCGGGCAAGCCGCGAAGAGGATAACTTGGCCAAGGCCCCCAACAATCCCAGGCTCACCGCCAAGGTCAGTGACAAGAGGGCAACCTCTATGGTCACTATCGCCCCTTCCAGTAGGGCACCTTCGTATCCTTTCAGATCTAGCATAACGACTTCCTATCATATCGGCCCCGATACGGGGCCGATAACCGCTGATTAACCGCCGTAAACGTCATATTCAAAGTACTTGCCGTTAACTTCCTGGTATTTGCCGTTTTCACGCAGCTCACCGATGGCCTTGTTCAGCATCTCTTTGAGATCTTTATCCTGTTTGCGCACGGCGATACCGAACCCTTCGCCAAACCACTGCTCGTCGGTCACCGAGGGGCCCACGAATTCGAAGGCATCGCCGCCTTCTTTATTGAGCAGGCCTTCCTCGATGGCGGTGGCATCGAGGAACACATAATCGATACGGCCCGACTTCAGATCCAGATAGGCTTCGTCGGCGTTACCGTAACGCACCAGGTTGACATCTTGGCCAAAGTTATCGGTCAGGTACTTGTCATGGGTGGTCGCTATCTGTACCCCCACCCGCTTGCCGGCCAGCCCTTCCTTGCTTAACTCCAGGGTAGTGCCCTTCTTTGCCGCAAACTTATTGGGCACCAGGGCGTAACGCTGGGTAAAGTCCACGGTCCGCTTGCGTTCTTCGGTGATCGACATCGCCGCGATGATGGCGTCATATTTACGGGCCAGCAGTGCCGGAATAATGCCATCCCAGTCTTGCGCCACCAATTCACATTTCACCTGCATCTGCCCACACAGGGCATTGGCCATATCTACGTCAAAGCCTTGCAACTGACCATTTTCATCTGTCCAGGAGAAAGGAGGGTAGGCGCCTTCAATACCAAAACGTACTGTCTTCCATTCTTTTGCCTGTACGGCACCGGCCGCCAGGCTGGCCATGATGGCACCCGCAACAAACCATTTCTTCATTCGCCTTACTCCTTGTGTGTTATATCCGTTTGGAACTTATGTTTAATAAACAGAGGAAATAAATTGCTTGAAACGCTCCGAGCTGGGATTGGCAAACACCTGCCTGGGATCACCCTGCTCTTCGACCAGTCCCTGATGCAGGAACATCACCTTGTTGGACACGTCCCGGGCAAAGCTCATTTCATGAGTCACCACCAGCATGGTACGCCCCTCCTCCGCCAAGCCGCGCATCACGCCCAACACTTCGCCCACCAGCTCAGGATCCAGGGCCGAGGTAGGCTCATCAAACAGCATCACCTCGGGGTCGACCGCCAGGGCACGGGCGATAGCCGCCCTTTGCTGCTGACCACCGGACAGATGGCCGGGATAGTATTCCCGCCGCTCATACAATCCCACCCTCTGCAGCAGGGCCTCGGCCTTCTCTATCGCCTGCTTTTTCGGCACCTTGAGTACGTGTACGGGTACCTCGATGACATTTTCCAAGATGGTCATATGAGACCACAAATTGAAACTCTGGAAGACCATCGCCAGTCGGGAACGGATGCGTTCAACCTGTCGCATGTTGGCAGGTTCACGTTCACCGCTGCGGTTGGTACGCATCTCGATCAGCTCGCCATGCAACCTGACTTCACCGGCCGATGGGGTTTCCAGCAGGTTGATACAGCGTAAAAAGGTGGATTTACCCGAACCGGAAGAACCGATGATGGAAATGACATCGCCTTTTTTCGCTTTTAAATCAATACCTTTAAGCACTTCCAGGGAGCCGTAGTGCTTATGCAGGCCCGATACTTCGAGGGCAGGTTCACTCATCCGTTAGACCTTTATTCCTGATGCCGACACACCGGCAATAATCTCATCCATGGTTAACAACTTGTTAACCGCTATCGAAAAATTACCATCTGCGCCGGCTAAAAACAACATAATATTCTTTATCTTGCGGCAACAGTCGGTTTTTTATACATAATTATTACCATAATTCAGTATAAAATTATGCAAAAATAGCGAATAAAACCGCACCGCCGGTATATTTAACCACTGCCAATGCCCGTCATGGGCTGGCTGCGATAACCTTGCGGTACTCACCCTGCCAATTTATGCACAGGACCCGTCGTTACCGGCTCCCCACGGCCATCGAGTCACCACATCGCCCGCGAATATTCGGCTTTTTTTTCCATATTGGCTCACGTATCCTGTGATAAATGGAATATCGTGGCCAAAAATCAAGCCACATCAATATATTGGAAGATAATCTCATGTATTCCGGTTTGCTGATCGTTCTCCTTCCCCTCGCCCTTGGCTACTGCATCCCATGCCGCTCCCAGTCCATCGTCCACTTTATCAATGTGGCCGTAGCCCGCATGGTGTATCTGATCCTGTTCCTGATGGGGATCAGCCTGGCCTTTGTCGACAACCTGAGCGACCACCTGGGCACCATTTTCTCTGTATCCTTGGTCTTCCTCGGTTGCATTACCCTCGCCAACCTGGCCGGCCTCTGGCTGCTGGATGCCCGGCACGGCCGGCTGAGCGGCGAACGGGGCCTGCCGCCCCTGAGCAAATGGACCCTGCTGCTGGACTCGGTCAAGCTCTGTGTGGTGATCCTGACGGGCATACTGGCAGGCCAGTTCCTGGATGAGGAATGGTTCGCGGTCGACACCCTGAGCGAATGGGCGCTGATGCTGCTGCTGCTGCTGATCGGTATTCAACTGCGTAATTCCGGCATGAAGCTGCGACAGATCCTGCTCAATCCCTGGGGGCTGGCGATCAGCCTGACGGTGATGACCAGCTCCTGGGTCGGTGGCCTGGCCGGTGCCTGGCTGTTAAACATGCCCCTCTCCCAGGGCCTCGCCTTTGCCTCCGGCAATGGCTGGTATTCCCTCTCGGGCATCCTGATCAGCGACCGTCTGGGTCCAGTACTGGGCAGCGCCGCCTTCCTCAACGATCTGGCCCGGGAGCTGGTCGCCATCCTGATCATCCCCACACTGATGCGCCGCCATCCGTCCTGCGCCATCGGCTATGGCGGAGCCACCGCCATGGACTTTACCCTGCCGGTACTGCAGCGCTCCGGTGGCGTGAGCGTGGTCCCGGTGGCCATCGTTTCCGGCTTTATCCTCAGCCTAGCGGGCCCTGTATTGATCCTGAGCTTTTTGTCTCTCACCGCCTGACCATCAGAATGTAATTTAATTACAACTTTATCGACCGGCCTCTATTCGGGGCCGGGCACTGGCATCCACTGCGATTAAATCGTGACAAGAATCACATCAACCAAGAGATTGAATATTAAAATCTTCAAAAAACGTGACAATGGTCACCCATAAAAAATGAAAATAAAACCAAATTCCGTGACCTGAATCACAAGTAAATCCGTTTTATTGAGTGAACGCAGTGTGAAGTAACAAAATCACCATCTAAAAATGTGACAGGCATCACCCATTAAGTTCGGGTAAACATCAAAAAAACAGATCTAAATCACATTAACCACCGCTCCCGCTACGTTTTGTTCCAGAAATGTTAGATTTCTTACGAGCTAAAAAACCGGGCGGGCATGCCGCCTACCGACAATGGAACTGACATCGCACTAGGCGGGGTTGTTTATGTTATCCCAGAACAGCAAAATCAAAATTCAGAATTTTGGACGCTTCCTGTCCAATATGGTGATGCCCAACATCGGCGCTTTTATCGCTTGGGGCTTTATCACCGCCCTCTTTATTCCGACCGGCTGGCTGCCAAACGAAACCCTTGCCACCATGGTCGGTCCCATGATCACCTATCTGCTGCCGCTGCTGATCGGTTATACCGGCGGTAAGCTGGTAGGCGGCGATCGGGGGGCCGTGGTCGGCGCCATCACCACCATGGGGGTGATAGTGGGTACCGACATTCCCATGTTTATGGGCGCCATGATCGTCGGCCCCGCCGGCGGCTGGGCCATCAAGCATTTCGACAAGGCCGTTGAAGGCAAGGTGAAAAGCGGCTTCGAGATGCTGGTCAACAACTTCTCCGCCGGCATCATCGGCATGCTCTGCGCCATCATCGCCTATCTGCTGATCGGTCCTTTCGTCAAGCTGATGTCCGCAGCCCTGGCCGCCGGCGTGGGCATGCTGGTGGACGCCGGCCTGCTGCCGCTGACCTCCATCTTCGTGGAGGTGGCCAAGATCCTGTTCCTCAATAACGCCATCAACCACGGCATCTTCACCCCGCTAGGGATCCAGCAGGCCAGTGAATTCGGCAAATCCATCTTCTTCCTGATCGAGGCCAACCCGGGTCCGGGTATGGGGGTACTGCTGGCCTATATGTTCTTCGGTCGCGGTAACGCCAAACAATCCGCCGCCGGCGCCTCCATCATCCACTTCTTCGGCGGCATTCACGAAATCTACTTCCCCTATGTGCTGATGAACCCCCGCCTGATCCTGGCGGTCATCGCCGGCGGCATGACAGGCGTCTTTACCCTGACTCTGTTCAACGCCGGCCTGCAGGCCCCCGCTTCTCCCGGCTCCATCTTCGCGGTTATGCTGATGACGCCGAAGGGCGCTCATATCGGGGTGTTGCTGGCGGTACTGGCCTCCATGTCGGTGTCCTTCGTGGTCGCTTCCCTGCTGCTGAAAACACAGCGCCAGGCAGAAACCGGCGACGATGAGCTGGAAGCGGCTTCCGCCCGTATGCAGGCGATGAAAGCCGAAAGCAAAGGGCAGCCGAACTCCGCCGCCATCACCAAGGATCCCGCCTCGGTACGCAAGATTATCGTCGCCTGCGATGCGGGTATGGGCTCCAGCGCCATGGCAGCGAGCATGCTATCCAAAAAGGTGGCCGCGGCAGGACTCGGTATCTCGGTTAGCAACCTGGCGATCAACAACCTGGACGACAGCGTCGATATCGTACTCACCCACAAGGATCTGACCGACCGGGCCCGTCGCCACGCGCCTCTGGCCGAGCATATCTCGCTCAACAACTTCCTCGACGGCTCCCTGTACGACAGCCTGGTCGCCCGTCTGAGCAAGGCCCGCGCACCGGCCGCCGCGAAACCTGTTCCGGCTGCCGCCCCCGCTGCGCCCGAAGCCACGGAGCAGGATGACAATGCCCCCTTCCGGCTGCGGGCAGACAATATCCACCTGGGACTGAGTGCCGCCAGCAAGGAAGACGCCATCCGCTTCGCCGGCGCACAACTGGTAAAAGGCGGCTATGTGGAGCCAGAGTACGTGGACGCCATGCTGGCCCGGGAACAGCTGACCTCCACCTACCTGGGAGAGTCCATCGCCGTTCCCCACGGCACAGTGGAAGCCAAGGATTCGGTGAAGAAGACCGGCATCATCGTCTGCCAGTACCCGCAGGGCGTGAAGTTCGGTGACGACGACGACGATATCGCCAAACTGGTGATCGCCATCGCCGCCCGCAATAACGAGCATCTCGACGTGATCGCCGCCATTACCGGCGCCCTCGACGACGATGACGCCATAGCGCGGCTGGTCTCCACCCAGAGCGTGGACGAGGTATTGAAGGTACTGAATCCGGCTTGAGCCTGAACGCCAACCATAAGAGGGCAAAGGGAGCGGTTCCGCCGACCGTCACATGCCATGGATGGTATGTACGAGCATACATGGATGTATTCACAGCGTGTCGACAGAGCCAGCCCTTTGACCGAGTACAAAATCTTGAACTCGTCAGTAACCCGGGACCCGCGGGCCCCCTTAAACAGGTGAACCAATGACAACCGCCATCCATTTCGGCGCCGGCAACATCGGCCGGGGCTTCATCGGAAAACTGCTGGCCGACTCCGGCATCGAGGTGACCTTTGCCGACGTCAACCAACAGCTGATCAACGAACTCCAAAACCGACACAGCTACCCGGTGCATATCGTCGGCAGCGAAGTCCGTACCGAGACCGTCACCGGCGTGAACGCCGTCGACGCCACCCGACCCGAACTGCTCGAACTGCTCGCCGATGCTGACCTCGTCACCACCGCCGTCGGCCCGACCGTGCTCACCCTTATCGCCAAGACGCTGGCCACCGGCCTGCAACTGCGCTTCGAGCGGCTCAACCACCAGCCGCTCAATATCGTCGCCTGCGAAAACCAGGTACGCGGCACCAGCTTCCTGAAAGCCGAAGTGCTCAAACATCTGCCCGGACAATACCAGGCCGAGCTCGAACGCTGTGTCGGCTTTGTCGACTCGGCGGTGGACCGCATCGTGCCCCCCTCCACCGATGCCTCGGATCCGCTGGCGGTGACGGTCGAGACCTTCAGCGAATGGATAGTGGACCAAACCCAGTTCAAGGGCGACATCCCCGATATAAAAGGCATGGAGCCGACAGACAACCTGATGGCCTTTGTCGAGCGAAAGCTGTTTACCCTCAATACCGGCCATATCATTACCGCCTACCTGGGCGCCCTGGCGGGCTACCGCACCATAGGCGAGGCCATCACAGACCCGGAAATCCGAGCCCAGGTGAAGGCGGCCATGCAGGAAAGCGGCGCCGTCCTGGTCAAGCGTTATGGTTTTGACCAGGATCAGCACCAGGCTTATATAGAGAAAATTCTCGGTCGCTTTGCCAACCCCTATCTGGTGGATGAAATCGACCGGGTAGGCCGCCAGCCGATCCGCAAGCTGGGCACCGATGACCGACTGGTCAAGCCGCTGCTGGGCACCCTGGAATATGGCATAGATAACACAAATCTGTTAAAAGGCATTGCGGCGGCGTTTTTTTATAAAAATGACGCCGATCCGCAAGCGGTAGAATTACAGCACATGCTGGCTCACCAAGGGCTGCGCGTGACCCTGGCCCACTATACCGGCCTGGACCCGGACAGTGCAGTTGCCGGCCAGATAGAGGAACTCTATCACCGGCTGAATCGCCATTTTGCATAATATGACAGCGGTGAGGCGTATTTCGCCTCACCTGACATTGCTTTCTGGGAGCATCTGGATGCAGGAACTGTAGTTCAGCTTAATTAATGTTTAGCAGTAAGAGCCAAAGTGCATGATAAACCATAAGCAAGAAGCCGAGATATTCGAACATCTGAACCGGGCACCCAGTGCCAGGGGGTTTATTATCGCCATGGTGGACGTGTTCGACAACATGCTCGACCAGCTGATACAGAAGGTATTCCGCAAGGACGATTACGCCGTCAAGTTTGCGGTCGAACCCCTGCTCGGCAGCATGGGGCCGTTGGCTGATTTAAACGTGCGCCTCAAGCTTATCTATGGCCTGGGTGTCATAGCCCAACCCCTGTATCAGGACATTGAGCAGTTGATCAAACTGCGCGACTTCCTCAACCGGCAGGGCAATGAATACCGCATGATTGACCCGGAAATCACAGAATCGCTTAAATCACTGCATATGGTCGCCAATATGGAGGTGCAGCCCTTCGCCATGCCTGCACCTGTGGCGGATCTGGATCCCAGCCTGTATCAGATGCAACTGGTCCGACAGGAGCAGGTAATCCGCTCGGCCCTGATCCTGGCCGTGGCCGACGCCTGTAATGAGATGATGCGAAGTAATCCCCTGCTTGCCGGCGGTTAAAGATAACCCCCTCCTTTCCGGCATGAAACTGCGACAATCCAGCTTAAGCCATGAAAGTTGGCGATCAGCCTGACAAGGATGGCCATCGTTTTCGGCCTGGCGGGCCCCGTGTTAATCCTGAGTTTTTGTCGCTGGCGCCGTAGGGGATACGCATAAAAAATCACGCCCTTATCTTCGTTTGCCCCTTGCACCTTTGCGCTCAATCAGTATTGTGAGGTAAGCAATTCGTTTACTCACTTCCAAAGGAAGGCACTTAATTATGAAAAAAGTAGGTCTGGTCGGCTGGCGCGGTATGGTTGGCTCGGTATTAATGAGCCGCATGGTAGAAGAAGGGGATTTCGCCCGTATCGATCCGGTGTTTTTCACCACATCCCAGGCTGGCCAACCTGCCCCTGACTTCGGCAAAGACGCCGGCACCCTGCAAAATGCCTATGATATCGACGCCCTCAAGGCGCTGGATGTGGTATTGACCTGCCAGGGTGGCGATTACACCAAGGAAGTCTACCCCAAGCTGCGTGCCAGCGGCTGGAACGGCTACTGGATCGACGCCGCCTCTGCCCTGCGCATGGACGACGAGGCCCTGATCGTGCTGGATCCGGTCAACGGCAAGCAGATCCAGCAGGCGCTGGACAAGGGCGCCAAGACCTTTGTCGGCGGCAACTGCACCGTGAGCCTGATGCTGATGGCCCTGGGCGGACTGTTTGAACAGGATCTGGTCGAGTGGGTGGCGGTGTCCACCTACCAGGCGGCCTCCGGCGGCGGCGCCCGCCATATGCGCGAACTGGTAACCCAGATGGGCATGCTGCGCGACGAAGTGGCCGCCGAGCTGGCCGATCCCTCCTCCGCCATCCTCGAGCTGGAACGCAAGGTCACCGAAAAAACCCGCAGCGGCGAGCTGCCGGTCGACAACTTCGGTGTGCCCCTGGCCGGCAGCCTGATCCCCTGGATCGACTCCCAGCTGGAAAACGGCCAGAGCCGTGAAGAGTGGAAAGGCCAGGCCGAAACCAACAAGATCCTCGGCATCGAGCAGGCCATCCCGGTTGACGGCCTGTGCGTACGTATCGGCGCCCTGCGCTGCCACAGCCAATCCTTCACCATCAAGCTGAAGAAAGATCTGCCGATCGCCGACATCGAGCAACTGCTGGCCAGCCACAACGACTGGGTCAAGGTGATCCCCAACGACCGCCAGCTGTCGATGGAAGAGCTGACCCCGGCCGCCGTCACCGGCACCCTCACTGTGCCGGTCGGCCGCCTGCGCAAACTGAACATGGGCCCCGAGTACCTGTCTGCCTTTACCGTCGGCGACCAGCTGCTGTGGGGTGCCGCCGAGCCCCTGCGCCGCATGCTGCACCTGCTGCCGTAAGCGTCATACTGCTTATGATGTCAAAAGCCCGCCGCCTGGCGGGCTTTTTCGTAGTGGCCGGTAAAACGGCTACTGCTGATTTAGCTGACATCAGACAAAGGGCCCTCTCCGCCGACCCGCTCAAGCACCTCCCTGTGACGCTCAGCACATGACATCCATGTCAGGTGATGGTCGGTGGAGCAGATCCCTTTGTCCTCCGTGATGCTCCGGCGTTGCCTGTTGACGCCGTCTGCGGGCACTCGGTTCTCAAGAAGAGTCATGATGTCACTTGTTCAATTTCTGTGCTCGGGTTAGGATCGCCCCCCTTTTTGCCGATCACGCCCAAGGAACGCCATGAAAACTTTTATTCCCAGCAAAGACGCCGCGCTAGAGGATTCAATCAGCTACTTTCAGCAGCAACTGAGCACCTTGGGCTTTAACATCGAAGAAGCCTCCTGGCTCAACCCCGTGCCCAATGTATGGTCTGTGCATATCCGTGACCAAGACTGCCCGCTGTGCTTTACCAACGGCAAGGGGGCAAGTAAAAAAGCCGCCCTGGCCTCGGCCCTGGGCGAATACTTCGAGCGGCTGGCCACCAACTATTTCTTCGCCGACTTCTACCTAGGACAGGACATGGCCCAAGGTGACTTCGTGCACTACCCCAACGAAAAGTGGTTCCCGCTGACCCAGGACAACAGCCTGCCCGCCGGCATGCTCGACGACTATACCCGCGGCTTTTACGATCCCGACGGCGAACTCACCGCCGATATGCTGATCGACCTGCAATCAGGCAATGCCGAGCGCGGCATCTGTGCCCTGCCCTTCGCGCGTCAGGACAACGGCCAGACCGTCTATATCCCGATGAACATAGTGGGCAACCTCTATGTGTCCAACGGCATGAGCGCCGGCAACACCCGTACCGAAGCCCGCACCCAGGGGCTGTCGGAGGTGTTCGAGCGTCATATCAAGAACCGCATCATCAGTGAGCGCATCAGCCTGCCGGCCATTCCCGCCGAGGTGATGGCCCGCTACCCGCATATCCAGGAATCGATCGCGGCGCTGGAAACGGAAGGTTTCCCCATCTACGCCTTCGATGCCTCCTTGGGCGGCGAATACCCGGTGATCTGCGTGGTGTTGTTCAACCCGGCCAACGGCACCTGTTTCGCCTCATTCGGCGCACACCCGCGCTTTGAAGTGGCCCTGGAACGCACCGTCACCGAACTGCTGCAGGGTCGCAGCCTGAAAGATCTGGACGTGTTCGTGCCGCCTTCCTTCGAAGACGACGAAGTGGCCGATCACCACAACCTGGAAACCCACTTCATCGACTCGTCGGGTCTGATCAGCTGGGACATGTTCAAGGAACAGGCCGACTATGAGTTCGCCGACTGGGACTTCAGCGGCAGCTCGGAGCAGGAATTCAGCCACCTGATGGCCATCTTCAACCGACTGCAGCAGCCGGTGTATATCGCCGACTACGAGCACCTGGGCGTCTATGCCTGCCGCATCCTGGTACCCGGCATGTCCGATATCTACCCGGTGGAAGACATGCTGCTGGCCAACAACAACATGGGCGCCCACCTGCGTGCCACCATCCTCAGCCTGCCCGGCTCGGATGCCGACGGCGAACAGCTGATGGGCTTCTATGAGCGGCTGGAAGAAGAAGGCCTAGACGACTTTACCCGGGTGCGGGAATTGATCGGCATTGCCCCCAACAAGGGCACCGCCTGGCACACACTGCGGGTGGGCGAGCTGAAAGGCATGCTGGCGCTGGCCGCCGGCGAGCTGGAAACGGCCCTGGATTATGTCGACTGGACCCTGAGTTTCAACGCCTCAGTGTTCAGCGAAGCCCGCCACAACTATTATCGCTGCCTGAAAGCCAGCCTGGAACTGCATCTGGATGACAGCCGGCAGCCGGCCCAGTTCCGCGCCGCCTTCGAGCACATGTTCGGCATCGACACCGTCGACCAGGCCTGGCAGCAGATCGCCGGTTCGGCCCGTTTCCACGGTCTGACCGTCGCCGACGAAAGCCTGCGGGATTTTGCCGCCCACCAGGCACTGCTGGCCACCTATGAAAAACTGCAGCAGGCCAAGCGAGCCGCTCAATGGTAAATGAAGTGACTGGTGACTGGTGACTGGTGACTGGTGACTGGTGACTGGCATGGTTACCCGACATTGCCCAAAAACAAGACCCCGGCCAGGCCGGGGTCTTTCTTTTCCAGTCCCTGCTCCCTATTCCCCAGCTTCTGCCATCAAGACTTCTTCTCTTGCAGCATCTGCTGCAGGCTGGCGGTGTCGATAGCACCGGGGATCAGGGTGCCGTCCGGGAACACCAACGCCGGGGTGCCGTTCAACCCCAGGCTGCGAAACAAGGCCATATTCTGGTTGAGTTTGTTGGTAATGTCCTTGCTGTCGGCCCGGGCCTGCAGGGTTTCCACCTCGAGACCGGCCTTGTCGGCAATGCTCTCCAGGGCACCGGCCTGCACCCGCTGCTGGCTCATCATCGCCTGATGCAGTTCTTCATACAGTTTGGGAGACTCTTGGGCGGCAGCCAGTGCCAGGCGGGCGGCCTTCACCGAATCCGGCCCCAGTATGCCGACGTCCTTGACGATTACCTTCAGTTCCGGCTCGGTTTTCAGCACCTCCAGCAAGGTGGTGTTCAGGCGCCGGCAATAAGGGCAGTTATAATCGGTGAAATACACCATTTCAATGCTTCCCGCCGGGTTGCCCATAATGCCGTCCGTCTTGTTGGCAAACAGCAGTTTGGACTGCTCCCGAACCTGGGCCTCGAACTGCTTTTGCTGGACCAGCCGATCATTCTCTTCCAGCTTGATGATGGCTTCACGCAGTATTTCTGGCTGCTCAAGCAAGGTTTCCCTGACCAGCTTCTGAAACTCCTCCCGGCTCATCTCGGCCTGGGTCGCCGGTACAACGGACAACATCAGCAGGGGAGTCAGGGATAACAGCAGTCGTTTTTTCATAGGGTTCTCGCTTTCGTTAAGTTTCGATATCAGTTAAGAGACAGGCTCAGCAGCAAAAAGTGCTCACCCAGGTTACTTATTCAGGTAGTCCCGATCGAAAAAGGTACAAACCCACTGGGGCCGGAACACGACCAGCAGGGTCAGCGCCATGCCGTTGAGCAAGGCTTCGGGAAACAGTAACAAGGGTACTATGCCCAGATAATTGTCGACCACCATATTCCAGCTGTAGACACCGGCACCGGCCATATAAACGGCAAAGGCAACGCTTTTAACGGCAATCGCCAGCGCCCCATTTAAAAAGCCGGCGACAAAAATATACACAAACAGATGGCGGGCTAAGTAGCTGTAGCTCAGTAAAAAGACAAAATAGCTGGTGGAAATAGGCAAAATCACCCCCAACAGCAGATTCATTCCAAATTGTAACCAGCTATCGAAACCAAACAGGGTTACCAGCAACAGGCTGAGCAGCGCCACAAACTGGCTCATGCGCCAGCCCAGCATCAGGGCGAGCGTCGTCAACCCCAGAAAGTGAAACTCCAGCCCCTCCCCGATACCGGCCTGCATCATCCACAGCGGCACCAGGGCGATGGCACTGCCGAAGCACAGGTGCTGGTAAGACTTGTCGCTTAACAACCGGGACCAGGCCGCTCCCCGGCCGGCCAACGCCAGGATAGCTAGATTCAACAACCACAGGATCAATGCGGGCTCCTTCCGTACGCCACTACCCTTCCCCTCAATCAGACTACAAGCCCTAGACCACCGGCGCGAGCGCTTTATCATGGTGTAGCTGCCGCCGGCAAAGAAATGTCCGATTTTTCAGACACGCCACCGCCAGCATTCTGAAATATCAGAAACTCCACCCTGATAACAAAATAAATTCTCATATACATCATTGAGTTAAATAAAAACAACACACCATTAACCCTTGGCATTTAAAGTGCATAGTTATAGCCGCACTACACACAACCAAGGAATCATACCAATGAAGGTACTCAAACAATATTTGCTCGGCGCCACCCTGGCCCTGTCGGTCACCACTGTCCAGGCCAGCGAATTTATCAATGTACTCACCGGCGGCACCAGTGGCGTTTACTACCCGCTCGGCGTGGCTATCTCACAGCTCTATGGCGAGCATATTCCCGACGCCAAGGTGCAGGTACAGGCCACCCGCGCTTCGGTCGAAAACCTTAACCTGCTGGAAAAAGGACGGGGCGAAATCGGTTTTGCCCTGGCCGACAGCGTCGCCGATGCCTGGAATGGTGAAGAAGAAGCTGGCTTCAAGGTACCGCTGAAAAAACTCAGGGCGGTCGGCTCCACCTATTCCAACTACATTCAGATCGTGGCCCGGGCCGACAGCGGCATTAAAACCCTGGAGGATCTGAAAGGCAAACGCATTTCGGTGGGGGCTCCCCGCTCGGGTACCGAGCTCAATGCCCGCGCCATCTTCAAGGCCGCCGGCCTAAGCTATGATGATTTCTCGCGCACCGAATACCTGCCCTTCGGCGAGTCGGTGGAGCTGATGAAAAACCGTCAGCTGGACGCGACCCTGCAGTCCGCCGGCCTGGGGATGGCCGCCTTCCGTGATCTGGCATCCCATGCGCCCGTGATCTTTATCCCGATCCCCGCCGAACTGGTGGCCAAAATCGGTAACGATGCCTACCGCGCCAGCCAGATCCCGGCCGGCACCTATACCGGCCAGGATGAAGACGTCGCCACCGTCGCCATCAGCAACCTGCTGATCACCCATGCCAAGGTGAGCGACGAGGTCGCCTACGAGATGGCCAAACAGGTCTATGAAAACCTGCCGGCACTACGCAACGCCCACAATGCCGCCAACGGCATAGATCCTGAACAGGCCCTCGAGGGGCTGCCCCTGCCGCTGCACCCCGGTGCCGAACGCTACTTCAAGGAAAAAGGCCTGATGAACTAACACCAGGCTGACAGGATGTGGGAGCCATGGCCTCCAGATAATATCGCGGCGAGGCCGCCGCTCCCACACAGATTGCCCGCCGATGCGGGAGCTACCTGAATCATGATAAAGCCTATGCTTTATCATCGGATAAAAGCAGCCGGCCGATCAGCGGCGCAGGCTGAGGAGAGATGATGAGCAATGCCAACCCCCGGCCTCACACGCTTGTTTTTTACGGCGCCCTGGCCTTTTCCATCTTCCAGATCATTACCGCCGCCTTCAGCCCCCTGTCCACCACCGTGGTCCGGGCCGTTCACGTCGGTTTCCTGCTGTTCTTGGTCTACCAGCTTTACGGTGCCCGCGGCCAGTCCCTGCCCCGGCCTTCCGTCTGGGGCATGCTGCTGGGCGCCATCGCCCTGCTGTTTGCCTTCTACCACTGGTGGTTTGAAGCCGAGCTGATTTACCGTGCCGGGGAGATGAACCAGGCTGACTGGCTGATCGGCGGCGTTACCCTGGTGATGGTGTTCGATGCCGCCCGCCGCCTGATGGGTTGGGCCCTGCCGTTGATCTGCCTAGCCTTTGTTGCCTACGCCCTGGGCGGGCAGCACCTGCCCGAGGCGCTGATGCACAGGGGCTATGGCCTGGACCAGGTGGTCTCCCAGCTGGCGTTCAGCACCGAAGGTATCTACGGTACCCCGACCTATGTCTCATCCAGCTATATCTTCCTGTTTATCCTGTTCGGCGCCTTCCTCGAACAGGCCGGCATGCTCAAGCTGTTCAACGATGTCGCCATCGGCTCCGTCGGCCATACCCGCGGCGGTCCCGCCAAGGTATCCGTACTGTCTTCCGGCATGATGGGCACCATCAACGGCTCGGGGGTGGCCAACGTGGTCAGCACCGGCCAGTTCACCATTCCGCTGATGAAAAAGTTCGGCTACAGGGCCGACTTCGCCGGTGCGGTGGAAGCCACCAGTTCGATGGGCGGCCAGATCATGCCGCCGGTGATGGGCGCCGTGGCCTTTATCATGGCCGAAACCATCAATGTGCCTTATGTGGACATCACCAAAGCCGCGCTGATCCCGGCCATCCTGTATTTCTTTACCGTATTTCTGATGGTCCACCTGGAAGCCGGTCGTGCCGGCCTCAATGGCCTGCCCAAGGCCGAGTGCCCCAACCCGCTGGCCGCCCTCAAACAACGCTGGTATCTGCTGCTGCCGCTGGTGGCCCTGGTAGTCATGCTGTTTTCCGGCTTTACCCCGCTGTTCGCCGGCATGATGGGGCTGGCCCTGACTACAGTGCTGATCATGGCCAATGGCGTGGCCAAGCACCTGGGCGCCAAGGGTCTGCGCTACGGCTTCTGGATTGCCCTGGGTCTGGCCTGTGCCACCTTCAACCATTTTGGCATTACCGCCATCTTTGTGGTGGTGGCCATACTCACCGTGCTGCTGCTGATAAAGCGTGAACAGAATATCCTGAACACCGTGGTCAATGCCCTCTATCAGGGTGCCCTGCACGCCCTGCCGGTGGGCGTGGCCTGTGCCCTGGTGGGCATCATTATCGGGGTGATCTCCCTGACCGGTGCCGCCACCATCGTTGCCGGCTATATTATCCAGCTGGGTGAGCACAGCCTGCTGCTGTCGCTGGTGCTGACCATGTTTACCTGCCTGGTGCTGGGCATGGGCATACCCACCATCCCCAACTACATCATCACCAGCTCCATTGCCGCCCCGGCCCTGCTGGAGCTGGGTGTGCCGCTGATCGTTTCCCATATGTTCGTGTTCTACTTCGGCATCATGGCCGATCTGACGCCACCGGTGGCGCTGGCCGCCTTCGCCGCCTCGCCCATCGCCAAGGCATCCGGCCTGAAAATCGGCATTCGCTCGCTGCAAATCGCCATCGCCGGCTTTATCGTGCCCTATATGGCGGTGTATACCCCGGAACTGATGTTACAGGGAGATGCCGGCCTGGCGCCGACCCTGTTCGTTATCATGAAAGCCTTGCTGGCGGTGTCCCTGTGGGGCATGGGTGCCATCGGATACTGGCTGAGCCCGCAGGCCTGGTGGGAGCGTCTGCTGATGATCGCCGCCGCCGCCCTGCTGGTGTTCTCGCTGCCGATGACGGATGAGCTGGGCCTGAGCCTGTCCGCCCTGTTGCTGGGCCGCCACTGGCTGCAGCACAGACGCCGGCAACGGATGGCGACCGCCTGAATGTTGTGTCTCGCGACCACGGCGACCAAGGTGATGCTGGTGACGGCCAGCTTCACCCTAAGCTGGATACATTCAGTCGAAAAAATACAGTGGCGGGAGCATTACCAACTGGACGGCCATGAACTGTTGCTCACCGAAGCCCGGGTACAAGGCTCGGGGGCCGGTATGGAGCCCCCCCCCGAGGCCCGATTGCATCAGGGGGTCTGGTATTGGCAGCCCGATATCCGCCTGCCGCAAATCTCCCTTGCCGACTCTGAATTTACCGCCGATTATACCCTGTGTCTGGACTCGGACCTGTGCCGGCCCCTCAGCCATTGGGTGCCGGCCGGACAAGGGGTCAGCCTCAGCGCCTGTACCACCACGGAGGTCAACTGAACATCAAAGTAAAAAGACGCCTGTTGAGCTTGCTGCTGGTGCTGCTGTTTATGCTCCTCCTGTTATGGATATGGCACAGCAGCTGGCAACGCCTCGCCGAAGAACAAGAACTGCAGGCCCAGCAACAGCTGCTGATCTACCGCACCGCCCTGGAAGCGGAAATCGCCCGTTTTGAGAATATTCCCCGCGTCCTGCAGTCACACCCTGTGTTACTGGCCACCCTGGCCGAGCCAAAGGATCCCGACAGGGTCATGCAGGCCAACCTGCTGCTGGAACGGATCGGTCGGGAAACCGGTGCCGAAACCCTGTACCTGATGGATGCCCACGGTTTTACCCTGGCGTCAGGCAACTGGAATACCCCGACCTCCTTCATTGGCCAGAACTACCGCTACCGCCCCTACTTCAAGGATGCATTACAAGGCAGTTTTGGCGAATTTTATGGGGTGGGGGCCACCACCGGCGTGCCCGGTTATTTCTTCGGCCTGCCACTGGGAGCTGATAGCCGCCCCAGTGGTGTGCTGGCGGTCAAGATCAGCCTGCTGGCCCTCGAGCACAGCTGGCTGCCGAGCCGGGATCTGCTGATGGTGGTCGACCCGGACCAGATAGTGGCCCTGGCCTCGCGCCCGGAATTGAAGTTCAAGACCCTGATCCCCCTGGCGCCAGAGGCACGCCAGCGGCTGGCCGCCACCCGCCAATACGTGCCCATGCGACTGGAACCGCTGGAGCTCGGCATCAAGGGCCAGCAACGGCAGTGGCAGGGACAGGACTACCTGGTAAGTGAGTTGCCCTTGCCCCGGCTGGACTGGCGGTTGCAGCTGTGGTGGCCCAGCGCTCCCCTGTCCACCAATGCCAGCCTGATCACCGCCACCTCGGGGGTCAGCCTGGCAGCTCTGCTGTTGCTGCTGCTCTACTGGCGCCAGCGCCGACGCTATATCAGGGCACAATTAAAAGCCAAAGGCGAACTGGAGCACAAGGTAATGGAGCGCACCTCGGCCCTGGCCGCCAGCAACTATCAACTGGAACGGCAGGTACAGGAGCGCATCCAGGCAGAAGCCAGGCTCAGATCCATGCAACATGAACTGATCCAGAGCAACCGGCTGGCGGCCCTTGGCCAGATGGCGGCCAGCGTCGCCCATGAAGTCAACCAGCCGCTGACGGCATTAAAAAACCAGTCGGCCAATACCCTGATGCTGGCCCAGCGGGGCATGTACCCCCAGGTGGAGGAAAGTCTGCAGACCATGGGCCGACTGGTGGATCGCATGGCCAGGCTCACCTCCCAGCTAAAAATGTTTGCTGCCACCCGTCGCACCACCGCCGGCCGGGCCCGGTTGCAGGAAGCCCTGGACAACGTCTTGAGCTGGCTACAGCCCAAACTGGACGAGCAAGACATAACGCTGTGCCACCAGCTGGATCCGACCCTGTATCTGCCGATGGAATTGCACGCCCTGGAACAGGTGCTGGCCAACCTGCTTGTTAACAGCCTGGATGCCCTGGCCGACATGGCCGGGGGACACATAGGCCTGGAAGCCAGCCCGGTACGGCTGACATTATGGGACAATGGGCCTGGTATCGATACCGCCCTACTCGACAAGGTGACAGAGCCCTTCTATTCCACCAAGCAACTGGGACAAGGGCTTGGACTGGGCCTGGCCATAGTGCGGGATCTGGTGGAAGCCAGTGACGCACGGCTGGTCATTCGCCAACACCTCGGGGGTGGCGCCGAATTTATCATTGGATGGACAGATGGACAGGATAAAGATTGAAGTCTGGCTGGTGGAAGACGACGAAGACGTCCGCCAGACCCTGTTGCAGACCCTGCAACTGTCGGAAATCAAGGCACGCGGCTTCGCCCGGGCCGAGCAGGCGTTGCAGGCCCTGAGCCCGGCCGCGCCTGTGGTGTTGCTGAGCGATGTACGGCTGCCCGGCATGGACGGGCTTGTCCTGTTGCAAAGCGTCCAGCAGCAGGATCAGGAGCTGCCCGTGCTGCTGCTCACCGGCCACGGTGATATCCCCATGGCCGTCACCGCCATGCGCCTGGGTGCCCAGGATTTTTTCGAAAAACCCTATGAGCCGGAGCAACTGCTGCACAGCCTGCGCCGGGCTATGGACAAGCGCTCCCTGGTGCTGGAAAACCGGCAGTTAAAACAGCAGCTGGCCGAAAAAAACAGTACCGGGTTGCTGCTCGGCCATGACCCGCAAATCGAGCGGCTGCGCCGTCAGATAGACAACATCGCCGACACCAATGCCAGCGTGCTGATCCTGGGGGAAACCGGCACCGGCAAGGAAATGGTGGCCAGGAGCCTGCACCAGGACAGCGGCCGTAAAGGCCATTTCGTGGCGGTCAACTGTACCGCCCTGCCCGAATCGATCTTTGAAAGCGAGATGTTCGGCGCCGAAGCCGGCGCCTTTACCGGGGTGACCAAACGCCGGATCGGCAAGGTGGAACATGCCGACGGCGGCACCCTGTTTCTCGATGAAATCGAAGGCATGCCCCTCAACCTGCAGGCAAAGATGCTGCGGGTATTACAGGAGTCGGCGCTGGAACGGCTGGGGGGCAATAAGCTGATCCCGGTGGATGCCCGCCTGGTCGCCGCCACCAAGGTGGATTTAAAAGCCGCCAGCGACGCCGGCCTGTTCCGGGCCGACCTCTATTTCCGCCTGAATGTGGTCACCCTCACACTACCGCCGCTGCGCGATCGCCGTGCCGATATCCCCCTGCTGTTCCTACATTTTGTCGAACAGGCCAGGGGGCAATATAACCGGGATGTACCCCCTCCCAATGACAACCTGTTACAACGGCTTATCCAGCTGGACTGGCCGGGCAATGTCCGAGAATTACGCCATTATGCCGAACAGTATGTGCTGGGAGTGCTGGCCGAACCCGGCTCCGGCCAGAGCCTGCCCCTGCCCCAGCAACTGGCCCGGCTGGAACAACAGCTGATCAACAACGCCATGGTCCAAGCCGGGAGCAACGTGGCCCTGGCCGCCGAATATCTAGGGATCCCCAAGAAGACCCTATACGATAAGCTGGCCAAATATAAATAAAGAATTATATAAACATAAAAAAGGATTATTCAGATATAAATAAATAAAAAATGCGATATAAGCAAATTATTATATCGAAACCAGTCATATAAACGATTAATTATCTGGCAATATACCAATAAAACAGCCAACTGCTATGCTTGGAGAAACCATCAGCCCCTGCGACTGAAAAAGGCCAGGAAGGCCAATACACTTCGGGTGAGGCAATGTCATCGTTAAAAAAAATGCGCCGACTATCCTGTGATAGCTTTTCATTTGGAGCTATTGCATTGTTGCTGCTGACAGTGGCCCTGTTCAGTTGGTTTTCCAGTCAATATTGGCTCAACCAAAGGATCCATACCTTGTTGCAGGATCTGCAGCAACAAAGCCAGCTGGTGGCCATGGCCGTCTCCCGAGAGCTACGAAATCATACCCGCACGGTTGAAAGTATTGCGGCCGCACTGGCAAGTTTGTCCAGCACCCAGCAACTGCTGAAAAACCCAAAACCATCCCCCAGCTTTAACACTGAGCTGAAACAATACTCCCAGGCATTCGGGTTGGAAGATATCTGGCTGGTCGATACCAATGTCAAGGTCTTTGCCTACGACCAGCCCCCCTCGCCCTCTGCCATCCAGGCCTTATTACAGACTTTAGACGGGCTAACACAGGTTTTAAAGGGTTCCAGCCTACACCAGTTTGCCCTGGATCCCGACACCGGCAAGCCGGTCTTCTACTATGCCCTTCCGCTGAGACGACAAAAACGCATAGTCGCGGCGCTGATCATCAAAACCAGCCTAAATGATATGGCCAACCTGATGTTGCATATTAATACCCTAGTGACCAACAAAGACGGAGTTATCTTGCTGGCCGATAGGCCGGAATGGATGTCTCACCCCCTGTTCATGCACTCGGCACAGGCCCAGCTGGACGATCGGCAGGGTAAATTATTTCCCCTGCTGCAAGGCAGCAGCCCATTGTTACCTGATATACAGTTATTGGGCCCGCAACTGCTGCCCATAGTGCAGTACAGTAACGAACAGCCGGAAGCAGATTATCAGGTCCATGCCATCGCCGATGCACAGCCGGTGTACGCCCTGGCCACCAATAAAGCTCGGCTGTCCGGCCTGGTCGCTCTAGGAGTGACCGGCTCCTTATGGGGGATGATCCTGACGGCGTTGACTCTTAAGCGTAACAAGAGGTACCGCAAAATAATGAATCGCACCAACAATGAGCTGGTGCGCCTCAATCAGCAGTTGAAATCGCTGGCGACTACCGACTTTCTGACCCTCTGCCCCAACCGGCGAGCCGCCGAAAGCCGGTTACAGCAGGAGCTGGCCAACGCGCGCCGCTATGGCAGCCCACTCTGTATCCTGACTCCAGATCTGGATCATTTTAAACATATCAATGACCAATACGGCCATGATGTGGGCGATCAGGTATTACAGCATTTCGCTAAACATATTCGCGAGGCCATCCGGGATACGGATATGTTTGCCCGTACCGGTGGTGAAGAGTTTTTACTTATCCTGCCACAGACCACACTGCAGCAGGCATTGCCGCTCACCCAACGGTTGCTGGACAATATCTCGGCCACGCCACTGTATCTGGCCGATAAAACCGTCTCTATCAGCTTCAGCGGCGGTCTGATCCAGGCCCATGAAGACGAAACCATGAACGAGTTGCTGGCCAGGGCTGACCGGGCTCTGTACAGCGCCAAGGAAGCCGGGCGCTGTCGGATCCACACGGGATAATTCACAGCCCTAAGGCATTCAGTCCTGAACCAGGCTGTAGGTCATTTTGTTGAGGGTAGCGGTTACCGCCAGCTGACGATTTTCTTCATGGCTGATCTGCACCAGCAGATAGTCCAGCTCGGGCGCCACCCAGAATCGGGTCTTGCGCTTGCTGTCACCGCGGTCACGCTCGACGACTAGGGTATTGAAGGTACCGATACCGGTTTCAATGACCTCTTCCCCCACCACATTGAACTTAGTCCACTTGATTTCCTCATCGCGCACCACGGGGTAAGTCAGGCTTTTCTTGCCGGCGATCAGATCACAACGGGCCTCAAAGAAAAAGCTGACTGGGTCAAGGGCGCCCGCTTCGGTCGACAACAGCTTGTTGCCGTCTTTCCCTTGAGACAGCACCATATGGGTTTGCTTATCGAACACCAGCCGCTCTTCCCGGGTGACACCGACGGCTTTCGCCCTGTAGTTGAAGGTATCCGGCCGGGCATTACAATCCTGCCAGCTAAAACTGGCTTTCTGTTCTACATCCAGCAACCAGTGGGACAGGGAAAAATTCACATGGTATTGGTCTTTATTGCGCTCGATGACCAGGGTATTGATCCCTCTGGTCTGGTCGCCATTTAGATTCACCGAGAACTCGGCGTTCAGCCGGTTGATATCTGCGCCGTGAGCGGTGCCGGCAGCCAGCACCGCCAGGATAGCCAAACTTTTTTTCAACTTTTTTACCTCTTACCAGTGTGTACCGGGCAACAGCCGCTATCCCTGGCCGATAGCATAGCATTGGAAAACAGATCGACCCCGGATTGGACAGCAGGATTTATCAGATGTTCAGCGACGCCATCACTTTACCGGATGGCCGCTTTATGATCACGAAATGCGCCCGCTGTGGTTCTCTCCTTGGAGGTTAGGCCCTATCATAGCAAGATAACGGCAAGAGCCGAATCATTGCCCATCCTAGACAAACAGCACAAGGATCAGACACCCTCATGGAGAATGGCTACCGCATTATCATTGCCGATGACCATCCGCTGTTTCGCAATGCCCTGCACCAAGCCGTGCAGCTGGCCGTTGAGGGAGCCCAGCTGCATGAGGTTGACAGCATCGACAACCTGATGGCGTTGCTGATCAAGGTGACCGATGTCGACCTGCTGCTGCTGGATCTGAAAATGCCCGGCGCCAGTGGCTTCTCCGGCCTGGTACAGTTGCGCAATCAATATCCCGAGCTGCCGGTGGTGGTGGTCTCCGCCAGTGAAGAGCCGGCCGTGGTGCAACAGGCCATGCGCTTCGGTGCCCTGGGGTTTATTCCCAAATCGGCCCCCATGCCGACCCTGGTCGGCGCCCTCGACCGCATATTGGCCGGGGATCCCTGGTGGCCGGAGGGATTAAACCTGGGAGAGGATGCCGGAGACGATCTGGCAGCACGCTTGGCCAGCCTCACTCCCCAGCAATACAAGGTGCTGCTCATGCTCTCCGAGGGCAAACTCAACAAGCAAATCGCCTACGAGCTGGAGGTATCCGAAGCCACCATCAAAGCCCATGTCACCGCCATCTTCCGCAAATTGGGAGTCCAAAACCGTACCCAGGCGGTGATCGTCCTGTCACAACTGGATATACATCATCAGCCCTGACTGCCTGTCCCTAGATAATGCTGCAACAGGGCCCTGAGCTTGAGTGGCTTGACCGGCTTGCTGAGATAGCCTAAATCCAGCTGTTGCAGCTCGGGTTGACGGTCCGCACTGATGATCGCCGCCGGTATATCGCCCAGTTCCCGGCGCAACATATCCACCACCGCAACGCCGGTTTCCCCCTCATCGAGGTGGTAATCGGACAAAATAATGTGCGGTGTAAAACCCCGCCGGCAGCTCTCGCGGGCCTGTTCACCGTTGGCTGCCAGGGTGAGCTCGCACCCCCAGCGGCCCAGCAGGCTGGCCATGGCCGCCAGTATCTCCACCTCATTATCGATGCAGAGCACCTTTACCCCGGCCAGCTGCCCTGCCGGGGCCGGCTGTCGAATCTCTCCCGCCGTCTGCGCCGGGGCCTCGGTCCTCGGCAGGGTGACACCGAACACCGAACCCTTGCCCTCAACCGAACGAACATCCAGAGTATGGCCCAGGATGCCCGCCAGGCCCTTGGCGATGGCCAGGCCCAGCCCCAGCCCCTGCTGATGGTTTTTAGCACCATGTTCCAGACGCAGGAACTCATCGAAGATCACCCCCAGCTTGTCCGCCGCTATCCCGGGACCATTGTCCCAGACCTCGATGCGGATCTGTTCCCCCTGGCGGCGGGCACCCAGCAGGATGCGCCCTCCCGGGTTATAACGCAGCGCATTGGTCAGAAAATTCTGCAGGATACGGCGCAGCAACCGCGGGTCGCTGTACACATGCAACCGGCTGCGGACGGCTTCGAATCGGCCTCCGTCCTGTTCCGCCAGCACCCCGAACTCCGCCTGCAGGGTATCGAACAGCTCGCTGAGCACAAAGAGGGCCGGCCTAGCGGTAAGCTTGCCGGATTCCAGCCGGGACATGTCCAGCAGATCAGAGATCAACTCCTCCGCCGCCCCCAGGGAGCGGTCGATATGGCCGGCCAGCCGCCGGCTTTCTTCATCGCCCGAGGTTTCCAGCCAGGAAGAGGCAAACAGCTTGGCGGCATTGAGCGGCTGCATCAGATCATGGCTCACCGCCGCCAGGAAGCGGCTCTTGGAGGCATTGGCCCGTTCCGCCTGATAGGAGGCCGCCAGCAACTGCTGATTCACCGTCGACAGCTCATGGGTGCGCTCGGCCACCCTGGCTTCCAGTACCTCGTTGGCGTCTTTCAGCAGCTGTTCGGCCTGACGGAAGGTGGTGATATCGTTGAAAGTCATCACGAAGCCGCCACCGGGCATGGGGTTGCCCTGCATTTCGATCACCCGGCCATCGGGCCGGCTGCGGGAAGAGACATGGGCCGTGCCCGCGCGCATATGGGTGACCCGTTTATCCACATGCTGCTGTGTCGGCCCCGGGCCACAGAGGCCGCGTTCCGCATTGTAGCGAATAATATCGGCGATCGATCTGCCGGCCTTGATAAGCCCGGGAGGATAGCTGAACAGTTCTATATAGCGTTGATTCCAGGCCACCAGCCGCAAGTCCTTGTCGACCACGGAAATGCCCGGCCCGATATGCTCTATCGCGCCCTGCAACAGGCCACGGTTGAAGCGGAACACATCACCGGCCTCGTCGACGATCGCCACCAGCTCATCCAGCTCCATGGAGCGTCCCTGGAGGGCCGAGGCCAGCACCAGGCGGGCGGAGGAGGCCCCGAATACCCCGGCCAGCACCCGTTCCGCATGGCGGATCAGGCCGGGTGATGCCTGCATGCCGGCCTCCAGGCTGCCCTGCTCGGCGGCGTAACGGGAGAAGGCCCGCTTTACCCGCACCTCGCCCGCAAAGCGGGACGCCAGTTGCTCCAGCTCCCGAACCGTCACCTTGGCCCGATACAGCTCCCCCTCGTCCCGTGCCTGCCGGCCGGCAAAGGCCGCGGCCTGAAAGCGCTCGCCGACGGTGGTGAGCGACAGCCAGGAGCCCAGCAGATAGCCGGCCAGGTTGACCAGCAGGCTGAGCAGTATGCCCCAGGTCACATTGCTCATCTCGGCCAAGGCGCCCCATGGCGGCGGTGTCAGCATGCGCAACAGGAAGTTGCTGTCGGCATCACCGGCAAAAAGGCCGGTGCCCGCCATCAGGTTGAGCAACCACATCAGCATGCCCAGGCTCAGACCCCAATAGGCGCCGCGCCTGTTACCGCCGCGCCAGAGCAAGCCCAGCACCAGCGGTGGGGCGAACTGGGCGATGGCGGCAAAGCTCAGATAGCCGATGCGGGACAGGCTGTTGATCTCGCCCAGCCAGAGAAACACCAACCAGCCGGTCAGCATGATCACCACTATGGCGGTGCGTCGCACATTGAGCAGCAGCTCGGCGAAGTCCTTGAACTCGCCACCCCGCAGCTGGCGGCGGCGCAGGATCATCGGCAGCGCCAGGTCGTTGCTGACCATGATCGCCAGGGCTATGGTGGAGATAATCACCATGGCGGTGGCCGCCGAGGCGCCACCGATAAAGGCCAGCACCGCCAGCAGCTGACTGTCGAAGGCCAGCGGCAGGCTGATCACATAGGTATCGGGAGCCGTGTCGGCAGGCAGCCACTGCTGACCGGCCAGGGCCAGGGGCAGCACGAAAATCCCCATCAAGAACAGGTAGATGGGGAAGATCCGCCGGGCCCAGTGCAGATCGGCTGGATCATGATGCTCCACCACGGTCACATGGAACTGGCGGGGCAGACAGATGACGGCGCTCATGGATACCAGGGTATAGACCCCCATATCCAGCAGGTTGGCACCGCTGACGCCGGTCAGGCGGCCGATAAAGTCCTGGGCTATCATCACCCGCTGTTGGTTGGGGTAGGCCAGGATCAGCCAACTGGCAAAGACACCGACGGTGATAAAGGCAATCAGCTTGACCACCGACTCCACCCCGATCGCCACTATCACCCCCCGCTGGTGCTCGGTGGCATCGATATGACGGGTGCCGAACAGCAGGATAAACAGGGTCAGCAGCAGGGTCACCATAAAGGCGACCTGATCCGCATCGTGGCTGCCGCCGACGATGTCGGGTGCCACCATATTCAGCCCCAGCAAGATGGCCTTGAGCTGCAGGGCGATATAAGGCAGGACGCCGATCACCGCGATCAGGGTGATGTAGGCCGCCAGCCGCTGGGACTTGCCGTAGCGGGCGGCAATGAAATCGGCGATGGAGGTAATGTGCTCCCGCTTGGCCACGTCAATCAGCCGCGCCACGAAAGAGCCGAACAGGGTGAAGACCAGTATGGGGCCTAGATAGATGGCGAAATAGGGCCAGGGATCCGAACTGGCCTGGCCGACTGTGCCGAAAAAGCTCCAGGAGGTGCAGTAGATGGCCAGCGACAGGCTGTACAGCAGAGGCCGCAGGCGCCGGGATGAGGCGCCCAGCTTGACCCTGTCCCCCAACCAGGCACAGACGAACAACAGTGCCAGATAGGCCAGGGAAATATTGATCACGGTCCAGCCCTGCATCAGGCCTCCTGGGCCGCCGGCTTGGGCCTGGACCAGAGCAGCCAGAATACCGGCAACACCGCCAGCCCCATCAGCCAGAAGGTCTGGCCTGCCATCACCGGAAACAGCTGGCCACAGAGTACCAGCAGCAAGGCCAGCGACAGACCCTGGGGAATGGCCGCATAAAGCGCCTGGGTGCCGATAATCGCCCTGTCATCCAGCTCCCGGGTAATAAAGCGCACCGCCCCCAGATGACTCAGGCAGAAGGTGCCCGCGTGCAGGAGCTGAGCGACGATCAGCCAGCCCGGCTCGGTGGTGGCGCCCATGATTCCCCAGCGCACCAGTGCACAGAGGCCGCCGGCCAACATCAGCTGGCGGGCGGAAAATCCGGTCAGCCACTTTTTGTCCATCAGGAAGACACAGATCTCCGCCAATACCCCCAGCCCCCACAGATAGCCAATCACTGTGGCGCTGTAGCCCTGCTGCTGCCAGTAAAGGGCGCTGAATCCATAGTAAAAGGCGTGGCTGCCCTGCAGCAGCGAGGTGATCAGCAGGAATCGCGGCATGCCGGGACGCTTCAGAGTTTGCAGGATAGAATCACCACGTCGCCCCTGCTGGCTGTCCACCGGGGCGGGAGACATCGGCAACAGGCAGAGGCCGAAGAACAGCACCAACGCCAGCACCATGGTATGCAATACCCACTGGGGGCCATAGCTGCTGCTGAGCATGCCCACCAGCAGGTTGGCGCCGATAAAGGCCGCCGAGCCCCACAGCCGCGCCCTGCCGTAATCCAGCCGCACCTGGACTATCAGCCTGCTGGCGGTAGCCTCGCTGACCGGGATCAGGGCGGTATAGAACAGGTTGACCAGGACGATCAATACCAGCAGGCCCAGGCTGGATTGCCAGCCGTAGAAAGTGGCGAAAGACACCAGGCTGAGCAGCGCCAGCCAGCGCAGGGCCGGCAACAGCTGGGTCGCCTCCCGGATCCGACTCATGATGACCAGGTTGCCGGCGCAGCGCACGGCCATACCCAGCCCCAGCAAGAGGCCGATAAATCCCGCTTCGGCCCCGACACTGCTCAGCCAGAGTGACCAAAAAGGTAAAAAGATGCCGTAGCTGAAGTAATAAGTGGCAAAAAACAGGGAAAGCCAGAAAGCCGGGGCCATGGGCGCTCGCTACGCTAAGTGATAATTAACCGCTATGATAATGATTTTGGCAGCAAATTGCCTGCCTGTTAGACAAGGATTGCCGCTCTAGGCAGCCCCGGTATCTGTCTGCTGGCAGGCTGGTGCAGCGGTAAATTATCTTCATCCGGGGGAACTGACTATGATGTTGTGCGGACACAGGGGGGTGGCCAGCCTGGCCCCGGAAAATACCCTGGCGGGGATGCGAAAGGTCCGGGAGCTGGGCCTGGACTGGGTAGAAATCGACGTTCAGCTCACCCGGGACGGCACGCCCGTGGTGATCCACGACCAAACCGTCAATCGCTGCACCAACGGCCGGGGCAAGGTCGGCGACCATGAACTGGAACGGCTGCAGCAACTGGATGCCGGCAGCTGGTTCGACAAGGCATTCAAGGGCGAGTCCATTCCCACGCTCGGGCAGTTGCTGCTGCTGTGCCGGGAGCTGGCCATTAACGTGAATATCGAGCTCAAAACTTACCACGAAGACGAAGCCGACCTCCTCTGTCACCGGGTAAGCCAGGTGATAGACGCAGGGCCGTTCTCCACAGACAGCCTGTTGTTTTCCAGCTTCAACCCCGCCTGCCTGATGTTGATGAAGCAACTGCAACCGGACCTCCGCCGCGGCCTGCTGGTGGAGCGCATTCCCGGCAACTGGCCGCAATTAATGGCCGAGCCGGGCTGCTACAGCCTGCATTGCAACTTTCGTTATCTCACCCGCGCCCAGGCCCGGGCCGTCAAACAGGCCGGCTACCCACTTTATTGCTATACCCCCAACAAGCCGGACAAGGTCAAGCATTTTGCCGACTGGGGCGTGGATATGCTGATCACCGACCGGCCGCAGGATTACCTGGCCGCCGGCTGGCCGCCCGGATCCCCGGCGTAAACCGGGGCAAAGACCCGGGCCCCGGACGCTTTTTTAGGTTTTGGCCGCTTTTCTGGTATCATGGCGGCTGTTTGCTATCCAGCATTACCTCTCAGCCGTCCAGCCTGGACCTAATTTGTTCGGAGTCTCATGTCTTTTGCTGCCCTCGGTCTGAACGACCAGCTCGTTCAAGCCATCAATGAATGTGGTTATACAGAGCCCACCCCCATCCAGTCCCAAGCCATTCCGTTGGTATTGAAAGGCGGAGATCTGCTGGCCGGTGCCCAGACCGGCACCGGCAAGACCGCCGGCTTTGGCCTGCCCATGCTGCAACGTCTGAGCGAAACTAAGGCCCAGCCGCTGGCCAATGGCCGGGCCCCGGTACGCGCCCTGGTGCTGACCCCCACCCGCGAGCTGGCAGCCCAGGTAGAGGAAAACCTGAGAGCCTACGCCAAGCATACCAACCTGAACACCCTGGTGATGTTCGGTGGCGTCAGCATCAACCCGCAGATGAAGGCCCTCGGCCGCAAAATAGACGTGGTGGTCGCCACCCCCGGCCGGTTGCTGGATCATGTGTCCCAGCGTTCCATCGACCTGTCCCGCATCGAAATGCTGGTACTGGATGAGGCGGATCGGATGCTGGACATGGGCTTTATCCGCGATATTCGCCGGATCCTGGCGCTGATGCCGAAAAAACGCCAGAACCTGCTGTTTTCCGCCACTTTCTCCAACGAGATCAAGCAGCTGGCCGAGGATTTGCTGCACGAGCCGGAACATATCGAAGTGGCCTCCCGCAACGCCACCGCCGACACCATAGATCAAGCCTTTTACGGAGTGGACAAGAACCGCAAGCGGGCGCTGATAAGCTACCTGATCGGCCATCATAACTGGCGCCAGGTGCTGGTGTTCACCCGTACCAAACACGGTGCCAACCGGCTGGCGATGCAGCTCGACAAGGACGGCCTGCCGGCCATGGCGATTCACGGCGACAAGAGCCAGGGCGCGCGTACCCGGGCCCTGAGCCAGTTCAAGGATGGTCAGCTGCGGGTATTGGTGGCCACCGATATCGCCGCCCGCGGCATCGACATCAGCGAGCTGCCCCATGTGATCAACTTCGAGCTGCCCCATGTGGCGGAAGACTACGTACACCGTATCGGCCGCACCGGTCGCGCCGGCAGCCAGGGTCATGCCATCTCCCTGGTGTGCCACGAAGAAAAGCTCCAGCTGAAAGCCATCGAACGGTTGACCAAGAACAGCTTCGAGCTGCAGATACTACCCGGCTTCGAGCCCGGCCCGGAAGAAGCCCAGCCGGCCACCAAGCCGCCGGCCAATAACCGTGGCCGAGGTAACGGTGGTGGACGCGGTAACGGTGGCCGAGGTCAAAACCAGCGTGGTGCCAATAACAAAGCACCGCGCAGCAACAAGCCCAACCAGCCCCAGCGCCATGGCCGCCACGACGGTTAAATGACACAGCTCCGGCCTTCAGCCGGAGCTGTTATTTTAGCTACACAGCCCGTCGCCGGTTCAAGACGTGCACCAGCAAGCCGACCACCAGCCCCCAGAAGGCACTGCCAACCCCCATTAGCGTGACTCCCGACGCCGTGATCATAAAGGTCAGCAGCGCCGCGTCCCGGTCGCCTTCGTCTTTCAGGGCCACGCCCAGGCTGTTGCCTATGGTGCCCAGTAGCGCCAGGCCGGCGATCGCCATGACCAATTCCGTCGGCAACGCGGCAAACAAGCCCACCACGGTAGCGCCGAACACCCCCATCAGCAGATAAAAAATACCGCCCCAGACGGTGGCCCGGTAGCGCTTCAACGGATCCGGATCGGCCTCCCTGCCCATGCACACCGCCGCACTGATCGCCGCCAGATTAAAGGCAAAGCCCCCAAAGGGCGCCAACAGTATCCCGGTCAGCCCGGTCCAGCCGATCAGGGGCGAGGCCGGGGTCTGATAGCCATGGGCCCGGAGTACGGCGATGCCGGGTACGTTCTGGGAGGCCATGGTCACCACGAACAGGGGAATGCCCACGCCGACCAGGGTAGCGATGGAAAAACTCGGCAACACAGGCACCGGCCTGGCCAGCTGCCATTGAAAGTCCCCGAAATGCAGCAAGCCCTGGGCCCCTGACAGGCCCAGTCCCACCAGCAGGGCGAGCGGGATCACGTAGCGGGGCCAGCGATGGCGCACCAGCAGGTAGCTGGCCAGCATGGCGACCACCAGCAGCGGCTCGGTCGTGGCGGAGACAAACAGATCCAGGCCGAAGCGCAGCAGCACACCGCCCAGCATACCGGCCGCCAAGGCGCCCGGCACATGCCGCATGATCGTTTCAAACCAGCCGGTCACCCCGCAGAGCAGGATAAGCGCGGAGCAAAACATAAAGGCGCCGATGGCCTCGCTCATGGGAATGCCGGCCAGTCCGGTCACCAGCAGGGCCGCCCCCGGCGTCGACCAAGCGGTCAGCACTGGGCTGCGGTAGCGCAGCGATAAGCCGATGCAGGTGGCCCCCATGCCGACGCCTAACGCCCACAGCCAGGAGCCGATCTCCGCCTGGGTCGCCCCCGCCGCAGCCGCCGCCTGGAAGATAATGGCTGCCGAGCTGCTGTAGCCCACCAGCACGGCGACAAAGCCGGCGGACATATGTGAAAGGCCGAAGACAGCACGCATATCAGGCTTCCTTAGTCAAAACGAAATGTGCGCTATAACGCACGGTGGCGCCATGCTAGCAAATGTATGCTATAACGCACAACCGACAAGAGCGGACAAGACAGAGATCGGAGAGCCCATGAACGAGCTGAATCAATATCTGGCCGAGACCCTGAAGAGCCTGCGCAAGCAGCAGGGCTGGAGCCTGGACCAATGTGCCCGGGAAACCGGCGTCAGCAAGGCCATGCTGGGCCAGATAGAACGCGGCGAGTCGAGTCCGACGGTGGCGACCTTGTGGAAGATTGCCGGCGGTTTTCATACCTCGCTGTCCACCTTCCTCGAACCGGTACCGGCCGAGGGCACGGTTTATCGGGTGGCCGACCTGTTGCGCCGGCAGCCGGCCAACGACGGTATGCTGGTAGCGCCGCTGTTTCCCTATGAGCCCCGCTTTGGCTTTGAAATGTTCGAGCTGACCCTGCTGCCCGGTTATGAACGTATATCAGAACCGCACGAGACCGGCGTTACCGAACATGTGATAGTACAAGGCGGCACCATGGAACTGCTGCTGGAGGGGAAGTGGACCCCCCTGTCCCCGGGGGCGGCGATGCGTTTCGATGCCAACCGGGAACATGGCTACCGAAATCCGGGGACGAAATCCGTGGTGTTCTATAACCTGATCCACTATCCGGCCTAGGGGCTAGTCATTCGAGACGACCTCTGCTGAGGCTTATGAAGATGCGGCCTTAGCTTCCTGCAACAACTCTGCGCATAAGCGCACAAAATCCGAGGAGGCGACGATCCCCTTCAATTGACGATCCGCATCCACCACCGTCAGGCAGCCATGCTTGTTTTGCAGGAAAAAGGACACCACCTCGGTGAGCGGGGCGTCCACATCCACGCTGTTGTAATCGGTATCCATGATCTCCACCACCTTGCATTCCCGCTCGCGCCGCTCCAGGGCGCTGACCCCGTAGTCCGCCAGCAGCGACATTATGATGGAGACCATGCGTTTCTGGGTGAGTATTCCCAGCAGCTTGCCGGTGAGGGGATCCACCACGGGAATGTGGCGTATACTTTTTTCCCGCATCAGATCATGGGCGTCTTTTAAGGTGGCGCTCTGATCCAGGGTCAATATCTGGCGAGTCATCAGATCGCCCACCGAGGTCATTGCCATGAGCCTACTCCTTTATCGAAAGACGAGAGGGAAAGAAGGGACCAGCTCCTTTAACTATATCCAGTTTTGTCACTGAGCCACCCTGTTGCAAATCAAAATCCATCATCGAGCCGGATCCTACCCACAACAAAAACTAAATACGACTATTTCTCATTACCATTTCAATAGACATCCGTTAAAGAATCCGTATGCTAGGCACTTATTGCAAACCACTGTCGCCATTGAGAGATCGGGAGTTAACGTGAACCTTCGTCGCTATGCCTTGTTCGCCCTGGGGTCCCTGGCCTTGCATGGCCTCCTGGTCCAGGCGATGACGCGGCAGGTACAGACCATTGCCTTGCCCGCAAGCGACGCGCCCGGCCCGATCAGCGTGCAGATGCTGCCCGCGGTGGCAAAAGCTGAACCCGTCCCCGAGCCGAAACCTGAGCCCAAGCCGGAACCCAAACCCGTGCCCAAGCCGGAACCCAGGCCGGAGCCCAAGCCCGTGCCCAAGCCGGAACCCAGGCCGGAGCCCAAGCCCGTGCCCACGCCGGAACCCAAGCCCGAGCCCATACAACAAGCGGTGGCACCGGCCCCCCAGCCGACTCCCACCACTGAATCCCGGCCCGAGCCCCAGCCGGCGGCCCAGGCCAGTGCCCCCAAGCAAATTCAGACACCCAGCTTCAAGACCCGACCGGCTCCCATCCCCTACCCTACCCAGGCCCGTCGCCGGGGCTTGGAAGGCACCGTGGTGGTAGAAGTCTGGCTGGATGAGCAAGGCAGGCAAATCAAGCGCCTGCTGGCACAATCCTCGGGCGTAAAACTACTCGATAAGGCGGCCCTGAAAGCCATCGTCAACTGGCGTTTTTCTCCTTATGTGGAAAATGGCCGGGCCCTGGCCCACCGAGTTCATATTCCCGTTCGTTTCAAATTGGATTAAATCATGGAACTGTTATCTCAACTGCAACAACAACTGGGCCCGATGAGCTGGCCGCTACTCCTCTGCTCCCTGGTCACCGTCACGCTCTGGCTGGAACGCACCCTTGCCCTGATCTGGTCAAGCCTGAGCGGAGAGCAGGAGAAACGCCGGCTGCGTCAGGAAAATAGCGGCTATCTGGCGCTGGAGGGGCAGGCGCACGGCTCCCTGATCCTGCAGGGATGCGCCCTGCTGGTCCGGCACCGGGATTGCGATAAATCCACCCGGGAAGACTTGGCATCGGTCTGGTTACAACACCAGCGGCGCAGATTGCACGCGGGCCTGCGGGTACTGACCCTGGTCGGGGTGATCAGTCCCTTGTTGGGACTGTTGGGCACGGTACTGGGGCTGATTGAGATGTTTCAAAGCATCAGCCGGAGCCAGGAGCCGGTCACCCCGGCACTGCTCGCCGACGGCCTGGGCCTGGCCATGAGTACCACCGCCGCCGGCCTGCTGATCGCCCTGCCCGCCATCGCCGGCGCCCAGCTGTTCGGGCTATGGGCCGACCGCCTGCTCGACAAGCTCACCCATGAGCTGAACCGGTGCAATCTGTCCCTGGAAGGCGTTCAGCTGGGAGGAAAGGCATGATAGGTCGTCCCGAAGCGGCCCAATCCGGCTGGCGGGCGCTGACTCCGGACATCACCCCCCTGCTCGATATTATCTTTATCGTGCTGGTGTTCCTGATGCTGACCGCCAATATCCCGCTGCAGTCGCTGGAAGTGGAACTGCCCAACACCGACAGCGAGGCCTTGAGCAGTGTGCAAAACGACAAGTTGATGACCATCAACCTGTTGGCGGGTGAGCCGGCCTGGGCCCTGCAGGGCCAGGAATATGGGGACTGGAACAGCTTCAAGGCGGTGCTGACCGACAACCTGGAGGCCCTGAAACAGGCCGAGCTGGTACTGGCATCGGATAAAGAAGTGACCGTCGACAGCATGCTCAGGCTGCTGGCCTTCTTGCAGGAGCATGAAATCCAGGCGACCCAGATCTTGATGGAGGAAGGACACTAGCCCCTATACCTCGAAGAAACGGTACAGGCTGTCGATCCGGGTCGGGCAATCCGCCACCAGGTGCACCTTTTCTTCCGCCGCCTTGGGGCTTTCATAGCTGACCCGACAGCCCAGGGTGTCGGTCAGCTCATAGAGGTTGCCATCGGCATCGTAGAAAGTCACCAGCCAGCCCATGCTCAAGGTGTCGTGACACACCCGGGCCTGGTGCAGTTTCCCCTGCTGATACAACTCGCGCAGTTCGGCCAGTGTCATGACCTTCCCCTCTCTGCCCATCCGATCCAAGTATAGCTCCGGGCGCTCGGCGGCTCCGGCCATGCCGCTATAACGGCCCGGCTTGTGATTCAAGAACTGCTCCTTGGGGTGTCCCGTTACTGTGCATTCATTACGCTGAAGCTCTGCTTAGCGGCACCTGGGCGCTGCCGAGCCTGATCTACTATTCGGAACAGTTATTTAAACGGCGGGAAAAGCATAATAAAAAGCCGACAAAGGCGGTGCAGCCCCTGTCGGCTTTATTTATTGCCACCAATCGTTGTTGATGGTCTCCCCTAGATTTTAGAAATTAAATAACCTATCAGAAATGCCACTCGGCATTAATGAAGGGGGCCCTGGTATCGACGCCGGGCTTGCCATGGTTCCCGTATTTATTGTGCCAATACTCGTAGCCGACCCCGGCCCACAGGGTGTTTTTCTTATTCATCATTAGCTGCCCAACGTCCAGCATCAGTGACGTCCTGAGCAAATGTTCCGGCTTGGTTTCATTATTGAAATAGTCGGTACCCTTCTTGCCGTTGTAGTTGGTGAAGCCCTGAAACTTCATCGGCAGGCCGGCGGTTTCGAAGGGCAATCCCCAGGCCAGGTTGATCTGGTAATAGGGATCGAAGTCGATATCGTTATGGGTACAGAAAGCCAGGCCGCAATGATTGCTTTCATTGGCGTAATAGAGACTCAGATCAAGAAACCCGGGAACATCAAATTTAAGGGTGGGGCCTACCGCCAGGAACCGTTTGCGCGGCGCAAACGCCGAATTCTTGGTATTGAGATCGAAGCCAGCGGTGAGCGCCACCTCCTTGATCGGACCAAAGCCGAGATCCTTGGCAAATACCTTGCCCAGATGCAGTTGATGACGGTAGACCAGGTAAAACTCGGTGGCGCCGTCGCTGCTACCGTTGGCCGGATCCTCACTGCCCGACTTCAGCACATCGAGGTTGAAATAGTTCTGCCCCAGGGAATAACCGCTGGCATGGGAAAGCTGCACTATATTCTTGCCGATATCCTGCGCGTTGCCGGGCTCACTAAACTCTGAACCATAGCGGTAACCGATAAAGGTATCGGACCAGGTTGCCGCCTCAAGCGGGGTACACAATACCGTGGCGACCACGATGGCAGAATTTAATTTATTCAACTTCATTTCATTTACTCCATTAAATTCCAACCTGAACGGTTGGAACACTCCTTGAACACAAAAAACACAAGTTCGCTCGCGGGCAGCCCATGACCGACGCGATAATTTTCACACTCTATTAATCTGTGCCATTAAAGATTCAGTTATTTTCTTTTATGTTTCAGCCAGCCATGCCTGGTCAAAAATGCGCAACGAAACGGCACTCACCATGGGTGTTGCACTGATGACGTTAATTGGCGGAATAGCATGAATCATCCATGTTCGCCGGCGGCGTCGCTGCCACCGGTCGTTGACTTGGTGAGGCCCCATCCATGGGGCTCCTTCGTGCTATAGCAATGGCTGTCAATACAGCTTCTTCTGGGGAGGACCGGCGAACTTCAGCGGCCCCAGGCCGTTCATATCGACCTCGATCAGCGAGGGTCCCTGCAACGCCATGGCCTCGGCAATGGCCGTTTCGAACTCGCCCAGGCTGGCTATCCGCCAGCTGGTCATGCCCATCGCCTCGCCCACCGCCTTGAAGTCGGGGGCGTGCAGCTGGTTGAAATACTGACGACCCTCGAAATACTGGTTCTGGATACCGCGCATCACGCCGTAACCGCCGTCGTTCATCACCAGCAGCACCATATTGGTATTTTCCTGCACCATGGTCGCCAGCTCGCCGATGCCCAGCGCCAGACCGCCGTCGCCGACCAGGCCGACCACTTTCTTTCCCGGGTTGGCGATGGCCGAGCCGATGGCCATGGCCAGCCCCATGCCGATGGCGCCGGCCAGGGAATGGATGTTGGTGTTGGGCGCCTGGATGGGGAACAACCGGCTGCCCCAGGTGCTGCCGGACATGGTGATGTCGCGCACCAGTATGCCGTCGTCCGGCAGGGCGGCACGCAGTTGGCCACAGAGCTGCGCATAGGTGCCCAGCTGATTGGTCAGCGCGCTGACCGCGGCCGACTTGGCTTCGGCAATTTCCCGATCAAATTCCACATTGTGCTTGTCGCAGCCCTGCAGGGCGTCCGCCAGGTAGGCCAGCACCGCCTTGGCGTCACCGCAGAGGAAATGATCCACCAGGTAGTTGCGCTGCTGGGCTACCGGGTTGGCATCCACCTGATACAACGGCTTGGGCAGCACCACGGAATAGGTACGGGTTTCGTTGCTGCGCAGCCGCGAGCCCACCACCAGCCCCAGGTCACAACTGGCCATCAGGGTCTCGACGGCGGGCGAGTTATGGAAGGCGCCCAGGCTGCGCGGATGCGCATCCGGCAATATGCCTCGGCCATGGGTGGAGGAGATCACCGCCACCCCCAGGTCCGCCAGGGCCTTGACCTCCTGGGTGCAGTCGAGGGCACCGCCGCCGATCCACAGCAGCGGCCGCTTGGCCGCCCGCAGGGCATCGGCCAGGGCGCTGAGCTGTTGCTCATCCGCCTGGGGTTGCTGCAGGGCTTTGACCGGACCCAGCTCGGCGGGCAGCGCAATGTCGGCGGCCTGCACATCGATCGGCAGCTCTATGCTGACCGGGCCCATGGGCACTGTGGTGGCGACACGGATGGCTTCGCGCAGCACGCCGACCGCATGATCCGGGCTGGAGATGCGGAAGGCGGCCTTGCTGCTTGCCTTGAGGAAAGTCAGCTGGTCCCGGGTCTCATGGATAAAGCTGGCATCCCGGTCCAGGTATTCGCGCTCGACCTGACCGGTCAGGTGCAGCAAGGGGCTGCCGGCGTTGAGGGCTTCCAGCAGGGCGCCCACCGCATTACCGGCACCGGCCCCCGTGCTGGTGATCGCCACCCCCAGGCCCTTGAAGCGGGCGTGGGCGTCGCCCATGGTCACGGCACCGGCTTCGCCCCGGGCGGCGACGAAATGGATTTTTTCGCGGCGGCCGATGGCATCGGCGATGGGCAGGTTATGGATGGAAATCACCCCGTAGACGCTGTCCACATCATGGGCTTCCAGTACTCGGGCGATGGCTTCGCCAACATTCACTCGTTCGGTCATTATCATCTTCCTTTAATTCAGTACATAACTGCTCAGCAGCACCAGGGATTGGGCGTATCGCTCAAACCCACATAAATGCTTTTCTGCTGCATATAAGCCAGCACGCCCTCGCGCCCTTTTTCCCGGCCGAGGCCACTTTCCTTGTAGCCACCGAAGGGGGCGGATACGGAAAACTTCTTGTAGGTATTGATCCAGACGGTGCCACACTCGAGCCGGCGTGCCAGACGCCAGGCCCTGCGGAAATCCTCGCTCCAGATACCCGCGGCCAGGCCGAAGATGCTGTCGTTGGCCTGGCCGAGCAGATCCGCCTCGTCTTCGAAGCGGATCACCACCAGCACGGGGCCGAAGATCTCTTCCTGGCATACCCGGGCGCCGTTGTTCAGGCCGGTGATGATGGTGGGCGGATAGAAGCTGCCGTTGGCCAACGTCCCTTCGCTCAACCGCTCGCCGCCGCACAGCACTTCACCGCCCTCTTCCCGGGCCAGCGCCACATAGTCGGCCACCGACTGCAGGTGCGCCTCGCTGATAAGCGGCCCCATGTGGGTTCCATCCTGTTCCGGATGGCCGACCCGCAGCTCCCTGGTCAGAGTCAGCAGCCGCTCCATAAAGCGCTCATAAACGGCGCCGTGCACGAACAGCCGAGAGCCGGCGATGCAGGCCTGACCGGCGGAGCTGAAGATACCGTAGACCACCCCCTTGGCCGCCAGCTCGATGTCGGCATCTTCCAGCACTATGGTCGGCGACTTGCCGCCCAGCTCCAGGGAGGTGGGGATCAGCTTGTCGGCGGCGATATGGGCCAGGCTGCGGCCGGTATTGGTACCGCCGGTAAAGGAAATCTTGCGCACCAGGGGATGGCGCACCAAGGCGTCCCCCACCACGGAACCACGTCCGGGCAGTATGCTCAGCAGGCCCTTGGGCAGGCCCGCCTCCTCGAACAGCCTGGCCAGCTCCAGCGCCGCCAGCGGCGTGGCGTCGGCGGGCTTGAGCAGCACCGCATTGCCGCCGGCCAGGGCCGGGGCAATTTTCTGCATCTCGCTGGCGATGGGCGAGTTCCAGGGGGTGATGGCCGCCACCACGCCGATGGGCTCGTGCACGCTCAGGGTCATAAAGTCGGCGGCCCGCTGGGAGGTGAGCTGCTCGTCCAGGGTTTCGCAGGCGGCGGCGAAGTAACGGGCGGTGCCCGCCGCACTGGCCACCAGGCCGCGGGTTTCCGCCAAGGGCTTGCCGTTGTCCCGGGTCTGCAGGGCCGCCAGCTGCTCCAGCCGCGCTTCAATCAGATCGGCCACCTTGTAGAGGATGGCGGCCCGCTGGTGGGGCAGCGCCTGCCGCCAGGAAGGGGCACGCCAGGCGCGCTCGGCCGCCTGGACCGCCTCTTCCACGTCTTCCCGGCTGGCGGTACTCAGCTCGGCATTGACGCTGCCGTCCGCCGGAAAACGGCTGACGCTGATCGGACCCCGCCCCTGGCGCCACTCGCCACCGATAAAAATAGGTCTAACCATGACTCAACTCCTTAAATAAGCACGGTGTCGGTGCAGTGCCGACAGGCCCGGACCACGCTCAGCGCCGCCAGGGTGGAGGTTTTCGGGTTGCTGGCCAGCGGTTGGCCGCTCAGCTCAATGCTCAGCTCCCCGAACCGTCCCTGGGCCAGGATGCTGTGTTTGTTCGTGCTGCTGGCGGGATCCACCGTCAGCTCGACCCGGGTGTTATCCATGCCCAGCCCCGCCAGGGCGACGGTCGCCGCCACATTGGCATTGGCCGGGAAACGCAGCGCCGCCTCCCGGGCCGTGCCGCGGAAAAACACCGTCGGCTCGGTGACCGTGTCCAGGTCTATCAGCGCTTCGGCCGGGCTGCCGCGCCAGCTTTGCGGGCTCTTGCGACCGCTGTAGAGCACCGACTCCAGGCCGCCCTCCCGGGCCGCGGCCAGGCCGTCGACCCCGGCGATGGCGCCGGCCAGGGCCAGGATGCGCCCGCCCCCCTGTTGTGCCGCGGCCCGCAGGCTCAGCATCAGCTCATCGTCGGCCAGCGCGCCGACCGAGATCAGTCCCAGCGTCCAACCCCGGGCCAGTACCTTGGCGCCATGCTCGCGCACCGCCCCCTGGCCGGCGCATTCCACCACCAGATCCGGTGCCTGGTCGCACTCGTCGATATCACTCAGTACCCGGACCGAGGGACCGAGCTCGGCCTGCACCTCATCGACCCGGGCGGGGGACACCAGCAGCCATTTCAGCGCCAGTTCGGCCGGCAGCAGAGAGGCCACCTCCCGCCCCATGGCGCCGAACCCGATCATCATCAGTTGTTTCACGGCGCCCTCCTACAGGTGCTTGTTAAAACCGCCGGACACATCCAGGGTGGCGCCCGAGGTATAGGACGCCAGCGGCGAGGCCAGGAACACCAGGGCCCGGGCCGGCTCTTGCGGCTTGCCCAGGCGGCCCATGGGAATGCCCCGGCGCGCGGCGATGGCAGCGGTCCACTGCTCCCAGTTGGTCTCCCGATCGCTGCGCTCGGCGAAACGCCGGCGCCACTGGTCCGACTCCACCATGCCCAGCAGGATGGAATTGACCCTTATGCCCTTGGCCGCAAACTCGTGGGCCAGGGAGTGGGTCAGGTTGAGCAGCGCCGCCCGCGCCGCCGAGGTGGCGATCATGTGCGGCTCCGGCTGCAGCGCCAGCAGTGAGTTCACATTGGTGATCGACGGGCAGTCCGACAGTTCCAGCAATGGCAGGAACGCCTTGACCGGGTAGATCACGCTGAAGGTCTTGAGCCGGGTCTCGTTGAGCCAGTCTTCATCCGCGGTGTCGGCAAAGCCGGATACCCGGCCCTGGCCGGCGTTGTTGATCAGCAGATCGGCGCCGCCGAAGCGGGCCCCGACCTGGCCGGCGAATGCCTCGACCTGGCTCTTGACGAGCACATCGCAGGCAAAGGTCAGGTAGTCGGCACCGGGAAAGGCCGCGGCCATCTCCTGCTCCGAGGCCGCCAGGCGCTCGGGATTGCGGCCGCACCAGGCGACCCTGGCGCCTTCGGCCAGCAGCAGGCGCACCGTCTCCAGGCCGATACCGGAGGAGCCACCGGTGACCACGGCCACCTTACCTTCTAGATTAAAACTCATTGTTCACCTCGTTAACGGATGACAGCAGCGCCTGCTCGATCCGGATCAGGGCCTGGTTAAAACGCTCGGGTTGGTCGATATAACTGGCATGCCCCGCCCCCGCCAATGGCTCGGCAGTGGCACGCCCATGGCGCGCAATCAGCAGCTCCACCCCGGTGGGCGCGGTGATCACGTCTTCTTCACCGTAGATAACCCCGAGCCGATGCCCATAGCCGGTCAGGTAGTTCCAGATATCGTCGTAGGCCAGCAGATAGGAAGCGGCGAGGAAACCGTCAAAATGCAGGCCCATCATACCGTGCGCCACTAGCTCCATCTGGGTCTCTCCGGCATGCTGAGACAGCAATACCGGTCCCCGCGCCGCCGCCAGGCCCCGATGGCCGAGCTTGCGCAGCATCTCGGGCCGCTGTCGGTACACCCTGAGCTGGGTGTCGGCGTCCGCATGGCCATAGCCCTGGGCCGGGTTGGCCAGCACCAGGCCACGGATCCGTCCGGGATAACGGTCGGCGTAGGCCGCCGCTATCATGGCCCCCAGCGAATGGCCGAGCAGCAGCGGCCGCTCCAGCCCCAAGCCCTCGATCAGCCCGTGCAACATCTCGGCATAATCCAGGGCGGAAGGCTCGTCGTTCGCCAACCCCTCGCTCTGGCCATAACCGGGGGCGTCCCAGGCCACCAGGGTATAATCGGCCGCCAGCCGCTCCAGCTGATTGACCCAAGAGCCGGAACCGGAGCTGATGCCATGCAGCAGGACGATGGCCGGACCCTGGCCGGCAAGCCGGTAGGCCAGTCTCCGCCCGTTTACCAGCCGGGTCTGCGGCGGGAAACGAAACAACTTGTCAGTCAAACTGGAGCCGTTCATGGTTAGCCCCGCTTGATCTTGGACAGGGGGTGATCTTCCGGATAGGTCGGAATGGTCGGCTTGTTCGCGCCCAGCATGACGCACATCAGCGCGTCTTCCTGACCCGGGTTGAACAGGCCCCGGTAGATCCCGGGAGGAATGGAAATCAGATCCCGCTCGTTCAGCCGGGTTTCGAATTTCTCCCCTTCGTGCTCGACGAACAGGTCGATGCAGCCGCGCAGCATAAAGAACACTTCTTCCACGTCGTGATGCACATGCAGCGGGCCTTCGCATTGGGCCGGCAGCACCATGGTGGAAAAGGTGAAGTGCTCGGACGGCACGGTATTGCTGTCACTCTTGACGCCGGCCGCCCCCGTGCCCATGTAACGCATCTGGGCACGGCGATATTTTGGATCGAAGTCGGCCTGGAACTTCAGTGCCTCGAAGTCGTAACGGCGGGTGGCGAAGCGGGCGATGCGGCTATCCAGCCATTCACCCAGTGATTGCTCCTGCGGTTTATTCCAGGTTTCGAATTGTGCGTTCATCGTCTTTCCTCACTTAGTGGGTTTATGCCGCCCGGGCAGGCGCATCCAGGCCCGGGCAGAACAGATCCGTGGCCGGGCTATCAGTATTTTTTCACCAGGGGCAGCAACACGAAGGAGCCGAGGACCGCCACGAACACCAGGAACAACAGGCCGAGGTTGAAGTCGCCGGTCTGGGTCACTATGTAGCCCATGACCACGGGGGCAGCCGCACCGGCGAAGTTGCCGAAGCCGTTGAAGATGCCCCCGGCGGTGGCGCTGACGCTCGCCGGGGTGATCCTGGCCAACAAGGCGAACACCGAAGACACCCCGAAGCCCCAGCTCATGGCGCTGACCGACATGGCCGCGATGGCCAGCACCGCATCCTCTATCTTGAGCACCAGGTACATGCTGAGCCCGGCGATCAAGAGCCCGCCGAACACCTGGGCGGCCCGCTTGCCGGTCTTATCCGACAGGAAGGCACCGGCGACTTCGCCCACCAGCATGGCGATAAAAGGCAGGGAAGAGAGGGTACCGAATTCCTTGAGGTTGACGCCCTTGGCTTCGATCAGATAGCTCGGCAGCCAGCCGTTCAGCCCCCACAGGTAGGTAAGCAGGGCGGTGTTGAACAGGCACACGGCCCAGAATGCCGGGGTCTTGAACAGCAGCTGGCTGTTACGCATATGCTGTTGCCAGGTCACCCGCTTGCGGTTGCCGGCCAGTTTGGCATCGGCCTTGAGCTTGACGCCCTTCAGGCCCCAGAACACCACGGCCAGGGTGACCAGGGTCAGGGATGCCATCACGAAGAAGGTCATCTGCCAGCCATGGGCACCCAGCACAAAAGAAGTGATGGGGAAACCCAGGGCGGCACCTATGGGCGTGCCCAGCAGGAACATGGTACTGGCCCTGGCCTGCTGGCCGCTGCTGTAGCATTGCTTGACGATGCTGTAGGCCAGCGCGAACAGCGGGCCCTCGGCAATGCCCAGCAACACCCGCAGGAACAGCAGCTGTTCATAGCTGGTGGCCAGCCCCATCAGCGCCATCAGCACGCCCCAGGCGCCGACGCAGATCAGCAGGCAGGTTCTGGGGTTGATGAGGTCACCGACAAAACTCAGGAAGATGGAGGAAAACCCGTAGGCCAGCAGGAAGCTGGTCATCAGCCAGCCCAGCTTGGTCTTATCGGTGCCTATGCCCATCACGTCCTGGAATGCGGGATCCGAAAACAGCACGGCGATGCTGATCTTGTCGAAAAATGCCAATACCACGCAGACCATCAGCACGACGGAGATCGACCATTGCTTGATGGCGCTCGATTGCACCGGCATCTCGGAGTTCTCGATAGTTTCTTTCACTGTTTCCATACTTATATACCCTTTATTTCCTTTAAGGTTTCAATGTCATTAAATTGACCGTCGGATCGGCGAGTTGATCGGCGGGCAATACGGTGCCGGCTTTCAGCCAGCGCTTGCCGAGCTTGACCAGTTTGGCGTCGTTGACCGCAATCATCGACTCCAGCCGGCCGTCATTGTCGAGATAAATAAAAGAGAACTGGTTATCCCCGCTCTGGCGCAACACCAGACGGCTGTCGGTGGTGGCCGGCGTGCCCAGGATCTGGATATTGCGGTCGTATTGATCGGACCAGATCCAGGGATCGTCCTGATAGGGGCTGTCCTGGCCCAGCATGGCCTTGGCCGCCGAAATGGCCTGGTTCTGGGCATTGGCCCAGGACTGGATGCAAAACCCCAGTTTGGGGTGAATGGCCACGTCACCGGCGGCATAGATATCCGGATCTGAGGTCTGCCCCTGGTCATCGACGATAAGCCCCTGCCCCGTTGCCAGGCCGGCATCCCGGCCCAACTCGGCGGCGATGTCGGCACCGGCGCCGACCACCACCGCATCCACCTCGGCCAGCACCTGCCCCGCCCGGCACAGGTTGAGGGTGCCGGTATCGGTGGCCACCAGCTCGATGAGGCCACAATCCAGCCGGACCTCGACGCCCTGATGCTGATGCAGCTCGCACAGGAAGTCAGATACCTCGGGGCGTACGCTGCGGGCACAGAGCCGCTCGCCCAGCTCAAACAGGCTGACCTCAACCCCTTTCTTGCGGGCCGTGGCCGCCACTTCCAAACCGATCCAGCCGCCACCCAAAATGGCCAGCCGCTTGCCCGCTTGCAGCCGGGCACCCAGCCGATGGGCATCGTCCAGGGTGCGCACCGTAAACACATTGGGCAGGCTCTGCCATTCCTGCACCGGCACCCGGGCCCGGCTACCGGTGGCGATCAGCAGCTTGTCGTAGGCCAGCACGGTGCCGCTATCCAGGGTCACGCTATGTTCCCTGGGATCGATGGCCGTGGCGCGTGCCGGCTTGTGCCAGTCGATATTCATGGCGGCAATGGACTCGTCTGAGAAGAGCTGCAACGCCTTGGGCGCCATCTCACCGGCCAGCACCTGCTTGGACAGGGGCGGACGCTCGTAGAAAACGCTGTGTTCGTCGGAAACCACCGTCAGCACCCCGGTAAATCCCTGCTCGCGCAGGGTGTGGGCCGCCCAGGCACCGGCTTGGCCGGCGCCTATGATCACGATGCGGGAAATCGGCTGGTTCATGGTTCAGTCCCCCTGCTTGAGCTGACGTCGGGTATGGCCGTCCAGGCCCCCTTCCACCGCCCACTCGGTAAACAGCTCGAGCTTGTGCTCCATGGTTCTGGGCTGCCAGGCGGAGGTCAGGTAGTCGTCATTGGTGTAGTACTCGAAGGCACCACCCAGGGGACTGTTCACATACCAGAAATAGGCGGAAGAAATGGGGTGGCGGCCCGGACCGAGGAAGGTGGACCAGCCCTTGCGGTTCATCGCCATGCCGGCGCCGATCACCTCATGGATATCCCGCACCGTAAAGGCGACGTGATTCAGCCCGGCCGGCTTGCCCGGCACGTGCAGCAGGAAGATGTCATGATGATGGCCTTCGGCGGCACAGCGCATAAAGGCGCCCTTGCCCTCGTAGCAATCGGACAGGTGGAAACCCAGCCGGTCGCGATAGAAGGCTTGGGTGGCGGCCAGATCCGGGGTGAAGAACACCACATGGCCGACGCCGATCGGCTCGCCCCGCTCATAGACGGGGCTGGCTTCATCCACCCGGCGGATATCGCCGTGCTGGTTGATGGGCGCCACCTTCAGCTCCACCGGTTGCACCCGGCTTAACCGGAAGGTCAGGCTCATGCCGTTGGTGTCGCGGCAGCCCAGGCTGTCGGCCGCGCGGACGAAGCCTGCGCAGCCGGACAGACGGTCGGCCAGGATATCGAGATCGGCGGCATCACTCAGACCCCAGACCACTTCACGCAGGGTCGAGCCCGGCTCGAACGCCGCCGGCAGGCGGGCGTCGTCCGCATCAAACAGATAGATGCGGCTCTGATTCAGGGTGCTGTAGAGATCGGCGCCGTCAATGTCGCTCGGGACTTGGGTCAGACCGAAGTCGGCCAGGAAATCGGCTGCTTTCTGTCTGTCCTCTACCCCGAATTTCAGGGCTTCAATTCCGGTAATCTTCATGTTCACACTCTCTTTATGATGGACTCGTCAGTACGCCTGCGACCGGGGTAAGGGCTTAGTTGAAAACGAAGCCGCCATTCACCGGCAGGGTCTGTCCGGTCACGAAGGAGGACAGATCCGACAGCAGATAGAGCACGGCACCGTTGACATCTTCGGGCAACTGGGGCCGGGACAGGGCGCGACCGTCGACATACTGGTCGTGGCGGGCCCTGGGCACGTATTCGGTGGCTTCCACCAGGGTCAGTCCCGGGCAGATGACATTGACGCAGATATTGAACTCACCCAGCTCCCGGGCCATAGAGCGGGTCATGGAGATCACTGCGCCCTTGCTCGCCACATAGGCCATCAGCTTGGGCGCGCCCCACAGCGCGGTGTCGGAGGCGATATTGACTATCTTGCCCGCCGCCGAGCCTTTCAGGTAAGGCACCGCCGCCCGGGAGATCAGCCAGGTGCCGCGCACATTGACGGTCATCACCCGGTCCCAGACCTCGATATCCAGCTCGGTCATGTCGACGCCGCCGATCCCGGTGGCGATGGCGCCGCAGTTGACCAGGCCATCCAGTCCGCCCAGCCAGTCGGCCGCCTGTTTGACGCAGGCGTCGATGGATTCGGGATTGGCGAGATCCAGGCCCAGGCCCAGGGCCCGGTAGCCTTCGGCGGCCAGCTTTTCGGCCTCTTGCCGCACCTGCTCGGCAAGAATATCGGCCATCACCACCTCGGCGCCGGCCAAGCAGGCCGCCCGGGCGAAGTCACGGCCCAGGCCGCGGGCCCCGCCGGTTATCAGCAGCTTCTTGCCTTGCAGTAACTCATGCATGGGTCTCGGCCTCTTTCTCCGCCAGCTCGGCCAGGCGCGCCAGCTGTTGTTCGGCGGTTTTCTTCATCAGCCGGCGCAGGCGCGACAGGCCCACATCATGCTGATAGAGGAATTCATGCTGGCGGGCGTCGGGCGCCATCTGCTCAAGGATGATGCGATCCTGCTCCAGTACATCCCAGTGCAGCTTTTCCAGGTGGGTACGGTACATAAAGCGCCATGCCTGCCGCTGCCAGCCGCTCACCTTGCGCGCCCTCCAGAAGAACACCCGGGTGTGATGCTCGTCCACCGGGGTGGCGAAACCGACAATCCAGAACTCACCACCCGGACCGAACTGCTTGCGGTAAGGAATCGACAGGCGCAGCCAGTCGGTGCCGCTGCTGCCATATTCGACCCAGTCGAAATTGACGCCGGTCTGGCCGACTTTTTCGAAGATAAAGCCGTGCTCGGTATTGCGCGCGCGCATGTCGGCGCTGCGATCCCCTTCGGCCATGGAATGGGAAGTACCATGCAGGTAGCTGCCGTGCATGGGATCCATAACGTTGTCGACCGCATAGCGGTAGTTCACCGCCCAATCGGCCTGACACAGGAAGCTGCTCCACTCCTCGCTTTCCAGCTGCTCGGGCAGCACCAGCTCGGCCGGGGCCGCGTCCGCATCCAGGCCAAACCAGAGGAAGATGGCGTCATGTTTTTCAATCACCGGGTAGGAGCGCAGACACTTGCTGCCGGTCATGGGGCAGGCACTGACCGCGGGTACATCGGCGACCACGCCGTCACCCTTGACTTCCACCCCGTGATACCAGCAGGCCACCCGATCGCCCAGGTTCCAGCCCAGAGACAGCCGTGCGCCCCGGTGCGGGCAGCGGTCTTCCAGGGCATGGACCTGGCCTTCGGCGTCGCGCCACAGCACTATGTTTTCACCCAGCCGGGTAATGCCGACCGGGCTGTTGCCCACTTCCCAACTGGCCACCACCGGATACCAGCGATCCCGCAAGCCAAGGTCCAGATGACGTTCTACTGCAAGCTCTTGATTCATAAATATCTATTCCTATTCCACCAGCCGGGCACTCAGTAGCCGAGTCGCGCCATTTCGTCCTGAAAATTCGAGGTGGTCCACACCTCACCCGCTTCATTTCTCAGCCCCTGGCCGTTCAGGGCCGACACCAGCTCTTCCAGCTCATAGGCGCCGGCGGCAAATGCCTGCTCCAGGTGTGCAACCAGGTCCTGCTCGTAGCGGGTCGGTTCCCGGTAGCGGTTTTGCCAAATCACATTTTCGGTCTTGCCCGGGATCTGGATGTTGTTGATGCCGGCTTCTTTGGCGGGCTCGTTTTTCAGCCAGGCCGCCAGTTTGGGATTGAAGTTTTCCATGGTGCTGTTCCTTGTCATGCCATGTTCAACAGTACGTCGTCGCCTTCGACCCGTACTTCATAGATGTGGAGGTCACGACAGCCTGGGCCACTTTGCAGCTTGCCGGTGGGGATATCGAAGATGGCTTCGTGCAGCGGACACTCGACGGTGCGGCCCTCGATAAAGCCCTCGGTAAGCAGGGCATAGGCATGAGGACAGATGTCCTCGATGGCATGAAGGCGGTCATCCACCTTGAACACGCCGATCTCTTTGCCGTCGATTTTGACGGACAGCGGGCTCTCATCAGAGATATCACCCAACTTGCAAATGGAAACCCAGTTCATGGCGGTCTCACTCCTTGTTTCATATACAAAACACTATTTCGCAACTGAAACCAAGATTAAATCTTGTGCAGGGGTCTTGTCAACTCCGTGTTTTTTTATTGTTAAAGCTTTTTGTCAGCCAAAGGACCCTGGTTATAACGGGAGGCTCTTACGGGATGACTGAGGCAAAAAAAACGCCGTGCCCTAGGGGCACGGCGTTATGGGATTAGCGGAGGCTAACGTCAGAATTGGGGGTTATTGATGCTCAGGGTACGGGACAATACCTGGGAGGCAGTCACTACCGCATCCTTGATACGGCCTTCAAATTCGTCGCGGGGAAAGGCTCCTACGGGGCAACTGACCGACACTGAGGCGATCATGGCATTGTCACTCAGGCGATAGATGGGCGAGGCGCAGGCGGCCATGCCGGGATTGAAGTAGCCCCAGCTGATCAGGGCGGGCAGGCCACGCACCTGATGGATGCGGGCGATAAGCTGTTCCATGCTGCCCGGCGTGCCTTCGGTGAAGGTTTCCCACTGGTAATCCCGATACAGCTCGCGGATCGCCTCGTCGGTCAGATCCGACAGCAGCTGCTGGCCGGTGACGGTGGCATGGGCCGGCCAGCGGGTGCCTATCCCCACTGTGCTGGTAAAGGGACCGGTCGCCTGGCAGCGATCGACGAAAACGATATCCCGCCCCTGGCGGATCACCAGATGGCAGGCCAGGCTGGTGTCGTCCCGCAAGCGGGCCAGCACCGGCCGGGAAGGCTCCAGCAGGTCCAGGCTGGACAGATAGGTAAAACCCAGGTCCAGCACCTTGGAGTCCAGGGCATAACGCCGGGAGTCTCCGGATTTATGCAGGTAGCCGCAATGTTCCAGGGTATAGGCGATACGAAAGGCGCTGGAGCGATTCGATCCTATGATGTCGGCCAGCTCGGAAACAGACAGTTCCTTCTTTTCATTGCTAAATGCCTGCAGTGCTGCCAGCCCCCTGACCAGACCAGGCACTATATATCTGTCGTCGGTTTCCATACTCCACCCATGCCGTCATATTTATGTTGAACTACAAATACAAATTTCAGCACGGTGCTCCCCACCCGTCAAACGGTTAATGCGCCGACGGTTTGACATATATCAACCCGAGAAACCTTTGCCCGCCGGTGCATGACCCTGTGTTTTCCTGCCGATATGCGCCGGCGCACCGCTCGGCATTCTGTAGCCGCAACTGAATACAAACCAGGGTATCGATCCAAAACAATTTCCACCTAAAAAATCTCCACGCAAAAGCAAGTGGATTAGCGGAAATCTTGGCTAAAATTGTGATCTGGATTGAATTAATTTTTACAAATCCAGAAACAAAAATGTTATCAATATGATTTATCAATGTAGCTAAACTTTACTGATAAATTGATACAAAAACCATTATGGATTTCACCAACTCACAAGGAAAGACTCATGATTAAGCTGAAGAGCCCCCTGCTGCTGGCGAGCCTGTTTGCACTGGCGCCCCTGTCCCAGGCCTATGCCGCCGACGAGCAGAAAATAGCCGTGCTGATCCCGGGCAAGCACAACGACAATGGTTTTATGGAGGCGGCCTACCGGGGTTATGAGAAGATCAAGGCGGAGCTGCCCGTTGAAGCCAGCTATGTATCCAATATTTCTGCCACATCGGATCCCGTGCTGCTGACCGAAGCCATGCGCAAGCTGGCCCAGGATGGCCCCGACATGATCATCGCCCACGGCGGCCAGTGTAACGGCCCGGCCGAGATCGTCAGCAAGGAATTCCCCGACATCAAGTTTGTGGTGATCCAAGGCCATGTGCAGGGCCCCAACCTGTCCAGCTATGTGGTGCGCCAGGAAGATTCCGCCTGGCTGGCCGGCGCCCTGGCCGGACTGACCACCCAGAGCGATGTGGTCGGCCATATCTCCGGCGCCTGGCCCAAGCCCGGCCTGATGGGCCGTGCCGCCTTCTACGACGGCCTCAAGCATGTCAACCCCGATGCCAAGTTCCTGACCTGGTTTACCGGCGATCTGGATAACACCGCCATCAACGGCCAGGCCGCCGCCGCCGAAATCGCCAACGGCGCCGATGTGATCTACACCATGCTCAATGCCGGCCGCCAGGGGGTGATCGACGAGATCAAGTCCCACGACGGCAAGGTACGCCATATCGGTAACGTCTCCGACTGGACCCAGGTCGACCCGACCTTCGTCGGCTCGGCGGTGGCCGATGCCAGCGTCGCCATCCTCAACGCCGCCCGGGATCTGACCACCGGCGACTGGCAGCCCAACCAAATCCAGGAGATCGGCCTGGGCAAGGGTGACGTGGTAAAACTGACGCTGGCCGACGACGTGTCGCCGGAAGTGAAACAGAAACTGGATGAGCTGGCCGCCAAGATCATCAGCGGCGAAATCACTATATCCACCAGCTACGACGGCCAGGAGTTCAATCCGGCCAGCGGCGAATTCGTCGATCAGTCTTTCAAAGAAAGCCTGAAGGCCAAGTCCTGATAACCACAAGTTAGCTTGCTGCATAAAGAGACAGCAGGGTTGCCTCCCCCGACCGTCACATGACAGGGATGTCATGTGACGGTCGGGGGAGGCAATTCCTGCTATCTCATTTTAATCTCCGAGTCGTCTGCTGACGACAACAGGAAACGGCGGAGCAGGCCCTTTGTCCGACTTACATGAACATCCAAAGTGCAGCACCTTCGCGAAATTCCCGCTTTCTCCTTCCCCTGGCACTGGCTTTCCCTGCCAAGCCAAGTACCATATACCGCCATAGCTGTTCGGTTGGCGCAGACTTAGGGCGAGCCCCTATTCAAGCCCGCCAAACGACCTATTAACTTGCTGAATTGTCAGGATAAATAGAAATGGCTCAATTTGTTTACAGCATGAATCGCGTGGGCAAGGTAGTTCCGCCCAAACGTCATATTCTGAAGAATATCTCCCTGTCGTTTTTCCCGGGCGCCAAGATCGGCGTACTGGGCCTGAACGGTGCCGGTAAGTCCACCTTGCTGCGCATCATGGCCGGCATCGACACCGAGATCGAAGGTGAAGCCCGCCCCCAGCCCGGTATCAACATCGGCTACCTGCCCCAGGAGCCCAGGCTGAAGCCGGAGCAAACCGTACGCGAAGCCGTTGAAGAAGCGGTGGCCGAAGTGGCCGGCGCGCTGAAAGAGCTGGACGATGTCTATACCGCCTACGCGGATCCGGACGCCGACTTCGACAAGCTGGCCAAGCGCCAGGGCGAGCTGGAAGCCATCATCCAGGCCCACGACGGCCACAACCTGGACAACCAGCTGGAGCGGGCCGCCGACGCCCTGCGCCTTCCGCCCTGGGATGCCAAGATCGACAAGCTGTCCGGTGGTGAGCGCCGCCGGGTGGCGATGTGCCAGCTGCTGCTGGAAAAACCGGACATGCTGCTGCTGGACGAACCCACCAACCATCTGGACGCCGAGTCGGTGGCCTGGCTGGAGCGCTTCCTGCACGACTACGAAGGCACCGTGGTGGCCATCACCCACGACCGTTACTTCCTCGACAACGTGGCCGGCTGGATCCTGGAGCTGGACCGGGGCGAAGGCATCCCCTGGGAAGGCAACTACTCTTCCTGGCTGGAGCAGAAAGACGCCCGCCTGTCCCAAGAGCAGTCTTCCGAGGCCGCCCGCCAGAAGTCCATTCAGAAGGAACTGGAGTGGGTGCGTCAGAACCCGAAAGGTCGTCAGGCCAAGTCCAAGGCCCGTATGGCGCGCTTCGAAGAGCTGCAAAACCAGGACTTCCAAAAGCGCAACGAGACCAACGAGCTGTTCATCCCGCCCGGCCCGCGCCTGGGTGACAAGGTGATCGACGTTGAAAACCTGACCAAGTCCTACGGCGATCGGGTACTGATCGACGACCTGTCGTTCAGCATTCCCAAGGGCGCCATCGTCGGCATCATCGGCCCCAACGGCGCCGGTAAGTCGACCCTGTTCCGCATGCTCACCGATGCCGAGCAGCCGGACAGCGGCTCCATCACCCTGGGTGATACGGTGCAGCTGGCCTCGGTGGAGCAGTTCCGCGACAGCATGGACGACAAGAAGACGGTGTGGGAAGAAGTGTCCGGCGGCCTGGACATGATGCGCATCGGCAACCTGGAGATCCCCAGCCGCGCCTACCTGGGCAGGTTCAACTTCAAGGGCGTCGATCAGCAGAAACGGGTCGGCGAGCTGTCCGGCGGTGAGCGTGGCCGCCTGCATATGGCCAAGCTGCTGCAGACCGGCGGCAACGTGCTGCTGCTGGATGAACCGACCAACGATCTGGACGTGGAAACCCTGCGCGCCCTGGAAAACGCTCTGCTGGAATTCCCCGGCTGCGCCATGGTGATCTCGCACGATCGCTGGTTCCTCGACCGCATCGCCACCCATATCCTGGACTACAAGGACGAGGGCAAGGTGGAATTCTTCGAAGGCAACTTCACCGAATATGAAGAATGGAAGAAGAAAACCTACGGCGCCGAGGCCATCCAGCCCCACCGCATCAAGTACAAGCGCATCGCCAAATAACACCACCGATACCGTTTTTATTCAAAGCCCGCATCACGCGGGCTTTTTTATTTTTCACTTATCAATAGAAAAACTATCCATTTGAATAGTTCTTATCAAATCCATCAATATTATATTTACTCGTACACCTAGGATATCAATAATGAGACCAGTCATTTCCAACTTATTAGCACCAATGACTATTAAATAAGAGTTCACTATGAAAACAAAGCTGCACTTTACCCTAGTTCTCACTACCGCGATCTTGGTTGGGTGTGCCGGATATGGGACCACCCAGAGTGGCTTAGCTAATAAAATAAGAGTCGAGTCACTCAAGGAAAAGAGCGCACTTCAAGATTACACTGATGGAAAATATGATATGGCAATTACAAAATGGAAAGAAATTGCCGAGAATTTAAATAATGAAGCCACATCACAAAAAAACAGCTACTTCACAGATATAAGATACTTAGACAAGGCAAGGATTCTTTCTAACATAGCTTGGTCCCACTTAACAAACAATAACATTGAAATAGCCAGACTATATTATGAAGACGCTTTCAATACGTTGTATGATGGCGAGCACAGCCACAAGATGATCCTTCACAATAGCAAGATTAATGAAATATCCAACATGACAACAATGAAAGCAATATCAGAAATTAATATGCAACTAGCTAGTGATAACATATCTAAACATATCAGTAGCGTTGCATATAATTATTCCAGCCAAGAGCTAAACGATAAAAAATTTCTCCAGCCTGTCACCCCCCCTAAATTCTTTGACGACATTGAAGACCGGACCTCTGATGGAATACGGCTTAATGTATTACCATCAATCCCCCCTCTTTTAAATATCGGAAAGCTTGATACTGGCGGAGGTCGCTGTACTGCCTCTCTTATAGGGTACCGAATAGCTCTAACCAATTCTCACTGTGTAACTAGTGGCGAAGAAAAACGTGGAAAAATCTGGATATTAAAAGACTTTTCAAAGATGCGCCTGAACTTTGAAAGTGTTGAGATACCAGATTCAGTTAAGGTAGTCAATGTTATATACAGTCAGAAAAACAAACGTAGAGGTGGATGGTTGTACAAAGATTACTCTCAGGATTGGGCGTTTTTAGTTTTAGAGAGACACCCAATTAAACGTGGACACTTGGGTATAACCTCTAAGATTTCAGATTTAAAGAATAACAAATTTTTCTTGGCTGGCTATTCAGCGGATCAAAGTGACGGGCGACTTTTGTCTCTCCACTGGGGATGTTCACTACTACGAACCCACACAAAAAACAGAATTTACGATACTAATTGCCGCTCCAATCCAGGAGCATCTGGATCTCCCCTACTCCTTATTAACGGTAATAACAAACACGTATACATTGCTGGCTTGCATGCTTTTGGCAAACACAGTACTCCAGGCACTGCTGGTGGATTGACAACCGTTAATTTCGACAAAGAGTATCTTGAACTGGTTAAAAAAATTTCACTCCCTGATTAAAATAACAGGAGCAAACATGTCTAAAATCCCATCAATTTCATTTTTTATATTCTTATTCATAACTTTATCAGGTAGTGCTTACCCACCAAACTTTGACACTCCTGAAACCATAAACCCAAACTGTCGATGGGCCGGAGTTTGGTCCTACAATGGCTTATCAGAAGGAGGCTTGATAAATAAGGATTACAACCTAAGCGGAATAATGAAAATCAGGGTATCAAAAAACAAGGGCACTGTAGAATCTGATGATTCATGGATGTCAGAAGATTGGGATTTTAACATAACTGGCAATACAGCAAAAGGTAGCAGCTCAAATGAAAATTATTCACTGGAAATGATTCAAGATGGCCGTAGGGTCCTTATACTAAGAAAATGGTTTTTCAATATTGAACATGCTTATTTTCTTGCAACTAAAATTAGTGGCGAAAGTTGCAGCGCTTAAAGAACCGAACCTAATGGTGCTTCACTTAGGCAATACCTCGTTACAAACAGCTGGTGAGGCCCAAGCTCAGCCTGCAAAACTACAATGGTTAGTACGTCGAAATATTGGTTAGCATAAAGGACATGAACAAAGTCATAAAATTCTGGTTACCTTTTCATCAACAGCTAAGTTAAGATGTCCAATCCCAGTAGGGACATACTATTCCGACTCTAATTAGCTCAACAACGCCACTTAAGGAGGAACATATGGAACGAGACAATAAATCTACCCTGTAACTATCAGACCTAAATACTATTTGCTTCTCTACCATCCAATGATTTCGAGATCAGACTTACAAAATAAAAGCATGGCAGCACTGTAATTATTTATACGAAAGGAGGGTAAATAATGAATCGTGCCATCATCATATTGATTGTTACCTTTTTCTCTAGCACAGTTAGCTCAAACTGTATATCCATGGAGAAAGTAGGTGACGGAAACAAAGTAATAATAACTAATAATTGTGGAGGAACTGCAAGAGTTCAAATATTTTGCAGCAATGGGAAAGCATCCACAAGAACAATATTTGCTTGTGAATCAGATTATTTTTGGCGAAGTGTTACATGCGGACAGCGCAACTCTGTATTCAACTATAACTGGAGCATTGCAAGAGGAGAGAATTTAATTTGTGTCAATCAAAATCATCGATAAAAAGTAAAACGTATTTACCTATACTTCAAACAAATACCGGAGTGGGCTGGCAACAGTCCAACGGTATTATGTTATTCAACTTCACTTTTCTGGTCCAGACCCAGATTAGAGACCCGCTCAAAAGATCTCATTGAAACCTAACCCATCCTCCCACATTGAAACCGGAATATCACAGCCGTTACTACTATCCCCAGCCAGCTTACAATGGTAGCGGTATCCTGCACTCCCTGAGTCCCATGCAAGCATTTCTCTCCCCCCCCCCCTCTGAGCCCCACCCTGCACCATGGTCTAAAATTATTCGTCAAGGATACAGATTAACCCCCTGCTGCGCCCCATGTGTGCAGCCTTATGTCGTAGTAGCCCATGGCCGACAACATCTTGCTGACACTGATAGACGCCATTTATGCCGCCGCGGCGGATCCCGCCCTGTGGCCGTCGGTCGCCAGCAAGATCCAGCGAGCCATTGGAGGGCACAGCGTCAACTTGGTGCTCGAAGATCTCGCCGATGCCAGAATCAACTGTGTTTACAGCAATGGAGTGTCAGCCGCGGAAGTGGAACGATACCAGAATGACATCATGGACAAGGATGAACTGGTTGGGTTGCTGAGCATCATGCCAGAAGGCAAAGCATTCACCAGCCAAGATTTCTTTGATGTGAAAACGCTGCATTCCCTCTATTGCTACGAAAATTTCTACGAAGATCTCGGCTATACCCACTTCAATGCCGGCCTGTTTTATCGCAACCACGAACGACGCTGCTGGATATCGGTCGCTCGCAGCGAGGCGGACGCGCTCTACACGGCAGATGACCGCCTGCTGATGCAGGCACTGCTGCCCCACCTGAAACGCGCCTTCCTGATTAATGTCCAACTGCTGGAGGCCCAGCTGACTTCAACCGTGGCACTGGACTCGCTTGAGCATATCGCTGCCGCCACGGCACTGCTCACCCGGCAAGGTCTGGTGGTACTCCACAACCACAGAGCCGAACCCTATCTCCATCAGGCAGGGCTCTTTACCAAGCACCCGAGCCTGCGCTTACCGGATGCGGCCGCCAGCAGACGTCTGCATAAATTGATCGACGCCCTTGGCCAGGACAAAACCCGCATACAAAATGGTGTGGTGCCCTTCGCGGAGAAGGGGGTGCGCAAGACAGCCCTGTGTTTTCCCTGGTGCAGCACCCGGGAACAGTTCGACTGGCTGGGCAATACCGCCTGCTGCATTGTCTTTATCCTTTCCCCCACCGCCAGCATTCCTCCGGCAGCACTGCTGCAACAGGTATTTGGGGTGAGCAACGCCGAAGTGAAAGTCTTGCAACAATTGATGGGGGGCCTGCCGGTTATCGACATTGCCAAGACGTTATTTATCAGTGAAGCCACCGTTCGCTTCCACATCCACAACCTGCTTCGCAAGACCCAGTGTCAGAACCAGACCGAGCTGCTCTCGAAGGTATTCCATACGGTCGCTATCATGGTGGAGTAATCGATACTGAATCCATCCGGGTACTTATCAATCACTGTTCCAAATGGTAGAGCATTACCGGCAGCGACTGGGTTCCGCTAAGCAGGCCCCCCGCGCCAGGGATGGCGCGGCGGAGCCCCCAGGGATGGGTCCACGGCGTGTCTGCGTGCGGGGCCCGGTCGATGTAGTACTATTAGAATCAGTTAATTATAAGTTGGCCGTGTAATTGATCACGACAACAAGTCGGCAAAGGAGCTCGGCATGAAAGTCATCTATTCCCTTGTGACCATGATCTTCATCTCGTTGAGCAACCCGGCTTTCGGTCAGCCCGAGTTAACCCAGGCCGAGCTGAATCAAGCGGCGGACCGGCACTACGCATCGGCCGACTTGATGCTGAACAAGGCTTACTCGCAGCTAATGGCGGAATTAAGTAATGATCGTCAAGACAAGTTGAAGAAAGCGCAGCGAGCCTGGATAGCCTTTCGTGACGCCCATGCCGAGCTGGTCGCCAGCGCTTACACCGGGGGCTCGCTCCAGCCGCTCATCCGTACCCAGGCGCTGATTGAACTCACCGAACATCGCACGGCCGAACTCACTAAAATGCACCTGACAGAAACGACGCCATAACAGGCACGAGCACAAGCCCGGGCCGCAGTATCTCTCTGACACCAACAAGAGAAATGACAACGAGCAATGAGGGCCGGATAGCTATCCGACCCCCAGGCATTAATTCCGGGCAGGAGAAATGTCAGTAATCGAAGCCGAGCTGGGCTTTCACGCCATTCTCGAATGCATGCTTTATCGGTTGCACCTCGCTCACCGTATCGGCCATCTCGATGATGGCCCGGTGGCAGGCCCTGCCCGTGATGATCACATGCTGCATAGGGGGGCGGTTCTTCAGGGCGTTCAGCACGCGCTCGACGTCGATGTAGTGGTAGCTGACCATGTAGGTCAGCTCATCGAGCAGGACGATATCTATGGTGTCGTCCTTGAGCAAGGCTTCTGCCGCCTCCCAGGCACTGAGTGCGGCCCGGGTATCTTTTTCCCTGTCCTGGGTTTCCCAGGTAAAGCCGGTCGCCATTACATGGAATTCCACGCCGACTTTTTCGAGTACGGTACGCTCACCACAGGGCCAGTTGCCCTTGATAAACTGCACCACCGCCGCTTTCTTGCCATGGCCTACGGCGCGGGTAATGTTGCCAAAACCGCCGGTGGATTTGCCCTTGCCGTTACCGGTCAATACCAGCAATACCCCTTTCTCAATTTGCGCCCGGGCAATCTTGGCATCGACAGCCTCTTTCACCTTCTGCTGCCGCGCCTTGTGCCGCTCGGCCTTGATCTCTTGTGTCGTTTTCCCTGTAGCGTCGGTTTTATCAGTCATCCTGGATCCAAATGTTCTAATGGGTTAGCGAGGGCATTTTACCCCTATAGTGTCTGGCCAACTCACTTTCTGCCAGCCTCACCAGATATAAAAACGAGCCTCGGCTATTGTGACAGAACCGCTTCAACACTGGATAATGATTAATGCTCTGCACACCAGGCATCCGTGCTCCGGCCTGATATCAGACTGGATAATAATATAGATACCCTATATCAAGCTGTAGAATAACCGCCCATTCAGTGGCATTCTGACCGTTTTGATAATAATAAAGAACGGGATCCTTATGGACACATATGCCGCCCTGGCCCGGCTGGAAGCGGCCGATACCTGGCACGGCTTTAAGCAGCTTTTGCCGCTCTCCTTGTTTGTGGCGGCCTTCGGGCTGGCCTTTGGTCTGGCCGCCACCCAGGAAGGGCTGAATGACGGCCCAATAGTGCTGATGAGCGCCCTGGTGTTTGCCGGTACTTCCCAGTTTGCCGCGCTCGAGCTGTGGGGCACCCAGGTGCCGCTGGTGCCCTTGGTGATCACCACCTTCGCCATCAATGCCCGCCACCTGCTGATGGGCGCCACCCTCTATCCCTGGCTGCGCCATCTGCCGCCGCGGCAGCGCTACGGCATCATGCTGTTTGCCTCCGACGCCAACTGGGCCATGGCCATGCAACGCTTCCACAAGGGCGAGCGAGCACTGGGGATACTGTTCGGCGGCGGCCTGGCCATCTGGTCGTTCTGGATACTGGGCACCTATCTGGGCATCTACTTCGGCAGCGCCATCGAAGACCCCTTCAGCATAGGGCTGGACATGCTACTGGGCTGCTTCCTGCTGGCCATGACCCTGGGCGGACGCAAAGATCTGCGCACCCTGGTGATCTGGTCGGTGGCCGCGCTGTCGGCCATGCTGGCTTACCGGTATCTACCCGCCAACAGCCACGTGGTGGTCGGCGCCCTGTCGGGCGGCATGCTCGGTGCCCTGTGGATGGAGAAAGAAAGCCAATGAATCTGGAAACCGCTGGTCTGGGCCCTTGGCTTATTATCGGCGTGATGGCGCTGGTCACCCTGGCCACCCGCTGGGGCGGGGTGTTCGTGATGGCTTTTATCCCCATCAACCACCGGGTACAGCAGTTTATCGGCGCCATGTCCGGCTCGGTGCTGGTGGCCATCCTCACCCCGATGGCGGTCAACGGCGACGGCGGCGCCCGGCTGGCCCTGCTGACCACGGCGCTGACCATGGTGGTCCTGAAAAAGCCGCTGCCGGCCATCGCCGCTGGTATCCTGGCGGCGGCCCTGTTCAGACAACTGGCTTAAGCTGGCCGTTCGAGCGCATCCCGAAGCCAAGTTCGGAATGCGCCTTGCCTAATGGCGCCGACGCTGCAACACTTCGCCCTTGTCTGTCGGTTTTGGCGATGTGCCTGTGATCCTCTCAACCCTGCAAAACACCTTTGGTTTTTCTGCCCTGCGTCACGGTCAGCGGCAGGTGATCGAGCAGCTGGTCGGCGGTCAGTCGGCGGCGGCGATCTTCCCCACCGGCTCGGGCAAGTCCCTGTGTTATCAGTTGCCGGCACTGCTGTTGCCCCACCTGACCCTGGTGGTGTCGCCGCTGCTGGCGCTGATGAAAGATCAGCTGGACTTCCTGCACAGCAAGGGGATAGCCGCAGCATCGATAGACTCTTCCCAGAGCCCCGAACAAAGCCGGCAGGTGATGCAGGCGGTGCGGGAAGGTCGGCTGAAAGTGCTGATGATCTCGGTAGAACGGCTCAAGAACGAGCGCTTTCGCCGGTTTATCGGCCAGATCCCCATTTCCTTGCTGGTGGTGGACGAGGCCCACTGCATCTCCGAATGGGGTCACAATTTCCGCCCCGATTATCTGAAGCTGCCCCACTACCGCCAGAGCCTGAACATTCCCCAGGTGTTGCTGCTGACTGCCACCGCCACGCCGGCGGTGATCGGCGATATGCAGCGCAAGTTCGCCATCCCGCCGGAGAACCTGGTGAGCACCGGCTTCTATCGCCCCAACCTGCATCTGCAGGTGTTGCCGATGACAGAATATCGTAAGATAGCCGCATTAATCGATCTTATCGCCGATGACCCCCTACTGGCCACCATCATCTACGTGACCCTGCAACAGGGCGCCGAGTGGGTGGCCGAGCAGTTGCAGGCCAAAGGCATCGAGGCCCGCGCCTACCACGCGGGCATGAACCAGGAAAGCCGCCAGCGGCTCCAGCAGGACTTCATGCGGGGCCGGGTGCCCTGCATCGTCGCCACCATCGCCTTCGGCATGGGGGTGGACAAGGCCGATATCCGCCGGGTGATCCACTATGACTTGCCCAAATCCATCGAGAACTACAGCCAGGAAATCGGCCGCGCCGGACGGGACGGTCAGCCATCCAATTGTACCCTGCTGGCCAACAAGAGCGGCCTCAATGTGCTGGAAAATTTTGTCTACGGCGACACCCCGGAGCCGGCAGCGATCGCCGGCCTGCTCCATGAGCTACAGCAGGCCGGCCCCCACTGGGAGCTGATGCTGACCCGCCTGTCCAACACCCACAACATCCGCCAGCTGCCGCTGAAGACACTGCTGGTCTACCTGGAACTTGATGGCATAATCTCTCCTCAATACAGCTATTTTGCCGATTATCGCTTTAAGTTTATCGAGTCGCGGGAAAATATCCTCGGCCGTTTTCAGGGCGAGCGGCAGGCGTTTCTGAACGCGGTGTTTGACGGCTCGCCCCTGGCCAGGAGCTGGTGTCAGGTGGACTTCGAGGCCATCTGGCAGCGTTGCCGGGGGGAGCGCAAGCGGGTGGTCAGCGCCATCGATTACCTGCATGAACAGGGCTGGATCCAGCTGGAAAGCAAACAGATGGTCGAGGTGTACCGGGTGGTCGACAGCCGCTTTTCGCCCGAGGCCGAAAGCGAGCGGCTGTACGGGTTGTTCAAACAGAAAGAGCAAAACGAGATAGACAGGCTACAGCAGATGATCGGCTTCTTCGAAAGCGAGCAATGCCTCAGCCACCGGCTGGCCGGTTATTTCGCCGACCCCCGTACGCCCGAACGCTGCGGCCATTGCTCGGTGTGCGCCGGACAGCCAGCCGTTCTGCCCGATACGCCCGTGCCAGACATGCCCGATAACGGGCAGCTACAGGGCTGGTGCCAGCCCCTGCAGGAAAAGCATGGCCAGCCGCTTTCCGCCCATACCCTGGCCTGTTTTCTGTGCGGCATAGGCACGCCGCTGCTGACCCGGCTGAAGGCCAGAAGCCTGGCCGGCTTTGGCCGGCTGGAACAATACCGCTTCGGGGAAGTCGTGCGGCGGCTGGCCGGAGCCGGCTGACTCGTCACCAAGACGCCCCTTACCACTCCTCCCATCCCACTGCTGATCCTCGCATCCTTACCCGCTACTGGGCACCCGGTGGCGGGCCTTGCCGAACAAGATCCGGACAAATCCAAACCCGGCCCCACTGGTCTTACCAAGCATAAAAGTCGCAATACATATTGATGCATATCAAATATGTATTTATGATGCGAACCGTTAAGTTGCAAACCATATATCAATTTAAAGAGAGCCGCCATGTTAGATACCCGCACCATTGAGATCGTCAAGAGCACGGTTCCCCTGCTGGAATCCGCCAACACCGCCCTGACCGACCACTTTTATAAACGCATGTTTCGCGATAACCCGGAGCTGAAGGATGTATTCAACCTCAGCCATCAGGCCTCCGGGCGCCAGCCCGCGGCGCTGTTCTCCGCCGTACTCGCCTATGCCAAGAATATCGATAATCCGGCGGTGCTGAGCGCCGCGGTCGAGCGTATCGCTCACAAGCATACCGGTTTCGCCATCCAGCCGGCCCAGTACGCTATCGTGGGTCATCACCTGCTGGAAACCATCAAGGAACTGGCACCCGATGCGGCCACCCCCGAGGTGATCGACGCCTGGGCCCAGGCCTACGGCGCCCTGGCCAATATCTTTATCGGCCGGGAAGAGCAGCTGTATCGGCAAAGCGAACAGAAAGACGGTGGCTGGCGAGGCACCCGCGCCTTTGTGGTCAAGGAGAAGCAGCAGCAGGGCGAGCAGATCATCAGCTTCCTGCTGGCCCCGGTCGACGGCGGCCCGGTCGCCGACTTCAAGCCCGGCCAGTACCTGAACCTGCACCTGGACAGCCCAAGCCTGGCACACAAGGAATATCGGCAATATTCCCTGTGCCAGGCCCCCAACGGTCGGGAGTATCGCATCGCCGTCAAGCGGGAGCCGAACGGCGTGGCCTCCGGCTTTATGCATGACGAAGTGCAGGTTGGCGACCAGTTGCAGGTGTTGCCGCCATCCGGCGACTTCTTTATGGAAGTGAACACAGACACCCCGGTAGTGCTGTTGTCGGGCGGTGTCGGCCAGACCCCGATGCGCGCCATGCTGGATCAGTTACTCAAGCAGAAACACCCGGCCGACATTCACTGGCTGCACGCCTGCGAAAACGGCGCCCACCACGCCTTTAAACGGGAGCTTCAGCAACAGCGCCAAACCCATGCCAACCTGAATACCCATGTCTGGTACAGAACCCCGGCCGAAACCGATCTGCCGGCGGAAGACTATGATGCGCTCGGGCTGATGGATCTGAATACCGTGAAAGACAGCATTCACCGGGACGACGCCCACTACTATTTCTGCGGCCCCCTGCCTTTTATGGCCATGGTCAAAGAAACCCTGTCCGCCTGGGGCATCGCCGAAGAGCGGCTGCACTACGAAGTGTTCGGGCCGCACCAGCAGCTCTGAAGGCCCGCCGCCATGTCATTCCCTGTGGCATGGCGGTTTCACCATTTCATTAACCTTCCCCCCCGTCACTTCATCATTTCACCAAAGCCTTTCGGTCCCTTTTGCCGGAGGCTTACTAAAAAAACATATAAAACAAACAATTAACAGTCTGGCCATGGTGGTACGGTTGTTGAATAGAGATTAACGGCAGTTGGAATCAACAAACCGGATCTGCGTTGACGATTTCAGTTGCACCGACTCAACGCCCACGGTAGAAGCACGCCCGGTAACACATTCAGCGGAAGGCGAGCGCCATGGCGTGACCGGTCCGGTCCGGTCCGGTCACCGAAGTGGAATTCAACTTTCAGCTGGTGTCTACCGGCAGGCAAGACCGGCAGACAATGCACGAACGTCAGCGTGTGATGGCACAAGCGGACGCCTGAAAGCCCTCCTGATTCTCGAGTAAGGAGTCGACCGGCCGAGAGGCCGGTCGATAACTCCTGCCCCATCAACCGCCATCATCGGGTATATACAAGGCTCTCAACCCGACAGAGCATTTTCCCAAAAGTTGAAGCAATTTCGTCGGGGAGCGACGAGATACGAGCGACTGGCGAAAAACTACCAGTCGATATCGGGTCTCGTATCAGCGGTTATCTGGCTGGCATAATTAGATTAAGCCCAACAAAAAAGCCCGGCGCTCAGTGCGCCGGGCTTTTTTGCATGGGTGACTTGCGGCTGACAACACAAAAGGAATAGGCTGGAGCCAGCATTCGCTTTGCGCAACTATTAAGTCCAAATGACGCTGACTTAGGGATAAAAGCCATGAATCTGAGCACATTGCAGACCCTGCTGTTTGTACCGGCCAACCGCCCGGATCGTTTTGCCAAGGCACAGCACAGTGGCGCCGATGCGGTGATCATCGATCTGGAAGATGCGGTTTCGATTACGGAAAAAGACAGCGCCCGGGCCACCCTGGCCGCCTGGCTGGATACCCAGCCACCGGCTTCAGTGCTGATCCGCATCAATGGCACCGACAGTCCCTGGTTTAACAACGATACCCGCCTGTGCCGCTCGCCGGCCGTCGCCGCCGTGGTGCTGCCCAAGGCCGACGACCCCTTGGCCCTGGCGGAGCTGGCCAATGCCACCGACAAGCCCCTGCTGCCCTTTATCGAATCGGCCAGGGCCTTTGCCAACCTGACCGAGATCGCCACCACCCGGGGGGTCGCCCGCCTGCTGTTTGGCAAGCTGGATCTGGCGGTCGATCTGGGCATGGATTATCCGCCCCCCGCCGGCCAGGATCCCCATGAAATGGCGTTTCTGTTCGCTCGCAGCCAACTGGTGCTGGCCTCCCGCGCCGCCGGCCTCGCCGCCCCCATCGATGCCATCTATCCCCCCATTGATGATCCGCAAGGCATCAAGTCCTACACCCAGCGAGGCCTGCAGCTGGGGTTCGGCGGCATCTTGCTGATCCATCCCAAACAGGTCGCACCTGCGCATGAAGCCTATCGGCCTTCATCCGCCCAGATACTGTGGGCCAAGCAAATTCTTGCGGCCGCCGAAACCTCGCTGGGGGCGGCGGTGGCCGTCGATGGCGCCATGGCCGACGCCCCCGTGATGGCCAGGGCCAGGCGCATCATGGAGTCCAGCACACCATCAAGCAGCTAGCCAAGATGATGACAGTCTCGCACGGCGCCGGTGTTCTGAAATAGATAAAAAACCGGCCCGTTTCAGATACAATCCCCTTTTTCATCGCGATAGAGGGGAGCCGTCATGTTGGTAAAAGCGTTACGTAATGGGATTGGGGGGATTCTCGTGGTGGGCGACAGGCTGACCCGCCCGGCCAAGATGCGGCGACCACTGGACGCTCAGCAGCAAATCGATGAAGCCTGCCGTCAGCTGACCCTCTATCAGTTGCCCCGCTGTCCCTTCTGCATCAAGGTACGTCGGGCCATGCACAAGCTGAACCTGCCCATCGAACTGCGCAATGTGAATCCTGGTTCTCCCCACAGGGAGGCGCTGCAGGCTGGCGGCGGCCGGATTAAATCCCCTTGCCTGCGCATCGAGGAGAACGGTGAAAGCCGCTGGATGTACGAATCCAACGACATCATCGCCTATCTGCAGCAGCGCTTCGGCCAGCAGGCCTGAGCCGTAGGAGCAGGCGTGAACCAGCTACGCCCGGCCATCGGCGTCGGCATCATCGTCAGCCGGCCCGATGGCTTGATCCTGGTCGGCAAGCGACGGAACAGCCATGCCCCCTACTGGTCTATTCCCGGCGGTCATATGGAGCTTGGCGAAAGCTTCGAGCTGGCGGCGGTGCGGGAACTGGCGGAAGAAACCGGCCTGCGGGTAATTGCACCTGAGGTGGTGGCCATCACCAATAACCTGCACACCTGGCGGGAAGAGGGCGTACACTCCATCTCGGTGATCCTGCATGCGCCGCTATGCCAGGGCGAACCCCGTTTGATGGAACCGGACAAGTGCGACGGCTGGCGCTGGGTGGACCCCCAGCAGCTCCCCGAGCCCCACTTCGAGGCCAGCCGAGAGGGGGTTGCCGCCTATCTGGGCGGGCACTTTTATCAACCTGAGGATGGCTAGCCCAGGCAGCAACCAACATCATGGATGTCGGTTATCAGTCCTGGGGTTGTTATTGGCGTCAGCCAGGATTAAAATTTACATTTCAATACAAAAAGTCTCGATTTAATCTATCTGGACGTTCTGGCGGCATAGGCGGCCATTGCGTTTACCAGTGGAAGCACCGGTCATGTATCTCCATGAGGAGATACATGACCGCCCTACCACCATCATCACGGAGACCACAGGATGTCGGCACTTTTCCATCTTGATAGAGACAGCCAGGCGACCCTGCAGCAACAGGTACGGGAACATCTGGTGAACGCGATTCTGGGCGGTTTTTTACCCCTGGATAAGCCCCTGCCCTCCTGTCGCAGCCTGGCCAAGAACCTGAATGTGGCACGTAACACCATAGTGCTGGTTTATGACGAACTGGTCTCCGATGGCTATCTCACGTCCCGAGAACGCAGCGGTTATTACGTCAATCCGCAATTTACCACCGGCGGCATTGAGGCTCACCAGGGCATCCCGGCCACGCCCGCAGATGCCGGGGTCGATAAGGTGAACTGGTTGCAACGGCTGAAAGTGCATCCCGGCCATCAGCCCAACGCCAGCCTGTCCCACTCCTGGCAGAGCTACAAATATCCCTTTGTCTACGGCCAGCTGGATACCAGCCTGTTTCCCATCGACAGCTGGCGTAAATGCTGGCGGGATGCGGTCAGCGTGCAGGCCATCCGCGACTGGAGCTCGGACCGTTACGACAGCGACGATCCCCTGCTGATCGAGCAGCTGCAGAAACGCATACTGCCCACCCGTGGCATACAGGCAAGCAACGATGAAATCCTGATCACGGTCGGCTCCCAGCAGGCCATCTACCTGCTGGCCCAGCTACTGCTGGACAACACCTCTTGCTTTGGCATCGAGGATCCCGGCTATGTCAGCGCCGGCCATATTGCCCGGATATTCGGCGCCCGGGTGAAGAGCCTGCGGGTAGACGGGGACGGCATGGTGGTTGATGAGCGGCTGAATGAGTGTGATGCCGTCTATCTGACCCCCAGCCATCAGTGCCCTACTACTGTGACCATGCCGCTGGCACGGCGGCTCGCCTTGTTGGAAGAAGCGCAGCGGCAGGATTTCATCATCATAGAAGATGACTATGAGATGGAAATGAACTTTGATACCCACCCCACCCCGGCACTGAAGAGCCTTGATCAAGCCGAGCGGGTGTTGTACATCGGCAGCCTGTCCAAGACCCTGGCTCCCGGACTACGCATGGGTTTCCTGGTCGGCCCCAAGGCCCTGATCCAGGAGGCCCGTAACCTGCGCCAGCTGATGCTGCGCCATCCACCGCTCAACAACCAGCGGGCCGTAGCCCTGTTTCTGGCTCAGGGCTACCATGATGCCCTGCTACGCAAGCTGGCCCGGGTATTTCAAGAGCGGGGAGAATGTCTGGCCCGGGCACTTAAGACTCACCTGCCCGACTGCACCAGCTCCCCCATCAGCGGTTCCTCCTGCTGGCTGGAACTTCCCGCCAGCCTGGATGCCGGCCAGCTGAAACAACGGGCGGCGAAAGAAGGTCTGCTGCTGATCTCCGCCGACAGCTATCATTTTGGCAGCCATCTGCCGAAGAACTGCCTCAAAATCGGCCTGTCAGCGATCCCCCTCGAACAGATAGAACCGGGCATCCAGTTGCTGGCCAGGATAAAGGCGCAATTACAGGCGGAAACCGCAGGCTAACGGGGGACAAGTGCCCCCTCGCTTCGCCGGCAGGCGTGAGACAGTAAGGCCCTCAATATTTACAAATCCAGCACCGCCTGCAGCTGGGCGGCGGCGCGGCGCAGGGCCGGCGCCCATTCCATCAGGCTGATCAGCGGCTTGCGTATGGTCGGTGCATGCACCGCCACCGTGGCCCGGATCTGACCCACCTCGTCATACACCGGCACCGCAATCGCCACCATGCCGTCAATCAACTCTTCGTTGTCGGTGCTCAGGGTATTGTTGGCGATCTTCTCCAGCTCCTGCTCCAGCTGTTCCCGATCGGTGATGCTATGCCGGGTATGGGCGGTCAGGGTCAAGCCGGACAGCAGCGCCCTGCGTCTGTGGGGGGGCATTAACGCCAGGAACAGCTTGCCACTGGCGGTGCAATGCAGGGGCATGCGCGAGCCGGGATGCAACTGGATACGCACCGGCCAATTGGTTTCGACCCGCTCGAAATAGACCAGCTCGTGACCATCCAGCAGGGTGATGTTGCAGGTTTCGCCCAGCTCTTCCGCCAGTTTCTGCAGCACCGCCCGCCTGGGCGCCCCTACGCTGCGCTGGGCCAGCACTCCCAGCGCCATTTTTCGCAAGCGTGGGCCCGGGCTGAGATGACGGCCATCGGGCTCCTTCTGTAACAATCCTTCCTGCTCCAGCTGCCCGATAATACGGTGTACCGTGGGTTTGGGCACATCCAGCCGCTGGCACAAGTCCGCCGCCGTGGTTGCCCGGTCGTCCTTGAGCATTTCCTCTATCAAGGCAAAGGCACGAAGCAGAGTTGAGTTGGTTGCACTTGCCGATGGGTTCATAGACTCTCCTGAACTGATCTTATAAAATTAAAAATATCCATTGATAACAATCAGTTAATTAACAATTGAGTCAAATTGAAATGCACACGACAAGGGACTTCTGTTACCGGAAGCCCCTTTTAATCATCCGGCGCCGCTGAACTGAACCAAAAACATGGACAGTGGAGGCCAGAATGCAATCAATAACCAGCTGAGCAGCAAGGCAATAAAGTAAGGAATAACAAACTTAACCAAGCGTATATAGGGTATCCCGGTAATACTGCTGGCGACATAGAGATTAAGACCAAAAGGTGGGGTTATAAACCCGATTGCCGCTCCAACCAGAAAAATAACCGAGAAGTGGATCGGGTCAACGCCCATACCTTGCGCTATTGGTGCCAGTATCGGGGCCAATATAATGGTTACCGGCAGGCTCTCCATCACCATACCAGCCATCAACACAATACCCATACACACCAGCAAAACTGAATAATAACCGCCGAAACCACTCAGCATATCATTCAACACCTGAGCAACCCCCAACAAGGAAAGCAATTGCTGCATGACGACTGAAATAGCAATCAGGGGGGCCAGTATACCGGTTATCTGACCTGATCTGAGCATGATCGAAGGCAACGTCTTAAAGCTTAGCTCCTTAGTTAATAACAAGCCGGCAATCAGGGTAAAACCAACGGTCACCGCGGCGGCTTCGGTAGGAGAAAATTTACCTGAGTAAATCCCATAGACCACAACACCTATGGTAATAAAGCCAAGATAAGCCCTCATGGCAGATTTAAATATTGCAGTGGGTACAAACGGAATAACCTTACCCCATTTATTCTTCTTCGCAACCAGGTAACAGGCCCCCATCATGGAAAATACCATTACCGCGCCAGGCAACATACCTGCAATAAACAAGTCACTTATCGACAAGTTCATCATAAATCCATAAACGATAAAAATAATACTGGGCGGTATGATGATCCCCACAGTACCACCCGATGCGGCGGTTGCCGCAGCGAAGCGTTCGTCGTAACCGTTTTTGACCATCTCCGGATGCATGATGGAACCAATAGTTGCCGTGGTGCCGGCATTGGAACCGGAAATAGCGGCAAACAACCCACAAGCCCCAAGTGCAGCCATGCCCATGCCTCCACGCATAAAACCCAGCACTGAATAGGCAAAGTCAGATAGCCGCTTTGCTATACCGGCAGCATTGATCAGATCTCCCGTCAATATAAACAATGGCAATGCCAAAAGTCCGAAAAAATTGAGACCTTCAAACAATGTAACCCCGATATTGGCAAGAGTGAAATCAATAATGATGCTCGTACCTACGACCCATATGCCAATCACCAGGAATATAGGAACACCAAATACGAACAGCAAGGTGGAAATAAAGCTAACCAGTCCTATCAACGTGGACTCCGACATAAAAACCTCCCATCAATCCAGTATTGAAGGTTGTAAATCAAACGACTCCTTGCGCTTGAATCGCTGCCAGTCATCACGTAAATTCTGTAACACACGAAAAATAATCAGCACCCAACCCAATGGCGTAGCCAAATAAAACCACCACTGCATTACATTATCGGTACCCTGTACGATGGAAAAATTATCATAAGCCAGACGAACCTGCTCGGTTGAAAAATAAATGACGATAACCGCAAAGAAAATCCACAGCACCGCATCCATTACCAAGCAGGCAAACTGCCCCTTGTAAGGCAAACGCATACGTACTTCATTTAAAGAAAGGTGCGTCCTCTGTTTCACATTCAATGCAGCACCTACCCACGTCAACCACAAGAAGAGCAAAACGGGTATGCTGGTACTCCAGGGGGCCTGAAGGTTGAACACAAAACGCCGTATCACTTCGACAAAGATAATGGCAGTCATGGTGGAATAGCAGATCATGATGACTACTTTTTCCATGTTCTCATTTATCCAGCCGATACTATTGATACAATGCTGCCCTATCGATGTCTTCTCTCTTTTTTCAGACATATGCATCTACCCACACTTCCGAACAATCAAACCCAATTAATTGACAACACATCCAGAAGGAATTGCTGTCGCACGCCCCCAGTGACCGCCAGTTATTCAAGCTCGCCACCAACGTCTGGGTTTAACATTGACAACCGCATGACCAAGATCAATTTCCCTAGCTATGCCATGAATTTCCTTGTACACGTCGATATCACCAGCCCACTTATTGAGACGCTCACGCCAAGACTCCCAAGGGTCGGGATTAAACTCTGGTGAACACATTTCTTCGGCTTTTCTTCGCTCGCTGTCGGACAAAGGCGCCACCCGCACGTTATTTTCGGCAAATACCGTATTCGGATTGGGATGTTCACTTGCCCCTATTATCTCGGTCTGGGCACCTTCATTCATGCCCTGGGTAAAAATCTGAGCACAATAAGCAGATTCCATCGTCTGATCCTGCAACTCGCTACCCAGCTTATCAAATACCGGCAAGCTCATGGAGGTATGCTCGGTACCGGCGAAGAAGCGTAAATCGACCGCCTGTGACACCACGGGTGCCATCCCCGCATAGGCTACCGCGCTCATCCAGGTTTCAGCGCCATCCAGCAGCCCCTGACGCAATCCGTCCAGCGTTTCTTCCCAGGCGATGGGCACCGGATTAAGGTTCATCAGCTCCATAGCAATGCGTCCAAGCTGAGTACCTGTCACCCGGTTTTTAGTCCCTGCCAGTTCTTCAAGCTTGGTGACCAGCGGTTTATCGGACCATTTCAGTCCCAGCATCAGGCCACGTAAGTCACAATGGGTGAATAGGAACTGCAGCTTATGCTTTTGCCTCAAAGGCTCACGCAACAGCTTTTCACTGCGTGGATCGTAGAAGAAGTGGAACATAGAGGCCCGGCTGGGGAACATATAGGCAAAATCCAGCACATTCAGATAAGGCGCCGCCGCAGATGAGTTCTGGGTCGAAGCCGAGTAGATATCGACAATGCCCTGCTGTGTCTTGCGCACACAGTCCAGCTGGCCACAGAGCTGATTACTGCCGATAAACTCAACCCGAATAGCGCCATTCGTTCTTTCTTCCAAATCCCGGGCAAAAAATAACTGACCCGATTTTTGAATATCAAGGTTGCGTTCATTAAAACCGGAAGCACCAAATTTCAGTTGAAACTTGGGCTCGGTCTGATAACGCTTCGCCTGTTCAGTTTCTGCCGCCTGGGCCAGGCTGCTCAGGCTCATCCCCGCCCCCAGGCCAGAGGCGGCGAACAGGGTCGAAGTCAGACCATAACGCCCTGAAATATTGAGAAAGTCTCTTCTGGAAACCGCTTTATCCAATGATTTAGCCATCGAAATTACCCTCGTTGTCATATCACCATTGAGTGTTATCAGCGCCACATGCACGAGCTACCGTTAAGGTCGGCATGACCTAAGCCCTGAGCCACATGTGGACTACAATTAGTTGGTGGATAAACACATCTTATAAATTTAGGCGACGAACAGGCTAACCTCAAATTTTAGTGACAATAAATAAATCGAGTTTAAATTTAAAATAATTTAAATTTTATAATTACGATAATAAATGTATCAATTTTATTGGTGTGATATGTCCGAGCAGCAAATAAGCCAGTTGTTGGGTGAGTTCGACTATATCGTCGTGGGCGCAGGTTCGGCGGGATGTGTACTGGCCAACCGGCTTACTGAAGATCCAGGGATAAAGGTGCTGCTGCTGGAAGCCGGCGGTCGGGACTGGAATCCCTGGATCCATATTCCCGTCGGCTACTTCAAGACCATGCATAACCCTGCGACAGACTGGTGCTATCTGACCGATACCGACCAGGGCATTGCCGGCCGCCGCCTGCAATGGCCCAGGGGCAAAGTGCTCGGCGGCTCAAGTTCACTCAACGGACTCCTGTATATCCGTGGCCAGCATCAAGACTACGACGACTGGGCCGCCCTGGGCAACCAGGGCTGGAGTTACCGGGAGGTACTGCCCTACTTCAAGAAGTCCGAATGCCAGTCCCGGGGCGCAGATGCCTACCATGGGGTCGACGGCCCATTGAGGGTCTCAGACCTGCGCCTGCGCAGAGAAATTGCCGATCGCTTTGTCGAAGCGGCACAGCAGATCGGCATACCGGTCAATCCGGACTTCAACGGCGAACGGCAGGAAGGCGTAGGCTACTTCCAGCAAACCGCCCATAATGGACTGCGCTGCAGTACCGCCAGGGCTTTTTTGCACCCTGTCCTGAAACGCCCCAACCTGACCCTGCTGACCCATGCCCATACCCGTCGCGTGCTGTTGGAAGGTAAACAGGCCACCGGCATCGAATTTGAACACAATGGCAAGCGCCTGCAGGCCAGGGCGAAACGGGAAGTGGTGCTCAGTGCCGGTGCCATAGGTTCACCGCAAATACTGCAATGCTCGGGCATCGGCGAACCCGAGCACCTGAGTTCGGTGGGCGTGGAATGCCTGCATCCGTTACCTGGAGTGGGCGAGAACCTGCAAGATCACCTGCAGATCCGCCTGGTATTCAAGACGCTCTGCAAGACCCTCAACGACGAGGTAAATAGCCTCATTAAAAAGCTGGCCGTCGGCTTGCAGTATGCGTTTTACAGAACCGGTCCCCTCACCCTGGCCGCCAGCCAGGTCTGTATTTTCACCCGCTCCCGGGCCGGGCTGGATCGTCCCGATATCCAGTTTCATATGCAGCCCTTGAGTGCCGATAAACCCGGCGAGGGAGTTCATCCGTTTTCCGCCTTTACCGCCTCGGTGTGCCAGTTACGCCCCTTGAGTCGGGGCTACGTCAAGATCCTCAATGCCGATCCTCATCAATACCCGTCGATCCAGGCCAATTATCTCTCAGCAAAAGAAGATCAGCAGGTGGCGGTAGCTGCGATCAAGGTAGCGCGGCAGATTGCCGAAGCCGACGCCCTGAAAGCCGTGATCACCGATGAATTTGTGCCCGGCCGTCAATATCAGACCGACGAAGAATTGCTGGAAGCCGCGCGCATCTTCAGCCAGAGCATTTACCACCCGGTAGGCACCTGTAAGATGGGCAATGATGAGCTGGCCGTCGTGGATGCCAGGCTGCGGGTGCATGGCATCAAGGGCCTGCGGGTGGCCGACGCCTCTATCATGCCGCTGCTGATATCCGGTAACACCAATGCCCCTTCGATCATGATTGGCGAAAAAGCGGCAGATATGATCAAAGAGGATCATCGCCATGGCTGAGAGCTGGATGGAAGTTAACCCTGTTATTGGTCATCATGAGCGGGGCCGGCTGCCCCTCCCCACCTGAAACAACGGGTCGCCTTGGTCTGGTCAGGGCGGATATCCGCTGCAACCTAATCAGCTTGCATCAAATGCTATTAACCACGCTTATCGTTGGCAAAATACGGGGTTACAAATCCAGCACCGCCTGCAGCTGGGCGGCGGCGCGGCGCAGGGTCGGCGCCCATTCCATCAGGCTGATCAGCGGCTTGCGTATGGTCGGTGCATGCACCGCCACCGTGGCCCGGATCTGACCCACCTCGTCATACACCGGCACCGCAATCGCCACCATGCCGTCAATCAACTCTTCGTTGTCGGTGCTCAGGGTATTGTTGGCGATCTTCTCCAGCTCCTGCTCTAGCTGTTCCCGATCGGTGATGCTATGCCGGGTATGGGCGGTCAGGGTCAAACCGGACAGCAGCGCCCTGCGTCTGTGGGGGGTCATTAACGCCAGGAACAGCTTGCCACTGGCGGTGCAATGCAGGGGCATGCGCGAGCCGGGATGCAACTGGATACGCACCGGCCAGTTGGTTTCGACCCGCTCGAAATAGACCAGCTCGTGACCATCCAGCAGGGTGATGTTGCAGGTTTCGCCCAGCTCTTCCGCCAGTTTCTGCAGCACCGCCCGCCTGGGCGCCCCTACGCTGCGCTGGGCCAGCACTCCCAACGCCATTTTTCGCAAGCGTGGGCCCGGGCTGAGATGACGGCCATCGGGCTCCTTCTGTAGCAATCCCTCCTGCTCCAGCTGCCCGATAATACGGTGTACCGTGGGTTTGGGCACATCCAGCCGCTGGCACAAGTCCGCCGCCGTGGTTGCCCGGTCGTCCTTGATCATTTCTTCTATCAAGGCAAAGGCACGAAGCAGAGTTGAGTTGGTTGCATTTGCCGATGTGCTCATAAGCCCTCCTGTATGGATATTCAGGCAGTTTATCACAGGGAAATCAGGTTGCTATTCCGTTGTAGAGGGGGTGTTGCCGTTATGGCTCACTTCGCTCAGGATGCCCTCCGCAAAATATTGACAAAGGCGCTCATCTTCCTCCAATGTGCGGCCGCTCACGCCGACCGCGCCGATCACCAGCTCCTGATCAAACAAGGGCAACCCGCCCGGCAGAGAAGTGAACTTTTCATCCAGAAAATCGGCCAGCGATAGCTGCTCATTCAGCAGCCGTTGCCTGAACATGGCGGTCGATACCCTCATCCTGGCCGCCGTATAGGCCTTGCCTGTGGCGATACTGATCAACCGTTCGGGCGCTCCATCCATGCGGTGTAGATGAATCAAGGCCCCCGCGTGATCAACGGCCGCCAAGCATACCGGCATGCCCCCATCCCGTTGAACCCGCTCTGCCAGCTGCTGACAGGCTTTCGCTACAATCATTGAACTGACGGACAACGACAACTCCTTATCTGCACAGACCCCAAAATAAAAGCGGAGCCCGAGGGCCCCGCTTCATTAAGGAAACCATCATAATAAAAGCAATGAAATTTCCGGAATATAGGTAATCATCAGCAAGACGGCGATCATCACCAACAAGTAAGTCCAGATGGACTTGGCCAGCCCACCGATACTGACACTGGCGATACCGCTGGCGACGAACAGGTTGACACCCACCGGCGGGGTAATAAAACCAATCGCCAGGTTCATAACCATCATCACCCCGAAATGAACCGGATCTACACCGACGGCCAACACCAAAGGCAGCAGTATTGGCGTCAGGATAACGATGGCTGCCAGTGCTTCCATGAAAATACCGATCCACAGCAGGAAGATATTTATCATGATCAGGATGACAAATTTGTTCGAGGTCACCGAAAGGATCAGTTCGGCGATACTTTCGGGTATCTGTTCAATGGTCATGATATTGCCGAAGATGGTCGCCATGGCCATCAGCAGTATGATGATGGACGAAATACCGGCGGCATCCTGAGCCGATGACCAGAGGCTGCTAAAGGTCAGCTCCTTGTGAATACAGAGCCCCACGAACAGGCCATACAAGGCTGCCACTGCGGCGGCTTCCGTCGGCGTCATGATACCGCCGTAGATGCCACCCAGTACGATCACCGGCACCATCAGCGCCCATTTTGCCTGCCAGGCCGCGCTCATAAAGGTTTTCAGCGAGCGTTCCCGCACCTCCCCATACCAGCCGTTTTTCTTGGAGACCAGGTAGGCAACTACCATCAGGGCGACCCCCATGATCAGGCCGGGAATGATGCCGGCGATAAACAGCTTACCGATCGATACCTGGGCCGAGACACCATAGACCACGAAAGGATTGCTGGGAGGAATAATCACCCCGATCGCCCCGGCGCAGGCCACCACAGTCGCAGAAAAATATTTATCATAGCCCCTGGCAATCATGGCCGGTATGGTAATGGAGCCGATGGCGGCTACCGTTGCCGGGCCCGAGCCGCTGATCGAGGCGAAAAAGATACAGGTCATGATACTGGCCAGGGCCATGCCGCCGGGTAAGGCCCCGACCAGCTCATCACCTAATGCCAGTAACCGTTTGGACAGCCCCCCGGCGCCCATAAACACCCCGGCCGCGATAAAGAAAGGAATGGCCATGATCGGGAAGGAATCAATCGATGAAAACGCGATCTGCGCCAAATAATCCACCGGCAGGGTGCCGGCACCCAGCACTGTCGTCAGCCCGGCTAGGCCCAGGGCAAAGGCGATGGGTACGCCAAGCAGCAAGAATAAGATGAAATACCCGAACAGCAGTAAGGAAGCACTCCACTCATCGGACAGCATAACGGGGAGAAACAGCACGGCCGAGGCCACCAGGCCTATGCATACATCAGGAATGCTCATGCCCCGACTCTGACGCCACAAGGACTGCAGGGTGCGCAGGGTCATCAGACCGAAACCAATGGGCAGTATCAGGTAGGGAATGTAATAGCCGATCTGCAGGGCAGGCGTCGTCTGCGGCATGACCAACTGCATCTTCACATAATCCAGCCCCATAAAGGCAAACAGAAACACCAGGATCAATGTGCAGCAGTCAATCACCAGCCAGACGATATCCTGATAGCGCTTGGACAGTCGATGATGGATCACATCGACACGTATGCCGCCTCTCGAAATGATCGAGATAGATACCGCCAGGTAGGATATCCAGATAAAAATATAGCGAGCCAGCTCTTCGGTCCAGATCCCCCAGCCAACAGCACCCTTGATGCTGACACGTAGTCCTTCAATATCCACCCAGGCCCCGAACAACTGTTCGAACCCGGGAGTGCCAATCATGTTTAACAGGGCAGAGATGGAGTATCTGAAAAATGTCTGGTAGTTGATGATGACAATCATCAACATCAAGCCGATAAACAGGAAAGGCTTCTCAAAATTTTGAATGACGGTATTAAGATAAGAGGGATTTTTTTCTTTATCCAGCTCTCTATCCAGCTTCAAGGTTTCCATACAACAGCTCCGGGATCAGAACCTAAAAAGACATCTTCAGGCGGGAGCAGGAGGCTCCCGCCATCAGAACTGGTAGTTCAAAAAACATCGGCTTACTGCTGGGTGTCCTGTACCAGCTGAACCAATTCAGCAGGGAGTTTGGCTGCAAACTCATCGAATACCGGCTTGGTTAATTGACGGTATTGCGCCATTTCTTCCTCGGTGGTTTCATGAATGGTGATACCCGCATCAATCATGCCCTGACGTGCCTTCTTTTGATCTTCCGGATAGGCCACGGTGCGCTGATAGGTCACCGCTTCCTGGGAAGCCTCTTCGATCAACTGCTGCGCTTCCTCGGGCAGCCCATCCCACCATTTCTTGTTGGCCATGGCCACCTGCATGCCGTAGTTATGGGCCGAGGTCACCGCATACTTCAGGTTTTCATGGTGTTTGGCGCCGTACATGAGGTCGAAGGTATTGCCTTCGGCATCTATGGTGCCCTGCTGCAGCGCGGTGTAGACCTCACCCCAGGCAATCGGAGCCGGGTTGGCACCCAATGCTTTGGCTACGGCCACATCCACCGGTGAATCCGTGGTGCGCATCTTCAGGCCGGAAAGAGATTCTGGACCATTCAGCGGCCGATCCTTGGATACAAAATTACGATAGCCGTATTCCGCATACATGACTGGCTGCAGGCCGATATCATTGGCGACTTTCTCGAGATAGGTGTTCAGCGGACTACCTTTGTCCAGTGCCTTATAAAGCTGTTCCTGATGTTCTGGGCTGGTGATATAGGGTAGGTCAAACACCTGATAAAGCGGAGTAAAGCTGGCAAGGTTCGGGGTTGAGCTAACGCCGATCTCCAGCGTTCCCCGCTGAGCGCCCTCGATCATTACCCGGTCACTGCCCAGTACCGAACCAGGGAACAGCTGCACCTTGATTCGTCCATCTGATTTTTCTTTAACCAGATCGGCAAACTTCTTGTAAGCCACGGTGATGTGGCTACCGGGAGGGGCGGGGTGAGCCAGCTTCATCTTTATCTTGGGCCCTGAATAATCAGCCACGGCAGCGGTGCTGACCGACATCGCTAGTACCACTGACGACAGAATAAGCGGTTTAATCTTCATAGGTGACCTCTTCCTTGTCCTAACCACACAATTTAAATAAACAGTTACATCTAAGCAACAGTTGTAACTATATGAATCAAAAACCACCACTGTCAACATAAATAGTTATAATTTTGATACATTACGAATCGAAATTATCGATTTTCAGTAAAATCAACATCCTGACACCAGCCCCTGGCGCCCCATCCGCCACTGAACCAGCATCTGAATCTTCCTAAGAGCAGGGAGAGCACGTAAAGCTAACAAAAAACCAACAAAAAAAATCAAATTTAACTTGATATAAAAATCAAATTAACTATTTTGATACTATTCGTATCGTTTTTATCGGGTGGGTTATGGCTCAATATCAAGATCAGGTTTTTGGAGAATTCGACTATATCGTCGTGGGCGCGGGCTCGGCAGGATGTGTCCTGGCCAACCGGCTTACTGAAGATCCAGGGATAAAGGTGCTGCTGCTGGAAGCCGGCGGTCGGGACTGGAACCCCTGGATCCATATCCCCGTCGGTTACTTCAAGACCATGCATAACCCCTCCACCGACTGGTGCTATGTCACCGATCCGGATCAGGGTATCAACGGCAGGCAGCTGCAATGGCCCAGGGGCAAGGTGCTGGGTGGTTCCAGCTCACTCAATGGCCTGTTGTATATCCGCGGCCAGCACCAGGACTACGACGACTGGGCCGCCCTGGGCAACGAGGGTTGGAGTTATCAGGAGGTCCTGCCCTACTTCAAAAAGTCCGAATGCCAGTCCCGGGGCGCAGATGCCTATCACGGGGTCGATGGCCCGCTGAAGGTCTCAGATCTTCGCCTGCGCAGGGAAATAGCCGAGCGCTTTGTCGAAGCCGCGCAACAAATCGGCATACCGGCCAACCCGGACGTCAATGGCGAAAAACAGGAAGGCGTCGGGTACTTTCAGCAAACTGCCTATAAGGGCCTGCGTTGCAGCAGCGCCAAGGCATTCTTGCGTCCGGCGCTGAAACGTCCCAACCTGACCCTGCTGACTCATGCCCACACCCGCCGCATCCTGCTGGAAGGCAAGCAGGCCACCGGCATCGAGTTTGAACACAATGGCAAGCGCCAGCTGGCCCGGGCAACTCGGGAAGTGGTGCTCAGTGCCGGTGCCATCGGTTCGCCGCAAATACTGCAGTGTTCCGGCATAGGTGAACCGGAACACCTGAAATCGGTGGGTGTTGAATGCCAGCATCCGTTACCGGGTGTGGGCGAAAACCTGCAGGACCACCTGCAAATCCGCCTAGTGTTCAAGACCAGCTGCAAGACCCTCAACGACGAAGTCAACAACCCGGTGAAGAAACTGGGGGTAGGCATGCAGTACGCGCTTTCCCGTACCGGCCCCCTGACCCTGGCCGCCAGCCAGGTGTGTGTCTTTACCCAGTCCCGGGATGGGCTGGATAGGCCGGATATCCAGTTCCATATGCAACCACTTAGCGCCGATAAACCCGGCGAAGGGGTTCACCCATTCTCGGCCTTTACCGCCTCCGTGTGCCAGCTGCGCCCCCATAGCCGAGGCAGCATCAAGATCCGCAGCGCCGATCCTCATGAATACCCCTCTATCCAGGCCAATTATCTCTCGGCTGAGGAAGACCTGCGGGTGGCGGTGGACGCGATCAAGGTAGCCCGACGCATCGCCGAAGCCGATGCGCTCAAACCCGTGATCATCGATGAATATGTGCCCGGTCGCCAATATCAGACCGACGAGCAATTACTGGATGCCGCCCGTCGTTTCAGCCAGACCATTTATCATCCGACCAGTACCTGCAAAATGGGGAATGATGACATGGCGGTGGTCGACAGCAGGCTGAAGGTGCACGGCATCAAGGGGCTGAGGGTAGCCGATGCCTCCATCATGCCGCTGATCGTCTCCGGGAATACCAATGCTCCCTCGATCATGATCGGCGAAAAATGCGCCGATATGATTAAAGAAGACCGAGGCCATGGCTGAATAAAAGCGTATCGAGCGTCACAGACAAACCCGGAACCGGCATGCCGGTCCCGGGCTGAATAACAAGGATGCTTGCTTAATAACCGCTCTGCGCATCCTTGGCAGCATCCTCTACCACTTCACCGCCACGCTGGATGTCCTTGCCGGCCCCGGCAAAGGTGTTACAGGCGGCCAGCGAGCCCAGCAGACCGAGGGCCATCAAGACGGCCAGTATTTTTCTTGTCATGGTCATTTTCCTTCCGCTGCAATGGATATATGCCAGTGAAAGTATAGGTTGAATTGCGGCATTCGAGATCCATTCGCCGCCATATTGACCAACCTCTATCGAAACCCTGTGCCATGAAAAATACATACTAAGCAGCTATCATGGGCCCGGGATTTTTATCAAGGGTATTCCATGCTGCAGGTTTTCTGGCAATTCTTTAAGCTCGGTTGGCTCAGCTTCGGCGGTCCAGCCGCCCATATCGGCTATTTTCAGCGCCATTTCGTGCAAAAACTCGGCTGGATAGAGCAGCCGAGTTTCGCCGCAACCCTGGCATTATGCCAGTTCCTGCCCGGACCGGCGTCCAGCCAGCTGGGCTTTGCCATCGGCTACCAGCGCGCAGGACTATCCGGCGCCCTGGCTGCCTTTATCGGCTTTACCCTGCCCTCTTTTCTGATCATGCTCGGCCTGGCGCTGGCCGGACAGAACTGGGCCAGCCAGCCCGCGACACTGGCGATAGTAACCGGGCTCAAGCTGTTTGCGCTCGTGGTGGTGGCCGATGCGGTCCTGACCATGGCCGGCCAGTTCTGTCAAAAGCCCCTGACCTTAACCATCGCCGTACTCACCGCCGCCCTGCTGTGGCTGTTGCCGGGACTGGGCACCCAGTTTATCGCCCTGCTGACGGCGGCGCTGATCGGCGCCTTGTTGTTGCGAAAAGCGGGCGGTGACCCCGGCCAGCCGCTCGCTCTCAACTGGCCCTTTCTGTTGCTGTTCCTGGGATTGCTGATGGTCATGCCGCTGCTGTCCCTCACCGGCACGGCAACCATCTTTGCCGACTTCTACCAGGCCGGCAGCCTGGTCTTCGGCGGCGGACATGTGGTACTGCCATTGCTGCAGGAATTGCTGGCGGACGAGCTGTCTCAGGAAGTCTTTCTCACCGGCTACGCGGCAGCCCAGGCCATGCCCGGCCCCATGTTCACCCTGGCGAGCTTTCTGGGTGCCGGGCTGCTGCCGGCCACCCCGGTGCTGGGAGCCTTGATCGCCACCTTCGGCGTGTTTTTACCGGGTTTTCTGCTGGTGTTGGCCTTGCAACACAGCTGGCAGGCGCTGGCCGCCCGGCCGATGATGACAGGCGCCGTAACGGGGATTAACGCATCTGTAGTAGGGTTGTTGCTGGCGGCACTCTATCAGCCGGTGTTTGTCAGCAGCGTGACCGGGGCCCCGGCCCTGGCCGCCGCCGCCCTCGGCCTGCTGGCCCTGCGAACCTTCAGATGCCCGCTGCTGGTGCTGGTCCCGGCCTTTATGCTGTTGGGGTTCTGGCTTTGATCGCGACTGTTTGAAAAGGCGGCACTGGGCGCACAATAAGGCCAAAGGGAACGACTCCGCCAAGCTTCCGTTTCAGGAACGAAACGGAGAGCGTATGCGGATGTATCACCTTGCAACCCCCGTAAGGCCGGATTAATTCGGCCTTCGGCTTAAGGGCCAACGCCACCAACAGGCTGGGGATAGTATCAGAACTCCACTTTCACCAGGGTGGCGCAGCGGCGGGCCTTTTCTCTGGCAGTCTCAATATCTTCTGCACGGGCCAGGGCCACGCCCATGCGGCGCCGACCATTGATTTCCGGCTTGCCGAACAGGCGCAGCTCGGTATCCGGCTCGGCCAGGGCCTGTTGCAGGTTGCCAAAAGTCGTCTGCTTGGACTCCCCTTCCGGCAATATCACCGCCGAGGCGGAAGGACCATACTGGCGGATGAGCGGCACCGGCAGGCCGAGAATGGCCCTGGCATGCAGCGCAAACTCGGACAGGTTCTGAGAGCCCAGGGTCACCATGCCGGTATCGTGCGGACGGGGCGACACTTCACTGAACAGCACCTCGTCACCACGCACGAACAGCTCAACCCCGAACAGGCCATAACCACCGAGGGCACCGGTCACCAGTTCGGATATCCTCTGGGCCTCCTCAAGCGCCGCCGCACTCATCACCTGGGGCTGCCAAGACTCCCGATAGTCACCGTCTACCTGGATATGGCCGATGGGGGCGCAGAAGCTGGTGCCGCCGACATGACGCACCGTCAGCAGGGTGATCTCGTAGTCGAACTCGACAAAACCTTCCACGATAACCCGGCCGCCGCCGGCGCGACCGCCTTCCTGAGCGTACTGCCAGGCGGCCTCTATCTGATCTTCACGCTTGAGGGTGCTCTGGCCCTTGCCGGAAGAGCTCATCACCGGCTTGACCACACAAGGCAGGCCGATGTCGTCTACCGCCGCCCGGAATTCGTCCAGGGTACCGGCGAAGCGATAGGGCGAGGTCGCCAGGCTCAGCTCCTCGGCCGCCAGGCGGCGAATGCCTTCCCGGTTCATGGTCAGCTGGGTGGCACGGGCGGTGGGTATGACCCTGAAGCCCTCCCGCTCCAGTTCGGCCAGGGTGTCGGTGGCGATGGCTTCAATCTCGGGCACGATCAGGTGCGGCCGTTCCTGCTCGATCACCAATCGCAGGGCGGCACCGTCGAGCATGGAGATAACATGGGAACGATGGGCGACCTGCATCGCCGGGGCGTTGGCATAGCGATCCACCACGATCACCTCAACACCGAGACGCTGCAGCTCAATCACCACTTCCTTGCCCAGCTCGCCGCCGCCGCACATCAAAACCCGTGTCGCCGTCGCTGAAAGAGGAGTACCCAGAGTCACCATAGCAAAATCCCTGTTGAAAAAAATTGTGCGCATTATAGGAGCGATCAGCGGTCACTGGCCATCGTTCTGAACTTTTATGTAGCCGCTTGCCTGCCCTCCACTACCAATGGCGTCTGCTGCTCATCCCTTGATCCACAGATGGCGCTTGCCGAAGTCTGTCAGCAAGGCCCTTTGCCCACAAGGAACATACTCTCCATCAGCGCCGTCTCGAAAGCCAAGGGACTTATCTGGCCCATACTGACGTCCATCCACCAGTATCCGACCGATTATCAGGAATAAAAAATCAGGCTTGACAACGCCATTAGAAAGGATAAGTTCCAAAATGTAACCGGTTACACTATCCACATTAACAACTTTTGCACTTTCATGTAACGACAAGGACTGGAGGAAGCTATGGAGTGGTACATAGGATATACGATCGTATATTTCATGATGATGTTTGCGATCGGTGGATATTACTTCTTTAAGGTAAAAACATCCGATGCATACCTCATCGCCGGATGGAACATGGGGTACTGGAAGATAACGGGTACCCTGATCAGCACCTGGTGCGGGGCCGCGGCCTTCATTGGCTGGGTAGGCATGGGCTTTACCAAGGGGATATCGGGCTATTTCATGTTTGCCCTGCCCGGTATTCTGGTGAGTCTGCTGCTGATTATCTTCTTCAGCAGGCCTTTGAGAAGACTGAAATTGTTCACACTGGCCGATTTGTTCGGCAAGCGGTTCGGCAGGAAGGCCGGTGTGGTGCCATCGGTATTTTCGGCATTCATTTACTCCGTACCCGCCACCGCCCTGCAGATTGTCGGCATGAGCACGGTGTTCAATGTGATCTTCGGCATCGATATGGATACCGGTCTCATGCTGTCGTTTGCCCTGATCCTGGGCTTCACCATTCTCGGCGGGCTGGAAGCCACCATAGTGACCGATGCGCTGCAGAGTGTCATTGTCATTGCCGGCATCATCATCCTGGCCGTTTGCTCGGTCACCTACGCGGGAGGACTGGAAAACGCGCTGTTCAACACCCCCACCGAATTCCTGACACCGATCCCGGACGGCAGGGCCCTGGAGGTGGTCACCTTTGCGCTGACCGTGGCCCCCTTCTACCTGGTATGGCAATCGACCTGGCAACGGATTTTTGCCTCCAAGACGGAAGAAGTGGCAATCAAGGCGGGGGTCACCGGCTTCGGGCTGGTCATGCTGATCTCCTTCCTGCCCTACTGCATTGGGGTGCTGGCAAGACAGTTCGTCCCGCTTGATACCCGGGCAGATCTGGTCTTTTCCTTCGTGACCATGGAGCTGCTTCATCCGGCGATTGGCGGCATTGTCATTATCGGCCTGCTCTCGGCATTAATGACCGGTGCCGACTCCTATATCCTGCAAGGCAGCTCCAATATTTCCCACGATCTGTACTGTGGCTTTGTCAACAAACAGGCCACCGAGGCGCAGAAGATGAGGTCTGCCAGAGTCAGCGTGGTGATCATGTCGGTGCTGTCGCTGGGGGTGTCATTCATGATGACCGATATCATCTCCATGTATCAGTGGGCCTTGAGGATATCGGCAACCACGCTGATCTTCCCGTTCCTGGCCGCCATGTTCTGGAAACGGGTCACCGCCAGTGGCTGCATTGCCAGCATGATTGGCGCCATGAGCATCACCGTACTGTGGCCGCTGTTTGATACCGGCATCGATGCCGCTTATCCCGGCTTCTTTGTGTCCATCATGGCCCTGTGGGTCGTCAGCAAGCTGACCTCCCACAGTCGTGAAGAGGAGGCCAGGGCGTTTTACTGGAGTGGCATTAACCAGGAGGTGTCGAAAAACAGTTCACAGGTAACCGGTGATCAGGCAGCCAATTATACCATTGCCACAAAGTCTTAACCCTTACTCTCACTGTGCTGCCCCGCCTGCCGGGGCAGCATCTTTAACAACGGAAAACCAAGACATGACATTCAAGGTCACTAGCCCTTATACCGGAACGGCATCCTGGCAAAAGGGAAACATTCATGTGCATACCAGGGCAAATCCTGACAAACAGGGCAGCCAGATAGATTATGAATATGGTGGAGACTGTGATGACGTCATCAAGCAATCCCTGAGCGTCCCTTTCAATTTCGACTTTATCTGCACCTCCATTCACCCATATATCGACGCTATCGATACCTTTACCCAACCCATGGAACATGAGGACATTGTTGTTATCCCCGGCAGGGAAATACAGAACGACACCATCTATTATGGCCATTATGAGGGTGGCTACTTCCGGGACGAGAAAGCAAAGTACATACACGCCCTGACCATGGGAAGAGAAAACGGGGTATCCCTCTGTTGTCATCCCTGCTTCTTCGAAACCACCCGGCCTCGCGAAGGCGGAGAATGGAAAAACATTCTTGAAAGCCTGCTTTCCCCCTGTGCCCTGCTGAAAGACCTCAATCTGGTCGGCATAGAGGTTTACAATGGCCTGTCGATGCTGGAAGAAGATCAAGGAAGCAAGCCTTACTCCCCCCATTTCAGTGAACCCTGCTGGGATGACCTGCTCACCCGGGGCTACAAATGCCTGGGGTTTGCCGGCAATGACGAATTCTATCGTGAGCATTACATATATGAAAACTACGCGCCCCTGGGGTATATCCGGGTGGCCGGCGACAAGAACGAAACCAGCATACTGAACAACATCGGAGCCGGTAACTTCTATGCCAGCACCGGGGTTGAGCTGGATACCCTGCCGCTTGAGGTGACCGAAACGGATGAAGGATACGGGTTTCACCTTTCATCCCCGGCCGAGGTCATCTGGAAGGCGATCGTTTTCGAACAGCATGAGGATGGTTACACGTTGCAGAGCTATACCTCGGACATCACCGGTGCGTGGACTTTCACCCAAAGGAAAAAATGGAAATACATCCGCTTCCAGGCCTGCTCGCCCCTGGACGATAAAAAAAGGGCCTGGTTACAGCCCATCTATGGCCCCGACTGGGTGGATCACGGTTCCTGATATGGTTCCCGGCAATGTCATAGATCCACTCCTGCTTTCTTTATCCGCAAGCAGGAGCAGGGCCTCGTCATATCCGTATAGCAAAGGCGCGTCAGCTGGAGCCGGCACAGCCGTATCGTACATCAGCGACACTGTCCCTGATCACCAGTTCGGCATCAAGCAGAAAGGATGTCATTGGCGTACCATGCTCCAGGTGGCTGACAACAGATTCCGCGATCTTTCTCCCCATCTCGGTGACGGGAAGGTCAACCGTTGTCAATGAAGGGTTGGTGTACTCGGAAATCTCCAGGTTATCAAAACCCACCACAGACATGTCCCGGGGCACGACAACGCCCTTTTTCTCCATGGCCAGCAGCACGCCTATGGCGAGCACATCACTCAAACAGAGCAAGGCGGTGGCCCCGAAGAATGCCTTGCCTGCCTTCCCCCCGAGACTCTCGCACACATATTCATAGGCCGACCGGGTATTCAGGCCGAGTATCTGTGATGGCAGCTGGTATCCGGGGCCGAAATGTTGCTTAAGCTCATCCGTTACCCCCTTGAATCTCAGCATGGTACGATCATTGTCCTCCAGTGATCCGCTTAGCAGGAGAATATTCCGGTGCCCATGGCTGATCAGATAACGGGCCACCTTACGGCCCAGCAAGTAGTTATCATACCCAATAGTCGGGTGTTCCACTGCCTCATCGTAGACACTGCTGAATACATAGGGAATTTCAGACCTGCGCAAATAATCCAATATCTCGGCATCATGGCTCAGGCCTGGCAATATCAGGGCTTCAACGCCAATATTGGCCAGTTCCCTGACCTTCAGGCTTTCAGGGATTGTCCCCTTCCTTGTGGTTGAGACAACCAGGTTGTAGTTCCGCTCTGCCAGTGATGACTCCAGCGCATCAATAAACTTGGCATAAATGAGGTTTTCCAGCGTCGGCACGACAATGCCAATTGCGCGAGTGTGGCTGGTGGAAAGCGCCCTTGCGGAGCTGTTCGGGATGAAATTGAGCTGTTCTGCGGCCAACCTGACTTTTTCCGCAGTCTCAGGCGATACCTTATCTGGCGTGTTCAAGACTCTGGATACAGTGGCCACAGAAACCCCCGCCAGGCTTGCAACCTGTCTGACACCAGCCCTCTTGTGTTTACTCATATGGTTATTTCCGTTGCTTACTATGGGAGGGGGATCACCCTGAACTATATAACTGACCCTAATCGCCCTGCATCGATCGGGCACCGCACGAGACTGCCGATCATACTCCCCGAGTTTATCGACCGGCGCCAACCGGTTCAATGCCCGCAACGGAACAGGACGCCGGCCAGACTGGTCCCATTTGAGGGCTGCTTTCGCTCATTCCGAGTGATACCACAAAGGCTTCCCTGCCCCTGATCTGCCAGCCCAATCAGAAACCGGCTATTCCGCCATCACACTCCGAAAGGTCTTTAACCGCAAGGCGTTACCCACCACGAAGACACTCGACATGGCCATGGCGCCGGCCGCCAGCATGGGCGACAGCAGCAGCCCGTAGAGGGGATACAGGGCGCCGGCCGCCAGCGGGATCAGACAGACATTGTAGGCGAAGGCCCAGAACAGGTTCTGGCGGATATTGCGCAGGGTGGCCTGGCTGACGGCCAGGGCGTTGGGCACGGCGCGCAGATCACCGCTCATCAGCACCACATCCGCCGATTCGATGGCGATATCGGTGCCGGTGCCGATGGCCAGCCCCACATCGGCCTCGGCCAATGCCGGCGCATCGTTGATGCCGTCGCCGACAAAGGCCACGGCGCCAAACCGCTCGCGCAATCGCTTTAACGCCTCGACCTTGCCGTCCGGCATCACCTCGGCCACCACCTCGTCGATCCCCAGCCGGTCGGCGATGGCGTTGGCCGTGCCGCTGTTGTCGCCGGTGATCATCGCCACCTTAAGGCCCAGCTCATGCAGGGCACCGATGGCCGCCGGAGTGCCCTCCTTGATCGGATCGGCCACCGCGAGCACTGCCGCCAGTTTGCCGTCGATGGCGGCATAGAGCGGACTTTTTCCTTCATTTGCCAGCTTTTCCGCCGACGCCTTAAAGGCATTAAGGTCATGGCCCTGCTGTTTAAGATAGCGATCCGCACCGACCTCTACCCGCCGTCCCTTGACGATGGCACACACCCCCATGCCGGTCAGGGTCTTGAAATCCTCGGGTTCGGCTAACTTCAGCTCCCGCTTCCGGGCCGCCGCCACTATGGCCTCGGCAATCGGGTGTTCCGAGTGTTGCTCCACCGACGCCACCAGCGCCAGCACTTCCTCCTCGTCAAGATCGGACAACACCTGAAGATCGGTCAACTCCGGCTGGCCCTTGGTCAGGGTGCCTGTCTTATCGAAGGCAACCACCTTGCTGTTGCGCAGGCTCTGCAAGGCTTGGCCCTTGCGGAACAGCACCCCCAGTTCAGCGGCCCGGCCGGTGCCCACCATGATCGAGGTGGGGGTAGCCAGCCCCATGGCACAGGGGCAGGCGATGATCAGCACGGCAACGCCATTGATCAAGGCGAAGGTCAGCGCCGGGCTCGGCCCAAGCCACAGCCACAGCACAAAGGTCAGTGTCGCCACCACCATCACCACCGGCACGAATACCGCCGTCACCTTATCGACCAATGCCTGGATCGGCAACTTGGCTCCCTGGGCCTGTTCCACCATGCGAATGATCTGGGCCAGCAGGGTATCGCCGCCCACCTTGGTGGCCTCGAAAGTCAGGGCGCCGTTCTTGTTGATGGTACCGCCGACCACCTCGTCCCCCACTTCCTTGGCCACCGGCACCGGCTCGCCGGTGAGCATGGACTCGTCCACATAGGAGCTGCCCTCCTGCACAGTGCCATCCACCGGCACCCGCTCACCGGGGCGCACCAGCACAAGGTCGCCGACCTGAACCTGGGCTAACGGTAGCTCCAGCGTTTCATCATTGCGCCGCACCCGGGCGGTTTTTACCTGCAGGCTCAGCAGCCGCTGGATGGCCTCACCGGTTCGGCCCTTGGCCCTGGCTTCCAGATAGCGGCCCAGCAGGATCAGGGTAATGATCACCGCCGCCGCCTCGAAATACACCTGCCGGGTGCCGGCCGGCAGCAGGGTTCCGGCGAAAGTGGCCACCACCGAAAAGCCCCATGCCGCCAGGCTGCCCAGCGCCACCAAGGAGTTCATGTCGGGGGCGGCGCGAAACAGGGCCGGCAAGCCGTGCATGAGAAAACGCCGTCCCGGTCCGAACAATACCAGGGTGGTCAGCACAAACTGGATGCCCCAGTTCAGGGGTTGCCCCAGGGTCGCCATAATCCATTGATGCATGCCCGGTATGAAGTGCGCCCCCATTTCCAGTACAAACACCGGCAGTGTCAGCGCTGCCGACAGCCAGAACGCCCGCTTAAGCCGGTGCTGTTCCTGCTCCCGACGCACATTGTCATTATCATGATCCCGTCCGACCGACAGGGAGGCGGCATCGTAGCCGGCCTGGCGCACCACGGCGACCAGCCGGCCGCCGTCCAGGTTACCGGCCAGCGCCTCGATCAGCGCGGTTTCGGCCGCCAGGTTGACGCTGGCCGAAATCACCCCGGGCTGCTGCCGCAACGCCTTTTCCACCCGCCCGACACAGGAAGCACAGCTCATGCCGATGATCGACAGCTCGAACTGCTCGGTACGGGTCTGATAGCCGGCCTGTTCGATCGCCTCGGTCAGCACGCTGGCCGGGGTGCCGGACACCAGGCTCACTTCGGCCTTGTCACTGGCCAGATTCACCGTTGCCTCGAGTACCCCCGGCGCCTTCTGCAGCGCCTGCTCCACCCGTCTGACACAGGAGGCACAGCTCATCCCCGAAATCGGCAACTGCACGCTGAGGGCCGGCGCTTTTCCGGCAGCATCCGCGGCCGTAGTGGTAAATGACGTCATCTTGTTATCCTCGCGATGAATATCTCATGTTCACCTTAAGGCTTCCCATCATGGGAAGGTCAAGCACACGAACACTATTTTTTAGCAGGCTCTCCGGGTAAGGAGGGTTCTGACGAGGACAGCTGGTCGAGGATGGCGCAGTCTGGCTGCTCGTCACCCGGACAGGCGGCAATCATCCGCTGCAGGGTCGCCTGCATCAAAGCCAGCTCGCGCATCTTGTTTTCCACCTCCTGCAGGTGTTGCTGCGCCACCCGCTTGACCTCCCGGCTGGGGCGGTCAGGGTCCTGCCACAGGGTCAGCAACGCGTCTATCTGGCGGATAGAGAAGCCGAGCAGCCGGGACTGACGGATAAACCTGAGCACTTCTATGTTCTGCTCGTCATATTGCCGGTAGCCGGCCTCGGTACGACCGGCCGGCTTCAGCAGTTCGATCTGTTCGTAATGACGGATCATCTTGGCCGATACCCTGGCCTGTTTCGCGGCTTCACCTATGTTCATCTCTACTCTCCAGGAAAAATAAAAACCCGGCACTGCGCCGGGCTCTGGATGCTTATGCGGGCCGGTAGCCGGCCTCGGTCAAGGCTTCGGCCAGTTCCTCGCGGGAACAATGGCTCTCTACCTTGATGCTATGGCTGGGCAGATCGAATTCCAGCTCACAGGCTGGATCCAGCTCCGTCAGAGCCTTGTTAATCACGCCGACACAGTGGCCACAGGTCATCTCGGGCAGGGTAAAACAGATCATCATGGTTTCCTCATTTGGCGGTATTGCCCTGCCCAATATCAACCTTACCATTATGGCAAGGTCAAGCATTTTTTGTCTGAGGAGGCGGCGTTTTGCACAATAAAAAAGGCGGGCACCAGGCCCGCCAAAGATTTGATGACTCGACGTTACTCAATTGTCTAGATCAATTCCGCCAGTGACGCTTCCAGCAGATCCAGACCTTCATTTACCAACTCCAACGGAGAGGTCAAGGGCGGCAAAAAGCGAATGACGTTGCCCCGTACCCCACAGGACAACATCAGTACTCCCTTTTCGATACCCTTGGCGACAAGTGCCTTGGTCAGTTCGGCATTGGGCTGGTCAACATCCCCATCGTTGACCAGCTCCATCGCCACCATGGCACCCAGGTTGCGCACCTGCCCAATGTGCGCGGGATACTTGGCCTGCAGCGCAGACAAGCGGCGGTTCATCAGCTCGCCGATGGCCAGCGCCTTCTGGCAAAGCTGTTCTTCTTCGATCACCTTCAGCACTTCCAGGGCCGCCGCGCAGGCCAGCGGGAAGGCCGCATAGGTGCCGCCCAGGCCGCCCGGATTGGCGGCATCCATGATGTCGGCCTTGCCGACTACTGCCGCCAGCGGGAAACCGCCGGCAATGCCCTTGGCCATGGTCATCAGATCCGGCTCGATACCGGCGTATTCGGTGGCGAACAACTTGCCGGTACGGCCGAAACCGGTCTGGATCTCGTCGCAGATCAGCATGATGCCATGCTGATCACACAGTTGACGCAGTGCCTGCAGGAATTCGGGTGGCGCCTGGTAGAAGCCCCCCTCGCCCTGTACCGGCTCGATGATGATGGCAGCCACGCGGCCCGGCTCGATATCGCAATGGAACAGCTCGTCCAGCGCCTTCAGCGACTGGGCCATGGTCACACCGTGATAGGCATTGGGATAAGGCAGGTGATAGATCTCGCCCGGGAAAGGACCGAAGCCCGCCTTGTAAGGCGCCACCTTGCCGGTCAGGCCCATGGCCATATTGGTACGGCCGTGAAAACCGCCGTTAAAGGCGATGATGCCGCTGCGCTTGGTGTGGGCGCGGGCGACCTTGACCGCGTTTTCCACCGCCTCGGCACCTGTGGTAACGAAGATGGCCTTCTTCGGGGTATTGCCCGGCGCCAGCTGCACCAGCTGCTCGGCCAGTTCCACCACGTTCTCATAGGGGGTGACCATGGCGCAGGTGTGGCTGAAGCGCTCCAGCTGCTCGGCCACCGCCGCCTTGATACGCGGATGAGAGTGGCCGGTGTTGACCACGGCGATGCCGGCGGCGAAATCGATGAAACGACGGCCTTCCACATCCCAGATCTCGTTGTTCAGGGCGCGCTCGACATACACCGCGGCCATGTTGCCCATGCCCCGGGCAAAGACGGCATCTTTGCGTTGTTGCAGCTCTTGGTTCTTGCTCATGATCATCTCTCCCATTAATTCGGTATTAGCGAGTACCCCCGCAGACCGGAGGCTTATTACAGAGGTGACTTGCCTATTCAATTTTCCTCACCGGATCCGAGTTAATTCACATCGGCTCCGATGCCGGTTGTTAATAAATAACCTATTTGGTATTGCTCATCGCTTTTTCTAACTGATAGCTATTTGCCGCTCCCCGGCTTTTTCTCATATTAAACATGAGTAACAAGCCGACTCCCCACCAGCCTGCAAAGATAAGCCACTCATAGGGCCAGATAAGCGCCGCCGGCATACCCGGCAGATAAAGGGCAACAAACAACAGGCTGAAGGCAACCGCAGCCCAGCCGATGGCATTCGATTTGCCGGCCCGGAAAGGACGTACCATATCCGGCTCCGAGTAACGCAACTTGACAAAGGCCACGGCCACCAGGAAATAGGCCAGTACTATGGCCAGGCCACCCGCATCCACCAGCCAGACCAGCATGGGCCGACCAAGCAGAGGGGCCAATGTAGAGAGCGCACCGATAAACAAAATGGCATTGACGGGCGTGCCATATTTCGGGTGCAGGCGGGCAAACCAGGCCGGGATCATGTTACGTTCGGCCATGGCATATAAAATGCGGCTACCGCCAATTATAAAAGAGTTCCAGCTGGTAATAATACCTGCCACCCCACCTAAAATCAGAATGATACCGAAGGCTCCATGCCCGAACACATTGGTCATGGCATCGGCGGTAGGCAGCACGGAGTTTATCAACGAGGCTTGATCCAGCCCGAAACCGACCGCAAAAATGATGGCCACATACCAAATAACGGCGGCAGCGACCGAGACAATCAAAATACGACCAATGGACTTGGGTGGGATCTTCATCTCTTCTGCTGTCTGGGGGATAACATCAAAACCCACAAACATAAAGGGTGTCATGATCGCCACGGTCAATACCCCAGCCATGCCTCCGATAAACAGGGGATCGGCATTTTCCGCACTGCCGTTAACGGCCGAACCAAAAATAAGCATCAAACCGATAATGGCAATAATGATCGTCAATACCATCTGTAAAAAGGCGGCAAACTTGACGCCAACCAGATTAACCATGGTTATGAACACCGAGCCCAGCATACCGACCAGCACCCAGGATGCATAAACATCATAGCCATTAATCGAATACATAAACCCGGTTTTATAGTCGGGAAAGATATATTCAATCACGGTAGGCAGGGCAACCGCCTCAAATGAAACAACGGAAATATAGCCCAGTGCCAACGCCCAAGAGGCAATAAACGCCGCTTTATAGCCCATGCCCCGTAACACATAAATCAGGGCGCCCCCCGTGGTCGGCATGGCCGACGCCAGTTCGGCATAGGCCAGTCCCACAAAAATAACCAGCACACCGCCCAATACAAACGCCGTCATGGCCCCCAAGGTGCCTGCTTCAATGACCCAATTGCCGGACAGGACCACCCATCCCCAGCCGATCATGGCACCAAATGCCAGAAACAACACATCCAGCCTGGTAAGTACCTTATTTACATTCTGTTCATTCTGCACTCGGACGTTCCTTTACAACCATGTCCTATTGGCTTACATAGTCAGCGTCATTATTCATTAACGATGATGGACAGTATTCAAAGATGTCCATTTCACTATGTAATTACTGCTTTGCATTCATTGAACAAGCCGGCATCTGCTCATTGCCGGCTTGTCTTTATTCAGGAAAATACTAGCGGATACCGCCCATACACAGGTATTTGGTTTCCATGTAATCTTCCAGGCCCTGGGAGGACCCTTCCCGACCCAGACCGGATTCCTTGACTCCTCCGAAGGGGGCAATTTCGTTGGAAAGAATGCCTTCGTTGATACCTACCATGCCGTATTCCAGCGCCTCGGCCAGTTTCCAGATGCGGCTGTGGCTTTCGGTAAAGAAATAGGCAGCCAGACCGTAGGGAGTATCATTGGCGATAGCGATGGCCTCGGCGTCATCCTTGAAGCGGATAACCGGGGCCACCGGGCCGAAGATCTCCTGGCGGGCGATCTCCATGCTCTGGGTCACATTGGTCAGTATGGTCGGGGCAAAGAACAGCTCGCCCGCCGGATGGCGCCGGCCACCGGTGACCAGGCTGGCGCCCTCAGACTGAGCCTTGTCGACCATGGACGCGATTTTATCGACCGCCGCCTTGTTGATCACCGGCCCCAGGGTGCTGGTATCCTCCAGGCCGTTACCGACCACCAGCTTCTCTACCGCTTCCTTGAAACGGGCGACGAAGGCATCGTGGATGCCGTCCTGCACCAGGATCCGGTTGGCACAGACGCAGGTCTGGCCGGCATTGCGGAACTTGGAGATCACGGCGCCGGCCACGGCGGCGTCCAGATCCGCATCATCGAACACGATAAAGGGGGCGTTACCACCCAGCTCCAGACTTAGTTTCTTCACGGTAGCAGCGCTCTGGCCATAGAGCAGCTTGCCGACCCGGGTGGAGCCGGTGAACGACAGCTTGCGCACCCGGCTGTCGTCGGTCAGCACCTGGCCAACCGCCGCGGCCTGACTGGAGGTGACCATGTTGATCACGCCGGCGGGAATACCGGCCTGCTCGGCCAACGCCATCAGCGCCAGGGCGGAGAAGGGGGTTTCTTCGGAAGGCTTGACCACTATGGTACAACCCGCCGCCAGGGCCGGACCTATCTTGCGGGTGATCATCGCATTGGGGAAGTTCCAGGGCGTGATCGCCGCCACCACGCCGATGGGCTGCTGAACACTCAGCGCACGCTTGTCTGCGGTGGGTGCGGCAAAGACCTTGCCGTAGGCACGCTTACCTTCTTCGGCGTACCACTCGATATAGGAAGCGCCGTACAGTACCTCGCCCCGGGTCTCGAACAGGGGCTTGCCCTGCTCCAGAGTCATCAGCCGGGCCAGATCTTCCTTGTGCTCGATGATAAGGTCATACCAGCAACGCAGCAGGCGGGCCCTCTCCTTGGGGGCCACATCCCGCCAGCTGACCAGCGCCTGGCTGGCCGCATCGATGGCGGCACGAGTTTCAAGGATACCCATGTCCGGCACCTGTCCCAGGGTTTCGCCGGTGGCGGGATTGGTGACGGTAATGGTGGCGCCGTTTTCGGCCTCGCACCACTGGCCGTTAATATATCCGGCCTGCTTGATTAAACTGTTGTTCACTGAAGAGATGCTCATTCGGATTCCGCCCTCGGTGTTGATTCATCCTTGCCCGGGGCAACCGGGCCAGCATATTGGCCTTGACCCGCCACGAATTCACCATAACATCCGGTATTAGTCCGGGATGGTGCCGTTCGTTGCCGACATTGGCCATATTTTGATTGCATGTTAGCCTTGTGTTTAAAGTCTTATAAATGATGACGTATCAACATTCACATTGAAGAACCTCAAACTATGAGTCAAACAAGCAGACCCGTGCTGGGTCAGATCGGTGACTATGAAATCCGTCTGCTCAAGCTGTTCAAGACGGTCGTGGAGTGCGGCGGGTTTTCCGCTGCGGAAACCGAGCTCAATATCAGCCGTTCCACCATCAGCGTCCATATGGCCAACCTGGAAAACCGGCTCAAGCTGAAGCTGTGTCGACGCGGCCGCTCCGGTTTCGCGCTCACCGACGACGGGGTGGTGATCTACGAATCGGCCAAGCGGCTGTTCGCCCGGCTGGAGGAGTTCCGCTACACCGTCAACGAATTGCATGAACAGCTCAGCGGTGAACTGAAAATCGTGTCCAGCGATAATATCTGGCTGGAAGACGAATTCCCCATGGCGGATATCTTCGCCTCCCTGGGGGAACTGGCGCCGGATGTGAATGTGAGTGTCGACGTGGCCCATATGGGCGAAATCGAGCGCCGGGTGCTGAGCGAAGACGCCGACATCGGCTTTATCCACTACCACAGGGATCTGGAAGGGCTGGATTATCATCACCTGTACCAGGTGCATTGTTTCCTATATTGCAGCGATCGCCACCCCCTGTTCAAGGAAAACGATCCCGACGCCCTCCTCGCCAGGTTGGGTGATTACAAGTTTATCCACCCGGGCATCTATACCAACCCGGAGGCCAGCGCCCAGGTACAAGGTTTCAACATCGCCGGTCGGGCCTACCACTACGAGCCCAGGGCGGCACTGATCCTGTCCGGGCAATATATCGGTTTCCTGCCGGAAAGCTTCGCCCGCCGCTGGGTGGAGAGCGGCCGCATGAAAGCCCTGCTGCCCGAGCACAAGAACCATTACCTGGGCATTTCCGCCATCACCCGCAGCCACGGCCGCCAGAGCCGGCTGAAGGAGTTGTTTCTGCAGCTACTGACCGCCCATTTCACCCACAGCTGAATTTTTACTTTTCTCAGGCGTGCCGGCATGCTTCTTTTTTATGGGGCACCGGCGTGACTCACTTCACAGAACAGCAAACTAATCCTCTCTATTTTTTCACCATTTTGGTTCTTATCTCTGTGCTATCGTAGTTCTACCACTTTTTGTTTGATTAGCTTCAAAGTGAACATGGATCATTCCGTATTTAATCCGCGCCGGCCCTGTCGCAGACTGGCCTTCCCTCGAGGGGAACCCGTAACTAAAAACTTACCTTGAGCCCGACTCAAGGACATGGAACTTTAACAACCAAGGGACTAAATTATGACTCGCTCTTCCCTATGGAGCTCCGCCCGCACCAAAATCGCCGCTTCCCTGATCGCCGTCGCCGGCATGGGCACCACCCTGGACACCCTGGCCGCCGAGGTCAACTGGCGCTTTACCAACCTGTATTCCCGCGGTACCGCCTTCGGTGATGTCTACCAGTCCTTTGCCGACAAGATCGAAGCCGACTCCAAGGGCCGCATGAAGATCACCATGCTCTACGCCGGTGAAGGGGTCGACACCAACGGCCTGATCAGCGCCACCAAGTCCGGACTGCTCGATATGGCCGCCCCCTTCCAGCCGATGCACGCGGGTGAAATTCCCTTCGGTGTGGTCGAGGTGGGCCTGCCCGGCTCTAACGGCAGCCTGGAAGAGCTGAATGCCCTGTTCCATGACAAAGGCTGGGGAGAAGTGCTGACCGAGGCCTATGACCGCCACGGCCTGGTGTGGCTGGATCCCTATTTTCAGCCCGGTGTCTACGTCATCACCAAGAAGAAGATCGACTCCATCGAGGACTTCAAAGGCCTGAAGATCCGCGCCCCCGGCGCCTACGGCCGCTTCTTCCGCGAACTGGGCGCCTCTCCGGTCAACCTGGCCTGGGGTGAGACCTACACTGGCCTAGCCACCGGCGTCATCGATGGCACCATCGGCTCTAACCTGATCGACCACCGCGACGGCAACTTCGCCGAAGTGGCCAAGTACATGTACCCGCTGCCGGTATCCAGCGCCCAGGCCCTGCCCGTGCTGGTCAACAAGAATGCCTGGAACAAGCTGCCCGACGAGCTGAAACAGGTAGTCCGTGACGCCGCCACCTGGCACGCCCAAGAGCAGGCCGAAAAATCCGCCCTGTGGGAGCAGGAAGCGGTGGCCGACATGGAGAAAATCGGCATGGTATGGAGCCCCGCCGCTTCCGACGCCGACCAGGCCAAGTGGCGTGAAGCCGCCGAAGCGGTCTGGGAGCACTACGGTAAAACCGACAAGTACAGTGCACGCCTGGTCGAGCTGCTCAAGTAAGCCCATCCTCCACTGCCCCGCCGAAATGCGGGGCAGCTTAGTTTGTCAACCCACGGAAGCATGATGAAAAAGCTACTTTGTTTATGGTGCAAAGGGATAGGACTGCTGGTGTCCACCGTCAGCCACACCATAGCCCTGGCCTTGCCCCTGCTGGCGGGAACCGTCGCTTTTGAGGTGTTTTCCCGTTATGTGCTCAACAGTCCCACGCTCTGGGCCTATGACGTGTCCCTCTTCCTGTTCGGCTATATCGGTGCCCTCTGCGGTGCCCATGCCCAGCTGAAAAAATCACACATCAATGTGGATATCGTCTACCTGGCCGTATCACAACGGATGAAAAACCTGTTCGACCTGCTGGCCAACACCCTGGGCGGCTTCTTTCTCTGGGTGATCGCCAGCAAAAGCTGGGAAAAGGCATTGGAAGCCATCGACTTCGGCTATACCCGCCAGTCCGAATGGGCACCTTCGGTCGGCCATTTCTGGGTGATGGTGACGGCCGCCGCCATCCTGTTTCTGCTGCAACTGTCCGGCGATATGCTGAAAGACACCTGGCACCTGTTCACCGGCGAGCCACTGATTTCCGAGGATGAGCAAGAATGAGTATTGAGTTGTTGACCGGCCTGCTGCTGCTGGGCGTGCTGATTTCCTTTATGCTGGGCGCCCAGGTGGGCTTGGCCCTGGGCGGCGTTGCCATGCTGATTGGCTATTTTGTCTGGGGCGAAGGTATCTTCAATATCGTGCCCACCACCATAGAAAGCACCCTGTTCAGCTTCGTGCTGCTGGCCATTCCACTGTATATCTACATGGGCCAGTTACTGACCCGTTCCGGTATCGGCGATGCCATGTTCAAGGCCAGCCAGTTGCTGATCGGTCGTATCCGTGGCTCACTGGCAATCAGCGTGATCGGCGTCTGCTCCATGATCGGCGCCATGGTCGGCATCATCGGCGCCGGTATCATGACCTCGGGCAGCATCGCCCTGCGGCCCATGCTGGAGCGCGGCTATGATAAAAAACTGGCGCTCGGGGTGATCATGGCCGGGGGCGGCCTGGGGATACTGATCCCCCCCAGCATCCCCATGATATTGTACAGCTCTACCACCCAGACCTCCGTCGGCCGCATGTTTATTGCCGCCCTGATCCCTGCGCTGATCTCCATTACCGTATTTGTGCTGTACATCATCGTTTCGTGCAAGCTCAATCCCAAGCGGGCCCCGCTCGGCCATGCTCAGGATATTCCCAACTCGCCGAAGGAGCGCTTCAATACCCTGCGTGACGGCATCATGGCCCTGCTGCTGATCGTCGCCGTACTGGGCAGCATCATCAGCGGTATCGCCACCCCGACCGAATCGGGAGCCATCGGCGTGGTCGGCGCCCTGCTGCTGGCTCTTATCTACAAGCGCTTCAAACTCAGCATGCTCAAAAGCTCGGGGGCAGAAACCGCGCTGTTGGTAAGCGTGGCCATCTGGATCGTGTTGGGTGCGTCCGTGTTCAGCAACTTTCATCTATTGATGGGCGTGCAGGGCATGGTCGCCGACTTCGCCGCCGGCCTGGATCTGCCGCCCATCATGATCATCCTGATGATGCAGGTGATCATGTTGCTGCTCGGCTTTATCATCGATGAGATGATCATAGTGCTGATCTGCGCCCCCCTGTTCACACCCATTGCGGTGAGCCTGGGTTACGATCCCATCTGGTTCGGCATCCTGATGATCCTCAACATCGAGATCGCGGTACAGACGCCGCCCTATGGCTTTGCGCTGTTCTACCTGAAAGGCATAGCGCCTCCGGGCGTGACCATGATGGATATCTACAAGTCGGTGCTGCCGTTTGTCATGCTCAAACTGGGCATCCTGATCCTGTGCATGCTGGTACCGGAGATTGTGACCTGGCTGCCGAACAAACTGATGGGATAAGAAACCATGTTTTCACACATATTGTTACCCCTGGATTTCGAGCACCAGGAACTGTACCCCAGGGTGATGGAAGCAGCCCTCAAGCTGTGCCATCCAGAAGGCAAGATCGACCTGCTCTATGTCAACGCGGCGCGCATCCATCATGCGGCGGCGCCGCTGCTATCCAATGACCTGCTCGATAACCTGGACGCCGCCATGAAACAGCAACTGCAGGACTTTATGAGCAAGGAGATCCCCATCGCCCGGCAGGGCCGGCTATGGCTGAAACGCGGCGTGGTGTACGACACCATACTGGCTCACGCCAAACGTCAGCAGACCGATCTGATCATCATGCCCGCCTCCCGTCCCGGGGCGGAAACCTACCTGCTGGGCTCAAACTCATCCCGGGTGGTCAGGCACGCGGACTGTTCGGTCCTGGTGATCCGTTAGCGTCTGACCGATAACCGCACCTGCAGTTGCTTCGATAGCGGGCAGCTGCAGGCCCATTTGCCCACTTCCCCACTGAAAACCTCAGCGCGGCTGGCGCCACAGCTGCTCCATGGTCAATGCCAGCAGGGTGCCCACCAGCAGGCCGTTACCCAGCAGATACTGCGCCAGCCCGGGCAGGTGTCGATACAACCCGGCCGGCAGAAACATGCAGCCCACGCCCAGCAACAGCGACACGCCAATGATGGTGCTGGCGCGGTTATCCAGCGGCTGTTTGGTCAACAGCGTAAACGCCAGGCTGACCAGTTTGACGAAGGTCGCCAACAGGGCGGCATTGGCCACCGGCGCCGGCAATAACGCCAGCAGACCGACCAGTGCCGGGAACAGCGAGATCAACGCCAGCAGCACGCACGCCAGCATAAAGGGCCCCCGTCGCTGATCGCCGGTCAACTGGACAAAACCGGCGGTTACCGGCAAGGGCACCACGGCAATGGTCGAACCGACGCCGGCCAGGAAATGACTGACACCCGACACCCAGCTGCTGCGGTTGATCACCTGGGCGGTATCGGCCTGGCGCTCGCCGACCACGGTACTCATCGCCGAAATGGCGGCAATCTGGTTGGAAAACAGTAACAATGAAAACAGTCCAGCCACGATCAGCATGCCGCTGTCCAGCTCGGGCACTCCCCATATGAAGGGCGTGGGAATATGCAGCCCGCCCGCCAGCTGCTCAGGTGCCGGTGCCATCAGCTCGAACAGATAGAACCCTGCCCAGCCGGCGACGATGCCGACCAGCACAGCGTAGGTCCTCAGCAGGGAGTAACGGCTGAATGAACACAGCAATACCCCGAGAAACACCAGCAGGGCCACCAGCAGCACGCCGCCCGACATCAGCCCGCTGCGGGGATCGGTCACCATGCCCCGCATAAAGACGCCGGCCAGCTGAATGACCAGCAACAGGATGAAACAGCCCGTCACCAGCGGGGTAAACAGAAACAACAGCCTGTGCACCTGCCGGACCAGGCCGAGCACCAGCATGATCACCCCGGCGACCAGCACGCCCCCTTCCAGTAACTGCAGGGTCATACCGGCACTGTATCCCTGGGACGCCCCCAGCTGCGCCATGACCACGAACACGATGGCCCAGGAGCCGGCCGGGCCATCGGCAATCGGATAACGGTGCCCGAGCCAGGCCTGCAGCAACGAGCTCAGGCCGACCACCAGCAGGGTGCGCTGCATCAGGCCGGCGATTTCCGCGCCTGTCATGCCGAAGGCCTGCCCCAGTACGATCGGCAGGGCCAGTGCATTGGCCAGCAGAAAGATGAACCACTGGCTGACGCTCAGCCCCCATCCCAAATGAGCCTTCATTGCATATCCTTTGTTGAATATCAGAAGTGAGTGTGATCACCGAACCCGACAATACAGCAGCCGGCACCGCATGCCGGTTCACTTGGAGTGGATCGTGAATGAGTAACCGCCATGCAAGACCCTGCACAGGGTGTCATACCGAAGCAACCCTATTGGGTTCGATAGGGCCACCGCACGTCACAGGGAGTGGCGTTAAACACATGGCCCAAATTATCGGTAATGATAATAATGCAAATTGTTAGAAATGTATCCATAGATATTTAACATTGGTTTAATTCCGAAAGGCAAAACCCCTGGGCTGGTTCGAAAATGCGCCTGCATTTTCGACACTTTTACCCTCTATGGTAATCTCCGGAAACTACTCCGCCGGATACTTCGCCAGCTGGCGGTCGGTATCCGGCGGAGCCCCGTACATGGCTCTACGCAAGTATGGGTACAGCTATTTCCTTTTTAATAAAATAAAATCAGAAACTTAACGGGCGTCGTTTTCCTTGGTCAGCAACTTGCCGTCGAGGGCTTCCAGGATCGAACAATGTTCGGCACTTTCCATGCCGCCGCCGCAGGCATCGGACAACTGTTTCAGCGAGTGGCGGAACTGCTCCAGCTCAGCAATTTTTTCCTCCACCTGCTGCAACTTGCCGTCGGCCACCGCCTTGACCTCCATGCAGTGTGCCTCGGTCTTACCGACCCGCAGCGACAGCAGCTCTTCTATGTCTTTCAGGGAAAAGCCCACCCGCTTGCAGCGTAGAATAAAATGCAGTCGGCGCTTGTCATCCTCCGTGTACAGGCGATACCCGGACGGGCTGCGCAGGCCGGGCGCAAACAGGCCTTCCTTTTCATAGAAACGCAGGGTATCGGCCTTAACGCCAAAGTGTTTAGCCAGCTCACCAATCCGATACATAAGGGCCTCCCTCAGGTGCCTTGCTTAGATATTAAACTTCTTGACACCAAGACAAATAGTCAAACAAGCAGCCGCAGAATGCTGTATAATACGCCGCCTCCGTTCTGGTGCTCCAGGCGGTTTGGTAAAGTCCGCGGCCGTGTCGCCGCGGACTTTACCAAACCCCCCTATTGTTGACCGTTAAAGGAACGAGATCCCATGGAAACAGCTCGACCCATTCGCCGTGCTCTGCTGAGCGTGTCCGACAAACAAGGCATCCTCGAGTTCGCTCAGGCACTGCATGCCCGCGGCGTGGAACTGCTGTCCACCGGCGGTACCGCCCGGCTGTTGGCCGAGCAAGGCCTGCCCGTCACCGAAGTATCCGATTATACCGGATTTCCCGAGATGATGGACGGCCGGGTCAAGACCCTACATCCCAAGGTACACGGCGGCATCCTGGGTCGTCGCGGCAAGGATGATGCGATTATGGCCGAGCACGGTATCCAGCCCATCGACATGGTGGTGGTCAACCTGTATCCGTTCGCCAATACCGTTGCCAACCCCGACTGCACCCTCGAAGATGCCATAGAGAATATCGATATCGGCGGGCCGACCATGGTGCGCGCCGCAGCCAAAAACCACAATGATGTCGCCATCGTGGTGAACAGCGGCGACTATCCCAAGCTGCTGGCGGAGCTGGATGCCAACAACGGCAGCCTGACCCAGGCCACCCGTTTCAGCCTGGCCATCGCCGCATTCGAACATACCGCCCAGTATGACGGCATGATCGCAAACTATTTCGGTACTATGGTGCCCGCCTATTGCGAGAGCCCCGCCGATTCCAAATTCCCGCGCACCATCAACTATCAGTTCACCAAGAAGCAGGATCTGCGCTACGGCGAAAACAGCCACCAGAGCGCCGCCTTCTACGTGGAAAACCGGATTGATGAAGCCTCTGTCGCCACCGCGCGCCAGCTGCAGGGCAAGGAGCTGTCTTACAACAATATCGCCGACACCGACGCCGCCCTGGAATGCGTCAAGGAATTCGATGCGCCGGCCTGTGTGATCGTCAAGCACGCCAACCCCTGCGGTGTGGCCCTGGGCGGCGATATCCTGGAGGCCTACGACCGCGCCTACCAGACCGATCCGACCTCGGCCTTCGGCGGCATCATCGCCTTCAACCGCGAGCTGGATGAAGCCACCGCCCGCGCCATCATCGAGCGCCAGTTTGTGGAAGTGATCATCGCCCCGAGCATCTCCGACGCCGCCAAGGCAGCCGTGGCCGACAAGAAGAACGTGCGCCTGCTGGAATGCGGCCAGTGGCAGCAAGCCACCCAGGGCCTGGATATCAAGCGGGTCAACGGCGGTATCCTGGTACAGGACAGAGACCAGGGCATGGTCGGCCAGGATGACCTGAAAGTGGTCAGCAAGCGTCAACCCACCGAAGATGAACTGAAAGACCTGCTGTTCTGCTGGAAAGTGGCCAAATATGTCAAATCCAACGCCATCGTCTACGCTAAAGACGGCCAGACCATAGGTGTCGGAGCCGGCCAGATGAGCCGGGTTTACTCCGCCAAGATCGCCGGCATCAAGGCCGCCGATGAAGGCCTGACCGTGGCCGGTTCGGTGATGGCATCCGATGCCTTCTTCCCGTTCCGCGACGGTATCGACGCGGCCGCGGCCGCCGGCATCAGTTGCGTGATCCAGCCCGGCGGCTCCATGCGTGACGAAGAAGTGATCCAGGCGGCCGACGAGCACGGCATGGCCATGGTCTTCACCGGCATGCGTCATTTCCGTCACTGATAAGAGTGAGCGTCCGCAGGCCGACAGGCAACGCAGACGCATGGAGGTGACGGAAGGTTCAGCTAAAGCCGACCGTCGGCGCCAAGGATGGCGCCTCCAAGCCCCCAGGGATGGGTTTACGGCGAGTCGGCGTGGCGGACCTTCCGGTGCCTTGCCCCCTCTTGGACAGATATCGCTTTAACATCTTAAGGAACAGACCATGAAGGTATTGGTTATCGGCGGCGGCGGTCGCGAACATGCACTGGCCTGGAAAGCCGCCCAGTCACCCAAGGTAGCCCAGGTGTTTGTGGCTCCGGGCAACGCCGGCACCGAGCTGGAATCCAACCTCACCAATGTGGCCATTGCCGCCACCGACATCCACGATCTGCTGGACTTTGCCAAACAAGAGCAGATCGGCCTGACCATAGTGGGTCCCGAAGCCCCGCTGGTGGCCGGTGTGGTCGATGCCTTCGAGGCCGAAGGCCTGACCATCTTTGGCCCGAGCAAGGCCGCCGCCCAGCTGGAAGGCTCCAAGGCCTTTACCAAGGACTTCCTTGCCCGGCAGCAGATCCCCACCGCCGACTACCGGAACTTTACCCAGGTCGAGCCGGCGGTGGCGTATCTGCGCGAGAAGGGCGCCCCCATCGTGGTCAAGGCCGATGGCCTGGCCGCCGGTAAAGGGGTCATCGTCGCCATGACCCTGGAGGAAGCGGAAGCGGCGGTGCGCGACATGCTGGCCGGCAATGCCTTTGGCGACGCCGGCAGCCGGGTAGTGATCGAGGAGTTCCTCGACGGTGAAGAAGCTTCCTTCATCGTAATGGTCGACGGCGAACATGTGCTGGCCATGGCCACCAGCCAGGACCACAAGCGGGTCGGCGACGGTGACACCGGCCCCAACACCGGCGGCATGGGAGCCTACAGCCCGGCCCCTGTGGTCACCCCCGAGGTGCATCAGCGCATCATGGAGCAGGTGATCATGCCGACCGTGCAAGGCATGGCGGAAGAAGGCCATGTGTACAAGGGCTTCCTCTATGCCGGGCTGATGATCAGCCCCGAAGGTCAGCCCAAAGTGATCGAGTTCAACTGCCGCTTCGGCGATCCGGAAACCCAACCGATCATGCTGCGCCTGCAGTCCGATCTGGTCGAGCTCTGCCTGGCCGGCTGCAACGGCACTCTGGACAAGGTGACCGCCGATTTCGACTCACGCGCCAGCGTAGGCGTGGTATTGGCGGCGGGTGGTTATCCCGGCCACTACCGACAGGGCGACCCGATCACCGGTATTCCCGCCGAAACTGATGAAGCCAAGGTGTTCCATGCCGGCAGCAAGTTCAAGGACGGCGAGCTGCTGACCTCCGGCGGGCGGGTGCTGTGCGCCACCGCCTTGGGCAATACAGTGACCGAAGCGCAGCAAAATGCCTACGCAGTGACCCGCCAGATCAACTGGGATGGGGTCTTCTATCGCAACGATATCGCCTACCGCGCCATCGAACGCGAACAGCAGAAATAACAGCTATCAGCGATAAACTATCAGGAAAAAAGAGGGGCCGATCATGGCCCCTCTTTACTTTTAAGCTTTAGACGTCTCTTGGTCACAAATCTTTGCATCCCCACGCAGAGCATAGGAACAAGAAATCAGCTGCTGGCGATTAAGGCTGACGATATCTAATCCTGAAGGAGGACACAGGGATCTGCTCAACCGACCATACGCGCCAGGGCCGAAAATTGCTCCTGCATTGTCGGCATTCCCGCCATCCATGGCGCTCAGAGGCGCAGAAGGCCGGCTTAAAAGCCAACCAATCCCGTTAACTGACCGGCATTAGCCTTCCGGCCGCTTTTTTTATAACCATTCCCTGAGCTGTAGACAGGGCCCCTCCGACAGCCAGCCGCTCTGCTCCGGTGTTTGCTCAACGCTGGTGGTCAGCACCAGCCGCTCTGCTTCCGCCACCGCCAGCCAGCGCGCCTTATCCAGCGGCCATTCCCTGTTGCGGCTGCTGGGCTTGCCCAACAGCCGCCAGTTGCCGTCCCTGCCCTGGGCCCACAACGCCATCGGCTGCTCGGCCCAATGCTCACCTTCGATCCCCAGACGAACCACCCCGGGTTTAAGTCGGGTGACATTGACCACCCACTGGACCGGCTCCGTCGACCCATTTAACGCCGCAATGTAATGAGGGCCGGGCGGCAATGCCGGTGACTGCCACAGCCAGACGGTGACGGTCAGCAACAGGCTGGCCGCCAGGGCAAACAACGAACGCCACAGCCGCAGCTGAGCCTGCTGGCTCGGCCCCCACAGCCTCTGCTCTATGCCCGACCAGAGCGCGGCGGCAGGCTGTACCGCCGAGCCCTCGGCCAAGGGATGCAGTCGTTCCTGCCATTGCCGTACGGCCAGCGCCAGGGCGGGAACCCGCCGGCTCAATACCTGGCAGCGCCGGCGTACCCTGAACGTCTGCACCCCCAGCACATAACGTTGGGCCAGGTGCGCCACGATTGACGGATGTTGATATCTTAACGGCACAGACATGTTTTTAACCTCTCCAGTCCCCGTCTCAGCCAGGATTTCACCGTGCCCAACGGTGTCCTCAGGTGGCTGCTGACCTCTTCATGGGTCAAACCATGGCGATAGCATAGCTCCAGCGCCTGCCGGCTTTCGCCGCTCAGCTGCGCCAGGCAGTGCTGCAACCTAGGGTGTTGCGATGGCAGAGCCATCTCCTCTTCCGGCTCCGGCTCGATGACCTGCTGCAACAATGCCCGCCGACGCCCCTGCTGGCGCAGCTGATCCAACGCCAAATGCCGGAACAGGCTGAACAGCCAGGCTTCCGCCGATCCCTGGCCGGGATCGAACAGTTCCGCCTTATGCCAGAGCCGGACAAAGCCTTCCTGCAGCAGATCCTCCGCCTGGGCCCGGTTTTGCGTCAACCGCAGCAAGACCCCCAGCAGGGCCGGCGCCTGGACCCGGTACAGCTGCTCCAGCGCGACTTTTTCCCCTCGACCAATCGCGACCAGTAACTCGGTGATGTTTGCTCCACTCACGTTTTTATCTGCCATTTTTATAAAAAACGCCCGAACCCCGAAAAAAGATGCATCCATGTGCGACCGTCATGCGTATTTATCCTGAACCCTACACTTCAAGGAAAGGAACAGATGATGAAAAAAGCATTACTCGGTTTAACCCTGACTTTCAGCCTGCACGCCCTGGCGGCCCCGGTACAGGTGGCCAACAGCCAGGATGGCGACATCCTCACCAATGAAGCGGGTATGAGCTTATATGTGTTTGATAAGGATGCCCAGGGAATGAGTAACTGTAACGATCAGTGCGCCGTCAACTGGCCGCCCCTGGCCGCCGGTGCCGATGACCAAGCCGAAGGCGATTATGGCATCGTGACCCGGGCCGATGGCAGCCGGCAATGGAGCTACCAGGGCCAGCCGCTGTACTTGTGGGTGAAGGACCAGGCAGCCGGCGATACCACGGGGGACGGCGTTAAAGAGGTCTGGCACCTGGCCCGTCCGTAAAGATAAAGAGCCCTGAACGGGCTCTTTTCATAGCTGTTGTCCCAGCCAGTCGGCAAAGCCCGGCAGGGCCCCCAGATGGGGCAACAGGGCAATATCCAGCTCGGGATATTGCCGTTGCTTCTCGGCGATGACCGAAGGCAGATCCGTCACCACATGCTTGCCCTCGGCCAGGAAATAAGGAAACAGGCGGATACAGTTTGCTCCCGCCGCCACCTGGCCGTCGATCGCCTGCGCCAGACCGGGCTCTGCCAGCTCCCAAAACGCATGCCCGGTCAGATCAAATTTGTGGGCCAGGCCCCCGTTCAGGGACCGGGAAAAGCGGGCTATCTCGTCATTAGCGGCGGCCCGGCGACTGCCATGGGCTACCAGTATAAACCCCTTCATATCACTCCTGTTGCAGATTTATCTCGGGTGGTTGAGCGGTCAGTACATCCACGCAAAAATCCCAGCTGGATATACGGTAATGCTGAATATCCTCGTCAAGGTGGGTACCATGGGTTTCCTGGTGAAACCAGGTCAGGAAGCGGGACGGGGTGATGAGCTGGATCTGACTGTCGATATCCTCCTCGTCGTCATCCATCAGCTCCAATACATCGGCACCTTCCAGTACCCGGTAACCATACAGATGCTCAAACACCAGCTGGTACAATACCTGCGGTGGGCTATCGATATCGGTCGGGATCCCCATTGAGAGCACAAGATTGCCATTCCAGACATCCTGATACAGTGCGGTTAACATAAGGCCGGTGGTCAGCCCCCGGGCGCCAGCCCATGGCACAGCCACTTGTCGAATTGCATTAAGTTCCATAACGACCTCCCTGATCCGGGTAAGGGTCTGAATCAGTTATAACAGTCCGGGAGTAAAGGGGGCAAGTCGGGGCGAAAAAAAACCCGGCCGGGCCGGGTTTTGGAAATGCGTTACTTAACTGCGTCTTTCAGGGCCTTGCCTGCGACAAAGCTGGGTACGTTCGCCGCCGCGATCTGGATTTCTTTACCAGTCTGGGGGTTACGGCCAGTACGGGCTGCACGATGGCTCACCTTGAAAGTGCCGAAGCCGACCAGTTGTACCGGGTCACCTTCTTTCAGGCTTTGGGTGATGCCACTGAGCACTTCTTCCAATGCTGCCTTGGCTTGAGTCTTAGTCAGATCTGCTTTGGCTGCGATTGCATCGACAAGCTGAGTCTTGTTCATAGGATATCCTTTCTCACTTGGCATTAAGCTGTTGGTTGTCCACTCTATTCAAATTTAGGTCTCAAGCAAAGCCTTTGTCCCTGGACCTTACCTTAAGTGCCTTAGTTTTGTTCAGAAATTGCGGAAAACATCACACTGACGCACAGGAAACACCGGACATGGGCGCCTGCGCTACACAAGGCTCGCCCAGCATAGCCGACGACCCCTTGCCCTGCCAAGCCTCAAGCCCGGTATCAGGGCGAATTTTGCCGCCAGGGGTCAGCTATCCGGGCCGATGTCAGGCACCGAGCTTTTTAATCACCACCGTGGAGTCACAGCGCCCATACCCCTCCTCGATCAACTCCGCATAGGCCTGGTTCACCTGTTCGATCAACGGCAGCTTGATTCCCTGACGCTCGGCTTCTTGCAGGCAGATGGTCAGGTCCTTGTGCATCCATTGGGCGGCGAAGCCAAAGTCAAACTTGCCCTCGGCCATGGTCAGGGCCCGATTCTCCAACTGCCAGCTTTGGGCCGCCCCTCCGGCGAGCACCTCCACCAGGGTGGCGATATCCAGCCCGGCTTTTTTCGCCAGCAGCAGACCCTCGGCAATCCCCTGCACCGCACCCACCACACAGATCTGGTTGACCATCTTGCAGCGTTGGCCCGACCCGACCGGGCCCAGACGGGTCACTTTTTTGCCGTAAGCGGCCAATACCGGCTGAGCCTGGGCAACGTCCGCTTCGTCACCCCCTATCATCACCGTCAGGGCGCCGTTTTCGGCCCCGGCCTGGCCACCGGACACGGGAGCATCGATAAAGCGGACCCCGACCTCTTTCGCCGCCTGATAGAGCTCTTCGGCCAGCTCCGCGGAGGTGGTGGTGTGATCCACCAGCAGGGCGCCGGGGCTCATGCCGGCCAGTATGCCCTGTTCACCGTAAACCACGGCGCGGACATCATCGTCATTACCGACACACAGCATGACGATGTCGGCGCCTTTGGCGGCCTGTGCCGGGGTGTCGGCCCTTTCGCCGCCAAACCGCGCCACCCAGGCCTCAGCCTTTTCGGTGTTACGGTTATACACGCACAGCTGATGGCCGGCCCGTTGCAAATGTCCCGCCATGGGGCCACCCATCACACCTAATCCGATAAATGCCAGTTTCATATATGACTCCCGTATGTTGCCAACGACCCGATAGCCACGACAACCGATTGAACACACAGAGGAAATCATCACATGCCTGGCGCAGAAGGACAACCGTTGGTAACGGGAGGAATGAAGGAACTATTCGGGCTCCGAACACGGTCGGGATACAAACAAACGCGGGAAAAGAACAGCCCACCGGATCGGTGAGCTGAGCTGTTGGTCATTCATCGCCATGCCCGGCGTGCGAGGGCCGCCCCCGGTTAATCAACGCACATTGGTACTTTCGAAGATTTTGTCGGCAGAGGCAGCCACAAAACCGGTATACAGGCTGCCGTCCGGCTTGGCATAACGCAGGGCAAATTCATAGAAACAGCTGGGCAGCTCGGCCTTGCCGTCGCTGAACTCCACGATGGCGGTATCGGCCATGGTCGACGACTGCTCCAGCAGCACCTCGGGCGAGCCCTTGATTTCGCCGCCTGAGGTATTCAGGCGATAACCGGCGTTCTTCAAGGCACTGTTGACCTCTTCGAGGCTGTCGAAGCCGGACAGCTCATTCACGCTCACGGTAAAGTGGTTGGCACGAAAGCCATAAGCGGCCAGCCAGGCGGCGTATTCGCTTTCTTCCAGCAGGGCTTGATAGTCCTGGTAACTCACCTGCCAGGGGGTTCCCGAATAGAGGAAGTTGCTCTGCCCGGTCAGCCGCTCGTCGACCTGTTCCAGCATGCCGACCACTATGGCCTGCAGCTCGGGCGAGCACTGCTCCAGCAACAACTCGCTGATAAAGACCTTGGGCGCCAGTGGATCCGTCTTGTGCTCAAAATGCCTGGCATACAACTTCTTGGCTTCGAAGTGGTATTCGCCTTTCTGTTCATAGCCCAGGACCAGGAAATGGGCCGCCAGCTTATCCAGGCCCACCTTAGGGTGGTTAAAGGTGCGAAACGCCACATGATCGTTGAGGATCGCTTCACCTTCTCCCAACAACCTGTGTATTTCCAACGCACTGGGGGTCAGGACCAGATAATCCTGCCACAGGGCGTCAAACAACTCATTTAGCGAGCTATGCATAATTTCATCCTTTTAATTATTATGAGGGCACTTCCATTCATTACGCATAAGGCCGCCCACGGGCGGCCATTAATTAAAACCGAAGGCCGGGCGACAAGGTCTCCGGCATGGACACCTTGTCATCCTCTACCGAGGCCACCGGATAGGCACAGTAGTCGGCCGCGTAATAGGCGCTGGCCCTGTGGTTACCGCTGCCGCCGATGCCGCCGAACGGCGCCGCACTGGAAGCGCCGGTGATAGGCTTGTTCCAGTTGACGATGCCAGCACGGATGCGGCGGAAGAAATAATCCCAGTCGGCCTGATGGTCGGACAACAGGCCCGCCGACAGACCGAAGCTGGTGTTGTTGGCGATTTCCAGCGCCTGCTCCAGACCCTGATAACGGATCACCTGCAGCAGGGGGCCGAAATACTCTTCATCGGGCAGATCCGCCACCTTGGTAACATCGATAATACCCGGTGAAACCAGGCCGGTGCCCGGCTGCAAGTGCTTGAGCATCAGCAGCGAGGTCGCGCCCAGGGCCAGCAGATGCGCCTGGGCGGCCACCATGCCCTTGGCCGCGGCCTCGGAGATCATGGAGCCCATGAAAGGCTGGGGCTCGGCATCATACTGGCCGACCCGGATCGCCCTGGTCACTTCCAGCAGGCGAGCCAGTACCTTGTCGCCCGCCTCTCCTGCCGGCAGCAGCAGGCGGCGGGAACAGGTACAGCGCTGACCCGAGGTGACGAAGGCCGACTGCACTATGGTGTGCACCGCCGCATCCACATCGGCAACCTCGGTGACCACCAGGGGGTTGTTACCGCCCATTTCCAGCGCCAGTATCTTGTCCGGCCGGCCGGCAAACTGATTATGCAGCAGATGGCCGGTGCGGGACGAGCCGGTGAAGAACAGGCCGTCGATCCCCGGATGGGAGGCCAGCGCCTTGCCGGTCGCAACCTCACCCTGCACCAGGTTCAGCACACCGGCGGGCAGGCCGGCCGCGTGCCACAGCTTGACCATTTCTTCGGCCACTTTCGGGGTCAGCTCGGAGGGCTTGAATACCACCGTATTACCGGCGATCAGCGCGGGAACGATATGGCCGTTGGGCAGGTGGCCGGGGAAGTTGTAAGGGCCGAACACCGCCACCACCCCATGGGGCTTATGACGAACGAAGGCCCGGGCGCCGGGCATGGGATTTTCCACCGTGCCGGTACGCTCGAAATAGGCTTTTTCGGAGATGCCCACCTTACCGACCATGGCCGCGACCTCGGTACGGGTTTCCCAGATGGGCTTGCCGGTTTCCCGGGCGATCACCAGGGCCAGCTCTTCTTTATGCTTGCCCAGTTCTTCGCCGTAGCGTTTGACGATGGCCAGGCGCCCTTCGATTCCCAACTCGGCCCAGGCGACAAAGGCATTGCGGGCAGCCTGGATGGCGGCGTCCACCTGCTCAGCCGAGGCGGCACAGCCAGCCCAGATCTCTTCGTTTTTAGCCGGATCCGTGGAGCCGAACAACGCGCCCTCACCCGCCAGCCATTGACCATTAATGTATTGAATTGCCTGTGTCATCAACCTATCTCCACTACCCGTATGGTGTCGCCGTCTTCTACCTTGAGCAAGCAGGCAACCTCGCGGGTTATCACTGCCTGGGCTTTTTCTTCATTGATCGCCAGCTCACCGATCAACGCCCTGAAGCTGCTGAAATGGGTGTTGCTGACCAGATACTTGGACGTATGCACCGGGTGACCTATCTGTACCGTCAGCCGGCGGCTGTTGTGCACGGAGCGGATATGCTTTAGATCGCATTCCACCGAAGGCCCGGCATCGAAAATGTCCACGTAGCCACGCCAGGCGAAACCTTCCTCTTCCAGCAGCCGCAGTGCCGGGCGGGTCTTGTCATGGGTCTTGCCAATCACCGACCGCGCCTCTTTCGACAGCAAGTTCACATAAATGGGGTACTTGGGCATCAGATCGGCGATGAAGCCTTTCTGGCCAATCCCGGTCAGGTAATCGACCGTGGGGAAATCCATGGAGAAAAAGTGCTCTTGCAGCCAGCTCCAGAAAGGACTGTTGCCATTATCGTCGGAGACACCGCGCATCTCCGCCAGTACCCGGCGATCGAACAGCTCGGAAAACTCGGCGAGAAACAAGAAGCGGCATTTGGACAACAAGCGGCCATTTAAACCTTGCCGGGCCTGCTCACGCAAAAACAGGGTGCACAACTCACTGACCCCGGTGTAATCGTTGGTGAGGGTCAGGGTCTCAACCACATTGTAGATGCCCAGCTTGGGTGAGCTGTGCACCTGTTTGCCCAACAAATAGGTATAAAAAGGTGAAGACAGCCCGACTGCGGCATCCAGTGCCGTTGTGCCCACCACTTCCCCGGTTTCTGTGTCCTCTGCCACAAAAAAGTACAGGTGCTCTCCCTTAGCCGCCGGACGGCTGCGGAAGGAGGCTTCGGAATGATTAATCTTGTTTTGCAACAACTCGTCATTGACCGGCAGGGAGGTAAATCCATGACCTGACTCAATGGCTATCAGCTTGAGGGCGGGGAAATCTCTCTGCTCGATGGGGCGGATCACCAACATGCAGGACTCCTTAATACGATAGGCGGCAAGAGTGAGGCGACCCTGCCCCACTCCTAAATCGGCCGCCGTTTGTTACTTAACCGTTTACTACCCGGGCCACGGCACGTTCAAAGCGGGCCAGGCCTTCCGCCACTTCTTCCTTGGTGATCACCAGGGAAGGGGCGAAACGGACCACATTGGCACCAGCCACCAGTACCATCAACTGTTCGTCCATGGCGGCCATCAGGAAGTCACGGGCGCGCCCCTTGAATTGCTCGTTGAGCACACAGCCCAGCAGCAGGCCCTTACCACGAACCTCAGAGAAGCAATCGTATTTGGCATTGATGGCGGCCAGACCTTCCCGATACCAGGCTTCCCGCTCGGTGACGCCGGTCAATACTTCAGGCGTATTGACGGTATCGAAGGCGGCTTCGGCCACGGCACAGGCCAGCGGGTTACCGCCATAGGTGGAGCCGTGGGTACCGACCTTCAGAGAAGCGGCAATCTCGGCCGTGGTCAGCATGGCGCCGATGGGGAAGCCACCGCCCAGCGCCTTGGCACTGGTGAGGATATCCGGGGTGACGCCCAGTTCCATGTAGGCAAACAGGGCACCGGTACGGCCCACGCCGGTCTGCACTTCGTCGAATACCAGCAGGGCATTGTGCTGATCGCACAGCTCGCGCACAGCTTTAACAAAGTCCGCATCCGGACTGATGATGCCGCCTTCACCCTGCAGTGGCTCCATGACCACGGCACAGGTGCGATCGGACATGACTGCTTTCAGCGCGGCCAGATCGTTATAAGGCACATGATCGATATCGCCCGGCTTGGGACCGAAACCGTCGGAGTAGGCTTCTTGACCACCCACGGTCACGGTAAAGAAGGTACGACCATGGAATCCCTGCTTAAAGGCGATGATCTGGGTTTTTTCCGGACCGAAATGGTCGATGGCATAACGGCGGGCCAGCTTGAATGCGGCCTCGTTGGCTTCACCACCGGAGTTGCAGAAAAACACCCGCTCGGCAAAGGTGGCGTCGACCATTTTCTTGGCCAGGCGCAGAGCCGGCTCATTGGTCCAGACGTTGCTCAGATGCCAGAGTTTTTCACCCTGCTCTTTCAGGGCAGAGACCAGCGCCGGGTGGCAGTGGCCCAGGCAGTTCACCGCAATTCCGCCAGCAAAATCGATATATTCGTTGTCGGCCTGGTCCCAGATACGAGCGCCCTGGCCACGCACCGGGATCACCTCGCTCGGAGCGTAGTTGGGGACCATTACCTGATCGAATAAATCGCGGGTTACTGTCATATCAGACATGCTTAATCTCCTCCGGTTACCGCAGTTTGCTCTGCGATAAAGGTTAAATCCATGTAAATACGCAAGCATTATTACAAACAAACGGTTACTTGTCTTTATTATTCACAAAATAACAGGGTATTTATTTGCCAACAAAGGGAAAAATAGTCATTTATATTGCATAAGCTCGCATTAAGGTCGCTCCGGCAGGCCCGGCACTCTCTCTGTCTTGCATAAATGAGCAATGAAAAAATTTTTTGCCCGTAGCAAAGAGCGAACAGTGCCTCCCTCGGAAGGACCATTATTCCCGCGATAAACGGAAGTTACGAACGAAAAACACTGATAACCCCAATAAGTTAAACTAATGGGAAATACGGACAGCCCTTGCTCAAAAGGCAATAGGAAGCACGGACAGCGCCGTCATACGGACCAAGGATCAGCTTGATATTGCGGCAGGAGAATCGCCATCGGGGCCAGACCTACCGGCCCGCTGGTGGTTTGGCTGCGGGAGCCGAGAGTAAGCGGCGCGGCGTTAAAGCAAATGCAGAAAGTTCTGCAGCAACTGATGGCCGCCCTGGGTGAGGATGCTTTCCGGATGGAACTGCACACTGTGCATGGCCAGGGTACGATGACGCATCGCCATTATTTCGTCCATCCCACCCTGCCCGGTCTGGCTCCAGGCGGTGATCTCAAAGCAGTCCGGCAGGCTGTCCAGCTCCACCACCAGGGAGTGATAGCGGGTAACGGTCAGCGGCTCAGGCAGCCCGCTGAACAGCCCCTGGCCGAGGTGGCGAATCGCCGAGGTCTTGCCATGCATCACCTGGCGCGCGCGCACCACCTTGCCGCCGAAGGCCTGGGCGATGGCCTGATGGCCGAGGCACACCCCCAGGATCGGCAAACGCCCGGCAAAGTACGTGATGGCCGCCAGGGAAATACCGGCTTCATTGGGGGTACAGGGACCGGGAGAAATCACCAGCCCGGCGGGCCGCAAGGCGCCGATCTCATCCAGGCTGATGTCATCGTTACGGCGTACCACCACCTCTTGCCCCAGCTCGCCAAAATACTGCACTAGGTTGTAGGTAAAGGAGTCGTAGTTATCGATCATCAACAGCATGAATATAGAATCTCTTTGATTTCCGGACGCGCCATTCTAATGCCTGAGAGCAGCGCCGCAAGTATAGGCTCATCGGTGGCCGCGAAATTATGCTAGAGTGAGCTCCGGATAAAACCGCCTGCAGCTAATGAGTCATACCAGAATCATGGAAAAAGTCGCTATCTTCGTCGACGTACAGAATGTCTACTACACCTGTCGCCAGGCCTACTGCGGCAACTTCGACTATAACGCCTTCTGGGCCCGGGTAACGGCGGGCAGGCAACTGGTGGCCGCCTATGCCTATGCCGTCGACCGGGGCGACGACAAGCAGCGCCAGTTCCAGAACATCCTCCGGGCCATCGGCTTCGAGATCAGGCTCAAACCCTTTATCCAGCGCGCCGACGGCTCGGCCAAGGGCGACTGGGATGTGGGTATCACCATCGACATGCTGGAATCTGCCGCCGAGGCCGACACCCTGGTGCTGGTCTCCGGCGACGGGGACTTCGCCATCCTGGTGGACAAGCTGCGCCGGGGTTACGGTCGCCGGGTAGAGGTATATGGCATCCCCAAACTGACCGCCAAGGCATTGATGGATGCCGCCAACGAATTTATCCCCATCGAGCGGGAGTTATTGCTCTGAAAACCACAAGGCCAGCAAGAGGAGGGGCAATAAAGGCATGGCCCGACGATTGCCGGGCCATGGTTCACAGCGAAACCTTGCGGTGATCAAGCCAGATCTTTCACCAGGTTGAGCACATCCACCTCTATGCCGTCCAGTTCTTCGTCCCAGTTGGGACCGATGCGCACGCCGTCTTCGGACAGGTCTTCAACCCAGATTTCAAGGAACTCCCCCAGGGCGATTTCGAAGGGTTCATAGTCGGCCCATTCATCCACGCACTGGACCTTGGCCTCCGCCTCGGTCGACCACAGCGGCATCACTTCGGTGTCTTCAAATTCATTTGAATCGCACACAACCCATTCATCGCCGAAGCGCAGGCCCCACATTATCCGGTTGGCTGTTACTTCGTCGATAAAACGTTGATAGTTCTGCTGGTGGCTGTCGCTCATTGTATTCACCTTTGGCTGATAACAGGGAAATCCCCTGAATGGGGCGATACTGACCCAAATCCCTCCTAGACTCAATGAAAACAGCATAATACAAACCCGCGCAAGGGCCATGACCGAGACCGAATAAAAGGAGGTGGTTTATGAAATTGCCCACCAAGACTCAGGTTGCCAGCCTGGACGTCGATGCCCAGTACACCTTTACCCCGCGGTGCCCGGATGAACTGCCGGTCCCCGGCGGCGATGAGATCGCCGAGGAGCTGAACCGCCAGTCCACCTTCGCCGCCTGGCGGCTGGGATCCAAAGACGCCCATTCCCCCCAAGCCGAATGGGTCTGCACCGACAAAGACCCCGCCTACAGCCCCATCGAAGGCAAAAACATGGACATCCGCTGGCCGCCCCATGCGGTGCCCGGCACCAAAGGCTTCGAGCTGCTGGCCGGCCTGCCCCACCCGTCCGACTATGATTTCTTTGTCTGGAAAGGGGTAGAGCCGGACATGCATCCCTATGGCGCCTGTTACCACGATCTGCAACAGCGCATGAGCACGGGGCTGATTGAATTCCTCGAAAGCAAACAGGTGTCCACCGTGCTGGTGGGCGGCTTGGCCACCGATTATTGTGTCAGGCACACGGTGGAACAGCTGCTGAATGCCGGCTTCAGCGTGGTGGTCAACCGGGCGGCGATTCGTGGGGTCGCTGATGAGTCCAGCCGCCATGCCATGGCCGAGATGATCCAGATGGGCGCCATTTTTGTCACCAATAGCGCCGCCCTGGAGCAAACCGATGCTTGATCCCATCATCCAGTCGCTGCTGGATACCGATCTCTACAAGTTCACCATGATGCAGACCGTATTGCATCAGTACCCGGCCGCGCCGGTGGAATACAGGTTCAAGTGCCGTACCCCGGGGGTCGATTTCAGCGGCTGTCTCGAGGATATCCGCCGGGAAATCGCCGCCCTGTGCCAACTGCGGTTGACCGAAGACGAGCTGGCCTACTTGGCCGGGCTGGACTACATCAAATCCGACTTTATCCATTTCCTGCGGCTGTTCCAGCTGGATCAGCGCTTCGTGCATCTGGATTACCAACAGGGTGAACTACAGCTGTACATCAGGGGGCCCTGGCTGCACACCATCTTGTTTGAAGTCCCGCTGCTGGCCATCATCAACGAGGTGTATTTTCGCCATCACAGCCCGGCCCCGGATTGGCAGGAGGGCCGCCGCCGGCTGCAGCACAAGATTGGACTGGTCGCCAACAGCCTTGAAAACCAGCACTTTCATTTCTCCGACTTCGGCACCCGGCGCCGCTTCTCCCGGGCCTGGCAAAAGGAAGTGGCGGAGCAGCTGGCCAGCCAACTTCCGCAGCAATTCGCCGGCACCAGCAACCTGGATCTGGCCCGGCGCCTGGGACTGCGTCCCGTCGGCACCATGGCCCATGAGTTTTTACAGGCCTTCCAGGCCCTGGGCCCCCGCCTGGTAGACAGCCAGAAGGCGGCACTGGAAGCCTGGGTGCATGAATACCGGGGCCGTCTGGGCATCGCCCTGACCGACGTGGTGGGCATGGACGCCTTCCTGGTGGATTTCGACCTCTACTTTGCCAAGCTGTTCGATGGCCTGCGCCAGGATTCAGGCGACCCCATCGCCTGGACCCAGAAAGCCCTGGCACATTACCGCCGGCTTAGGATAGATCCCCACACCAAGACCCTGGTATACAGCGACAGCCTGACCATCAGCAAGGCCCTGGAGATTTACCGGCGCTTCCGGCAGGACTGTGTCATGTCTTTTGGCATCGGTACCCACCTGACCAATGACCTGGGCCCTGCCCCCATCAACATAGTGATCAAGATGACCGCCTGTAACGGCCAGGTGGTGGCCAAGCTGTCCGACAGCCCGGGCAAGACCATGTGCCAGGACGAAGCCTATCTCACCTATCTGGCACGGGTATTTAAGGTATCCAAATAAACAGCCGGCTCCGTCGGCGCCGGGAAAGTGTAAACTTATTGTTACTAAAGGATGAAACCAAAGGCCGGCCGCCAGCTTCTAAATTCTAGGCGGGCTATCTAGAGTAGGGCCGGTCTTAAACGAAGGGAGGCAAAATGAAGGCTACCCAGTATGTTGCACATAAACCCGGGCCCGATGGCCTGATCCATTACAGCACCGAAGAAAATGCCATCTGGCAGACCCTGGTCGAGCGCCAGCTCGGCCACCTTGAAGGCCGCGCCTGCCAGGAATATATCGACGGCATGGCCCGGCTGAATCTGCCGAAGGCACGCATTCCCCAGCTGGACGAAATCAACCAGGTGCTGATGCCGGCCACCGGTTGGCAGGTATCGCGGGTACCGGCGCTGATCTCATTCGATCACTTCTTCGAGTTGTTGGCCAGCCAGCGTTTCCCTGTGGCGACCTTTATCCGTACCCGGGAAGAGCTCGACTATCTGCAGGAGCCGGATATCTTCCATGAGCTCTTCGGCCACTGTCCCCTGCTCACCAACCCGGCGTTCGCCCGCTTTACCCATACCTACGGCCAGCTGGGCCTGGACGCCAGCCCCCAGGACAGGGTGTTCCTGGCACGCTTATACTGGTTTACCGTGGAGTTCGGCCTGCTCAACACCCCGGATGGCCGACGCATCTACGGAGGTGGTATCCTCTCTTCGCCGGGCGAAACCGGCTATGCCTTTAAATCGCCCAAACCCGAGTTCCGTCGCTTCGAGCTGCTCGATGTGCTGCGTACACCCTATCGCATCGATATCATGCAACCGATCTATTATGTACTGGACTCCATCGACGAGCTGTTTCACATCGCCGAGATGGACATCATGGGCAACATCCAAGAAGCCAAGGCCCTGGGACTGTTCGCCCCTACCTTTCCCCCCAAAGAAAAACAAGCCAGCTAAGGAGCCAATCTATGACCGCACTTGCCCAACAACAATGTGAAGCCTGCCAAGCCGATGCCCCCAAGGTGTCTGAAGAGGAGCTGGCGAGCCTGCTCAAGGAGATCCCCGACTGGGTGCCGGTCGTACGCAACGCTGTGATGCAGCTGGAGCGGGAATACAAGTTCAAGAACTTCAAACTGGCCTGGGCCTTCGCCGACAAGGTGGCGGCACTGGCGGAGGAAACCTTTCATCACCCCACCATTACCCTGGAATGGGGCAAGGTCACCGTCACCTGGTGGACCCACGCCATCAACGGCCTGCACCGCAACGACTTTATCATGGCCGCAAAGACGGACCATCTGCTGTAAAGTTTGACAACATAATAACTGACCAAGATGACCCCATAAATGGCGGTCATCTTATAAGAATTGCCGTGACAACAAGCTAATATCCTGCCCTATCAGCGATTCGGACGTACCCAGGCCGGAACAGGCAAACATCTCTCCCCGGTAGAAAATGAAGATTTTTTATGTCTATCCTTATCCCGGAGCTGATTGCTGATATAGAATACGCCACCCTGATTGGACGCCGTCCCGGCCCTGTGGTCATGTCATCGAGCAGGCTCTGCTCTAACCCGAGCCCGGACCGGCCGCCCGAACTAGCACCAGTCGCATCCCAAGGAGGAAGCATATCGATGGACATAGGCTATCGCCTGAAAGCCGTACGCAAGAAAGCCGATCTCTCCCAGCGTGAGCTGGCCAAGCGCTCCGGCGTGACCAACGGCTTTATTTCCCAGGTGGAAAAAAACCAGGTCAGCCCCTCCATCGGCTCGCTCAAGAAATTGCTCGACGGCATTCCCATGTCCCTCGCCGACTTCTTCGCCGACCCGGAAGAAGATGCCCCGCAGATCGTATACCGGGCCGATGAACAGCCGGAAATAAGCTCTGACAGCGTCAACTATCGGCTGATCGGGCACAGCCACCCGGGCAGGACCATCGGCATGATGCACGAGACCATGGCGCCGGGAGCCGATACCGGCCCCGAGCCCATCAGCCATACCGGCCAGGAATGCGGCATCGTCCTCCAGGGCCGGCTACGGCTGATCGTCGGCGAGCAGGAGTTCGTGCTGGAACAGGGCGACGGCTATTATTTCGACAGCCAGAAGCCGCACCGATTCATCAGCATAGGCGAGCAAGAACTGGTGATCATCTCCGCCAATTCCCCGCCGACCTTCTGAGCGGGGGATCAGACCCCCAGCTTGTCCCGCAGCCGGTAGTATGCCGCGCCCATGGCGGTAAAGGGCACCTGGAAGCGGCGGCCACCGAAGAACGGCAGATGCGGCAGGCTGGCGAAGGCGTCGAACCGTTCCGCCTGCCCCTTGAGCACTTCCGCCAGCAACTTGCCGGCCAGATGGGTACAAGTCACCCCGTGGCCGCTGTAGCCCTGCATATAGTAGACATTCGGCTCCAACCGCCCGAACTGGGGCAGCCGCGACAGGGTCAGCAGGAAGTTACCGCTCCAGCGATAATCGATGTTGATGCCCTTTAACTGCGGGAAGGTATGCAACAGCTTGGGCAGTACCAACCGCTCGATGTCGTCCGGATCGCGGGCGCCGTAGACCACGCCACCGCCGTACAACAGCCGGTTGTCCCCGGTCAGGCGGAAGTAATCCAGCAAATAGTTGCAGTCCTCGACACAATGGTTGTTGGGGAGCAGGCTGGCGGCCTGTGCCTCACTCAGCGGCTCGGTCACCACTATCTGGGTACCGCAGGGCATGGCCTTGGCGGCCAGCTTGGGCTCGAGATTCCCCAGATAAGCGTTACCGGCCAGCACCATGAACTTGGCCTGCACCCGGCCCTGGGCCGTATGAGCTACCGCCGGATCACCATACTCGATGCGGGTCACCGCGGATTGCTCGAACAGCCGCCCGCCCAGTTTGCGGATCGCCTCGGCCTCGCCCAAGGCCAGATTCAACGGATGGATATGGCCGCCCCAGTGGTCCAGCAGGCCCCCCTCATAAACCTGGGTTTCCACCTCAGCACGTACCCCCGCCTTATCGAGCAGTTCCAGCCTGTTATGGCCATAGCGTTCCCAATTGGCTTTCTGGTGTTGCAGCTCTTTCAGCTGACGCTGGTTGAGGGCGGCGAAGATACCGCCCGGCTTGTAGTCGCAGTCGATCTGATACTGCTCTATCCGGCTGCGGATGATATCGCCGCCTTCAAACATCATACTGCCGAGCATGCTCGCGGTATCATGGCCATAGCGGGACTCGATGACGTCGATATCCCTGCTGTAGGAGTTGACCAGCTGGCCGCCGTTGCGGCCGCTGGCACCGAAGCCGATACGGTTGGCTTCAAGCAGCACCACATCGAAGCCGGCTTCGGTCAGGAACAGGGCGGTGGACAGCCCGGTATAACCGCCGCCGACTACACAGACATCGCAACTGATGGCTTCGGTAAGCTGGGAATAGGGCACGTGCCGGTTGGCCGAGGCTGCATAATAACTGTTTACGTGTTCCATGATGATATCCTTAGTCCAGGGCCAACCAGGTGGTCTTGAGTTCGGTGAATTTTTCCAGGGCATGCAGGGACTTGTCCCGGCCATTGCCGCTTTGCTTGACGCCGCCGAAGGGCACCGTCATATCGCCGTCGTTATAGTTGTTGATAAATACCGAGCCCGCCTTGAGCCGGCGCGCCATGCGGTGCGCCCGGTTCAGGTCCCGGGTCCAGACGCCTGCGCCCAAACCGTATTTGCAGTCGTTGGCCAGCGTCAACGCCTCCTGCTCGGTGGTAAAGGTGGTCACCGCCAGCACGGGGCCGAAGATTTCTTCCCGTGACACCGCCATATTGGGCCGCACCCCTTCCAGCACGGTCGGGCCCATGAAATTGCCGGTCTGATCCCGGCCGTCGAGTGCCAGCAAGGCGCCTTCTTCCAGGCCCTCGCTGATATAGCGGCAGACACTGCCATGGTGATCGCTGTCGATCAGGGTGCCCATGGTGGATTCGGGATCCAGGGGATCCATCGGCTTGAAGTCGGCGGCGGCCTTTTTCAGTTCGCTCAGGAAGGCATCCTTGATGCTGTGCTCGATCAGCAGGCGAGTGCCGGCGATACAGACCTGGCCCTGGTTATAGAAAATGCCGGCGGCGGAGGCGCGGGCGGCCTTGGCCAGATCCGGACAGTCGGCGAAGATGATGTTGGCGCTCTTGCCGCCAGCTTCCAGCCACACCCGTTTCATATTGGAACGGCCGGCATATTCCAGTAACAGGCGCCCTACCCCGGTCGAACCGGTAAAGGTCAGGCAGTCAACATCTCCATGCAGGGCGAGGGCCTTGCCCGCCTCGTGGCCAAAGCCGGACAATATATTCAGCGCGCCGTCGGGCAGGCCGGCTTCCTGGGCCAGTGCGCCCAGACGAATGGCGGTGAGCGACGATTTCTCGGAGGGCTTGAGCACCACCGAATTGCCCGCCGCCAGCGCCGGGCCCAGTTTCCAGCAGGCCAGCAACAACGGAAAATTCCACGGCACTATGGCCGCCACCACGCCGATCGGTTCGCGGGTGATCAGCGCAAGGGCCTCGTTGCCGGTAGGAGCGATTTCACCGTAGACCTTGTCGACCGCTTCCGCATACCAACGAATGGTGCGGATGGCACCGGGAATATCATCCCGCAGGCTGTGGCGGATGGGCTTGCCGGTATCCAGGGTCTCCAGCAGGGCCAGCTCTTCTTTGTGCTGTTCCATCAACTCGGCCAGGCGCAACAACACCTGCTTGCGGGCGGAGGGAGACGCCTGCGACCAGTCGCCCTGCTCGAAACGGTGGCGAGCGGCGCGCACGGCCGCATCGACATCCACTTCCCGGGCCCGGCTGATCTGGGTCAACAGCTGCTCATTGGCGGGGTTGCTCACCGGGAAACACCCTTCGTCATCGGCTTCCTGGTACCGGCCGTCGATAAACAGCCGGTGCTCTATCTTGAGCCCGTCGGCCTTGCTTGCCCAATAGGCTTTGTCTTGGTATGCCATCATTTTCTCCCTGCACTCCTTAAAAATTGGCCGGGGTATGGGCGCTGATGATGCGACACACCCGATCGGACTTATTGGTGAAGTTATGGGGCAGGCCGGTGTCGATCACATAACTCTGGCCAGCCGTCAGTGTATGGGTCTCGCCATCGACGATCAGCTCGATCTCCCCCTCCAGCACGGTACCCACCTCTTCACCCTGATGTTTCAACAGGCCCCCGGTGCTGGTGCCGGCCTCGTAGGTTTCAATCAGGAAGCCCAGCCCCCGGCTATTGTTGCCGTTGTGCACCAGCTTGAACGATACCCCCCGGCTGCCGATTTCGATCAGCTGTTCCGGATTGATCACCACCTGGGAGCGTTTGGGTTGCGCCTGCTCGGCAAAAAATGCCGACAAGGACATGCCGTAGGCCTTCAGCAGTTTTTGCAGGGTGCTGACAGCCGGGCTGACCTTGTCCTGCTCTATGGTGCTGATGGCACTGTGAGTCAGGCCGGAGAGTTCGGCCACTCGGCGCTGGCTAAGGCCCATCTGCTGGCGTATCTGAGCCAGCCGGCTGCCCGGCGCGAGGCCGGTATCACGGGCGGCGGTCATTTTTCCTCCCTATATCGGCGGCAGGCACCGATAAAGCCGTCGAACAGGGTGCGGGACAGGGGGTTGTCACGGCTCTGCCACTCCGGATGCCACTGTACGCCGAGGGCAAAAGGATGATCGACCAGCCGCACCGCCTCAACCAGGCCATCGGGGCCGTGGGCTTCCTCGACCAACCCGGCGCCAAGGCTCTTTACCCCCTGCATATGCAGGGAGTTCACCCTGTGTTCGGTGGCACCGCTGAGTCGTGCCAGCAGGCTGTCCGGCAAGGCCGTTACGGCGTGGGCATGACCATATTGCGCCGACAGGGGTTGATCTTTGTCTTCCCGATGCTCGATAAAACCGCCTACCTCGTGCAGCCGCCGATGTAGGGTGCCGCCGGTGGCCACCACCATTTCCTGAAAACCGCGGCAGATACCCAACAGCGGCATGTTTAACCGCTGGGACTCATCGATGAGCCGGAAGCTCAGGCGATCCCGCCCCGGATCTACATGGGGCTCATCACCACTCTCGCCATAGTGGTGGGGTTCTATATTGCTCGGGCTGCCGGTCAGCAGGACGCCATCCAGCAACGGCAGCAACTGCTGCAGGTGATGATCATCCTGCAGCAGGCCGTGCACCAGCGGCAGTGGAATGGCGCCCGCATCGAGCAGGGCGTTCAGGTATTTATCCTGCACCGTATGGGACGGATGGCCCTTCACCGGCTGCCGGCACATGATGACACCAACCACAGGCATGTTCGAAATATAAACCATCTACTCTCTCTGCTCCTGCTCTATATTCTGAACAAAAAACGCTTAATCATGGATTAGCGTTCAATATAATGAATAAATCTAGCACCCAACATTCAATCACTCAATAATAATTAACACTTGAAAAACAAATTAAACAAAACTATGTTGTTCTTGGTGATTATTCTTAACAGTAAAAATAGCGGTGCTATCATGCAAGCAGAACTTTTAGAACGGACTTCAACAAAACCGATGTCGTTACCCGAGACGACAGCCGAGGCCAGCCCTTTTGAGCAGGAAGTGGCCGCCTATCTGGCTACTTATCCCGAGACCCAGTATGTGGATGTCTTGCTCACCGATCTGAACGGCATTTTCCGGGGCAAGCGGATGCCGGTGTCGGCCCTGGAGAAACTGGAATATGGTTGCTTCTTCCCGGGCTCGGTATTCGCCATGGATATGCGCGGCAACGTGGTGGAGGAAACAGGTATCGGCCAGGATCTGGGCGAGCCGGATCTCCCCTGTTTCCCGATCCCCGGCACCCTAGTGCCTTCGGCCGCGGATCCCGAGCTGGTGGCCCAGGTGTTGCTGACCATGAGTACCGAAGACGAGCAACCCTTCCCCCTGGAGCCGCGCAATGTGCTGGCCCGGGTATGGGACATGCTCAAGGCCCGTGGCCTGCACCCCGTGGTGGCGATGGAAGTCGAGTTCTACCTGGTGGATCGGGAACGGGATGAAGAAGGCGCCTTGCAGCCACCACGCTCGCCGCTGACCCAGAAACGGGATACCCACAGCCAGGTGTATTCTGTCGACAACCTCAACAACTTCGCCGACATACTGGCGGAAATCGACCATCTGGCGGAACTGCAGGGGCTGCCGGCGGATGGTGCCGTCGCCGAGGCGGCCCCGGGCCAATTCGAGATCAACCTGTTCCACACCGACGATGTACTCGCCGCCTGCGATCACGCCCTGGCGATCAAGCGACTGATCCGCCTGGTGGCCGAACAGCATGAAATGGATGCCACCTTTATGGCCAAACCCTATGAGCAGCATGCGGGCAGCGGCCTGCATGTGCATATCAGTGTGGTTGATGGGGCCGGTAACAACCTGTTCGCCGACGCCGACGGGGAAGACTCGGCGCTGCTGCATCAGGCCCTGTCCGGCCTGCTCGGCCTGATGTCCGACTCCATGGCGCTGCTGGCTCCCAATATCAACGCCTTCCGCCGCTTCCAGCCGGGCATGTATGTGCCGACCCAGGCGTCCTGGGGCCACAACAACCGCACCGTGGCCCTGCGTATTCCCTGTGGTGACGACGACGCCCGCCGCATCGAATACCGGGTTGCCGGGGCCGATGCCAACCCTTACCTGGTAATGGCGGCGGTGCTGGCCGGCGTGCTACATGGTCTGGACAACAGCCTGCCGCTGCCTGCGCCCGTGATCGGCAACGGCCTGGAGCAGGAAGGCGTGCCCTTCCCGACCCGCCAGAGCGACGCCCTGCAGGTGTTTGCCGCAAGCGAGCCGATGAAACGCTATCTGGGAGAAGAATTCGTGCGGGTGTACCACACCTGTAAATACGATGAACTGATCGAGTTTGAGCGCCGGGTGACCGATATCGAACTGGAGTGGATGCTGAAAAACGCCTGAGGCGGGTCAAGATGCGACAACAGACAAGGGCGTTATTCATAAGGAAGTGATGAGTCAGATCCCATCGGCAGGTGGGATGATATGCCATAAAAGGAAGAAGCTAATGAGTCAAGATAACACCCTGGCCCTCGGCCGGAATGAGAAGTGGCCGTCCCTGTGGCTCGGCTTGGCGGTCTGTGCGGCGGCGATTGTCGGTTTTGCCTTCCTCGGACTGAATCACCAGGACGGCGGCGATTACGGCTTTTTAAGCCTGTTGCCGGCTACCGCGGTCATCACCATGGCGGTACTGACCCGCAAGACGGTGGAATCCCTGCTGGCGGGGAGCCTGGTCGGGCTGCTGTTGATCGATCCCACGGATCTGGTCAGTCCGCTGGCCGATGTCACCCTGAAGGTGATGATGGATGAAACCATCGCCTGGCTTATTCTGGTGTGCGGCATGATGGGCGGGCTCATCAACCTGCTGGCCAGGGGCGGCGGTGTGTTCAGCTTCGGTAGCGTCATGACCCGGCTGATCCGCTCGCGGCGCGGCGCCATGGTCAGCACCGTGGGCCTGGGCCTGGTGGTGTTTATCGATGATTACCTGAATTCACTGGCGGTTTCCTCGTCGATGAAGAAGATCACCGATACCTACAAGATCTCCCGGGAAAAGCTCGCTTATATCGTCGACTCCACCGCCGCGCCTATCTGTATCCTGGTGCCGGTCTCCACCTGGGCGGTATTCTTTGCCTCCCTGCTGGAAGAGTCAGGGGCGACCGACGCCGGCCAGGGCATGTCACTGTATATCCAGAGCATTCCCTACATGATGTACGGCTGGGCCGCCCTGCTGGTGGTGGCGCTGGTCGCCTTCAATCGTCTGCCCGACCTGGGCGCCATGAAGCAGGCGGAGGCCCGCGCCCGTGCCGGTCAGCCGATCCCCGAGGGCTGGCAGGACGAAGCGGATCATGTACCCAGCCGGCCGGTAGCGACCTGGCTGAGCCTGCTCAACTTCCTGTTGCCCATGCTGGTGCTGGTGTTTGCCAGCGTCTATTACGAGATCGACCTGCTCAAGGGGGTACTGGTGGCGCTGGGCTTTACCATGCTGCTCTATTCGGCCCAGCGGCTGCTGTCCTTTACCGAGCAGGTTGAGGCGACCCTGGACGGTTTCAAGGTGATGCTCCATCCCCTGGCCACCGTCTGTGCCGGCTTTATCCTGAAGGAGGTCAACGATCAGCTGGGCATGACCAGCTATATCATCGACACCGTCACCCCGATCCTGACCCCGGCGCTGCTGCCGGCGCTGATCTTCCTGGTGATGGCGGCGGTGGTGTTCAGCACCGCATCCAGCTGGGGGGTATTCGTCATCTCCCTGCCGATAGTGGTGCCCCTGGGGCTGGCCATGGATGTGCCCATGCCGCTAGTGGTGGGTGCCCTGCTGTCGGCCTCGGCCTTCGGCAGCCATGCCTGTTTCTTCAGCGACTCCACCGTGCTGTCGGCACAGGGGGCGGGTTGTGACACCATGGATCACGCCCTGACCCAGCTGCCCTATGCGCTGATCGGCGGCGTGCTGACCCTGACGGCCCTGCTGATCGGCGGCTTCTGGCTGACCTGAATTATCCTCAACACACCACTAAAAAACGCAAACCCAGGCCTTGGCCTGGGTTTGCGTTTTTTACCACCTTCATTCCCTTCCTGAATCAGCACCAGGGGGAGCTGTCAATTTTAGTCCCCTCCGAAAGCCTATTGGGATGCGGCGGGGAAGCGGACCAGGGGCTCAGTAGGCTCCTGCCCGGGAGGCACATAGGCCGGTGCCGGCTCCCCGGTCGGACCCAGGTGCCTGATCAGGCTGTAGATGGCAAGCAGATCCGCCTCCGTCATATCACGCAGCGCAAACCAGGGCATGGGCGGGCGCAGTTGTTTGGTTTTGGCCAGCCGCAGCCAGTCGTCAGCAGAGAGGCCCTGCATATAGAGGCGCAGGTTGCTCGGATAGGTGGTGCCCCAGTATCCATGCCAGCCCAGCTGATCACCCGTCAGCCACTGCGCTTCCGGGACTATGCCCCCACTCTGGGCATAACCGGGCGTATGGCAGTCGTTGCAACCGGCTATCTTCACCAGGTACCGGCCGCGCTCAATCAGCTCAGCATCACCGCCGTCCATACCCTGGGCCAGGCCCTGCCCAGCCGCCGACATTGCCATCAGGGCCGTACCCAGCATTAAAGAGGAAAACCTGAACATCTTTGCTCTCCCATCGGCGAACCACCCTGCCACGGACAACCATAGTCCCGGCCATCAGGGTGTCCCATCCAATAAGCATAGCCCGACCCCGGGCGCCCTCGGGGAGAAAGACGAGGCGTTTTATTTCAGCCAATAAAAAGGCCTCTTGCGAGACCTGTTTAAAGTTACAGCATGCTCATCAGCAGCTTGAGCAGGCCGCTGAGCCCGAACAGCGCCAGCAGGCTGACCGCATAGAGACCGGCGAACCAGCGCCACTGCCGTTTTTGCGTTTGCATCAGTAGCCCTCCTCGAAGTCTTCCACCTTGCCGGCGAAGATGCGGTAGCCCCACAGGGTGTAGGCGCAAATCAGCGGCAGGAAGATCAAGATCCCCGGCAGCAGGAACAGCAGGCTGGAATCGGGAGCGCTGGCCTGCCACAGGGTCAGCCGGTGGGGGATCAGGTAGGGGAACAGCCCCACCACCAGGCCGATAAAGCCCATGATAAACAGTCCCACCGCCAGCCAGAAGGGGCGGGTTTCGTGGGGCTTTCCGTCCAGGTCTTTATACAGCAGCCAGCCGAACAGCGCGCTGAGCAGCGGCAACGGCAGCAACAACAGGAAGTTGAGCCCGTCGAACCAGCGCGCCCGTACCTCGGCATTATCCATCAGGGTCCACAGGCTGACGATCGCCAGTATCACCATGATGGCCACCACCAGTTGCCGCCCCAGGTGGGCGGCCCGGGCCATGATGGCGCCGCGGCTCTTCAGCACCAGGTAGCAGCAGGCCAGCAGGGCATAGGCCACCATCACCGCAAAGCCGGTGAACACCGAGAACGCCGACAGCCAGTCCAGGGCACCGGTCGCGCCCGCGCCGGCATCCACACCCTGTACCACGGCCCCCAGGATCAATCCCTGACAAAAGGCCGCCACCGTGGAACCCAGGAAGAACGACAGATCCCACCAGGGCTTGGATCTATGGGACTTAAACCGGTACTCGAACGCAACCCCACGGAAGATCAGCCCGATCAGCATGATGATGAGCGGGGTGTACATGGTCGCCAGCAGCTCGGAATAGGCGGCGGGAAAGCCCGCGAACAGCACCACGCCGCCGAATACCAGCCAGGTTTCGTTACCGTCCCACACATGAGAAATGGAGCGCATCATATGATCCCGCTCCCCCTCACCCTTGAACCAGGGATAGAGGATGCCCAGACCCAGATCGAAACCGTCCAGCACCACGTACATCAGTACGGCAAAGCCGAGCAGCAGGTAATAAAACAATGCCAGATCCATGTTATGCCTCCGCCTTCTGGTGTTTGATATCTTTCACCCATTCCAGGGCAAAGCCGGGTGCATTCACGCCGATCAGGTGCTGCTCCAGGTGCTCCCGATCCGGGGGGCCCTTACGCACCAGCTTGGCCATGAAATAGAGGTACACGCACAGCAACAGGCTGTAGGTCAGCACAAACAGGGTGAGCGAGAACAGCACCCGCTCCGCCGGCAGCGGCGACACCACATCCATGGTCCGCACCAGCCCCTGTACCAGCCAGGGCTGGCGACCCACCTCCACCACATACCAGCCGGCCAGGGTGGCCAGCACCCCCGCCGGTATCATCAGGTTGACCAGGGCCAGGAAGCCCTTGTGCTCATACAACCGCTCCTTGCGCCGCAGCAGCAGGCCGAGCAGCGCCACCCAGATCATCAATACCCCCAGGCCCACCATGACCCGGAACGAGTAGAACACCAGCGGCACATTGGGGCGCTCGTCGGCGGGCACCGACTTCAGCCCCTGCAGCTCGCCGTCCAGGCTGTGGGTTAGGATCAGCGAGGCCAGCTTGGGGATCTTGAGCTCGAAGTGGTTGGTTTCGTTTTCCATGTCGGGCACGGCGAACAGCAGCAGCGGCACGCTTGCTTCCCGCTCGGGCCAGATGCCCTCCATCGCCGCCAGCTTGATCGGCTGATATTCCTTCACCGTCAGGCCATGGTAGTCCCCCACCAGCGCCTGGACCGGCGCCAGGATCAGCGCCGCCCACAGGGCCATCGACAGGCCTTTTTTGGCGAAGTCCTGGTCCCGGTTGTTACGCAGATACCAGGCGCTGACCCCGGCCACCACGAAGGTGCCGGTAAGCAGCGCCGCCAGCAGCATATGCATCAGCCGATAGGGCATCGAGGGGTTGAACACCACCTCCAGCCAGCTGGTGGCCTCGAACCGGCCGTCGATGATTTCGTAGCCGGCCGGGGTCTGCATCCAGGAGTTGGCGGCGATGATCCAGAAGGCGGAAATCCAGGTGCCCACCGCGACCACGCAGGTAGCGAAGAAGTGCAGCCTTTCACTGACCCGCTGCCAGCCGAACAGCATGACGCCGAGGAAGCCGGCCTCCAGGAAGAAGGCGGTCAGCACCTCATAGGCCATCAACGGCCCCAGCACGGGACCGGTGAGTTCGGAAAATTTGGAGAAGTTGGTGCCGAACTCGTAGGACAGCACTATGCCGCTGACCACCCCCATACCGAAGGTAATCGCGAACGGCTTAATCCAGAACTTCGCCAGCTGGAAATAAAGCGGATTGCGGGTCTTCAGCCACAGGCCTTCCCAGATGGCGATGGCGGTGGCCAGGCCGATGGTGATCGACGGAAAAATAATATGAAAACTGACCGTGAAGGCGAACTGGATTCGCGACAGTATGGCGGCATCTAATTCCATTACTCCCCCTTAGCGACGATGGTAACGGTTGATTGCGGCCGGCAGGGTAGCCAGGCCCAGCACAATAAAGATGGCAGAAAATTCAATTACTAACGCGGTCATATCCATGGTAAGTCATTCCCTTATCTGATGATGACCAACTTAACTGCAGAAAGCATGCCATAAAGACAAACGCCTTACCCTGCCTTGCCTTGGATCAAAAAAGTGGCGAAAACTTGCCCCGATCGACAACAAGGTTTACAGTTCCTGGGCCGTTAAGTGTCAACGACGTTTACAGAATGGGATCCGATACCATGGCGCTGGATATTGCCTTCGAATTGATGATGATACTGACCAGCGCCTGCGCGCTGATAGTGTCGGCCTGGTTGTTCTGGCGTGCCCGCGGCCAGCGCAGCATGAAGGCGCTGGCCGGCTTCGGCATCATGATGGCACTCTGGTGCGCCGGCCATGTCGCCGTCTTTCACGGCCTGGAGGCCCTGGGCGCCGCGCTGATCCTCACCAATCCGCTGATGCCGACCTTTTTCCTCGACTTCGCCATCGGCTTCGTCAACCAGGGCCCGGGCAGCCGCCCCTGGCTGAATTGGCTGGCCCGCCGCCGGAGCCTGTTCTACTCGACCAGCCTGCTGGTGATTCTGCTGAGCCTGCTGCTCACCGGCGGCAAGGTGATCGAATTCGGCCACTTCCGCCATTATTTCGTATTCCAGGGCGCCGGCTGGTTCAATATCGCCTATACGGTGGTCATCGGCATCCTGGCCCACGCCATCCTGCTGTGGGGGTTCGGCATCCACAGGGGCAACCGCCGCCGCTCCATCGCCGCCATGTTTGCTGCCGGAGCCTGGGGACTGTGGCTGGCCACCAGCTTTATCTTCCCCTCAATGGGTCTCTATTGGTATCCCTACCCCATGCTGCTGCTGCCCTCATACATAGTGCTGCTAGTCTATGGGGTGGTGCGTTATCAGATGCTGGAAGTCAACGCCTGGGCCAACCGGGCCCTGTTATGGACCCTAATGACGCTGCTGGTGCTGGGACTGATCGCCCTGCTCAGCTCGCTCGCCGGACAATTCGGCATGCAGGCCCTTGCCAATGTGCCCAAATGGCAGCTCTGGCTTTATTCCATGCTGATGCTGACCCTGGCCGTGGCCCTCTATCAGCCGGTCGGCAAGCTGGTCGAACGGCTTATCTATCCGGGCATCCACCTCAACGAACAGCTGCTCGATATGTGGCTGGCCCGGTTACGCCAGGCTAACAGCTGGACCGAGCTGGTAACCATCGCCGAAACCCTGATCTCCCGCCAGATGGGCCAGCCCGTCTCGGTGCACCTCTATCAGCAGGGGGAAGCCCTCACCCACCGCACGGGCATCAATCCGGCCCCCCGCTTGATCTGCCACCATCAGCCCCAGGGCTGGCGCTCCCAGCTGGCGGGCTGGGACGACGTCACTCCCGGGCTGCGCCTGGCCGCCGAGGTGTTCGCCTCGCTGCTGGCGACCCGCTGCGGCGTGCTGGAGCGCTCCCTGCAGCTGGCCGAAGCCGAGCGCAAGCGGCTGGCGGAACAACACCTGGTTGAGCTAGGCGGCCTGTCCGCCGCCATGGCCCATGAAATGCGCAACCCGCTCAATATTATTTCCATGGCCTCGGCAGGCCTGGATCCCGATCGCAAGGCGATGATCCAGAACCAGCTCAAGCGTGCCGACCGGCTGATCTCCGATATGCTGTCCTATTCCGGCCGAATCCAGATCCAGCGCCAGCCGGTACGGCTGAAAGACCTGATCGACAGCCTGAGCCACCAGTTTGACTGGCAGCAGGCCCGCCTCGAGTGCGCCCTGCCCGCCGAGCTGGTCATCAACGCCGATCCCTACCGGCTGCAGCAGGTGTTTACCAACCTGATCGACAATGCCCTGGCCTTTGTCCGCAACCAGGACGGCGGCATCATCCGTATCGAGGCGGGGGAGCGTGCCGGCAGCATACGGGTGCATAACAATGGCCCCGCGCTTGCGCCCGAGATGCGCCACAGCCTGTTCCGTCCCTTCGTCAGCAAACGCAGCGGCGGCAGCGGGCTGGGTCTGGCGATAGTGCGCCGTATCATGGATGCCCATGGCGGCCGTATCCGCTACCGCAACGATCTGGGCTGGAACGTCAGCTTTGAACTGCTTTTCCCCGAGGGAGACCACACATGAACCAGGCACGCATACTGTTGATCGACGATGAACCGGCCTTCCGTACCCTCTGTGATCAGTGGCTGAAGGCGGCCGGCTATGAGGTGAGAAGCGGAGCCGATCTGAACGCCCTGCAGGGTCAGCTGCAGTCATTCGACGCCGATCTGATCCTGCTGGACCTGTCGCTGCCGCCCCACTTCGATCCCATGCACACCCTGGCGGCGGTCCCCCAGTTTGCCGATCGGCCTGTGATCATCCTCACCGGCCACGGCGAACGGGAACTGGCGCTGGAAGCCCTGCGCCAGGGCGCCTGGGACTTCCTCACCAAACCCATAGATCCGGACATGCTGGCGGTGGTGGTCAAACGGGCGCTGACCAAGCACCAGCTGGCCCGGGAGCTGAGTGCGCTTAAAGATAACCTGGGCAAGAAATCCGCGCTCGACACCCTGATCGGCGCCTCCCCGTCGATGGACAATATCCGCGCCCTGGTCAGCCGCATCGCGCCCACCGATGTGCGGGTGCTGGTGACCGGCCCCTCGGGCACCGGCAAGGAAGTGATCTCAAAGGCCATCCACGATCTCAGCCAGCGCGCCGGCGCCCCCTTTATCTCGGTGCACTGCGGAGCCATTCCCGCCGAGCTGCTGGAAAGCGAGCTGTTCGGCCATACCAAGGGCGCCTTCACCGGCGCCGACAAGGCCCGCGACGGCCTGCTCAAGCTGGCCGACGGTGGTACCCTGTTCCTGGACGAGATAGGCGAGATGCCGCTGGCGATGCAGGTGAAGTTGTTGAGGGTGCTGCAGGAAGGCAGCTATTACCCGGTCGGCGGGCGCAGCCTGGAAACCATAGACGTGCGGCTGGTGTCGGCCACCAATGCGGACTTACCCGACAAGGTGAGCCGGGGAGAATTTCGCGAGGATTTGTTCTATCGCATCAAGGGGGTAACCATAGAAACCCGGCCCCTGGCCGAGCGGCCCGAAGATATTCCCCTGTTGATCACCCATTTTCTCGAACTGCAGGCCAGGGACGGCGGAGCGCCCTCCCTGCGTCCCGATACCGATGCCTTCAACTGGTTTATCCGCCGCGACTGGCCGGGCAATGTGCGCGAGCTGAAAAGCGCCCTCGACAGCGTGGCCGCCATCGCCCAGGGCGGCGTCATCAGCCTGGAAGACATCGCCCTGCTCTATCCCGATGCCCAGTCGCAAACCGCCGGCTCCTCCGCCCGGCCGGGCGACAGCCTGGATGCCCAGGTACGGGCGCTGGAAATTCGGCTTATCGGCGAGGCCCTGGCGCGCTTCGACAACAACCGCACCCACGCCGCCCAGGCGTTAGGGCTTTCCCGCCAGGGACTGCTGAAGAAGATAGAGCGCTATGGGCTTTGAGCTAAAACAAAGCCGTAGGCCTGTCACTTGGTCACAAGTTTTTGTTGGCTTTGATGACAGCCCGAAAGAGGACAAAGGGCACTACTCCGCCAACACGCCGTAAACCCTCCCTGGGAGCTCAGCCGACCGTCACAGAGTACGCCATAACAAACCGACAGACTTGTGACCAAGAGGCAAGCCATAAGCGAGCAGCCGTAAACACTCGCCTAGTGTGCAGTTTGGGACCCTCGTTTCCATGCTCTGCATGGGAACGCAGACAGCGTTATGGCCAGACGCCAGGCTTCTGACTCAGTGTTGCACCGCCGAAGAGAACAGGTTGATCACCGCCGTGCCTGCCAGGATCAGGCCGATGCCCAGGATGGCGAAACCGTCCAGCTGCTGGCCATGCCACAGCCAGCTGATCAGGGCGATCAGCACGATACCGGCACCGCACCAGATGGCATAAGCAATGCCGATGGGCACCGTTTTCACCGTGACCGACAGCAGCAGGAAAGCCGCACCGTAACCCAGCAAGACGATGGCCGTGGCCAGCGGCTGGGTAAACTGCTCGGTTTTCGGCAACATGGAAGTGGCAATCACCTCGCAGACAATCGCGATCACCAGCGCCGTCATCGGCGGTATTGCGGCTAACATTTGCACCATGGTAACGGCCCCATAAAACAGAGAATAACCAACCCGCTAGCTTACCCAGTCATGGGCAAGAAAAGCCATGCCTGCGGCCTGAAAAAGCAATAAAATCCGCCTTGCCCCTCCGGGGGCCACTCGAATTAGGCCGGTCATTGCTGCTATATTGTTGCTCCCCTTACCCTGATCCGAGACACAACGATGGCCCTGGACACCTGGCTTCTCTACCTGGCCGCCATGATCGGCCTGTCACTCACCCCCGGCCCCAACAGCCTGCTGGCGCTGAGTCACGGCGCCCTCTACGGCCGGCGCAAGACCCTGTTTACCGTGGCCGGCGGCGCCCTCGGCTTCGCCATCGTCATCGCCCTGTCGCTGTTCGGCATAGGCGCCTTGCTGCAGGCCTCGGCGACGCTGTTTATGGCCCTGAAAATCATCGGCGGCGGCTATCTTATCTGGCTCGGCATCCAGCTCTGGCGGGCCCCCGCCCCCACCGCCGAGCAGAGCGACCAGGCCGGCTATCGCGGCGGCTACCCCCTGTTTCGCCAGGGCCTGCTGTCGGCGCTGACCAACCCCAAGGCGGTGCTGTTTTTCGCCGCCTTTCTGCCACAATTCATCGACCCCGAGCGCCAGCTGCTCATCCAGTTCGTGGTGATGGCGGCCACCTTCGCGCTCACCGAGTTTGTCACCGAAGTACTGATTGCCAGCTTTGCCCAGCGCACCCGCACCTGGCTGGCCCGCAGCGGACGCCGCTTCAACCGCGTCTGCGCCAGCCTGTTCGTGCTGCTCGGCGGCTGGCTGCCGCTGGCCCGTTAAATAACCCGTGTCAATGTCGCTAACGACGTCATATTCGCCCGCAGGCGCCCCGTGGGGCGCCTGCGGGCGATAAATCATCACGGCACCGTCGGCATCCGTTTCGTATGCTGGATGGAAGGCGCCGTCATCATATCCCTCCTGTTTTTGATATAGAGTTCAAAAGTGCTTGTGTTACATCTATCTCCCCGCCTGCTCCCCACCACCAGCCAAGTGCACAACACATTCCTGCGGCGTTGTTGATCAAATCAAAGCCGGAATAGCCTGTCCACCCTGTCGGCCATGACCGGCGTCGGCAAGGGCGTCAAATGGCTGAGTAACATCAACCTGACGCCGTCCTTTATTCTGCTGGCGGTATTTATCCTGTTCGGATCCACCGGCTTTGCGTTCTCAACCTATATCGGCGACCTGGGGGCATCCAGAAGGCAATGGTCATCGGCGCCCTGCCCTTCTCGGTGAGCATGATACTGATGTGTGTCGGTACCCTCAAATCCGCCTTTGCCAAACGGCAAACCGCCAACGCCCAGGATAACGTGGCCTGAACCCAGGCGGAATGATTCCCGCCCCCATTTATTGCAGCATTCAGTCAACGAATCCCATTGGAGAACAGCATGACGACTATCCAGCGTAGAGAAAGCGGCCCGCGCATGAGCCAGGCGGTGGCGGCGAATGATTTCGTCTTCTTGTCCAGTCGGCACTGACCGCCCCCGGATACCTGATCGAGGCACAGGCCGTGGCGCTCGCAACACCACAAGGTTGAGTCGTATGTCCCATGACTCGGAGGGTCCGCAGGCGGGCCCTCTCGTACAGGCAATGAAGCAAACTACCCGGTAACAGATTCAGTCAACCCGCACATCCGTATTGTTGACGATGACATCCAGCCGTCCTATATCCGCCTCGGCATCATTCAGCAGCCAGTCACGAAAGGTGCAGGCCGAGGCCGACAAGGGTTTTGCCGTGCTGTAGACCAGGTAATCGGCCCTGCCCGTTTCCACATAAAAATCTCCGGCTACCTTGATAAGAAGATGTGATAGTCGCTTACTGAATAATATGGGGGCGGCCCCGCCCCCATGGTTCTCTGGTATCCGCCGTTACTTCAGGTTGAAATAAAACACGATCAGCACGGCGATGGGCGAGAGGTAACGCACCACCGGGAACCAGAGCCCGTGCCAGCGGCCCAGCTCGACGGCCGAGTTAGCCGGTTTCATCTTCCAGCCGACGAACAGGGCGGTCATCAGGGCGCCGAGCGGCATCATGATATTGGCGGTGAGGAAGTCGTAGAGGTCGAACAACGTCTTGCCCTCGAAGCGCTCGAACATGGCGAGCGGGGTAAAGCCGGACCAGTCGTTGAGCGACAACACTGTGGTGATGCCCACCAGCCAGGCCACCAGGCCGCCGCCGACCGCTGCCTTGACCCGGCTCACGCCCTTTTCGTTCAGGTAGCTGACCAGCGATTCCAGCATGGAGATGGACGAAGTCCAGGCGGCGAACAGCAGCAGCACGAAGAACAGGGTGGCGAAGAAACTGCCGCCCGGCATCTGGCCGAAGGCCACCGGCAGGGTGACGAAGATCAGACCCGGACCCTCTCCGGGTTCCAGCCCGTGGGCGAACACGATGGGGAAGATGGCCAGCCCCGCCAGCAGCGCCACGCCGGTATCCATGATAGCCACCACCACCGAGGTGCGGGCGATGGAGACGTCTTTTTGCAGATAGGCGCCGTAGGCCATCATGGCGCCGCTGGCCAGGCTGAGGGTAAAGAAGGCATGGCCCAGGGCCACCAGCACCGCTTCGGCGGTCAGCGCGGAAAAGTCGGGACGGAACAGGAAGCCGATTGCCTCGCCGAAATAGCCGGTGGTCATGGCATAGCCCACCAGGATCAGCAGCAGCACGAACAGGGCCGGCATCAGCTTGGTGACCGCCCGCTCCAGGCCGTGCCGTACGCCACCGGCGGACACCAGCACCGTCAGCCCCATAAACACCGTATGCCACAGCAACAGCTGGCCCGGCGAGGCCAGCAGGCCGCCGAACAGGGCGCCGGACTCTTCCGCCGCTATGTTGCTGAAATCGCCGCCGACCGCCGCCAGGATATAGGGCATGGTCCAGCCGGCGATCACGCTGTAGAACGACAGTATGATAAAGGCGGTCAGGGTGGCCATGATGCCGACCCCGGCCCAACCCCGGGAACGCCCCTCGTTACCGGCTACCATCGCCATGGTGCCGATCGGGCTCTTGCCGCCGCGGCGACCCAGCATCACCTCGGCGACCATGATCGGCAGGCCGATCACGGCGATACAGGCCAGATACACCAGCACGAAGGCGCCGCCGCCGTTCTCACCCGTGATATAGGGAAACTTCCAGATATTGCCCAGGCCGACCGCCGAGCCGACCGCCGCCATGATAAAGGCAAAACGGCTGGACCACTGGGCCGGGTTACCCGCCCGCTGATTATTCTCCGCCACGGAAACTGCTACTCCTGTCACTGGCCACAAAAAATATCAGCCATCCTCGCACCAGGTGTAAAGGATGGCTGACAGTATGTCCTGCTAGTTTGCCATTTATGGATAAAATAAAAAATGGCAACCACTGGAAAAATCAGATTTATGCCGGTCTCATCACCCAATTTTATCCGGGGTCGCCCTGCTTAAGCACACCGCGGCGGATCTGATCCTCCTCGATAGACTCAAAGAGCGCCTGAAAGTTACCCTCGCCGAAGCCCTCGTTGCCCTTGCGCTGGATGATCTCGAAGAAGATGGGCCCGATCACGGTATCGGTGAAGATCTGCAACAGCAGCCCCTGGCCCTGGATCGGTGCGCCGTCCATCAGGATACGATTTTTACGCAGACGGGCCAGATCCTCCCCATGGCCGGGCAGGCGGGCATCCAGCTTGTCGTAATAGGTATCCGGCGTGCTCATGAAATTCATGCCGCCGGCCCGCAGGGTTTCCACCGTACAATAAATATCGTCGGTACCCAGGGCGATATGCTGGATGCCTTCCCCCTTGTATTGCTGCAGGAACTCGGCTATTTGGCTCTTTTCATCGGCGGACTCGTTGATCGGGATGCGGATCTTGCCGCAGGGGCTGGTCATGGCCCGGGATCTCAGGCCGGTGAGCTTGCCTTCGATATCGAAGTAGCGGATTTCCCGGAAGTTGAAATGCCGTTCATAGAAGCCTGCCCAGAGATCCATATGGCCCATCGCCACATTGTGGGTCAGGTGATCGATATAGGTCAGCCCCACCCCTGACGGGTGCTGATCCACCCCCAGGATGGGGCGGAAATCCACATCATAGATGCTCTGCTCGCCGTAGCGGTCGACCAGGTAGATAAGCGAACCGCCGATACCCTCGATGGCCGGGATCTGCAGTTCCATGGGGCCGGCGCCGGAGGCCACCACCTTGGCCCCCCCGGCCGCCAGCCGCTTGATGGCGCCGGCCGCATCCCTGACCCGGAACGCCATGGCGTTGGCACAGGGGCCGTGCACCCTGGCAAACTGCTCAGCCTGACTGTTGGGCTCGGCATTAAGGATAAAGTTGATGTCGCCCTGACGATACAGGGTCACCTGCTTGCTCCGGTGTTTGGCGATGGCCACAAAACCCAGGCGTTCAAACAGTTGTGCCAGCTGTTCCGGCTGGTTGGAGGCGTACTCCACGAACTCAAAGCCGTCGGTACCCATGGGATTCTCCCATATAGACGCTTTTGCCGGAGTATGGGGATCAGTCATCATCATTATTCTCCTTCATAGCCAAAATCATCTATCTGCGTGTCGCAGCACAACGCCTGGACGGATAATTTATTTGCAACTTGCTATACATAAGTTTAGTTTTTTGCACGTATGTTGCGCACAGGTGTGATTTATCGTGAAAAACTCGCAGGAAGTAGAACTGGATCGCCAGGACGCCCGGTTGCTGCAGGCACTGCAGGAAAATGGCCGGCTCAGCAACGTGGAACTGTCCGAGCTGGTGCATCTGTCGCCGTCCCAGTGCCAGCGACGGCGGCAAAAATTGGAAGAGCTGGGGGTAGTGCAGAAGTATGTCGCCCACCTGGACCCGGAAAAGATCGGCCTGCATGTGACCGCGCTGATCAACATCACCCTGGACCGGCACGGCGAGCGTATCGCCGAAGAGTTTCGCCACACCATAGTGCACTATCCCCAGGTACTGGAGTGCTGGAGCGTGACCGGCGATGCGGACTATGTGCTGAAGGTGGTGGCCACCGATTTGAAAAGCCTGTCAGATTTCATGATGTACCAGCTGTTGAACCTGAAAATGGTGTCCAACATCCGCTCCAATATCCTGCTGGACCAGCTGAAATGCACTACCGTGCTGCCGGTAGGGGTCTGACCCAGCCCGGCAGTACAATCGCTTCCCGATGGCTTAGTCCACCAGTTCCCGCAGGGTGCCCTCAAAGGCGGTGGCGGCGATACGGGTGCGCTTGCTGCTGTTGTTGTGTACCCGCTGCAAGGCATCGCCGATGCGTTTGGAGACATCCTCGAAAATGCTCTCATCGGTGATGTCGCCGTCCGTCTGCATCAGGAAGGCAAAGGCGCGGGCCATGCCGCAGTTGGCGATAAAATCGGGGATCACGCTCAGCCGTTCATCCGCATCCTGATATACGGGACCGTAGAAGATCTCCTGATCCTGGAAAGGCACATTGGCGCCGCATGAAATCAGCTCGACCCCCCCTTCGATCAGGGTATTCAGATGTGCCTGGCTGACCAGCCGGGAGGCGGCGCACGGCAGGAAGATATCGGCCTGCAGCCGCCACAGGGCGTCCTGCGCCTGCTCGAAGCCGATCACCTCGGGTCCGACCAGCTTGTTGCCCTGCTTGTTCAGATACAGGCTCTTGAGCTGCTCGAAGCTTAATCCCTGCTGGCAGATCACCCCGCCGGTGGCGTCGATGATGCCGACCACCCTGGCGCCTTCCCGGGCCAGGTAATAGGCGGCCGTCGCCCCCACATTGCCAAAGCCCTGCACTATCACCCGCTTGCCGGCCAGTTCGCCCCCATAGATACCGTAATAATGGCGTACCGACTCGGCCAGCCCCCAGCCGGTGATCAGATCGGCCACCTTGTACTTGCGCTGGGGCTCGGGGGTATAGCGGCCGTCTTCCACTATCTTGGCCACCCCCAGGCGCAGCTGCCCCAGCTTCTGGATCTGCCCGCTTACCCCCGGATGATAATGGCCGTTGACCACCCCTTCCTGGGGATGCCAGAGGCCATAGCGCTCGGTTAGGGGCACCACATCCTGCACTTCACAGACATTGAGATCGCCACCGGTGCCGTAATAGGCCTTGAGCAGGGGCGCCACCGCCTTGAACCAACGGTCCAGCACCCCGTCCCGGCGAGGATCCTGGGGATCGAAGTCGATCCCCGACTTGGCGCCGCCGATGGCCGGGCCGGACACCGCAAACTTCACTTCCATGGTCTTCGCCAAGGATTCCACTTCATGGCGATCCAGGCCCTTGCGCATGCGGGTGCCGCCACCGGCGGCGCCGCCGCGCAACGAGTTGATCACCACCCAGCCCTTGGCTTCGGTTTCGCTGTCGTGCCACTCGAAGACGATTTCCGGCTTTTTCTGTTCAAACTGATTCAGCAAGGTTTTCATGACGACCTCAAAAATGGGTATAAGGAAAGGCGGGGCCGCCGCCGGGCGGCCCGAAGAGTCATTAACAACAGGGAGAGAGGTTCCGATGCCAGTCAGCTGTAAACGGGATGAATGGCATTGAGGATCAGCTCAGGTTGAAATAGAACACGATCAGTACCGCGATGGGCGAGAGATAGCGCACCACCGGGAACCAGACGGCGTGCCAGCGGCCCAGCTCGGCAGCCGAGTGTACCGGCTTCATCTTCCAGCCGACGAACAGGGCGGTCAGCAGGGCGCCGAGCGGCATCATGATGTTCGCGGTCAGGTAGTCATAGATATCGAACAGCGTCTTGCCCTCGAACTGCGCCCACATATCCAGCGGGGTCAGGTCCGACCATAGGTTGAGCGACAGCACCGTGGTGATGCCCACCAGCCAGGCGGCTATGCCGCCGCCCACAGCGGCCTTGACCCGGCTCACGCCTTTTTCGTTCAGGTAGCTGACCAGCGACTCCAGCATGGAAATCGACGAGGTCCAGGCTGCGAACAGCAGCAGCACGAAGAACAGGGTGGCGAAGAAGCTGCCGCCCGGCATCTGCCCGAAGGCTACCGGCAAGGTGACGAAGATCAGCCCCGGCCCCGCACCCGGCTCCAGGCCATGGGCGAACACGATGGGGAAGATCGCCAGCCCCGCCAGCAACGCCACCCCCGTGTCCATCACCGCCACCGTCACCGAGGTACGGGCGATGGAGATATCTTTCTTCAGATAGGCGCCGTAGGCCATCATGGCACCACTGGCCAGGCTCAGGGTGAAAAAGGCATGGCCGAGCGCGACCAGGATGGACTCGGCGGTCAGGCTGGAGAAGTCGGGTTTGAACAGGAAGCCGACCGCCGCGCCGAAATGGCCGGTGGTCATGGCATAGCCCACCAGGATCAGCAACAGCACGAACAGCGCTGGCATCAACCAGGTGACCGCCCGTTCCAGGCCGTGCCGTACGCCGCCGGCGGAGACCAGCACCGTCAGCCCCATAAACACCGTGTGCCACAGCAACAGCTGGCCCGGCGAGGCCAGCAGGCCGCCGAACAGGGCCCCGGAATCCTCGGCGGCAATGCCCTCGAAGCCGCCGCCGAACGCCTCGGCGATATAGGGCATGGTCCAGCCGGCGATCACGCTGTAAAAGGACAGGATGATAAATGCCGCCAGGGTCGCCATGATGCCGATACCCGCCCAGCCACGGCTGCGGCCCTCACCATCGGCCGCCGCCGCCATGGCGCCGATCGGGCTCTTGCCGCCCCGCCGCCCCAGCATCACCTCGGACATCATGATCGGCAGGCCGATCACGGCGATACAGGCCAGGTACACCAGCACGAAGGCGCCGCCGCCGTTCTCGCCTGTGATATAGGGAAACTTCCAGATATTGCCGAGTCCCACCGCCGACCCCACTGCCGCCATGATAAAGGCGAACCGGCCGGACCATAATGCGGGGCTTGCCCCGGCTTGTGTTTTACCCTGAACATTCGTTGCTACCACAGACACAGCTTATCCTCCTTTTCGCTGTACCGGGGCAGGCGCCGCCCCGGATTGACATTCCGGAAGCGGTCGTTCTCCTGCCCCACTGATTAGCCACTGTTTTCAAACATGAAAAAGTGGCTGTGGTCAAAACAAGAGCTTATTCGGCCTTGAGCACGCCGCGGAGGATCTGATCCTCCTCGATAGACTCGAAAAGCGCCTGGAAGTTACCCTCGCCGAAACCCTCGTTGCCCTTGCGCTGGATGATCTCGAAGAAGATGGGGCCGATCACGGTATCGGTGAAGATCTGCAGCAGCAGTCCCTGGCCCTGGGTCGGCGCGCCGTCCATCAGGATATGGTTCCGCCGCAGGCGGGCGACATCCTCGCCGTGACCGGGCAGGCGGGCGTCGAGCTTGTCGTAATAGGTGTCGGGAGTGGCCATAAAGCTCATGTCGCCGGCCCGCAGGGTTTCCACCGTCCGATAGATATCCTGGGTGCCCAGGGCGATATGCTGGATGCCCTCACCCTTGTATTGCTGCAGGAACTCTTCGATCTGGCTCTTTTCATCGGCAGATTCGTTGATCGGGATGCGGATCTTGCCGCAGGGGCTGGTCATGGCCCGGGATCTCAGGCCGGTGAGCTTGCCTTCTATATCGAAGTAGCGGATTTCCCGGAAGTTGAAATGTTTTTCATAGAAGCCGGACCAGACATCCATGTTGCCCATGGCCACATTGTGGGTCAGGTGATCGATATAGGTCAGGCCCACGCCCCGGGGATGCTGATCCACACCGGGGATGGGACGGAAATCCACGTCATAGATGCTCTGCTCGCCGTAGCGGTCGACCAGGTAGATAAGCGAACCGCCGATGCCCTCGATGGCCGGAATATGCAGCTCCATGGGGCCGGCGCCGGAGGCCACCACCTTGGCCCCGTTGGCCGCCAGCCGCTTGATGGCGCCCGCCGCGTCCTTGACCCGAAACGCCATAGCGTTGGCGCAGGGACCATGGGCACCGGCAAACCGGTGGGCCTGGCTGTTCGGCTCGGCATTGAGGATGAAGTTGACGTCGCCTTGGCGATACAGGGTGACATCCTTGCTCCTGTGTTTGGCGATGGCCACAAAGCCCATGCGTTCAAACAGTATCGCCAGCTGCTCCGGCTGGTTAGAGGCGTACTCCACGAACTCGAATCCGTCCGTGCCCAAGGGGTTATCCCATATAGCCGTTTTTGTCTGAACCAGGGTATCTGTCATCATCATTATTCTCCGTAATAGCCAAAGGCATCCATCTGCATGCCAAATTACAAGACGGAAACAGCATAAAGCATGGAGAACATAATTTGTTTGCAATATGTTACTAATAAGTTGATGGTTTTGCGCGAATGTTGCGTATCTAGGGGCCGTATCGCGAGAAACACGCGGAAAGCGGCGCAAGTGCCTCAACCTGCCCGTTTATCGGCTGTATCGGGGAAATACCCGGCGGCCATACCGGCCCACTCGGGTACCAGGGGAAACAGTCGGCTCCTTCATCCGGGCCCGGGCGGGCCATTGCAGCGATAGAAAGGAAGGAAAGCGGTGTCGTCTCTCCGCCATTATCGGCAAAGAGACGACAGATATTTAAATGTTCAAGATGGATGCTACCCAAAAATGCCGATGATAAAACGGCGTTCAGGCACCCTTATTCAACTGATAGACAAGGGATAATGACAGGCCACCTGCTGGGTGGCACTGATACCCTGCGTCGCCGGTGTGGCCTGTTTGCACTGGTCGGTGGCAAAGGCGCATCGGGGGTGAAAGGCACAACCGGAGGGCGGCGAGATCGGGTTGGGCACCTCGCCAGTCACCGGCGTCCGCTCCTTGTGGATCACATCCATGCTGGGGATGGCGTCCATCAGCATGCGGGTGTAGGGGTGCCGGGGCCGGTTGAACACCTCCTCCACCGTGCCCACTTCCACCAGCCGGCCCAGGTACATGATGCCCACCCGATCGGAGAAGTGGGACACCACCGACATATCATGGCTGATAAACAGATAGGTCAGCCCCAACTCATCCTGCAGATCCTTCATCAGGTTGAGCACCTGCGCCTGCACCGAGACATCCAGCGCCGAGGTCGGTTCATCGCAGATCAGGAACTCGGGCTCGCCGGCCAGCGCCCGGGCGATGGAGATACGCTGACGCTGGCCGCCCGAAAACTCATGGGGAAACTTGTCCATATCCGACGCCGCCAGACCCACCTGCTCCAGCAGCTGGCCCACCCGCCGCCGACCTTCTTCCCGGCTTTTTATCATGCCGAACAGCACCAGCGGCTCGGCAATGATGCGCTCCACCTTCCAACGCGGATTCAGGCTGGCGAAGGGATCCTGGAAGATCATCTGGCAGCGGCGGCGGATATACTGCCGCTGCTCACGGCTGGCCTCGGCCAGCACGGTGCCCTGATAGCTGATATCGCCGTCGGTCGGCTGGTACAAGCCCGACAGCAGGCGGGCCACCGTCGACTTGCCGCAACCGGACTCGCCCACCAGGCTGAAGGTCTCCCCCTTGCGGATGCTGAAGTCGATGCCGCGCACCGCGTGCACATAGGTTTTTTCCGCCCGGTTCAGCAGCCGGTGTACAAGGGGTTTGGAGATATCGAACTTGATATGCAGGTCGCGAACCTCCAGCAGGCCTCTTTCCTCGACAATCTCACTCATCACACCAGCTCCTCTTCCATCACTTTCAGACAGGCAACCCGGGAGTCACCCACCGCTTTCAGTGCCGGCTCATGCTGCCGGCATTCGGCACTGCTGTTGGGGCAGCGCGGATTGAAGGCGCAGCCAGTGGGAATGGCATTGAGCCGGGGCATGGACCCGGGGATCTGCGACAGCCGCGGCTCACGCACGCCAATACGCGGGATCGAGCCCATCAGCCCGACCGTATAGGGGTGACTGGGCGACTTGAGCACCGCCTCGACCGGACCTATCTCCACCAGCCGGCCCGCATACATCACCGCCACCCGGTCACAGATCTCGGCGATAACCCCCATGTCATGAGTCACCAGCATCACCGAGGCCTGATGCTGCTTGCACAGCCGGCGCAGCAGCTGCAGTACCTGGGCCTGCACCGACACGTCCAGCGCCGTGGTCGGCTCATCGGCAATAATGACCCTGGGCTCGACACAGAGCGCCAGGGCAATCACGATACGCTGGCGCATGCCCCCGGAAAACTGGTGGGGATACTGATCGATGCGCTGTTCGGCCGCCGGTATGCCCACTTCCTTCATCAGGTTCAGCGCCTTCTGCCTGGCCTGCTCATAAGACAGGGGCAGGTGGGTCTGAATGGTTTCGATCAATTGCTTGCCCACCGTCAGCACCGGGTTCAGGCTGGTCAGGGGATCCTGGAAGATGGCGCCGATTTCCTTGCCGCGCAGCAGACGCCGCCGATCTTCGTCCAGGTTGTCGATGCGCTCGCCATGGAGGCGGATCTCGCCGCCGGCGATGTGTCCCGGCGCCTCCAGCAGTCCGGTAATCGCCGAGCCGGTCAGCGACTTGCCGGCCCCCGACTCGCCCACCACCCCGAGGATCTCGCCCTGCCGCATCTCGAACGACACATGCTGTATCGCCTTCAAGTTGCCCTTGCGATGGGTGAACTCGATGCACAGATCATCGACTTCCAGGATCACCTCACCGCGCTTATTGCTCGCATTTTCCATTGTCTTGCTCCTTAACGCAGCTTGGGATTGAGGGCGTCACGCAACCAGTCACCCACCAGGTTGACCGACAGGGCCAGCACCACCAGCACCAGGGACGGGAACAGCACCACCCACCACTGACCGGAGAACAGGTATTTGTTGCCTTCGTTGATCAGGGTGCCGAGCGAGGGCTGATGCGGTGGCATGCCGACCCCGAGGAACGACAGGGTCGCCTCGGTCAGCACCGCCAGCGCCAGGTGCAGGGTGGCCAGCACCAGGACCGGACTGAGCACGTTGGGCAAAATATGCTGAAACATGATGCGTATGTTGTTACTGCCCATCACCTTGGCGGCCTGCACATACTCCTTGTTGCCTTCCAGCAGGGTGCAACCGCGTACGGTACGGGCATACTGCATCCAGCCGGTCAGGGTGATGGAAATAACGATGATGTACACCGCCATCTGATCATGCATTTCCTGGGGCAGCAGGCCCCGCGCCGCGCCGCTCACCAGCAGGGCGAACATGATGGTGGGAAAGCTGAGCATGGCGTCGGCCAGGCGCATGATCAGGGCGTCGATAATGCCCCCGAAGTAGCCGCTGACCACGCCCAGGGTCACCCCCAGGGCCATGGCACAGAGCACACTGATAAAGCCGACGATCAGCGACACCTGTAAACCGTGGAGGATCAGTGAATAGACGTCTCTCCCTTGAATGTCGGTACCCAACCAGAAGCGGGCCTCACCGCCTTCCACCCAGGAAGGGGGCAGCTCGGAGTCCATCAGGTCGAAGGCCGCCATATCGAAGGGATCGTAGTGGGCCAGCAGGGACGCGCCTATGCCGGCGAACAGCAGCAGTGCCAGCACCCCGGTGGCGAACACCGTCAGCCGGGAAGTCCTGAAGTTATAGGCGATGTCGCTGTCCCAGGCCGCCAGCAGTCGTTGCCATATCTTTTGCAGCCCCCCAGGCCGGGAACTGTTGCGGCCGGTCAGGGCCGCCTTGGTGGTGTTGATTTCCATAGGTTTCCTCGTCCTTGTGCTTAGCGGTCAGCGGTTTTCAGGCGCGGATCGATCACCCGATAGAGAATATCGACCAGGGTATTGATGCAGATAAATATCAGGGAGATAAACACCAGATAGGCGGAGATCACCGGTATATCCACATAGTTCACCGCCTGGATAAACAACAGCCCCATGCCCGGCCACTGGAACACCGTCTCGGTCACCACGGCAAAGGCGATCAGACCCCCAATCTGCAGGCCGATGATGGTGATCACCGGCAGCAGGGAATTGCGCAGGGCATGGGTGTAATTGATACTGCGCTGCCTGATGCCCCTGGCCTTGGCAAACTTGATGTAGTCGGTGCGCAGCACCTCTTTCATCTCGCTGCGCACCAGACGCATCACCATGGTGATCATGAACAGCGCCAGTGACAATGCCGGCAGGATAATCGACGCCCAGCCCGATTTGCTGAACAGGCCGCTGCTCCACCAGCCGAACTCCACTATGTCGCCCCGGCCATGGGAAGGCAGCCAGCCCAGCCAGACCGAGAACACGATGATCAGCACAATACCGGCGATAAAGCTGGGCAGGGACACGCCGATCAGGGAAATGGTCTGCACCAGGCTGGTCAGCCACTTGTTGCGCGACAGGGATACCCAGACCCCAGCCGGCAGGCCCACCGCCAGCGAAATGACCACCGCCACGAACACCAGTTCCAGGGTAGCGGGCAGTCGTTCGAGGATCAGGTTGAGCACCTCCATCTTGTTGTAGTAGGAGATCCCGAAATCCCCCTGGGCGATATTACCGACAAAGCGTCCGTACTGGGTAATCACGCTGTCGTTCAGGCCCAGCTCCTCTCGCAGTTGATCCCGTTCCAGCTGGGTTGCGCTCTCGGGCAACATGCCGTCGATAGGATCCCCGACAAACTGAAACATGGTGAACGCAATCAGCGCCACCGTCAGCATCAGCCCGCAGGCCTGAAGCAGCCGCTGTATGATAAAAGCCAACATCATCTCACTCCTTTGATTCGCAATTGCAAAGCCACTTTCACTGCCGGCCCCCGTGATTCGGGGGCCGGCGGAAACTTAGCTCTCCTCGATGCTCGCGTACCAGAGCCGTACCACGTTGTCGGGATTCTGGGTGATGGTCAGCTTGTCGGAGGTCGCCCAGGCCATGGGCTCGAAGTGCAGGGGCAGGAACGGCAGTTCCTGCTGTGCCATGGCCAGCACATCCGCCATCTGCTTGGTCCGGGTCGGCTGATCCTGCTCCGAGGAAGACTGCTCGATCAGCGTGTCGATGGTGTCATTCTGATAACGGGGAATATTGAAGGCGCCGTAGATGCCCCCATCCTTGGAATGGAGCAGCTGTTGGTTGATGCTGTAGGCATCATAAAGCGGCAGGTTGGCCCAGCCCAACACCCCTACGTCGGTGCGGCCGTTATCGCGGATCTGGGAATAGACGCTGCGGGTGTGCATGTTCAGGTTGGTCTCGACACCGACCTTGGACCAGTAGCGCTGCACCGCCTGACACCACTGTTCCGCATTCAGGTAATAGCCCTGCTCACAGTCGAACGCCAGCCTGAAACCATTCGGATAGCCGGCTTCGGTCAGCAGCGCCTTCGCCTGCTTGGGATCATAGCCATGCGCAATGGCCCGTTCTGCGTCATAGCCGGCAATGGCCGGCGCCACATAGGTGTTGGCTACCTCGGTCATGCCGCGCATGATCTTCTTGACGATGGCCTCCCGGTCGATGGCCATATGCAACGCCTGGCGCACACGCTGATCCTGCAAAGGGTTTTTGCCGTCCACATTACCCGCGTTGAGCTCGTCATTCATGTTCAGGGTAAGGAACATGACCCGCAGGGAAGGCCGGACCTTGACGTCTATACCCTTTTCCCGCTCCAGCCGGGGCAGATCCTGCAGGGGAATGTCGCTGACCAGATCGAACTCACCGGCCAGCATGCCCGCCAGGCGGGTAGATTCGGACGCAACCGGACTAAACACGATACGGTCGATGTTATGACTGCTCTGGTCGGCCTGCCACCAGTCCCCGTTCTTGACCAGCACCATTTCCGCATCACGACGCCGGCTTTCCAGTATGAAGGGGCCGGTGCCGTTGGTGTGGTTGGTCGCATAACCCTCGGTGCCCTTGCTCATGCTGGTGGGGGCGGTCGCCTTGTGTTCTTCCAGCCATTCCTTGTCCATCATCAGGATGCCGGTCAGCTCGTTCAGGGCGATGGGTGACTTGCCACTGAGGCGAATGTCGACCGTATAGTCATCCACCTTGACGGCGTCCCTGATGGAAGAAGCATTACCGCGAATACCCGAATCCGGATGGGTGACCCGGGCGATGGAAGCGACCACGTCATCGGCATTGAAGCCGTTGCCGTTATGGAAGGTCACCCCTTCGCGCAGGTAAAAACGGATGCTGGTATCGTCCAGCTGTTCCCAGTGGGTCGCCAAGGCCGGTGACATCTCCAGCTGCTCGTTCCATTGCACCAGGCCTTCATAGATATGGTTCTGGAACGCCAGCGCCGGAGTGGAGGCAAAGGCATAGGGGTCCAGGGTGGGAATATCTCCCTGCTGGGCCCAGCGTACCACATTCTCGGCCTGAGCCTGTTGGGCGGTCAGGCTGCAGCTGGCGGCCAGCAGGCAGGCGGTAATCGTCTTTAATTTCATCATCAATCATCCCTTTGAGTGAAAACATCACGGCCCATCAGTGCAGCCGTCAATCGAAAAGCAGGTGGTTAAACCTGCAGTCGCAATTACAGTTAACATTAATATTACAATTGAGATCAAATAATAAGATAAATTGCTAACGATTTAATTTATTTGTGATAACAATCCCAAAATAGCCCCTTTCCTCCCGGTAAGATTCAACCCACATGTTAGTGAGTTCATCGGCAAGGACAGTCGAGCATAGACAGTTCGGCGTTTATAGGACCAACAGGGAGCAAGTATGACAGCCACACTGATCAGACAGGTTCGTCTCAGCGGCGACCAGGAAAGCCGGGATATCCTGATTGAAGAGGGCAAGATAGCCCGTATCGAGCCGCATATTCCGCTACCGAGCGGCGCCACCCTGCGGGAAGGCCATCACCGGCTGGCGCTGCCGGGGTTTATCGATGGTCACGCCCATATCGACAAATCCCTGTGGGGCATGGACTGGTATGAAAATCAGGTGCCCAGAGAGCTGCCCGCCATCATCGAAAACGAGCGCAACTTCCGCCGCCACCATGACTTCGACTCCCAACAACAATCCGAGCGCATCGCCCGGCTGGCCATCGCCAAGGGCACCACCCATATCCGCACCCATATCGATGTGGATACGGAAATTGGTCTCAAGCATATGGAAGGCGTACTGGCCACCAAGGACAAGCTGGCCGAGCAGCTCTACATAGAGACGGTCTGTTTCCCCCAGAGCGGCATGCTAGGCCGCCCCGGCACACTGGCACTGATGGAAGAGGCGGTCAGGCTGGGCGCCGACTACGTCGGCGGCATCGACCCCTCCTCCTTCGAGCGCGACCCTGTGGCCCATCTCGATGCGGTGTTCGAGCTGGCCGCCAGATACGGCAAAGGCGTCGATCTGCACCTGCATGAGGCCGGAGAGCTGGGCGCCTTCTCGGTCGAGCTGATGATCGAACGGACCCTGGCCCTGGGCCTGCAGGGCAGAGTGACCATCAGCCACGCCTTCTGCCTGGGCGAGGTGGATCCCGCCTATCAGGATCGGCTGATCGAGGGGCTGGCCAGGGCGGATATCGCCATCGCCACCACAGCACCGGCCAACCGCAGCGTGCCCCCCTATGAAAAACTGCGCGCCGCCAGCATCAGGGTCACCGCCGGCAACGACGGCATCCGCGACACCTGGAGCCCGTACGGCAATGGGGACATGCTGCAGCGGGCCATGCTGATGGGGCTCAAGTACCGCTGGCGCCAGGACAAGGAACTGACCCAGGCGCTGCACGCCATCACCTATGGCGGTGCCGAGGTGATGGGGCTGACCGACTACGGCCTGGCGGTGGGCTGTCAGGCGGATCTGGTATTGCTGGATACAAGGGTCGCGGCCGAGGCCATCGTCGAGCCGCCTTTGGCCCGCACCGTGTTCAAGGCCGGCAGGCTGGTCGCCGACCGGGGCGAATGCCTGTTTTGAGCAGACTCATACGTTAGCCACCATGCCATTTAATGGCGCGCAAGAGCGGATAGGGAGTCCTCACGCCGACTCGCCGTAAACCCCTCCCTGGGGGCTCGACGGCGCCATCCATGGCGCCAACGGCCGGCTTAGAGGATCTCCCCATCCTCCCTCACCAGACACTGACGGAACCCAAATTAATGAAAACCACCAAGATCACCGCCAAGTACGTTATCGGTTTCAAGGACGGCGGCCACCATATTTATGAACAGGGCGAGCTGGTCTATCGCGGCGACAGCGTGCTCTTTGTCGGCCACGGCTATCAGGAACCGGTCGATGAAACCCTCAACATGGGCAACGCCCTGGTCGGCCCCGGCTTTATCGATCTGGACGCGGTCGCCGATCTGGACTCCACCGTGCTCGCCTTCGACCACCAGCCCGGCTGGAAAAAAGGTCGCCTGCCCGCCTGCGACTGGCAACGCCGCGAAACCTACAGCGACGCCGAGCTGGACTTCAACAAACGCTATGCCTTCAGCCAGCTGCTGCTGAACGGCATCACCACCATCGCGCCCATCACCTCCATACTGTACCGGGAGTGGGCCGAAACCGCCGACGAATTCCGCCGCGCCGCCGACATCGCCGCCGACCTGGGGGTGCGCGCCTACCTGGGCCCGGCCTATATGTCCGGTTACGGCGTGGTCAACCCGGATGCCAGCTTCGCCATGTGCTTCGACGAACAACGCGGGCTCAAGGGGCTGGAAGAGGCGATACGCTATGTCGAGCAGCTCCACCAGTACGGCGACACCATCAAGGGTATGCTGGCCCCGGACCGTATCGAAGGCTGTACCCCCGAGTTGCTGCGCCAGACCGCCAAGGCCATGCGCGCTCTGGATTGCCCTGTCCGGCTGCACAGCTGCCAGGGTGAGTTCGAACTGGAGATGGTACACCAACTGCACAACGGCATGTCGTCGGTGGAACTGATGGCAGAAAACGGTCTGCTCGATCACCGCCTGCTGCTGCCCCACCTGCAGCTGCTGGGCGGCAAGCATGCCACCCCGGAGAAAATCCAGCGGGAGCTGGAATTGCTAGGCCAGAGCGGTGCCAGTGCGGTGATCTGCCCACTGGTGGCCGGCCGCCATGGCAAATACTTCAACGGCGTCAGCCGCTTCCGGGAGGCGGGGATCAACATCAGTATGGGCACCGATACCTTCCCGCCGGACATGATCCAGAACATGCATGTGGGTGCCATGCTCAGCCGGGTGAGCAGCGGCGATATCACCGAGGCTTCGGCGGCGGACTATTACAACATGGCCACCCTGGGCGGGGCCCGGGCCCTGGGCCGGGAGGATATCGGCCGGCTCTGCCCGGGATCCAAGGCCGACATCATGGTGCTCGACTTCGACCGCATCCACACCGGCCAGGTATTCGATCCCATCACCACCCTGGTGATCAACGGCAACGGCCGGGATATCAAGGGGGTGATCGTCAACGGCGACAAGGTGGTGTGGGACGGCCAGCTGGTGAAACTCGGGCTGGATCTGCAGCAGCTGCATCACCAGGCCCAGCAACAGTTCGAGGGCTTTATCGCCAGCTACCCGGAGCGTTGCCACCAGCACCCGCCGCTGGCGGAGATCTTCCCGCCCTCGTTCCCGACCAGCCGGGGCTGAAAAAACATGCCCCGACAGGGGCATGTTTACAGAAAGATCATTCGTTCGAGGTCGTTCTCAGCCAGTCCGCTGTTCGGCAAACAGGGCCACAAAGTCGGTGACTCGTTCTTCTTCCTGGGTCAAATCCAGGCTGGACTCCAGGTTCTCCAGATGCTGGCGCATCGACAACACCGCCGCCTCGACATCACCCGCGGCCAGCAACTCGACCAGATGGCCGTGCTCCTCACAATGGCATTCATGGGCCCGGCTGTCTTTCTGATACATGCTGACGATCAGCGAACACCTGGCCACCAGCCGCTCCAGCATCTCGGATAACACCCGATTGCCCGCGATACGCGCCAGCTCGATATGAAAACGCGCCGCCAGCTGCACCGCCACGGGCCGCTTGCCCTCTTCCACCGCCTGTCTTTCGTCTTCGATCAGCTTTTTGAGCACGGCCAAATCGGCCTTACTGGCCCGGCCCGCCGCCAAGGCCGTCGCCTCCGCCTCCAGCAGCTGACGCACCACGAATACCTCGGCTGCTTCCTGCTGGCTGGGACAGGCGACCATGGCCCCCTTGTTGACCACTATGCTCACCAGTCCCTGATGACTGAGCTCCAGCAAGGCGGCGCGTACATGGTTGCGGTTGGCATTCAGGGCGTCGGAGAGCTTGAGTTCGACCAGGCGAGTGCCGGGGGCAAGCCGTTGCTCCAGGATGGCTTGGCCTATCGCCGCGACGATACGACGGATTTCCTTTTTCTTTGCAGTTGACAATGGTCGCTCCAACACACCAAAAAACACCGCTGTTAATGGGGAATAATGTTAACAAAAGCTGACCAGGGGGACCAGAACAAGCGTTCAGCCCCAGCGGCTGATCCCCTGGTAGCTGCCGTCCAGCAACTCGTTCACAAAAGCGGAGGGCTGCTGGTCATCGGCCAGCAAGCACACCTGCTCCCGGGCCCGGGTCAGGCCGACATACAACAGCCGCCGCTCTTCCGCATGGGCGAAGGATTCGCTCTCCGGCAGCAACAGCTCCAGCAGCTCCTGGCCGGCTTGCTCGGCCGGAAAACCGTACCTGCCCCTGGTCAATCCCAGGATCACCACCGCATCCGCCTCCTTGCCCTTGGCGCCATGCAGGGTCAGGGCGCTCAGCCTCAAGCCGGGATAGGCCTGGCGCAGTTCGGCCAGCCGCTGTTGATCGGGCAGGCTGAAGCGAAAACGGGCCAGCAGATACACCCGGGCCTCGGGCGAGCGGCTGGCGATTTGTCCCAGCAGGCGCAGCAACAGCGCCTGTTGTGCCTCCGGCCGGTTGGCACAGGGCAGCACATGCACACAGGGCGCCTCGGTACGGCTGTGGGTACTCAGCCGCTTGGCTAGCTGGGCCGGGTTGCGGGTGACGAACCGGCTGGCCACCGCTTCGATGCGGTTGTTGAAGCGGAAGGTCTTGTCGAGGCAGGTGATGGCGGTGGCGCCGAAATAGTCGGCAAAACCTGTGGTCAGCCCGACATCGGCGCCGCTGAAGCGGTAGATAGCCTGCCAGTCATCCCCCACGCAGAACAGCGAGAGCCCGGGGGCGGCATCGCGCAGGGCCTTCAGCAGCTCGGCCCGGGGCCGGGAGATATCCTGGAATTCATCGACCAGGATATGCCGCCAGGGCACCTCGAAACGGCCGGCCTGCACATAATCGGTGGCACGCGCTATCATGTCATCGAAATCGATATGCCCGGCCGCCGTCAATTCCTCCCGATAGCGGGCCAGCAAGGGCCGCACCAGCCCGAGCTGGCCGGCCTGCGACGGGGTAAGCCTACCCGGCTCGGGCTCGCCATACACCTTGAGTGCCGCCACCAGCGGCGCCCATTCCCGGGCCAGCTGTCCCGGTTCGGGTGCCAACACCGGTTTGCCCTGCTGCCGGCTGAGCCAGCTCAACAGCCGTTCGAGATAGTCTTTATCAGTACACAGCTCCGCCAGCCATCCGGCCAGGCGGGCCTGCCGGAGCGCCTCATCCTGGGCCAGCGGGCTGAGCGCGGGCGCCTGCCCTTCCACACGGGCAACGATCATCAGCCCCAGGGCATGAAAGGTGCTGACCTTGACCTCCCGGGTGGCCGCCAGAGCCGTCAGCCGCTCGTTCATTTCCGCCGCCGCCTCGGTGCCGAAGGCCAGCATCAGCAACTGGTCGGGCTCGGCCTGAGCCGAGGCCAGCAAAAACGCGGCCCGCGCCACCATGACGCTGGTCTTGCCGCAGCCGGCACCGGCCAGCACCAGGTTGTGATCCTCATCGGTGACGCAGGCCAGCCGCTGGCGCCCGGTCAGGGGGTGGGCTTCGAGGCTATCAAACAAGCCTGAAAAACGGGCCAGCGCCTGTTCCGTATACTCTTGCAAACGGGCCTGCCGCCAGTCGTCATCGGCCCGCGCCAGGGTATAGATCAGCTCGAACGCCGCCCTTTGCTTGTCTTCCAGCACGCCCTCGGCCGGCGGCCGCCGCCAGCGGCTCAGTTCGGCTTCCGCCTGCGCCTTAAGCTTAAACCAACGGGATTGGCGCAGATAACCCTGTTCCAGCAATGCCAGACAAGACTCGGCCAGGGGCTCGACCCGGCTCAGATGGTGCCGGTACCAGCCCTGGGTGATGGCCAGCGCCAGGCGTTTCGACTGCGGCTTGGGCAACCAGTCGAGTTCTATCCCGCCCTGGGTGCAATGCAGCCGCAACCGGCAGAACAGGGGGCCGGTCAACCAAACCGGGGCCGCGGTCAACTCATCCCAGCCCAGGCGGTGCCGTTCACCCTTGAGGTGCAGCAGCAGGCCGTCCGTCCGCAACTCGGTGGCCAGGAAGGGGTGATGAAACAGGGGGGCCAGCCAGTGGGCCCGGTAGATCTGCATGATGCCGCCTCATATCAGGGTGTTGATCAGCTCGCCCAGAATCATATGGGTTTTGACCATCCTGATGTTCGGCATCTGTTCAATCTGCAGGCGCACCGCATCCAGACGGGACATGGACTCGGCCTCCACATAGACCAACATGTCGGTATCGCCGCTGATGCTATAACAGAGTTTGACTTCGGGTATGGTGCGCAGGATAGCCGCATATTGCTCGCAACGATGAATATGGTAGTAAAGCTCCAGATAGGCCCGGATGGGCGCATTGGGGCTGCCGATGCGGGCGTGGTAGCCCCTGATGATCCCCCTTTCTTCCAGGCTCCTGATCCGCTCCGACACCGCCGAGCGTGACAGGTTCACCTCGCGGGCGATGCCGGCCACCGCCATGCGGGCGTTTTCTGTCAGCAAGGACACGATCTTCTGGTCGAACTTATCCACTCCTATCCCTCTTCCCGGAAACCCGACAAACGCAGGTAAAAAGCGACGGATCGCCGTGCTCAAGCGGCATTCTGCCAAGCTGAATTGACATTGTTTGGCGCTAATATAACAGAATTCTCAGACATGGAATCGAAACAAAATGGGCCGTTTGAACAAGGAGCTGGGGTTACTGCAGGGCACGGGCATGATGGCGACCTCCCTGCTGGGCACGGGGATCTTCGTGGTCCCGGCGGTGGCCGCCAGCATAGCGGGAGCCAGCTCCCTGTGGGCCTGGCTGTTGTTGATGGTGCTGGTGCTGCCGGTGGCCTTCACCTTTGCCCGCCTGGGCCAGACCTATCCCCACGCGGGCGGTGCACCGCACCTGATCGGCCGGGCGCTCGGCCCGGCGATGGAAAAACTGGCCGCCTTCCTGTTTCTCGCCGTGCTGCCGGTGGGCCTGCCGGCCGCGCTGACCCTGACCGCCGGGTTCTGGCATGCGCTGTTCGCGCTGTCGGATGCCCAGGATCTGCTGGTACAAGTCGGCACCCTCGGGCTCATCCTGTTGCTCGGCAGCCGCAAGACCAGCGCTTCGGGCCTGGTACAATTGCTGATCGCCCTGGCCATCATACTGCTGTTACTGGCCATCTGGTGGGCGGGCGAGCTGCTGCCCGCCATGCCCGCCTTTCCCACCCTGCCCCGGGTGCAATGGGGCCTGATTCCGGCGGCGCTGGCGGTGATGTTCTGGTGCTATGTGGGGCTGGAAGCCTTTGCCCATATGGGCGAGGAATTCAGGAATCCGCAGCGGGACTTTCCTCTGGCGCTGTTGTTCGGGGTGCTGCTGGCCGGGCTCGTCTATCTGGGCTGTGCCCTAGCGGTGATCAAGTTCGGCGTATTCGGCGATGAACTGACCAACACCACCTCCATTCCCGTGCTGATGGCCGGGCTGCTCGGCGAGCAGGCCAGGTGGGCCGCGGCGCTGGTCGGCTATCTGGCCTGCTTTGCCAGCATCAATATCTATGTCCAGGGCTTTGCCCGGCTGCTGTGGAGCCTGGCGGACGAAGGCAAGCTGCCGGCCGGTCTGGCACGACGCAACCGCCATGGCGCGCCTTTTGCCGCGCTGGCCTGGGTGATTGGCGCCTGCGCCCTGTGCGTGTTCGCCGCCTGGCTGTTCCGGTTGCCGCTGGAGGTGCTGATCCGCTACGCCAACGGCAACTTTATCCTGGTTTACCTGCTGGCGATGCTGGCCGGTGTCCGGCTGCTGAGCGGCGTTTACCGCGGGCTGGCGCTGCTCGGCAGCCTGCTGTGCCTGGGAGTATTCGTGTCGCTGGGGCTGGAAGCCGCCTATGCGCTGGCGCTGGGTGCCGGCTTTATCGGCTGGCGATATTGGCGTGGCCGCGGCAAGGCGCACCCTATGGGCAATGCCTATCCGCTAAGTAGCAGCAGCGAACGGGATAAGCTGGCTTCCCACCGACACGCCGTAGCCCCCTCCCTGGGGACTCTGCTGCGCCATCCATGGCGCAGAAGGTCGGCTAAAAAGCCAACCCATCCCGTTAACTGACCGAAATCGGCCCTGTCGGCACCGTCCATAAAGACGCCTGACCCGTACGCTCTGGTTTCCTGCCCTTTCCTTGACCTTCATCACAACGAATGTCCCCTAGGGGACATGGTTCGGCCTACCGGCCGGCACCTATGATGAATCGTCACTGGAAGACAAGGAAACCACATGGAAAAGATACTTACCCCCAAAACAGATCGGCTGCCGATCGGTTGGCTCAAGCTGGCAGTATTTGGCGGTGCCCTGCTGCTGCTCACCCTGCTGGGTGCCAAGACCGGCGCAAGTGATACCGGTTTTGGCTGGTTCGCGCTGCTGCCCACCCTGGTGGTGCTCGGCCTGGCACTGCTCACCCACAGGACCCTGGAGCCCCTGCTCGCCGGTACCCTGGTCGGATTTGTCATGGTTGCTCCCGACCACGCCCTGCAAAACTTTGTCGCCAGTTCGCTGGAGGTGATGAAAGGGCCCATCATGGGCTGGCTGATCCTGGTCTGCGGCCTGCTGGGCAGCCTGATCGCCCTGCTGCAATTTTCCGGCTCGACCCTGGCGTTCAGCGATGCGCTCGGCCGCTACATCAAACACCGTTCGCACGCCCTGATGGCCAGCTGGCTGCTGGGCATCGCCATCTTTATCGATGATTATCTCAATGCACTCACGGTCAGTACCGCCATGCGCAAGCTGTCGGATCAGCTCAAAGTCTCCCGGGAAATGCTGGCCTATGTGGTGGACTCCACCTCGGCACCCGTGTGCCTGATCGTGCCCTTCTCCACCTGGGTGATCTATCTGGCGGGGCTGATCGAAGCCAATGGCCTGGCGGCGGAAGGTACCGGTTTCAACTATTACCTCGGCCTGCTGCCCTACCTGATCTATCCCTGGGTCGCGCTGTTGCTGGTACCCGCCGTGGCCTACGGCCTGGTGCCCACGTTTGGCGCCATGAAACAGGCGGAAACCCGGGCGTCGAACGGTACCGCAACTCACCTGCGGGAAGACAATGACGGCACCCGACAGCCGCCCCAGCTCATCAACTTTATCCTGCCGGTACTGACCCTGCTGCTGGCCACCTGGTATTTCGATATCGATGCACTGATGGGCGTGGGTTGCGCCCTGGTGGTCAGCCTGGTGCTGTACCGGGTCCAGGGCCTGGCCAGCCTGCCCCGGCTGTTCGATGAAATCATCCATGGGGTCGGCACCATGCTGCTGCCACTGGGCATCGTCTTCGCCGCCTTTGTGCTGCAAACGGTCAACGAACAGCTGGGCCTGGCACCTTACCTGATAGACACCATCACCCCCTATATGAATGCCCAGTGGCTGCCGGCCCTAAGCTTCCTGGTGCTGGCGGCACTGACCTTTGCCACCGGCTCCTTCTGGGGTGTCTACGCCATCGCCTTTCCGATCATGGTGCCGCTGGCCCAGGCGCTGAATGCCGATATGGCGCTGACCCTGGGCGCGCTGATCTCCGCCGGCGCCTTCGGCAGCCACGCCTGCTTCTTCGGGGATTCCACGGTGATATCCGCCAAAGGCTGCGGTATTACCCCCATGCAACATGCCCTGACCCAACTGCCCTACACCCTGATAGCGGCAGCGATCACCACCTTATTGCTCTGGTTGCTGGCCTGAACCCATTAACAAGGAGAACATCATGAAACGCACCGGATTTGCCTTCCACGAACACTGTATGTGGCACGATGCCGGCCCCTGCTCCGTCTTTGATCAGCCCGGCGGCTTTATCCAGCCCGGTGCCGCCGCCGAGCATCCGGAAACCAAACGCCGACTGCGCAACCTGCTGGAGGTAAGCGGCCTGCACGAGCAACTGGTACCGGTAAAGGGCGCGCCGGCGACCCGGGATGATCTGCTGCGTTTCCATACCGAGCGCTACATAAACGCCTTCGAGGCCATGAGCGAACGGGGCTTCGGCAATGCCGGCCAGTATGCCCCCTTCCGCCAGGACGCCTTCCCCATCGCCTGCCAGTCGGCCGGTCTGGCGATGGCCACGGTGGAGGCGGTACTCAGGGGAGAACTCGACAACGGCTATTGTCTGTCACGCCCCCCCGGGCACCATGCGGAGGCCGATCGGGGCATGGGCTTCTGCCTGCTCGGCAATATTCCCATCGCCATCAAGGCCGCCCAGGCCAAGGGCCTGGTACGCAAGGTGGCGGTAATCGACTGGGATGTGCACCACGGCAACGGCACCCAGCAGGCGTTTTACAGCGACGCCGAGGTACTCACCATCTCGCTGCATCACGACAACAATTATCCGCTGGACTCGGGCGGTATTGAGGAGCGCGGCGAAGGCAGTGGCTGGGGCAACAACCTCAATATTCCCCTGCCTGCCGGCTCGGGCATCGGCTGTTACCTGGCGGCCATGGATCAGCTGGTGATCCCGGCGCTGGAGCGTTTCCAGCCGGAGCTGATCCTGGTCGCCTGCGGCTATGATGCCAGCGCCATGGATCCGCTGGGCTGCATGCTGCTCAATGCCGACAGCTTCGGCAGCCTCACCGCCCGGGTGATGGCCGCCGCCGAGCGCCTGTGCGGCGGTCGGCTGGTGATGGTGCATGAAGGCGGCTATTCCGAAGGCTATGTGCCCTTTTGCGGCCACAGGGTCATCGAAACCCTGAGCGGCAGCGAGATACGGGTGCCCGATCCGGCCGGCGCCGATATCGCCCGCTGGGGCCAGCAGTCGCTGCAGCCCCACCAGGCGGTCCTGCTGGAGAGCCTGCGGCCATATCTGGCCGATATTCGCTGAGCGGCAGGCTGTGTTGCAGAAAGCGGCAAAAGGGGTAGCTCCGCCGACTCACAGCAAGTAGATCTGTATGCTCAGCCGCGCCATCCCCGGCGCGGATGGTCGGCTGATCTGCTCCCTTTTACCGCCTACTCAACGTTAGGACTGTTTTCAATAGCAAAACCGGGGGTTAACCACCAAACCCGCACGATGAATTTTACTTTTCACCGACAAGCTTTCACCATGGAGGCTGTTATTAGGCCATCAAGCATAGAGATGCATACCGAAATCGCTCCCGCCTCGCTGGCGCCGCTGGCCCGGCTGCTGGCGGCCATCAACTCAGAGCAGTTTCTGCCGCAACTGAGAACCTGCCTGGAGGCCTACTTTCCGGGTATCGACCTGGTGCTGTGCCGGCTGCATACCCATCGGCGGCCGGATATCCTGCTGCACAACCTGAGCGACCGGCAGCGGCGCAAGACCCTGCAGCCCTACTGTGCCGGCATGTACCTGCTGGATCCCTTCTATCAGTACTGGCTCAACCGAGCGCCTCAGGGGGTGTTCACCCTGGACGAAATTGCCCCCGGAGGCTTTCGTCATTCCGAGTACTTCTCCACCTACTATACCGAACTGGGGCTGCACGATGAGCTGATGTGTTTTTTCGCCGGCGACCGCATGGGCGCCCTGGCTTTCTCGTTCGGCTTCTACCAGCGACCGGACAGCCTCGACAAACAGACGCTGAGTGCCCAGATGCAGTACCTGTTTCCCCTGCTGCAGGCGCTGCTGGAGCAGCATCAGTGGCAATGGCAGGGCCAGCAGGAAGAGAATGCGCGTCATGGTCTGGCAACCTTTGCCGCCGAACTGCTGAGCGAGCGGGAACAGGAGATCACCCAGCTGATCCTGCAGGGCTACAGTTCGAAAGCCATCGCCGAACACCTGTCCATCAGCCCGGGCACAGTCAAGAACCATCGCAAGCATATCTACAGCAAGCTCGCCATCAACAGCCAGGCCACCCTGTTTCAGCTGTTTTTGCAGCATCAGGGCGTCGCCACCGACTGAGCGCCAGCCCTGACCTGGCTAATCCAGCCGCTTCCTGAAGCGCCGGGCCGCCACCCCCAACCCCAGCAGGGTAAAGCCCCCCAGCCAGAGGGCGTCGGGCGCCAATGCCTGCAGATCCGCATCGCGCAGCAAAATGCCCCGGGCCAGGCGCATATAATGGGTGGCGGGCAAGCCTTCCGCCAGCCACTGGGCGGCCACCGGCATGCCATCAAAGGGGAACATAAAGCCGGACAACAGGATCGAGGGGATCAGCACAAACACCGTCATCTGCATGGCCTGCAGCTGGCTCTTGGCCAGGGTGGAGATCACCAGCCCCAGCACCAGGCTGGCGGCAATAAACAGCAGGGTAGCCAGCAACAGCTGCAACGGGCTGCCGTTGAGCGGCACGGCAAAGATAAAATAGCCCAGGCCCAGGATGATCACCAACTGCACCAGGCCAGCGAAAATATAGGGAATTATCTTGCCGACCATCAGCTCCATCGGTCTGACCGGGGTGGTGATCAACAACTCCAGATTGCCCCGCTCCCGCTCCCGCACTATGGCCGAGGCGGTAAACAGCACCATGGTCATGGTCAGGATCACCCCGATCAACCCGGGGATGATATTGACCGCCGCCCGGCGTTCCGGGTTGAACAACAGGGTCACTTCCAGGTTGCCCTGGGGTCTGATCTGGCGCGGATCCTCGGGCAGGTTGGCCAGCTGCAGGATGGCGCTGGCAATCAGGGTATCGGAGCCGTCCACCAGCCACTGGCCCCGGGGCCGGCCGTCCTGGCGGCGCCGTTCCAAATCGGCCGGCAGGATCAGCGCCGCCCGCACCCGGCCGGTGACGATCGCGGTTTCGGCATCACGCGGATGAGCGAGCCGCTCGCTAAAGGTAACCAGCTGGCTGGCTTCCAGCCGGGCCACCAGCTCCCGGCTCTGGCCGGTGGCGGCCTGATCCACCAGCGCCACCGGAATATCCCGCACCTTGGTATTGATGGCGTAGCCGAACAACAGCAACTGGATCAACGGCACCATCACCACCATGGCGAAAGTCAGCCGATCCCGGGACAGCTGGCGAAACTCCTTCACCATCACCGCCTGGATGCGCCTCAGGCTGTTCATGGCCGCTCCCGTCCACCGGTGCAGCTGACGAACACATCCTCCAGGTTGGGCCGCACCCGGTTGATCTCCGCCCCGGTCAGCAACTCCGGCAGGTACTGACGAAGGTAGCCGACCGGATCGGCGACCTGCGCCGCCACCAACACCCGCAGCCTCAGCCCCAGCTGGGCGGCGGAACGTATTCCGTCCAACGCCAGCAGGCGGGTTTTCAGCTCGCGCAGGCCGGGGGCGGCCACTTCCAACACGCTGACGCCCATGTCGGTCATCAATTGCTCCGGCGAACCATCGGCCCGCTTGACGCCGTTTTCCAGGATCGCCAGGCCATGGCAACGCTCGGCCTCATCCATATAGTGGGTGCTTACCAGTATGCTGGTGCCGCCTTCGCACAAATCGAACAGCTTCTCCCAGAATTCCCGCCGGTTCTCCGGATCCACCGCCGAGGTCGGCTCGTCGAGGAACAGCAGATCCGGCCGGTGCAGGGTGGCGGCGGCCAGCGCCAGCCGCTGTTTCTGGCCACCGCTCAGGGTGCCGGCATAACGGCCGGCCAGGGCCTCCAGCTGATAGATACCCAACAGTTCGCGAATGCGGTCGCGGACGGCCTTGGCTCCCAGGCCGTAAATCTGGCCGACAAACACCAGATTCTCCCGTACCGACAGATCGTCATAGAGGGAAAATTTCTGGGTCATATAGCCGACCCGGCGGCGCAGGGCCTCGGCCTGCCCGGGGATCTTCAGCCCGAGCACGGCTATCTCGCCGGCGCTGGGCAACAGCAGGCCGGTCAGCATGCGGATACAGGTCGACTTGCCGCTGCCGTTGGGGCCGAGGAAACCGTAGATGGTACCGACGGGAATAGCCAGATCCAGTTGATCCACGGCGACCAGCTCGCCGAATCGGCGGCTCAGCCCCCGGGTGTAGATGGCCGGCTCGCTCATGGCGCGCTCGCCTCCGGCAGAGCCTGGGCGGGAATGCCGGAGGGCAGCCCAGCCGCCGACTCGGGCAATTGCACCTTGGCCAGATACATCAGCCGGCTGCGCTCGCTGGTCGTCAGGGCATAATAGGGGCTGAAAGCCGGCTCGACGGCAATCCAGCTCAGATTCCCCCGATAGGGGTCAGCGATCCCCTCGACCCATACCCGCAGCGGGTCGCCCACCTTGAGCCCGGTGCGGGCGCCGGCCGGCACATAGACCCGTGCGTAAGGCGCCCCCTCCGCCTGTAACACCGCCACTACCGTGCCCCTGGCCACCCGATCTCCCGGCTGATAGGGCAGACTTTCCAGGATGCCGGCCCGGCTGGCATGGATGGCAAGCTCATCCAGGTGATAGCGGGACAGCGCCAGCTCGGCCTGCACCGTATCCCGCGCGGCATAGGCGGCGTCTATATCTTCGATCCGGCTGCCCGCCATCTGCCTAGCCAGCCGTTCCCGGGCCCCCTCTATCAGGGCCCGCAGCCGGTCGACATCCGCCCCGGCCCGATCCAGTTCGGCCTGGCTGGCCAGCAGGCGGCCCGCCAGGGTGCGGATGCGCGCCAGGTTGCGCTCCGCCTCCGGCAGCAGGGCCTGGTATTGGGCCTGCTCGGCGCGGGCGGCATTGATGTCCTCGGCCCTGGCCCCCGCCAGCAGGCGGGCAAGCTCGGCTTCTGCCTGGCGCAGACGGGCCTGCTGGCGGCTGACTTCCAGCCGTTGACGGGCATCATCGAGCCGCACCAGCAGCTCCCCGGACTCGACCCTGGCCCCTTCCGCCACCGGCTGCTCAAGCACCAGCTCGTCGGCGGTGGCAGTCAGTTCGATGCGATCCCGCTCCAGGGTACCGAGCCAGCGCTTTCCCGGCGACGGCCCGCAGGCGGTCAGCCACGCACAGCAGCACAGGAGGACAAGCCAGGATAGATGACGCATATCAGTGTCCATTGAGGCTAATGGGTTCAGCTTAGACGAACGGCGGACGGCCAGCAGGACTCACATGAACGATAAAGCTGACACCGCTTGCCGGGTAAAAATAAGTCCTGATCAGTATTTAACTTTCACTTTTCTCGGCCGATATAGTTTTTCGGGAAAATTCAGGGTTGTAACACTATGTCAGCACATCAGCCGGCGTTATTCATGCCGGCGACCATTTCTGACCAGACAGCGAGTATAGAAAGCTTTGTCACACCCGCCCACATAAATGTATACATAAGAAGCCAATCAAAATTGGTCTGTTTGTACCCATCTTCACCAAATGGGACGCAAGCACCTCTTTACTGCCGTCTCACCCCGCCGAACAAGCGCGTTATCAAGGGCCAATATGGGCCTCGCAGGTACCTAGGGAATACAACAAGGATGATCCCGGGCCGCGCTTTGACACAACTACTTACACTTCGGACCATTGGGTAATATATATGGGAAATTTATTAAGACGCCTTTTCCTCTTAGAGATTCTAAATAAAACGAAGCACAGCATTTCAACCAAGCTGGCCATCGTCATGGTCGCGGTTATCGTGCTGTCCTTTTCGATTATCGGCCAGCTCATTTATTCCCGCGTCAGTAATTTCCTGACCGAGGAAATAGAAGAGAGCCTGGTCATCAAGGGGGAATCCATCGCCGGCCAGCTGAACGCCATCCTCCAGGAGAAAGGCACCCTGGTCCGGCAAATGAGCGTCAACCGCGATTTTGTCCAGTACCTGCAATCGGTACGAAGCAGGGACGAGGCCACCAGCAACCCGCATCACCAGGCTGTGGCGGCCACCCTTAATGCCATTATGGCAACCGATGAAACCCTCGGCTTCGCCTATGTTGTCAGCGAGCCGGGCAGTTTCTACCTGGGTGATAATGGCATGTCGGACCCCGGTTACCAGGTAACACAACGGCCCTGGTACCCGGGTGCCGCCAGCACTAAAGATATCTATTATTCCGAACCCTATATCGACTCCCAGACCGGGCAACTGGTGATCAGTGTCATGCGGCCGGTCAAGACGGCGGGCAACATCCTAGGTTTTGTGGCCGTCGATATCCTGCTGGATGTGCTGCCGACGATCATGGAGTCCTATACCCTGGGGCAAACCGGTTACAGTTTCCTGACCACCCTCGATGGCCGGCTTATGTATCACCCCGATAAATCCCTGGTCATGAGTAAAAAGATGAATGAGATGTCTGACGCCATGGGGACGCTCGCCAACGACATCGCCGCGCACAAAAAGGGCGTCACGCTGATAGACGACGGCCGGGGTGAAAACTATGTCGCCTATTCGCCGGTGCCCTTGACCAACTGGACCGTCGCCGTGACCATCGCCGAGTCGGAAGCGCTCGCCAGCCTCGGCAGCTTCGCCCGCTCCACCCTGCTTTATTTCACCATCTCACTGTTTGTGCTGGTGTTTGTCGCCGTGCTGTTGATCCGCCAGGCCCTGGATCCGATCCGCCGGGCCGCCGCCGCCATGCAGGATATCGCGCAGGGCAAGGGCGACCTCACCCGCCGCCTGAGCGTCGAGAGCCAGGATGAAGTGGGCGAGCTGGCCAAGCAGTTCAATGCCTTCGTGGAACGGATGCAACTGACCCTGCAGGAAGTCCGGGCCGGCGCCGACAAGGTCTATTTCGCCGCCGGTGAGATTGCCCGCAGCAGTGAAGAACAGGCGGCGCGCTCCGAACAGGCGGCCGCCAACCTGCAGGAAACCTCGGCTTCCATGGAGCAGATCACCGCCACCGTCAAGCACAGCGCCGACTCCGCCGCCCAGGCCAATCAGCTGGTGCTCGGCACCGCCGACACCGCCCGCCAGGGCCAGGGGGCCATGCACAAGGTGGAAACCACCATGGATGACATCAACCATTCCGCCGGCCAGATCAGCGATATCATCAGCCTGATCGACGGCATCGCCTTCCAGACCAATATCCTGGCACTGAATGCCTCGGTCGAAGCCGCCCGCGCCGGCGAACATGGGCGTGGCTTTGCCGTGGTGGCCCAGGAGGTCCGGGCGCTGTCCGGTCGTTCCGCCGAAGCGGCCAAGGAAATCCGCACCCTAATCGACACCTCGGTCAATCATGTCCGGGCCGGGACCAGCCTGATGCGCAGCGCCGGTACCACCATGCAGGACATAGTGGACAGTGTTTCCAAGGTGACCGATGTGATAGGCGAGATCAGTGCCGGTACGCGGGAGCAGAGTGCGGGCATCGGCCAGATTAACCAGGCGGTGGCCGAAATGGACAGCATGACCCAGCAAAATGCCGGCATGGTGCAGCAGATCAGCCGCGCCGCCGCCGATATGAGACATCATGCGGAACGACTGAACGAACTGCTGGCCGCCTTTGTGCTGGGTAATGATGTCTTGCCCGGGATGGCAATGGAAGGAGTTTCGCCACGCAGGCTGGCACAGCCCTCGGCTGGGCAACACCAGCGCATCACCCTTCAACCCGAGCCGCCCCAGGAATGGGAGAGTTTTTAACCCCTTGACAGTACCACCGATATTGGGCAGCCGTGCCCAATATCGGTGCTGGTGACCGCTTAGCCTCCCCTCAGATGCTCCGCATGAAAGCGCAGATGATCCTCGATAAAGCTGGCGATAAAGTAGTAGCTGTGGTCATAACCGGGCTGCATGCGCAGGCTGAGCGCCGCGTCAGCCTGCTCGCCCGCCCGGGCCAGGGCCTGGGGCTTGAGCTGCTCGGCCAGGAAGTTGTCGGCCTCCCCCTGATCCACCAACATGGGCAACTGACTGCCCAGCGCCGCCAATAGCAGGCTGGCATCGTACTGGGCCCACTGTTGCCGATCTTCCCCCAGGTAGGCGGCGAACGCCTTCTTGCCCCAGGGACAATCGCTGGGGTGAGAAATGGGCGCGAAGGCCGACACCGACACAAACCGTTGTGGATTGCGCAGCGCCAGCACCAGCGCGCCATGGCCGCCCATCGAATGGCCGCTGATGGCACGGCGGCCGTTAAGCGGCAGCTCGGCCTCCACCAGCGCCGGCAACTCGTTCAGCACATAATCGTACATATGGTAGTGCTTATCCCAGGGTGCCTGGGTGGCATTGACATAGAAACCGGCACCCAGGCCCAGATCGTAGGCACCGTTTTCATCGTCGGCCACGCCCTCTCCCCGGGGGCTGGTATCGGGGATGATCAGCGCCAGTCCCAGCGCCGCCGCCACCCGCTGGGCGCCCGCCTTGCTGGAAAAGTTTTCATCGCTGCAGGTCAGGCCCGACAGCCAGTAGACGGCGGGGACCGGGCCCTGCTCCGCCTGGGGTGGCAAAAATACCGAGAACTGCATGCTGCAGTTAAGGGCGGCGGAGTCGTGTTGATAGCGGATTTGGCGGCCGCCAAAACACTTTTGCTCTTGTATCAGTTGCATTATTTCCCCTTCGGGGAGCTGTAAGCTTCAAGCCATCAGCTGTAAGGCGCCCTGTACGGCTTGCAGGCAAAACGCCGTGCCTGCAAGCCACCATGTTTGTCTTACAGCTTAAAGCTGACGGCTTACAGCTGCCTTTAAGTTTATTTGTCGTACAGGATCACCGAACGGATCGACTTGCCTTCATGCATCAGGTCGAAGGCGTGGTTGATGTCCTCCAGGCCCATGGTGTGGGTGATGAAGGTATCCAGCTCGAACTCGCCGTTCAGGTACTGTTCGACGATGCCCGGCAGCTGGGAGCGCCCCTTGACGCCACCGAAGGCGGAACCTTTCCACACCCGGCCGGTGACCAGCTGGAACGGACGGGTGGAGATTTCCTGGCCGGCACCGGCCACCCCGATGATCACCGACTCGCCCCAGCCCTTGTGGCAGCATTCCAGGGCGGAACGCATCACCTTGACGTTGCCGATACACTCGAAGGAGTAGTCCACGCCGCCGTCGGTCATCTCGACGATCACGTCCTGGATCGGCTTGTCGTAATCGTTGGGGTTGATCACGTCGGTGGCGCCCAGCTTCTTAGCGATATCGAACTTGTCTTCATTGATGTCGATGGCGATGATGCGGCTGGCCTTGGCCATCACGGCGCCGATGATCACCGCCAGGCCGATGCCGCCCAGGCCGAATACCGCGACGGTATCGCCTTCCTGCACCTTGGCGGTGTTTTTGACCGCGCCCATGCCGGTGGTCACGCCGCAGCCCAGCAGGCAGACTTTCTCCAGGGGAGCCGCCTTGCTGATCTTGGCCAGGGAGATCTCCGGCACCACGGTATGCTCGGCGAAGGTGGAACAGCCCATGTAATGGAAAATCGGCTTGCCGTCCTTGAAGAAACGGGTGGTGCCGTCGGGCATCAGGCCCTTGCCCTGGGTGGCACGCACCGCCTGGCACAGGTTGGTCTTGCCGGATTTGCAGAACTTGCACTCGCCGCATTCGGCGGTATACAGGGGGATCACGTGGTCGCCCACGGCCAGGCTGGTCACGCCCTCGCCCACCGCCTCGACGATACCGCCGCCTTCGTGGCCGAGGATCGCCGGGAAGATCCCCTCGGGATCGTCACCGGACAGGGTAAAGGCATCGGTGTGACACACGCCGGTGGCGACGATGCGCACCAGCACCTCACCCTTCTGGGGCGGCATCAGATCCACTTCTTCGATGGAGAGCGGTTTGCCGGCTTCCCAGGCGACGGCGGCGCGGGTCTTGATCATGTCCATTATTCACTCCTGATTATTTACGGCTCTGTCAATATAGTGGGCTATGGCGGTAAGGAAAGGCTTGGCTCATAGCCGATGCCGCCATTGTATTACGCCGGTGGCTGGCGATAATGGGCGATAGCACAAATCATTTTTACGGCTGAGTAATAATAGTGAACTGGGAAGGCATCAACGAATTTGTCTATGTGGTGGAAACCGATAGTTTTACCGCCGCCGCCAAGCGGCTGGACGTCTCGGTGGCCCATGTCAGCCGGCGCATCACCCAGCTGGAGGACAGACTCGGCGCCAAGCTGCTGTACCGTACCACCCGCAAGCTCAAGTTGACCGAAGTCGGCCAGGTTTATTACCACCATGCCCGTAACGTGCTGGACTCCCTGGCCGAAGCCGAACGGGCGGTGATGGCGATGGAAGGCAAACCCAGCGGCAAGCTGCGCATCACCGCTCCCGTCTATTACGGTGAGCGCTTCCTCGCCCCCCTGGTCAACGACTTCCTGCTGCTCTACCCGCAACTGGAGCTGGATTTGATGCTCACCAACCAGGCGGTCGATCTGGTGGAAGAGGGCTACGATCTGGCCATCCGCCTGGGTACCCTCGACTCATCCAGCATGATGTGCCGCAAGCTGGCCCGGCGTACCCAGTACCTGTGTGCCTCCCCCGGCTACCTGGCCCGCCACGGCACGCCCCACAGCCTGACCGAGCTGGCCCGGCACAAATGCCTGGCGGGCAGCCTGGATCACTGGCGCCTGGTGGAGGACGGCAAGCCCAAAAACCTGCGCCTGGGGGCGGGCTGGCACTGCAATTCGGGTCTGGCGCTGAAAGACGCGGCGTTAAAAGGGATCGGTATAGTGCAACTGCCCGATTATTATGTGCTGGAAGAATTGCGGCAGGGCACCCTGGTCAGCCTGCTGGAACAATACCGGCTGCCCGACGACGGCATCTGGGTGCTCTATCCCCATAACCGCCACCTGTCGCCCAAGGTACGGCTGTTGGTGGATTATCTGGTGGCCAGGCTGGGTAAAAAATAACCCACGCGGATGCTATTCCGCATCCAGCAGCCGGGCGCGCAGCCGGCTGACCGCCTGGCTGTGCAACTGGCAGACCCGGGACTCTGTCACCCCGAGCACGGCGCCGATCTCCTTGAGGTTCAGCTCCTCCTGGTAATAGAGGGCCATCAGCAGCTTCTCCCGCTCCGGCAGGGCGTCGATGGCCTCGAGCAGCCGGCCCCGCTGCTCACCATCGAGGGCGGCGGCAAAGGGCGACGCCACATCGGCGGCCGGCTCGCCCGCATCCTCTTCATAGGACAGTAACTGGCCGTTATTGGTGTCGTTGAGCAGTTGCTGATAGTCCTGCAGGCTGATATCGAGCTCGGCGGCAATCTCCCGTTCTTCCGGTGGCCGGCCCAGCCGCTGCTCCAGCTGGCGCACACAGGCATCCATCGCCCTGGCGCTGCGCCGCACGCTGCGCGGCAACCAGTCGCGGGTGCGCAGCTCGTCGATCATCGCCCCCCTGATGCGCTGGCTGGCAAAGGTGGCGAAACTGGCCCCGGCCCCGGCGTCAAAGCGACCGAGGGCATCGAGCAGCCCCACCATGCCGGCCTGGATCAGGTCATCCAGCTCGATACTGGCCGGCAGCTTTACCTGCAGCGCCAGTGCCTGCCGTCTGACGACGGGATAATATTGCTCGAGCAGTACGCCCTGATTAATCTTGCCCTGTGCCGTGTACATGCTGTTACCTCGGGGCTGGCGACATACCGGAAAATACGGCCGTCGATACCGTCCTGATCTGCTACCCGTCCCATTATCGGCAGCCCTTCCGATTTGTAATCTTCAAATAGGCCCCATTATTGGCGGCTATTCCTGTGATAAAGCACCCTAAGGTGGCGGAGATCGGCTCGACCACCCGGACTTGATGACTGGCCAGGGTTTCCGTCATCGGTGCTCAATGATAATTGACGATCAGGCCCAGCCCCTGAACGAGCACCGCCTGCCGCTCGCCCGGCGGCAGTTCAAAACGAAACTGCCAGGGTGAGGCTGCATCCAGCGGTACATCCATCCGATTGCCGCCTTGCCTCCCCGGCACCCGCATACAGAAGCTGTCCTGACACAGCCAGGCCCTCACCGCCTGCCCCTGAGCCACGCGATAGTGCCAGCGCACGCTGACGATCCGTCGTCCCGCCAGCCGTTCCGGCTCGGACGCCCCCAGCGGAGCAGACACATACTGGCGTCCGGGCACCGCCACCCGAACCGCAGGCGCACTCGCCACCCAGCTGCCCGCCGCGGCCATCGCCCCGGTCGTCGGCAGCAGCATCAGGCTCAACCAGCCGGCCCACAGCACTCGGCTCACGGCAACAGCACCAGCAATTCAATGCCGAACAGCTCCGCCGCCACCTGCCGCACGTTGTTCAACAGGCCCCGGCTGGAGCGGAGCGGCGGATGCAGGGCCAGCAGGCGCTTCGGACCCGGCTGTCGCGACAGCTGCTGCAGCACCCGATAGGCCCTCCTGAAGCCTTCTTCATCCGTATCGATCCACAGGGCCCAGCGCCGCTGCTGGCCCGCCAGCAGTTCGAGGTAGCCACTGTCCGCATCCAGCGGGACGATGCGCCAGGAATCTGCTTCCCCGACCCAGCGCTTGCCCTGGGCGGCCCAGTGTGCCAGCGCGGCTTTCGCCCGGGCGAGCTGCTCCGGTGAGCCGTCCTTCAGGCCCACCAGCATCAAGGTGGTCTTGTCTGGTGGGCGAACCGGGGCGGATGAGGCCGGTGGGACTGCCGCCTCAAGTGTCGGCGGCTCATCAACCCGGGGCTGCCGGGCCTGCACCCAGCGCCTCAGCCCCGCCGCCTGATCCGCCCCGCTCACCCCGGCGCCACCGTGCCGAATATGCCCATCTGCCGGATGGCGTCACGGGCGGTAAACAGGTGCACCAGGGCATCGAGCAGCACCCGGCCGTTGCACGAGCGACGCCGGCCCAACAGGCTGATCAGCTGGGCGCGCACATCCATGGCCCAGTCGGCCTGGGTCTGTTCAAGCTGGCAGGCCAACGACGCCAGGCTGGCCGAGAGGAACCGCATCAGCTCACCGTCGGTACCCGCCAAGCCGGCGGCATCCAGCTGGCTCCACGCCTGCCGGGTCAGGACGGACACTTCGTCACGGCGCAACTGCTCGCACAGCAAGGCGATGCTGTCATCATCCTCGCCGTACACAGGGGCCAGCCAATAACGCCGGCCCAGCACCAGTCCGCTATCAAGCGCGCGCAGCTCCCCGCCCCAGGCCTGCAGCATTTCCCCGCTGCTTTTTACCGTCACCGGCCAGCGACTCAGCTCAACCTGTACCGGCTGCCCCCGATAACGGCCTTCGTGGCTGTGAGCCGGTTCCGGCTGTTTCGGCAACTGGGCCAGGGTCTGGCGCTCGCCCCGGAACCGGACCCGGGTATTGGCATGGGCCACCGCCAGCCAGGGCAACTCCCGCTCCTCCAGCCATTGCCAGGCACCGGGGTCGGGTATGCCAGACAAGATATGAGCCCTGACCCCCAGGGAGTCGGCAACCCAGGCCAGATGGCTGGCGAGATCCATGCCCGAGCGGCGCGACAACGGCAACGGCAGGCCCCTCCCGGCCAGCACCAGATCGGGCATGACCCAGGAGCAGCCGGGCGCCGGACGCTGCCGTGCCCACAGCACAGTGTCCCAGTCCAGCTCGGGGACTGCGCCGCACAAGGCGGACAGCCGTTGCGACTGTACGCTCACCGGCAAGGAACTCAGCTCCCAGGCTTGCTGCAGCAGGGCAAATCCCGGCAGTTGCTCGGCCAGGGTCGTCAGGGTGGCGGCCAGAGCCCGGCCCTGGCCCAGCAGGTTGCGCGACCAGTGCTCCGACCGCTCCGGCGTTTCCATCAGCGGCGCGGTGTCATCGGCCGCGCCCGGTCCCACCGCCAGCCCCTGCCGTATCAGGCTGCGAGGCTCGACCGGAACAAGATCCTCCGGTACCCGCTGGCCACAGGAGACCCAGTGCGGCCGCAATCCCTGGCGTATGACGGTATCCAGCAGCGGGCCCAGCCGGGCCGCTTCATCCTGCTTGGTCAGCACGCAGTCTTCGAGCCGGGCCCCGGCGGCCCGGGCCGCCTTGCCGTAGGTCTCGACCACTTCCGCCAGCGTTTCTCCCTGGCTGGCGGCATTGAGCAGCAGCAACAACCGCACCGGTTGCCCGCCGGCGCGCAGCTGGGCGACCTGCTCCACCAGCCGTTGATCACGCTGACTCATGCCCACCGTATCCACCAGCACCAGTCGCTTGTGCGCCAGCCCGGCCAGCAGTGCCTCGAGCGAATCGCCCTCGGCCAAGGCGTGCATCTCGACGCCCAGGATCTCCGCATAAATGCGCAGCTGCTCCTGAGCCCCGACCCGGTAACTGTCGGTACTGACCAGGGCCAGCCCGTCGCCGCCATGGCGCATCACATAGTGGGCGGCCAGCTTGCCCGTAGTGGTGGTCTTGCCGACCCCGGTCGGACCGATCAGGGCGATCAGCCCGCCGCCGTCCAGCAACTCGAATTCACTGTGCGGCACCGGCAGCCGGGCACACAGCTGGCGCTCCAGCCACTCCATGGCCGCCGCCTGCGGCGCTTGGGCCAGCTCCGGCGGCAGGCCGGCCAGTACTTCCGCCGCCAGCCGCTGGCTGAACCCAGCCCCCAGCAGGCAGCGCCGCAACCGGGCCTGGGCGCTATCGGCTGCCTCCGGCACCGGCTGGATGGGGTGGCGACTCAGCAATTCGCGCATCCCCTGCATTTCACTCAACAAACGCGAGCCCAGGGCCGAAAAATCCGTTTCCTCCGCCGGTGATGGCCGTGTCGACGCTGCGGGCGGCACGGAGGGCGTTGAAGGCACAGACATGGCCGGGCTCCCTGCCGCCGGCGGGGAAGCCGCCTCTGGCATTGTCGTCTTCGCTGCCGGGGACGCCACCGCGCCGCCGGTCATGGGCGCCACATCCTGCTCCGCCATCGCCAGGATCTCGACGCCCTCCGCCACCTGACGGGAAGCCAGGATCAGGGCATCCTCACCCAGGGCGACACGTACCTGGCGCATCACCTCCCGGTTGTTGGCCCCCACAAAACGTTGCACGCTCATTTATTGTCCTCCTACCAGGCTGGTGACCCTCAGGGTCCGGTCATTGGGGATCTCGGCCTGGGACATCACCACCAGATATTTCAATCGTCGACGCAGGAAGCGCGCCAGCAGGGCGCGCACACTATGCTGGACCACCAGCACCGGCGGCTCCCCGACCGCTTCCTGTCGCTCCAGCGCCGCCTGGGTTTGCTCCATCAGGGTTTCGGCCAGTCCCGGCTCCAGTCCGCCGCCGTTGTGCAGGGCCTGCATTAATACCTGCTCCAGGCCCGCCTCCAGCCCAAGCACACGCAACTCCCGCTGGCCCGCGAACCATTGCTGGGTAATGCCGCGCCCGAGCGCGGTACGCACCTGTGCGGTCAGCTCAAAGACATCGGACTGCTGACCGGCATGTTCCGCCAGGGTGTCGAGTATGGTACGCATATCCCGGATAGAGACTTCCTCATCCAACAGGTTCTGCAGCAGGCGCTGCAACTGGGTCAGGGAAACCAGCTTGGGCACCACATCCTCGACCAGCGCCTTGTTATCCCCCGCCAGCTTGTCAAGCAGGTGCTGGACCTCCTGGCGGCCGAGCATCTCGGAGGAATGCTGTTGCAGCAGGTGATTGAGGTGGGTGGCCACCACCGTGCTGGCATCCACCACCGTATAGCCATAGACCTGGGCATGTTCACGCTGTCCGGCATCGATCCAGACGGCCGGCAGACCAAAGGCCGGATCCCGGGCCGGGGTGCCCTCCAGGCTCCCCGAGACCTGACCGGGATCGATGGCCAGCCATTTTCCCGGAAACACCTCGGCCCTGCCGATTTCCGCGCCCTTGAGGGTGATCACATAGCTGTTCGGGCTCAGCTCCAGGTTGTCGCGGATATGTACCACGGGCGGCAGGAAGCCGATGTCTTGGGCGAATTTCTTGCGCACGCTCTTGATACGCCCGAGCAACTCTCCCTGCTGGCGTTGATCGACCAGGGGGATCAGCCGGTGACCCACTTCCATGCCCAGGGTATCGACCAGCTGGACATCGTCCCAGCTGGCTTCCGGCGTTTCCGGGGCGGGCAACAACGGCTTATTCACCACCTCCTCGGTGAGTTGCTGCTCGTTGCGACGCAGGGTCCACCAGGCCAGGGCACCCAGCAGGACGGTAAACAACAGGAACACGAAGTTGGGCATGCCCGGCACCAGCCCCAGCAGCCCCATCACGCAGGCGGACAGGATCATCACCTGGGGGCTGACGAACAGCTGGCCGAGCATTTGCTGGCCCACATCCTGCTCGGTGTTGACCCGGGAGACGGTCACGCCGGCGGCGGTGGAGATCACCAGGGCCGGGATCTGCGCCACCAGGCCGTCACCTATGGCCAGCAGCACATAGGTCTGCGCCGCGTCCCCGAAGCCCATATCATGCTGGAGCACGCCGATCAGCAGGCCGCCGAGGATGTTGACCGCCATGATCACCAGACCGGCCACCGCATCACCGCGCACGAATTTGCTGGCACCGTCCATAGAGCCGTAGAAATCGGCTTCCTGGGAGACCTCGGACCGCCGCCGACGGGCCTCGTCCTCGGCGATCAGGCCGGCATTCAGATCCGCGTCTATGGCCATCTGCTTGCCGGGCATGGCGTCCAGCGTGAAGCGGGCGCCCACTTCCGCGATACGCCCGGCACCCTTGGTGATCACCATGAAGTTGATGATCACCAGGATCAGGAACACCACCAGGCCCACCGCGAAGTTACCGCCGACCAGGAACTGGCCGAAGGCCTCGATGACCTTGCCGGCGGCGTCGCCCCCCATGTGTCCCTCCATCAGCACCACCCGGGTGGAGGCCACGTTCAGTGACAGGCGCAGCAGGGTGGTGAACAGCAACACGGCGGGGAAGGCGGCGAAATCGAGCGGCTTCTGGGTGAACATGCTGACCAGCAGCACCATGATCGCCAACGCGATATTGAAGGTGAAAAACAGATCCAGGGCGAACGGCGGCAGCGGCAGGATCATCATCGACAGTATCATGATGATCAGAACCGGGCCGGCCAGCACTTTCAGCTGTCCGTCGTTGACCCCGTTAAAACGCGCCAGATGGCGGCTCAGCCCCTTCATTCAGCTTCCTCTCGTAATTGGCTTCGGACTTTCGGTTCGACCAGCTCGGGCGGCACCGGCAGGTCGCGCGGCGTGGCGGGCGGCTCGCCGCCCTGCTCCCGCACCCGCTTGAGCTGGAAGGCCCAGGCCAGTACCTCCGCCACCGCGGTATACAGCGCCAGGGGGATCTCCCGATCCAGATCCACATGGTGATACAGCGCACGGGCCAGCGGCGGCGCCTCCAACAGCGGCACCCTGTGCTCAAGGCCCAGTTCGCGGATCCTCGCCGCCACCGCATCGGCCCCCTTGGCGACGACCCTGGGAGCCGCCATCTTGCCGTCCTGGTAACTCAGGGCCACCGCATAGTGAGTGGGGTTGGTGATAATCACATCGGCCTCCGGTACCTTGCTCATCATGCGATTACGGGCCATGGCCTGCTGCTGGGCACGGATACGTCCCTTAACATGGGGATCGCCGTCGGACTCCTTGTGCTCGCGCTTGATCTCTTCCTTGCTCATGCGCAGTTTCTTGCCGTGGCTCCATAGCTGATAAGGCACGTCGATCAGCACCACCACGATCAGGGTCAACACCATCAGGCCACAGGCCAGGGCCGCCAGTTGCATGGCATTGGCCAGTGCCTGCGGCACCGGTTGCTCCATCAGCGACATCAACTCGCCGCGCTTGGACATCAGGAAAAAAATCGCCACGCTGCCCACCAGCACCGACTTGGCCACCGCCTTGGCCAGCTCCGCCAGCGACTGGCTGGAAAAGAGCCGCTGCAGCCCCTTGACCGGATTGAGCTTGGAAAATTGCGGTGTCAGTGATTTGGCGGAGAGCAGCCAGCCCCCCAGCAATGCCGGTGCCGCCAGTGCCAGTACCGTCAGCAGCAGAAACAGGGGCAGCAAGGCCACCAGGGTACGCTGGCCCAGCTCCAGGGCATGGGAAAGCATCACCATGCCATCAAACGCCTGCCGGCGTTCGAACATAAAAGACTGCTCCATCACCAGCCCCAGCTGATCATAGAGGCTGCCGCCCATGGCCCACAGGCCCATGACTCCCCCGAGCAGCAACAGGAAGGTGGCCAGCTCCCGGGAACGGGCGATCTGGCCTTCCTCGCGGGCCTTTTCTATTCGTCGGGGCGTCGCGGCTTCTGTTTTATCCTGATCACTGGTCTCGTCGGCCATGGTATCGGGTCTGTTCGGGCAGGCGTCGGTTAAATGGTCGCCATTGTCGGGAAAGCGCACCCGGTTCGATACGCCGAACAACGCAGCGAATCATGCCTTATTCCCAATACCCGGCTCCCTCATGAGCATGGGGAGCAAAAAAATGAGCAATGCGGAAGGGGAAAAACACGCCGGTCGCATCAAACCGGCGTGGCTTACGGCTCAGAAGCCCAGCTCGTCCAGCAGGGCGTCGACCTGATCCTGGCTGCTGACCACATCTGGACCATCGGGTTTTATCTGGGGTCCGTTCAGCAGGGGGGATTCCCGCTGCTTGTCGTCGGCGGCCCACTGCTCCTCCAGGCGGCTGCGCGTGGCGTCACCACAGAGCCCCTCCGGAACGCTGTCGAGCAGCGTCTGTACCAGCTGGTGCTCGATCTCCCGGATCACCTCCATCATCCTCTTGATCACCTGCCCGGTCAGGTCCTGAAAATCCTGAGCCATCATGATCTCGAGCAGCTCGGCATTGGTCGCCCGGGTTTTTTCCGGTACCGAACTCAGATAGTCGCGGGTTTCGGTCACCAGCTCCCGGGCCTGTTCCAGCTCGAGCGGTGACTCGAACCAGGTCTGCCAGCGCCGGTCCAGTTCTTCGGCGCGCGCTTCGATTTCGTTCTGGAGAGGCTGTGCCCTGTCGATGGCGTTGAGTGCACGCTCGGCGGCCTGTTCGGTCATGGTCGCCACATAGCTGAGCCGGTCCCGGGCATCGGGGATCGCCTGGGCCGCCTTCACTATGTCCTTGTCCAGACCCAGTTCCCGCATGCTGTCACGCAGCATGCGCGTCAATTGACCGATGCGGGTGATCAGGTCGTCGGTACCGGCGCCGCCGGGGGCGATTTTCGGCTGAGCATCTCCACTCATAATCACTTCTCCTCCCTGGGGTTAAGCCCCTTTATCCCGTTATCATTGCGTTATTTGCCCAGTTTTTCGAAGATCTTGTTCAGCTTTTCTTCCAGGGTCGCGGCGGTAAACGGCTTGACCACATAACCGCTGGCCCCGGCCTGGGCGGCGGCGATGATGTTTTCTTTCTTGGCTTCGGCGGTCACCATCAGTACTGGCAGGTGCTTCAGGCTGTCGTCGGCGCGGATCTCCTTGAGCATCTCCAGGCCATCCATATTGGGCATATTCCAGTCAGACACCACGAACTCGAAACCACCCGCTTTCAGCTTATTCAGCCCATCGCGACCGTCTTCCGCTTCATCCACATTGGTAAAACCCAGTTCTTTCAACAAGCTGCGTACGATACGGCGCATGGTGGGGAAATCATCGACCACCAGTATGCTCATGTTCTTGTCGGCCATCTCTTGTCCTCGTGTGTATGGCTATTACCTGGCCGGCGCACCGCCGGCCGACTATTCAGAATGCTTCCCAGTTTTCTTCAAGGGTCGCCGGGCGACCGGCGGCCGGCAGGCTCTTTATCCGGGGTTGCCGCTCCGTGGCCGGCAAAGCGTCCTCATGGGACGGCTCCAGTATGCCGCCCGGCAAACGGAACACGGCCACCGCCCGTTCGAGCCGGTTGGCCTGATCTTCCAGCGAAGCGGCGGCGGCGGCGGCCTCCTGCACCAGGGACGCATTCTGCTGGGTAACTTCGTCCATCTGGCCGACGGCCAGGCTGACCTGCTCGATACCCTCACTCTGCTCCTGGGAGGCGGCGGAAATCTCATCCATGATATCGGTGACCCGTTTTACCGCCGCGACTATCTCCGCCATGGTCTCACCGGCCTGCTCCACCAGCTTGGAACCTTGCTGAACCTGCACCGCCGAGTTCTCTATCAGCCCCTTGATTTCCCGTGCCGCCTCGGCGCTGCGCCCCGCCAGGTTGCGCACTTCTCCCGCCACCACGGCAAACCCCCGGCCCTGTTCGCCGGCCCGGGCCGCCTCTACCGAGGCATTCAGCGCCAGGATATTGGTCTGGAAAGCAATGGAGTCGATAAGGCCGGTGATATCGGCGATTTTCTTCGAGCTGTCGGAGATCCGGAACATGGTGCTGACCACCTGTTCGACGACTTCTCCGCCCCGGACCGCGGTATGGGAGGCATCCAGCGCCAGGCCGCTGGCCTGGCGGGCGTTATCCGCGTTCTGTTTGACGGTGGACGTCAGCTGCTCCATGCTGGCCGCGGTTTCTTCCAGGGAGGCGGCCTGTTGCTCGGTGCGCGATGACAGGTCCGCGTTGCCGCTGGCGATTTCCCGGGTCCCCAGATGGATGGCGCCGCTGCTGTCGCGCACCGTGCCCACCGTGGCCTGCAGCCCCTGCTGCATATCGCGCATGGCGGCGAACAGCTGGCCGATCTCGTTCTTGCTCAGGACCCTTATTTCACGGGACAGATCAGACTTGGCGATATGCTGCAGGTTACTCACCGCGGTGTGCAACGGCCCGATGATCACCTTGCGCAGGCCGACATACACGCCACCCAAGATCAGGACCGTTAACGACAGTACCAGCAGCCCCACCCAGGTAAAACGCGCAATCTGGGTCTCGTAGCCGGTCATCAGCTCACGCCCGCGCCCATCGGCGTAACTCACGAAGCTGGCCATGCTCTCCGCCAGGGTATTGCTGGCTTCAATCGCCTGTTCACGCAATTTCTTGACCCGCTCGACGTCAAAACCGGCCAGCGCCGCCTGCTGCTCTTCCATCAGGCTCATCATCACCCGAAAATCCGCACCCAGGCTGTCGGCCAGTGCCTTGCCCTCTGCGGTTTTTTCACTGTTCAGAAACTGCTCCAGCGCCCTATCAGCGCTGACCAGCAGCGTTTGCGCATGGCCGGTAAATTCCTTGCTGTTGCCGAGCCGGCCGTCACCGAAATGGGTCAGGGCCACTTCCAGGTTGAAACGGGCACGGTTGAGATCCGCCTCGGCACGGCTGATGCTGTTGAGCTGCTCGACATTGATCTTATAAAGGGTCTGGATGGCGCCATCCGCCATGCGGCTCGCGCCGATCCCAAGGGCGGCAATCACGCAGATAAACAAGGTAAAACATAGCATCACTCCGCTCATGGCCGTATTGATGCTCATATTACGCAGTAGTCTGGTCATACATACTTCCTGGTTAAATGGGGAATGCTTTATCGACTGGGCTCATACCCGCTGCGCCCGACCGGAGGCGGACACCAGCGCCATCAGCCGCGACGCTATCTGTTCCAGCGGCACCACTTCGTCGGCGCCGCCGAGGGCGATCGCTTCCCGCGGCATGCCGAATACCACACAGCTGGCTTCATCCTGAGCCAGGGTTCTGGCTCCCGCCCTGTGCATCGCCAGCAGCCCGGCCGCCCCATCCTTGCCCATGCCGGTCAGGATGACGCCGATGGCGTTACGCCCGGCATGGGCCGCCGCCGAATGGAACAGAACATCCACCGATGGGCGATGACGGTTAACCGGCTCCCCATGGTCCAGGCTGGCGATATAGTTGGCACCGCTGCGGGCCAGTTTGAGGTGTGCCTCGCCCGGCGCTATATAGGCGTGACCAGGCAGGATCCGCTCGCCATCCTCGGCTTCCTTGACGGTAATGCTGCACAATTTATTCAGCCGCTCGGCGAACGAGCGGGTAAAGCCACCGGGCATATGCTGGGCGATCAGAATGCCCGGGCTGTTGGCCGGCAGGGGTTCGAGCAGGGTACGGATGGCCTCGGTACCGCCGGTGGAGGCACCGATGATCAGCAGCTTCTCGCTGGAGATCAGCGGCGCCCTGAGCGGCGCCTGTGCCCGTTCGGGCATGGGTCGCGACTGGCGGGGCCGGGAACAGGCGGCAGCACGTATTTTTTCGGCAATCAGCTCCCCGTATTCGAGCATGCCGCTGCGGATGCCCAACGACGGCTTGGCGATGAAATCCAGCGCACCCAGCTCCAACGCCCGCAGCGTGACCTCCGAGCCGGCCTGGGTCAGGGACGACACCATCAGCACCGGCATGGGCCGCAGCCGCATCAGTCGCTCGAGAAAGTCGAGCCCGTCCATGCGCGGCATTTCCACATCCAGGGTCAATACATCCGGGTTATGGCGTTTGATCAGATCACGGGCGACCAGCGGATCCGGGGCGACCGCGACCACCTCCATATCGTCGTGTCCATTGATAATTTCACGCAACAGATCGCGAATCAGCGCCGAATCGTCGACGCACAGCACCTTGATCTTGGCTGCACTCAAGGCAGTACTCCTTTTGTGACATACGGCTACCCTTGTATCGGCCACTCGGGGCCGAACTTTAGGATGTGCCCCGTAACTGTGCATAAATGACGTCGAGGCGGTACCACCGCAGGGCAAGACGCGCACCGTGCGGTTTGGCGACGCCAAATCCGCGGGCCGCGCACTTCCTGCCTGGCGCCTGCTGCCTTGCTCGCGTCCGGTCGAGGCAGAGACGATATCATCAACAGTAACGGGACCCCCCTAAGCTCGGGAGGCCAATTCGTAGACGGTCTGGCCGCGCAGGCGAAACGCCTGGCTGGTGTAGGAAAAATTTTCGGAATGTCCGGTGAACAGCAAACCATCCGGTTTGAGCAGGGGGGCAAAACGGGACAGGATGCGGGCCTGGGTCGCCTTGTCGAAATAGATCATCACATTACGGCAGAAAATCGCGTCGAAAGGGCCGCTCACCGGCCATTGGGGTGACAACAGGTTCAGCGGTCCAAATTCGACCATGGCCGCTAGCTCGGGGCGCACCTTCGCCAGGCCGGCTTTATCACCCTTGCCGCGCATAAAGAAGCGCTTGATCCTGACTTCGTCGAGCTTCTGCACCTGCTCCAGGGGGTAGACGCCGGCCCTGGCCTGCGCCAGGGCATCGGTGTCGATATCGGTCGCCACCACCCGGGCCTCATTAGCCCGGTGGCCCAGCGCCTCCTGCAAGATCATGGCGATGGAGTAAGGCTCTTCCCCAGTGGAAGCGGCGGCGCTCCACACCCGCACCGGCCCGCTCCGGCCCGTCACATGACGCGCCAACAGAGGAAAGTGGTGCGCCTCCCGGAAAAACGCCGTGAGGTTGGTGGTCAGGGCATTGGTAAAGGCCCCCCATTCCCCCGTCAGCCCCTCCTGCTTCAGCAAGGCCAGATACTGGCTGAAATGGGTCATACCATGATGGCGCAGGCGCCTGGCAAGACGGCTGTAGACCATATTGCGCTTGTTGGCGACCAGCACTATGCCCGCATGCCGGTGGATCAACTCGCAGATATGGGTGAAATCCGCCTGGGTCATCACCAGATCCCGTTCAATCAGCTGCTCACTAGGCTCGGGTCTTACTGCCTCGGGCGCGGCTTCCGGCAACCAGGTCGGGCTCAAAAGGCCTCCCATTCTTCAAGTTCAGCCGCCGGTCGCCGGGCCGGCAGGCTGTGGACGGACGCCTTCTCCTTGGGAGGACGGGCCACGGGTTGCAGCGCCCGCACCCGGGGATGATCCTGCCGCGCCGCGTTGACAGCCACGGCCGACTCGGGCTGCTGCTTGCTGCCCTGCAGGCGGAACGCGCTTACCGAATTGCCGAGATGCTCAATTTGCACCTGCAGCTCGGTCGCCGCATGGGCGGAAGCCTGTACCCGCGCCGCGTTCTGCTGGGTCACCTCATCCATCTGCGACACCGCCTGGTTGATCTGGCCTATCCCCGCGCTCTGCTCTTCGGAAGCGGCGGAGATTTCCCCCATGATGTCGTTGACCCGGGTCACCGACTCCACCACTTTTTCGATGGACTGCTCGGCGCGACGCACCAGCTCGGCACCATTGACTATCTCATCGGATGAACTGTCGATCAGGCGGCGGATTTCCTTGGATGCATCGGCGGAGCGCCCCGCCAAGTTACGCACCTCGCCGGCGACCACCGCGAAACCGCGGCCCTGCTCACCGGCACGGGCGGCCTCCACCGAGGCATTCAACGCCAGGATATTGGTCTGGAAGGCAATCGAATCGATCACATTGATGATGTCGGTCATCTTGCGGGAACTGTCGGTGATGCGACCCATGGTATCGACCACCTGTCCCATCACGGCGCCGCTTTCGCCCACCGTCTGCGACGCCGCCCCGGCCAGGGTACTGGCCTGACGCGCATTGTCGGCATTCTGTTTCACCGTCGCCGTCATCTGCTCCAGGCTGGCCGCGGTTTCCTGCAATGAAGCCGCCTGCTGCTCGGTGCGCGATGACAGATCCTCGTTACCGCTGGCAATATCCCGCGCCGCCGGAGTCACCACGGAAATACCGTCATACACATCCGTCACTATGCTCCCCAGGCTCTTGCGCATAATATTCAGCGCCTGCATCAGCTGACCGGCTTCGTCATTGCGGTGCCTGGGCATTTCGGCGCCCAGGTTGCCGACCGCGATCTGCAGGGTGAAGTTCATCGAATCACGCAACGGCCGGAGCAGGGCGCGCATGGTGAGCCCCCCTTGGATGCACAGCACCAGCAGCCCCAGCCCCAGCACCGCCCCCTGGGCGAGCAACATCAGCCGTTGCTCCTGCCGGGCCTGCTGCGCCATGGCTTCCGCCGCCTCCTGCTTGGCGGTGATCAGCCCGTTGATGCGCTCGGACAGTACGCCGCCTTCCGCGTTCAAGCGTTCGGTGACATCCTTGAGGGTGACATAAATTTCGTAAGGATCGTCACCACCCAGCTTTTCGGCGATCATCAGCAGGCCGTCCTGCAGATATGTATCCAGCAGCGCGCCAAATTCGGCGGCCGCTGTCGTCTGGTTGACCGCCCTGGCCGTATACTCCGTCCAGATATTCTCCATATCGGCAGACATCTGCCTGACTTCGGCCAACAGGGCCGCCTTATCCCCGCCCATCAGCTCCATGCTCGAACGGGAGAAATGCTGGCGCCCCTGTATGGTCAGCTGATCCATACGTTGCAGGCGGGCCACGTCCTCCAGCCCGTCCCGGGTAAGATCATTGAAACGCTGGCTGGAGGTCTGCAGGCCATAGAGCCCCATACCACCTGCAAATATCAGCAGCAGCGCCGCCATCGCTATCATGGCGGTGAGGCGTGCCCGCAGCGATTGCAGGTTGAACCGGCGGATCCTGCCGAGCAGACCGCGGCGGCGTAACTGGCCACGCTCCAGCATCAGACCGCCACCGCGTCCTTCCCGCAGCTGCGCATAGGCGCTCTCGGCCTGGGCGATCGCCTCGCGGCTGGCCTTGATCCGCACCGAGGCGTACCCCACCGTCTGCCCGTTTTCGATGATCGGGGTAACGGTGGCGTTGACCCAGTAGTGATCCCCGTTTTTGCGCCGGTTCTTGACCAGGCCGTTCCAGGTTTCGCCGGCCTTGAGCGTCGCCCACAGGTTGGCAAAGGCCGCCGGCGGCATGTCCGGATGGCGCACTATGCTGTGATGCGCGCCGAGCAGTTCCTCCCGTTCAAAGCCGCTGACTTCGACAAAGGCCGGATTGGCGTAGACGATATCGCCCTTGAGATCGGTCCGCGAGATCAGATAATGGTCATCACGGATCTGATATTCCCGGTTGGTGACCGGATGGTTATTGCGCATTTCAACACTCCTCTGGAATACCCGGCCTCAGTGCCGAAGCTGATATCCTTATCATTGGTCTAATTCCTGGCCCCACACGACGGGGGCCGGTTAGCGTATTAGGATGCGACCGGCGCCGGCAGCCACGCTGCCTCGACCGGCTGGCTCTCCTCAGCCCGGTCCACCCGGAACTGCACCACTTCGCCACTCAGGCGATCGGCCTCCTGTTGCAACGCGGTTGCCGCACCGGCAGCCTGCTCCACCAGGGCCGCATTCTGCTGGGTAACCTGATCCATCTGGGTGATGGCCTGGTTGACCTGGCCGATACCCTCGCTCTGCTCCCGCGAGGCCGAGGCGATCTCCTCCATGATGTCGGTCACCTGCTGGACCGCCGTCACTATCTCCCCCATGGTCTTGCCCGCCTCATCGACCAGCACGGTTCCCTCATCAACCTGCTGCAGGGAGGCCTCGATCAAGGAACGGATTTCCCGGGATGCCTCACCGCTGCGCTTGGCCAGGCTGTGCACCTCACCCGCCACCACGGCGAAACCGCGCCCCTGCTCACCGGCACGGGCCGCCTCCACCGAGGCATTCAGCGCCAGGATATTGGTTTGAAAGGCAATGGAGTCGATCGTCTGGATGATTTCGGTGATCTGATGGGCGCTCTGATTGATCCTGTGCATGGTGCCGACCACATCACCGACCACCTCACCGCCCCGTTGCGCCGTGTGGGCGGCCGTCACCGCCAGCTGGCTGGCCTGGCGGGCATGATCGGCATTCTGCGTTACCGTCGCCGTCAACTGCTCCATGCTGGCGGAAGTTTGCTGCAAGGCGGCGGCCTGTTGTTCGGTTCGTACCGACAAGGCCCCATTGCCATCGGCTATTTCCCTGGCACCATCCTGGATCGACTGGCTGCAGCCACGCATCCGGCCGACAATCCGTGCCAGGCTGTATTGCATGTCCGTCAGCGAGGCATACAGCTGGCCAATCTCGTTACGGCCGAGCTCCTCGACCGGCTGCGACAGATCGCCGCCGGCGATACGCCCAAAATGCACCACCATGCGCTCCAGGGGACGGATCACGTTGACGGTCACCCCCCACATCACGAAGGCAACGATGGCCACGGTGATCACCAGCACGGCCATGATGGCGAGCTTCAACCTGCCCGCGACGGACTCGAAGTCATGGAGTACATCCAGCGCACCGGCGTTCGTACTCAGGTTGAGGAGTGCGGCCGACGCCTGGCTCAAGGCGTAAAGGCCCAGCATACTCAAGGCCACCACCAGTGCGCCGAACACCGCCAGCACCAGCACCCAGCTCAGCCGTACCGTCATATTATCGAGATATTTCACCTGAACTCCCTACCATCATGGCTCTCCAGCAACTATCGGCCGCCCCACAGAAAACTTGAGCGAACAGCCGGGCTCTCCTCCCCCGGTCAACTCGCCGTTACTCAGTCCGCAACCTGTTCGACCAGCGCCATTTCCTCACCGGTCAGCAGCTTGTCGATATCCACCAACACCAGCATCCGCTCACCCACGCTGCCGAGGCCGCTCAGATAGTTGGACGACAGCGCCACCCCGAACTCGGGGGCCGGCTTGATCTGCTCGGGCGTCAGCGTCATCACGTCCGACACCCCGTCGACCACTATGCCCACTACCCGCTCGCCCACATTGACCACGATCACCACCGTCTGCACCCCGTATTCGATCGAATCTAAGGAAAACTTGATGCGCAGATCGACGATGGGCACGATCACGCCCCGCAGGTTGGTTACGCCCTTGATAAAGTCCGGCACATTGGCGATACGGGTCACATTTTCGTAACTGCGGATCTCCTGCACCTTGAGGATATCGATGGCGTATTCTTCGGTGCCGAGGGAGAACACCAGGAATTCACGGCTTTGGGCCTCGACGGCCGCGGTATTGATATTACTCATGCGGATACTACCTCCTTCAAAAGCATCGGCTTGACGGACTCGGCAGCCCGGCCCGCCTCTTTCTTGACATGACTCAAACGGTGCATGTCGGCGATATCCAAGATCAACGCTACGCTGCCGTCACCGAGTATGGTGGCAGCGGACACACCCGGCACCTTGCGATAATTGGTTTCCAGATTCTTGACCACCACCTGCTGCTGGCCGAGCAACTCATCCACCAGCAGGGCATAGCGGCGCCCCTCCCCCTGTACTATTACCGCTATGCTGTCGGTGGGCTCGGTCTGGGCATCGGCCACATCCAGCACCTGGTGCACGGCGATCACCGGCAGGTATTCCTCCCGGACCTTCAGCAGCACACCTTCGCGCGCCATGGCGTACAGGTGGTCGTGGGTCGGCTGCAGTGACTCGATCACCGCGCTCAGCGGCAGGATGAACACCTCGCCGCCGACCTTGATCAGCATGCCGTCGAGAATAGCCAGGGTCAGGGGCAGCACGATGCGGGTGGTGGTGCCCTGGCCCGCTCTCGACAACAGTTCCACATGGCCACCCATGGCCTGGATATTACGCTTGACCACATCCATGCCGACACCACGTCCGGACACATCGCTGACCTGCTCGGCGGTGGAAAAGCCGGGCGCGAAGATCAGCTGCCAGACCTCGTCGTCACTCATGTTGTCGGAGACATTCAGGCCGTTGGCCCGGGCCTTGGCCAGCAACTTGCCCCGGTTCAGGCCGGCGCCATCGTCACTCACCTCGATGAGGATATTGCCGCCCTGATGTTGGGCCGACAGGGTCAGCCGGCCGGCTCGCGGTTTGCCCGCCGCTTCCCGAGCCTCGGGCCCCTCGATTCCGTGATCGAGGCTGTTGCGTACCAGGTGGGTCAAGGGGTCGATGATGCGCTCGGTCAGGCTCTTGTCCAACTCGGTGGACTCCCCCAGGGTGAGAAGCTCCACGTCCTTGTCGAGCTTGGCGGCCAGATCCCGAACCAGGCGGGGAAAACGGCTGAACACATAATCCATCGGCACCATGCGGATCGACATCACCGCTTCCTGCAGATCCCGGGCATTACGTTGCAGCAGGTTCATGCCGTTGAACAGGGCGCTGTGGCTGCCCCCGTCCAGCTCGCTCACCGTCTGCACCAGCATCGACTGGGTGATGATCAGCTCCCCCACCAGGTTGATAATCTGGTCGACCTTGTCTACCGGCACGCGGATGGAGGCCGTCTCGGCCCCCTTGCCACCGCCGCCGGGCTTGTCACCCCGTCGCCGGGCCGGCGCGGGGGCGCCGGCCGGTTTGATGTCATCAACCGGCGCCGGTACGGGAGCCTGAACTTCGGGCTCAGTGGCGATCGCCGCCACTTCAACCGGGGCCGCCACTGTCGACGAACGGATTTCCAATTGTTCCGGTTCGACGATAAAGCACATCACCGCCTCTATATCGTCGGCGCTGGCGGTGGTGTTCAACGCAATTTCATAGCGATCGTCCTGCTCCCGGGTCGCGACGATATCACCGAACAGCTTCAGCTCTTCCTGCAGCAACTGGCGATCCTTGTCGGCCACTCCGCGCAGCACCACCGCAAGGTTGCCCCCCTCGAGGCTGGCAGGCTGGGGCCGATGTTCCGCTTCGCTCACCGGCGCTTCGGCAACCACCGCCGGTGCTGGCGCTGGAGCGGCCTGTCCGGCGTCGCCGAGCCGCTGCCCGATCTCCTCCTGCGCCAGCTGCTGCAATACCCGGCAGATACGCTCATAGGCCTCGGGATCCGGTTCGGTTCCCCGGCGATAGGTATCCAGTTGGTCGTGCAGCATATCTTTGGCCTCAAGAAAGGTATCGACGATATCCCGGCGCAGTTTCAGCTCCCCGCGCCGGGTGTGATCAAGCAGGTTTTCGAGCAGGTGCGTGGTGTGTTGCAGGGCGTCAAAACCGAAGGTGCCGGCACCGCCCTTGATGGAATGGGCGGCACGGAAAATGGCGTTGAGCTGCTCCGCATCCGGGTCGTCGACATCCAGTTCAAGCAGGTGCCGCTCCATATCGTCGAGTAGCTCTTCGGCTTCCTCGAAAAAGGTATCGTAGAAATCGGTAATATCCATGTTCGTTTCCACATAAGTGTAGGGAAGCCGCTAGTTCCGGCTCGGTGAATCACCGGGCTGGTTACCGGCTTGGGCCAGGGGCGGGATCGCCGTCCCTGATGCGGCCGCCTGTCCGGTCAGGAAAGGCGCCGCTTGGTCTCCGCTCCCACGCATTCCCTGCGAGCGGATGGTGTCGGCCGTCTGCTCATTGAGCACCATCAGGGTGATGCGACGGTTAACCGGATCTTCCGGATCCCTGTCGTTCAGCGGCACCCGATCGGACATGCCGGCCACCCTCAGCAACTTGTCCGGATCCAGTCCCCCGGCTACCAGCTCCCGCCGCGAGGCATTGGCACGACCGCTGGACAACTCCCAGTTGCTGTAGCCACGATAACCGGCGGCATAGGCCAGGCTGTCGGTATGGCCGCTGATACTCAACTCGTTGGGCAGTTCGTTCAACAAGGGCCCCAGGGTACGTAACAGGCTACGCATATAAGGCGCCACCTGCTCGCTGCCGAGCTCAAACATGGGTCTTTGCTCGGTATCCACCAGCTGAATGCGCAACCCTTCCGGGGTGATTTCCAGGCGTATCTGGGCACGCAGTTCCCGGAGGGTTTGATCCGCCTCGATCGCCGCCTCGATCCGCCGCCGCAGCCGTCTCAAGCTCTCCTGGGAGTCGCTGGGCCGGGTTTGGCTGCGCCGGTCGATACGCATCTGTTCGCCATCCGCATGGGTCGGATCCGGGCCGCCCCCCGGGATGACGCTGGTGCTGGCGGTGCTCTTGTCGCCGCCGGCCACGGCCACCGCCAGCGGGGTGCGGAAATACTCAGCCACGCTTTCCCGCTGGGCGGCACTGGAGGAAGACAGTATCCACATCACCAGAAACAGGGCCATCAGGGCGGTCATGAAGTCGGCGAGGGCGATTTTCCAGCTGCCGCCATGGTGGTGCTTGACCACCTTCTTGCGTCGGATGATGCGGGGACGAGGCGCCTGACTCATCCCCCGCCCGCCTCCCTGGCGCCACGCACATAGTCTTCCAGCTCACTGAAGGAAGGCCGTTCGGCGGTATGCAATGCCTTGCGGCCGAACTCCACCGCCAGTTGCGGCACATAGCCGTTGAGGCTGGCCAACAGGGTCACCCGGACGCACTGCAATATCTTCACCGCCTCGGCAACCTGGCGCTCGATGCGACTGGCGAGCGGGGCGACAAAACCATAGCCCAGCAGGATACCGAGGAAGGTGCCCACCAGGGCATGGGCGATCATTTCACCCATCACGTCCGGCGAGGCATCGGCGGCGCTCAGCGCCTTGACCACGCCCATCACCGCGGCCACTATGCCGAACGCCGGCAGGCCGTCGGCGACCTTGGTCAGGGCCTCGGCGGGCACATGCGCCTCATGTTCGAACGCCTCTATTTCGTGCAGCATCAACTCGTCGAGCTCATGGGGATCCATGCTGCCGCTGATCATCAGCCGCAGATAGTCGCCTAGAAACCCCATGATCATGGGATCATTGAGGATCTTGGGATGCTCCGCAAACAGGGCGCTGTCCTGGGGATTATCGATATCCCGCTCGATGCCCAGCATGCCTTCCCGACGGACCTTGCTGAGCAACTTGAACTGCAGCGCCATCAGCTCCATGTAGGTTTCTTTGTTGTATTTGGTGGTGCGCTTGAGTCTGGAGGTCGTACTCAACGTCGCCTTGATGGCCTTACCGTTGTTGCTGGCGACAAAGGCCCCCAGGGCGGCACCGCAGATCATCAGCACCTCGAAAGGTTGATACAGGGGTCCCAGATTGCCGCCGGCCAGCCAAAAACCGCCGAACACGGAGAAGGTGACGATGATAAATCCTATGGGTATCAGCACACGCGGGTATCCTTAACTGTGATACAGCATAAACAGTGTCACTGACTCTATCGACCGGCCGGGGAATAACTTGAGGAGCGGGTGGAAAAAAACTGCGGAAAACCGACTGGCTGCCATAGGGACCAAACGGAAGGTACCTATATTTGCCCGGGCGTAAGGCGGCTCATGTCCGCCGAGCTACACCCCGGCGGCGCTGTCCACCTTGGTTTCAGGTACCGACTTGCGGGTCTTGCCCGCCCGTGAAGGCGGCTGGCAGATACCGCAGACAAAGTCCTGGCTGGGGGTATGGGCATGGGCGACGAACCGCAGGCCGCAGCTGGTACATTCCGACAGCTGGAACATCTCGCTTTCAAAAAAGCGCACCAGGGTCCAGGCCCGGGTCAGCCCCAGCACCTGCTCTGAACCGTCGAGTCGGAGCTGCTCCAGATACAGGCGGAACGCCTTGACAAAGCCCTCCATCCGCTCACAACCATGCGCCTCCGTCATTTGCAGATAGATGTTGTAGAACAGTGACGCATGGATATTGGGCAGCCAGGTGATAAACCAATCGGTGGAAAATGGCAGCAGCCCCTTGGGGGGCGACATACCCCGAACTTCCTTGTATAAGCGGATCAGCCGTCCGCGACTCAGGGAAATCTCCGTTTCCAGTACCTGGAGGCGTGCGCCCAGCTCGATCAGCTCGATGGCCATCTGCACCTGCAGCATTTCATCCACCAGACTTTTTTCTGACACTCGGCTCTCCTCCCGCTCAGCTGGACAACACCGGCGACGCCATGAACATCGCCAGATGCGTTTGGGTCAGGCCTTGCCCGCGCTGATTGCGCAGCAACGTCTCCAGCTGTGCGGCATCCTCGAAGCTGGGCCGGCTGACTAACTGATTCATGCGGGAAAGCTGGCTGATCTCTTTAATGGAAAGCGACGACAGCAGATCCGCCATCGGCTCGTCGATCTTCAACCGGAACATGGCAATGGCGCGGTCTTCACTCAATAAACGCTGTACCAATAATAAATAAGACAGGTTCAACTCCTGAATCTCATCTAGAATGCTATCTCTTTCCAATCTATTAACCCCCTGTTAGCAACGTCCAGGTATTAACCATAAAGTCAACTTTTACCGTGCGCTGCCTCTTCCTTCTATTCCACAAGACAAAAGCTGTCGTAAAACGACGTCCGAGCATACATCATCGCCACAAAAAAAATATTACTTTAGTATTAAATAAGGAGATTTTTTTGATTTAAATCAATGGTTTTTGCATTTTGCAACAAAATGACTCATGACGGTGCGTTAAAAATAAGCACTTTTAAGGAATAACCCACTTTCCCGCCTGTCCCAGGTGCCAATCGTTGTTTTTGAAAATAAATTGATGACAGCCTGATAACGAGATGTTAATAGAAAGAGGGCCACCCGGGTGTTGACGGTATCAGCACGGGTGCTGCCGTGTCCGCCATAAGATCGAACGAAGCATGCCGCCGGCGAAAATCTGTACCCAGATAGTGGATTAACGCCGTGAACTTTCTCATTATGCTAAAAGACAGGGCGGCACAATAGCTGCGCGCAACCGGAAAACAGCCACGCCTCTGTTCGGGGCCGACACATAAAGAATAATTAAAGTGTATTAACTCTGCTCCAGCTCCCGGATCCAGACCAGCAGTTCGGCGATCACCTGATACAATTGCCGGGGTATTTGCTCGTCTAGTTCCAGGCGCATCAGCAGGGCAACCAACTCGGGGGCATCGTGTATATAGACATGCTGCCGCCGCGCTTCGGCGATGATCCGCTCGGCCAGCTCGCCATAGCCCCGGGCCACCACCCGGGGAGCCTGGCTGCCTTCGCCATAGGCCAGGGCCACCGCCTGACGGCGGCGACCTTCATGATGACCGTCACTCACCGGCATCATCCCCTGCCGGCATCCGGCGGATCTGTATCCCGACCTCATTGAAGCCACAGGCCGACAACCGGGGTCGCAACTGCTCGACGCCATTTTCCAGACGGGCCACCATGGCTTCGGCCTCGACGTACAGGGTCACCGCCAACCCCGTGCCCTGCAGGCACAGACTCGCCCTGATATCACCGAAGGTCCCGTGGCGTAGCGTCAACTCGGTGCGCCAGGCTTGCTCCTGAGCTGGCTCCTCCGGCTCCCCCTGGCCCGAGGCATGCTGCCTTTGCTGCTCCAGTGCCTCGGGCAGCGGGATAACCAGCGCCATAAACAGCCCAGACCAGATGTCTCCTTCCCAACGCAGCACGGGTGTAACCAACAGCTCCAGCTGATGACGCACCAGGGTCTGCAGGCCGTCATCCATGGCTTCATTGACTGGCGCCCGGGCCGCGCTCGAGCCCTCGTCCTGGCTGGCCAACGGCTCGGGGCCCGGGGTCGAGGAGGCGAGGATCTGGCCTGGGGCCGGCAAGGCAAGGGGTGAAGGTTGGGGCCCTGTTGCGATCGGAGCACCTTTGGCCGACTGGTGCGCCTGGCCAGACAGGAGCCCCATCTGTGGTTCCCGTTCCAGCTGGGCACGCGACAGGTCGCCGCGAAACCAGCGGGCCAGGTGCGACTCATAGAAGAGCCCGCTGTCCCTGATGCTGCCTTCCAGCCGGGTGGCCAACTGCGGGGCGGAAACCGGCCCCGCTTCCGGCAACAAGGGCGCCAGGGGGCGAATCACCGAAGGAGGCGCGGGAAACCGGACCAGCACATCGGCGATGGTACGCGCGGCCGAACTGAAGTGGGTGCTGCTGGACGACACCGGGGGGGCCGATGCCGACTGATGCTGTCCCGCTGCCGACGCCGCCTGGGCCCGGCTTGCGAACAGCTCGGCCAAGGCCGGCCGGGCATCAAGCCGGGAATCGCTGTGCACGGCCCGGGCCGCATCCGTGGGTGTCAGCGGCCTGACCGGCGCGTTGAGTTCAGGTGCCACGGGCACATCCACCCGTTTGCCCAGTACCTGATGCAGCAGGGTATCGAGCAGCGGGGTGATGCCGCTCACGGCGAAGTCCGCCTGTCAATGGCCTCAACGCTCACTGTCGGTGTCCGGGGGGATGATAGGCGCTGTTGAGCTGGCGCTGGCGCTGGGATACCCCCATCAGCCGGCTCAGTTCTTCCCGCCGCCGGGTCAGACGCTCACGGATCTCCCTGTCCTGCTCCAGGATCTGCCGTAACAAAACGGCCTTACGCTCCTGATGGGGCCGATCCAGCGCCAGCCCTTGCTCCACTTTGGCGAGTTGCTCCACCTCGGCCACATAGCGGGATTCTTCGTCGATCAACGAGCCCCAGTCTTCGTCCCGGGCCCTGAACAACATCCTGACCGAACATTCCAGCAAAAACTGGTAGGAGGCGATCACCTCTTCCTGGGTCACGGGGACACGCTGTTGCCACTGGATGGCCATATCAAGCTCCTCTGATCTGGTCGCCGATCTCGCGCCAAGCCGAACCTATGGAGTCCAACAGGCGGGCGGCCTCATCCAGCCGTTGTTCATCGTTATGCAGGTTGGCCTGCAACAACAAATCACCGACATAGTCATAGAGAGAGGCCAATCGCTCGGCCAGCTCTCCGCCCTGCTCCATGTCCAGCGCCGCCAGCAAACCGTTGTTGACGATATCCAGCACCTTGGAAATCGCCATGCCCTTCTCAGCCACATTGCCGCCCTGCATATGCAACCGGGCGGTACGCAGGCCGGACTGGGCGCCGTCGAACAACATCATAATCAGCTGGTGCGGGCTGGCCGACATCACATTGGTCTCGACTCCGACCCGGGCATAGGCTCCTGCTCCCCTGCCATAAGCGGCCGCACCGCGCACTGTATTCATCGCTTACTCCCTCTTAAGTGGCGCTGCCAACCGCATAGGTTCACAGCTACTCATGCTTAGCGCCCCAGCTGGGTATTCATCATACTGAACTGCTGGGCCAGATAGCTGCTGGTTGAATTCATACCGGAGATCAGGGTGTCCATCTGGGCAAACTGGGTACGATAACGGGCGATGGTGGCATCGATACTCTGCTCCACACGTTCATAACGCAGATTCACCCGCTTGATACTGTCTTTAAGGCCATCGGTGGCATTATCGAGCGCACCCTTGTCCTGAAGAATATTATCCAGGGTCTGGTTAAGCTGGCCAGCAAGGCCCGCTTCCTCGCTGTCGCCGGCAAAGAAGTCGGATAAGGCGCTCATATTGTCGGCCAACAGGGTATCCAGCTTGCTCTCATCCAATTTCAGCTTGCCGTTCAGTTGCAGGCTGATGCCGATATCGCTCAGCACCTTGAACTGGCCTTCGGCCACGCCGTCGGTCAACGCCGTGCGCAACCGGGACTGCACGCTGCGCAGGGTACTGTCGCCCAGCAACAGACCGGCGGCACCGGTTTCGGCATTAAAGCTGCTCAGCCCGGACATGCTGTCTTGCAGGCTGTTGTAGGCACTGACAAACCCCTTGACCGCCTCCTTGATCGCCTCGCTATCCCGCTCCACGCTCAGGCTGCTGGTGCCAGCCTCGGTGATATCCAGGGTCACCCCCTGGATGGCCCCCTCGACCCGGTTGCCCTGGCTGACGATATCGATACCGTTCACCTTGAGCTCGGCATTTACCGCCGGAACCTGAGTCGCGGCATCCAGTGACAAGCCACCCACGGTGCCAAAATCAACGGAAGCAATGGCCGCGTCGGTGCCGGTTTTGGTGGAAGAAAATACCAACCGGTAAGGCGTCCCGCTGCCGTCGTTGACGATGGAGGCGCCGACGCCGGCGTTTTTAGCGTTGATGGCATTGCGGATCCCCTCCAGCGAGCTCCCCGCCTGGGTAATGTCCACGCTCAGAGGATCACCGCTGCCGAAGGTGAACGTCAGGGTGCCCGCGCCCAGCTCGGCGGTTTTATCGGCCACCCCGTTCGTCGCCTCGCTGTAGGCCTGCGCCACCTTGGACACAACTATCTGATAGCTGCCCACGCTCGCTTCGGTGCCGGCCGCCGCCGCCAGGCCGGTGCCGGTCACCTTGCTGGTCACCCCCTGAAACAGGCCGGCATCATTGAGCTTGCCCACCGCCGCCTGAAACTGGGACAGGGCGCCCTCCAGCTTGCCGTAGGCGGAAATTTTCGCCTGATAGCTGCCTTTTTGCTTGGTGAGCGGCGTCAGTTTTTGCCGCTCGGCCGCCGCCAGCTGATCGAGCAGGCCATTCAGGTCCAGCCCCGAACCAATCCCCAGTGACGAAATACTCGCCATAATGATGCCCCCTTAAGATTGTGCCGTATTCTGACCGTCCCGCCGCTACGGACAGCGGCCAAAAAAGCACGTTATTTGCCGTTAATTCAAATTATCGGCGTCAGATCACGCAACTTTAACCGAAGCCAGCATTCTCTCTGATAATGCCGAACAACAGGCTCCGGGCGGTCAGCCCTTCTGCCCGAGAATCGCCAGGGGTAACTCCTGCAGCGGCAACACCCGGTCAACGGCGCCCAGCTTGATCGCCTCCTTGGGCATGCCGAACACCACGCAGGACGCTTCATCCTGGGCGACGGTGCCGGCACCGGCCCGGGCCATGTCCTTCAGCCCGCGCGCGCCGTCATCCCCCATGCCGGTCATGATAATTCCGGTAGCGTTTTTACCGGCGAACCTGGCCACGGAGCGGAACAGCACGTCCACGGAGGGACGATGCCGGTTGACCTGCGGGCCATCCACCACCTCGACATGGTAATAGGCGCCGCTGCGCTTGAGCAGCATATGTTTACCTCCCGGTGCGATCAGGGCCAGCCCGGGCAGCACGCGATCATTATGCCTGGCTTCGCGCACTTCTATCCGACACAGGCTGTTGAGGCGCTCGGCGAAGGATGCGGTGAACTTTTCCGGCATATGCTGCACGATGACGAGCCCCGGGCAGACCCGTGGCAGAGGGGTCAATATGGCCTCCAGCGCCTGGGTGCCACCGGTGGAAGTGCCGATGGCGACGATGCGCTCCGTGGTCCTGGCCATGGCATGGCCGCCGGGGGAAGCCGGCACGGCCTCCTGACGGGGAGCACCGGGTCGCGACGCCTTTGGCATCAGCTGTCTGACATTGGCCTGGGCGGCGGTCCTGACCGCAGTCACCAGCGTCGCTGCGGATTCCTGCAGGAAGCTTTTCAGGCCAAACCTGGGCTTGGTGACGATTTCAACCGCCCCGGCGGCCAGCGCCTGCATGGTGGTTTCCGCGCCTTTTTCCGTCAGTGAAGAACAGATCACTATCGGGGTGGGTCGCTCGACCATGATTTTTTTCAGGAAGGTAATACCGTCCATCCGCGGCATCTCCACGTCCAGCACAATCACGTCCGGCCATGCACGGGAGAGTTTGTCGAGCGCGAAGATGGGATCGGCCGCCGTCGCCATCACCTGAATGTCCGGTTCCTTATCCAGTATCGCCTGCACCACCTGGCGTACCACGGCAGAATCATCGACCAGCAATACCTTGATTTGTCTCATATCCTACCTCCAATCCGGGCCGCCCATGCCGCCCACCATTCACGGCTTGCGGTAGATGGACGGCGTTATCAGCTTGAGTCCATCGCTGATACCGTTCAGGCTTTCCGAGTGACTGACGATGAAATACCCCCCGGATTTCAACAGCGGCAGTATCCGCTCGATCACCTTGCGCTTAGTGTCCAGGTCGAAATAAATCATCACATTACGCAGGAAAATTACGTCAAATTCCCCCAGTTTCGGCAACCTCTGGTTGAGATTGATGTGCATGAAGCTCACCCTCTGCCGCAGCTTGCGCTCGAGCAGGAAGGTCCCCTCCTGGGAGCCTGCACCCTTCAGGCAGTATTTGTGCAGCAGCGGGGTGTCTATGGTATCCGCCCGCGTCATCGGATAATGGCCGCGGCGGGCCTGCGCCAGCACACGGGTGCTGATATCCGAGGCCACGATTTCCCAGCTGGTCCCGTTCAGCCCTTCGGCCAGGGTCATGGCCAGGCTGTAGGGCTCCTCCCCGGAAGAGCAGGCCGCGCTCCACAGACGAAAGTGTCGTCCCGGCGGCACCTGCGGCAACACCCGCTCACGCAGAAAATCAAAATGTTTGGGTTCGCGAAAAAAGTAGGTCTCATTGGTGGTGAGCAAATCCAGGGCAAGCTGCAACTCTGCCCCCTCCTCGCCCGCCATGATCAGCCGGAAATAATCGCCGTAACTCGCCAGCTGATAATGTTTCAGCCGCTTGCACAGCCGACCGGCAACCAATGCCTTCTTGGCCAGAGACAGGTTGATCCCCGCCGTCTGATACAACCAGCCCCTGAAGCGCTGGAATTCACTATCCTTGAGTGGCATCACGTTCAATTTGCACCCTCCTGCCGGGTGAGCCGACATCAGCCCCCGGTAAAGTACGCCGCCGATCATCACCTGGGGGAGTGGATGGTCAACTGGCCGCCTCCCCCGGGTCGCCGCCCCGGGACAGCAAGGCCATCTCCTCCACCGACAGCACCCGGTCAACGTTCAGTACTATCACGAACCGGCCCTCCACCTTGGCCATGCCGCCGATGAAATCGGCGCGGATACCGCCACCGAAGCTGGGGGGCGGCTCTATTTCAGCCGCCGGAATCGTCAATACCGCCGACACCGCGTCCACCAGCACCCCCACATCCTGCGCGCCCTGCTCGGAACGGGTTTCGAGGATCACGATACAACTGCGGCGCGTCACTTTCGCCACCGGCCGGCCGAAGCGCGCCGCCAGGTCCACCACCGGCACCACCGCCCCCCTCAGGTTGATCACCCCCCGCACGAAGGTCGGCATCATGGGCACGCCGGTCACATGGCCGTATTGGATAATTTCCTTGATCCCGAGGATGTCCATGGCAAACATCTCCTCCCCCAGGACGAAGGTCAGGTACTGGGCCTCGTCCCGTGGTGCAGCCGGGTCCGGCTGCTCGGTTTTAACTAATGCGCCCATCTCTTCCTCCCATCAGAAGCGGGTAAATTCGGGTTCCAGGCCATCATCACCGGGTTCGTCGTCCGGACGCGAGTGGCTGCTTCGCCCCTGCTTGACCGGCTTGGACGCTTGTTGCGGGGCCGCCCTGGCCTGGCTCCTCCCCCCGGCCTCGACGGTAAAGAAGCTCATGGTCTGTTGCAGCTGCTCGGCCTGGTTGCTCATCTCCTCCGAGGTGGCGGCCAGCTCTTCGCTGCTGGAGGCATTCTGCTGGGTCACCTGGTTCAGCAGCGTCATGGCGGTATTGATCTGCTCGGCACCCGACGCCTGCTCCTCCGAAGCGGCACTGATCTCCTGCACCAGGTCGGAGGTTTTGTTGATGGAAGGCAGCATTTCCTCCAGCAACCGGCCGGCTTTTTCCGCCATCGCCACACTGCTGTCGGACAGCTCGCCGATCTCCTGGGCCGCCACCTGGCTGCGCTCGGCCAGCTTGCGCACCTCGCTCGCCACCACCGCAAAGCCTTTGCCGTGCTCACCGGCCCGGGCCGCCTCGATGGCCGCGTTGAGCGCCAGCAGGTTGGTCTGGTAGGCGATGTCGTCGATAATGCCGATGCGCTGGGCAATCTGCTTCATCGCCGCCACCGTCTGCTGCACCGCTTCCCCGCCCTCGCCCGCTTCTTTCGCGGCCTTGCCGGCCATGCCGTCGGTCACTTTGGCATTTTCGGTATTCTGGTTGATGCTGGCGCTCATCTGCTCGATAGACGCACTGGTCTCCTCCACGCTGGCCGCCTGCTCGCTGGCCGCCTGGCTCATCGACTGGGCGGTGGCACTGACCTCTTCCGAGGCGCTGGCCAGGCTGTCGGCGGCACCACGCACCTCGCCGATGATGTGAGCCAGCCTGTCCTGCATTTGCCCCATGGCCGCCAGCAACAGGCCCACCTCATCCCGGGAACGGACCTGGATGCGCTGGCTCAGATCCCCTTCCGCCAACCGCTCGGCCGCGTGCACGGCCACGGCCAGGGAGCCAGCCAGGCGACGGTAAACGAACCACAGAACCAGCCCCAGCACCAGCAAGGTGCAGGCCATGCTGACCAGCACCCAGGAAAAGGCCCTGTCCTTGTCGGCCAGCGCCGCCGCCACCATCGCGACGGTGCGGTTTTCCATCAGCACGAAGAAATCATCTATGAAGCGCTGGATATTGGCCTTTTCCCGGTGATAGGCCACATCATGCAGCATCTGCCGGGCCTGCTCCGGGCCGACGGTGCCGAGCCCCCCCCGGGCATGCTCCTTCACCGCCTGCATGGCCACGGCTTCCGTCTCCACCAGGGCTGCGGATTTGGCGTTGGCGTCGGTCAGCAGGGCGAATTCCTCCTCGGTAAAACCGGCCCGGCGCATCAGCTCGGCGAGCGAAATGGCCGGAGTGTCCGGCCGGGGCTTGCCGTCTCCCGCCGCCACGAAATCCCAGTAAATCCGGTGGTAGGCCTCAGGCCTGGGCTGCTCTCCGTTGCGGATGGCCACCACTTGCCAGTATTGCTGCTCGAAGCGGCTGTCGCCGGTGACCACATAGGTTCGGGCCAGGCGAGTCAGATCGTCCGAACTTTGCCGCAGCTCATCGGCCAGCAGGTAGGACCGGTATTGCTGATCCTTGGCCTCTGCCACCTGTTCCACCGCCGCCTGATAGCGGTTGACCGCCATCAGGGTCACCATCAGCATGCCGAGCGAGGTCATGGTCAACCCCAGGAACAGGGTTTTTATCCGTAATTGGAACATAGGGTCTCCTTAATACCGTCAGGACGATCCGCCGGGACGACGGAGCTTGCCCCGGCCACTGCATTATGCCGGTACCGGGCAACGCCCTCCGAGTGCGGAAATATCAGATGTTATTGGTTTGAGTTATGGCTGGCGCCGAGCCGTTCGTCGTGATGTTCGCTAGCGGGCGGATTCTCCCTCCCTGGCCTGGGACAGCAAGGCCATCTCCGCCACCGACAGCACCCGGTCAATGTTCAGTACTATCACGAACCGGCCCTCCACCTTGGCCATGCCGCCGATGAAATCGGCGCGGATACCGCCACCGAAGCTGGGGGGCGGCTCTATTTCAGCCGCCGGAATCGTCAATACCGCCGACACCGCGTCCACCAGCACCCCCACATCCTGCGCGCCCTGCTCGGAACGGGTTTCGAGGATCACGATACAACTGCGGCGCGTCACTTCCGCCACCGGCCGGCCGAAGCGCGCCGCCAGGTCCACCACCGGCACCACCGCCCCCCTCAGGTTGATCACCCCCCGCACGAAGGTCGGCATCATGGGCACGCCGGTCACATGGCCGTATTGGATAATTTCCTTGATCCCGAGGATGTCCATGGCAAACATCTCCTCCCCCAGGACGAAGGTCAGGTACTGGGCCTCGTCCCGTGGTGCAGCCGGGTCCGGCTGCTCGGTTTTAACTAATGCGCCCATCTCTTCCTCCCATCAGAAGCGGGTAAATTCGGGTTCCAGGCCATCATCACCGGGTTCGTCGTCCGGACGCGAGTGGCTGCTTCGCCCCTGCTTGACCGGCTTGGACGCTTGTTGCGGGGCCGCCCTGGCCTGGCTCCTCCCCCCGGCCTCGACGGTAAAGAAGCTCATGGTCTGTTGCAGCTGCTCGGCCTGGTTGCTCATCTCCTCCGAGGTGGCGGCCAGCTCTTCGCTGCTGGAGGCATTCTGCTGGGTCACCTGGTTCAGCAGCGTCATGGCGGTATTGATCTGCTCGGCACCCGACGCCTGCTCCTCCGAAGCGGCACTGATCTCCTGCACCAGGTCGGAGGTTTTGTTGATGGAAGGCAGCATTTCCTCCAGCAACCGGCCGGCTTTTTCCGCCATCGCCACACTGCTGTCGGACAGCTCGCCGATCTCCTGGGCCGCCACCTGGCTGCGCTCGGCCAGCTTGCGCACCTCGCTCGCCACCACCGCAAAGCCTTTGCCGTGCTCACCGGCCCGGGCCGCCTCGATGGCCGCGTTGAGCGCCAGCAGGTTGGTCTGGTAGGCGATGTCGTCGATAATGCCGATGCGCTGGGCAATCTGCTTCATCGCCGCCACCGTCTGCTGCACCGCTTCCCCGCCCTCGCCCGCTTCTTTCGCGGCCTTGCCGGCCATGCCGTCGGTCACTTTGGCATTTTCGGTATTCTGGTTGATGCTGGCGCTCATCTGCTCGATAGACGCACTGGTCTCCTCCACGCTGGCCGCCTGCTCGCTGGTCGCCTGGCTCATGGACTGGGCGGTGGCACTGACCTCTTCCGAGGCGCTGGCCAGGCTGTCGGCGGCACCACGCACTTCACCGATAATACGGGAGAGCTTGTCGACCATGGACTTCATGGCCGCCAGCAGGCTGCCGTCGTCGCCCTTGCGTAACTGGATGTCGACGGACAAATCGCCCTCTGCCACCCGTTGGGCGATGCCGGCGGCATACCCGGGTTCCCCCCCTAGCTGACGCAGCAAATTGCGGGTGATCAACCAGGCCGCCAGCAACGCGGCCAAGGCGGCGGCGGCGGCGGCGGTCAGCATCATCTGACGGGCCTGTTCATAGGTCTGCTGAGATTCACGCCCCGACAGTTCCAGCAACTCGCCCTGGTAGTCCACCAAGGCGATGATATTCTCCTGGTAGATCTCCAGGGTCGGGCCCAGTTCCGTATGCAGGAAGCGCCGGGCTTCGCCCTGATTGTCCTGCTCGAGCAGCGCGAACAAGCGCTGCTGGGCGACCACATAGCGCTGCTGGCTGTCCTTGAGCTGCTGCAACAGTTCTATACCCCTGGCCGAATGTATCCGCTGCTGCAATTGCTCCACGACCGCGCCGATTTGCTCCCGGGATTCCAGGATCCGCGCCTCCTGCTGTTGTCGATCCAGGTCGTCATCGGCCAGCATCACATTGCGCAGCGCGATGGCGATGACATTGGAATAATCGATGACCTTGTTGGCCATCTCGGTCTTGGGCCAGAACTCCTCGACTATCTCAGTCTGCGCATCGTTGAGCTGCTGCATGCGGGTAATACCGATAAAGGACACCAGCGCCAGCATGGCGATCACCATGCCGAACCCCAGCGCCAGCTTGGTGGCGACTCTCATACCTTTGAACATAGGCTGTTCCTTCCTTTTATTTGTTGTTATCCCGCTGATCGTGCCCGAATGCAGCCACCGTCAGCAGAACGACGCTTGCCTTGCCATGATTCCTTGCCCTGTGGCGGCCACGCCGCTCAGGCGAGCACCCCCCGGCTCTCCCGCCGGACAATCTGCTGCACAAAGGCGGGAACATCGAGGATCAACGCCACCGAGCCGTCACCCAGGATGGTCGATCCGCCGATGCCGTGCAGGGCGCCAAACAAGGTGCCCAGGGGTTTGATCACCGTCTGGAACTCGCCCTGCAGCTCATCCACCACCAAGCCAATTTTCTGTTCCGCGCACTGCACCACCACTACGTTCTCACGCTTGGCCTTGCCGCCGCTCAGGCCGAAATGTTCGCGCAGCCGGACCAGCGGCAGTACCTCGCTGCGCAGGTTGAGGTAATTGTGCCGGCCGGCCGCCTGACGATCCGCGGCGGTAAGCTCGATGCATTCCTGTACCATATCGAGCGGCACCACGTAGCGGTCATGACCCACGCCAACCAGAAAGCCGTCGATGATCGCCAGGGTCAGCGGCAAACGGATGCTCACCCGGGTACCCTGCCCCGGGCGGCTGTCGAGATCTATGCTGCCCCGCAAGGCCATGATGTTGCGGCGCACCACGTCCATGCCCACCCCCCGCCCGGACAGGCTGGTCACCGCGTCTGCGGTGGAGAAGCCGGGCTCGAAGATCAGCTGATAGACCTCCTGCTCCGTCAGGCTGGCGCCGGGGGGAACCAGCTCACGCTCGATGGCCTTTTGCAGGATCCGCTCAGGGTTGAGGCCGGCGCCGTCGTCGCTGATCTCGATCACTATGCTGCCGGAGTCGTGAAACGCATTGAGATAGAGGTTGCCGGTGAGCGCCTTACCCGCCGCCTGGCGCAGCGCAGGCGCCTCTATGCCATGATCCATAGCATTGCGCAGCAGGTGCATCAGGGGATCACCGATTTTTTCCACCACGGTTTTGTCCAGCTCGGTCTCGGCGCCGCTGATATGCAGCGCTATGTCCTTGCCCAGCTCATGGCTGACATCATGTACCACCCGCTGAAAGCGGTTGAAGGTATCGCCAATCGGCACCATGCGCAGGCGCAGGGAGCCGTCGCGTATTTCCTCCACCAGCTCGGAGACCAGGGACGAGGCTTCCTGTAATGCCGTATCCTGGGATTTCCGGGCGAGCAGGTTGACGCCGGCGCCGGCGATAACCAGCTCGCCCACCAGATTGATCAGTTCATCCAGTTTGTCGGCCTGCACCCGGATATAGCGGCTTTCTTTCTTTTTATTGTCCTGGGTCTGGGCTTGCTTGTGCAGGGCGGCCTGCACCACGACGGGCTCGACCGCTTGCTGCTCCATCAGAATTTCCCCTAACAGGCTGCCGGCGCCGGTTTCGATGACCTCGCGACGCTGGATGGCCAGGCCTTGCTCCAGCTCCTGGGGGGTGAGTGCGCCACTGTCGCGCAGGATCTCCCCCAGGCGGGCCTCGTCTTCCGGCAAGAGTCGGATCAATTCGATATATTCGGAAATTTTGCTGTACGGCGGCAGTATGTGCAGCACACAGTCGTCGCGCACAAAATCAAAGGCTTCGGCAATGGTTGCCTTGTCTGCCGTGGACTGGTAGTCGATTTCAAACCCCAGATAGCAGGACTCGGGATCCATCTGCTCCGCCGGTGGCATGGGCTCGACCAGGGTGGTGACCGAGACAAGCTTGCCAAGGGTGTTCAGGTAACGCAGGAAAGACAGGGGGTCCATGCCATTGCGCAACACCTCCGGACCAAAGCGCAGGGAGATGTGCCAAAGCCCCGAGACGACCTGGGTGTCATCCTCCGCCGACACATCGCCATCCGTCCGCGGGCCGGATGATAGGGAAAGGTCCGGCCCCTGATAGCGCTGCAATCGCGCCCGCAGCTCCCGCTCCCTGGCCAGGGCTGCGGCATCCATTTGCTCTCCCCGGGCGGCCACCACCTCGACCAGCTCGGCGATATGATCGCCACTGGCCAGCAACAGGGCGACCAGCTCCTCGCTGATGGCCAGGGTTCCGTCACGCAGGCGATCCAGCAGATCCTCAACGATATGGGTAAAGCCGATGATCGGCTCCAGCCCGAACAGCCCCGCCGAGCCCTTGATAGTATGGGCCGCCCGGAAAATGGCGTCCAGGGTGTCGGCATCGGTGGGCGCCTGTTCCAACCGCAACAGGGATTCCTCCATCTCCTGCAGCAACTCACGGGCCTCGGCGATAAAGGTTTGCAGGACTTGGTCGAGATTCAGGTTCATGCGTTCATCCTTGTGAAGAGGAGCGGCTAGGCGTCGCCCTGGCCGCGACCGGCAAACACCAGGGGATCGCCGAAATAACCGCCGAGCTGGCACAGTTCAAACACCTCCAGCACCGCTGGGCTGTGCCGGCTCAGCCGCAGCTCCCGGCCGCCCAGTCCGGCTTCGCGCTTGGCCAGCATCAACAGCTGCACACCGGCACTGTCCAGTTCGCTCACCCCGGACAGGTCGATTTCCAACTCATATGGACTGGCCAGCCGGGGCAGCAGTTGTGCCTTGAGGTCGGCTGCCGTATAGATGGTCATTTCCCCTTCGATACGCAGCAACGACACCCCGTCCTTGATTTCCGTGTTCACTTGCATCGGACTTTCCTCTCGGGACTAGGGTGTGTCCCGATACTGTTCATGATTTCGTCGCCCCCCCAACAGGGGGCACTCAAGGCAGCAGGTGCAGCGCATAGTGGGCCTGAGCCTGCTAACGCAGAACGCGCCCTGTTGGGGGGCGACCCGAGGGGCTGATGCCGTGCCGCTCCGTTGCTGTGTTGCTTATCGCTGATTTGGGGCCACCAAACCGCACGGTGCGCGCCTTGCCTCGAAGCGGCACAGCATCAGCGTAATTAATGCACAGTCACGGGACACACCCTAGGGCAAGATCAGCTTGGACACGGCCGCCAGCATCTGCTCCGGTTGGAAGGGCTTAACCACCCAGGCCTTGGCGCCGGCGGCCTGACCCTGCCGCTTCTTCTCCTCCTGGGATTCCGTGGTCAGCATGATGATGGGCGTGAACCGGTACGCCGGTCGCTGCTTCACCTCTTTTACAAAGGCGATGCCGTCCATGTTGGGCATGTTCACGTCGCTGATCATCAGATGCACCTTTTGTCCGGTCAGCTTGGACAGGGCGTCCTGGCCGTCACGCGCCTCGAGCACCTCGTACCCCGCCCCTTTCAGGGCAATGCCGACCACCTGCCTGATGCTGGCGGAATCGTCGATCACCATCACTGTTTTAGCCATAACTCCTCCTAGAAAAAGGTAATATCCGCTTCCTTGGGATCATCCAGGGGTTTTCCCTGGTGTGCCTGTCGCTGTTCGGTGGTGGCATAGCTCAGCTCCATTTCCGCCAGCCAGGCCTCCGCATCTATGGGGTCGACCAGTCCGGGATCCTCGCGATACCGTTCCCAGTACTGGTGCAGGGCATTCATATTATGGTGGGCGTGGATCAGGATCTGGCTGACCCTGTCCTGGAACTGCAGGGCCACCAGCACTTCGCTGATCTCGTCGCGTATGCCGGCACCTTCCGCCTGCAGCAGCGCGGTGGACGCCGACAATTGCCGGGTAATCAGATGGAAACGCTCCAGTACCTGATGGATGCTGAGTTCGGAGCTGGCCACGGAATGGTGTTCCCGATCGGCGGTCTGGGCGGCGTTCTTGACCAGCTGGCCGATGGCCCTGTTGATCATGTCGACGATGGCGGACATTTTCTGCCCCGTCTCCCGGGAAAGGTTGGCCAGTGTGCGCACTTCGGTGGCGACCACGGCGAAGCCACGCCCTGCCTCGCCGGCCCGGGACGCCTCGATCGCGGCGTTCAGTGACAGCAGGTTGGTCTGCACGGCGATATTGGCCACCTCGGCGGACATGGCACTGAGTTCGGTGGTGTAGTCGGTCAGGCCGCGTACCTGGGCCAGCATGTCATCGCGGCTCTGGTGCACCAGCTTGAGCGAATCGACCACCCGGGTCAGCTCGGCCTCGCTCTGGTTCAGCCCCCCGACCACGCCGCTGTCGTCGGTGTCCCCGGCTGCCTCCTGTGAGGTCCGCACCGCTTCCTCCAGCCTGACCACCATGTCGGAGAACTGCTCCGCCAGGGCGACGATGGCCTCCTCGGTCTGGATACGTGACACTTCTATCTGGCGGGCCCAGATCGGCATGGCCTGCAAGCAGACAGACTCGGGGCCGTCCAGGTCAGTTCTACGGGGCTCGCTCGACTCAGCCTGCAACAGGGATTGGTGAATACGCCCGTTCCACAGACCGACGCCCATGGTCAGCAAAAGGGTGGCCGTACTGGTCCACAAGGGGCCGCCAGCCAGAGCGACCAGACAGGCGCCCAACAAACCGATCATGAAGGAGGGCCACAAGAAGGGCAGTAGCTGGCTCTCTTTACCCATGTTTACTGTGATCACAGTGCTCATCTCCCATGTTGCATTGCGCCATCGGGTAGTACGGCAGGGACGGTCTCGTCCCAGACAACGCGCTGAGCCAGGCGACTCCGCCATACCGATTGCTCAGTATCTAATCTCTCGACCAAAAACTAGCCAGCTTTAGCCATTTAAGAAAAATATGTTGAAAAACAAGAGAAATTGAGCGGTAGCTGCGAACTCAGGCAAACAGATTAACACAAAAAAAGACTCAATCGAAGCTATATTAGCCAATGATCGGAGACCTTATTGACGGCTGGCACCATCAATTAGACGACGTCCGGGGACTCGGCTGAGGCAACAGGAATTGCCTCCGCCAACCGTCACATGCCAGGGAGGCATGTGCCGAGCGCGTCGGCGGAGGTGGCCCTGTTGCCTCTTCATCTACCTTGGGTGGTCAACTTTTAAACTGTTCGGTGCCCTGGGAGTCACACCGCCATTGCCGGGGTCACTATCTCCTCGACGGCGCCCAGGCGCGCCAACTCTTTATTGCGCAGCACCTCGCCCAGCCCGGGAGCGGGCGGCGTCGCCTCGACGGTCAGCTGTACCTGGCTGGGCCGGCCACGCTCATCGAGACGCTGTATCCAAGCCAGCTCACCGCCGTTGTAGCGCACCAGGGTGCCTATGGGAAAACGGCCGAAATGCTGGATATAGCGTTGCACCCAGCGCTGATCGAATTGTTCGGGGTGAGACAACAGATGCCGGTAGATCGCATCGATCGAGTTGGCCGGCCGCTCGGGGCTCGCCCTGGCCATGACGTCCACCATGTCGACCACCGCCATCAGCCGGGACAGCTCATGCACAGCGTCGCCGGCCAGCCCCTCCGGATAACCGCTGCCGTCCAGTCGCTCGTTGGCCCCCTGGATCACCGAGCCCACCACCGCCGCCGACAGCCACTGACATTCGACCAGCCTGGGCAACAGCAAGGCCACATGATTCTTGAACTGTTCGCGCTGTTCGGTGGTTGGTGAAACGGCGTGCAACAGTTCGGCCGGCAATAATATCTTGCCCAGATCATGGACCATGGCACTGGCCGCCAGCGCCTTGCGCAACTCCCGGGGGATATTCTGCCGGCTGAGCAGATCCACCAGCCTGACCGCCACCGCCAGGCCGTGACTGACCAGGGGGGGTTCCCGGTGCATGCAGCGGGTAGCAAACAGCAGCGCCTCCCGGTCTTCATCCAGCAGTGCCAGCAGCCGATCCGCATGACGCGACAGCTGCACCGAGTCAATATTGCCGTCCTGCTGCAGTTCCAACAGTTGGCTGTCCAGATAGCCGGCGATCCGCGCCAGCCGGCGCGCCATGGGGGTCGCGTATTCCTGGGGGTTGCGCCTGCCGATACGGCCGGCCGCCGACTCATCGGCCTGAAACAGCGCGGAGGAAGCGCGCCCGCTTTTCTCCTGCCCCGCGCCCCGGGCCGCCTCGCGCTCGATTTCACGCACAAAGTACCACAGCTGACGATCCTGCTCGGAAGACCCCGCGGCAAAGTGGAACCCGGCGCAAATGATCTGTCGGTCATTGTCGGTGTGCCGGTGGCGCAGCTCCCCATTGAGCAAGAATCGCTGGCCGTTGGGAAAGCACAGCTCCAGCTCGATGGGCGAGGCGGTCAACACCTGAGCCATCCCCGCCGACAGCGCAAATTCAACCCGGCAACCGGTCAGCGACAGATCCCGCAGATCCCCCTGCAGGGTGCGGGCCTGCTCGCCCTCGCCGGCGCGCAGGATCACCCCCACGTCCATGCCTAGGCGCAGCTGGGCGCGAAAGGTTTCACGGCGCTGCATCAGCTCCAGCGAGACCGGATAGTCACAGAAACAGTGCAGCCGACCTTCCGACTCATGGCAATCGCGCAACCTCAGCATCGGCGTCCGTATCATGCCCTCGCGCCCCTGGCCCAGCAGGCGGAACTCCAGACCCCTCATCAGCTCGCCGGCCACCTCGCGAATGGCGCTGATATCCAGCTGTAGGCTTTCTCCCGGCGTCTGCTCCACCACCACCACCGGCAGCAGCCTGCCGTCCGGTTTGTCCGGTGCCAAGGAGGCGCCGCCCGGCTGACTAAGCAGCTCGACCATGGCCTCTATGTCGGCCGGATGCATAACCGGTGTGTAATGATTGTCTGCTTGCACTTATCCTGCTCTCTTAACTGCGTTTAACCCACCTCAGTCTATCGGCACCGCAAGGCATGACTTTAGCCATACTGGTTATCTGCCAGGCAGCATGTTTCTCCGGGACAATGATCAAACAAAAAAAGAACCAATTGAATCCTAAAGGCAAGAATAATGCACATATCTTATCGATACTTTGTATCCAATAATTAAGTTAATCCCCTCATTGCCGATACCTTCCGCCACACAACCTAACCCTATGAGACATATTATTCATGCGTATCAAAGGCACCCTAAGCTTGCAAACCCGTATTCTGCTGCTGGTATTGCTGCCGCTACTGCTGAGCACCGGTATCCTGGTGATCACCGAAACCAGTTCCCGGATCGACGAAAACCGGGCCAGCCTGGCGCAGCAACGTGAGATCCTCATTGAAAATCGCAAACAGGCGGTACGCAATGTGGTGCAAGCCGCCGCCAGCGCCATCGATCCTCTCTACCCACTGGCCTCTGCCGACGACGGCGAAGCCCGGATCCGGGCCGCCGAGCTGCTGCGCGCCGTTCGCTTCGAGGGAGACAACTATCTGTTTGTCTACGACGAGCAGGGCACCGCTATAGTGTCGCCGCACGCCCGGGAAAAAGAGGGCACCAATATGCTGGATACCCGTATGCCGAACGGAGAATACCTGGTCAGGAAAACCCTCGATGTCGCCCGGGCCGGCGGCGGCTATTACCTGTATAACTGGAAAAATCCGAATACTCGCCAGGAAGAGCAGAAATACTCCTATATCATGCCTCTGGAAAAATGGGGCTGGGTCATGGGTGCCGGTGTCTATGCCACCTCCATCGAACAGGCCATGTCCGGGGCCGAGGCCGCCGCTGCCTCCTCCCTGCGGCACGCCCTGCTCGGTATCCTGCTCACCGGCCTGCTGATGCTGGCGGTGACCACCCTGGTGGCTGTACTGCTGATACGAAGGACGGTACGCCCCCTGCGCCGGGCCGCCGTTGCCATGCATGACATAGCCGAAGGGGAAGGCGACCTGACTCGCCGCCTGACGGTGGAAAGCAACGACGAAGTCGGCGAGCTGGCCCGCCAGTTCAATGCCTTTGTGGCGCGCATGCAGCAGACCCTGCAGACGGTTCGGGCCAGCAGCAACCAGGTGTACGCCGCCGCCGGAGAGATAGCCCTGGGCAGCGAAGAACTGGCGTCACGCACCGAACAGGCCGCCGCCAATCTCCAGCAAACCTCGGCGTCCATGGAGCAGATCACCGCCACCGTCAACCACAGTGCCGAGTCCGCCGCCCAGGCCAACCAGCTGGCGCTTGGCACTGCCGACAGCGCCAGCCAGGGGCAGGACGCCATGCACCAGGTGGCGCGTACCATGGATGACATCAACGCGTCGGCCAGCCAGATCGGCGACATCATCAGCCTGATCGACGGCATCGCCTTCCAGACCAATATCCTGGCACTCAACGCCTCGGTGGAAGCGGCCAGGGCCGGCGAACATGGCCGGGGCTTTGCGGTGGTCGCCGAAGAGGTACGCGCCCTCGCCGGTCGTGCCGGTGATGCCGCCAGGGAAATCCGCGTGCTGATCGACACCTCGGCCGGTCATACCCGCGCCGGCGCCGAACTGGTCGGCTCCGCCGCCGCCGCCATGCAGGAAATCGTAACCCGGGTGACCCGGGTCAACGAGGTGATCGGTGAGATCAGCGCCGGGGCCCGGGAGCAAAGCGCCGGTATTGGCCAGGTCAACACCGCGGTAGCCGAAATGGATGCCATGACCCAGCAGAATTCGGCCATGGTACAACAATCCACCAATGCCGCCGCCGACATGCGTAGTCACGCGGAGCGGCTCAACAACCTGCTCGCCGCCTTTATACTGGACGACGACCGGCGATCCGAACCGGATCTGCCCTCCCTCCCCCAGCTACAGGACAGGGGCCCGGGCGAGCGGCAACCCATGCTTTCACAGTCGTGGTAAATGTTTAATCGGGGCCTATGCTGCCGGCCCCCTTGCCAATGATAATGGTGATGTAAACCGGGAATGAGGAATGATTGGACCCTATCCCCATTCCCTGGCCCTCCCTCATCTCAATAATCCTTAAAGATTTGCCGCCCCCGCCGATATAACCAGCAGCCATTGCCAACGTCCCGGCTGCGGCTAAAAAAAAAATCAACCAAACGCACTTTTGCCCTAAAGCTTGAGCCTGGTCGCCCGATATATAAGGGTAACAGCCTGACAGACCGGTATGAGCACGGCAAAGAAAGGCGAACAAGAGTAACCCTAAGAGCCGCCGGCTCTGTACATTAAAAAGGACATCACTATGTCAGTAATCAATACCAACATCACCGCTCTCATCAGCCAAAATAACCTGAATAAATCACAGCAAGCACTGTCTACTTCCATGGAGCGGCTGTCTTCCGGCCTGCGCATCAACAGCGCCAAGGACGATGCCGCCGGCCAGGCCATCGCCAACCGTATGACGAGTGAAATCAAGGGACTGGCCCAAGCACAGCGCAATGCCAATGACGGTATTTCTCTGGCTCAGACCGCCGAAGGTACCCTGAACCAGGTTAACGATAACCTGCAGCGTATCCGCGATCTGACCGTGCAAGCCCAGAACGGTACCAACTCTTCAGCAGATATCGACTCCATCCAGAAGGAAGTCAACGAACGCTTGACCGAAATCAATCGTGTCACTACCGAGTCCAAGTTCAACGGCATAGACCTGTTTTCCGCTACATCTACCGGCACCAGCTTCAGCATCCAGGTTGGTTCCAAAGATAATCAAGTCATTGATATCAACATCAGCGGTTATACCGCCGCGGCCAACTCCACTGGTGGTGGTTGGAATATGCATTCCAGCACAGGTACTGCTGGTATAGCTGCCGCCGATGGCGGTACCCGTACCGTCTCGTCCTTCGGCTTCGATGTCTTGAATGCCAATGCACTCGCCGTTCTGGATAAAAAGATCAGTAATGTTGACGATGTGCGCAGCGACTTGGGTGCGGTGCAAAACCGTTTCGAATCGGCCATCGACAATATCAGCACCACGGCGACCAACCTGTCTGCCGCCCGCTCGCGCATCGAGGATGCCGACTACGCGGTGGAAGTGGCCAACATGACCCGGGCTCAAATCCTGCAGCAGGCCGGTACCTCGGTGATGGCCCAAGCTAACCAGGTCCCCCAAGGCGTATTGTCGTTACTGCGTTAAGCATACCGTTTTCCAAGCTAATAACAGCCGGCGCAAGCCGGCTTTTTATTACCTAAATAATGGGGCGTTGTTTCCTAAATCAGTGAACTATCAGCCTCCCCCATGATCTGATCAACTGACGAACGGACTCAGGAGCAGGCAGATGGGTAAAGCGCGGCACAACATCAGTAACTGGCGGCAGTACAACCGGGCTTTGGTCAATCCCGGTTCACTGACCTTCTGGATCGATGAACAAGCCATCGAGCAATGGTATTGTCATCAGCACCATGGCCGCCGGGGGCGCGGCTTTCACTACGGTGACGGCACCATCGAAACCGCCCTCATGCTCAAGGCCTTCTTCGGCTTGCCGTTCCGGGCGCTGGAAGGGTTCATCAACTCCATTTTTCCATTGATGGACGTATCCCTGACCTCGCCGGGTTATAGCAGCATCAGCAAGCGCGCCCGGACGGTAACGGTGCAATACCGCCTTCCCAGCAAAGGTGCTGCCACTCACCTAGTCATCAATGCCACCGGGCTGAAGGTATTCGGTGAAGGAAAATGGAAACAGCGCAAGCATGGTGGATAACGAGGTCTTGCCCACCTTGCTCAACCTGCGTAAATACAACGGTCAGGCCGGCGAAATCCTGGCTGGCGTGCAAGGTCATGCACAACGTCATAAGACTCGGTATGCCTGTTCGCCAGCCGGTCAGTTAAGGGCATCAGGCCCAGTAGGGACAGGCTGTCCCGGCTCTGATTTGCTCAACAACGCCGAGAAACTAAAGCAGCAGTTACAAGCGTTTTAAAAAACCTCCGGTCGCAACGCTAATCAGCAACTTAGCATCCATTTGCTCGTCGACAACAAAATCATCGCATTTATTTAGATATGCAGAAACTGCTGATTTGGGACTATTCCCGGGTTTCCAAGGGCGATCGCGAAACATGCTTTCCGGCATATCTTCGACTATTGTGTCATAAACAATACAGTAACTTCCTGACGTCACCAGTGGCGCGTAAGCTTCCAACTCAGCCAGAACATGGTCATGTGTATGATTTGAATCCAGACAAACCAGTATCCGCTGATATCCTTTGGCTGCTTCCTTGACCGCGTTAACTACCGATGGATCAATACTTGATCCTTCAAACATCTGAATTTTGTGCGACAATGGATGCTGTTCTATCGCCAGTCGATTATGCTGTCTAATATCTATATCAATACCGATGACTTTACGGTTGCTACTTTTTGGATCCAGTACTTTCCCAGATTCCACGGCATCGGTGTAATCCAACAAAGCCAGTAATGAGGCACTGATCATCAATGACCCACCATGAGCAATACCTGTCTCTATAATCAAGTCCGGTTTTATTTTCCACACCAGCTCCTGAAGCGCCCATGCATCATTTGGAACCTGAATTGCCGGACGTCCTAACCAAGAAAAATTATAAACCCATTTGTGGGGAATAATTTCTCTTATCCAAATCCGTGACAATGCCTGGATGTCCTTGTCATTCATAAGGCTATCTATATTGTTTTGCACTTCAATCTCAAATTTCTCGATTTCGTTCATCGATAAAATCCTTCCAGTTTTTTGTTCCTGAACAAATGACGTCGATGCCATTAGCTCCCATGTTTGCAATCAAATCTAAGCTACTGACATAAGGTGTGAAATCACCGTGATTCTGTGGGTAATGTTTACATTGATAATTCATATACTCAACGTTAATTCCATTTTCTTCAAATAAGGAATGGTTGAGGTAGCTGGCTGCACCATGGCCTGTTATATAAGTGGTTCCGCCAAGCATTTTTACAATGTCAAATACTCTAAGACTGCTGGATCCGGAAATATTCAAATCGGTTACGTCAATAAATTCTTTGTTACCTATCAAATTAAAATAATCGAGCAAACCATACATCGATATTCTGGCAAGATGTCCAATGTTGCTGATATTACCATCCTGGTAACACGACTGAACCAACTCAATTGCATCTTGAGAAAAGGGTGAACCGGAGAAACTTTCCCCCATTAAGTCAAGGTGTGCTTTCTGCCAATCATGGTGTCGGCTTGTTTCAATATTTTTAATTTCGGTACCAAGACTGAATTTCTTTAGAGGTACCGTCATCCATCGCATTCCTCGTGACGTTTTCAGTTGTACCCGGTTTACAAAACTACCTTTAGAAAACTGAACATCGTCGTAGTGTACGATTACATCAGCCAAACGTATTTGTTCAAGCAAACCAACCCAGGGAAAAAACATAGATTGAGTGATGACAATGTTCATCAGATCTCCCTTATCCGGTGAATGTTATTCGGATCTATATCTCGGGAAATAAGCATTTCAGTGATTTGCTTTTCAAATGTCATTGAGCCAATAAAGAAATGAGGGCAGGAATTTGAATCTATATCTGCTGGGCCTGATATTGGACGTTTATAACCATCAATATACTTTCCAGTCCATTTGATATTTGAATCGAAAACCGGACGGTCGCCAAAATCTCCAACACTGGCCAAGTATGGAATGCAACGTAAAGGGACATAGAAAGCACATTGGGCGCCAAATTTATGGTAAAACTTAGAAAAACGCTCAAGCCTATGCGCCGCCCGCTCAAAAAAACCTGTGCAGCAGAAATTTTTCTGCGTCACGTTGTTATGTGTAGTTGACACTTTTCTGGCCACAACATGAAAGGTGTTACCGTAATCCCCTCTATTTAACTCAATCTGATTAAAGCCTGCATTACGTAAAATGAGAAAAATGGAGTGTTCTGTAAACATATTTACATGCTGATGTTCAAGCATGGAGATATCACCGATCTGAACCGATAACGTCGAGTTTGTTGTAGAAAAACAAAAAACTCCTCCCGGTTTTAAAGCTCGGTAAACTTGTGAAGAAAATTCAGGTACATTTCTGACATGTTCAAATACATCATTGCAGATTATCAACTCGGCCTCAGCATTCAGGGTTAAGTCATCAAAGTAAGTTGATAATAATTCAAAACCTAGTGTTTCACTCCATTTTTTTGAGTAATCGGAAGGATCTATGCCTGTAACATTCCAACCAAATTGTTTTAGAAAGTTAATTGTAAAACCGGCACCACAACCAATTTCGTAAATTTTATTAGGTTGAACTGAGTTTGCTACTTTCAAGAAAAATTGATTCACACTATTCCCATAAGTATCCAACTGTCCCGATTCAGGGTTAATGAAACCTATGTTTTCATTCTTACTATATGCTTTTTCCAAGTTTTCCCATTCATCGTCGGACATCATTAATTCCAGAAAATCAAATTCTGAATTGATGCTGATCCTGGCTGGAAGGCTCGGTTTGATACCCGCGACGGGATCAGATGACTGACTCATCCGCCAATAAAAAGGCATGTTTCCCAACTCAAGATAATTTTGATGCACACGCCAATGCTGCGTCATAAGCTGCTCCTATTGTATGATGGGAAAAAAACACACCTTTGTCTGTACGCATTCCTACGAAAAATAGTGGCTTATCAACAAAATTTTTCTGCATCGCTGAAACTTCCAAGTCCAATAAGCGAGCATTATTTAAGGATGGGATCGGGACTTTCAGAGTGTGTGGCAGTTCATAGCAATCAATAATAATGATTCCACTCATAACGAGCTTTAACTCATTGCTAATGATATCGACATCAGGCTTATGATTTAAAGGATGAATGACTTCGACTGCTACAATATCCTCCAGGTGATCCACTTTCTCAAAGTTATAAGCTGAATAATTGACTATTCTGGTTGATAGGAGGTGTGGGTCATGGCAAACAATATAATAATTATCAATCGGTCTACAGTGACTCCGATCTACTCTGAAATAGAAGATAGATAACTCTGCATTATCCAGCTTGTCAGCCAATTCTCTTTGAAGAGAATTTAAAGGGCTTGCGATGATACAAGCGTCAAAGTTGTCTGCAATCAACTCTGAACCATTGTATAAAGATGAGTCGTAAAGCTTTATATCACTATTGAGAACCAGGTTAATACCCAGTTCGGAAATGGATTTTTCTATTTCCTCAGCATTTTTAGTCGAGACTCCACTAAAAAACAGGGCTTTCCTTCCATTAAAAACCTCACCCATGGGCTGCAACTGTAAAGGATTTGCCACAAGATTGTTCAATCTTGGATCTTTTTTAATTTCATCAGAAGTAGTTTTATCTGCCACAACCAAACGACGCAGATCAAAATAACAATGAATCGCTCCCGGGGTTAACTTTTCAACTGGATATTTCCATAGTTTCTCCAGGATAGGTGAGATTATATTTGCACCAGCTTGTCCAAAGCGTTGCTGCAATGCAGATAAGCAATTGCTAGCATTGTCTATTATTCTTTCTGAATCAAAAAGGTCTTCCATGATGACATTTAGCGAGGAGTGACCTCTCAGATCCGGATAAATACTGTCGATAAAAAGATCCTGATTATAACAGCCGCCGATATCTGTATACACGCCTTGTTGTTCGATAAAATTAGCTTTACCAAATATGTCAGACAACAGCTCGTGTTGTTCATCATTCACGTAAAGAACATGCATGCCAAGCTCGCACATGCCAAATGGTGTTTCTATCTTTGAAAACAAACCACCTACCGAGTGTTTTTTTTCAAGAATAGTAACATCCAATCCCAGCTGTTTTAATTTAACAGCCGCAGTCAGTCCAGCCACCGAGGCACCAATAATGGCAATCTTTGCCATGACTTAACTCCCGTAAATCATATAGCTTAACTGAGGGAAGAATGGAAATCTCTGAAGTGTAATTTCTTCAGATTTAAAAATTTTATATAAATTCCTGGTTTCTCCTGGCCAGTTTGCCTGATTTAAACCTTCGAACACCAGCACACTTCCTTTTTGTAGTCTCGGGTTTAACAAAAACAAGATTTTTACAGTAGGTTCATAGTTCCCCAAACCAAAGTTAGCCATGGCGATGATGGTTTCTTTATGTGAGTAAAGGTACTCGGAGAATTTATCGGATGCTTCACCTGCGATCACGGACGCATTTTTCACATGACCTAATGGCCGGTTTAAATCTAACAAGTTAATACCGTTAACAGTTTCTTCATAACCATTGATGTAAGACATGCCACCGATTTTATTAAGCTCCAAACGTTCACCGCCAATATCTTCTCGAGATATTTCAGAAAAGCCGGAGAATGAATCGAAGCCAACAATTTTCCTGACGTGATTGTAAGGCTCATAAATTGAGTTCAATAGTAGCCAAGTGGAAAATGATCCACCATGATAAATGCCGAAGTCAAACACAGAGCCGTGCAATGCTACTACATTTTTATATATTTCAGCTCGTGCCATAAAATAGGCAAGTGATTGACGCGGAAAAAACTTGGTGAAACAGTGCATGTTTTCACCGAAGCTTCCACTGGCATACTGAAAATATTCAGGAAGTTCAGAGAAATATCTATGTTCATTTGTTTTATAATTTTGAGGATTGGACTGTTCCATTAATACAACCGTTCAAGTTACCACTGCAACTAAATAAATTTTGAACTTGCAAAAATAAACCGCCACCAATTCCAAGGGGTTATCCTAGCATGGTTCTTTCTATTACCGATACAACTCTTTGGATGTCTGCTTCTGTCATGTCAAAATAGCTTGGCAAATTGATTGCTCTGTTGCAAATAGACCATGATACAGATGATTCGTTAGGCTGAGCAAACATGGGGAGGTGACTGAGAGGCCAAAAAAACACTCTGGCATCAATATTTTCAGCCGTAAAAGCTTGTTGTAATTTTTCTCTGGTTATGCCGCTTTCTGCGGAGAAGACAGCCGTTGGCATCCAGGCTGAGTTGACGGTGCCTGTCGGCTCTGGATTTAGAGTGATTTCTGAGTAATGGGCAAGTGTTTTTTTGTATTGATGCAAAATATCACGTTTACGTTTTATTATTTCATTAATTCTTTCCAGCTGCGCACAGCCAAGTGCCGCCTGAATATTTGACATCTTATATTTAAAGCCCAATTCATCAGGCCAGAATTGTTTCTGCTGACCACGCTTACGGCCATGGTTGCTGAGGGTCAATACTTTCTCGTACAGTTGGCTATTATTGGTAACAAACATGCCACCTTCACCAGTAGTCATGGTTTTTGTTCCATGAAAAGAGAAGACACCAAAATCAGACATGCTGCCCGCTTTCTTGCCATGATATTCAGAGCCAAGCGCTTCGGCTGCATCCTCAATTAATAGCAGGTTGTACTTGTCTGCCAATAATTTTAATTCTGACATTTGACAAAGATTTCCATACAAATGCACAGCAATAATGGCTTTGGTATTTGCAGTGATTGCACCCTCTACAGCTGAAGGATCCAAACACCAGCTATCTTCCAGAATGTCAACAAAAACGGGTGTAGCTCCCAAATGAACTACTGGTGCGACACTGGCAATCCAGTTGCTGTCGGCAATAATAACCTCATCACCCGGCCCAATGCCCGCCGCCGCCAAACCCAGATGTAAAGCACCGGTGCAGCTGGACGTCGCCACAGCGTAATTGACACCTAAATAACTGGAAAACTGATGCTCAAGCCGTTCAATATATTCATAACAACTCGCGCCCCAACCATTAGTCACAGCTTCCGTTACATAACGGATTTCAAGTTCAGTAATAGACGGTTTTGTATAAGCAATGGGATTATTCATACAATACTCAATTCCGGTATCATGGTCACGTAGCGGGTGTTTTCATTTAACACTGATTTCAGCTGAAAAACTATTTCCTGCCTAATATTCCAGGGCAGTACAAGTACATAATCCGGGTTGATATTTCTCAGCGAGTCTGGTGAAAAAATAGGTATGTGGCTGCCAGGCAGGTATTTACCTTGTTTAGACAAAGCGGTGTCAATAACGACGGGGAGCTGCGAACTATTAATCCCGGCATAATTGAGTAACGTATTACCTTTGGCTGCAGCACCATAAGCAATCACTGTGTGGCCATGCTGTGCACATGTTGCAAGGAAACTTTGTAAACAGTTGGCAATTTTGTTAACTCTGGCTTGAAACCCCCTGTAGCTATCAGAGGAAAGCAAGCCTGCCGCCATCTCCTCCTGAAGCAGAGTTGCCACCATTGGCTGAATCTCCCTCGGATCATGCTCGTGACAAATCCATAGCCTCAGACTGCCCCCATGGGTGGGGAGTTGTTCCACCTTGAATACTTTTAATCCAACTGTTCTAAAAATATGACAGGCAGTATGTAATGACAGGTAAGAGTAATGCTCATGATAAATGGTATCAAACTGACATAAAGTCAGTAAGTTCAGGAGATGTGGAAACTCGATACTGACAGTGCCATTGTCCGCCAACAGTAAGGCGATTCCTGTTACAAAATCATTAATGTCGGGCACATGAGCCAACACATTATTGGCAATAATCAAGTCTGCTTTATGGTATTGAGTGCTCAGTTCTGACGCCAGCGACCTGCCAAAAAATGCAGACACGACCTCTATGCCCTGTTCTCTGGCTACGGTGGCCGTTGAGGTTGTGGGTTCAACACCCAGACATGGAATACCTGCAGTCAAATAGTTTTTTAGCAGGTAACCATCATTAGACGCTAGCTCAACAACAAAACTGTTTTGATCAAGGTTTAACTCTTGAATACTCTTCAAAGCAAACTGTCTGGCGTGCTCCAGCCAACTGACAGACGTCGATGAAAAATAAGCATAATCTGCCGTAAATAACTCTTCGGCTTTGGTAAAGTCTTCAGTTTGAACCAGCCAGCAATGCTGACAAACCCACACCTTCAATGGATAACTGGGCTCAGGGCTGTGCAGCCCTTCCGCCGTCAGATAAGCATTGGAAGGCGGCATGACACCCAAATCAACCAGAGGCAAACTTAACTCATGCTGGCAATGGCGGCATTTCATCTACCTACTCCTTCAAAGCCGGATTCGATCAAGGTAAAGGTCTGGTCCCGTGTCGACAGGTTTTTGACGGCCAGCGGCCAGGGAATGGCCAGGGCCGGATCGTCGACACGTAGTCCAGCCTCAAAGGCCGGTTCATAACCGGCCGAGTGACAATAGATTAATTCGACATTCGGCGTCAGGGTCTGAAATCCATGAGCGAAACCGGCGGGGATCAGCAGGGAGCCGTCCTCGTCGGCATCCAGGGTTTCGGCGTGCCAGCGCAGAAAGGTGGGGGAGTCGGGGCGCAGGTCCACCACCAGATCCCAGATGCGGCCATGCAGGCAGGTCACCAGCTTCATTTCTTCATGGGGCGGGCGCTGATAGTGCAGGCCGCGTGCCGTGCCCTCATGCTGGGTGACGCTGTGGTTGATCTGGGCAATCGGTCCCTGCCAGCCGGCCTGTTGCAGTGCCATCGGGCAGCACAGGCGGCTGAACCGGCCCCGGTGATCCTCAAAGCGGCTGCGGGTCAGGCGCTTCAGGCCCGGCAGCGGCAACTCAGTCACGGTAAAGGTGCTCATTCGGGCGCGGCCTCCGGTGGTGACGTGATCCAGGGCTGGCCGCTTTGGCGGGCGGCGTCGAGATACTGACGCAGCTGTTCTCGAGTACAGGCCCGGCCGGTGGCGTAAAAGTGCCGGTACCAGGTTGCCGTCATTTCCAGGGCCTGCTCTAGGCTCCACACCGGCTGCCAGTGAAGCTCGGTACGTGCCCGGGCGCAGTCGAGATAGAGCAACCGGGCCTCATGAAGCTGGGAGGCGCTCGAGACTTGCCAGTCCAGCTCGGGCCAGTGTCGTTGCAGGCCGGTGAGCACTTGCTGCACCGAACGGTTGTCGGCTGAGGCCGGACCGAAGTTCCAGGCCCGGGCCGCGCTGGCGTCACCTTCGAGCAGCCGCTGTCCCAACAGCAGATAACCGGACAGGCATTCCAGTACGTGCTGCCAGGGACGGGTGGCCTGGGGCGAGCGGATTTCCAACGGCTGGCCCTGGGCGAGGGCCCGGACCAGATCGGGGATCAGCCGGTCTTCCGCCCAGTCGCCGCCGCCGATAACGTTACCGGCGCGGGCGGTTGCCAGCAGCGGTGCCGAGTCAGAGTCCCCAAACGCGCTCCGATAACTGTCAGCCAGCAATTCCGTCGCCGCTTTTGATGCACTGTAAGGATCATGTCCTCCCAGCGCATCGTTTTCGCGATATCCCCAGGGCCATTCTTGATTGGCGTAGACCTTGTCGGTGGTGATGATCACAACGGCCCGTACGCCTGGGGTGGTACGGCATGCCTCGAGCACATTGGCGGTGCCCATCACATTGGTCGACCAGCTTTCCAGCGGGTTTTGGTAAGAACGCCGAACCAGTGCCTGTGCCGCCAGATGAAATACGATTTCGGGCCGGGCCTGGTCGAATGCCTGTAGGACGGCAGGCAAATCACGGATATCGCCCTGCAGATCGAGAGTTGGGGTGGTCAGTAGGTCCCAGTGATTCGGGCTACGTTCCGGCGGTAGAGACAAACCGGTGACCTTGGCTTCCAGCTGGGTCAGCCAGCTGGCCAGCCAGCTTCCCTTGAACCCAGTATGGCCGGTCAGCAGTACCTTTCGGTTATGATAAATATCGGCAAATTGCTTCACGGCCAGCACTTCCAGGGCGGATTGTTGCTGGCCCACAGTTCTTCCAGATGGTTTTTGTCGCGCAGGGTATCCATGGCCTGCCAGAATCCATAATGCTGATAGGCCATCAGATTGCCTTCACTGGCCATTTTTGACAGTGGCTGGCTTTCCCAGCTGGTCATATCTCCATCGATGTAGTCGATGACCGAGGGGTCGAGTACAAAATATCCGCCGTTGATCCAGGCGCCGTCGCCTGCGGGTTTTTCCTGAAAATTATTCACGGCATGACCTTGTAGGTTCAGCGCCCCATAGCGGCCGGGTGGCTGAATGGCGGTGAGGGTTGCCGGTTTGCCGTGGCTGAGATGAAAGTCAATCAATGCCCGAATATTGATATCTGCGACGCCGTCACCATAGGTAAAGCAAAATGGCTCATTACCAAGGTGTTGGCGTACACGTTTCAGCCGTCCGCCGGTCAGAGTATTCTCTCCGGTATCGACCAGGGTGACCCGCCAGGGCTCAACGTAGCGCTGGTGGACCTCCATGGTATTGTTCGACATATCGAAGGTCACATCCGACATATGCAGAAAGTAGTTGGCAAAATACTCTTTGATGACGTATCCCTTGTAGCCACAGCAAATAATAAACTCATTGATGCCATAGGCGGAATAGCTTTTCATTATATGCCATAAAATCGGCTTGCCACCGATTTCGACCATCGGCTTTGGCTTTAAATGGGTCTCTTCGGAAATGCGAGTCCCAAGTCCACCTGCCAGAATAACAGCTTTCATATGCAGATTCCTATTCGCCAGCTAAAGATTGAAAGCCGTCATTAAAAATAAAACCTTGCCGTCCCCACCGTCTGTCCAGCAGTTCTAAAATCTTCCCTTCAAGATACCGTGACATTCTTTCATCTTCATGATACAGGCTGGCAAAGTCGTCTAAATAATATTTGTAAAAATCATGTCTGCTCAAGTACCGCTGGTCTCCAGAGATTCGTTCTGGCTGTGTTGAGCTCCGTTGTTCGAAAAATCTTCTTGAATACTTTTCTTTTTCCATATAACGGAGTTGCCCTTGCCAAAGCAAGTGGCTGATCAATACATGATCTCCCGAAATGGTTATGCGGAATTGGAAGTTACTCAGTGCACTTCTGCGAAAAACAGAGTGCACAACAGTACAATTAGACAGCATACCGACAGATTGAAGATAACGATTGATGGGATTTTGGTCAGTAAAGTCATAAATGGCTTCTTTCATTACGCCACGATCAACGGAGTTTAGTATGGCATGAGGTTGTCCACATACCATGGATATCTGTGGTGATTTATCAAGAATTTTGATTGCCGTTTCAATATATCGACCGGAAATGAAGTCATGCCCGCCAAGCCACATAAAATAATCAGAACGGCTTGCTTCAAATGCAAATTTGAAATTTTCTAATGCACCTATGTTTTGTTTGTGCTGGATAAGGGTAAATCTTTCGTCGTTACCAATGATCTCGCGACAGATTTCCAACGTTCTGTCCGTTGAGTGATTGTCTGTTACCAGAAAATGCACGTTGTCGATGTTTTGTGCTTTCAGGGAGTTGAGCGTTTCAGCAATATACAGCTCTTCATTATAAATGGGCACACCAATACAGATACGGGTGTGGGTATCCATATTTTTTGAAGCCTTGAGAACGGTGACATTCTTCTTTATTTCAGTCGAGCTGCTTTCTTTATTTACGTCGATGAGCTCGGCACTGGTCTGTGCTCTGTCATTTCCACGCATGTCAGCCTGAGGCACAGTGACTGCCTTGTTAGCAGCGACTGCGCGATTGTTGACTACAGGCGTTATTTCAGCCTGGTATTGTTCTGCCATAGCCGGAGTATGCGCACTTAGCAGGCTGTATGTCAGATCATGAACCCCATAAACCGTGTGCAGTAAAAATGCCAACTTTAAGCGCTGGTTATCGGTCAGCTCCTCCATGCGTTTGGCGTTGGGGATAAAGATGGCATCTGCGCAGGTGAGTTGGCTGGCCTGCTGTTTGAGCAGGTCATCAGGTTTGGGCAAACGGCTGCGATGCTCCAGGTTATTCAACCGGTAGAAGCTGAAGCCGTGGCGAGCCAGCCAGTGGCTGATCTGAGTCAGTTCAGGCTGTTGTTTATGGGTAGGGGTAAAATTGACCCGGGCTTGCACCAGCAGGGTATGTTCCAGAGCATTCTCGCCATTCTCGAGGATAGTAAGGCTGTCGTTCATATTGTCGAGCAACAGCCAGTCGATGCTTTCCAAGCCTTCGATATCATCGAGACGCAGGGTACCGATGGGCTGCTTTGCCGTTACCTGAGTAGACTGCTCGTTGCTGGCCAATTGCCGCTCTGTTGGCAGCGGTTCCAGGGTGGCGGTCATGGCCGGACCGAGGCAGGAATACAAGGTGGTTTCTTTGCCATTACCCAAAGTTACAAGTGGATAATGGTACAGTTCGCCTTGCTGTTGCAGTGCCTCGATATTGTCGGTGTTATTCGCAGGATCGAAGGCGATTATCGCAAATTTCCCCCCCTCCTGCAGCTTAGAGAAGTTGGGAGCCTTAAGCATCAGGCTGCCATTGTCGAGTGTGATGATCTGCCCATGGAAGCCAAAGTTGAATCCGCTGTCTTCGCCACCGACCAGTGCCGGTAATTTGACCGGTCGTTCTTCGCCTTCAAACCAGGCTTGGCCATTTTTATCTATAGAAAGCGCGGCCGGTTTTTTATCCTCGCAATAGCGCTGCCAGATGGCGCGCATGGCAGTGGTGAAGTGCTTGGCAAATCGTGGCCCGTCACACACCGGTGACTTCAATAGAATCTGGCGCAGACAGGCACGGATCACGCTGAGATTGGGCCAATCGCTGGCCAGTTCAACTGCACGACGGCGGTATTCATCCCAGTCGCTGGCTACCAGCTCAGGCATGCCGGCGTTGACTAGGTGGGTCGCTGAATGCCGTCCGGCGAAAGTTGGCCCGGGCAGGGTAACCACAGGTACCCCCATCATCATGGCCTCACAGGTGGTTAAGCCTCCGGAATAGGGCCAGGGGTCGAGGGCGATATCGACCTTGTTGTAAGATCCCAGCAGCTCCTTATGAGAAGAAGGGCCTTCCAGTATCAGTCGGTCAGCACCTATGCGATGCTCCTGCATGATATTGCGGATACGGTCACATACCTCGGCGCTGTTATACTGCCCCCCCTTGAGATATAGACGGCTATTTGGCAGTTCGTGCATTAACTTTGCCCATTGAGCAAGCAAAATTGGATTGATCTTGGCTGGATTATTGAAACAGCCAAGGGTAATAAAGCCATTCGAGATGGCTGGCAATGCGGTGATATCTGGAATATAAGGTGGCGGCAGATAGCAGATATAATCATCCGGCATTCGGATTAGTTTTTCTACATACCATTGATCCACGGCCGATGGTGTTTCGATGTGATCTGATAGTAAATAATCGAAAGCAGAGAGTCCGGTGGTATTGACTAATCCACCAACCCACTTGATATTGACTGGAGCTGGGTTCATACAAAAAGTGCGCAAGCGATTGCCATCACCATGACCGGCCAAGTCTATCAGTATATCAATGCCATCCTGCTGAATTTTCTCCGCTAATTGTTTGTCGCTAAGATGGTGAATGGCACTCCAAGACTTAACTGAATTTTTAATCCTGCCCGTAATGAAATCATGGTTATCATTAGTGCTATATGCATAGAGCTCAATATCGGATGGAAGATTCTCAAGCGCAGGGGTAATCATCTGACCGACAGGATGCAGCTTAAACCCTGATGAAATCATACCAATACGCAGCGGCTTGTTTGGGGTAAGATCATAAGAGGAGGTGAGCGAGACATTCTCTTTCGGCGTGAAGCGCCCTGCGCACTGTTTTGCAAACGCCAGGATCTGCTCTTGCGTGCGATGGGGGTTATAGTGCATACAATAGAGCAGGCCAGAATATGCAGTCGTATAATCTGGATCTAACTTTAGAGCCTGGCTATAATGTCGTTCAGCCATCTCGAAATCAGCCATGTCTTTATATATATTGGCCGCATGGTTTTGCACGATGGCTTCATTCGGCTTCAACTTTAACAGGGTTCGGACATTGTTCAGTGCCTGATGAAACTGAAAGCTATATGATTCAGCGATAACCCGAATTGACAATATCTCGGCCAGATCATGACCCAATTTTTCTGCTTCATCCAAGTGCTCTGTTATTTTATTTTTATTACCTTGGTCCAGAAACATTTTAGCCAAGGCAATATGAGCAGAGGAGTAGCTTGGGTTGAGCCTGATACTTTCCTGTTGTTCAGCGATAGCCTGAGGATGATTACCAAGGGTTTGATTCACTTTTGCCAGAGAGTTAAATATAAGGTAGTCTTCAGGCGCAAGCGCCCTGGCCTTTTCAAGAGCGTCTAGAGCCTGCAAATTTAGCTCAGCTTTATAAAGGCTGTTACCTAGCGCCTTCCATGAAAAGGCATCATCCGGATACTGGATGGTTAGCTGCTCAGCATATGTAATTGCCTCTGCCACATATCCCTGAGTATAGAGCTCCATAAAGCGATTTTGCTTCTGAAAAGTCGCGTTCCTGGGCTTTTCGGTAGGTAATGTGGTGCTTTTTGAGATCACCTTATGGTGTTTACGGCGCATTTTGCTATTCATTTTACCCCTAGCCAATCCAATATACTCACAATTCCTCTATTTTCCATGCTATCAAAGAACAAGATGGATGGACGGGAGAAGAAAGGTGGTTTTTCCCCGTTATTTGGGTAATAAAAAGCCAGGACAAGGGTACGCTTGTTCGTTTTTCACTCAGCTCATGGGTTTCTACCGTCAACACCTTGTCCAGATATGCGCTGCCTGCACCAGCACTCACCGCACAGATGGTCAAGAACAGCACATCGAAGATGGGGATAACTGATTTGGGCAGGCTGACGAGGCGCGTTTAAATAGCTGTCCCGAAATAGTAGGTCACTCGAGACAGCGACCGGGGATCGTTAAGCGGAGCCCTCAGGGACGAGTGCATGGCGTATCTGCGTGCGCTACCCGGTCGAGGTAGCGGTATTAAGAACAGTTATTTAATCCACCAAAATGCTGTGAAAGGTATCAATGCTCATCCTGGCTCTCCCGAAAAGGGAGTATAAGATCACAATACGGTCAGCGGGTCTGATCCGATAATGTGGTCATAAAACATTCTTGTTCTCCCCGCAACAATCTCAGACATCCCCCTCGGATCGTCGCTGCCGCAGCACAGCATCCGGCTAAAGTTCACCCGCCACCGGCCGATAGCTAGCTAAAGTCATCTGTCTTGTCCCCAAGGAACGCCCATGAACCCCTCTACCCTTATTGGCATGTTTGCCAGTATGGCGCTGCTGGCCAGCGTGCTGTTTTTTACCGCCGAAACGCCCCAGAGCTTTATCAACCTGCCGGGGCTGGCCATCGTTTTCACCGGCACCCTGGCCGCCACCTTTATCAGCTACCCGATGAAGGAAGTGGTGCGGGTAATACGCCTGGTCGGGCTGGTGTTCCGCCGTGAGAACACCTATACCCGCGATGACATCAAGGAGCTGGTGGACATGTCCAAGCTCTGGCTCAAGGGCGATGTCCGGGCCGTGGAAGAAGCCCTGGGGCGTACCCGCAATCCCTTCCTGCGTACCGGCCTGCAACTGGTGATCGCCAATACCAAGGAGGAGGAGATCATCGAGCTGCTGCGCTGGCGTATCGCCCGGCTCAAGGCCCGGGAGCAGGCCGAAGCCCAGATCTTCCGCACCATGGCCACCTATGCCCCGGCCTTCGGCATGATCGGCACCCTGGTGGGACTGGTCAACATGCTGGAAGTGATGGACAGCGCCCAGCTGGATATCATAGGTCCGCGCATGGCGGTGGCCATGCTCACCACCTTCTACGGTATCCTGCTGGCCAACGTGCTGTTCCAGCCCATTGCGGTCAAGCTGGAGCGACGTACCGAGGAACGGCTGATCGCCATGAACATGGTGCTGGAAGGCATATCGCTGATCACCAAGCGACGTATGCCTTCCTTTATCGAGGAAACCCTAAATTCCTTTATGACCACCTATAAAGATGAGATCCGCGAGTCGGGTGCAGGCTCCCGCCCGGAGGTCAGAAGGCATGCCTAACCGACAAGAGATGAACGGGACGCTGGATGAACTGCTGTCCGATAACAGTCAGCAGCAGGGAGCCGAAGCCTGGCTGATCAGTTACCTCGATGTGCTGACGTTGCTGATCACCCTGTTCGTGCTGCTGCTGGCGCTGACCGAGCGGGGCAATGGCCAGGAGCACAACTCCAGCGCGACGGCCGCCATCAGCCAGCAGACCCGGCAGCAGGACGTACTCCCCCTGCACGACGGACTGCTGCCGCAGCATGAGGGTCTATTACCCCAGTACGACGGCCTGCAGCAAAGCTTCAAGGCACTGGCCCTGGAAGGGGTGGAGGCCAGTCAGGGCAACGAGGGCATGACCCTGCGCATCGCCGACAACCTGCTGTTCGCCAGCGGGCGGGCGGAGCTGACCCCAGAGGGTGAGGCGGTGATCCGCAAGCTGCTGGTGGTGCTGAACAGCTTCGAGGGGGATATTTCGGTGGAAGGCCATACAGACAACATCCCGATCCACACCCGCCGTTTTGCCTCCAACTGGGAGCTGTCGACCGGGCGGGCCATCTCAGTGCTGCGCTTTCTGGAGCAGGAGAAGATAGCGCACGCCCGGCTGCGTGCCATCGGCTACGCCGATACCCGCCCCTTGGCCAGCAATATCACCACCGAAGGCCGGGCAGCCAACCGGCGGGTAGAGCTGGTGTTGCGCGAACCCTAAAGTATTTTCCCACCGGGCCGATGATAAAAATAAAAATAATTTTCGGTCCCGCATACCGACCGAGTGCATCAACCACGGCAGCCTATCTCTTTCGCACAGCTGGAGCACTCTTGTATGAAGTTTTTACACTCAATATCCATTGGAAATAAATTTGTCCTGGCCCTGATGCCACTCTTACTGGCGCTGGGCTGGTTTACCGTCAGCGGTATGAGTGAACGCCGCCAGTTGGAACTGGAAATGGTACAACTGGAGGCCCTGATGGGCTTGGCACAAGGCGCCGGCGAGCTCGTGCACGAACTGCAGCGTGAGAGGGGCATGAGTGCAGGGTATTTTGGTAGCCAGGGTCAGCGCTTTGTCTCCGAACTCGATGCTCAACGCAAATTAGCGGATCAGGCAGCAACGGCACTGAACGGCATCCTGAAGCGCATGGATCCGCTGCTGCTCACCGGCACCATCGACGAACGAATACAGCGCACCCGGCAGACGCTGCAGCAACTAGGGCAGCACAGAGCCCAGATAGATGCTATGTCAATTCCCATGGCACCGGCCCTGGCCCGCTATACCAGCACCATCACAGACCTGCTCGGTATGGTCGGTGATATGAGCCACTTGGTGACTCATGCCGGACTCACCCAGCGGCTGTTCGCCTATTACAGCCTGCTCAACCAGAAGGAGCTGGCCGGGCAGGAACGGGCCATACTGGCCAGTGTGTTTGCCGCCGACCGCTTTGCCGATGGCCAGTTTGAGCGCTTCGGCCAGCTGATTGGCCGGGAAGACGCCTTTGCCGCCAATTTCCGCATGCAGGCCGGGGCAGAGGTGCTCATGGCCTATGAACTGGCAATGGACTCACCCCAGGCTGGCCGTGCCGTGCAGTTGCGCGAACTGGCCATCGTTCGGGCCCGAGAAGGCGACTTCGGGGTAGATGCCAACCACTGGTTTGAACAGCAAACCGCCAGAATTGACTTGCTGATGCGGGTGGAAAAAAAACTGGTCAGCGAGTTGCTCGCCAGTGTCCGGGACCTGTCGCAACAGGCACGCTACGCCTGGTGGCGCTACCTGCTCACCGTGCTGCTGGCAGCAGGCCTCGGCATTGGCCTGGCGGTACTGATCATGCGCAGCATCCGCGGACAGCTTAAAGGTACCCTGCACACTATTGACGAAATGGATGGTGACCTCACCCGCCGGCTGACGGTACCCGGCAGCGACGAGCTGTCTCAGCTCAACTTGGCCTATAACCGCTCCATCGACAACATTGCCGAGATGGTGCTCACCATCAAACAGAAGTCACGCTCTATCGGACAGGCCAGCAGTGATATCGCCACCGGCAACCAGGACTTGGCCCAACGCACCGAAGAACAGTCAGCTTCCTTGGTGGAAACCGCCGCCAGTATGGAACAGATTTCAATCACGGTGAAGCAGACCGCCGACTATACCGAACGAGCCCGTCAACTGACCTTGGGAGTAGACAATCAAGCCCGCCAGGCCGGTGAGGTAAGCAGCCGGGCCAGCGATGCCATGAACGAAATTAAAAGCGCCACCCAACGGGTAACCCACATTATCGGCGCCATTGACGATATAGCCTTTCAAACCAACCTGTTGGCACTGAATGCCTCAGTGGAGGCGGCCCGGGCCGGTGAACAGGGCCGGGGGTTTGCGGTGGTGGCGGCGGAAGTGCGTAACCTGGCAGGCCGCTGTGCCGGTGAAGCCCGACAGATCCGCGGCCTGCTAGACGACAATGTAACTAGGGTCAACGAAGGCGCCCGGCTGGTTGAACTGTCCAACCAGAGTCTGAATGACATCATGGAAGGCACTCGCAAGGTGCGGGAGCTGGTCAATGATATCGCCGCCGCGGCCGGTGAACAGTCGCAGGGCATAGAACAAATACACTTGGCTCTGAGTCAGTTGGAACAGGTCACACAGCAGAATGCAGCCTTGGTGGAGCAAGCTGCGGCAGCCAGCGCATCTCTGGACGCGCAGGGCATGGAACTGGAGCGACTGGTGGACAGGTTCAAGATAAATGAACCGCCGACTGAACACCGGCAACATCTACTCACTCTCTCTGAAAAGGATGTTAACCATGAGTTTGCCACCACTTAATGTGACGTCTGTCGCTACCCTGATCCAATCCGTGGCGGAGCGCCAGCGCCTGGATAAAACACTGACAGGCCAGGTTGCCGCCCCGGTATCGGGAACCTCCGCAGACGCCCTTGAGCCGGCTCATCATGATTTGCTGCCCCCCCTGCAACGGGTGAACTCAGTGCTGGGCAATTACGGGGTGGAATTTGAGCTGAGCGATGAGTCGTCTAGAGTGGTGGTGCGCATCATCGACAAGGAAAGCGGGACCCTGATCCGCCAGATCCCATCCGAGGAAGTCTTGCGCCTGGCAGAACGGCTGGATGAACTCCAGGGCGCCTTGCTCAAACTGCAGGCATAGATAACGCCCATGCCGGCCAGTTAAGCAGGATTGGATAGCGACGGCGGAGATGTCGTCGCTAACCGTATATGGTGGTACTTACCGATCGCAGGGCTAGCTTCCGATAGCGCCGACAGTGCGGCCACCGGCATCCGCCAACCCGGTCAGCGGAGCTATCCTTGCCTGCCGGCTACCTGGGGCGGTTGAGAGACATTGATCGAGGCCGAAGCAGCCGCTACAACCGGCGTCGGTGTCATCCATGCTGACCAGGGCGGCCCAGTCTTTTCGACCGGGCCACTGGGTCAGCCAGGCCGGTAGCTGACAGGGCGGCATGGGACGGGCAATGCCATAGCCCTGCACCAGTCGGCAACCCAATGCCGCCAGTGCCCGGGCATGTTCCAACGTCTCCACTCCTTCGGCCAGCATGGGGCGATCGAAGCGGTTTGCCATATAGATGACGCTTTCAACGATAGCCATATCATCTTTATCGGTGAGCATATCCCGCACGAAGCTCTGATCGATTTTAATCAGGTTGACCGGCAATTGCCGCAGATGAGTCAATGACGAATAACCGGTGCCGAAATCGTCGATGGCGATATCGATGCCCAGCGCCTGGCAGCGGTGAATCGCGCTCAGAGCCGCGTCAATATCATGCATGGCTGCGGTTTCCAGCACTTCCAGCTTGAGCATGTGCGCCGGCACCTGCGGATAGCGCTCAAGCAGATATAGCAGGCGATCGATAAAATCTATGGTCAGCAGGTGGGCGGGGCTGATATTGACATGGACTGGCAGCATGATGCCTTCTTGCTGCCATTGCTGCAGCTGGATCAGCGCCTGTTCAAGCCCCCATTCACCCAGCGCAACCTCGAGGCCGGAGCCTTCGATAACCGGCAAAAACAGTCCCGGTGCCAGTAAACCCAGCTCCGGATGTTGCCAGCGAACCAACGCCTCAACCCCGATAATTTTTCCGCAAGTCATATTCAACTGGGGCTGATAGTGCAGCCGCAGTTCATTATTTACCAGGGCTTCGGCAAAACGCTGGCGCTGCTCCTGCCGACGTTGCAGTTGCTGATCATTGAGGGGGTCGAATATATGATAGGTATTGCGTCCCTGCTGTTTGGCCAGATACATGGCTTGGTTGGCATGGCGCAGCAGCACATCGCCGTCGACATTATCGCTCGGATAAATAGCGATCCCCATGCTCACCGACACCCTCAGCTGCTGACCTTCGATAAGCAGCGGTCGATAAATCGCTTCCAGCAGCTCCAGCAGAAAGGCTTCTTCCAGCTCCCGGTGCAGCAGCAAGACGAATTCATCGCCGCCGACCCGCGACAACACGTCATCCCCGGATAACAGCTGACCGATGCGCCGGGACAGGCTGGCCAGCAGCACATCGCCGGAAGTTCTCCCGATGCGATCATTGATGACCTTGAAATGGTCGATATCCAGCACGCACACCAGCAACGAGCTGGCGGTGCGCCGGGCATGCTCCATCGACTCCTGGATCAGCTGGGTCAGCAACTGCAGATTAGGCAGCCCGGTCAGTGCATCGAAGTACACCTCGCGGCTGAGCTTATGGGCTCGGGACGCCAGCCCCGACAGATCCACCAGCACGATAATATGATGCGACAGCTGCCCGTCCGCCGCCCGGATGCGGCTCGCCGACAACATGGCGGGGTAGACCATGCCCCGTTTATCGCGGTAGTTCAGCTCTTCCCTGTAGCTGTCCCGGCCGTGTTGCGGCTGAGCGGACTGGTCCGGGCCCAGGTTGCTCAGGCAGCGGACACTGAACACGTCGGGGGACTCACCGATGACCTCTTCCCGCTGGAAGCCGGTCAGCGCCACAAAAGCCGGATTGACATCGATAATCCGGTTACGCCCGTCGGTGATCACGATAGCTTCGTTTAGGTGATGAAAAACACCCAGGGTATATTCCTGGCCGACGGCAACCGGAGCATTGGCCGGAAAATATTCAGCTCCCGCGGCCTGTTCCGGCAGCACGTCCATGTCGGGCTCGTTATCGGCTAAACGCCCGGGTAATTGACTCATCCTTGGTGTTTCCCTGCTCATATTGAAATAGTCACCACCACGCCGTTGCGGCCAGATCCTTTAGCCTGCCTGGTGCGGAGCCTGCCATTCGAACTCCGGCTCGATACCTTTACGGTTGCCGATATCCTGGAACAGGGCAATGACGTTGCGAGTTTTGCCGTCGTCATATAGGGCAGCATGTATTACCGGACGGGAAGATATCTCCGTGTTTTTTGTTCCAGATCTCGTTCACCCGTTGCCCCAGGCCGGCAAGATTTCCAACAGCCCGCTATGTATATCGGCGGATGACGCCCGGACTTGAATGTTTCTTGTACCGGCCGCCCCTTTGGCGACGATAGAGCACGCACAGCGAATCGGCAGCCAGCTGCTTTGCTTTAAATTCATGTCCTTGTAGGAGCACAGCCTGTCTGCATCCGACACCTGAGCCGTGCTCTACCATAAGGAACCTTTATTTGAAGGGGAGGATTGAAAGACGGAGGGCGGGACAACAAGATGGCGCGGCGACATGCCGCTGACGGTGCGGGCTCCGTATTATACCTGCATATTCATGACTTCTTTATAGGCGCCGACCAGGCGGTTACGCACCTGCACCCCCATCTGAAAGGCGATGCTGGCTTTTTGCATGTCGACCATAACGTCATTGAGGGCCACATCGGGATCGCCGGCCTGAAATGCCTTGGCCTTGTTACCCGCGTTCTGCTGCAGTTCGTTGATGCGCCGGATCGAGGCCTGCAGCTCACCGGTAAAGCCCCCCTGGCCCACGGCGGATGCCTGTTGCAGGGGATCGGCGCGTTGGCCGGCGGCCTGGGTGGCTAGGCTCGCCATCTGTTGCACTGCCGATTGAATCGCTGGAACGCTCATAAATATGCTCTGCTAGCAAGACTGGGAGACCAAGACTAACAGCCAGGGCGGCGGGCTATACCGTCAATTAACGGTAAAAATAGGGGCTTTTCTTTCCTTTGTCCCGTGCGCCACTGCGCATAATGGCTCCCCATCACAGATCCGCCCCTACCGGGCGGCTAACCGTAATCGACGGATGTAACCATGCCTTCGGCACCCACGCCTGTATATTCACGAGTTAGTCACGCTTTCCGGCCAGGGAGGCGTGCATGAGCCAGGGCGTCACAGACGTAAATCGCCAAAATCTTGCCGCACCCGGCCAACTGCTGGCCCGGCTGCGCGGCAATCCCCTGCTCCCCCTGCTGTTTGCCGGCGCCGCCGTGGTCGCCGTGGTCATCGCCATGCTGATGTGGGCGAGCACCCCCGAGTATCGCGTGCTCTACAACAACCTCAGCGAGGCCGACGGCGGACGCATCATCGGCGAACTCGACAAGCAGGGCGTTCCCTACCGTTTCGGTGAAAGCGGCCAGACCCTGCTGGTACCCGGTGACCAGGTGCACAGCCTGCGCCTGCGCCTGGCCGAACAGGGCCTGCCTCAAAGCGGCAATGCCGGCTTCTCGCTGATGGATAACCAGGCCTTCGGGATCAGCCAGTTCGCCGAACAGGTCAATTTTCAGCGGGCACTGGAAGGCGAGCTGTCCAGCTCCATCGAATCACTGGGCCCGGTCGCCGGCGCCCGCGTACATCTGGCCATGGCCAAGCCGTCGGTGTTCGTGCGCGATCGCGAGCCCGCCAAGGCCTCGGTGGTGCTGACCCTGCATCCGGGCCGGGCGCTCGGCGACGGCCAGGTCAACGCCATAGTGCACATGATATCGAGCAGCGTGCCCGAGCTGGTGGCCGAAAACGTCACCCTGGTCGACCAGCACGGCAACCTGCTGTCGCGGCCCGGCGGCCATGCCCGCGATCTGGACGGCACCCAGCTCAGCTACATAGAAGAAGTGGAGCGCTCCTACCAGCAGCGCATCGAACATATACTGGCCCCTATCCTGGGGGCCCCTAATGTCCGCGCTCAGGTCGCCGCCCAGCTCGACTTTTCCAGCCGGGAAGAAACCTCCGAACGCTACAGCCCCAACCAGGCCCCCAATCAGGCCGCCGTGCGCAGTTCCCAGCAAAATGCCTCCTATACCGGCGGAGACGAGCTTGCCCTGGGCGTGCCCGGCGCCCTGAGCAATGTCCCGCCCGGTTCGGCCCCCTCCCCCATCGAACAGCCGCAGGAAGAAAACGCCGACGGCACCCAGGTTGAGACCCCCAAGCCGCCCAGCCAGCAACGCCAGGAGCAGGTCATCAACTATGAAGTGGATCGCAATGTCGCCCATGTTCAGCACCGCCGTGGTCAGATCAAGCGGCTGTCGGTGGCAGTGGTGGTCAACTACCGGGAACAGCCCGGCGCAGACGGCGAACTCACCCAGACCCCGCTCAGCGATACCGAACTCGACCATATCACCCGGCTGGCGCGCCAGGCCATGGGCTTTTCCGCAGCCCGCGGCGACGAGCTGGAAGTGGTCAACAGCCCCTTTATCGACCGCAGTGCAGAGCTTGTCGTGCGGGAATGGTGGGAAAAACCAGCCATGCAGCAGCTGGCGCTGACCCTTGCCCGCTACCTGCTGGTCGGACTCGCCGCCCTGTTGCTGTACCTGTTGCTGCTGCGTCCGCTGCTGCGCCGCTATACCCGCCAGCCCGCCCCCGTGGTTGAGGAAAAAGCCATTCGCGTGCAGGTGGACGACGACGATGATGACGGCCACGTCGAGCTGGACACCGGTGACGCGACCGGCAACACCTATGATCTTAGCCAGCGCCGACTCAAGATGAAGACCCATGAGCAGCACCTCAAGCTGCTCCGTGACATGGCCCAGGAGGATCCCCGCCTGGTCGCCATGATCATTCGCAGCTGGATGAACAAATATGAGTAATGCTACCGCTATCAAGATGAGCGGCGCCCGCCGTGGCGCCATCCTGTTGCTGGCGCTGGACGAAGACAGCGCCGCCGAGGTGTTCAAATATTTTTCGGCCACCGAAATCCAGCATATCAGCCAGGAGATGGCCAGCCTGACCAAGCTCTCCCAGGAAGAGATGCGCCAGGTACTGGCGGAATTCGAGCAGGAATCGGAAGAGTTCACCGCCATCAACCTGCACAGCAGCGATCATATCCGCGCCGTGCTGACCAAGGCACTGGGCAGCGAGCGGGCCTCCAGCCTGATCGAGGATCTTATCGACACCGGCCATAGCAATACCGGTATCGATGCCCTAAACCTGATGGAATCGTCGGTGGTGGCCGAAATGATCCGCGACGAGCACCCGCAGATCATCGCCACCATACTGATCCATCTGGAACGGCATCAGGCCTCGGATGTACTCGAGCTGTTCGATGACAAGCTGCGCAACGACGTGGTGCTGCGTATCGCCACCTTCACCGGGGTACAGCCGGCCGCACTGCAGGAGCTCACCGAAGTGCTCGGCGGCATGCTCGACGGCCAGAATCTCAAGCGCAGCAAGATGGGCGGCGTAAGGACAGCCGCCGAGATCCTCAACCTGATGAACGCCGGTCAGGAGGAGGCGGTAATCGAGACCATTCGCGCCCACAACGAGGAGCTGGCCCAGAAGATCATCGACGAGATGTTCCTGTTCGAAAACCTGCTGGATCTCGACGATCGCAGCATCCAGCTGGTACTCAAGGAGATCGACACCAACTCCCTGGTGGTGGCGCTCAAGGGTGCGCCGGAGGCGCTGATGGACAAATTCGCCCACAACATGTCCCAGCGCGCCGCCCAGCTGCTGCGCGAGGACATGGAGGCCCGAGGCCCGATCCGCATTTCCCAGGTGGAAGCCGAGCAGAAGGCCATACTGCAGGTGGTCAGGCGCCTGGCGGACAGCGGCGAAATCGTATTGAGCGGCGGAGACGACACCTATGTTTAAGCCTTTTGAGCCCGATGCCGACGGCAACGGTCGTCGAGAAGGCGACGACTGGCAACCCTGGCAGATGGATCAACTGGGCCGACAGCAGGCGCTGCAACAGTCGCAACAAGAGCTGGCCCGCCAGGAAAAGGTCCGCCTGCAGGCCTTCCGCCGCAATGCGGAACTGGAAACCCTGCGCGAGCAGGCCCGGCAGGCGGCCCACGAGCAGGGCTACCATGAAGGTTTCGAAGCCGGTCGTCAGGACGGTTATCGCCAGGGCCTGGAGCAGGGCCGGAGCGCCGGCGCCGAAGAGGCGCGCCTGCAGGCTGAACAGACCCTGAGTCCCCTGCTGCCGCTGGCGCAGAATTTCAGCACGGCGCTGAGCTGCGTGGACGATGACATCGCCCAGGCCTTGGTCGCCCTGGCGCTGGCCACCGGCCGGCAACTGGCGGCCGATGCCCTGGATGCCCACCCCGAGCAGGTGCTGAGCCTGATACGCGAGCTGCTGCATGTGGAGCCGGCGCTGACCGGCACTCCCCGACTGTGGCTGCACCCGGCGGATCTGGATCTGGTGCACACCCATCTGGGTGCCGAGCTGGCGGCCGCCGGCTGGCAGCTGCAACCCGACGATCAGCTCAGCCGGGGCGGCTGCCGCGTGACCAGTACCGGCGGCGAACTGGATGCCAGCTGGGAAAGCCGCTGGCAGGCCGTCATCCATCAGCAACGCAAGCGCACCGCCCATCCTGAGCAGACAACCCCGGAGCAGGTCCCATGAATGGCGCCGTCCGCAGTAATATCCATCAAGACCGTTGGCGCCATGCCCTCGGCAAGGTCGGCGCCCGTATCGAAGCGCTGCCGCACTATCGGGCCAGCGGCCGGGTAGTGCGCGCCACCGGTATGGTACTGGAAGCGGTCGGGCTCAGGGTTCCCCTCGGCAGTGCCTGTCGCATCGAATTGTCGAGCCCGGATGGTGCCCCCCAGGAGCGCTTTGCCGAAGCCGAGGTGGTCGGCTTCGCCGGCGACCGGCTGTTCCTGATGCCGCTGGAAGAACTCAGCGGCCTGTCACCTGGGGCCCGGGTGTTCCCGCTGGGAGAAGGCCCGGCTACCAGCGCCCGCCGTTTCCCGCTCGGCGACAGCCTGCTCGGTCGAGTGCTGGACGGTAACGGCCGGCCGCTGGACGGCAAGGGCCCCTTGGATGAGGCCCCCCATGCAACCCTGGCCACGCCACCGCTGAACCCGCTGGCGCGGGCGCCTATCGAAACTCAGATCGACGTCGGCATCCGCGCCATCAATGCCCTGCTCAGCGTCGGCCGCGGCCAGCGCATGGGCCTGTTCGCCGGTTCCGGCGTCGGCAAGTCGGTGCTGCTCGGCATGATGGCCCGCTATACCCAGGCCGACGTGATCGTGGTCGGGCTGATCGGCGAGCGGGGTCGGGAAGTTCAGGATTTCATCGACAATATCCTCGGTGAAGAAGGACGCCGCCGGGCCGTGGTGGTTGCCGCTCCGGCGGACACTTCGCCACTGCAACGACTGCAGGGCGCGGCCTATGCCACCCGCCTGGCGGAAGGCTTCCGCGATCAGGGCCGTGACGTGCTGCTGATCATGGACTCCCTGACCCGCTACGCCATGGCCCAGCGCGAAATCGCCCTGGCCATCGGCGAGCCTCCCGCCACCAAGGGTTACCCGCCTTCGGTGTTCGCCAAACTGCCCGGCCTGGTGGAGCGCACCGGTAATGGGCCGCGCGGCGGTGGCTCGATCACCGCCTTTTACACCGTGCTGACCGAAGGCGACGATCAGCAGGATCCCATTGCCGATTCGGCACGGGCCATCCTCGACGGGCACATCGTGCTGTCGCGCACCCTGGCCGAGGCGGGCCATTATCCGGCCATCGATATCGAGGCGTCCATCAGCCGTGCCATGAATGCCATCGTCAGCCCAGCCCAACAGCGGCAGGCGCAGCAGTTCAAGCAATTGTTTTCGCGCTATCAGCGCAACCGGGATCTGATCAGCGTCGGCGCCTACAGTCCCGGACAGGATCCCCAGCTCGACCGGGCGGTGCAACTCAACCCCAGGCTGGAAAGCTTCCTGCAACAACGCATCGATGAGCGCGCCGCCACCGAAGCCTCGCAACAGGCCATGGCGGCACTACTGGGAGGTCAGGCATGAGCTCACCCACCCCGCTGGATACCCTGATCGAACTGGCCCGCGAGGCCAGGGACAAGGCCGGTCAGATGCTGGCCAACGAGCGACGCAACCAGGCCCAGCTGGCAACCCAGCTGCAGACCCTGAACCGCTACCGTCTGGAATACGCCGGACGGCTGCAGCAACTGCTGCACACCGGCATAGATCCGGCCACCCTGCACAATTATCAGCAGTTCCTCGGCTCGCTGGACGCCTCCATCGCCCGCGCCCATCAGGCCGTAAACCAACAACATCAGCGGGTCACCGCCGGTCAGCAGCATTGGCAACAGCAACAGCAACGGCTGTCATCCTATACCACCCTCACCCGTCGGCGTGCCGACGAGCACGAACGCCGGGCCCAGCGCAATGAGCGGCGCCAGAGCGATGAAATGACCACCAATGCCCAGGCCCGCAGAACCGGGCAGGGGTTCACAGAACAGGGCAGCTAGGAGACCTTATGGATATCACTTTGTTGACTGCCGCCCAGGGCCCGGCTCAGGCACGCCCGACGAAGGCAGGAAACGGCACCGGCCCGGCCCCCGACGGCGAAGGCTTTGCCCAGCGGCTGGCCAGGCTGGGGGGGAAATCGCACGCGGCCGAAGAAAGCGGCCGGAGCGAACCCGGCAAGCCGGTGAGCGAGCCAGCACAGGAACGGCCGGAAGAGGCCACGGCGTCCCCCCTGATGGCGCTTGTCGAGGCCGGCGTACTGTCGGCACAGGTGGCACAGGTTACCGACGGGCAGCGCTACCTGCCGACCCCGCCGGCCGGTGAAGCGCCGGCGGAATTGGCCGGTGCGGCTGATGGCCGCCAGTCGTCCTTGGCGGCCATCACCGAGCGTATGGCGTTGATCGATAACGCGGGCAGGCTGACACCGATGACCCCGACCGGGACCATGGACGGCGCCGATGCCGGGGCGCTGGGCAGGGTAAATGCGCCACCCTTGACGGAGGCCTTCAAGCCCGAACGTCAACCGCCGGGCCAGCCGATGCCTGAGCCGTCCGGCCTCCGGCAGCAGGGCACGCCAATACCGGAACAGCCTGGCCCTCAACGGCAGCAACCGATAACCGTCCAGATCGACCTGCGACAAGCGGAGCAGATGATGCCCGGGCAGCCGAAAGCGCGATTGCCAAGCCCGGCGGCGGCGCCCATGCAGACCATGGCGGATAGCGGCCAGCCACCACTCCGGAGTGGTGGCGAAGCGGTGCCGACGGTAGAGCCCCCCATTACCGTCGGCCCGACGATGACCGGCCCGGCCCTGACGCCGGCGGCCGGCACTCAGCCTATCCAGCCATTGACCGCTACGGCAACGCTGTCCGCGCCGGTCGCCACACCGGCCTGGCAACGGCAGCTCGGCCAACAGCTGGTCGGGCTCGCCCTGCGTCCCGATCAGAGCATGGAGTTGCACCTGAATCCGGCCGAACTGGGCCCCTTACAGGTCAGCCTGAAGCTGGTCGAGCAGGGTGCGCAGGCGCATTTCATCTCCGCCCATGCACCGGTGCGCCAGGCACTCGAACAGGCCATTCCGCAACTGCGCGAAGCGCTGGCCGAGCAGGGCATCACCCTGGGTGAGGCCTCGATCGGCGAGCAGGGCGGTAAGCCCGACCAGTCGTTCGCCCGGGAACCGGAAGGGCGGCCATCGTCGCTAAGCAGTCCGGATGAGTCCAGCCCCCATGGCGCCGCCCCGAACGAGGTGCAAATCCGCCCACTGACGCTGAATGGCCAGGTAGATCTTTATGCCTGAAAACCGGCTAAAAGGTGAAGATAAGCCCGTTCTGCCGGCCTTTTCGGGCCATCGGGATCGGTCCGTCCCCCTCATACTCATCGACCTGCGTGACCGCTGGTTGTTAATAAAAGGAAACAGCAATGTCTGAATCTCAAGGGAGCCGCCGTAAAACGGGCTGGCTGCTCGGGCTGATGATGGTTATCACCGTCTCGGTGACCGGCGTCAATGCCTATTTCCTGCTGAACGGTCGGGACAGCACAGCCGTGCCTGCCGCCGAGGCCGTGGCCGTTCCCTCCCCGGAACCGATTTTCGTTAAAATCGATCCCTTTACGGTGAACCTGCAGGCCGATGACTACGGCCCGCGCCTGCTCTACACGGGCCTGTCCCTGAAGGTCGGCAATACCCTGACCCGGGACATGATAGCCACCCACATGCCCCAGATACGCAACCGCCTGCTGCTGCTGCTGTCGGGACAGGACCCGGAGGAGATCACCTCCGCCGGCGGCAAGGCGCAACTCGCCGCCAGGATCCTCGAGCAGCTGAGGCTGCCCCTGGCGGAGCCACAGCCGGAGTTGCTCATCAATGACGTGCTCTTTACCGAATTTATCGTCCAGTAACCGGATACCCTTATTATTCCATGTCTAAAGACGATCTGCTGTCCCAGCAAGAAATCGATGCCCTGCTCAACGGCGCCTTTGATGAAGACGAGCCGGTCAGCAGTAAGCCGCGCGTACGCCCCTTCGATCCGGCGACCCAGCATCGGATTATCCGTGAACGTCTGCACGCCCTGGATATCATCAACGAGCGCTTCGCCCGACAATTCCGCATGGCACTGTTCAACCTGATCCGGCGCAGTGCCGACATCACGGTGGATTCGGTGCGCTACCAGAGCTACAGTGAATTCGCGCGCAATGTACCGGTGCCGACCAATATCAACCTGATTGCCATGAAACCCTTGCGTGGCTCGGCCCTGGTGGTGTTTCCACCCAGCCTGGTATTCATGGTGGTGGAAAACCTGTTCGGCGGCGACGGACGCTTCCTCACCAAATCCGAAGGCCGCGAATTCACCAATACCGAGCAGCGCATCATCATGCGCATCCTGAACCTGGCCATCGACGCCTATCAGGAATCCTGGCAGGCGGTGTATCCGCTGGAAGTCAGCTACCTGCGTTCGGAAATGCAGACCAAGTTCGCCAACATCACCAACTCGCCCGGCGAGATAGTGGTCAATACCACCTTTCATCTGGAAGTCGGCAACCTGGCCAGCGATTTCCAGATCTGCATGCCCTATTCGATGATAGAGCCGTTGCGCGACAAGCTCAGCAACCTGAAAACCGAAAGCAACGGCGCGGGCGATCGCGCCTGGACCCAGCGCATGGCCGGGGAGATCAGACATTCCGAGGTAGAGCTGGTGGCCAACTTCGTCACCCTGCCCACCCGCATCGCCCAGGTGATGGCGCTCAAGGTGGGCGACGTGCTGCCCATGGAGCTGCCGGATACCGTGGTCGCCGGCGTCGACGGCGTGCCCGTCATGGAGTGCGAGTACGGCAGCCAGCATGAACTGCGCGCCCTGCGCGTGATCCGCATCATTGAACATGTTCCCACCGGCAGCCCTTCCTCCGGCAGTTTTGTCAGGGGTGAATTGCCGAAAGCTAAAGCGAAGGACTCTCATCATGACTGATCCCCACAAACCCGATCAGACCACGCCCGACGATGAATGGGCCATGGCCATGGCCGAACAGCAGGAATCGGCTCCGGCCGAGGAAGATGATCCCTGGGCCGCGGCGCTGGCCGAGCAGGCGGCCACCAGCGGGCAGGAAGACACCCGGGAGGGCGTGCAAGCCGCCGGCAAGAGCGTGTTCAAACCCCTGGAAAAAGGCGCCGACGGCGGTGCCGCCCGGGATCTGGACATGATCCTGGATATTCCGGTCAAGCTCACCGTCGAGCTGGGCCGTACCCGCATTACCATCAAGCAGCTGCTGGAACTGGCCCAGGGCTCGGTTATCGAGCTCGATGGCCTGGCCGGCGAGCCCATGGATATCCTGATCAACGGCTACCTGATCGCCCAGGGTGAGGTGGTGGTGATGGATGACAAATACGGCATCCGTATCACCGAAATCGTTACCCCCTCCGAGCGCGTCCAAAAGCTGAACCGATGAGCGCACCTTCTCCTCCCATGCCGGCCGCCGGCGGCGATGCCCTGCTGGGCATGGCCGCCCTGGGCAAAACCGCCGCCGTGCTGGCGCTGATCATCGCGCTGATCCTGCTGTGCGGCTACCTGCTCAGGCGCCTGGGCCCTCACCGCTCGCGTCCCGGGCTGAACCTCAAGGTGGTGGCCAGTACCGCCCTCGGCCCCCGCGAGCGGGTGGTGGTGGTCGAGCTGGAAGACACCTGGCTGGTACTCGGGGTGGGCGGCGGCCAGGTCAGCAAGCTGCATGAGTTGCCGGCGCAGCGTCTGCCTCCCGGGGATATCGCCCGGCCCGAGGCGGGCTTTGCCGGCCGCTTCGCCCAGGCCCTGAAACAGCAGGCCGGAGAGCGGCTCGGCGGAAGCCGCTCCGCGCACCGCGACGGAGCCTGAGCATGAAGCTAACCCACTGTTCCAGGCTGCTGACTCTGCTGCTCACCACCCTGCCCTGGTGGCCGACCGCCGCCCTCGCCCAAACCATCCCGGGCATCACCAGCCAGCCCACCCCAGATGGCGGCCAGCAATGGTCCATTCAGCTGCAAACTCTGCTGCTGCTCAGCAGCATGGCGTTCCTGCCCGCCCTGCTGCTGCTGATGACCAGCTTCACCCGCATCATCATAGTGCTCAGCCTGCTGCGTACCGCCATGGGTACCCAGTCGGCGCCCCCCAACCAGGTATTGCTGGGGCTGACCCTGTTTCTGACCTTTTTTGTGATGTCGCCGGTCATCGGCCAGGTCTACGAGAGCGCCTGGCTGCCGCTGTCCCGGGATGAGATCAACTTCGAGCAGTTTATCGCCATGGGCAGCCAGCCCCTGCGCGAGTTCATGCTGGCCCAGACCCGGGATGCGGATCTGGCGCTGTTTGTGCGCCTGGCCGATGTCGGCCCCTTGCAGGGACCGGAAGAGCTGCCGATGCGGGTATTGATGCCGTCCTTCGTCACCAGCGAGCTGAAAACCGCCTTCCAGATCGGTTTCACCATTTTCATCCCCTTCCTGATCATCGATCTGGTGGTCGCCAGCGTACTGATGGCGCTGGGGATGATGATGGTACCGCCGGCTACGATCTCCCTGCCCTTCAAGCTGATGCTGTTCGTGCTGGTGGACGGCTGGCAGCTGATCATCGGCTCGCTGGCCCAGAGTTTCTATGTATCCTAAGTTTCACCCGAGGAGGATGACATGACGCCGGAAATGGTCATGAACCTGGCCTATCAGGGCATGCGCGTGACCCTGCTGATGTCCGCCCCCCTGCTGCTCACCGCGCTGCTGATCGGCCTGCTGGTCAGCCTGTTCCAGGCCGCCACCCAGATCAACGAAATGACCCTGTCCTTCATACCCAAGATCCTGGGCGTGTTCGCCGTGCTGGTGGCCTCCGGCCCCTTCCTGATCAAGTTGATTGTCGACTTTACCCGCGATCTGTTCACCAACATTCCCTTCATGGTGTCCTGAGCCGCCATGGTCGAGGTGACCTTCGCCCAATTGCAGGGATGGCTGGTCGCCTTCCTCTGGCCGTTCACCCGGATCAGCGCGCTCATGGTCGCCTCCCCCTTGCTGGGCCATTCCAGCATCCCCAATCAGGTGAAAATCGGCCTCGCCGCCCTGCTCACCCTGACCGTTGCGCCCGGCCTGCCGCCCCTGCCGAGTGTCCCCCTGATGTCCTGGGCCGGTCTCGGCATCATGGTCGAGCAGATGCTGATCGGCCTGGCCATGGGACTGACCATACACATACTGTTCGCCGCGGTACAGGCGGCGGGGGAGTTTATCGGCCTGCAGATGGGACTCGCCTTCGCCACCTTTTTCGCGCCGGACAGCGGCGCCAATACCATGATACTGTCGCGGCTGCTGTATATGATCAGCCTGTTGATGTTTCTCGCCTTCGACGGTCACCTGATGGTGATCGAGATCCTCGCCGGCACCTTTGTCTCCCTGCCGATCGGCATCAGCGGCCTGAACCCGGGCGCCTTCGAACTGCTGGCCCGCTTCGGCAGCACGGTATTCGTTTCCGGCCTGCTGCTGGCGCTGCCGGTGGTGGCGGCGCTGCTGATCATCAACCTGTCACTGGGCATCCTCAACCGCTCCGCGCCGCAGCTGACGGTGTTTTCGGTGGGCTTTCCGCTGACGCTGACGGTGGGGATTTTCCTGCTGATGGTGTTGATGACCGATATCGGCCGCTTCCTGCAGGGACTGTTTGGCCAAGGGCTGATCTTTATGCGCCAGCTGGTGGAGACGATGGCGCCGCTATGATGGCATCGAGGGATTGGGGATTGGGGATTGGGGAATTGAGCAACTTTCCCCAGGCCCCGGAAATGATTATCTGAGGAAGTTGAACAGCGACATACCCTGAATATCGACAAAGGATTTCTGGGCCGCCTGCAGGCCCACCATACGCAGGCTGTATTCGGACGCCGCCTGCACATAATCCAGATCCACCAGATCCGACAGGGTCTGCTCGTAGTTGAGCATGCGGTTGCCGGCGACCGTGTCCACCACATCCAGCTCGTTGAGCCGGGCACCCGCCGAGGCACGCACCGTCAGCACGTTATCCAAGCTGTTGTCCAGCTCGCGCATCACCGTATTCAGGGTATTTGCCAATGCCGCCTGCTGTCGGGCACCGCCGCTCGGCGAATCCAGGGCCGCGATGGCCTTTTCCAAGGTGGCGAACAGATCCGTGTTCATATCCTTGGCTGGCGCCAGCTTAATGCTGTCACCGGCGGCCGGGGTCCCTTCCAGGGTCAATGAAAGACCACCGAAGGTAATCGCCTCGCCGGGTTTATAAGGCTGCGTGGTGGCCCCCCCATCCAGGCTATAGCCGAGTACACCGCCGGACACCGAAAAACTCACCTCAAATGCATTACCATAGCCGGGATCGGCGGCATCGAGCACCAGGGGGCCTTTGAAGGTGACATTGCCGCTATTGCCGGCATTCGCCTCGGCCACATAGCCAGCGCTGCTGTGTACGCTCCGGAAGATGGTATTGCCGTTGTCACCGACCGGCATCAGCCGGGAGGCATCCACCCGCTGTTCACGGGTATTGAGGTCCCCTTCATAGCTGACCGTGCCGCCGGCGCCCTTGACGAAGGGTGGGCTGTTGTCCTGGTAACCGCCAAACAGGTAGCGGCCATTGCCGTCGGTGGCGTTGGCCTGGCCGAAGATGGTCTCGTAAATGCTGCGCAATTCACTGGCTACCGAACCTCGGTCGGCATCGCTCAGGGTACCGTTGGCCGCCTGTACCATCAGCGTCTTGGCGCTGGTGATGGCGTCACCTATGCTGTTGAGCACGTTTTCTTCCTGGGACAGGGCGTTACGGGCCGTGATCCGGGCGTCCATGTACTGCTGGGTAACCGCCTTGGCCTGACTCACCCCCACCGCCCGCGAGGCCGCCTGGGGATCGTCGGACGGGTTAAGTACCCGTTTCCCGCTGGCGAACTGCTGACCCACCTTGAGGAACTCACTCTGCTGACGGTTCATCGACGAGGCGTTCCGTTCAAACATGGTCAGGGTACTGATACGCATATAAGTTTTCTCTCCTGGAGTGATCAGGCACGCAGGCCCAATAGGGTATCGATCACCGTGCTGCCGACCTCGATGACCTTGGCATTGGCCTGGTAGTACTGCTGATAGCGCAGCAGATTGGCCGCTTCCTCGTCCAGGTTGACCCCCGACTCGGACTGCTGCAGGCCGCGCAGCTGTTCATTCAGCCCCTGCTGGGCGGCCAGGTTGACCTTAACCACATTGGTGCGGTTGCCCACGTCGCTGACCAGGGCACCGTAAGCCTGGTTGAAGGTGGCCTTGCCGCCCACCAACTGCTTGTTCTGCAGATCCTGCAGCGCCAGGGCATTGCGGTTGTCGCCGCTGCCCGGCTCCAGGCCGGCGGCGATGCCGGCGGTGTCGCGGATCAGATTCTGGAAACCACCGGCGGCCCGCTGGACCGGATTGACATGAAACCTGTCCCCCGCTTGCGGAGTGCCGCTCAGGGTCAGTTCCATGCCGCCGAATCTCAAGGTGCCGGCCGAGGCATCATAGTTGGCCGCCACCTGGGCGCCGGTGTCCCGCCGGGTAACTATCATATCCCCGCCGTCGAAGCGCAGGTCGTAGCTGCTGGCGCTCAGCTCATTGATATCTCCGAACACGGCGCCGAGCTCGGCGTTGCCCGTGTTATCGGCATTGCTGTACACCAGGGGCTCGCCCACCGCGAAGAAATCCTTGCCCGGCTCACCGTTGAGATCGACGCCCAGCTTGTGCCGTGCATTGAATCCCTGGGCCAAGGAGACAGCCAGCTGGCCCAGCTGGTTCTGGGCCTTGTCGAGGGTTTCCGAGCGGAAGCTGAGCAGGCCGCCGAGGGTGCCGCTCTTGAAAGTGTTCTCTTTCAGTTCGACAAGATTGCCAGCCGAATCGTTATAGCCGACGACCATGCGGGAAGGATCGGCCGAGGAGCCCATGGCCTCCAGCCGGTAGGAATGGCTGCCTGCGACCAGGGGTTGGCCGTTGCCGATGGTCAGATTATAAGTGCCGCCGTCCTGGATGTTGAGGCGTACGTCGGCCCGCTGGCTGAGCTCGGCCACCAGCTGATCGCGCTGGTTGAGCAGGCTGTTGGGGGCGCTGCCGGTCTTGGCCTTGGCCAGGCCGATCTCCCGGTTGAGCCCGGCGATCTGTTCGGCGGTGTTGTTGATTTGGATCACTTCATCCCGGATCTGGCCATTGATACCCTGCTGTATGTCGCTCAGGTAGTCATCGAAGGAACGGAACTGGGCGGTCAGGGTATCGGCGGTGCCGAGCAGCCCCTGGCGGGCCGCCGGATCGGAAGGCGTACCGGCCAGATCCTCGAGGGAGGAAAAGAATTTTTGCATCAAGGGTGCCAGGCCCGCCTCCTGATCGGCCAGCAGGCTGTCGATCTGGCTGACCTGGGTTTCGTAGGTCTGCAGCGAGCTGAGTTTACTGCTGGAGGCATTCAGCTGCGAGGCCACAAACTGGCTGAACTGACGCTGAATATCATTGACTTTTACCCCTCCGGTATTGCTTTCACCCAGCAGGGCTACCTCACGGTTGTAACCCGGGGTATAGACGTTGCTGATATTGTTGCCCGCGGTATACAAGGCCTGTTGCGCGGCGTTAAGACCACTGACGCCGATGGAGAAAATGCTCATTATCCCGTTCCCTTAACTCGTTGTAATGGTTATCGGCGGCCGGCCCCGATCCTTTAGGCCATGGGCCGACGCCTGCCGGCATCAGAAAATGCTGCCCAGCTCGAACTCTCCGGCTGGCGGCCAGGCCCTTGCCAGCCGGGTGCCCTCGTCCAGCGGTCCCAGCATGTTCATCACCGCCGCCAGCTTGTCCGCATAGCCGGGATCCGTGGCATAGCCGCCGGCTTGCAAGGCCCGGGCCGCCTGTTGCGCATCGGGTGCCGAGAGCACGCCCGAGTAACGGGGATTATCGCCGAGCAACCGGGCATAGTCGGTGAAGGCGGCCTCGAAGGAGTCATATACCCGGAAACGATCGGTCACCGCGACCCGCCTGCCCTGGACATACTCATGGGTACTGACGTCCGTGCTCCTGCCTCGCCAGTTGTCGCCGGCCTTGATACCGAACAGGTTGTGGCTGTTGCCTCCCTCGGCGGTGGCAATTTCGTAACGGCCCCAGCCGGTTTCCAGCGCCGCCTGGGCCAGGATCAGCTCGGCGGGCACGCCGCTGGCCCGGCTGGCGGCCAAAGCCGGCTCCTCGAGCCGCTCGAGGAAGGCCGCCACGTGCGCCGGCTGTTGCCGCCGCCCTCTGGTCGTGGCCACCTCTGCGGCCGGCCCGGGCCCGCTTGTTTCGTCGGCGCGATAGGCGGTGAGCCGCTCGCCGGCGCTGCCGGGCTGCACCGCGGCCAGGCTGCCGGTCAGCACCCTGGGTGCGCCGCGGGGAATGCCGGCGATCAGGTCGTCGTTGCCATGCGTACCCGCGCCGCTCGCCTCCGGCCGCCGACCACCCAGCTGCCGGATCAACTGATCGGCCAGGCCTATGCCCCGCCCGGACAGCTCCTGGGACAGCTGCTGATCGAGCAGGGAGGTATAGAACTGCCGTTGATCCCCCTCTGTCAGGCCCGAGTCAGGCACGGTCTCACGCATGCTTTTCAACATCATGTGCACAAACAGCGACTCGAACTGCCGGGCCGCCTGCTCCAGCCCCTCGGCGGGGTCCCGGCCGGCAGTCTGCTTCAGGCGCTGCAGCCCCTGCATATCGAGGGCAAACTGGGAATCCAGGTTGTTGACACTCATTACAGTATCTCCAGCTCTGCGCGCAGGGAGCCCGCCGCCTTGAGCGCTTCGAGAATGGACATCAGATCCGCCGGGGTCGCCCCCAGGGCATTGAGGGCATTGACCACCGCCATCAGATCGGCACCTTCCACGACCTGCAGGGAGCCTTCCTGCTGGTCGACCGAGATCAGGCTGTCGGGCACCACCACGGTTTCCCCCTCGCTGAAGGGGGCCGGCTGGCTGACCTGGAACTGGGTATCGATGACGATGGACAGGTTGCCGTGGGCCACGGCGGCACGACGCAGGGTCACGGCGCCGTTGAGCACCACCGAGCCGGTGCGCGAATTGATCACCACCTTGGCCGGGGCCTCCATCGGCTCGATCCGCAGGCTCTCCACCTTCGCCATGAACTGCACCCTGTCATTGGCGGCGAGTGGGCCGCGCAGCTGGATCACCCGGCTGTCGAGGGCACTGGCCACCTGTCCGCCGAAGGCCAGGTTGATGGTGCTCACCACCCGTTCGGCGGTGCCAAAATCCGCGTCCTTGAGTTGCAGTTCCAGCCGGCCCGAGTCACCGCCGAGCTGCAGCGGGACTTCCCGCTCCACGATGGCGCCGCCGCTGATGCGGCCGCCGGCCTGCTGGTTGATCTGCACGCTGCTGCCGCCGGATTCGGCCCCGGCGCCGCCCACCAGCAGGTTGCCCTGGGCCAGGGCATAGATGTCGCCATCCGCGCCCTTGAGCGGGGTCATCAGCAGGGTGCCGCCGCGCAGGCTGCGGGCGTTGCCGATGGAAGACACCACCACGTCGAGCCGTTGACCCGGACGCGAAAACGGCGGCAGATCGGCGGTGACCATCACCCCCGCCACGTTGCGCAACTGCATGTTGGTGCCAGGCGGCACCGTGATGCCCAGCTGGGAAAGCATGTTGGTCAGGCTCTGGCCGGTAAAGGGCGCCTGCATGGTCTGATCACCCGAGCCGTCGAGACCGACCACCAGGCCGTAGCCCACCAGGGCGTTGTCGCGCACCCCGGCGAAGGTGGCGATATCGCGCAGCTGCTCGGCTCGGGCCGGCTGGCCCGGCACCAGCCAGAGCAAGGCTAGCAGGCTGACGATAAGCGCATGGCGGAATGCCTTGGTCCCGAAGCACCTCGACGGAAGGCCCGGCACGCAGACTCGCCATAAATCCATCCATGGGGGCTCGATGACGTCATCCATGACGCCAACGATCTGCTTAGCTGAATCCTTCCGTCGTCTCCAAGAGCCGTTGCCCTGCGAGAATAGAGAGGTTACTGACCGGCGTAATACCGAAATTTGCATAAACACCACAGCTCAGAAGGGAGAAATATTAAGGAACAAACGCTGCAGCCAGCCCATATGCTGCGCCTCGTTGATATAGCCCTCGCCCACATATTCGATGCGCGCGTCGGCCACCTGGGTGGACGGCACCGTATTCTGGCCGGTGATGGTTCGGGGGTTGACCACCCCGGAGAAACGGATGAATTCGACCCCCTGGTTGATGGCGATCTGCTTTTCGCCACGCACCCTCAGGTTGCCGTTATTCATCACTTCCAGCACGGATACCGTGATGGTGCCGGTGAAGGAATTCTTGGCCTGGGAGCCACCGGCCCCGGTAAAGGCGTTATCCCCGGACAGATCGAAGCCATATTCGGCCAGCTCTTCCAGCTTTTCCGGCAGCTCGGCGAAGGCCAGGCTGGCCGAGCCATCTCGGCTGGCGTTGGATGCCGAGGTCTTGCTGGCGCTGACCTGTTCATCGAGCACTATGGTGAGGATTTCCCCCACCATGCGCGGACGCCTGTCTTCGAACAGCGGCTGATAGCCACGGTGGGCCTGGAAGATGGCACCATCGGGCCGGGCCGCGGCAGGCTCGGGAACAACCACCTGCTCCTGTTCGCCAACCACGGAAGGACGCGGCAACTGGGCACAGCCACTCAGGGCGATGCACGCCAGCCCCGCCAGCCACGGCCACCCGACCCCCTTTGCTTGCCTGTTCATCCGCATCATCCTGTTCCGTTTACAGCTGGGTCAGGCGGGCCAGCATCTCATCGCTGGTTTTGACTGCCTTGCTGTTGATCTCGTAGGCCCGCTGGGTCTGGATCATGTTGACCATCTCCTCCACCACATTGACGTTGGACGTTTCCACATAGCCCTGGAACAGGCGTCCGATGCCGTTCAAACCCGGTGTCCCCTCGTTGCGGGGCCCCGATGAGGTGGTCTCCAGATAGAGGTTACCGCCTATGCTCTCCAGGCCGGTGGGGTTGACGAAGGTCGCCAGGCTGAGCTGGCCCACCTGCACGCTCTGGGTGTTGCCGGGCTGGGTGACGGAGACCACGCCGTCCTCGCCTATGGTCACCGACAGGGCGTTGTCCGGCAGTATGATGGCCGGCTCCAATGGATAACCGTTGGCGGTCACCATCTGTCCGTTCTGATCGAGCTGGAAACTGCCGTCGCGGGTATAGGCGACGTTGCCGTCGGGCATCAGCACCTGGAAGAAACCATTGCCGTTGATCGCCAGATCCCGGGAGTTTTCGGTGCTCACCAGGCCGCCCTGGTTGTGCAGCCGCTCGGTCGCGACCGGGCGCACCCCCGTGCCTATCTGCATGCCGGATGGCAAGGCATTCTGCGCATTGTTCATGGCGCCCGGCTGACGCATGTTCTGATACAGCAGGTCTTCGAACACCGCCCGGGAGCGTTTGAAGCCATTGGTGTTGACGTTGGACAGGTTGTTGGCGATCACGTCCATCTGCACCTGCTGGGATTCGAGGCCGGTCTTGGCGGTCCACAGTGCTTTAATCATGATGTCTTCCTCGTTATCCCTGGATGGACAGCAGGCTGTTAGCCCGCTGGGCATTGTCATCGGCGTTGGTGATCACTTTCATCTGCATGTCGTAGCGCCGGGCATTCTCGATCATCGCCACCATGGATTCGATGGCGCTGACATTGCTGCCTTCCAGGGCGCCGGCGGTCAGCCGCAGGTTTTCGTCCTGTGGCAACAGCTCCAAGCCACTGCCAGGTGCCGGCCGGAACAGGCCGTCCTCTCCCCGTTGCAGTTGTCCGGGCTCGGCCCTGACCAGCTTGAGCCGGTCTATCTGCACCAGGGCATCGGGATCCTCACCGGCGCCGATGGCACTGAGGGTGCCGTCGGCGCCTATCGACAGCTGGGCCCCGAGCGGCACTATGATGGGCCCACCGCCGCCCAGCACCGGGCGGCCGCCGCTCAACAGCAGGCCGTTGCCGTCCAGCTGCAGATCGCCACGCCGGGTATAGGCTTCGCCCCCATCGTCCCCCTGTACCGCCAGCCAGCCATCATCGTGGATGGCCACATCCAGCGCCCGTTCGGTGGCGGTCACGGTGCCCGCTGAGAAGTCGTCCCCCGGGGTCGAGGTCACCACCGACACCCGCGTCGCCAAAGGGCCGTCGCCCTGTACCGGCACCGCCCGCATAGCCGTCAGCTGGGCCCGGAAACCGCTGGTCGAGACATTGGCCAGGTTGTTGCTGATCACCGCCTGGGCATCGAGCGTCTGCTTGGCACCGCTCATGGCGGTATAGAAAATGCCGTCCACGACTCAGTCCCCGTTAACGCAAGTTGATCGAAGACTGCAGCACTTCATCCTGCGTCTTGATGGTCTGGGCATTGGCCTGGTAATTGCGCTGGGCGATGATCAGGCTGACCAGCTCCCGGGTCAGGTCAATGTTGGAGGTCTCCACCGCACCCGCCTGTATGCTGCCGAACAGGCCGGTACCGGCCACGCCCATCAGCGCCTGGCCGGAGGCGGAGCTTTCGGCCCAGGAGTTGTCGCCGACCGGGATCAATCCTTCCGGATTGGTGAAGTTGGCCAGGGCGATGGAGCCCAGGACCTTCGACTGCTCGTTAGAGTAGTTGCCGATGATGTTGCCCTGATCATCTATCTTCACCCCGACCAGGCTGCCCGAGCTGAAGCCGTTCTGGGTGAGGGAGTTCAACTCGAAGTCGTTGCCGAACTGGGTAGTGCCGACCACGCCGAGGGCGATATTGATGTTATCGGCACCTCTGCCCGGGCTGAAGGTAAAGTCCATGCCGCTGGTCGACAACAGGGTACCATTGGTGTTGAAGTTGATGGTGCCCGCCTGTGGGGCCGTTTCGCCGCCACGGGTCTGGCGCACTTCCCACTGGTTGTCCGCGGTCTTGGTGAAATACAGGGTCACATTGTGGGCGTTGCCCAGGGAGTCGAACACGGTGGCGCTGTTGGCGTAGGAATAACTGTCGTCATCGGCAGGATCGAAGGTGACGCTGGTGCGGTCGATGATATCGGTCCGCGCGTCCAGGTTCAGGCTGGCCTTGACCGACGAGGTGGCGTTGGCCTGCAAGGCACCCGCAGGCACCCTGAGCTGCTGGGGATTGCCGCCGGTGCCGACCTCCGCCGGATAGCCGGTCAGCCGGGCCCCCTGGGCATTGACCAGATAACCGTCGTTGGTCACCGTCAGCTGGCCATTGCGGGAATACACCACCTGCTCATTCTGGATGAAACGGAAGAAACCGTTGCCGCTGATGGCCAGGTCGAGATTGCGGTTGGTGGACTCCAGCGTGCCGTCGCTGAAATCCTGCAACACCGCCGACACCCGGGTGCCCAGGCCGACCTGGGCGCCGGCATAGACATCGGAGAACTGGACCGAGGTGCCTTTGAAGCCCACGGTCTGCGAGTTGGCAATATTGTTACCGATAACGTCAAGGTTGGTCGCCGCGGCCTTGAGGCCGCTGAGCGCCTGAGAAAAACCCATTGCTCCGCTCCTTTGAAAATCTGTATGGTTAGCTGGTGTCGCCGCGATCAGAGGATCTGACGGATGTCGCTCATTTTCACCGGCTCGTTGATACCGCCCAAATCCAGCCGCGGGCCGTCTTTATAGCTGGTGCTGATGGCGATGACCTGGGCATAGTTGAGGGTCTGGAAACTCTGCTGTTTGCCGTCGGCCAGCGCCTCGACCGACAGCCGATAGGCGCCTTTAGGCGCCAGGGAACCGCCATCCAGGGTGCCGTCCCAGACAAAGGATTCCACGCCGGCCGACATGGCGCCCAGCTCGAAGCGGCGCACCACCTGGCCACTGCCGTCGAGGATGCTGACATTGACCTGGTCGGCGGAACTGCCGAGCTCGATGCCGAAGGGAGTGGTTGCCCCTTCCTCGCCCACCAACAGCCGATCCCCGGGCACCAGTACCCCCTTGCCGATCAGGCCGGCGGCCTGCAGGGTATGGCCGGCGTCTATCTGGCCGGTGATCCCCGAGAGGGTATCGTTGAGCGATTCTATACCGGTAACCGTATTGATCTGCGCCAGCTGCGAAGTCATCTCCGCGTTTTCCATCGGGTTCAGCGGATCCTGGTTTTTCAGCTGGGTGACCAGCAGGGTCATGAAGTTTTCGCGCAAGTCTTCACCGACACCAGCGCTTCCCGTGCCGGCCCCCCCCCTGTTGATGCTGCTGAGTACGCCGCCGTCTATGGTGTTGGCCATGCTCAGCCCTCGCCCAGGGTCAGGGTCTTGAGCATCAGCTGTTTGCTGGTGTTCAGTACCTCGACGTTGGCCTGATAGGAGCGGGAGGCGGTGATCATGTTGACCATCTCGTGCACCGGTTCGACATTGGGCATGGTGACATAGCCCTGCTCATTGGCCAGCGGGTGCTCGGGCATGTATTCCTCACGCATGGGGGTGGGATCCTCGACTACCTTACTGACCCGTACACCGCCCACGCCCTGCTGCCCCTGCATCTGCGATTCAAAAATGACCTGTTTGGCCTGGTAGGCCTGACCATCGGGCCCAGCCACGCTGTCGGCGTTGGCCAGGTTGCTGGCGGTGACGTTCATTCGCTGGGACTGGGCGCTCATGGCCGAGCCTGATATTTCAAAGATGGAAAACATCGACATGGTTTGCTCCTGGCAATCGGTCAGGCTGTAATTATTCCGGCTGCATCGCCGACTTGAGGCCCTGGATGCGGCTGTTGATCATCACCAGGCTGGTCTGATAGCGCACCGCGTTATCGGTGAACTGGGCACGTTCACTGTCCATGTCTACCGTGTTACCGTCCAGGCTCGGCTGGGCCGGCACCCGGTAAAGCAGCTCCCGGGTTTGGGAACCGTCGGCAAGCGGCTTGCCGATATGCATCGGCGAAGTGGTGCTCAGCGCCACCGGCTGCCGGGCGGTCCCCTGCTGCACCCGTGACAGCTCCTGGGCAAAGTCGATATCACGCGCCTTGTAATTGGGCGTGTCCCCGTTGGCGATATTGCTGGCTAACACTTTCTGGCGCTCATGACGGAGGTTCAGGGCGTCCTGGTAAAACCCCAATGCTCCTTCAAGTTTGTCGATCATCTTGTTGGCCCTGCTGCGGCGAGAAATTTATCAGATTGGAGCATAACCGCGCCCGAATGCAGCAAAGGGATAAACAAGCCGATATTTAACCGCCAATTCTGTTCTTGGGTCCGCTCTCGCCACCTTATAATGGATGCAATTTTAGCGACCTCCACCAGGGAATAACGCCATGCCGCACGCCGTGTCCCGGGGCAGATTTCCCCAGTCAGCCTGGTCACTGCCGTCGCTCCTGCTGTTGCTGAGTGCATTGCTTACGCCTGCCCGAGCCAGTGCCTCGACGCTGATGGAGGCGGTACATTCCTTCCTTTACCAGCAGACCCATCAACTGGGTGAGGACGTCACCATCGACGTCTTCCCGCCGTCGGCCCAGTTACCCCCTTGCGACCATCCACAACCTTTCTTCCCCGGTAACGGCCAGCGCCAGTGGGGGCGCGTCGCAGTGGCCGTGCGTTGCGGTGAGCAGGGCGAGCAGGTACGCTACATGCAGGCCCAGATCCGGGTGCTCGGACACTACCCGGTCGCCGCCCGGGCCATTGCCGCCGGTACCCGTATCGACGCCGACATGATCGAACTCAGGCAGGGCGATCTCGGCAGCCTGCCTCGGCAGGCCCTGCTCGACGCCGATGAAGCGATCGGCCAACTGGCCAGGCGGCCATTGGCGGCCGGGACTGTCATCCAGCGTCACCAGCTACGCGAATTGCCGCTGGTGGAGCGGGGGCAGCGGGTGGTGCTCGAGGCCGCCGGCGCGGGGTTTCGCATCACCCGGGAAGGCAAGGCCATGGAATCCGGTGCCATGGGGGAACGGGTGCGAGTGAAGGTGGCGGCAAGAGAGATACTGACCGGTGAAGTGGTCGGTCGCGGCCGGTTGGCGGTGGGCCATCAACCCGCTTACTGAGCCGATTCGCCTTGGACAACCGGGCGCCCAAACGACTATGCTGGCGGCAAACTTAAAGTTACGACGCGTTCCGCCGATACTGTAGATAAGTGTCCATCAAGAGGAATCTCCCTTGAAAATCAATCAGCAGCAGCCGCTTTCCCGCTCCGGTCAAGTCGAGCAGGGTAAACACAACGGCAGGGTACAACCCGACCCTGCCCAGGCTACCGACAAGGCCGGGCCCGCTGTGGTTACCCACCTGAGTCAGGCTGTAGAATATGCCGGCCAGGACATAGACAGGGCCCGTGTCAACGAAATCCGTCAAGCGATCAGCGAAGGCCGCCTGGAGCTCCGCGCCGATAAAATAGCGGATGGCCTGCTGGACAGCGTACGCGAGCTGCTGAGTCAACAAAGTCGATGAGCCTGGACCGCCATCTTGCGCTGCAGGTGCAGCGACTGGAGCAACTGGCCCAGCTACTGACCGACGAGCAACAGGCGCTGAGCCAGGCCCGGGTAGACGGCCCCTTGCTGTCGCGACTCGCCGTTGAAAAACAGGCCCTGCTTACCCAGCTGGAGGGGGCTGAAGCCCAGCGGCGCCAGGCTCAGCTCAGGCTGGGCTATGGCAAGGATATGGAGGGAGCCGAGCAGGCTGCCCGGGAAGCCGGCTGCCTGCCACTGTGGCATGCACTGCAGGACAATGCGCAGCGCATCGCCCGGTTAAACAGCCTCAATGGCACCCTGATCGGCCAGCGCCTCCAGCACAACCAGCGCATGCTCAACTTCCTGCACGAAGCTGCCGGTCAATCCCTGTACGGTCCCGACGGTCAGGCACGCAAAAACGGCGGTAAGTTGGCTTCCCAGGCCTGACCTTCCCGGTGCGGCTTGCCGCGAGCGGATGAAGATCTCGCCATGGCGAATCACTCATTGGCCCAGCCGGCTGAAATACTCCCTCAGCTGATTTTCGGTCGGCTGCTCGCGAAAGGCCAGCCGACCGTTAACCAGGATACAGGGGGAGTGCTGGATGCCGTGGGCTGCCACCAGATCGGGATGATCCTCGATATAAAGCAGCTCGTAGGACACCCCCAGGTCCCTGAATTCCTGGTCCAGATTAGCGGTGGAAAAATCGGTCCGGGTGACCAGTAGTTGCACCTGCATTTGTCCTCCTCGGCGTGCCGCCGGCTCAGGGCCCGAGTCGGGCCTGTCCCAAGGTGTTGGCATCGGTGCCGAACCAGATGCTGTTGCTCCGGGGGTGGTAATACATATGACGCACCGCCCCCGCCCCGCTGGGAATGAGGGTGACGCCAAAGAAGCGGCTGCCGACCGGATCGAAGCCCATCAGCCGGTTGGGGCGGGAACCCACGTCGACCAGCCAGATCCTGTCCTGCCCATCCAACGCCGAACCATAGGGCTGCGCCCGGGCCTGGCCGGGGATCGGCCATTCGCTGAAAGACCGTGACCCGGGTTGATAGCGGCCGAGCCGGCCACCGGCAAAATCCAGATACCAGATATCCCCGTTAGCGGTGATTTCCAGCCGGCGCACCCGGGCTTGCTCCCGGGGCAGGGTCACCTCGGTCAGGACCAGTGTCCGGGGCTCCACCATCGCCAGCCTATTGGTACCGAACAAGGCCACCCAGGGGCGCCCCTGGCCATCGATTTTAATGCCGTAAGGCCGGGCCCCGGGCGTAGTCACCGGCACCAGCTTGATCTCACCGCTGGCGATATTCAGACGACCGATATAGTTACTGTCCTGGGCGGTAAACCAGAGATTACCTCCGTTATCCAGTATCAGGGTATGAGGATCCCGAACCGCCGGATCCGGCATCGCAAAGCGGGTGATCTCGCCGGTTCGCGGGTCTAGCCGACCGATATGGGCGTTGCGATTGCCTGCGTACCAAATCATGCCGCTGCCGTCGACCACCAGGTTATGGGGATGGGTACCCGCCGCCAGCTCGAAACGGCGGAACTGCCCGGTTTCGGGATCGAACCGGGCTATATAGTTACCCGCCTGGCCACAGAACCAGACCCCACCACCAGGATCCACCTGAGGATCACGCGGCCGGGACGCTGCCCAGGGCACTGGCCATTCCTGTATGGCGACCGTCTCATTCACCGCCTCGGCCCTGATCCAGGGCGCCAGCAACACACCAAGGGCGAAGAAAATAAATCTCATCCTGCCCTCCTCTGTACCAACCCATGACCCTTTTAGTGTAGTGCCCGGGAAGATCCAGGGAATGGGATCTGCTCATAGGTTGTCCGGTCGGCGATATGTTAAGCTAGCACTTTGTCGCCACCCTCTGTTCATCCGCTTGGCCAGTTCTATGAGTGCTGTATTTAACCCCTTTGAAATCATGGCATTGCCAGCCGAAATGGCGCATCACCGGCATGATTACAATCAGATAGTCATCGGCCTGAACGGCCGGACGGAATTTGATATAGAGGGTAATGGTAACCTGGTGGGGCCGGGCCAGGGTTGCCTGGTCTCCTCTGCCCTCAATCATGCCTTCGGGGGCTTGGGCAGCAACCGCATCCTGGTGGTCAACCTGGCCCCTGAGCCGGATGGCACACTACCTGAACAGCAACAGCGGGTGCATGAGCTGTTTCAACACCCGCGCTATTTTCAACTGAGCCCCCAGGCGCAACAACTGGTCAGTGTACTGAGTACCGAGATGCACGCCAATCCGGACGACGTCCTGCTCGGCCAGGCCTGTGCCAATACCCTGCTGTGCGCCCTGCAACGGCATATGGACTTACCCCAACCCCGTCCTCGGGCCAAACGCCTGAACATAGAAGTAATAGACGCCTATATAGCACAGCACCTGGGCCGCAAGATCACGGTGGCTCAACTCGCCGGCTGCGCCTTCCTGGGCGAAAGTCAGTTTCACCTGCTGTTCAAGGATCAGACCGGCCTGTCCCCCTATCAGTATGTACTGGAAAAACGCCTGGCCGAAGCCCGGAACATGCTCATCTCCAGCCATCACAGCCTCGCCTATATCGCCCAACATTGCGGTTTTTCCAGCCAAAGTCTGTTCACCCAGATATTCTCCAGCCGATTCGATATCTCTCCCGCCCGTTACCGCAAATCGCACCGTTAACCGGAGTATTTCATAAAAAAAACGGAGTAACGCAAAAGACCGGCAGGGCCACTTTCTCCTACTATATTTAGTTAAGTAACAAAAGTTTAACCACTGTTTAATCGCGAGGCGCGAAATAATCACCTAGGCATGCTCCGGCCCAGCCCTGGCTTGACGATTTTTGGCCCCGGCAGGACCCCCCAAGAGGAATAGGGAATGATTGAATCCAACTACGCCATCACCGGCACCTTTCTTGTGTATCTTATAGTCATGATGGCCATCGGCTACTATGCCTATAAACGCACCTCCGACTCGGCCGACTATTTCCTCGGGGGCCGATCCCTGGGTCCCTGGCCCGCCGCCATCTCCGCCGGCGCATCCGACATGAGCGGCTGGCTGCTGCTGGGCCTGCCCGGTTACGCCTATGCCGCCGGTATCGAATCCTTCTGGCTGGCCGGCGGCCTGTTGCTAGGTACCTGGGCCAACTGGATGTTCTGCGCCAAACGGCTGCGGACCTACACCCTGGAGGTGGATAACGCCATCACCATACCCGAGTACCTGTCCCGTCGCTTCGAAGACAACTCCAAGCTGCTGCAGATCATCTCCGCCCTGGTCATACTGCTGTTTTTCCTGTTCTACACCAGCTCGGGCCTGGTGGCCGGCGGTAAGCTGTTCCAGACCGTGTTCGGCATGGATTACCAGGTGGCCGTGGTGGTCGGTACCCTTTGTATCGTGTCCTATACCCTGTTCGGCGGCTTCCTGGCCGTCTCCTGGACCGATCTGGTGCAGGGCCTGCTGATGGCCGCTGCCCTGATGATAGTACCGATCGCCGCGATGGAAGGCGGCTTCGGCCAGCTGGGCGCTGATCTGCATGCCCAGAATCCCGAGCTGCTGACCCTGTGGAACGACATCAAGGGCGAGCCTTTGTCCGCCATCGCCATTATTTCTCTGGCCGCCTGGGGCCTGGGCTACTTTGGCCAGCCGCACATCCTGGCCCGCTTCAATGCCACCCGCAGCAACGGAGACATCACCACTGCCCGCCGCATCGCCGTTTCCTGGAGCTTCCTGTCCATGGCCGGCGCCCTGATGGTCGGGCTGGTGGGCCTGCTGTACGTCCAGAATAATATCGGCGAAGAGCTGGCCGATGCCGAGACCATCTTCATGGTGCTGGTCAACGCCGTGTTCCACCCGGTGATCGCCGGTATCCTGCTGGCCGCCATCCTCGCCGCCATCATGAGCACCGCCGACTCCCAGCTGCTGGTTTCCTCCTCAGCCCTGGCCGAAGACTTCTACAAACAGGTGTTTCCCGGTGCCAGCTCCAAGAGCCTGGTCAACATAGGCCGGTTTGCGGTGATCGCCCTAGCGGTGGTGGCCCTGCTGCTCGCAATGAACCCGGACAGCACCGTACTGGGTCTGGTGTCATACGCCTGGGCCGGTTTCGGTGCCGCCTTCGGTCCCGCCCTGTTGTTCAGCCTGTATTGGCGTAGCATGAACCGTAACGGCGCCCTGGCCGGGGTGCTGGTCGGCGGGGTCACAGTGGTGGTCTGGAAACAGATCTCCGGCGGCATCTTCGATATCTATGAAATCGTCCCCGGCTTTATCTTCGCCTCCATCGCCATCGTGCTGGTCAGCAAGCTGACCGGTGCGCCCAAGGCATCGGTCACCAAGACCTTCGACAACTACGAGAAAAGCCTGCACACCCTGGATTAACCACTCCTGTCAGGCCCGGTTTCCGGGCCTGATTAATCTCATCCTGTCTGGCCCCAAGCTTACCATCGACTAAGCTTGTTGCATCCTCACATGCAAACGGGCCAGGCCATGACCACAGACCGGCTTTATCTCGGCGATACCCATCAGCACACCCCCGTTTATCTGCGACTGCCCATGGCCAACCGCCACGGTTTGATCGCCGGCGCCACAGGTACCGGCAAAACCGTCACCCTGCAAAGTCTGGCAGAAAGCTTCTCCCGCCACGGAACCCCGGTGTTCATGGCCGACGTCAAGGGCGACTTATCCGGCCTTGGCGCCGCCAGCCAGCCTAACGACAAGGTCCGGGCGCGCCTGGCTCAACTGAGCCGCTCTGACCACCAGTCCCGGCCATCCCCTACCCTGCTCTGGGATCTGTTCGGCAAGCAGGGGCACCCGATACGTGCCACCATTTCGGATCTGGGTCCCCTGTTGCTGGCCAATATACTGGAACTGAATGAAACGCAGACCGGCGTGCTCTACGGCTGTTTTCACATCGCCGATACCGAGGGGCTGTTGCTGCTGGATCTGAAAGACCTGCGCGCCCTGCTGTCCTGGGTTGCCGAGCACGCCAGCACCCTGGGCCGGGAACACGGCAACCTGGCACCTGTAAGCCTGGGGGCCATTCAGCGCCGCCTGCTGAGGCTCGAACAGGAAGGTGGCGAATATTTTTTTGGCGAGCCGGCGTTAAATATCAATGATCTGATGCAAAAGGATGGCTCCGGTCAGGGAATGATAAGCGTCCTGGACGCCACCCGACTGATAAACAGTCCCCGGATATATGCAACCTTTTTGCTCTGGCTGTTGAGCGAGCTGTTCGAGCAGCTGTCGGAAGTCGGCGATATGGACAAGCCCAAACTGGTGTTCTTTTTCGACGAGGCTCACCTGCTGTTTAACGCGGCCCCCAAGTCGCTGGTGGAAAAGATAGAACAGGTGGTCAGGCTTATCCGTTCCAAGGGGGTTGGCATCTACTTTGTCAGCCAGAGTCCACTGGACATTCCCGATGCCGTGCTCGGCCAGCTGGGTAACCGGGTGCAGCATGCGCTCAGAGCATTTACTCCCAGGGATCAGAGAGCGGTCAAAGCCACTGCGCAAACCTTCAGGGCAAACCCGGCATTTGATACCGAAACTGCAATTACCCGGCTGGGCGTCGGTGAAGCCCTGATCTCGGTGCTGGATGAGCAAGGCTCGCCCACTGAGGTGGAGATCTGCCTGATCTCTCCCCCCGAGTCCCAACTCGGCCCCCTGAGCCGAGAGCAGCGGCTCGCCCAACTCGACGAGTCCCCTCTGGCCGGGCGCTATGAACAGAGGGTGGACCGGGAATCGGCCTTTGAATTGCTGAAAGCCAGGATGGAGGAGCTAGAACGACGCCAGCCCGAACAAGCACCGCAGGCCCGGCACCAGGCCCGGGCCGCGGCGGGCCGGCCCCGGGATTCACTGCTGGAAAGCATGGCCAAAAGCACCCTGCGTGCCATCGGCAACCAGTTGGGTCGGCAGCTGGTACGCGGCCTGCTGGGCTCTATTTTTGGTGGCAAGCGCTAACCAACTGATTTTGGTTGTCGATCGGTGAAAGCGGCAACATCATTGAACGGCCGTGACACAAACAGCAGGAAAGGATGACGTGAAACCATGGGTGCCGGAACATGCCGCATCTGCAGATGCGGGGTGAAGCATGTCATGGGCAGGGGCTCGCCGGAAACAAATACGGAACGGCGGGAAATGACATTCAGGCGCGGCTGTGTTCGAGTTGATTGTCCCGCCCGGGCGGGCACTCATGCCCGCTCAAGACCGGCTTAGGCACCCGGCGTGGCCGTGCCCACCGGGATCAGCTGCGCCGCATCCAGACCTGCGGGGATCTCGCCAGCCTTCAGATACTGAAAGCCGGTATTGACGCCAAACTCGGAAATGCCCAGGGCCTTGACCAAATCAAAATGCCGCTCATAGGCGAAGATATAGCCTTCATCGGTGGCCGGTCTGCGTAAAATAGCTTCGATCGCCTCGACCTCTCGGCTGCCGAACGCCTCCGCCAGGCGCTGGGCATTGCCCCCTTGGGGGCCGATAGGCTCGGCATCCTGATCCGGTTCAAACAATTCCGGTGACGAATTATATTGATCCACCACCCAGCCCTGCTCACAAAGGGCATACATCAGGATATCGTCATCATGATTGAGCACCGCCAGCACGGGCGCTTGCAGCTCTGACGACAGCCGGGCACCGAGTTCCAGTATCACCTCCGGCTCCTGCCGTTCGGAGGCTTCATCCAGTACCACCACCGAGCCCTTGTGGGCCGGGGTCACGAAGGCGTTTCTTCCCGCAAGCACCGCGGCCACCGCCTGGGCATCGGTACAGAACACCGTATGGCTGACATAAAAGCTTTCCATCTGCATCACCCCGGGCACAAGCCCTCATCTGTTGTGAGATCCCATGAGATTACCCTTTCAACATAGACCGAAATCGGAACTGTCGGGGTAACGGGCAAGCAGGTTAGCCGGGCGGATTCCCTAAAGGAGGGCGCCACTCCAGGCGGAGGGGCTGAAAAACGGGCTGGGCGCTCCTGTACACCGGGAGAGGCAAACAGGGTCCGCCACCATCTGCCGACGCTGCCGGGCGAAGAAACAATAATGCCCCGCACGCGGGGCATGTCAATAAGGGTCAGGAAAGGGCTCCCCGGCCTCGGGCGTTAACCGTTATTTTTTATCCAGATGGGGTTGGAATAGGCCCGGTTGCCGTTGCTGTCTTCCACCACCCACTGCAGCCAGGTGTAGTTGGGCGGCACCGGCACCCCGGTACGGAACACCTTGGCACCATTGATCCGCCAGCCGGCGACCTGCTCACCATCCAGCCAGACTTCGGCCTTGCTCAGGCCGGCATCGGAGCGCAGCTCCACCTTGGATTCGCTGAAGGGGGAGATTTCACCGCCGAACATGGCGCCGGCCGCATAGATTTGGGGACCAAAGCTGACAAAGCTCTGGCCTCTGCCGGCGGCACTGGCAAAGTCGGCGCTGATCTTGCCGTTGGGAGTATACGCATACAGCCGGCCGCTGTTTTGCCGTGGCCCCCGCAGCAGGTGATTGGCGCTGAGATAGACCCGCTCCCCCAGGCTCCAGCGCTGACGCAGCTTGGCCATCTGGGTTTCAAAGTTGCTGCTGTCGTCATATTCATAGAGGCTGATCACCGTATGGGGGCTTTCCCCCGTCACCAGCTCATCGGTCAATACCTTGCCCAGCGAGCCGGCGCTCAACCAGGCGTCGAACTGCTGGACTTGCTGATGGTTGCGCCTTAAATCATCCGACTCGGACAAGGCACCCAGCCCTTGCTGCAACTGGCCCTGGGACCAGTGACCGAGCACCGCCTGGGCCACCTCTTTATGCAGGCTGCCCGCCGCGACCGGCGGCGCTTCCTGCACCAGCCGATAACCGGCAAACAGGGTCTGTCCGACCGGGTTCTCCAACCGGCTGCTCAGCTTGATGCCGGAATAGGCTTTCTCGACTTCGTAGCGGCTCAACAGCCGGTTTCCGTTCCAGCTGCGGTCCACCTCGACCACTACCCGCTCCGGCGACTGCTCGGTGATCTCGATGGCGTTCAGAGTCATGGCCCCCTCACCGGGCATAAAGTCCAGAGAGACGATGCGATCGGCGCCGAACACGCCGTTTTCCACCAGCGCCATATCCACTATGCTGCCGGCCTGGCCCGGTTGATCACCGGCGGCGATGGCAAAGGCAAAATAGGGGGTCACTATGGTGATATCCTCCTCGCCCCGGGCATCCCCCCCCTGGATCTGGGTCGGGCCTTTCAGCACCTGAATATCGGCAGGCGGAACATTCTTCTCGGGTGCGCTTTGACAAGCAGCCAACATAGTCGCTACCAGCAGGGGTAGCCCCAATCTATACAGATGCATAAGGTTAAATCCCGATATCCTAGAAAGAACAATGACTGCTGTGGATTCTGACAGCTCTTGCGTAGAAGACAAGGGCCTGCATCGGGATGAAAGCCGATATCACCTGCAACCACCCGGAGCACGCGTCCGTGCGCCAGTAACTGGCACTTTCAGCCGGCAACATGGTCAAGATGGCCCCGTCATGATGTTACTTTTCAGCTTCCAGCCAGGCTTGGGCCTCGCCCAGCTTTTCAAAATATTTCACTTCCCCTTCGATAAACCATTGGGCCAGCTTTGCCATCAGCCTTTCCCTGAGATCGACGCCCACTATGGCTACCCGGGTAAATGCCTTGGCGTACTTGCGGGTAAACACAATATCCTCCCACAGGGCCATGGTTTCCCAGTGATTAAAGTCGATCATATTGATTAAGGCCTTGATTTTAGGCGTTTCCATCTCCTCCAGCGCCTGCTCTACCTGGGTTTCCATCTCCATGAAATCGTCGTAGGCAATATCGCCGTAAATCTTGATGGTGAGCAGCAGGGTATCGCCTTGCCTATCCAGTTCAACCGCCATGCCATGTGCTTCCAACATCCGCTTCCCCTCCACTGTGCCCGCTTACACCCGCTAAGTATGGTTCTAATTGCGGGTCCTGTTTGGCTAACACGGCATAAAACTGGGCAAAAAAACACGCGGCCAGGGCGGCGACTTACGGCTTGATCCTGCCGCCATTTGGATGCAGCCTTAGGCCCAATTATCGATATGCGGGAACCTGAGATGTTAAAGATGAAATACCTGGTAGCCTTGCTGGCGGTCGCCGCCCTCGGCTATCTGGCGGCCATGCCCTATATCACCGTCAACCAGATCAGGGAGGCGGCCGATCGGCGCGACAGCCGGGCGCTGGCGCAACACGTAGAGTTTGACAGCGTCCGCCAGAGCCTGAAAGATCAGCTCAATGCCCGGCTGTTACAGGGCCTGGGCGGCGAGATTAAGCAGAATCCCTTCACCGCCCTGGGCGCCGCCTTTGCCAATATGATGGTGGATGGCCTGGTTGATACCTATATGACACCAGCCGGTATAGAGCAACTGATGCGTGGCGAAACCCCGGCCCCCGGCATACCCAGCCGTTCGTCGTCCCAGAACAAGACTCAAAGCGGCTCCCAGTCCGACCCCTACAAACCTAACAAGCCGTTTTCCGATGCCAGCATGGGCTATGTCTCGCCCAATACCTTTGTGGTGACCATGAAGGACGAAAACGAGGAAGAAGCCCGGTTTATCCTGCGGCGCCGTGGGCTGGAGTGGAAGCTGACCGCCATAGTACTGCCGCTGGATAATAGCAAACAGGCTAAATAACTGCTCTGTTTGGTTGCTCTGCAAAGGTCGGACAAGGGGCCAACTCCTCCGACACGTCGTGAATACCTTCATGTAGCTCCACCGCGCCATCTGACCGCCATGGATGGCGGAAATGCCGGAACGGCAGGAGCATTTTCCGGCCCTGGCGCGGAGGGTCGGCGGAGCAGATCCCTTTATCTTCCCCGATGCCAGGGAGTTGCCTGTTGGCGTCGTCTACAGGCAACTCGGTGCTCGATAAGAGGCAACAGAGATGGCCTTAGCCTATGGCGTGTCGTGGGTGCGACTGTGTTGCCTCTGAGATCAGGTTTAAAAATGACCAGATGTTTACTCAAATTGGTATAATAACCTTTCCGGCCGTTTGATGGCTCACCGGCCTATCCGGCTTCTTTGTTTATCCCTCTTTGTTCATCCCTGATAGATAAACGGATTGGAAGCAGATATCAGCATGGTAAATCCCGCCGGCATTGAGCGATCGCAGCCTCAACCAAGGCTCCATCAGCTGTCTGGTTAGCCAGATAGAGAACCAGTTTGGTTAAAAACAGGCTCTCCTGCTCGGTTCCGATTTCATCCAGCGTCTCGGCCAGTCGGTCATAACACAATTCAAGGTCAACAATAGATAATGACGGCTGTTTGCTGATACTCATGCCATTACTCCCAGTTTGGTGGCTAATAATTGTTCCAGAATGTCGCTAAACGCTATATCTGTTCCCTCTATCCAGCGGGCGCTGACATGATGATCCGGCCGCACCAGATAGACAGAGCCGTCCTGGGCACCATAGGCATGTCGACAACGCAGTTGTTCATCGGACAATAACGTCAGATTGCCGGTCACACTGCTGTCGGTAACGCTTGGTGACAGCAATATAATACCCATGGACAGCCCCTGCTCATTCAGCTCGTCCAACTGTCGTTGTATCGTTTCCGGTACGGTATTGTTATCGCTGAACAGCAGCAGATTAAATCGGTTACCCGTGTAATCCAGTAAATAGTCCTCGCGCAAACGCATATTCAATAATGGTGCTCCCGGCTCTGGCCCCCGTACAAAGCCCGGCTGATCCGGCAGGGTCAGCAGAGACTGTCGATAATCATGGGCACGTGACGTACGCCAATGGAACAGGGGACCTACAAACGTTTCCTTCAGGGAAAGCGACAGCACTGCATCCCGCAATAACCGATAGCCCCGGGAAGGCGGAGTCATAAAGCGGGTACTCTTGCCTGCCTCATCTATAATTTCCCGCGCCGCGGCTACCCGCTCTGCAGAATAACTATCCAGCAATGTAGCGCCGGCCTGCTGCTTGACCACCATGGCCAGCTTCCAAGACAGATTTTGCGCATCCTGCAAGCCGGTATTGGCTCCTCTCACCCCAAAGATAGGCAAAAGATGAGCGGCATCACCACAGAACAACACCCGACCATGACGATAGTTATCCAGGGTCATGGCTCGGGCTGAATAAACAGAACACCAGTCCATCTCCCAGTCTGCCGTTATTCCCATCATCGCCAATTGGGCGTTGATCCTTTCATGCAGGGAGTCGGTGGACAACGCCTGCTCCGCCGTTTCTCCCTCTGGTAATTGATAATCTATCCGCCAGATACCTTCAGGCTCACGATGCATCAACACCGTATTCCCCCGATTCCAGACGGGATCAAAAAATGCCAATCGTTCAGTGGGAAGATCCAGATCGATACGAATATCGGCAATGACAAAGTTGCCACTGTAGCTGCTGCCCGTCATCCTCAGCCCCAGGGCCTTGCGAACATGAGAGCGAGCACCGTCTGCGGCTATCAGCCAGTCAGCCTGGAGTTGATATTCCCCCTCGGGGGTATCCATACCCAGTAGCACCCCCTCTTGGTCCTGACTGACGGTCACCACCTTACTGGCCCAGCGCACCTCGACCAATGGCGAAGCCGCAGCCTGCTCCAGCAGGTATTGCTCCAGGTACTGCTGCTGCAAGTTGTTGAGTGGTTCGAAGCGATCATCTTCCCGATGCGGCGCTTCCATGCGAAACACCCGCTTTCCCTGATAAAAAGAATTACCGCAACGCCAGGGCAAGGCTTTTTCCAGCATGCGTTCAGCGACCCCTGCCTGCTGCAAAATTTCCATGGAACGACGGGTGAAGACAATCGCTCGACTGCCCATGGAAACCTGCGCCTCCGACTCCAACACGACACTGGCCACGCCCTGCTGAGCCAGATTCAGGGCGCAAAGCAGACCTATGGGTCCGGCGCCCACAATGGCCACCGGATGCCGATTGACCTTCCCCTTGAGCTCGGGCGGACAAACAAAAGGAAACAGCTGATAATCGTAGTAGAGGGATGTTCGGGCTTGCATGTCCGGCTGATGCATGAGTTGATTCCTGTCTGTGTTTTTCACGAAACGGCAGTTATCCACCGGTTTCCTGCATGTTTATTTAAATACGGATATGTTTATTTAAATGCAGCCTTGTTAGCTGACTGTTGCTTGATGATGAAATGTTAAAAGGTATATGATGCCGGCTGTGTCCTCTAAAAAAGAGGACATTTCCCCTGGAGAAAATCATCACCATGCCGGCAGAACTGAACATTTTTTATTTATCGACCGCCTCCTGCATCGAGGCATTGGGCAGCGAACGTTTTTATCCACGTTTCTTTCAACTGATGAGAGGCCTTGCGCGTATAGAGCAGACTATGGTGTTTGAATTGAAACCGGATGGTAGTGAGGCAGTCTGTCGATTGGCCCATAACCAGCGCCATCCTCATCTGGGACTGAAGCTGGCGTCTCTTTATGTAGATGGTCCTTACCAGGAAGATGCGTTATTACAGGAGCTGGCTAAAAAAGTATTACTGAACGGCTTTCAGCCGGTTTGTCAGCTGATACTGCATAAATCCCTGCCGGCCGTATATCGCCAGCGTTTTTTCAATAACGCGGATTTGAACAGCAAATTTGCCATCATGGTTCAGGACGAAGTCAGTGGGAATTTATTTTATATCAACTTTTACCGGGCAGCCTCGGAGCAGGCCTTTAGCGTAACTGAACTCGAACAGCTAAGCCAATCGGTTCCGATCATCAGCGCCCTGCTGATCAGGCAGTTAAGGCGGCAGGAAAAAACCATCACGCGCAATAACAACGGCCTGTTATTGGCGGGTCTTTCTGAGCGTGAAGCACAAATATGTAGGCTGATTGCCAATGCCCTGACCAGTAAAGCCATCGCCAGGCAGCTGAATATAGCCGAAACCAGCGTTATCACCTATCGACGCAGGGCTTATCAGAAGCTGGGGATCAACCGTAAATCCGAACTGGTCACCTTGTTACAAACAGCGTAGGCGAAGCCGCCCAGAATTGAGTCGGCCTATCGGAACAACGCCATCACAGTTCAACATGACACTTTCACATCGCCATTCAACATCTACGGCGTAGCCCTTATATTTCATCCAACCGTTTCAGCAGGCGATCCAGGCCGCTGACCAGATCCCGGTACTCGGAGGCCGACAGGCAGTCGATCAGGCTGGCTTCCCACTCCTGCACCCTGGGTACCATCTGTCGATACAGGGTGAGGCCCGCCTCGGTCAGACTCACCAAGGCGGCCCGCTGATCCTCGGGCACAGGGGTGCGGACGATCAACCCCTTGTCTTCCAGCCCCTGCAACCCGCGGGAGACCTTGACCTTGTCCATGCTGCTGATGGCGGCCAGATCCCGGGCTATCACCTGCTTTCTATGGCCGATGGCGGCAAACAGCCGCCATTCGGGCCGGGTGATGCCAAACTCCTTGGAATATAGCTCCGCCAGCCGGCTACTGACCCGTTCGGCGGTCAATACCAGCTTATAGGGAACAAAATCATCCAGCACAAAATGCTTTATCTCTTTCACTTTATTTCCGATATACAGGGCAACAACGGGAACCACTTCCATCATACAGGCAATCATGACCGGCCTGTACCATCAATCGCCCCTCCTCACCATGTGATGCAGCGACGGGATGAGTCTCGGTCGCTTAGCCGGCCGTCGACGTCATAGCTGGGCCTACTGCCAGTCGAAATGAGGTCGGTTCGGCCCATTGTTCCGGTTAACCAACGGGTATTAGGATGTGTCCCGCTACTGTTGATGTTTCGTCACCGCCGACTCAGTACATCAATCCGGGCAAAAACAGCGCTATGGCCGGTATCGCCACTATCAATGCCAGGCGGATGATATCGGCGCACCAGAAGGGCACCACCCCTTTAAAGATGGTCGAGGTCTTGATGTCCTTCATCACCCCCGACAGCACAAACACATTCATGCCCACCGGCGGCGTGATCAGGCTGATTTCGGTAACCACCACCACCACTATGCCGAACCAGATCAGATCGAAGCCCAGCCCGGCGACCAGCGGAAAAAACACCGGCACCGTCAGCAGTAACATCGACATGCTTTCAAACACGCAGCCCAGCAGGATATAGATAAGCAGGATCAATGCTATCACCAGCCAGGGTGAGAGGCTCAGTCCGGCCACCAGCTCCAGCATGGCGTCGGGCAGCCCGGCCCGGTTGATAAAGTTGGAGAAGATCAGCGCCGCGATCACCACCGCAAACAGCACGGCGGAGGTTTTGGCGGTATCCAGCAATACCGTCTTCAGCACCCGATAATTCAGGGCTCGCCGGTACAGGGCCAGCACGAAGGCCCCCATGGCGCCGATACCGGCCGACTCGGTCGGTGTGAACCAGCCGATATAGATACCGCCCATCACCACCACGAACAGCAGCAGGGTGGACAGCACGCCTTTCAATGCCTGCCATCTTTCCGGCCAGCTCAGGCGCGCCATGGGCGGGGCAGCATCCGGATCCCGGGCCACCACCCAGCGCACCGCCCCCAGATAGAGCAACACGCCCAGCAGGCCGGGCAGGAAGCCGGCGGCAAACAGTTCACGAATGCTGGTTTCGGTGAGCAGGCCATAGATAACCAGCATCACGCTGGGCGGAATAAGTATGCCCAGGGTGCCGCCTGCGGCGATGGAGGCGGTGGCCAGGGCGTCGGAGTAGCCGTACTTGCGCATCTGCGGCATGGCGACCTTGGCCATGGTGGCCGAGGTCGCCAGGCTGGAACCGCAGATGGCCGAAAAGGCACCGCAGGACAAGATGGTGGCCATCGACAGGCCACCCTTGCGATGACCGACAAAGGCGTTGGATGCCCGGTACAGCTCCCCGGACAAGCCCGCCCTGGTCACCAGGTTGCCCATCAGGATAAACAGCGGGATCACTGACAGGCTGTAATCCTGACCGGTATCGATGATGCGCCGGGCGACCATCGCCATGGCCGCCGCCCAGTTGTAATCGATGAGATACCAAAAACCGAAAAAACCGACCATTCCCATGGCAAAGGCCAAAGGAAGGCGTAAAAATACCAGAACCAACAGGGCCACAAAGCCCACCAGAGAGATCAGCATTTCAGCCTCCATTTTCGGTCAGCGCGGCAGGCAGACGGCCGCCACCCAGCAGATACAAGATGCCGTTGCCCAGGGTCAACAGCGCCGCCAGTCCGCCCATCACCGCAATAAAGTAGGTCACATAGCCGAGGGGAATGCCCAGCATATCGGTCATTTCCTGGTAGTCGAGGGAGCGCCCGGCCAGTTCCCAGTTGCGCATGGCCACCAGCCCGAGGGCGACGGCACACAGCAGGTTGATCGCCAGCTGCCGCAGGTTGACCCAGCGCGCGGGAAACCGGCTGTCGAGCAGGTCCACGCAGATATGCTCCTCCTTCCAGGTCACCAGGGGAAAGGCGCTGAACAGCATCAGCGCCAGCAGTACCTGGAGCAACTCGATGGCCCCCACTATGGGGTGATTAAACAGGTTGCGCCCCACCACGTCGGCGAAGGTGAGCAGCATCATGGCAAACAGGCTGCTTCCCGCAATAAAGGTGAGGCTGTGCTCTATGGTGCCGTTCAGCCGGGTCAGGAACTTCACATCGCCTCCTGCAATTCACGCAATTGCTGCCGGTAATAGGTCAGCGCCGCTTCCCCGTCCACCGCCGGCTTGCGGGCCGCCAGCTTGAGCCAGTCCTGCTCGAGACCACTGGAAAGGGTATTGAGCTGCGACATCAGCTCGGGCGAGGCCGGGGTAACGGTGTTGCCGATGGACTCCGCATACGCCACGCCTTCCGCATCGGCCTGGTCCATCATGCGCCCAAACAGGCGGGACAGCCGCTCGCCGGACACCGCCAGGATCGCCTGCTGATCCTGCTTGGACAGGCCGGCCAGGGTGTCAGGGTTCATCACTATGGTGAAGCTGCCTCGGTAGAGGCCGCCCGGTATGCTCAGGGTATAGGGCGCCACTTCCCCGATCCGGAAGCTTTTCAGGGACTCCAGTGTCAGTAGGGCGCCGTCAAGCACTCCCTGGGCCAGGGCCTCATAGGTGCGGGTGGGCGGCAGGCTGACCGGCGTCAGCTCCATGCCCTGGGCCAGAGTGGCCATGATGCCGCCGCCGATGCGGATCTTCTTGTTTTTCAGATCGGCCAGGCTTTCCACCTTTTCCTTGGTGAAGATCTCGCCCGGACCGTGCACCCCGGTGGCCAGCACCACCACTCCCCTGTGCTCCCCCCCTTTACTCAGGTACTGCTCATGGACACGCCAGTAGGCGGCGGAGGCGACTTCCGAATTCACATCCCGGGTCAGGGTGGGGATTTCCGGCAACTGGGTCAGGTTAAACCGGCCCGGCTTATGGCCGTGGAACACCCAGCTCACCTCCCCTATGCCGTCGGTGACCAGGTCTATCTGGGAGTCGGCAGGTCCCAGATCATATTCCACCTTGACGCTGACCCTGCCCTCGGTGGCCTCTTCCACCCATTTCCCCCAAGTAGGCCAAACCAGGGTGTTGATGCCATGCTGGGGAGAGCCCCAGGTGCTGATACGGATCACCTTCTCCGCCGACCAGGCGCTGCAGGGGACGAATAACAGGGTGCCGACCAGGGCCAGCATACTGAGTTTGCGACCTAACATAACCCACCTCATTAGTTTCATATGAAATTTAAATCCATTTTTTATTTTCTGACTTCCCTGCATGAAAAATCGGCACGAGTTCAGTCGAAAACCAAGATATAAGCAAAAAACACCATATTCAACAAAAAAACTCCCACAATAAATTAACCAAAAAAACACTTGCCAGACACATTGCATATCGCCATATTAGTTACATATGCAACCAAATATTGATTTCAAACTGTCGCTAATCCGCAATTCATAAGGAACAGATGATGAGCAAGCAATTCGCCTCTCACGCCGACGTGGAAGAAAAACAGGTCACCTTTAAGCAACTCGCTCCTGGCGTCTATGCCTATACCGCCGAGGGAGATCCCAACACCGGCATCATCATCGGTGAGCAATCGGCCCTGGTGATCGACACCCAGGCCACCCCAGTGATGGCCGAAGACGTGATCCGCCGGGTACGGGAAGTGACCGACAAGCCGATCAAGCATGTATTGATGAGCCACTATCATGCGGTACGGGTACTGGGCGCCTCTGCCTACCAGCCGGAGAACATCATCGCCAGCCGCCAGACCTTCGAACTGATCCAGGAACGGGGCCAGCAGGACTTCGAATCGGAAGTCGGCCGTTTCCCCCGCCTGTTCGCCGGAGTGGAGTCGGTGCCCGGCCTGACCTGGCCCAATGTCGTGTTCGACGGGCGCATGACCCTGGATCTGGGCAACCGCCGGGTGGAGATCATGCATGTGGGGCGCGGCCACACCAAGGGCGACACCATCGCCTGGCTGCCGGAAGAAGGCATACTGTTCGCCGGCGATCTGGTGGAATACGGCGCCACCCCCTACAGCGGCGACGCCTATCATAAAGACTGGCCGCAGACCCTGGGTAACCTGCTGGCACTTAATCCAAACCAGCTGGTGCCCGGCCGGGGCGATGCCCTGACCAGCCCAGAGCAGTGCCGAGAAGCCATAGAAGGCACCCGCAACTTTATCCGCACCATGTTCCAGAGCGTGGCCGACGGCCGCGCCCGGGGCCTGAGCCTGGCCGACTGCTACAAGGAAACCTATGCGCAGCTGGCGCCCCAGTATGGCCACTGGGTGATCTTCGATCACTGCCTGCCGTTCGACATTACCCGCTGCTACGACGAAGCCGGTGACCATGCCGACCCGCGCATCTGGACCGCCGAGCGGGATACCGAAATGTGGCACAGCCTGCAGCAGGTACTGGAACAGCAGTCTTAACAAGGCAGCAGGGAGAAGCCAAGGATGCAAGCTACCTATCAGAATCCGGTGTACGACTATCGGGCCAGCCCGGACCAGCAAGCGGAGCAGCCGGTGCACCACCCGCTGGTGATCATCGGCGCCGGTCCGGTGGGCATGGCGGCGGCGCTGGACTGCGCCCGCCAGGGCCTGCCGGTAGTGGTGCTGGACGACAACAACACCGTCAGCATCGGCTCCCGGGCCGTGTGTTATGCCAAGCGCACCCTGGAGATCATGGACCGGCTGGGGCCGGGTCAGCGCCTGGTCGATAAGGGGATAACCTGGAACCGGGGCCGGGTATTCGCCGGCGAGGGCGCGGTCTATGACTTCAACCTACAGCCGGAAGCCCACCACCGCCGGCCCGGTTTTATCAACCTGCAGCAATATTACTTCGAGCAGTTCCTGGTGGAGCAGATCCAGGACGAAGCACTGATCGATCTGCGCTGGAAAAACCGGGTCACCGGCCTGAGCCAGTCTGAACAGGGCGTACTGCTGGATATAACGACCCCGGACGGCCTCTACCGGCTGCGCTGCGACTATCTGCTGGTGGCCGACGGCGCCAACAGCGGCATCCGCACCCTGATGGGGCTGGAGAGCAAGGGGCAGATCTTCCAGGACAGATTCCTGATAGCCGACGTGCTGATGCAGGGCGATTACCCGACCGAACGCTGGTTCTGGTTTAACCCGCCCTTCCATCGGGGCCAGTCCACCCTGCTGCACCGGCAGGCGGATAACCTGTGGCGCATCGACTTCGATCTGGGCTGGGACGCGGATCCTGAATTTGAAAAACAGCCCGAGCAGGTGATCCCCCGGGTGCGTGCCCTGCTCGGCCACGACAATTTCGAGCTGGAATGGGTCAGCGTCTACACCTTCCAGTGCCGGCGCATGGACAAATTCGTGCACGGGCGGGTGATCTTTATCGGCGATGCCGCCCATCAGGTCAGCCCCTTCGGCGCCCGCGGCGCCAACTCCGGGATCCAGGATGCGGACAACCTGATCTGGAAACTGAAACGGGTCCTGGACGGCAAGGCACCCCGGCGGCTGTTGGACAGCTATCAGCAGGAGCGCAGTCAGGCGGCGGATGAAAATATCCTGAACTCCACCCGCTCCACCGACTTTATCAGCCCCAAGAACAAGGTCAGCCGGGTGTTCCGGGATCAGGTGCTGGCGCTGGCCAGGGATTACCCCTTCGCCCAGGGCTTCGTTAACTCGGGCCGGCTGTCGCTGCCCAGCCGGCTGCTGGACTCGGCGCTCAACACGCCGGATCGGGACGCCTTCGGTGACCGGCAGGCGCCGGGCGTGGTGGCCACCGATGGTCCCGTGCTCACCGCGGACGGCGAACTGGCCTGGCTGCTTAACCAGCTGGGCAATGAGTTCTGTGCCCTGTTCTTTGCCGATGACGCCGAGCAGGTGCCGGTCGGCGCCTTGCAGGCCCTGCAGCAGGGTGATATGCCAATCCGCGTCCTGGTGCTGCTGGCGAAGGGCGCCCGGGGCACCTGCGCAGGGCTGCCGCTGCTGCAAGACCGGGAAGGGGTGCTGTTCGAACGCTTCGACGCCACCCCGGGCAGCCTCTACCTGTTCCGCCCGGATCAACACGTCTGCGCCCGCTGGCGCCGATGGGATATCGAGGATGTCCGTCGGGCCCAGGCCAGAGCCTGTGCCAACCTCGAGGAGACTGAGCATGAATGATCTGAAGCTGACCCTGAACTGCCCGGATCCGGACCATATCTACAGCCGGTTGATCAAGCTGCACCGGGTCGACGACGTGGAGCGCAGTCTGCGGATCAATGCCAGACTTATCTTATTACTGGCCAATCATATTGGCGATACCCAGATACTCGAGCAGGCTCTTGAGATAGCCGGCTCGATGGAAATGCAAGGAGAGAAGGCTCATGCGTAAATGGTTCCAGTTCCCCATCCGTGAGGGGAACACGTCTCACCAGGCCCACTGTGACATGCCGGATGGCACCTTCGAGCGGGAAATCGGCAAGGAGGGCTTTTTCGGTCCGGCGACCCATATGTATCACGATCATGCCCCCACCGGCTGGAGCGCCTGGGAAGGACCGCTGCGGCCCCGCGCCTTCGACACCAACAAACTGGAGCAGCCGGGTCATACCCCCTGGGATGCCACGCCCCTGCTGCACAATGCCAACACCAAGGTACGCATCTGGAAAAGCAGCCGCTCGATGGACCATCTGGTGCGCAACGGCGACGGCGACGAATGCCTGTTTATCCACCAGGGCAGCGGTCATCTCTACTGTGATTACGGCCATATGAGTTTCCGTGACGGCGACTACATCATACTGCCCCGCTCCACCAGCTGGCGCCTGGAGCTGGATGAGCCGGTCACCATGCTGATGATTGAGGCCACCGCCGGCTCTTACATGACCGCCGAACGCGGACTGGTCGGCCAGCACGCGGTGTTCGATCCGGCCATCCTCGAGTATCCGCGCATCGACGACGCCTTCAAGGCCCAGCAGGCCGAAGCCGGTGACTGGCGGGTGCTGCTCAAGGCCCGGGAGCAGATGAACTGCATCACCTTCCCCTTCAACCCCCTGGATGCCCAGGGCTGGAAAGGCGATCTGACGGTGTTTAAACTCAACTGGCGCGATATCCGTCCGTTGATGAGCCACCGTTTCCATCTGCCGCCGTCCGCCCACACCACCTTCGTGGCCAACGGCTTCGTGATCTGTACCTTCGTGCCCCGGCCGATCGAGTCGGATCCCGGTGCGCTCAAGGTGCCCTTCTACCATAACAACGACGACTACGATGAAGTCATCTTCTATCACAAGGGCAACTTCTTCAGCCGGGACAACATCGAGGCGGGCATGGTCACCCTGCATCCCTGCGGCTTTACCCATGGTCCCCATCCCAAGGCCTTCGCCGCCGGCGCCAAACACGCCCGTACCGAAACCGATGAAGTGGCGGTGATGATCGACACTCGCCTGCCGCTGGAAGTGGCCGAGCTGCCCGAAGGGGTGGAGAATATCGACTATGTTAATTCCTGGCAGGTGAAAGGCTGAAGAGAGCCGGAAGCGACAAATTAAAAATAGGCGCTGACGTTAGTAAGGAGAAAAACGGGATTCATTGTCCTCACACCGACCCGCCGGGAACCCATCCATGGGGGCTCAACGGCGTCACTGACCGCCAGGGATGGCGGGAATGCCGGAACGGCAGGAGCATTTTCCGGCCATGGCGCCAACGGTCGGTTTAGAGGCCAACCAACCCCGTTTATTAACCAGCTTTGGCGTCGATAGATTTATCTTAAGGAGAATATTGTGAAATTAGCCTCTCTGAAACAGGGCCGCGACGGCCAGCTGATCGTGGTATCCCGGGATCTGAGCCGGGCGGTCAAGGCCACCGGTATCGCTGCGACCCTGCAGGCCGCCCTGGACAACTGGGTGGGGGCCGAGCCCAAACTGCAGGCCCTGTACCAGCAGTTGAACGACGGCGCCTGCGCCGACAGCTTCGCCTTCGACCAGGACGCCTGCGCCTCGCCCCTGCCCCGCGCCTACCAGTGGGCCGATGGCAGCGCCTACGTCAACCACGTTGAACTGGTGCGCAAGGCCCGCGGCGCCGAGATGCCCGCCAGTTTCTGGACAGATCCGCTGATGTACCAGGGCGTATCCGACGGCTTTATCGGCCCGCGCGAGGACATCCGCCTGGCCGACGAAGCCTGGGGTATCGATTTCGAGGGCGAGGTAGCGGTGATCACAGACGACGTGCCCATGGGCACCACCGCGGAGCAGGCCGGCACCCATATCAAGCTGCTGATGCTGGTCAACGATGTGTCTCTGCGCAACCTGATCCCGGGCGAGCTGGGCAAGGGCTTCGGCTTCTTCCAGTCCAAACCGGCCTCTTCCTTTTCGCCGGTGGCGGTGACCCCGGACGAACTGGGTGACAGTTGGCAGGACACCAAGGTACACCACAGACTCAGGGTGCACCTCAACGACCAGCTGTTCGGCGAGCCCGATGCGGGCACCGACATGACCTTTAACTTTGCCCAGCTGGTGGCCCATGTCAGCTTCAACCGGGCGCTGTGCGCCGGCGCCATCGTCGGCTCGGGCACGGTGTCGAACGAAGATCGCAGCACCGGCTCCTGCTGCCTGGCCGAGCGGCGCATGCTGGAGATCATCGACCAGGGCGCGGCCAAGACCCCCTTTATGAGATTCGGCGACCGGGTGCGTATCGAGATGCTCGACCAGCAGGGCCAGTCCATCTTCGGCGCCATCGATCAACGGGTCGTGAAATATGAAACTCTATGACTATGTGCGCTCCTCCGCGGCCTACCGGGTACGTATCGCGCTTAATCTGAAAGGGCTGGCCTATGAGGCCAGCCCCGTCTCCCTGCTGGACGGTGCCCAAGGGAGCAATGATTACCGGGCGCTGAACCCGACCTGCCTGGTGCCCAGCCTGGATACCGGCGAAGGCGTGCTCGGCCAGTCCCTGGCCATTATCGAATACCTGGACGAGCGCTACCCGGAGCCAGCCCTGCTGCCGGGTTCGCCGTTTGAGCGGGCCCGCATCCGCAGCCTGGCCCAGCAGGTCGCCTGCGATATCCACCCGCTCAACAACCTGCGGGTACTCAAGTACCTGACCGGCGAACTCGGCATCAGCGAAGCGCAGAAAACCAGCTGGTATCACCACTGGCTGCAACAGGGGCTGGCGCCGCTGGAGCAACAGCTGAGCGGCAGCGACACGCCGTTCTGCTGTGGTGACACTCCCGGTCTTGCGGATATCTGCCTGATCCCTCAGCTCTATAACGCCCATCGATTCAAGCTGGACATGACGCCCTATCCGCGGCTCACCGCCATCGAACAGGCCTGCAACCGGCTGGAGGCCTTTCACCGGGCTCACCCGGATCAACAATAAATCAGGGGCCAAGCGGCCCCATTGCCCACATGCGATAATCACCCACTTCGGTCGGCGGGATCTGTCCAGCCGCCCTCCCAAGCCTGCATTCTCTTGTTAAGCTTGAATGACCACGGCATCGACAAGGACAAGGTTATGCGACCGCAAAACGCCCTGTTATGGCAACCCTCTCCCGCCCGTATAAAGCAAAGCCTGTTGCACGATTTTATACAGCAGGTAAACCGGCGCTTTGAGCTGCACCTGACCGATTACGCCGGCCTGCACGCCTGGTCGGTGCAAGACAGCCCCGCCTTCTGGAGCAGCCTGTGGGACTTTGCCGGGGTGATCGGTGAGCAGGGTGAACCGCTGGTAGTAGAGCCGAATAGTGCCGAACGAGCCATCTGGTTCCCCCAGGCCCGGCTGAACTTTGCCGAAAACCTGCTGGCCCATGGCCAGGCCTTTGCCGATCGGGACGCCTTGCTGTTCCAGGCCGAAGGCCAGGGCCATCGCGCCTTAAGCTGGCGGCAGCTCGGGGAGCAGGTCGCGGCCGTCAGCCGGTTCTTGCGGGAGCAGGGGATAGGCCCGGGCGATGTGGTGGCCGGCTATCTGCCCAACCTGCCGGAAACCGTGGTGGCCATGCTGGCCACCACCAGCCTGGGGGCGGTGTGGACCTCCACCTCGCCGGACTTCGGGGTCGACAGCGTGGTCGACCGCTTCGGCCAGACCCGGCCCAGGGTATTGTTCAGCGCCGACGGCTACCGCTATAACGGCAAGCTGCACGACACCAGCCAAAAAGCCCGGGACATCGTCGCCGCCATCGACAGCATAGAGTACTGGGTGCAGATCCCCTATATCGGCCAGCACAGGCTGAGCGAGCGGGAGCGGGTCCGGCTCTGGCCCGAGCTGCTGGCCCGGTACCGGGACGCCCGGCTCGCATTCACCCCCATGCCCTTCAACGCGCCGCTCTATATCCTCTATTCCTCGGGCACTACGGGCCAGCCCAAGTGCATAGTGCATTCGGCGGGCGGCATACTGCTCAACCACCTGAAAGAGCACCGGCTGCATTCCGACATCCGTCCCGGCGACAAGGTATTTTATTTCACCACCTGCGGCTGGATGATGTGGAACTGGCTGGCCTCGGCGCTGGCCAGCGGCGCCACCCTGCTGCTGTATGAAGGCTCACCCTTTGTACCCGGCGCAGCAGTGCTGTGGGATTGGGCCGTTGAGGCGGGCATGACCCTGTTCGGCACCTCGGCCAAATATCTGGAAGCACTGGAAAAACAACACGTCAGGCCGGCCGACAGCCATGACCTGAGCGCCCTGCGCACGCTCTGCTCCACCGGCTCGACGCTGGCACCGGAACAGTTCGATTATGTCTACCAAGGCATCAAGGGAGACCTGCAGCTGGCCTCCATCGCCGGCGGCACCGATATCTGCGGCTGCTTCGTGCTCGGCAACCCCATCAGTCCCGTCTACCGGGGTGAATGCCAGTGCATCGGCCTGGGGCTGGATGTGCAGGTGTTCGACGATCAGGGCAGCTCATTGCGGGGCGAACGCGGCGAGCTGGTCTGCTGCAACAGCTTCCCCAACCGCCCCCTCGGCTTCTGGAACGATGCCGACGGCCGCCGCTATCACGACGCCTACTGGGCCACTTACCCGGATGTCTGGCACCATGGGGATTTTGTCGAGCTGAGCCCCCAGGGCGGCATGCTGTTCTACGGCCGTTCCGATACGGTGCTCAATCCGGGCGGGGTGCGCATCGGCACCGCCGAGATCTACCGCCAGGTCAACCAGTTCGAAGCCATTCTGGATTCGGTGGTGATCGGCCAGCACTGGCAGCAGGACGTACGGGTGGTGCTGTTTGTCAAACTCGCGGAAGGAGCTGAGCTGACCCCCGGGCTGGAGGCCGCCATTCGCCAACGTATTCGCAGCCGGTGTACGCCGCGCCATGTCCCGGCCAAAATCCTGGCGGTGAATGATGTGCCCAGGACCAAGTCGGGCAAGATTGTCGAGCTGGCGGTACGCAACGTGGTGCATGGGGAGCCGGTCAAAAATATCGGCGCCCTCGCCAACCCGGAGACGCTGGAATATTTTAAAGAACGGCCGGAGTTGGCCTCTTGACCCGCTCCGCTAATCCGGCCAAGGTGTGAATAGACACATACAGAGAGCCATTCGATGTCACACCTCAGTCCCTCCTGGCTGCCGGCCCTGTCCGAGGCGGTGGCCGCCATCCATACCCCGGCCTTTCCCCGTGCCCTGCTGGCTTTTATCAATACCAGCCTGGCCTTCGACTGCGCCCTCGTGCTCGGCTATAGCCGGAGCCACAAGCCCATCTATCTGTACGACTCCCTCACCGAGCAACGGCAGGTGCTGTTCGAACATTACCTGCACCAGTCCTACCGGGAAGATCCCTTCTACCAGGCGGTGCAGTCGGGGATGGCTCCGGGCGTCTACCTGCTGTCCGAACTGTTTCCCCGCTTTTTTACCAAGAGCGACTACTATCGGGGCTTTTACCAGAATACCGGCTGGCACGACGAAGTGGGCATTATCAGCCGGGTGAACGACGAGGTGACTGTGGTGTTTTCCCTCGGCCGCCTGGGCAAGCATGCCGCCCCAGGCCAGGAAGAGCTGGCCACCCTGCGCCAGCTCGAGCCCTTGCTCCAAAATCTGTGCCTACAGCACTGGGGCAAGCTCAGCGGCGAACTGTCGTCGGCCCCTCCGGACCAGGATAATGTCAAAGCCCGTATCGATCTGGCCTTCGACAGCCTGGGCGATATGCTACTGACCCGACGTGAGCGGGAAATACTGCGCCTGGTGCTCCTCGGCCATCGCTCACGGGAAATCGGCGAACGTTTGGGCATAGGCGAAGGCACGGTCAAGAACCACCGCAAACGGGCCTATGCCAAACTGAACCTGAACTCCCAAGCCGACCTGTTTCTGATGTTCCTCAATCACCTGATCACCCTGGACAACGGACGTCAAGCCTAAATACCGCCGCCGAAAGTCGACCCTTGGCCGACTTTCGGCGCAATGAGCAAGCAGTTCAACCAGGAGAAACCTTCCCTTATCCTCTCCCTCGGATATTCACCACCTGTCTCTGGGTATATTCCAGCAGTCCATCCAGGCCAAATTCGCAACCGATACCGGACATCTTACTGCCGCCGAAGGGTACGTGGGGCAGCACCTCCGCATGACCGTTGATCCACACCGTACCGCACTCAAGGCGGTCCGCCACCTGGCGGGCCTGTTCCGGATCTTTCCCCCACACCGACCCGCCCAGGCCGAACTCGCCCTCGTTGGCCCAGGCCAGGGCCTGCTCCAGGCTTTGATAACGCACTATGGGCAACACGGGCCCGAACTGCTCCTCCACCACCAGCCGACTATGGGGGGCTATGTCCCGCACCAGGGTAGGCGCCATAAAACAGCCTTGGCCGGGCAAGGCCTGGCCGCCCTCCAGCAGGGTGGCGCCTTCGGCGCTCGCCTCGGCAATCAGCTCCTGCACATACTGCAGCTGGTGCTCATTCTGCACCGGGCCGAAGGTCACCCCCTCAGCCATGCCGTCGCCCACCACCTGGGCCTTGGCCTGTTCCCACAGCCGTTCACAGAGCTCATCATAGAGAGCGTCGGGCACATAAAGCCGCTTCAGGGCGGCGCAAGTCTGGCCCATATTGATAAAGGCGCTCTGGAACAGGGCCTGAGCTATGGTGGCCGGATCCGCATCGGGCAGCACCAGGCCGGCATCGTTACCGCCTAGTTCCAGGGTCAGCCGTTTGAGGGTGGCACCGCTACGCGCCATGATGTCCTGGCCGGTGCCGGTGGAGCCGGTAAACACCAACTTGGCAATGTCTTTATGCTCACACAGGGCCCGTCCCAGCTCGCCACCCGCACCGGTGACGATGTTGAACAGGCCAGCCGGTGCGACCCGGTTGAGCAGTTCGAATAACCGCAGGGTCGCCAGCGGGGTCTGGGATGAGGGCTTGCACAGCACCGTATTGCCCGCCCGCACCGCCGGCATGATATGCCAGACGCAGATCAGCAGCGGCCAGTTCCAGGGCGTAATGGAAGCCACCACGCCCAACGGCTTGTGCTGCAGCTCCACCCGCCGCTGCGGGCTCTGCTCCAGCACGCTGACCGGCAGCTCGAGGCCGGCTGTGTAGCGGGTCCAAGCCACCGCACCCTGCACCTCGAAGTGGGCCAGGGCCAGGGGCTTACCCTGCTCCAGGGTGATCAGCCGGGCCAGCTCCTCTTCATGGGCGACCAGGGTATCCGCGATGGTATCGAGCAGGATCCGGCGTTGTTCATGGTCGCTGTGGCGCCAGCTCCCAAAGGCTCGCTTGGAACTGGCTATCGCCTGTTCCAGCTGGCCCAGGCTGGCGGCCCGACAGGCGGTCACCGTTTCGCCATTTGCCGGGTTCACCACCGCTAAGGGCGCTCCCTCGCCTTGAACGAGGCAGCCGTCGATCAGTTGGGAAAAGGCGGGCAACAGCCGGGTATCCATATACTGGGTCATCATCTTACTCCTTAGGTGTTCAGACCCTGGCTCACCAGGGACAAATGAGACAGCGGGGTGGCTGCAAACAAGCCTTTTTTCATTTTCAGCCGTACCCAGGCCAGGGCAAACAGCGCCACCAATCCCAGTACCAGGGCGGTATTGCCATATACTTGGGCGCTCAGTTCCGGGCTCGGCGAATTGTTGAAAAACACATACCCCATGCCGGCCATACCCAACAGCTGGGGCAGCGGGTACCAGGGGGTTTTGAAGGGGCGTGGCAACTCTGGGTAGCGTCGGCGCAACACCAGCACATCCAGGTGCGCGATGACATAGGTCACTATCCAGGCCGCCGCCGCCGAGATCAGAAGCATGATGATGCTATCGGGGTCGTGACCCAGCAGCATCACAGGCGCTGCTATCATCAGCGCCTGTACTAATATACTGAGCCAGGGAGTACCGTTGGCTCTGCGGTGAGCAAAGCAGGCAGGCAACTGGCCACTGTCGGCCATGCCCGCCAGCATGCGCGGCACCGTGGCCAACACCGTATTGACCGTGCTGCAAGTAGCGGTGATGGCGGCCACCGCCAGCAACAGCATGCCGCTGTCGCCAAACAGCGCCAGCACCAGCTCCATATGGGGAAGCTCTGCTCCGGCCAGGGTCATTACGGGTACAAACTTGAGTCCGGCCCAGGCCAGCAACAGGTAGATAAAGGTCAGCACCACCAGCGCCGATATCATGGCCAGAGGCACATGGCGTTGGGGTTGGCGGCTGTCCGGGATCAGCGGGCAGACGAATTCCAGCCCGACAAAGGCCCAGATGGCCAAGACCACCAGCGAAAGCACTCCCAGCCCCAGCGGGTTGAACTCGGTCACCGACACGGTTGGCGCTATCGTACCCAGCTCGCTCACCCCGGCCAGGCCGATCAGTGCCAGGGTCATCAGCATGACGAAGGCCAGCAGGCTCTGTACCCGGGCGAAAATATTCACACCCAGCAGGTTAAGGCCGGCGAGCAGGGCCAGCAGCCCCAGGCCGATGCCGGGAAGTCCGAACAACATCGGATAGAGCTGACCGAGGATAAACTCCACCAGCAGCAATTCCGCCGACAGGGCAAACATGGCCACCACAGGATAGCCGGCCAGGGTGGCAACGATAGCGGGAAAATGCCCCATGGCTACCTGGGTATACACGCTGATGCCGCCAGCACCGGGCAGCATCAGCGACAGCTCGGAAAAGGTGAATACATAGCAGAGGGCCAGCAGGGCGGCGAGCACGATGGCCAGCATAAAGCCATAACCGCCGATGCCGGCCCCCTGCAGCACCGACACCATGGTGCCCTGCACCACCACAACACCCACGGCGACGGCAAACAGGGTCATCAGGCCCAACCCGGGCCGAGATGGGCTGGTCAGCCCGGCGGGGTTGGCCATGGAAAGGGGTTTACTCTGGGACATCCTGGTCTCCTTGGTGCAACTTTAATACAGACGCAAGCGCCTCGGCTGATACCGTCTGGCGGCGACTCGACGGTCTGGTGGGAGGTACAAAGGAGCGCCTCCGCGCCAGAGATAGCGCGGCGCAGCTCCCCCTTGACATTGCTTCCGATACCGCGGCCTACTCGACCCAGGCGGTATCGATCAAACAAGCTAGGTGGTCCTTAACGCACCGGCGCCGTCTGGCTAAAGGCGGTATCCAGGGCATTGACCAGGATATCCAGCTCCGGCAGCTGTATGGTCAAGGGTGGCGAGAGGATGATCTTGGTGCCGACGGGACGGACCATGGCGCCATGCGCGCGGGCAACCCGGGCTATCTGGTTGGCAAAACCGTCCATGGGATCAACCGGCTCTCGGCTGGCTTTATCGCTCACCAGATCCAAGGCCAGCATCAGGCCCTTGCCACGAACCTCGCCTACGGCGGCAAACTTCTGCTCGAATGGCTTGAGAGCCTGCAGCAGGTAATCTCCCTGCTTGGCGGCATTGGCAGGGATCTGCTCTCTTTCGACCAGATCCAGACATACCAGGGCGGCGGCACAGGCAACCGGATGGCCGGAGTAGGTGTAACCATGCATCAGAGCCCCGGTAAAATTGCCGTTTTGCTCGAAGGCACCGGCAATCCGCTGGTTGACCAGTGTCGCCCCCAAAGGGATATAACCAGAGGTAATGCCTTTCGCCAGGCAGATGATATCCGGGCTGACCCCCCATCCCCGGCAGCCGAACATATTGCCGCTGCGGCCAAAGCCGGTCACCACCTCGTCGGCAATCAACAGCACCCCATATTTATCACAGACGGCACGAACCAAAGGCCAGAAATTGGCCGGCGGTACTATCACGCCACCCGCCCCCTGCACCGGCTCGGCAATAAAAGCCGCCACAGTGTCCGGCCCCTGAGCCAGGATCTCTCGCTCCAGTTGGGCGGCGCATAAGGCCCCTAACTCTTCCCCACCGGCATTCCAGGGATTACGATAGGGCCAAGGTGCGTCTATCTGGATGCAGCCGGGCAACAGTGGCTCGTAATTGCGACGGAAAACCAAGCTGCCGTTGATCGAGGTACCACCGAAGTGAGTACCATGATAGCCCTGCCTGAGGGAGATAAATCTGGTGCGCTCGGGTTCTCCGACCAGCTTCCAGTACTGACGGCTGACCTTGAGTGCGGTTTCCACCGCATCCGAACCGCCGGAGCTGAGCATGACCCTGGCCATCTGCTCCGGGGCCAGCATGGCCGACAGCCTGGCCGACAGCTCTTCCACCCGGGGGTGACTGACACCATCAAAACTCTGGTAATAGGCCAACTCATCGAGCTGATGCATGATGGCGGCCTTGATCTCCGGCCGGTTATGGCCCAAGTTGACGTTCCACAGGCCGGCCACTCCGTCGACCATCCGCTGCCCTTTATCATCGGTCACATAGACGCCCTCCCCCGAGACGATACGGGTGACGGCGCTCTGCCGGACGCTCGCCGGGTGGGCCATCGGGTGCCAGAATGATTGTTGTGCCTGCTGGGTATTGGCGAATACGGTCATCTTCCTTCTCCCTAAGTTCCTCATTGGACGATTCCAATACGCAAAACAAAATTAACAATTAAAGAACAATTGAAGTATTCCATTATCATTCACTACGACACCATGTCCCTTTAGGGACCAAAGTGGGGGAAAACGGTACTAGCGTTGAGAAAGAGAGCAAAAGTGACATCGATATAGTAGGAGGGGTTGTCATACAGAGGGAGGCCGATACCTCGGACGGGACTTCAGATAATAGGTGCAACACCCATGGCCGAAGTAAAGAACGTCTCTGCATTTAGCTGGCGGTGCGCCACCATTATCTGCTGTAATGCCTCAGCATAATCACACCCATCCACCGGCACAGAGAAAACCGAGGAATATGAAGGGGGCATAGGGAATGCCACCGCCGATGTTCGGCGCCATGTATGGCATATGATTTTGCAGCCTCGCAGGCAGGCAGGGCCAGATATGGGATGACAGCAGCGTCCATAGCCCCAATCCAACCCCGGCGGTAACCATACAGGTTAATACATGCGGCGCATCACTTGCCAATGCCAGCCCAAGCAGCATTTTAAGATCTCCCGCGCCCATTCTGCCGATGATACAACCCGGCAATATAAGCAAGATCACCATGGCCACGGCGACCATCGCCTGGCCCGGAGCGGCACCGGTGAATGTTTCACCGGTGATCAACAAATAGCCCAGGGATATAGCCATGCCAGAAAAAGTGAGGCTATTGGCAATGCGTTTTTGACTGACGTCCTGCAGGGCGCAAACCCCGGCCCATGCAAGCAACACTGGATATAGCATGTGCCTGTCTCCAAACTCATTTTTTATAATACCAAAGCCGTCATGATAAATTCATTCTTAAGCGGACCATGCCGGCCTTAACCCGAACGCCGCGCCTCCTGGCGAGCGGGACGGAGATACAAACCAGCTGAATGCCGATCTCTGTATCCGACTCTGGATCTGCCGCCACTATCGTCCTAGTATAGCTTCGAGCGGAGCTTTTCCAGCGGTAATTGCCCCTGTGTTTGACAGCCGCATCCGTTGCATATCTGTACCCGGTTTTCATTGCCGCACTCTTTGCCCGACAAATTGGCTCAAGATACGAAACATGGCCTTTCTCTTAATTTTTTGATTGTTCAGACAAGAAAATTATTTAGCAACACCGAGCAAATACAACACAAAGCCAGCCGATGCTCCGTTTGCCGATAGCCATGAGGGAATCATGCTAAAAAGTTGGTTACATCGAATTCAGAAAGAAACCGATAGACCCGCAACCGAGTCCGACCTGATTCCGTCATCACAGCAGGACAGCCTGAATATCCGGCTGGATGGCCGCGGGTTAGTCATCCAATGTAGCGGACAGCTGAGCAGGGAGTTATCGCCCGCCCCAGCAGTAGCTGGCAGGACACTCGGTGACTACCTGCTCGCGCCTGCGCCGCTGCTGCAGGAAACGCCCTCCGCCTGGAGCAATCAATGCCTAGACCTCTGCTTTAAGAGAAAAAATGGCCAGCCTCTGTATACGCGCGGTTGGCTGACCCAGGCCGACGCCGGCTGGCGACTCACACTGACAGACATCACCGATATCGTTGGCAAAGTCAGCTTTTATGAACGCAAGGCCCAGCTGCTGACCTATACCATGCGCATCGCAGAGGCAATGCGCAGCAGCCGCCAGCTTCCGGAACTAACCCGCGAATTACTCGAGGGGCTGGCCCTGCGGCTGAGGATCCCCTGTATCGCCATTGCCTTGGAGGACGGCAATGATGGCTGGTCTCTTTATCAGCATTATTGTTTGCCCGGCACCACTCCCCATTGGTGGGACGAATATAAAATAGGCCCACGGTTGAGCAAGCTGGATTACTCTGGGCCAGTGTTGCTTTCTCTGGATACCGCAAGCAACGCCTCTGAGCGGCTATGGGCCATTCCCTACCGGGCCCAAAACCGGATCTGCGCCTGGTTGTTATGTGCCGGCTACCACGCCGCACAAGAAGCCCCCTACCTCAACTCGGAGGAATGGACCCATATTGGTGCCCAGATCACGGCTCCGCTCCTGCACAGGCTTCAGGAACAGCAACATGATCAGGAAGTTGCGCGTTACAACGCGTTGCAACAGTTACAAAACGTGGGCTGGTGGGAATACGATCCGCAACTGGAACTGTTTCATATAGCGCCGCATTTGCTCCGGACCTTGGCACTGCCCGCCACCGAGGCGGTCTCCCTGTCCCGGTGGCTGGAATTGCTGGCCCCGGCGGACAGGGGCGAATTTCGTATCCGCCTTACGGAAGCCAGTGCAGGAAAATCCTTCAGCCAGCATGTTCGCCTGCAGATAGACGGCGAACTCCGCTGGTACCGGCTTGATATGCAGGCGCAAATCCGGGAGCAAGCGCCTTGCCTGGTCGGCACCCTGCTCGATATACAGGATCTCAAGCAACAGCAAACCGAGGCGCAAACCGCCAACACCCGGCTCGAGTCCCTGGTGGACAGCGCACCGGCCATCATCTATGTACAACATTATGTAGAAGGAGCCTTGAAACCGGTATTTTTCAGTGCCAGCCTGTACTCGGTGCTGGGTTGGTTGCCGGAGCAGGTACAGCAAGAATCCATGGCCGCCTTTGTTCATCCGGATGACAGGGACACCTTTTATCAATGTACCCATACCCTGCTGACCGAAGGGGTGGCCAGCTGCCGTTACCGCATACGAGATAAACAGCATGACTATCACTGGATGCTGGACGAAGCCCGATTGCTGCGGGACCAGTGGGGGCAACCGATAGAAGTCGTCGGCCTGTGCATCGATATCACCGATGCCACCATCGCCACGGAACGCCTGCGTGACAGCGAGGAGCGTTACCGGGTACTGGTAGAAGACTCACCGGCGATGATCTGCCGCTATCGTCCCGACCTGACGCTGACCTTTGCCAACGCCTTGCTTACCCGTTATCTGCGGGTCACTCAGGAACAAACGCAAGGTGTGAGTCTGGCGCTTTATCTGTCGGCCGAACAGCTAAGTGCCTTTCGGGAGCGACTGAGTACCCTGACCCCGCTCAACCCTATCGCCAATGCTGAAATCTGCCTGCACCTCCCCGACAGGGAACCCCTCTGGGTCGTCTGGGCCGAACGGGGGATCTTCGACGACAAAGGTATCCTGTGCGAAGTTCAGGCCGTCGGCCGGGATAACAGCGAAGTCTACAAAGCCAGGCTGCAGCTTTATCAAAGCACCAAAATGGCCATGATTGGTGAAATGGCCACTACCCTGGCCCATGAAATGAACCAGCCCCTGAATGTCATGCGTATCGCGCTGGTCAACCTGCTGAGACGCATGGAAACCCAAGCATGCTCACCGGAATATATCAAAAATAAACTAGAACGCATTGAAAGCCAGATAGTTCGCGCCTCCCGCATCATCGAGCATATGCGCATTTTTGGCCGGCGCTCGGCCCTGGAGAAGTACCCTTTCGATCCACAGAAAGCCATAGAAGGGGCTTTGTCACTGACCCGGGATACCCTGGAACAAAGCGGCATCGAACTGACGATCAAGGTAGTTCCGTTACCCCAGGTATGTGGACACCTCGATCAGCTCGAACAGGTATTGATCAACCTGTTGGTCAATGCCAGGGATGCCCTGCTCCAATACAAGAGCCAGCAGCCCACGCTCAATCCCCAGGTTATTATCAGTGCCAATTGTCACGACCACAGCGTCCAGCTGCAGGTAGAAGACAATGGCGGAGGCATAGCCCCCCACCAGCTGCCGGAAATTTTTGAACCCTTCTTCACCACAAAACCAGCCGGACAGGGCACGGGCCTGGGGTTATCGGTAAGTCACGGCATAATACAGCAGATGCAGGGCACGCTGAGCGTCGAAAATACCGGGAAGGGAGCCCTGTTCACCATCGTCATACCGGCAGAGCCGCAGCCCACCACTACCATGCTTGCCAAGACATAAGCGTGATATATCAGGTTGGACTCATGTTGATGCGGGGCTTAAAATATAGAGGCATGAAAAAACAGTTATTTAATATTTTAAATAACCTATCCGGGGAACATAAAAAACCTAACAATATTAAAATATCAGCAAAGTATGTTCGGATTAACGTTTATACCAGACACGACTCTCGCCGTTATTTCCAATACCTACAGCAAAGATGAACCCGGCCCCGATTCGCACGCCACTCATAGCCGAAAAATGCCACGGCCCGGTGGGAAAGAGTAAAAAACAACCTAGAATTGTTCAAATTAAGGTTATAGTGCACGATACTCAAACAGAACCATCACAAAAAAAGAACATATAACTATGCGTGACCTGAAACCTCAAAAATTGCTGATCGTCGATAATGAGCCACTGATCACGGAAGAACTCGGTGAATTTTTCACTGACCATGATTATCTGTGCCTTTGCTGCCACTCGGCTGATGACGCTATCCAGATATTTTCCGACACTCCCGATGTTCACATCGTGCTCAGCGATCTGCACATGCCCAGCAAAAATGGCCTGCAGCTGCTCCAAGAGCTCATGCTGATTGCAAGCCGGGAACAACGCCCTGTTGAAGCCATTCTTTTTACCGGAAAATCGGAAAAAGACGATGTCATTATGGCATTGAAGGCGGGTATCGCCGATTTCTATCAAAAGCCCCTGGATATGGACGAACTCGCTGCCGGTGTGCGCCGTCTGGCGGCTCGCCTGACGAAAACCCAACAACAGGTATCCATCAGCGGATTGAATGAACGGGTGCTCCGGCTGACCGAGTCACTGCAGGAGCTCTGCCAGGATATTAATCATCTGCACCAGGCACCGGAGCCGGCGCAAGATACAGAATATACGACGCCCCAGTCTGCCCTGCTTGCCAAGCTATCACCCCGACAGCAAGAAGTAGCCCTGCTGATTGCCAAAGGAATTACCAATTATCAAATATCCCATGAGCTGGGCATTACAGAGAATACCGTCAAACTATATGCGTCCCAGATTTTACGGCTCACCAATATGAGTAACCGTACCCAGCTGGCTTTGGCGCTGGCGGAACATCAGGGCTGAGCAAACCGGCGCCCCTGACACTAACGGGGTTCCGGTTTACCTTCGACGGGCAGGTATTCAGGGAGTAAATGTGCCTGCGGCCTCCTGATCATAGAACTCGGGCACGGGATGCCTGTAACTTTCCAGCCAGCGCTTCATGATAAGCTCCCGTTCTGCTGGGGTAACCGTCTGAATATGCTCAGAGGCCACCTGGCCTTCCCGCTGCAATTGTAACCAGATCCCGGTCTGTAGCCCCTTATGCTCCGCCCCCAACCCAGGTATCTGCGAGTTGTTGGCACTTGCCATGCCCGGCGTGCTCAGCAACAGGACAAGGCTGATCAACCTTTTCTTATTCATTTTCCCCTACCTCCAAGTCCGTTTTCAGGATCCCTGAACCGCCACAGCGGCTCAGGGTGAAGACGCCCGCCTAGGTTCGAGGGCGCCTTCTGATGCCCTGGCTCTACTTAACGCGCCAACCCGCAATGGCGCGCCAGTTAAATCTATGGGCTAGATACCTTGTCGGGGCGTATCGGCGTTACTGATGACGAGAGGCACTATGGGCCTAGAGCTAGCGGTGCGCACCCTTTGTACCCCCTGAACCCCACTCGGCATCCGGGGTATAGCTGCGGTTTCGGTTGAAACCTCACCCTCACTTGCCGCCGTATCTTCCCGAACCTGCCGTCCCTTAGGCTGGCTCATTCCCTTGTTGTTGTCTGCGGGTTGCTGGGTAATACTTCGGGCCGCAGTGGTCGGTGGCGAGAACTCAGATGCGGCGACCGCCACTGTCTCCGATTCGTTGGCCGGCACTCCTCCCTCGGCCGCCCGCTTGACGATGTCCTCCTGCTGCAGCATTTTCGCCCTGGCCACAGCCTGCTTATATTGCCGAGTCGACAGTTGATAACGGGACACCAGCTTGCCCGCCTGATCGAGTTTGTCCTGATAAATCAAGAGCGTCAGCAGGTTCCCGGCCGCACGCTGTTCACTTTCATTAAGCTCGAGAGCCGTTAGCAGTTCGAAGCGCGCCTCATCCAACTTACGTAAATTCAGATAGACAATCCCGAGGTCATTGCGCATAGCGTCGTTGGTTGGTTTCAGGGCAATGGCTTTTTGCAGGTAGGCAAGCGCCTGTTCATCGCGATTAGCGGCCACCGCCATCTGTGCCATGCCATGGTACCCCTCGGCAACCAGACAAGTATCCAGCAGGCTCTGATATAGCTCCTCGGCTTCGGGTCGATTAAGCAAACGCAGGATCTTCGCTTTGCCCAAGCGAGCCTCAGGTAACGTATTGGACAATAGTTCAGCATTCGCCAGCGCCGCATGTAAGCGCCCGCTCTCCGCCATTTTCCTCGACAAATTCAAGGCCAGCTCCTGTTCCTTGTCTAAAGGTGTACAGGCAGCCGGTTGAGGCAATTCTCTCTTGATCAACCAAGGCGAGTAGTTATTCGTTATCTTGCCGTCATCGCCAGTGGTGGCAGCACAACCACTCAATGCCCCGACAACCAGCAGTAAACCAGTGACTCGCGTCATCCCATATCTCCAATCGCCCGAACAATAGCAATAAACCCCGGGCCCGCTAGCACAATCAGTAAAGCCGGAAACAAAAAGGCGACCATCACGATCGACATTTTGGCCGACATTTTCGATACTTTTTCCTGTAAGTTCGTCACCCGTCGCTCATCCAGCAGCTTCTTCATCGACAACAACGAAGCCATGGCGCCGCCGCCCTGCTGAGCAAGCTGTTCCAGGACAACAAAACAATCTGTTAATTCATCAACATCCATCAGCTCGGCGGTGCGACGCAATTCGCTTTGCAGATCCAGACCGGCATCAACCCGTTGCAACAGCTGGTGCAATTCATCTGATAACACCGGCAGTATATGACGCCCTTCCGTCGCCAGAACCCTCAGCGCTTGCTCCACCATCATACCGACTTCAAACAAGATACGGAGCAAGGGCAAGGCAGATGAAATGTCTTCTGCCAACTGTGCCTGCCGTTTTTTTACCGCACTCGCCAGGATGCGCTTAGGTATTAAATAACCCGTACCCAGCGCAAATAACATGGGTATCCAGGGCTGCGTCAACGGCTCGTCCCTGAACAAGAGTAACACCTGAACCAGCAACGCCAGCAACAGGGGCAAACCCAGCTGAATAACCATAAACAGCGACTTCCGGCTACTTTTCCGCCAACCAAGCCGGTCGAGCAGCAGCCGTGTCTCACTGTCCACATTAAGGCTGCGCTGGCCCAGCCGGCTGCTGCCAAATTCACGCAGCAATCGTTCTTTTTCAGCTCCCTCGCCTTTGCCCAGCCGGTGCACGACATCGCGCCTGGCTTTCTGCTCACGCCATACCAACAACAATAACAGCATGGCTCCGCTGGCCAGCAGTAAAGCACTGATAATAAGCCCGTTCATTTCAGATACTCCTCAGCATACGCCACAGCATGAAACTACCGAGGGCCTGAAATATCAACGCGCTTAACAACACCAGCTTGCCAGCAGGATCCTGCCATAATCCCATTAAAAACTCCGGATTAGAGACAAAAATATACGCCGCCATGGCCAGCGGCATGCCGCCCAATACCAAGGCACTGATCCGGGTTTCTCCCGTCATGGCCCGCAACTGATGGGATGCATTCTCCCGTTCCCAGATCAGGCTAATGAGATTCTGCAGCACTTCGGTCGCATTCCCGCCGTAACGCTGGTTGACCCTCACTCCCAACGCCAGTAGCCTGAATTCAGGCTGCTCATAGAGTTCGGCAAAGCTGTCCATCGCATCCCCCAAGCCCCCACCTCGCTCGATAAAACGGCGACTCCGGCCCATACCCCGCTGCAAAGGATTAGGGGCGCTATTCATCGCCAGCAAGGTGGCATCCCCCAAGGTTCGGCCGGATTTAAGGCTACGGATCATATGATCCAGCATCTGGGGAAGTTGGCTGACCATCTGCTTTACCCGCCGCCGATAGCGGAATGACAAATATAAACGCATGGTCAGGAGGGAGCCTAAAATTGCCAGCAACAGCAGCTGAAAGCCTCCGAGCAAAAACATAAAAAACAACAGGCACAGCCAAATAAAAAGCACCAGGGCTATTAGCCAAAGCGGTGGGTCAATTCCCGCCCTCAGCAATTCCTTTTCAATCCGGCCCAGTTTTTTTTCATCTGCATACTCCTGATGTTCAGCTAGGCGAACCGCGATCGCTTCGGCATTGGCCTTAAACCAGCTGCGCCGCAGCATGAGCAGTCCCGCCAACAGCAAAACCAGGGAAATCAAGCCAAGCAGCAATGGCAAGCCCATAGGCACCTCTCAGCATCCATTAGTCGGGTATGAATCATCATTCAACCAGGCATTAGAATATCCGCTTCAGCTTTTCTCCCGCCGGGTTGACCGCCTCACGCGCAAAGGCCCCGTTACCCTGTCGATCGATACGGAACAGCGTATTGGTCACGTACTGATCTTCCCTCAACATGACCACCTCGAGGATCTCACTCACACAACGCCGGCCATCAGCCAGCCGGATCAGCTGCACCACGACGTCGATGGCAGAACAGATAGTCTGGCGCAATGTCCGTTCGGCTACCTGCACTCCCGACATCCCCACCAGGCTTTCCAGCCGCAACAGGGCATCCTGGGCATTGTTGGCATGCAATGTGGTCATGGAGCCGTCGTGACCGGTATTCATCGCCATTAACACATCCAGCACTTCCGCCCCCCGGATTTCCCCCAGGATGATGCGGTCGGGCCGCATCCGTAAGGCATTGCGCACTAAGTCGCGGGCGGCCACCTCCCCGTGGCCATCCGCATTGGGAGGCCGGGTCTCCAGCCGTACCACATGCTCATGCTTCAGCTGTAGTTCGGCGGTATCTTCGATGGTGACAAGCCGTTCCCGCGGCGATATCAGCTGACTCAGCATATTCAGCATGGTCGTTTTACCCGTGCCGGTACCACCACTGACCAGGATATTGCAACGTTGTTTCACCGCCAGCTCCAGGAACTCGAGCATCGCTTTATCCAGCGAGCGAGAGGCCAGCAAATCGGCGCTCCTCAGCATATCCTGCCGAAATTTACGTACCGACAATGCCGCTCCATCTATGGCCACCGGCGGGATCACCGCATTTATCCGGCTACCATCGGGCATGCGGGCATCAACCATGGGGGCAGATTCATCCAGGCGGCGGCCTATGGGGGCGAGGATCCGCTGTATTACCCGTAGCAGATGCGCCTCGTCAATAAAGCGCAGCTCGCTTTGCTGCAACACGCCTTTACGCTCGACAAACACCCGATGGGGACCGTTAACCAGAATTTCGGTGACCGACGGGTCCCGCAACAACACCTCCAAGGGGCCGAAACCGATCAGCTCATCCACTAGCTCTTCGGCCAGCTGATCCTGTTCATAACGGGAAAATGCCAAATGTCGGGCACGGATATAGTCGCCTATCTGGCTGGTCACAAACTGCAGCAGCATCAGGCGACTGCCGTCGAGCAAATTATTATCTTCATCTTCCAGTGCATCGATAAGATAGCGATGCAAGGCTCCCTTAAGCGCGCTGGAATGAGTGATACCGCCATGATTGCCAAAGAAAAGATCTCGACTCATTCTGCCACCCTTATCAGGCGTTTCAGCCAGCTGACGGGCCTGCCTTGAGCGACGGGCTTAGCGGCTATACCGGCCAAGCGCCTGAGCGCACGGCTCAGCGGATCTCGCGGGGCGATTTGAAACAGGGTACGCCCCTGATTCTTGACTTGCAGCCTGAATGCCGCACTGAGCGGCAAAGCCGACACCAAGGGCATATTGAAAGAGCCGGCCAGGACTTTCGCATCCGGGGCCACGCTTGCTATATAACGGTCGACCAACAACTGGCTATGTTCCAGTTTCACGCCTCTTTGGCGCCATTCGGCCAGCACCTCCAGGCTACGCTTACAGCAGGAAACACTCTGATCCACATACCAGTACAGACGCTGGCTGTTACCGACAAAGGTGCGCAGCGACTCGCTGTCCGGCTGGCCACAGAGGTTGACTATCACCTGTCCGAAATTCTGCCGCAGGGCGCCGAGCAACAGATACAGCTCGGCCGAATGTATCCCCGACAACGGCTCATCCTGCCTGTCGTGGGCCAAGACCTTAAGCCCGCTGCCGTGCTGGCAGAAAGCACTCTCGATCAGGCTGGCGTCCAGCCGGCGCAAATTGCGCAGTGCATCGCCAAAATAAAAGGCCGTTTTCAGCCCCAGTCCCTCGAGGCTTTCGCCGTAGGGAATGCCCAGATCCAGCAGCAAGGTCGAGTCCCCGCGTTGCTGGCAACTCAGCGCCAGGTGGGCTGCCACCAGGGCCGCATCCGTGTCGGGCTGGGCCCCATAAAGCAATGTCAGCTCTCCCTGTTTTTTCTGTATCGGCAACTGGGGAAGGCGCTGCGACAGGCGACGTACCAAGCCCTGAACCTCACTGCTGCGCATGCCGTAGGTAATAAAATCTCGGGCACCGGCGCGCATGGCATGGATGACCAGCTGGTTATCCATGCCGTCACCCAGACCGACCACTGTCACAAAAGGCTTCGCTTCCAGCAAACCTTCTATCACTCCGCACTGCGCCACCATATTCTGTTGTTCCAACCCGATAAACACCAGGCTGCTTCCGGTGACATCGACCAGGCTAAGCAGGTCATCCAGTTGTTCATTTACCGCCAGCACCTGCTGCGGTGACAGGGCCGTCTGCAGCCATTCCACATCGGCCTGATTGTGCGAATAAACCAGAAAGGTCTGTTCCATGAACTCTCCCTTACATTGAGAGCCCGCTGCGCTGATCGAAGTCGCCATTCTCTAGAAACAGCAGCTCAAACGCATTGGGCTCATACTGACGCAGGTGTTCGCCGGGCAGTTCGGGCAGTCTGGCCTCCGCCGCCAGCGGCTGCACCAGATGCGGAGTCACTATCATCAACAACTCTTTTTCTTCTCGCTCGATCCGGGAAGAACGGAAAAAACCGCCAAGGACCGGAATATCGCCCAGGCCGGGCAGCTTATCCACCGATGAGAAATTGCGGGCGCTCATCAGGCCACTGATCACAAAACTTTCACCATCGGCCAGCGATATGCTGGTATCGGTACGCCGTACATCCAGTGACGGTACCGTCGTGCCCTGAATAGAGACGCCGGTATTAAAGTTCAGCTCGCTGACCTCGGGCGATACTTTCAGCAGGATGCGATCCTGGCTGACCACGGTCGGTGACAGCGTCAGCCGGACTCCGAATTCTTTATACTCGATGGATACCGAATCGCTACCAGTACTGGGTACTGGCACCGGAAACTCGCCACCCGCGAGAAAACTGGCACTCTGGCCACTGAGCGCAACCAGGCTGGGGCTGGCCAGGGTATAGGCAAAATTGCTGTTTTCCAGGGCATTCAAGATCCCCAAAAAATGCTGGCTGCCGCCGCCCCAGACGATGTTAAATCCTTGATTGGACAGGGGCACCCTATTGTCGGAGGGAATGCCTCCCAAGGGTACACTGGCAGGGGAACTGCCCGGCGACGTGAATAAAAAACTGCCGCGTTGCCCGAATAAAGAAATGCCCACATCCTTCAGCTTGCTGCGGTTTACCTCGACAAACCGGATATCGGTCTGCACTTGGCTCGGTAACGCCGCGGTGCCGTCCTGCGGCCCGCCGACGGCCGCCATCGCCTGGCTTGCCGGGCCCCTTACGAACACCATGCTCTGACGCGGCGCTGCGGCACAGCGCGTCCAGATGCTGATATTGGTTGCCCCTTCCCGGATACCGGTTAACAATAGTGATCGCTTGCCGGTCAGGCGTATATCCGCCACCTGGGGATCTCCCACCGCCAGCCGGATAATGGGCACTGGCAGCCTGAGTTCATCCTGCATACCCTGGTTAATTTCCAGCGTGCTGGGTGCCGGCTCCAGCAAACCGCAGGAATTAGCGTGCGCCCCGGCGGACAGCAGGATATACAATGTCCCCAGGACGACCGGTGACCGTAATGCTCGATAAGAAAAAATGCGGTTCTTCATGGATGCTGCCTGTTTAAGGAGTCTGTCGGGACACGTCCGGACCACGATAAATATTGATCCCTGCGGGCCTGCCGGATGCCAGCCCCTGTTGCGGACGCCTGGCCTGGCGTAAGGCCAGCTTTTCAAATTGGAACAGCTGGCTCTCCATCTCTTTCAGCTGGTCCGTGGGCAAGCCGTTTGCATAGTAACCCGCCAACAATTGTTCATCGGCACTGCGCACCGCCAGCCGCAGGGTGCCGACCTGAGTGGCCAGCATAAAACGGGTCAGCAGCTGTTGCGGTACCGCCAGCACGGCGGTGCTGGCCGGTACCTCACGCCGCCGTCCCTGCTCCTGTTCCTGACCGGCGGGGGTATAAACCACAGGCTCGCCAGCGACAGTGGTCCCCAACGTTTTTCCGTAGCTTAATACCCGCAACGCGGGCACGACGACCTGTGCGGTCTGCTCCGGATTGTTGTCGCTGTCCCGCAGATAAAGCAGTACGTCGACATAATCCCCTGGACTGATGAATCCCCCTCCGGCCACCACCTCATCGACGGCAATGGCAAGTGCCCGCTCTTTGGGCCCGATCATGCGCGCCAGCGGCCCTCCCTCCTCAAAGCTAGCCCTGCTGAGTACCACTCCAGCCGGTAAGCCCCGCCATACCTGCCGGCCAATCAGCTCGTCTGGGGAGTCAAAGCTGTCGGGCGGCGCTATGCGTAGCCGCTCCACCATCAGATCATCGGCCGTGATCGGCACCAGCGGCGCCAACTCCCGGGCCAGCACCACCACAGGGCTGCGTTGTTCCTGATCTATTCTGGCTTCTACCCGTTCGGTCAGCGGCAGCGTTTTGGCCATAGAGGGCTGGGCCACCGACACGACGGCAGGAGCCTGAGGCGCATGGCTGAGCTTCAGGCCCTGATAACCGGCAGCAACAGCGCCGACCAGCAGTAAACCGGCTAACCCCAGAGTCAGTCGACTATTCATGCCCCGCTCTCCTCACATTGGTCAGTAAACCTAAAAATCGCCTGATAACGGATTTTTGAACGATGATACGCTTAAGGAGGTATTACATGCTTTGTTAGCACAACATATGAACGATAAAGGCCTAAATATTTTTTTAGCCAGCTATAGATCATAGATATAGAGGACACCATGACAGATGGCAAAACTTAAAGGACGTTAACAACGTTAAACCAACAACGCTCACAACACCATAAATTTTAAGCTGTTTTCACTCGCCTAATGGTGCCCACACGCCAACTGATTAAAAAAAAACCAATTAGACCATATTAAAATAATGAATATAACTAAAGATATAATACTTTTTATATATTTATAATTTACAAAAAAGTACTAACATGACAATGGGTATATATTGAGGAGAGATGTATATCCGCAGCCCTGCCTCTGCGCACTATAAGGATATGGATATGGATATGGATATGGATATGAAAAATTATCTTTTACAGCAGTATATTAAACTGAAATTATTACTCAAGAAAGAAGATGGTGCTTCTGCCATCGAATATGCCATTATCGCGGGCTTTCTGGCACTAGCAATCATCACTGCCGCTAATGGACTGGGTGTTGATATTGGCACAGTATTTGGCAATATCGGCGACACATTGGAAGCAAAAATCCCCGCACCTCAATAATTAAATAATAAGTGCGCCCTCAACACTGTCTAATATGCCGTGACCAATAGCAGGAACGGTACCACGGATCCCCTTGGGAGGCCGTGCGGCTATCCCGCTATTCGGCCTTGGCTGCGATTATCGACAATTACTCAGATTATCACGCCATTTATCGATATAAAGCCCTGCCAAGCAAGGGCTTTATATTTTTTTATACTAGCGAACTATAAGTTATAACTCAGGCTAAAGCTAAAGCGGGGGTCCCGGTCGGCGCTGTCTATCACCTTGTCGCCCATGGGACGGGACACTTCCAGCGCCAGGTTATAGTAGCGCCGATCGCTAAAGCGCATGCCCAAGGCATAGGACGATAGCTGCGAGTCTATGCCGTCGTCGTTAAACCAGGTCCGGGCTGCATCTGCCGCCGCATAGGGCTGAATCAACCGCAGCCAAGACTGTCCCGGGTGAAGGCTGTAACCCAGCTCGTAACCGAGGCCCCAACCTTTGTCACCATACGCCTGCTCGGCCGGATAACCACGACCGAAGTTTCGGTCGCCGAACAACACCTGTTCACTGGTTGGCAGGGTGTCCTCGGACCAATAGAAAGCACCAGACAGCACACTTTGCCAGTTGTCATCGAACACATTGGTCTGTACACCGCTCAGCCGCAAGCGCAGGAAATCCAGATCGTGAAACCGGCCACTGGATTCATTCAGAACCTTTACATCACTTTCCGCCCCCAGCGCATCCAAACCCTGGTACAGTCCGCCGCTGGCGATACGCAGCTGGTTTTGCTCCGCTATTTTCCATTCGCCTTCCAGCGCCAGCGCCCGGACCTTGCTCTTTACTTTTATCGCATCAGGCACGACGGGCAAAGGGGTCAGGCGGGTAAAGTCACGCTCGTCGTTAACCGCATAGATACGGGCACCGCCGGTCAGGGTCTCACTGGGGGAGGCTTTAAAGGGGTGGGCTATGCCTATTGAGAACCGATCGTTTTTACGGCTCATTTCGGTGTTGGCCACGCCGACCGGATAGATCTTATCGGGATCGCTGCGATAGGCGGAAACATAGCCGTTTAAGCGGGTCCCCTCGTCGCCGATAAACTGGCTGTAATCAATCCGGGCATAGCGTTCGTCATCGTCTCCGGGGGGAAGCAGGGTGCTCAGGGTGACTTGCTCCCCCACCGCGGTATGTGAATTGCTAGTCGCCGCAAGCAGTACTTTCGCATCATCCCTGTTGCTGTGACTCAGGTTCGCGCTCATGGCAAAGGGCTTGCGCACGGCTTCGGTGACCAAGGTAACGGCACCATCGGTCGTGGTTGGCGCCGGTACATTGGCACGCAGCGTCACTCCTGGAATTTGAGCCATCAGCGTGGTATAGCGCTCAAAACTTTCTTTTCGCAGCGGCCGTTCATTGATCAGCTTCGCCGCCAGCTTGCCGATATGGTCTTCAACCGGCCCCACATCGCCACGCATTTCATGATCCGCAATATAACCTTCCACCAGGATCAACCGGACCTGGCCATAATTCAGATCCTGGGCGGGAATGACCGCGTAGGATAACGCATAGCCGTCATCCTGGTAACGCTTGGTTATGCGGTTTGTTATCGCCATCAGATGGCCCAGCGTGACTTCTTTGCCTATCAGGGGGGTAAACAGCGCGGCTATTTCCTCGAAGGGATAAACGGTCCCCCCTTCTATTAGCACGTTATCGAGTTGAATCACTGTCCCCATCGGCAACTCTTGCCGCTGCGCCGCCGGCAGCTGTGCTGTCGTTGATTTCGGCCGGTATTCCTCTGCCGGCAGATTCTGGCCAGGTAAGACATTATCAATATTATTACTGTTCAGATACGCTGGTGCATTAGCCGATGCATGATTGATATACAGCACCGCCAGCCCAGGCAACATAAGACAGATGAGAGGGCGCATTAACCAGACTCCTAAACATCAGACCTCGCCAGCGGAGGCAAAAAATACAGCCGTATAAATATATCGGCGACTATTTTCACAAGATATATATGACAACAAAACTACCTTGGAGGCTATTATTGTCTGTTGCTACAAGTCATGGGGTAACAACACCTTAAAATAAAACGCAGCAGTCGCTGACCCGGCTGCTGCGTTTATTATGCGAGTATATTACTCGTTAGTTGGCATTAGCAATATTATTGTCTCATTTAGAGCCCAGCACACCACCGAGCAAGCCGCCGCCAGTGGTTACCCCACCGGCCAGAACACCAACCGTATCGGTGACACCACCAAGCAGGCCACCCTCACCATCGCTCAGGCCGCCGGCCGAGCCGCCGAGCAATCCGCCCTCACCGCCGGCTAGGCTGTCGGTCACCCCGGCTACCGTATTGGTTACCCCGCCGAGTAGGCCATTGCCTCCACCACCGAGCAGACCACCGGTCACGCCGCCAAACAGGCCGTTACCTCCACCGCCGAGCAGGCCACCGGGCGTGCCGCCGGTCAACCCTGCTACCTTATCGGCCACCCCGCCAAGCAGGCTATTCCCACCGCCGACCAAGCCGCCGGTCGTACCGCCGAGCAGACCTCCCTTACCACCGGTTAAGCGGTCGGTCACTCCACCTAGTGGGCCGCCTGTAACGCCACTTAGATCATCGAATAGACCGTATTCACCATCTGTCGTGCCGCCGAGCAGGCCTCCTTTGCTGACAGTTAAGCCACCGAGCAGGCCTCCCGCGCCATCGGTAAGACCGAGCAATATATCATTAGCGACGACCAAAACAGGAGTGACTGTCCCCTCTTCACCGATCAGTGTCTTGGACAGATCACCAAGCAGCTGTAGCCCGCCTTCCTGGCCAGTTAGTCCCTCTATCACTCCGGTAACAGGTGCCAGCATCCCCGCATGAGGGTTAATCAGTCCATCGACTAGGGTGTCGGCCGGTTCCAGTGCTGAATTGTTTACCAAGACCGACACTCCGCCTTGCGCATCGGTAACAAGGCCTGTGCCCATTTCAGCCGATGCCAAATCGGTAGTTAGGCTTTCCACGGCGCCATCGACCGCAGCAATCGCACCGCCAACAGTGTCTGTTACCGGAGATAATGCCGGGTTGGTGACCAGACCGTTAACTGTGTTCACCACTGGGCTCAGCACTCCGTTTGCATTCAGCAAGCCGCCGGTCAGATCCCCTACCGGCTCTAAAGTACCACCCTGGCCTGTGGTTTTATCGACGACCCCGGTGACAGGAGACAGCAATCCCCTAGTCGGATCGACCAGGGTATTGGCCAACCCATTAACCGGTGACAGGCCATCATCTGTCCCGAGCAGTTGCTCGAGCGCCCCCTGTACGTCATCAACAGTACCAGTACCTGCGGTACCTTGAGTCAGGGTGTTATTCACTAAATCAATAACAGGAGACAAGGTACCATCGGTACCGGCCAGACCATCGACCAGCCCTCCGACGGGGTGTAGCTTCCCCTCTTTGCCGGTTACATTTTCAAGCACGCCGGTCACGGGGGCCAATAGCCCATTTTCACTGTCGACCAGGTTATTGGCCAGATCCGAGGTTGGAGCCAGTACAGAATCATCGGTCACATTCTTGGTCGTCGTCTGTACCCCACTTACCGCCCCCCCCGAACTTTTACTGCGACTATCTCCACTGCCATCCCCACTACCGCTCCCATCACCGTTGCCATCACCACCGCCATTGCTAGTACCGCCGCCGTTAGCGCCACCGCCATCGGGATTTACCGTTGGGTCTGTCTTGTCCACACTTGTAAAATCGCCCCGGGTTGTACCGGTACAACCCGCCATCATTGCCAGGGATAACATCAACGCCAGCGTCATGCCTGTTTTAGGCACAAATATATTTATGTTTTTCATAATATTATCGCTCCCTGATATTTTATTTTTTTGAGTCAATTTTCACCACAAAGAACACCAGAGGAAATCATGCTCATTTAACACACCACAATCGTTATAGGTAACACGCCCATTATCGGCAACCCTAACATTGGTATTAATCAGTGCTAAGCATATGCACACACCCCTGCCACCACATGCAACAACGACCATTTCAACCCAGGCGGGATGCCGGAAATAAAAATTTAAGAAAAACAGGCATTAGGTGAGCCATTCAACAGACATCGTCAAAAAACATTTAATTGGTTATAGCCAGAAATGAATATATACATATATAGTTTCCCCTACACCAAAGTGAAGGAAATAATCTATGATTATGACTTGATATAAAACTCAGATTTCCTGGAGCATTACGATGCAAATAGCTGTTCCGAATAGTAGATCACTAGAGACAGCGACCGGGTATCGGGGAAGCTCAGACCCTCTGCGCCAGGGATGGTGCAGCGGAGCCCTCAAGGACGAGTGCATGGCGTGTTTGCATGTGCTACTCGGTCGATGTCGCAGTATTAGGAACAGTTATTTACCCAAGCGGCCTTATGCAAGTCGTTATTCGAGTTATAAATGCAGGTAGCACAACAATAAATCGATTGCTTTTTGATCAAACAAAGCCAACTGAGCAAAAACCATGCAGAAAGTCGGGAGAATATAAATTGCATCAACATTCGAGCAAACGACCGCGAGGGGCAGCAAGCCTTGAGTTTGCGTTTATCTTTGTGGTCATCTTTATGCTTTTTTACGGTCTGGTCAGCTACACCATGCCGCTGCTACTGGGGGCAGCCTATCAGCAGCTGTCTGCCGAGGCATTGCACGAAGCGGTACGTAGCCCGAATATTTATCTGATTACAGCCGACGGCGCTGCCAGCGCGGCTGACCATACAGGGGTAAGTAGAGTTATTGAAGAATCCTGGCTGCCGGAACAATGGGCTAAAAAATGCACCGGCTATGCCGATAGTTACTTAAAGGTCAGTGGCGGTGTGTGGAGCGTATGTGTTCGTAACGATAACCCCGGGGCTATACTACCAACTTTTTCTGTCTTTGGCTGGCAAGTACCGCAACTGCCCGATGAAATCAAAGGCGAAGCCAAACTGCGTATTCGCTAACTCTGCCATTCAGGAGCTGTAATATGGTCAGGCCCCATCCATCTCGTCAATCAGGTGTATTCAGTATCCTGGCCGCCGGTACCCTGTTGCTGGCGTTAAGCTGTCTGGTGCTGGTGCTGGACAGTGGCCGCCTGTATATGGAACAGCGTAAACTACAAAAACTGGCTGATTCCGCCGCGCTGGAAAGCATTGCCCGTCTCCCCTCAGGAAACTGCGCAGATGATCCCGACGGCCTGGTGCTGAGCCATGCGCAGGATAATGCGGCTATCAATGACTTTTTAACGAATGAACAACAGTCGCTAACCACCCGCTGTGTGACTATGAACACTCAGGATGGCGTCAATATTCCTGCTGCTCATGCCGCAGGAAAAGCGGTGCAGACCACAGCCATTGAAACCGTACCCGCCAGCCTGCTGCTCAGGGCTGGCAGCCTGTTTGGCTTAAATGCCAACAATACCGTGACCTTGCAGGCACAAGCCGTGGCCACGCGGGAAAATGAGCCGATAGCCGCCTTTAGCATCGGGGCACAATTATTAAAAGTAAGTAACGGGGGGCTGCTGGGACGGGTGGCCAGCGAGGTGGGATTAGATATTAACAACTTAACCGTACTTGATAGCGATGGCTTGGTAAATGCCCGTATTACTACCGCCGGCCTATTAAAGGCATTAGGGGTTAATATTTCTATTTACGAGTTAAAAGCATTAACTCCCGCAGGGTTGGTAGAGCGCATTCATAGTGAGATAGGGATAGTAACCGCAGGTCAAATCCTAGCTGCATCGGCACAATTAATTTCCGACTCAACCCTTAAAAGTGATTTGGATGCATTGAGCATCGATATTCTCGACAGTGATATTCAGGATGTCATCATCAACCTGTTCAGCACAGAAGATGAGCCTGGGCTATTACAATTATCCAGTACCGATCCTGCCGGTGCTGCGCTAACGACAGCGGTAAGCCTGGGGGAGTTACTCAAAACCACCATACTCATCGGTGCCCAGGGCCGAGGGTTGATGATCCCCGATTTAAACATGTTAGGCATAGCTAATGTAGAGCTGGGCATAGTCGAGCCACCATCGATTGCTGTCGGCCCTGTGGGCACAAAAGCCTACAATGCGCAGGTGAGGGCCTATATTGATATCAACTCCGAAGAGTCGCTTCCCGGAGGGTTGTCCAAATTGAGTGGAAAGTTCGTCAATATACGCCTCCCCCTGTGGATCGATGTGACGACAGCGGAGGCCACATTCGATAAGGCCATCTGCACCGAATCTCCTCCCAGGGCCGATATGTTTGTCACCTCAACAATCCTCAATGTTTGTCTTGGCAGTATGCCGGAGGAAAGTAAGTGGTCACAATCACAAGGCTGCGAGGTAGGACTTGAAAAGGTGGATGTCGTCACCATACTGGCTGGCAGCATATTAAAAATTCCGGGCAGTGCTCATATCGAAGGCTTGTCTCATTCAGAAACACTGGAAGATGTCATGGTCAACGAAAGCCGCCCTACCGGGCCGAACGGCCTGGCGGTAGGCACCACGGTTGATAATATAGTCCAGGGACTAAAAGAGGCAGTTATCAGCATAATCAGCTCGGATAAAAGCAAGGGGCTACTTGGTGGCTTTATCAGTAGCATATTTAATATTTTAGACTTTCTTACTGGTGGCTTGTTGGGCACCGTCAATACAGTATCAGCTAGTATCATAGCGTTGGTCACTCCCATGCTAGATGAGGCAGGAGAAATGATATTGACGCCCTTATTGAGTAGCTTGTTAGGCAGCGATGCCGGTGCAGGAAAGTCGTACCTTGAACTGTACGAGTTGAACTGCGGTGCCCCCCGCCTGGTGAATTAAGGATAAACGGTGCCAAAATACACCTCGAAACACCAACAGTGCGGAGCCGTCGCCATCGAATTTGCGGCGCTGTTCCTGGCATTTTTTATGGTGCTGTATGGCATTGTGGCTTACAGCATACCGCTGCTGCTGGAGCTGAGCTTTCGGCAGCTGAGTGCGGATGCTGGCCGGGTCATTTACCGGGTCGATCCGGCCCGGCCCCAAGCCGACTACGTAGCGGTCGTCGCTCGGGAAGTCAACGAGGCGGTCGGCAACAGCTGGCTACCCGAGTCCTGGCGGCATGGCAATTGCCCGACACCGGCAACCGCCAGTGAATATAACTGGCAGCCGCTGCCCAACGAAAATGGTGCCAGCTATGGCCATCTGGCATTAGATGAAAGCACTCCCCAAAATCCCCGTTATATCCTCCATACCTGTATTCAACGGGGCTACAATCAAAACGGTGATATACAGGAAAGAGCCATCATCCCCATTATTAGCCTGGCCGGGGCACGTATACCCAGCCTGCCACAAAATGAGCAGGGAAAGACCATCATCAGAGGCGAAACCATTACCCGTTTATAAGTGTTTCAATTGCCCGCCATCCTGAACAAAAATCGGCTCCCTTCTTTGTTCGTAACAAGTCTGTTCGCAACAAGGCCGGGATAGTCCCGGCCTTGTTGCGACAGCTTAGCGCTACCATCTGTGCCCTGAAGGGGGAGACACCACTTCATAGCCCCGACGATAGGGGCGGTAGTAATTACCGCTGTGGTAGTAATAAGGGTCGCCGCCGAGGTTGAAGCTGACATAGCCGCCGGGCAGGCCGTGCACTATGGTGCCCAACGGCAGGGTCACCGAGATGCTGGCCCCCGGTGATCTGTGCTCCCGGTAATAATGGCGGGGCGGCTCCCGGTAATAATAGTGCTCCACCACCCTCACCCTGCGCGGAGCATGACGATAATGGCTCTGGTATCTGTGGTGCTTATGGTGTTTATAATGCTTGAAGCGCTTGTTGTGGTGCCTGTCGTAGCCCCGGTCGTAGCCCCGGTCGTAACCCCGGCCATGACCGCGTTCATCCCTGTCCGCCATCGCCTGGGGTGCCATCAGACCGAATGTCAGCGCACTCAGCAGGGGTAACAACCAGCGGCAACGTCTGGATATCTGATGAATCATTAGGTATCTCCTCTCTCAACCGGCCCCAAAAGACCTATCGGCTTGACTGCCGATTCGCTAGAGATACCTTAATAATGGGTCAAAGCCGACGATAAGGACAGCCGTGCCTCTGGCCGAGCGTCAGCCTGTGACGGGGGATACCCAGGGAGTAACCGCTTATCTCAACCCGAAAGCAGCTCAGGCCTGGGGACTATTGATCGAGAAAACGACCCTGCATCATTTCCCGTTCGCGCTGACATTCGGCCAGATAGATGGCGGCCACCACGGCAGAGTGACAGTGATAATCATCAACGGCTTTCGATACCATCAATTCCAGGGTTTTATCGTTCTTGGCCATACGAAACTTACGCAGCCAGTAAAACTTGTCGGTCAATTCCCGATCAAGGATTTTCTCTTCTATCATAGGTGGGAAGGAATCCAGTGAAACAATCGAAAAGGGAGCCTTGACGGCTCCCTTAAGTATTAACGGCTTTTGGGCACAAAGCCAATCACATCATATACCTTTTCCAGGGTCTGTACAGCCTTGGCTCGCGCCTTGTCGGCTCCCTGGGTCAGGATCTGCTTCAGCTCGGTTTCGTCTTCCCGGAACTCATGGAAGCGGCGCTGTATCGGCTCCAGCACGGTCAGCACCGCCTCGGCGGCCTCAGTTTTCAGATGGCCATACATCTTGCCTTCAAAATGCCGCTCCAGCTCGGGGATAGTGCGGCCGCTGGCGCCGGACATCAGGGTCAGCAGGTTGGACACGCCGGCCTTGTTGGCCACATCGAAGCGGACCGTAGGCGGGTCTTCCGAATCGGTCACGGCCCGCTTGAGCTTCTTGGCGATGACCTTGGGATCTTCCAACAGGCCAATGAAGTTATTAGTGTTGTCGTCGGACTTGGACATCTTCTTGGTCGGATCCTGCAGGCTCATGATGCGGGCGCCGTCTTCGGGAATAAAGGGCTCCGGCACGCTAAAGACATCGCCATGGAGCTGATTGAAGCGATAGGCGATATCCCGGGACAGCTCCAGGTGCTGTTTTTGATCGTTGCCGACCGGTACCTTATTGGCCTGATATAACAGGATATCCGCCGCCATCAGCACCGGGTAGGTAAACAGGCCGGCATTGATATTTTCCGCATAGCGACTGGATTTGTCCTTGAACTGGGTCATGCGTGACAGCTCACCGAACTGGGTATAGCAGTTCAGCACCCAGCTCAGCTCCGCATGCTCGGGCACATGGGACTGAAGAAAGACGGTGCTCTGGGCCGGATCCAGGCCGATGGCCAGATACAGGGCGGCCGCGTCGAGACAGGCCGCGCGCAGGGCTTGTGGATCCTGGCGCACGGTAATGGCATGCATGTCGACGATACAATACAGGCAGTCATAGTCCTGCTGCATCTTCACCCACTGGCGGAGGGCCCCCATATAGTTGCCTATGGTCAGCTGACCGGAAGGCTGGGCGCCGCTGAATACGATAGGTTTAGCCATACTTATCCTTTATCTTTCATTTTTAAGCCAGCAGTAGATCCACCAGCTGAGAAAAATCATCCATTACCCAATCAGGCTCGCTCTCGGCGATGGGACGGCCATAGTTATAGCCATAGCTCAGTCCCACCACCGCCATGCCTGCCGCCTTGGCCGCCAGCACGTCGTTTTCCGAATCCCCGACCATCAGGCACTGGCTTGGATCCATATCAAAATGCGCGCACGCATGCAGTAAGGGCGCCGGGCTGGGCTTTTTCTCGGGCAGGCTATCCCCCCCCAACACCAGGGAGAACAACTCACCCAGCCCGGCCGCCGTCAGGATGGCCGGCACGAAACGACTGGGCTTATTAGTCACCATCGCCAGGATAAACCCGGCCCGGTGCAGTTGCCCGAGGACATCCACTACCCCAGGATAAAAAATCAGCTGCCGATCCGCCACCCGATCATAGGCGGCATCGAAGGCCGCCCTGGCCCGGGCCAGCTCGGCCGGCGCAGGTGCATAGTCTGCTTCCCTACCGGCAAGCAACGCCCGCCGGACCAACATATCGGCGCCATTGCCAACCCAGCCGCGTACTGCCTCTACCGAGGCCGGGGCACGATCCAGCTCGGCCAGCATGGCGTTGACCGCCAGGTGCAGCTGGGGTACGCTGTCGATCAGGGTGCCGTCCAGGTCAAACTGGATTAATTTGACCGCCGGCTTAGCCATGGGCCTGGGCCAGCTCGTTGCGCATCTGCTCGATCACCGCCTTGTAATCGGGCTTGCCAAAGATGGCGGAGCCGGCCACAAACATATCGGCACCGGCTTCGGCTATCTCACGGATATTATCGACCTTGACACCGCCGTCGATTTCCAGGCGGATATCGCGGCCGCTGTCATTGATACGGCGGCGTACCTCACGCAACTTGTTCAGGGTCGAAGGAATGAAGGACTGACCGCCAAAGCCGGGGTTGACCGACATCAGCAGGATCACGTCCAGTTTGTCCATCACATAATCCAGGTAGCGCAGGGAAGTGGCCGGATTTAACACCAGGCCCGCCTGACAGCCATGCTCCTTGATCAGGCTCAAGGTCCGGTCGATATGGTCCGAGGCTTCGGGATGAAAGGTGATGATGGAGGCACCGGCCTTGGCGAATTCTGGCACCAGGCTGTCCACCGGTTTGACCATCAGATGCACATCAATCGGTGCCTGCACCCCATAATCCCGTAATGCCTTGCATACCATGGGGCCTATGGTCAGATTCGGTACATAGTGGTTGTCCATCACATCGAAGTGCACCACATCGGCACCTGCATCCAATACTCGGTCCACTTCCTCCCCCAGACGGGCGAAGTCGGCGGACAGAATAGAGGGTGCAATCAGATAGTCTTTCATTGGGGATCCCTTAAGCGCAAAAAACGCACCAATTCTACCTCAGCGCACGGTTATTCTCTAGCGAGGCGGCTATGCTGTCGCTAACGAACTGGGCAAGGAGGTCATATGAACTGGAGACAGGCACTGCAGGCGGTAGCGGCCGCCCTGTTCGGGGTCCAGTCAGAGCAGAACCGGCGACTGCAGTTTCGGGGCAGCCCCTGGCCCTATATCCTCATCGGAACCGCCGCCATCGGGCTGTTGGTCATGGGGCTGCTGGCACTGGTGCACTGGGTAGTGCCGGACTAACTCGCTGCCCGCTGGCTGCACTCGAATGTCACAGCCTCCCGGTAAAACAGCGCCAGCAGCTCATCCACCTTCTTGCGGTTATGGCCATGGCGGCTGATGGTGCGCTTGACCGCCACCACATCCAGCGAGGCATCCCGGTACAGTTCCCGGGTCAGGGGGATATCGTGATTGCTGATCAACACGGGTACCCCCTTGGCCGCGGTTTCCCGAGCCAAACGGGCAAGGATCGCCTGATCGTCCAGGGTAAAGCCGTTGGCGGCGTAGGTGGTAAAGCTGGCGGTAGAAGACAGGGGCGCATAGGGCGGATCACAATAAAACACCTGATCACTCCGGGCCTGGGCAAACAGCTGATCATAACCCTGACAGACAAAGGTCGCCTTCTGGGCCTTCTCGGCAAAAAACCACAGCTCTTTCTCGGGAAAGTAGGGCCGCTTGTAGGCGCCGAAAGGCACATTGAAACCGCCTTTTTTGTTATAGCGACACAAGCCGTTATAGCCATGGCGGTTCAGGAATAAGAACAACAGCGCCCGTCGATAGGGATCCCGCTCCTGGTTGAAGGCGGTGCGGTAGGCATAATAGGCGCTTTTTTCATTGTTGACGTCGACAAACAGCGCCGCCGCATCCCTGATAAAGGTCTCGGGAGTCTGTTTCAGCAGCTGGTACAGGTTGATCAGGTCGGCATTGATATCGGCCAGCAGGTAGGCGTCGTAGTCGGAGTTCAAAAAGACCGAGCCGGCGCCCACGAAGGGCTCGACCAACATCCGCCCTTCGGGCAGGCGCCGGTTGATATGTTCAATCAGGCCGTACTTGCCGCCGGCCCATTTTAAGAATGCCCGAGTCTTACTCATATCAAGGCTGTGCCATCAAACCAGCTGCAAAAGGGCACGCATTGTAACCGCAACGCAGGCCGCATGACTATGGTTTGGCTTCTTTTTGTACCTGGCCGAAGGTCTTGGGCCAGGGTTTGGCGCTTTGCAGTTCGAAGGGCAGCACGGCCACCGCCCGGCGTGCCTGCTCGGCACTGTCAAAATTACCGAATACCAGCACAAACCAGGGCTTGTCATCGATGGCTTTGGGATAGATCCAGGCCGGCGTCAGGGTGTGTGTCAGCACCAGTTGATCCAGCGCGGCCAAGTTGCGTCCCGCCCTTAATTGCAGGGTATAGCGCTCGGGGGACATCTCGCTCAGCAGGCTCATGGCGCTGGTGTTCAGCGCGGTCTGTTCCGCTGGCTTAACAGACGGCTGGGCGGGCACCAGGGTGCGGCCCGTGGTCGGGTCTAGCTCCCTTTGCAGCAGGCGTCTGACCACCTTATCTTCGATCACCACCCGTTCCTTATCACTGTCATCCGGGGTATCCACCACCAGGGTATCGACATCGGGAGACACGGGTAATGTCTGCTCCGGCCAGGCCTGCGGCTCGTCGGCTGCATCTTGTCCGTCCTGGGGGAGCGGCTCGGCAAGCGGGTTATCGACGGGCCGCTCCATGGTGGGCGCAACAGGCTGGGGATCGGAACTGACCTTGCGGCCCTGCAGGCCCAGGATCAGGGCCACCAGCAGCAAGACTATCATAGCGGTCAGCACCACCTTGACCCACCATTGCCCCAATAGCCGCGAATAACCATTTTTACCCATCTGCCGTCCCGCCATAGTAGTAAGATCCCGCCGAATTAAGAGGGTTCTGCAGCTGCCCTCATGATGCCTGACACCATGCTATCAGCAAAACAGACATCTTTTCACCCCCGGTAAGGGCCGCAACGAGCAGGCAGAAGATAACGCCGAAGCGGCAGCCGTGCCCACGGCTGCCGTCAAGGGAATAGTCCGTTCGGCTATTTTTCCCTGGGAAGATCAACCACCTGGGCCAGGATCTGCTCCTCTACACCGTCGACCACTTGCGCGCAGCCTATGCCCTTGGGCAACACCAGGCGCAACCGGCCACCCAGTACTTTCTTGTCCCGTAACATATGGGGCAGGTACTGGGCCAACGACATGGTGCCGGGTCCCTGGATCGGCAGATGGGCCTTGATCAACAAGGCCTCTACCCGCGCCAGGTCCTGAACCGACATCTCCCCCCGCAAGCGGGCGGTGTGACAGGCCTGCATCATACCGGCGGCAACTGCCTCGCCGTGCAACCAGTTGCCGTAGCCCATCTCGGCTTCGATCGCGTGGCCGAAGGTATGGCCCAGGTTAAGCAGGGCACGCACCCCCTGTTCCCGCTCGTCGCTGGCCACCACTTCGGCCTTGATCTCACAGCAACGACGGATGGCATAGGCCAGGGCCTCCGGGTCCAGGCGTTGCAAGCGCTGGATATTGTGCTCCAGCCAGCCGAAAAACGCAGGATCCCAGATGATGCCGTATTTGATCACCTCGGCCATGCCGGCGGCAAATTCCCGCTCGGGCAGGGTTTGCAGACAGAGGGTATCTATCAACACCAGCTCGGGTTGATAGAAAGCCCCTATCATGTTCTTGCCCAGGGGGTGGTTAACGGCGGTTTTGCCCCCCACGGAAGAGTCGACCTGTGCCAGCAGGCTGGTGGGCACCTGAATAAAAGGTACGCCCCGCTGATAGCAGGCGGCGGCAAAGCCGGTCAGATCACCGATAACCCCTCCGCCCAGGGCGATCAGGGTGGTATCCCGACCATGATTGCCGGCCAGCAAATGCCCCATCACCTGATTAAAGGTATCCAGGGTTTTAAATTGCTCGCCGTCGGGAAGTACCAGGGTATCCACCTGCAGGGGGGCCAGCCCGGCCACCAGGGTGTCGAGATAGAGGGGCGCCAGCACCTCGTTGGTCACCACCAGCACCCTGCCACCCTTGATGGCACCACGCAGGAGTTCCCCCTGCCCCAGTAATCCTTCGGCGATAATAATGGGGTAGCTGCGCTCCCCCAGGTTGACCGTTAACCTTTCCATGGAGCTCCCGTCTGTTACAGACCGATCAGTTCGACTATCTGGTTGGCGACCAGCTTGGCGCTCTGCTCATCGGTACGCACCACATAATCGGCAATTTCCAGATACAGCTCATTGCGCTCTTCCGCCAGACGTTCCAGCACCTGGCGAGGCGGCTCTTCGGTTTGCAGCAAGGGACGGCGCTTGTCTTTTTGCACCCGGTTCAACTGCTTGTCGACCGTGGTCTCCAGATACACCACTATGCCTCTGGCAGACAGGCGGTTACGGCTTTCCTTGCTGATCACAGCACCGCCACCCGTGGCCAGCACTATGCCCTGCAGCTCGCTCAGCTCGTTGATGACCTTTTCTTCACGCTGGCGGAAGCCTTCTTCGCCTTCGACATCAAACACCCAGCTGATATCGGCACCGGTACGGCGCTCGATCTCATGATCGGAGTCATAAAACTCCATGTGCAGTTGCTGCGCCAGGTATTTACCGATGGTGCTCTTGCCCGCACCCATAGGCCCTACAAGGAAGATATTGCGTTTCTCAGCCATGTTATTCGAAATTCTCACAAACAAATGCACCCCACGAACACCGCAGGGTAGACGATGATGAACCCTTTACTTTCTGAAATTGGACGCCGGATTATCGCAACTGAGCCGGTCGCTGGCAAGGCCAAAGCCGATCCCCGGCCAGATTGCCGGGGATGAGCAGCGGATTCAGATGCTGTCGTGGGCGATACGCGGGGTCACAAAGATAATCAGCTCACGCTTGGTGTTGCTGTCCCGGGTTGTTTTAAACAGGTGTCCCATCACCGGAATATCCCCCAGGACCGGCACCTTGGTCACACTGCGCAGGATATTTTGCTGGAAGATCCCCCCCAGCACCAGGGTTTCACCGTCGCTGACCAACACCTGGGTATTAATCGACTGGGTGTTGATGGCCACCGCGCTGCCGCCGCCAGACTGCGGGATCACATCGCCCAGGGAGTCCTGGGTCACGGTCAGGTCCAGCACCACCCGGTTATCGGGGGTGATCTGCGGGGTGACCTTGAGACTTAACAGTGCATCGGCAAATTCCACCGAAGTACCGCTGTCACTCACCGTGGTATAGGGGATTTGGGTGCCTTGCTCGATCAACGCCTGCTTCTGGTTGGAAGTGGTCACCCTAGGACTGGCGATTATCTCGGCCTTGTTTTCCCGCTCCAGCGCCGACAGCTCGAGATCCAGGATACGGCCGTCACCTAGCTTGGCCACCTGGAAGGCGATATTGCCCCCGCCCGTTACCGGCAGATTCACATTCAGCGAATTGTCCGGCAAGCCACTGGCGGCGGCCTGCAACCCTTCCAGGGTGCCGCTGATCGACTGCTGGTTGCGTCCGCTGCTGCTGTCATTGCTGTATCCCCAACGCACCCCGAAAGCCTCTTCAAAGCCGTCGTCTATGGTGACCATGCGCGCCTCGATCACCACCTGCTTGATGGGAATATCCAGCAGCTGCAGCATGCGGCGGATCTGTTGTATGTTGTCGGCGGTATCCTTGATAATCAGGGTATTGGTCCTGTCATCGACACTGACCGCCCCCCGCTCACTGAGCAGACGGGTGGTATCGCTGGTCAACACCAGCTGAATATCGGTGGCCTTGGCATAATTCACCTGCAGGAATTCGGTCACCAGCGGCGCCAGCACATCCTGGGCCTGGCGGTTTTCCAGCTGTTGCTGTTCCTGCTGGGCCAGCTCCGCCGCCGGGGCGATCAACAGCACATTGCCTTCCAGCCGTTTATCCAGCCCCCGCACCTGCAGTATCATATCCAGCACCTGCTCCCAGGGCACCCCATCGAGGCGCAGGGTCAGGTTACCCTGCACCGAATCCGTGGTCACCAGGTTGAAATTATTGAAATCGGCGATCAGCTGTAATACGGTGCGTACCGGAATATCCTGAAAATTCATCGAGATGGGCTTGCCACCATAACGCCGCCGCCCCTGCGCCGCCGCATGTGACGAAGCGCTGGCAGGCTGGGCGACGTCCAGTACAAACAGCCGCCCCGATTGATCATACTGATATTCGAAGGGCCCCTTTGTTTCCAGCGTCAACAGGGTGCCGCCCTTGTCCCTGCTGCTGGTTACCCTGCTTATCCGGGTGGCAAAATCATTGACATCCATCACCTGCAGCAATTCATCGGGAATATGGGTGTTATGAAAGCGGGCAAGCAGCAGGTTGCCTTGTACCTGCATATCCACGGCCGCCGTGCCATTGTCCAGATTGACCAAGAGCTGGCCCTGGCCATCCCGGCCGCGCTTGAAGTCCAGGCCGGTCACCGCATTGATGGCACCGGACGGCAGCCGCTCACCCTGGCTGGCACTGCCGGCCGCCCCCGTGACCAACCGCAACCGCTTGCCTTCGGTCACCAGCCGATAAGGCATAGGCTCGCTCAAGGCTATGTCCACTTCCAGATGGGAGCCGGCCCGACGCACCGCCACCCGCTCGACACCCTGACGCTCGATGGGGATCAGGTTGTCGGCCAGCTGGGAGAAGGCACCGGGGATCTGCAACAGGATACGATCCGGATCCGTCTGCTGCTGATCCTTTACCCCGCTGGGAACCGCATCAAACGCCATCTCCAGCACCAGCTGCTGGCCCAGTAACGGGTTGACCTTGATCTCTTCCAGGCTGAGCGCCTGCGCCTGCGCCACCGACAACAGTACGCAAGCCAGCGAGGTCGCCAGCCTAATTCCGACGTTTTTTATCATAACGCACTCCCCTGTGACGTTTGGTCTTATTGTTATCCGCCTGTGGACAAGGTCAGTTTTGTCACCCTGGGCTCCCAGCATCCCTTACCATCGGGAATATATTCTGTCAGGGTCAGCTCATGGTCATTAATGTCTGTGACTTTGCCGTGATACAGGCCCAGCCGATGACCCACACCGACCCTGTGGGTCACGCCATCCTGGGTACGAACCAGCCCCCATACACTCCGGCCGTCGCCGAGCGAGCCCCGCAACGACAGGTTATCCAGCGAATATTGTTCCAGCGGATCTTTTGGCCGCTCGTTATCCAGGGGATCACAGGTCTGATTGTTAGCGAGCTGCTCGACCATGTCTTCCGGCTGTGGTTGGGCAAAGGGGCTGCGCTCGCTCACCGGGCTGTATTGCTCGGGCACAAACGCCACTATGTCCGGCAAGGGCTCGGGCGGATTGGCCGGACGCGCCTTGACCTCGGCAACATACAGCCTCAGATCGCCGGCATCGTCGTTACAGGCCGTCACCAGTATCAGCAGGCCGAGTAGCAACAGGGGTTTCATGGTGCCTCCTGCTTACTGTATTTGTAGGTTTTAGCCAGCATGCTCATGTTGAGCCGTTCGTTGCCGGCCCGGGACACATCAAAGCTGTCGATAACCACGATTCGCGGCAAGGCGGCGATATCGGCAACAAAATTGCCCAGCTGATGATAATCGCCGCTGACGATGATGCGCATCGGCAGTTCGGTCGTGAAATCATTGGGGTTCTCCGGCTCCCAGTTAATCCGCTGTAGCTGCAGGCCGTTGTCGGTGGCGATAAAGCTGATGTCATCCAGCAGGCCGGCAATCTCCAGGCTGTTGGGCAGTTTTTTTAATTGTTCCGCCAGCTGCTCCTCCAGCTCGGCCACCTGCAGCCTGTATTCCGGCAGCAGCACCGCCAGCCGGGCCTTTTCCTCAAATACCTCCTTCAGCTTGAGTTCCTGAGTGCGGGCCTGCTCCAGCCCCTTGATGCTGTCGCCGATAAACAGGTAGCCGAAGGCCGCCGACAACAGGACGCACACGATCAGGATGGCAACGATCCTGGCGGCTCTGGGCCACTGACCAATATTGTCGAAGTCTAATTCCAGCTCATTGATTTTCTGCCAGTTCATTGGCTCACCCCCTGTCCTTTATCGGCCACCAGAAACAACATGGAGAACTGGCTCAGGGCGATGGGTTGAGTGTCGCTGGAAAAAATAGTACTGAGTTTGGGCTCGGACAACCAGTCACTGTCTTCAATCTGGCGGATCATGCTGGCCACCCGGGTATAGGCCTCGGTCTTGCCGACCACATCGATGCGCTCTTGCGCAACCTTCATCGAGTTCAGGTAAACCCCGGGGGGAACCAGTACCGGCATCTGATTGAATAAACGAACGGAAAAATTGCGTCTCTGCTGTAAATCACCGATCAGCCGCATGCGCTCCTGAATTTGCTCATGCTGCTTCTTAATCAGGTTTATCTGTCCCAGCACCACGTCCAGCTTAACCGTCTCGTCCTGCAAGAACCGATTCCGCGCCTGCTGCTCGTCGATCAGCTTGATGACCCACAGGTTGAGCCCCACCATCAGGGTCAGGGCAAACAGCGCCGATACCGCCAGGGTAAGCCAGAACTGTTTTTGTTGGCGGGCACGAACCGCATCGCGCCAGGGCAAGAGGTTTATATTGGACATGGCGTATAGCTCCGTAATGCCAAGCCCAGCGCCATCATATAGGCGGCGCCCGTGGTCCCCTCCGCGGCCTGACCATTGAACAGGCGGATAAAATCGGGATGTAACACCGGCAAACTCAATTCTTGTTCAAGCACTTCGGCCAGGTTGGGCAACAGGCTGCCACCACCACTCAACACTACCCCCTGAGGCGCCTTTTTACCTGAGCTGCTGCAAAAAAGCTGAATGTTGCGGCGTACATGCTGCAGTATGGCGTTGATATGCAGCTGCTCTATGTCGTATCTCACCGCTTCGGGCAGGCCGTTATTCAGCTTGGCCAGTTCGATCTCAGCCAGCGACAACTCGGTCACCTTGGCCAGCTCGCGGGTAAAGTGGGCACCGCCAAAGTTCTGCAAGCGGTTATAGATGATGTCGTCTCCGTCCATCACCGCAAAGGTCAGACATTCGCTGCCGATGTCGACCAGGGCCAGGACCTGTGCCCGGGCTCCCTCGATATCCAGGCAAGCCTTGACTGCGCGAGCCAGGGCATGCACCCCTATATCTACGACCTTGGTTTGCCAGCCGGCCTCCTCCAGGGCGGAGATGCGAGTACTGATGCTGTCGGTACGCGCCGCGCTCAGCAATATGTCTTCCCGCTCCGGCAGGTTGCTGTCCGGGCCCAGGCTTTCATAGTCGATGCTGATCTCGTCAAGGGGAAAGGGAATATGTTGTTCCGCCTCGCCCAGCACCTGATTTTCCAGCTCCTCGGCACTCAGGTTGCGGGGCACCAGTATCACCTTGGTGATGACACTGCTGCCACTCACGGCCGTGGCCACCTTATCGTAAGGACAATCCAGCTGTCGCCTGAGCAGCTTAAGGGCAAGCCCGATTTGCTCCACATCCTGAATCTGATGATCGACCAGGCTGCCCTTGGGGGTAGCAACGGAACCGATGGCTTCGAGCTGATAATGGCCGGGACGCCCTTTGAGCGCCACCGCCTTGATATGGCTGGTACCAAAATCGATGCCCACCAGCCACTGGGTATTTTTGTCTTTCAATAGACTCAACATAAGCATCCATGCGTTTGTTGTGATGAGTATGGGTAAGGATAGGCAGACTCAATCGGACTTGCAGAAAATTATTTAATAAAAACAAAGCGCTCGAATCACCCCCCATCCACAAGATATACTTGCACACTACCGAACAAAAATATACTTGCACACTATTGATTAACAAATAGTTTATTGGGTTACCAACTAATGCTCAAATGGCTCTCTCGCCTGTTTTTATTATGTCTGCTCCTGGTGTTCTCCGGCGCTACCGCCGTCTTTGCACTGTACCAGCAGGTCAAGGCCGAACTCCCGGATGTCTCGGCCCTCAGGGAAGTCCAGCTGGACGTGCCCTTGCGTATCCTCAGCCAGGATGGCGAGCTGATCTCTCAATTCGGCGAGCAAAAGCGGGATCCGGTGACCCTGGCACAACTGCCGCCGCTGCTGATAGACGCATTTCTGGCGACGGAAGACGCCCGTTTCTATGAGCACCCGGGCATAGACCCCATCGGCATTGCCCGCGCCGCCATTGTCTGGATCACCACAGGGGAAAAGCGCCAGGGGGCCAGTACCATTACCCAGCAGGTTGCCCGCAACTTTTTCCTCAGCCGGGAAAAAACCGTCACCCGCAAGGTAAAGGAAATTTTCCTCGCCCTGCATATCGAAAGCCTGCTGACCAAGGAGGAAATTCTTGAGTTGTACCTCAACAAGATCCCCCTGGGGAATCGCGCCCATGGCGTCAGTGCCGCCGCGCAGGTCTACTACGGGAAAACGGTTGATCAACTGACCCTGGCAGAAATGGCCATGATCGCCGGTTTGCCTCAGGCGCCGTCGCTGTTGAATCCAATTCGTTCGCCGGAGCGGGCTGCCGAACGCCGCGCCCTGGTGTTGGGGCGGATGCTGGAACTGGGCAAGATAGGCCGGCAGGACTATCAGCAGGCGATGGCCGCCCCCGTCGCCGCCAGCTATCATGGTACCAAGATCACCCTGAGCGCCCCCTACTTGGCCGAAATGGCCCATCAATTCGCCCTGACCATGTATGGGGAAGCTGCCTATGGCCTGGGCCTGAACATCTACACCACAGTCCATGCCAAGGAGCAGGAGGCAGCCAACCGCGCCCTGACCGATCGCCTGCTGGCATATGATCTGCGCCATGGTTACCGGGGGGCCGAGGCGCAGCTCTGGCAAGGTCGCCCCTGGGATGACAGCAGGATCCGACAGCACCTGGATGAACAACCCGGCTATTGGCCCCTGGAGCCGGCGGTGGTCACGGCCGTACAGGCACATAGCGCAACCATAGTGATTAAAGAAAAGGGCGAGCGGCAGCTGTCCTGGGACGGCATGAAGTGGGCCAGGCGCTACATTACCGATAGCCGTCAGGGACACCCTCCCCGCCGGGCCGGGGACATCCTCGAGGCCGGCGAACAAATCTGGGTGCGATCCACAGCCGACGGCTGGTTGCTGGCCCAGGTGCCTGAAATCAACGGCGCCCTGGTATCACTCAGACCCAGCGACGGCGCCGTCACCGCGCTGGTGGGAGGTTTTAATTTCAGCCTGAACAAATTCAACCGGGTCGAGCAGGCAAAGCGCCAAATGGGTTCAAACATCAAACCCTTCATTTACTCCGCCGCGCTCGATCAGGGCTTTGGCCTGTCCAGCCTGATTGACGATGCCCCCATCGACAGCTGGGATCCGGGCAAGGGCGTTCCCTGGCGGCCGCGCAACTCCCCCAATGTCTACGACGGCCCCATTCGACTCAGAGAGGCCCTGGCCCGCTCCAAGAATGTAGTATCCATCCGGCTGTTGCGGGAAACCGGCATAGATAACGCCCTGACCCGGCTCCGGCAATTTGGCTTCGATACCTCGGATATTCCCCCAACCGAAAGCTTGGCCCTGGGATCGCCCTCGGCGACACCGCTGGAAATGGCGGCCGGCTACGCCGCCTTTGCCAATGGCGGCCTTAAGGTTGATCCCTATGTGGTCGAGCGGATCGAGGATGCCCGAGGCAACGTCATCTATCGGCACAACCCGGTCAGTCAGCGTATTATTTCCGAGGAAAATGCCTTCCTGATCACCGATGCCCTGACCTCGGCTATCTGGGGGGGCAGCACCCGGGGCAAGCACTGGAATGGTACCGGTCGTCGTGCCGGGCTGGCACTGGAACGCAAGGACATTGCCGGTAAGACCGGGACCACCAACCAGTCCAGGGACGCCTGGTTTTCCGGCTTTACCCCGGACAGGGTAGCCACCGCCTGGGTCGGCTTCGATGATTTCAGCCGTCCCCTGGGACGGACGGCCTATAACCCGAATTTATCATCCGCTCAGGTTTCAGGTGGGGAATTCGGCGCCAGTGCCGCCTTGCCTATCTGGATTGATTATATGAAAGCCGCGTTGGCCGACTTTCCCGTGCGCCAAAGGGCCGTGCCCGCCAACCTGTATAGCGCACAAATCGATACCTACACGGGTGAAATCACCACGGATACCGGCGTCGACACCAGGGATGAATATTTTGAATTAGGCAAAGAGCTCAGACGCGTGACCATTATCCATCAGCCGGGTGCAGGTTTTGGTGAGCGAAGTGTCACCGAAGAGTTGTTCTAAACGGCAGTTTTCAGGCTTTACAGCAGAGCCGGTCGCCACCAGGCCGTGAGCCCAGGGCATGGTATCGGCACCAGGCGGGTCGGTTAGCAGTCAAGGGGAACCCCTCGCGTCGACGAGCCCCCGGGTCTCGTCGGATCACAGCAGCGACGGCATGATCTTGCTGATCACCTTGGCCATTTCATTGAAGCAGGGCCGCCGGACCGAATGGGTCCGGTAGAGCAGGGAAATGGTCCGGCTCGGCTCCAGATCGGTAACCGGCAGATAGCGAACCCCCGATGCCTCATGCTGTTGCCCTATCGCCAGCTTGGGGATCAGGGTCAGGCCGGAGCCCGCCGCCACCATGTTACGCAGGGTCTCCAGGCTGGTCGCCTGAAAATGGGTATCTTCGCCCACCCCGGCGGCGAAACAGAAGCCCATGGCCTGATCCCGCAGGCAATGCCCATCTTCCAGCATCAGCAGTTTTTCTCCTTTCAGCTCGCTCAGGCCGACCTGCTGGCGCGCAGACCAGGCATGCTCCTCGGGCAGGGCCAGCATCATGGGCTCCTGATACAGGGGGATGGAACCGAAGTTGCCCATCTCGTCCAGCTTCGCCAGGATCAGGCAATCCAGCTCCCCATCGGCCAGCTGTTTCAACAGCACCTGGGTCTGGGCTTCATAGAGGTAAATATGCAGCTCGGGAAAATGCTGCCTGAGGGCCGGAATGATATGGGGCAACAGATAGGGGCCGACGGTCGGGATCAGGCCGATATGCAACTCGCCGGACATCGGTTCGGTGAAGGTTCGGGCGATATCCCTCAGCTCCTTGGTCGCCGCCAGCACCCGTCGCGCCTGAGTGGTAATGGCGTCCCCCGCCGGGGTGAACAGCACCTTGCGCGAGGTCCGCTCCATCAACACCACCCCCAGTTCATCTTCCAGCTTGCGCAGCTGGCCGCTCAGGGTAGGCTGGCTGACGAAACACTTCTCGGCCGCCTTACGAAAATGCCGCTCTTCGGCCAGGGCAACCAGGTATTCCAGATCCCTTAAATTCACACTTTTTCCTATCTGTTGCTGCGCTTGGCTGCATTATTTACTTATTTTGCACAAAATAGAAAGGCTTGGAACCGGGCTAATGGTTAATCGCCCACTCCACATTCCATGCAACGGTCGACGATCTTCGGTCCCAGATGCAGCCTGTCATTCAGATCCCGCAATGCGGTTCGGATCCCTTCCTCAATCACCGGATGATAGAAAGGCATGTCCAGCATCTGCGCCACCGTCATTCTCTGCTGATGGGCCCAGGCCAGCAAATGGGCCAAGTGCTCCGCGTCCGGCCCCATCATCTCGGCGCCAAGGAACAGGCCGGTGCCCTGCTCCCCATAGACCCGCAACAGGCCCTGATTACGCAACATAACCCTGCTGCGGCCCTGATCTTCAAAACTGACCTCGCCGGTAGTAAAGCAGTCACAACTGCCATAGCGCTTTTCCAGCTCCCGATAGCCAGCACCCACCATGGCAATCTGCGGATCCGAAAACACCACCGACAGCTTGCTGCGACGCAAGCCGGCGCGGATATCCGGGAAGCGACCGGCATTATAGCCGGCGATCCGGCCCTGATCCGCCGCCTCGTGCAACAGCGGCAGTTGGTTGCTGGCATCACCGGCTACAAACACATGGGGCAGGCTGGTCTGCATGGTATAGGCGTCGGCCTCCGGTACGCCCCTGTCATCCAGCAAGATGGCCAGCTGGTCCAAACCCAAGTTGTCGACGTTGGGGCGACGACCGGTGGCGGCAATCACATAGTCCACCCGAATATGCTCGGTACCGCCGTCGGTGTTACGAAAATCGATCTCGACCCCGTCCCCCTGCCGCTCCATCCGCGTGACCTTGGCATCCGCATCCAGGAAAAATTCCTGTTGCAGGGTACGGGAGGCATAATCCATCACCCGAGGATCGGTGAGCGGCCCCAGCTGCCCCCCCATCCCGAACATCCATACCTTGACGCCCAACCGGTGCAGGGCCTGGCCCAACTCGAGGCCGATCACCCCGGGCCCGAATACCGCCACCGACTCGGGCAAATCATCCCAGTCAAAGACATCATCATTGACCAGCAGGCGATCGCCCAGCTCGTCCCATTCCGAGGGATAGGCAGGACGGGAGCCGGTTGCGATGATGATAGATTCGGCTTCGAGACGGCTGTGTCCATCGATCTCCAATATATGGGCATCGACAAAACGGGCCCGCCCCTCAATCCTGTCTTCGGCAGGAATAGAGTCGACCGACTCGAGTACAAACCCGACGAAGCGATCCCGCTCCCGCTTGAGCCTGTCCATCACCGCCTTGCCATCGATACGGATCTCCCCGTCGATATGCACCCCGAAGCCGGGGGCTCTTGCAAGTTGATGCGCACTGTCGGCGGCGGCAATCAACAGCTTGGAGGGCATGCAGCCGACCCGGGCACAGGTAGTGCCGTAGGGACCGGCCTCAATCATCTTAACGCTTTTACCATGCGCCTTGGCGCCCCGATAGGCCGCCAAACCGGCGGTACCGCTGCCGATAATCACCACGTCAACCTGACTCTGCTTCATCGCTTTCCCCTCAGGAATCCGGAAAAAATACGGGGCCCATGCCCAATACCATTCGGTTAAGAAGGATAGGGTGTCCCCTGAGCCAACCGTCGATGGCATGGATGCCACCATCGAGCATACATGGATGTACTTGCTGCGTGTTGGCATAGGGTACCTTATCCTGATCGTCACCTTAACTGACTGGCATTAGGGCTCACGCCCCATCCATTCGCTTATGCCAGATGGTCGGCCAGCTCGTCGCTGCCGCCGATATGACGGCCGTCGATAAAGACCTGCGGTACCGTCGTCCGTCCGGACATGGCCTTCAGGCTGATGCTGGTGGCATCCTGGCCCAGCACCACCTCTTCGAAGCGCATGCCTTTATCCAGCAACAACTGTTTGGCACGGGCGCAGAACGGACAGCCCGGCTTGGTGATGATGCTGATCGCCGACGGCTTCTTCGCCCCGGGGTTGATGTATTCCAGCATGGTATCCGCATCGGACACCTCGAATGGATCCCCGGGCTTGTTCGGCTCGATGAACATTTTTTCAATGATGCCGTCCTTCACCAGCATCGAATAGCGCCAGGAGCGTTTGCCGAAGCCCAGCTCCTGCTTGTCCACCAGCATGCCCATGCCGTCGCTGAACTCACCATTGCCGTCCGGGAGTACCCGGATATTGCCGGCTTCCTGATCCGCCAGCCAGGCGTTCATCACGAAGGTGTCATTGACACTGATACAGACGATGTCATCGACGCCATTTTCGAACAGCACCGGAGCCAGCTCGTTATAGCGGGGCAGATGACTGGAGGAACAGGTCGGGGTAAAAGCGCCCGGCAGCGAAAATACCACCACGGTTTTGCCCTTGAAGATATCGTCGCTGGTGACGTCCAGCCACTGATCCTGATGGCGGGTGCGGAAGGTTACCTGGGGTACGGTCTGGCCGGTCTTGTTGGTTAACATACTGATGTCCTCATCGGTTGTGTCTTTAGCGATGGACTCAGTATGCCGGACACGATCATATTCATTAAATCGTTTGAATAACTTAAAACAATAGGTTTTAACAATCATAATAAAAACGGGAAATGGTCAACCATTCCCCGTTTTCTCAGCGAGACGCTCAGCTCTGACCGTTCAGCCAACCCTTGTACAACTGGTCCTTTAGCTGATGGCGGCGCAATTTGAGTTCTTCAAAATTAGCATCGGAAATGGGCATATTCCGGGATTCCAGTCCCTCTATCTCATGATTCAGCTTATGGTACTCCCGGGCCAGTTGGGCAAAATCCGGGTTGTTCTGCTTGAGCTCCTGAATCTTGTCTGCGTATTCGGGAAACTCGTCGGTAAGCGCATGTCTCATTAGCCAACTCCTCAATGACAGGGAATAATTTAACTATAGACGAGCATTTCCTCTGGTACCTTGGCCAGCGCCGCCTCCACCACTTCTATGCCGGCGCCGGGCTTATGGGCGTTCTCGCTCAGGTGCCGACGCCAGGCACGGGCACCGGGCAGCCCCTGAAAAATGCCCAGGGTATGGCGGGTGATATTACCCAGATAACAGCCCTCGCCGAGTTGCTGCTCGATATAGGGCAACAGCTGGCGGATCACCTGATGCCGGCTGGGCTGCTCGGCCCGCACACCGAACAGCTCCCTGTCCACCTGCGCCAACAGATAGGGGTTTTGATACACCTCCCGTCCCAGCATGACGCCGTCCAGATGCCGCAAGTGCTCCCTGGCCTCCGCCAGGGTTTTGATGCCGCCATTGATGGCCATGGTCAACCCGGGGTAATCCGCCTTAAGCCGGTATACCCGCTCATAGTCCAGCGGGGGGATCTCGCGGTTTTCCTTGGGGCTCAGTCCCTTCAGCCAGGCCTTGCGCGCATGCACCACCAGGGCATCGGTGCCCACCGCCAGCAAGGACTCCACCAGGGTGCACAGAAACTCATAGCTGTCCTGCTCATCGATGCCGATGCGGGTTTTGACCGTCACCGGGATCGCCACCACCGCCTTCATGGCCGCGACGCAGTCGGCGACCAGCCCGGGCTCGGCCATCAGGCAGGCACCAAACATGCCGTTTTGCACCCGATCGGAGGGACAACCGACGTTCAGGTTGATTTCGTCATAGCCCCGCTGCTCGGCCAGCACGGCGCATCTGGCCAGCGCCCGGGGGTCGCTGCCGCCCAGTTGCAGCACCAGGGGATGTTCCTGCTCGTTAAAAGCCAGGTAATCCCCCTTGCCATAGAGGATGGCACCGGTGGTCACCATTTCGGTATAGAGCTGGGCATGGCGACTCAGCAGGCGATGAAAATAGCGGCAATGCTTATCCGTCCAATCGAGCATGGGGGCAACGGAGAAGCGGGCACTGGGGTACTGACTCATAATTGATGACTTTTTGTTCATAAAGGCGCGCATTATACCCAAGGCTGCCGACAGACCCAAATCCGAAGCAGTCCAAGTTTTGTCGGCCTGTGCTAATATGCCGACAAACGATAATCAGGATTTCTGCCCTATATATGTCTGTTCAACGACAGCTGGAACAAGCCGAGCGTTTATGTCAGCAACGCAGCGTACGCTTCACCCCAACTCGGCGCCATGTGTTCACCCTGCTCGCCGAGCACAAGGGGGCGGTCAGCGCCTATGAGCTGCTGGACAGACTCAAATTGCTGGAGCCCAATGCCAAGCCACCGACCGTATATCGAGCCCTGGATTTTTTGCTGTCCCAGGGTTTTGTGCATAAGGTTGAATCACTGAATGCCTTTTTATTCTGTGATCATTTCGCCCAGCAACATCCGATGCAGCTGTTGATCTGTGACAGCTGCGACCTGGTGATCGAACTGCATGATGAGGCCATCAACCAAGCCTTTAACCAGCAGGCCGAGCAGCATGGCTTCACCATTACCAACCAGACTATAGAAGCTCACGGCCACTGTGAGCGGTGCCGGAAAAGATGATGGAACGACCGGCCGGGTTCAGCCGATAATAGGGAGTCTTATGGGTACTCTAGTCAAATGGATATTGATCCTGGGGATCCTGTTTATGGCACTGAGCGAGGTGGATTTGAACACCTCGCTGTACAAATATGAAGAAAACCAGATAGAAGTTACCTTCCCCAGCTGGAAAACAGAGCAACCATGGATACACATTAAATGGAATCCGGGTAAGGATGAATGGCTGTATCAGTGGCGGCCTGAAAACTAAGCCGAAGACCCTTTCTAGTCAGGGTTGTCCCCACTGAGCAAACAGCCGGGATGAGGGGTTAATCAAGAGGGCGATAAAAGCAGCAGACGCAACGCATAGTGTGGGCCTATGGGTCGGCCAGCTAACGCAGGGCGCGCCCGTCGGGACGCGACCCTAAGGGCTGAGGCTGTGCCGCCCCACGGTGGCGTTACTTACCGCTGATTTGGCCCCACCAAACGGCGCGGGGTACACCTTGCCCGGAAGCGGCACAACTTCAGCGACATAACGGCACCCCCTAGATATATTCGAGATGGGGACGCGCGGTCATCCGGGTCACCAACTCATAGGCGATGGTACCCACGTGGCGTGCCACTTCTTCCGCAGCCAGTCCTTCACCCCATAAAATCACCTCATCACCGACTTTATCGGTGGCTTCCGGCCCCAGATCGACGGTAGCCATGTCCATTGATACCCGGCCGGCCAGCGGCACCTTACGACCGTTGATCAGCACCGGGGTACCGGCAGGCGCGGTCCTGGGATAGCCGTCGCCATAGCCGACGGCTATCACCCCGATACGGGTATCCCGCGGGCTCACCCAGGAACCCGCATAGCCAACCGGCTCGCCTGCCTTGTGCTCGCGCACCGCAATCAGACTGGAGGTAAAGGTCATCGCCGGGCGCAAACCGAAGTCCGTGCCCTGCTGGTCGCCGAAAGGCGTGATGCCATAGAGCATGATGCCCGGGCGGATAAAGTCACAATGAGCCTCGGGAAACGCCAGCACCCCGGCGGAATTACAGAGGGCGGTCGCCTTGACCCGTCCCTGGGTGAGCTGTGTGAACTGGGCGATCTGGGCCTGGGTCACGGCATTTTGATCGGGCTCGTCGGCACGGGCGAAGTGGGTCATGGCGTTCACCGGCTGAATAACCTGCGGCAAACGGGCCAGGCGGGCGAACACGCCCTCCACCTGCTCCGGACGAAAGCCCACCCGATGCATGCCGGAGTCGAGCTTGACCCAGACGGTCACGGGGGCCGTCAGCGGCGTCCGCTCCAAGGTTTCCAGCTGGGCCAGATGGTGGATACATATATGGAAATTCTGCGTCGCCGCCTGCTCCAACTGACCGCGATTGAAAAAGCCTTCGAGCAGCAATATGGGCTGACATATGCCACCGGCCCTGAGTTGTTGCGCCTCTTCGAAGCGGGCCACGGCAAACATGTCCGCCTCGGGCAGGGCTGCCGCCACCGACAGGGCTCCATGGCCGTAGGCATTGGCCTTGACCACCGCAATCGCCTTGGCCTGGGGGGCCAGGCGCTTGGCGACATTCAGGTTGTGCCTGACAGCCTCCAGGTTGATACGGGCCACCGCCCCTTTCGCATCCATGACAGCTCCTTAATAATCATCATCGAAATCGGGTCCGGCATAATTATCGAAGCGGGAATACTGCCCCTGAAATGTCAGCCGGACCTTGCCTATAGGTCCGTTACGTTGCTTGCCTATGATGATCTCGGCGATGCCCTTATCCGGGCTATCATCGTGATATACCTCATCACGATAGATAAACATGATCAAATCCGCATCCTGCTCGATAGAACCTGATTCCCGCAGATCCGAGTTTACCGGCCGTTTGTCGGCCCTCTGCTCCAGGCTCCGGTTTAGCTGGGACAGGGCCACCACGGGCACACTCAGTTCCTTGGCCAGCGCCTTGAGCGAGCGCGAGATTTCGGCTATCTCCAGGGTGCGGTTGTCGGACAGGCTGGGGACAGTCATCAACTGCAGGTAATCCACCATGATCATGCTGATCCCCCCGTGTTCGCGGGCCACGCGGCGGGCCCGGGAACGGACTTCGGTGGGGGTCAGACCGGAAGAGTCATCGATATAGAGCTGACCTTTTTCGAGCAACATGCCCATGGTCGACGACAACCGCGCCCAGTCTTCATCATCCAATTGCCCTGTGCGTATGCGGGTTTGATCGATACGCCCGAGGGAGGCAAGCATCCGCATAATAATCTGCTCAGATGGCATTTCCAAGGAGAAAATGAGCACTGGTTTGTCGTTTGTTAGTGCAGCATGCTCACAAAGATTCATTGCAAAAGTCGTTTTACCCATAGAGGGGCGGGCCGCCACTATAATCAGGTCCGAAGACTGGAGTCCGGCAGTTTTTTTATCCAAATCCGTGTATCCGGAGGACACCCCGGTGATGCCCTGATGCGGGTTTTTATACAGATCCTCGATGCGATCTATGGTTTTTTCTAGCAAGGCCCGTAATGGTTGCGGGCCCTCATTGGCACTGCTCCGGCTTTCGGCAATCTTGAATACTCTGGTTTCGGCCAGATCCAGCAAATCTGCCGACGTCCGCCCCTGGGGATCGAAGCCCGCCTCGGCGATTTCATTGGCAACGGCGATCATCTCCCTTACCACCGCCCGTTCCCGCACTATCTCCGCATAGGCGCCGATGTTGGCGGCACTGGGGGTGTTTTTGGCAATCTCCACCAGATAAGAAAAACCGCCGACCGTATCCAGGGCTTCGTGCCGCTCCAACTCTTCCTGCACGGTGATCAGATCGACCGGATTATTCGCCTGGGCCAGCCTTTGCATGGCCTGAAAGATCAAGCGGTGGGGACGGCCGTAGAAGTCGGTCTCGGACACCTTCTCCGCCACCCGATCCCAGGCATTGTTATCCAGCAGCAGTCCGCCCAGTACCGACTGCTCCGCCTCGAAGGAATGGGGCGGCATCTTGAGCTGAGCCACGGCCTTGTCTGTCTTGTTGGCGGTTTTCTCTGTCATCGGCTGTCTCTGGTGCGGGGAAAAGGCTATTATCGGGATTTTTAGGGACGGCATAAAGCCTCATGCCCAAAAGCCCGCCAGTTAAATCTGAAACGGGGCTAATCGGCTCCATGTCCCTACCACCGGCCAATTCAGTCGGACTGACGCGTATTGACATCGGTACCCATGGCGGCAAGCGGCGGCAGGGCATATTACCCGAAATGCTGAAATTGATTAAATAAAACCCATCCCTGGTTGACATAATATGTCCCTGCTTTAGGATGTTGCCTATCTGTAACACAAGGAAAATACCATGCGTAAACTTCTGGCCCTGTTTACCCTGATCTTCGCGGTCAGTATCAGCACCACCTCCTTCAACACCGAGGCGGCCAAATTCGGCGGCAGCCGCTCGGTCGGCAAGAGTTTTAAAACCGCGCCCAGCCAGCCAGCCAAACAAACAACCAATACCGCTAACAGCGGCCAGACCCAGCAGCCGAAAAAATCCGGCCTGATGGGCGGCTTGCTGGGTGGTCTGCTGGCCGGCGGCCTGTTCGCCTGGCTGCTGGGCTCCGGCGCCTTCGAAGGCTTCCAGATGATGGACTTCCTGATGATAGCTGGCCTAGCCTTTGCCGCCGTCATGGTTTTCCGCGCCCTGCGCAAGAGCAAGGCTCCGGCGCCCAGGGCGGCCTACAGTGGTCCTCAGCAGTTTGAAGCCCCTCAGCAATCCCCCATTGCCAGCACCGCAGCCTCCTCCGGTTTCGCGGCCAGTGATGTACCCTTCAACCTGCCCCAGGGCTTCGATATGCAGGCCTTCCTGCAAGGCTCTCGCGAGCATTACCGCACCCTGCAGCAGGCCTGGAACCAGAACGATCTTGAGAAGATCCGGGAATATGTTACTCCCGAACTGTTTGCCGAGCTGAGCCAGGAACGGGCCAAATTGACGGGCGATCAACACACCGAGGTAATGTTTGTTGATGCCGAGCTGGTTCGCGCCGATCACACCTCTTATCAGGCCCAGGTCAGCGTCAAGTTCAGCGGCCGCTACCGTGACCTCCAGGAAGCCGTTGAGCAGGATATCCGCGAGATATGGCACCTTGAACGCGATCTGACCAAGGCCAATGCCCCCTGGCTAATCGTCGGCCTGGAAGAAAACGCCTGAGTTTTTCCTCTCTTAAATAGCAAAGGCGCCCGCAGGCGCCTTTGCTATTTCCGCGATCTTGTTACCCTGCTCCCTATGGGAATGCAGAGCAGGGTCAAAGCACTGCTCCTAACAGCGGCAGAAAAAGGCGAAAGGGCCAGTTCCGGCGGCTCGTCGCTCGCTGTTTCAGTCTCCTGAAAGTCAACCAAAGGTCGACTCCGCCGACACGCCGTGAATCCATCCGTTGAGGCTCGACCGGCGCCATTCATGGCACCAACGGTCGATGGAGGCGTTCCCTTTGGTCTCCTTCAAGCCTCGATGTTGCCAGTTACAGAGCTAACCGGCAGCTCAGTGCTCCATACTCCATACCGTCTAAATAACTGATACAAATACCGCTACATATCGAGACAGAAGTCAGGATTCGATAAGCAGACCCTCCGCGCCAGGGATGGCGCGGCGGAGCCCCCAAGGATGGGTTTACGGCGTGTCTGCGTTCGAGCCTGATTTCTGTAGCACAATTAGGAACAGTTATTTAGCACCCATGCTTCGCGTGGGAATGTAAAAACAGCCAGCGCCGATATTAACAGCTCGAACATCCGGCATCTTATCTTTAAAGGAGGGTGAAGGTATCTGCTCCGCCGACCAAGATATGCTAGGGATGGCATGTCTTGAGCGAACAGGGATGTGACAGCGAGTCGGCGGAGTAGATGCTTTTGGCCGACTAGTGCGTTGCTTATCAGGCACTGAAAATAGAAAAGGCGCCCGCAGGCGCCTTTTACCTAATCAAAGCAGTGCTTAGCCCACCAGCGCCAGCAGCACGCCGGCGGCGACCGCCGAGCCCAGCACACCGGCCACATTGGGACCCATGGCATGCATCAGCAGGAAGTTCTGGTGGTTAGCTTCCAGACCCATCTTGTTGACCACCCGGGCCGCCATGGGTACGGCAGACACACCGGCGGCACCGATCAGCGGGTTTACCTTGCCACCGGACAGCTTGCACATCAGCTTGCCCATCAGCAGGCCGCCGGCGGTACCGATGGAAAAGGCCACCGCACCCAGGCCCAGGATACCCAGGGTCTCAACGTTCAGGAACTTGTCTGCCGACAGCTTGGAGCCCACCGCCAGACCCAGGAAGATGGTGACTATGTTGATCAACTCGTTCTGGGCCGTCTTCGACAGCCGATCCACCACCCCCGATTCCTTCATCAGGTTACCCAGACAGAACATACCCACCAGCGGCGTGGCCGAGGGCAGGAACAGTATGGTCAGGGTCAGCACCGCCAGCGGGAACAATACCTTCTCCCGCTTGCTCACATGACGCAGCTGGGCCATCTGGATGGAACGCTCCTGCTCCGTGGTCAGCAGCCTCATGATCGGCGGCTGAATGATCGGCACCAACGCCATGTAGGAGTATGCCGCCACCGCGATGGCACCCAGCAGATCCGGTGCCAGCTTGGATGCCAGGAAGATGGCGGTGGGCCCGTCCGCCCCGCCGATGATGGCGATGGCCGAGGCATCCGCCAGGGTAAAGTTGAAACCCGGCAGGAAGTTCAAGGCGATGGCGCCGAACAGGGTGGCAAAAATACCCAGCTGCGCGGCCGCTCCCAACAACAGCGTCTTGGGATTGGCGATCAGGGCACCGAAGTCGGTCATGGCCCCTACCCCCATGAAGATCAGCAGCGGGAACACGCCCGAGCCGATACCCACTTCATAGACGTAATAAAGGATCCCGCCCGGCTCGGCCATGCCCGCATTGGGAATATTGGCCAGCACGCCACCGAAACCGATGGGCAGCAGCAGCAGGGGCTCAAAGCCCCTGGCAATGGCGAGATAGATAAGCAACAGGCCGACCGCGATCATCACCAGCTGCTTCCAGTGGAAGTTGGCCAGACCGGTTTCCAGCCACAGGGTTAGCAAAGAATCCATTTTTGCTCCTTAGGCCAGGCTGATCAGGGGATCGCCAACGGATACGGCATCCCCCTCCTTCACCAGCACATTCAGCACTTGGCCGGCGCGGGACGCGCGCACTTCGGTTTCCATCTTCATGGCTTCCAGGATCAGCAGCACATCACCGGCGGCCACCTGGGTGCCCTGCTTGGCCACCACCTTGAAGATATTACCGGCCAGCGGAGCCGGCACGGCCTCACCGGAGCCGGCAGGCGCCGCAGGCGCTTGCGGAGCAGCCGCGACCGGGGCGGGTGCTCCCTGTGCGTTGTGTACGGCGCTAATGCTGCCGGAAGGTCCTACCTCCACTTCGTAGACCCGACCATCGATCCTGACCGCATACACCTCCGGCCCGCCCGCCGGCTGGCTGACGGCGGTTGCCGCCGCGGCCTTGGCACTCTCTATGCTAGGCGCAGGTTCAAAGGCGCTGGCATCATCCCGATTACGGATAAATTTCAGGCCGATCTGCGGGAACAGGGCGTAGGTCAACACGTCGTCCACCACCGCATCGGCCACCCGCAGCCCTTCGGCCTTAGCAATATCGCCGAATTCAGCAGTCAGCTTGTCCAGCTCGTCGCTGAGCAGATCCGCCGGGCGGCAGGTTATAGGCTCGGCACCGGCCAGTACCCGCTGTTGCAATTCCTTGTTGACCGGGGCGGGGGCCGCGCCATATTCGCCCTTCAGGATACCGGCGGTCTCCTTGGTGATGCTCTTGTAGCGCTCACCGGTCAGCACGTTGATCACCGACTGGGTGCCTACAATCTGGGAGGTGGGGGTCACCAGGGGGATAAAGCCCAAATCTTCCCGTACCCGGGGGATTTCCTGCAGCACTTCGTCCATCTTGTCGGCGGCGCCCTGCTCCCTCAGCTGGCTTTCCATGTTGGTCAGCATGCCACCGGGTACCTGGGCCAGCAGGATACGGGAATCCACCCCTTTCAGGCTGCCTTCGAACTGGGCATATTTTTTGCGCACTTCGCGGAAATAGCTGGCGATTTCTTCCAGCTTGGTCAGGTCCAGGCCGGTATCCCGATCCGTGCCTTCGACCATGGCCACCAGAGTTTCGGTCGGCGAATGGCCATAGGTCATGCTCATGGAAGAGATGGCGGTATCCAGTATATCGATGCCGGCATCGATCGCCTTCATATGGGTAGGCAGGCTCAGACCGGTAGTGGCGTGGCAGTGCAGAGCCAGGGGCAGATCCACCTCGGCCTTGATGCTCTTGATCAGCTTCTCGGCCTCATAGGGCTTGAGCAGGCCGGACATATCCTTGATACAGATCGAGTGGCAGCCCAAGTCCTGCAGACGCTTGGCCATGTCTACCCACATCTGCAGGGTGTGCACCGGTGAGGTGGTATAGGAAATGGTGCCCTGGGCATGACCTTCAACGGCGATGGTGGCCTTGATGGCGGTTTCCAGGTTGCGCACATCGTTCATGGCATCGAAGATACGATAGACATCCATGCCGTTGGTACGGGCACGCTCGACAAATTTGTAAACCAGATCATCCGCGTAGTGGCGGTAGCCCAGCAGGTTCTGACCACGCAACAACATCTGCTGCCTGGTTTTGGGCATGGCCTTTTTCAGGGCGCGCAGGCGCTCCCAGGGATCTTCGCCCAGGTAGCGAATACAGGCATCAAAAGTCGCACCGCCCCAGGTTTCCAGTGACCAGTAGCCGATATCATCCAGCTTCTCGGCAATGGGTAACATATCTTCCAGCCGCAGGCGGGTGGCAAGCAGGGATTGGTGGGCGTCACGCAACACCACATCTGTGATGGCAAGTGGTTTAGTCATAGTTGACGAAGCTCCGTTAAGTTCCGTTTTCGGTTGTCCAGGCCTGAAACAGGCCTAGATTTTTTTATTTTTCTTATATTGCGCTATGGCGGCACTGATGGCGGCCAATTGCTGCGATGACAGCCCTTGCTGTGTCGCAATCGCAGCCGAGGCGGCAGTTGCGGGAACAGGGGCCGCCTCGGCGGCAAAGCGGGAGAGAATCTTGACCGCCAGGATCACCAGGGAAAGAAAGGCAAAAACAAACGCCATTCCCAACCCCATCAGGGAGCCGGCTTCAAGCAGTTGTGATGTAGCATCGGTCATCAGCATGCTCCTTGCTGTCTAAATATCCGGCCAAGAGCATACCCAGCTTGAGGCTGGCTTGGCAATGTTACAACTTAAAAAATGTTGTAAAGATTACAAAAAAAAAATATAAACCAGCGCGAATTACTCATATTTAATGCTGATATTTAAGAATAAACATGCAAAAAATGCATAAAATATGTTTTTTGTATACAAAAGATCACTACATGGTACTGCCGGATGGCGAGAGGCGGAAACAGGCAAGGGGACAAAAAACCGATAGCGGCGGAAACTGGCAGGAAGACAAAAACGAAAAAGCCGGCTGTCAGCCGGCTTTTTCTGATATGGCGCATCCGGGAGGATTCGAACCTCCGACCGCTCGGTTCGTAGCCGAGTACTCTATCCAGCTGAGCTACGGATGCTTCTTGAAACCTTGAATGGTCAGGGTGGTTATTTTAGATGGCGCATCCGGGAGGATTCGAACCTCCGACCGCTCGGTTCGTAGCCGAGTACTCTATCCAGCTGAGCTACGGATGCATTATCTAAATATCTAACACTGACTTGAAATATGGCGCATCCGGGAGGATTCGAACCTCCGACCGCTCGGTTCGTAGCCGAGTACTCTATCCAGCTGAGCTACGGATGCGTAAATGGCGGTGAAGGAGGGATTCGAACCCTCGATGCGGGTATAAGCCGCATACTCCCTTAGCAGGGGAGCGCCTTCAGCCTCTCGGCCACCTCACCGTGTTTGCGGGGCGTATATTACCGCCAGGCCAAAATAAGTCAAACATTTTTCCAACCTGATTTCATCGTTCGAACAGTCTTTAAACACAATGAGTTAAAAGCCAGCAACCCGAACAAAAAACGCCCCGGGATGCTTAGTAATTGCCTTCCTGGCCCGGTGCTTTCTCTGCCTGTATGCGCATATAAATTTCTTCGCGGTGCACAGAGACTTCTTTCGGCGCGTTCACGCCAATGCGTACCTGGTTACCTTTAACACCCAATACGGTTACGGTGACTTCATCACCTATCATCAGGGTTTCCCCTACTCGACGCGTCAATATCAGCATTTAGGCTGCTCCTGTTTAATCCGGTTTTTCATTATAAATGTTATTTATTATCTAATATGTGCGCTAAAAAACCTAGCATTATGCTAGGTAACAGGTGGGGGCGATATATTAAAATTCAAGGGGCCAGTCGATGACAGGCCCCTTGGTGATTATAACCGCTCTGTCAGCCAAGGGGTGACAGAGGCCAGGGCAGTGGGCAAGCGGGCCGGCTCTGTGCCGCCAGCCTGGGCCATATCGGGTCTGCCGCCGCCCTTGCCGCCCACCTGCTGGGCCACAACATTCACCAGCTCTCCGGCCTTGACCTTGTCGGTCAGATCCTTGGTGACCCCGGCTATCAGGCTGACCTTGTCGTCATTGACGGTCGCCAGCAGCACCACGCCGGACTGTAGCTTGTTCTTGAGATCATCCAGGGAACCGCGCAAAGACTTGGCATCCACTCCGTCCAGATTGGCCACCAGTACCTTGATGCCGTTGACTTCCCTCACCTGCTCCAGCAGGGAGGCGCCCGCATGGGCGGTCAACTTGGCCTTGAGCTGCTTAACTTCCTTTTCCAGCTGGCGGCTGCGCTCCAGCACCTGCTTGACCTTGGCGGAAACGGAAAACAAGTCACCTTTGACCAGACCCGCGGTCTGGGCGATTTCCTGATCCAACTGGTGCAGATAGGCCAGGGCCGCGGCACCGGTCACCGCCTCGATGCGACGGGTCCCGGCGGCGATGCCGCTCTCCGATAAGATCTTGAACAGGCCGATATCGCCGGTACGCTGCACATGGGTACCGCCACACAGTTCGGTAGAAGCGTCACCCATGGCCACCACCCGTACCTCATCTTCGTATTTCTCGCCAAACTGCGCCATGGCGCCGGTTTCCTTGGCTTCATCCAGATCCATCAGCTCGGTGGATACCGCATGGTTGGCCCGGATTTCCTGGTTCACCATATCTTCCACTTCCCGCACTTCCTGGGCACTCATGGCCTCCAAGTGGGAGAAGTCGAAACGCAACCGGTCCGGGCCGACCAGGGAGCCTTTCTGAACCACATGCTTACCTAGCAGTTTACGTAAACAGGCATGCAACAGGTGGGTCACCGAATGGTTGAGGGCGGTGGCATTACGGCGGTCGCCATCTACCTCGGCGGTGACCTCCTCACCGACTTCCAGGGTGCCCAGCTCCAGATAACCCAGGTGCAGGATGGCGTTACCTGTCTTCTGGGTGTCTTTCACCACGAACAGGCCATCATCCATCTTCAGCACCCCGGCATCCCCCACCTGGCCGCCGGACTCGGCGTAAAACGGCGTTTTCGCCAGCACCACAGCCCCTTCCTCCCCGGCGATCAGCGCCGGTACGGCCTCGCCGTCACGGAACAGGGCGGTCACCTGGGTGGCGTCGGCCAGGTGCTGGTAGCCGGTAAAATCACTGCGCCCCTCTACCTTGAGCACCTTGGTGTAATCGGCCCCGAAGTTGGAAGCTTCTTTCGCCCGCTCCCGCTGCTGATTCATCAGACTTTCAAAGCCGGCCTCATCGATGCTTAGCTCCCGATCGCGCAGCACGTCCGCCGTCAGATCGGCGGGGAAGCCATAGGTATCATACAGCTTGAATACCACTTCCCCAGGCAGCACCTTGCTGCCGCCCAGCTCGACGATGGCGTCCTCCAGCAGTTGTAGGCCCCGATCCAGGGTACGGGCAAACTGCTCTTCTTCCAGCCGCAACACTTTTTCAATCAGGCCGCGCTGGGTATTCAGTTCCGGGTAGGCATCGGACATCTGCTCGCAGAGAGCGCCGACCAGGGTATGGAAGAAGGAAGCGGTGGCCCCCAGCTTGCGGCCATGGCGCACGGCACGACGAATGATGCGACGCAGTACATAGCCACGGCCCTCATTGGACGGCATCACGCCGTCGGCGATCAGGAAAGAACAGGAACGGATATGATCCGCAATCACCCGCAGGGACTTGTTATCCAGATCACGGGTACCCACCGCCTCGGCCGCCGCCTTGATCAGTGCCTGGAACAGGTCAATCTCGTAGTTGGAATGCACGCCCTGCAGTATGGTGGCAATCCGCTCCAGCCCCATGCCGGTGTCGACCGACGGCTTGGGCAAGGGTTCCATGGTGCCGTCCGCGTGGCGGTTGAACTGCATAAACACCAAGTTCCAGATTTCGATATAGCGATCGCCGTCCTCTTCCGGGCTGCCGGGAGGCCCCCCCCAGATCTGCTCACCGTGATCGTAGAAGATTTCGGTACAGGGGCCGCAGGGGCCGGTATCACCCATGGTCCAGAAGTTGTCGGAGGCGAATCTTGCCCCCTTGTTGTCGCCGATCCGCACTATGCGCTCGGCCGGCACCCCTATTTCCTTGTTCCAGATGTCGAAGGCTTCATCATCGGTTTCATAGACGGTAATCCACAATTTGTCCTTGGGCAGCTTGACCTCACCAGTCAGAAATCCCCAGGCAAAGCGGATCGCATCCCGCTTGAAATAATCACCGAAGCTGAAGTTACCCAGCATTTCAAAGAAGGTATGGTGACGGGCGGTATAACCCACGTTTTCCAAATCATTATGTTTGCCGCCGGCCCGGACACAACGCTGGGAAGTCACCGCCCTGTTATAGGCCCGTTGCTCTATCCCCAGGAACAGATCCTTGAACTGGTTCATGCCCGCATTGGTAAACAGCAGGGTCGGATCGTTATGGGGAACCAGCGAACTGGAAGACACGACCTGATGGCCGTGATTGCGAAAATACTCGAGAAACGCGGTGCGTAACTCAGATGTGGTCATCTGCATGGACAATCCTGTTATGTTCCGGAGATCGATAGGCGTTAACCCTGATAATTTAAAAGTTATCCGGCTTAATGTAAAACGCCCCCTGAAATTGGGGGCGAATATGGCAAAGAAATTGCCCGTCAGTATCAGCTTTGGACACATTTGAAGAGGTTAGTCCCCGTCCCGGCTCATCGCATACTGAATATGTTCATGATTGAATCCCCGGCCCTGTAAATAGCGTATCCGTCTGGCGCGCTCTTTAGGCAACAGGGTGGGTTCAGGCGCAAAACGGGAAAGGTAACAGGTCTTGGCCAGTTCGAACCAGTCGACCTCCGCTTCGGCCAGCGCCTGCTCGCCCAAGGACTGGGCAACGCCCTTCTGAAACAGTTCGGCCCTGATACGCATGGGGCCATGCTTTTTCAATATCTGCTGCCGCACCAGCAGGGCGGCAAAGCGGCTGTCCCGCAGCCAATTTTGCTGTTCCAGCCGATCGAGCACCCTGGTGATCTGCGGCTCGGAGAATTGCCGCTGGCGTAGTTTGGTCAGCAACTCACGACGGCTGTGCTCACGGCGGGACAGCAGCCGCAAGGCGCTGTCCCAGGCTTGTTGCTCGTCTTCATTCATATGGGAACACGCACGCCGGGGCGGGAAATCTCCGCCTCGGCCCTCCAGGATAGGGCCGAATTAACGGCCCCCGGGATCAGAATTCGTGCTCGCTGCCGTCGGTGCCCTCAAACTCGGAAACCGCATCCGCTTCCTTGCTGCCTTCGCCTTGCACCGAACCAGGGGCCAACAGCAGCATCTGCCGCAACTGCTGCTCGATCTCGTCGGAGACAGGCTTGTGCTCCAGCAGATATTTGATCGAATTGGCCTTGCCCTGGCCGATCTTGTCGCCCTTGTAGCTGTACCAGGCGCCGGCCTTTTCGATCAGCTTGTGCTTGACACCCAACTCGATCAGTTCGCCTTCCTTGGAAATGCCGGCACCATAGAGGATCTGGAACTCGGCTTGCTTGAACGGCGGCGCCACCTTGTTCTTGACCACCTTGACCCGGGTTTCGTTACCCACCACCTCATCGCCCTCCTTGATGGAACCGATACGACGGATGTCCAGGCGCACCGAGGCGTAGAACTTGAGCGCGTTGCCGCCGGTAGTGGTTTCCGGGCTGCCGAACATCACGCCGATCTTCATGCGGATCTGGTTGATAAAGATGCACAGGCAGTTGGCGCTCTTGATATTACCGGTCAACTTGCGCAACGCCTGGGACATCAAGCGGGCCTGCAGGCCCACATGGGAGTCGCCCATCTCACCTTCAATCTCGGCGCGGGGCGTCAGTGCCGCCACCGAGTCGACGATGATCACATCGACGGCCCCGGAGCGCACCAGCATGTCGCAGATTTCCAGCGCCTGCTCACCGGTATCGGGCTGGGACACCAGCAGATCATCCACATTCACGCCCAGCTTGCCAGCGTAAACCGGATCCAGGGCATGTTCGGCATCGACGAAGGCACAGACCTTGCCCTGGCGCTGGGCCTCGGCCACCACCTGCAGGGTCAGGGTCGTCTTGCCGGAAGATTCCGGGCCATAAATTTCGACGATTCGACCGGTAGGCAGGCCACCGATGCCAAGGGCGATATCCAGCGACAGGGAGCCGGTAGAAATGGCCTCGACATTCAAGGCCTTGTTATCGCCCAGGCGCATAATGGAGCCCTTACCAAATTGTTTTTCAATCTGGCCGAGGGCGGCAGCCAAGGCTTTTTCTTTGTTCTGATCCATGCAAGTCTCCGCTGAATAAAGCGTAAAAGCGTGTAATAACCTAGTGAGTATACTGTTTATTCGTACAGTATCAAGTGCGAGTTCAATCCAACTGCTGGAGGCAGCCTTCGAGGGCCGCGGCGATCGCCTGCGACCTGATCCGAGCCCGATCACCGGCAAGGGTCAGACAACGGCTGGTGATTTTGTCTTCCGGCTGCAGATACCAGGCCAGCCAGACGGTGCCGACCGGCTTATCGGGGGTGCCGCCATCGGGCCCGGCAATACCACTGATGGCCACACTCAGTTGCGCATTGGAATGGGTGCAGGCACCTTTGGCCATGGCCATCACCACGGCTTCACTGACCGCCCCCTGCTCTGCGATAAGCCCGGCGGGCACCCCCAGCATTTCGGTCTTAGCCGCATTGGAGTAGGTGACAAAACTGCGGTCGAACCAGGCGGAACTTCCCGCTATTTCGGTAAGGGCATAAGCTACCCCACCGCCGGTGCAGGATTCTGCCGTGGTGGCCAGCAAGCCGCGGGCAAACAAGGCCCGCCCCAGAGACTGGGCCAGCTGAATAAGGTGTGTATCCCGGTGCATCATACGATCCTGAGCCAAATATCCTGTTATTATGACGACTTGCCCAGCCGGCGCAAACCCCGATGGCGGGGAGCAGACACACGGGTGCTTAAAATACCCGAAAATGAAATCATAAAGCATTGATTGTAAGTATGAAGCAAGACCTCTCCCGGTAGTGGTCGCGTGATATTGGCCACCGTTTTTATAGCTAAGCCGGAGCCGACTGCAGGGCTGGCATGAGTCAAAAAGGCATTCATAGCTAGGCGCTCCGCTCCAGGCTACCCAAGCCCTGCGGAGTTTGAACGGAAATGTATATAATCCGGCGCCTACTTTTTGTGGGCAGGCCCCCCCAATACCGCATCGATACGTGCCTTGGCCCGTTCGAGGGAACAATCAAAGCGGCCGTCGTTGCTCGCTGCATACTCAAGGGTAACCGTCTCAACCTGAGTGATGCCCATCATGTTCAGGACGGCGGCCAGGTAGGGCTCCTGGAAATTCATCTGCGAGTAACATCCACCTTTGTCATAACCGTAACCACCGCGCACCAGCATGATATAGGCTTTTTTGTTTTCCAGCAGTCCGACATAGGGGCTATGCGGCCTGTCGGGCACCAGTGTGGTGGTGAGCCCCATACGGACAACTTGGTCAATATAGGCCTTTAGCGTGCTGGGGATGGACAAGTTGTGCATCGGGCAACCAATCAAAATGGTGGTGGCGTCTTGCAACTCCTTGACCAGCTCATCGCTGAGGGCTAAGACATCCCGCTCGGCCTGGCTTCTGGCTTCGCCCGGCGTGAAGGCTGCGTTTATCCATTGCTCGGTAATATGGGGAACAGGCTGATTGCCCAGTTCCCGATACAGGATATTACCGCTCGGATGCTTGTGCCGCCATAAACGGATGAACCGCTCGGTCATTTGCCTGCTATATGACGCGCTACCCTGTGGACTGGTGTTAATAACCAGTAAGTTTTCCATATGAACTCCTCGTTGTAAGTAGGGCCATGAGCGGTGTCGCTCATGGCCGAGTCAGCTTGACGAGTGTTTCTGGTCCTAGTATCTGGGGCAACACCTGGGGCTCACTTTGTCCTGGTTCATACCAGAGATACAAGGGCACGCCGGAACGGCCATGGCGCTCCAGGAAGGCGGTAATAGCCGCATCGCCGTTGGTCCAGTCGCCACGCATCACTTGCACATTCGCGGCGGCAAAGGCCTGTTCGGTTGCGCTGCGGTCGATAGCGACCTGTTCGTTGACTTTACAGGTCATACACCAGTCGGCAGTGAAATAAAGAAACACCGGCACCTTTTTTTCCCGTAGTTCAGCCAGCCGTTCTTGGTTAAAAACGAGGTGATCCGATCGCGAGGGCGAAGCCGTTTGCTCAGCCACTTGACTCAAACCAAGACCAACGGCAAGCAGCGCGGCCCATACAGCAGGAACCCAGGCAGCCGGTTTCAGGGTGCGCTGTCGCAGGCCCGTCAGCCAGAGTCCAAGTGCCAGCAACATGGCGCAACCTACCGATGCGATAAGCGCATTGGCCGATACTTGCTGGCCGAGCACCCACAGCAGTGCCAGCGTCGTTAGAAACATCGGCACCGCCAGCACATGGCGTAGTGTTGCCATCCAAGGTCCCGGCTTTGGCATACGCCGCTGCAAGGCCGGGATGAAGCCAAGCAGCAGAAAAGGCAGCGCAATGCCCAGACCAAGGCCGGCAAATACCAGCACCGCAGCCAGTGGCGGCAGTATCAGAGCGGTACCCAGTGCCGCGGCCATAAACGGGCCGGTGCAGGGGGTGGCGACGAAGGCAGCCAGGGCTCCGGTCCAAAACGCCCCCGCGGTGCCGCTGCGATAGGTAAGCCTGGAGCCGGCATTGACTGAGCCAAGTTCAAACAGCCCGGCAAGATTGAAGGCTATGGCGCAAGTCAGCAGCAATAGCGCCAGGATCATGCGCGGATCTTGCAACTGAAAGGCCCACCCAATCTGAGCACCTCCTGCGCGCAGGGCAAGCAATAATCCGCCCAACAACACACTCACCAGCACCACACCGGCAGCATAGGCAGCCGCTTCGCGGCGAGCGGTACTGGCACTGGTGCCCGAACGAGCCAGACTCATGGCTTTGAGACTGAGGATCGGAAACACACAGGGCATGAGGTTAAGAAGCAAGCCACCGACAACCGCGCCCGCCAGCGCAATCAGCATGACCGACAAACTGGTGTCGCCAGCAACGGGAACGGCTTCAAGTTTCGCCTCCAGATCCAGGCCCAGGCCATTACCCAGCACCAGCATGGCAGCGAATGACTCCGCCGGTTGAATGCCGACCCGCGTTTCTACGATGAACTGATCGTCTCGACGTTCAAACCGCTGTGGCACGGCATCAACAATGACGTTCTTGGCCGCGGAAAACAGATGGGGGTTGTCGACCGTCACACTGGCTGGCAGTGGAACACTAAGGCGTAAGGTATCGCCAGACAGGGTAAACTGGGCCGGTGCGGCGAGCGGTCTTGGCAGCGCCTGACGCCACTGGGCAAAACGCGCCGCCAGCTCAGGATCCTGTTCACCCTTGCCGATGTGCAGCCTTGTCTGGAGGGAGGCCCGCTCGGGTACGCACGCATCGTAGCGGCAGGCAAGATACTGCATATCCAAGCGAATCGGTAGCGGTGTGCCGATTGGCAGGTCGTCTGCAATGTCCAGTTCAACCAACAGTGCGTACGGATGCCCGTAGACATGGTTCATCAGACCGTCGATCAGCAGCGTTTCCGGCAGCGGATAAGCGGGCTCACCGACGCTGACCCCTGGAGGGAGGTGCCAGGTCAATTGTGGCGGCAATCCGGCATCGCCCGGCTGCTTCCAGTACCCGTGCCATTCACCCTTCGGCTCCATGTGGATGGCCAAGGTCGTGGTGGAGCCGGCCGCGGGGGTTGTACTGGCGGCGACCAGAGAAGAGGCAATCAAAACATCCTCGGTGCCGGGTATTTCTACCGCCGCCAGTCTCGCTGTTGTTACACACAGGAAAAGACTGAGCAGCAACATCTTTAGCGGCAATAGTTTCATAAGTATCCTGGCCAGATAAGGAGTTACATGGCACCGAGCTGGTTCCTCAGCGCCAAGCCGGTACCCTCGGGCTCACTCGGCGGGTTATTGCAGGGCGTTGACCGCATCGACCAATTCTGCGTCCTGGGGGCCCAGAATATCGGCTACGCGCCCCTGGGCATCCAGCAATACGATACTGGGAATGTCGCGGATACCGAAAGCGCGAAAGAGCGAGTCATCTTCGTCAAGCGCCAGCGGCAGGCGGCTGCTGGAGCTATCTTTATAGTCCTGCAGATCCGCGGTCGATACCCACAAGCCCGATGAAATCCCCAGCCAGTCAAGGCCCCCTTGTGCTATCAACTTATCTACATCCTCGCGCACGCGCCGACAGGCTTGGGAAGTCCGAGGGCGGCTTTCTGCAAGGTATGACTCACACCAAGGAGCAAAGAAAACCAGCGCGCGTGGTTTGTGGTTGGCAGGTGCGGCGAGACTGACCCGAGTGCCATCCAGCATGGTGATCTGCAGATCGCTCACCTTGTCACCCACTTCAAACTGCGTGATTTGTGTGGTTTTGTCAGTGGCCGCTTGAGCTGCCAGGTCGTCGTCTTCTGCCACCGCATGCCGCAGCGCCGCATGCAGCTCTTCGTTATCCAGGTGACCGATATGAGCAATCCGGCCATCACGGCCAATCACAACGTGCTGAGGCGTCACCCTCAGGTTCACCCCTGTAGCCAAGCTGCCATCGTCAATCACTATGGGCATGGTTAACCCATGCTCTTTACGGTATGCATGTATAGACTCGATATCGTCGGCGAAGCCGGTATTCACCGCAATGACCTGTATCTTATCGCCGAACTTTTGCTGGATGTCCTCGAACCCTGGCATTTGTTGGCGGCAAGGCACACACCAGGTGGCCCAGAATTTCAAGTAAACCGGCTTTTTCCCATAGAGTTGCACTAGGTTAATCTTTTCGCCATCAATGGTTTCCAGCTCTGCAACCGGGCCAAGCTGACCGGCCAGTGAGGCTCCCGCGCCCTTGGCGCGGCGCTCACCTTCGGCGTCAAAGCTGCTGTCAGCGTAGGAAAACTGAGCAAAGTTCAATAAAACCAGCACTGTGGCCAGTTGTTTAACAAACGTAGCAAGGGATGGTAATCGCAAGGCAAGCTCCTTAATGCGGCTATGGCGTCGATAGTCTAATGCCTTCCAGCATACGGCCTTACAATATAATAATAAGGACCATGAACATGCATTTTCACTGTACCATTGATGCGTCCTAACTGAGCTGCTCCGGGCAGTTTGGTCAAATCCAGTGCTAAATAGCTATTCCGAATAGTAGGTCACTCAAGACAGCGACCGGGTATCGCTAAGCAGACCCTCTGCGCCAGGGATGGCGCAGCGGAGCCCTCAGGGACGAATGCATGGCGTGTCTGCATATGCTACCCGGTCGATGTAGCAATATTGGGAACAGTTATTTAGTCATCTCAGCAAACAGGCAGTGCGTTATGAATGATTTACGTATCGAGATCCATCGTGAAGCGGGGGAGTCGCTGGTTGAGCAGATAGCGGCGGCCATTGGCCTGTCGATTCGTCAGGGGCAGCTCTACGCCGGAGCACGGCTGCCTTCATGGAACGATCTGAGCGTTCAGCTTGGGGTTGCTCGCGGCACGGTTCGCGCCGCTTATGAAAGACTGATTGACGAGCAATTAATCGTATCACATGGCGCGGCGGGCACTTTTGTCGCGCAGCGCTTGCCGGTGATTCAGCAGCCCGATATCGGCGGCTTGCGCGCGCCTTTGCCAACCATTTACCAGCACCCTTTCAGCAGTATGCCGTTGGTGTTCCAGGTCGGAGTACCGGCGCAGGATGTGTTTCCGGGCAAGGTGTGGGCACGTATCGCCGCGCGCGCCGCCGGTCAGGCTGCCATGGCGGCAGTCAGCTATCCCGACCCTCGGGGGGAGCCGGCTTTACGCACCGAAATCGCGGCTTACTTATCCGTAGCGCGGGGGCTTATCTGCTCGCCGGCACAGATCATCATCACCTCCGGATATACCGGCGCCCTGGGTTTGCTCCTCCATGCGCTTGGCTTGCAGGGAAAGTCGGCCTGGGTTGAAGATCCCTGTTATCCATTGACTCGCATGGCGCTCTCCATGGCAGGGATTGAGCCTATTCCCGTCGGCGTAGACGAACAGGGTCTTAACGTTGACGAAGGTATCGCCGTTGCAGCCAAGGCGGCTTTAGCCGTCGTCACGGCAGGGCAGCAAGCACCACTAGGCATGACCTTATCGTTGGCACGGCGTCATCAACTGCTGGAGTGGGCTGCTGAAAGTGGTAGCTGGATCATCGAAGACGACTATTTAAGCGAGCTGCAGCTTGTCGGCCGAGCCGCACCGGCGTTAGCATCGCAGGACAGTTACGGTCGGGTTATCCATGTTGGCACCTTTAGCAAAACCATCAGCCCCGGCCTCCGCCTCGGCTTTGTCGTTGTACCACCGGCGCTGGCTAATCATGCTGGCGATATCGCCGCCGCCTTAGCACCCGCCACATCCATGGCCAGTCAGCTGGCGCTCGCCGAATTTATGCGTAAGGGGCATTACCTACGCCATTTGCGCAGAATGAAACGGATTTACCGCTCACGCTTGGCGGCATTACAACATGCCTTGAAGGCCCCGGCTGCGACTGAAGCCATGGCTGGATTGGCACTGCTCCTACATCTGCCGGATGGCTCTGACGACGTCGATATTGCGCAGCAGGCGCTGGCGTTCAACTTGGCCCCCATGGCTCTGTCCAGTTGGTATGCCAGTCAGGCGCAATCCCAGAGCGGATTGTTGCTAGGTATAACCAATATTCCTGATAGGGGACTGGAAGAATGCTGTGAGCACCTCAGTCGGTTGGCCGGGCTTGAGCAGGTTTCAGTGATACCTGATGACACAATATGAGACGATGCGAGAAACGCACGAAACAACAAAATTTTTATAAACATGGGCTAATGATGGTCAAGCAAGTGAAAAACAAAGAAAACACGCAAAGTCACACACCTATGATGCAGCAGTATCTTTCCCTGAAAGCCCAGCATCCCGATATCTTGCTGTTTTATCGTATGGGTGATTTTTACGAGCTGTTTTATGACGATGCCAAGAAAGCCTCCCGCCTGCTGGATATCTCCCTGACCAAGCGGGGCCAGTCTGCCGGCACCCCGATCCCCATGGCCGGCGTACCTCACCATGCGGTCGAGAACTACCTGGCCCGCCTGGTGCAACTGGGGGAGTCGGTGGCCATTTGTGAGCAGATAGGTGATCCCGCCACCAGCAAGGGACCGGTCGAACGGCAGGTGATGCGCATCGTGACCCCCGGCACCCTGTCCGATGAAGCCCTGCTCGTTGAGCGCCAGGACAACTGCCTGGCCGCCGTGTACCACGATGGTCAGCAATTCGGTTACGGCATCATCGACGTCAGTACCGGCCGCTTCGTGATCAATCAGTTTCAAGAAGAAGAGGCCCTGGCAGCCGAACTGCAACGCACCCAACCGGCCGAACTGCTATACCCGGAGGGCTTTGCCTGGTTCGGGCTGATAGAACAGCGCAAGGGCCTGCGCCGCCGGCCGGAGTGGGAATTTGATCTGGGCACGGCACGACACCTGTTGTGCCAGCAGTTCGGTACCCGGGACCTAGTCGGTTTCGGTGTGGAGCAGGCCGGCACGGCCCTGTGCGCCGCCGGCTGCCTGCTGCAATATGTGAAGGATACCCAGCGTACCGCCCTGCCCCATATCAATGCCATTCGTCTGGAGCGGGCCCAGGACATGGTGATCATGGATGCGGCCACCCGCCGCAACCTGGAGCTGACCCTGAACCTGTCCGGCACCATGGAGAACACCCTGGCGGAAGTGCTGGACAACACCGCCACCCCCATGGGCAGCCGCCTGCTCAAACGCTGGCTGCATCAACCCAGCCGCAACCTGCCGGAATTGCAGCGGCGCCAGGATCTGATCGCCATCCTGCAGGAACATAGCCGTCATGAAGATATCCAACCGCTGCTGCGCCAGATCGGCGATATGGAGCGGGTGCTGGCCCGCCTGGCCCTGCGCTCGGCCCGTCCCCGGGACCTGAGTCGGCTGCGCTCGGCCCTGCAGACCCTGCCCGAACTGCAGGGTCTGTTTGCCGAAAGTGTCCCCAGCTGCCTGGATCCCCTGGCCAGGCGTATTTCCACCTTCCCCGAACTGGCCGCCTTGCTGGAAAACGCCATCGTCGACACCCCCCCGGTGTTGATACGAGACGGCGGGGTGATCCGCGATGGTTACCATCCCGATCTGGATGAACTTCGCGAGCTGGCGGCCGGCGCCCATCGTTACCTGGAAGAGCTGGAACAAAGGGAAAAGATCGGTACCGGCATCCATACCCTGAAGGTGGCCTATAACCGGGTGCATGGCTTCTACATAGAGGTGGGGCGCGCCAGTGCCCATCTGGTGCCGCCCCACTATGTACGCCGCCAGACCCTGAAAAACAATGAACGTTACATCATTCCCGAGCTGAAAGAATACGAAGACAAAGTTCTTAACGCCCAGAGCAAGGGCCTGGCGCTGGAGAAAAAACTGTACGAAGCCCTGCTCGACCGCCTGTTGCAAGAGCTGGCGCCACTGCAACAAAGCGCCGCGGCCCTGGCCGAGTGTGATGTGTTTGCCAATCTGGCGGAGCGCGCCGAGACCCTTGGCTATTGCCGTCCAGAGCTGACCGAAGGTGAAGTGATCGAGATAGAGGAAGGACGCCATCCAGTGGTCGAGCAGGTGATGGCGGAGCCCTTTATCGCCAATCCCCTGGCGCTGTCGTCCAGCCGCAAGATGCTGGTGATAACAGGGCCGAATATGGGGGGAAAATCAACCTATATGCGACAAACGGCCCTGATCGTGCTAATGGCCTACATCGGCTCCTATGTCCCGGCGCAAAAGGCCAGGATCGGCCGGATAGACCGTATATTTACCCGTATCGGCGCCTCCGACGATCTGGCCTCCGGGCGTTCCACCTTTATGGTCGAAATGACGGAAACCGCCAATATCCTCAACAACGCCAGCCGCCACAGCCTGATCCTGATGGATGAAATCGGTCGCGGCACCAGCACCTACGATGGACTGGCCCTGGCCTGGGCCTGCGCCGACGCCCTTGCCAACCGGTTGCACGCCTATACCCTGTTTGCCACTCATTATTTTGAGCTGACCCAACTGGCCGAACTATGGCCAGCCGTGGCCAATGTCCACCTGGATGCGGTCGAGCACCAGGACACCATCGCCTTTATGCATGCGGTACAGGAAGGGGCCGCCAGCCGCTCCTACGGCTTGCAGGTGGCCGCCCTGGCGGGTGTGCCAAAAACCGTACTGAGCCTGGCCAAACAAAAGCTGAGTGAGCTGGAAGCAGGTCAGAAACCCTCCTCCGCAGCCTTGCCGCAGCAGGCTCCCGTCCAGCAACAGCTGCCGTTGGGTGCGGAAGATGGCGCCCTCCTGTTGCTCGATCAGCTGGATCCGGACAACCTGAGCCCGAAAGAAGCGCTGGATCTGCTGTACCGGTTAAAGGCGGCCAGGGCGTAAAGGGATTGGGGATTGGGGATTGGGGATTGGCAAAAGGGGATCGGGGTTTAGCAAGCCCCGATCCCCGCCGATCACAGTGGCTGAGAGCGCTGAAATAACTGATACCAATACCGCTATATTTGAGACGGCGGTCAGGATCCGATAAGCAGACCCTCCGCACCAGGGCCGGAAAATGCTCCTGCCGTTCCGGCATTTCCGCCATCCGTGGCGGTCGGTGGTGCGGCGGAGCCTCCAAGGATGGGTCTACGGCGTGTCTGTATTCGGACCTGACCTCTGTAGCACAATTACAGTCGGCTATTTAGTCATCATGAAACAGGGTATCGATAGACAGTCCCTGCTGGGTCAGAATATCCTTTAACCGGCGCAGGGCTTCAACCTGGATCTGCCGTACCCGCTCCCGGGTCAGGCCGATCTCCCGCCCCACATCCTCCAGGGTGGAGGCCTCATACCCCAGCAGGCCAAAACGACGAGCCAGCACTTCCCGCTGCTTGGGGTTCAGCTCCTCCAGCCAGTGCACCAGGCTGAGCCGCATATCGTCGTCCTGAGTCTCACTCTCAGGATCCGTATCCCGCTCGTCGGTGATCACATCCAGCAAGGCCTTATCGCCGTCACCACCGATGGGCATATCCACCGAGCTGATCTTCTCATTCAGCTTCAGCATACGGGACACGTCTTCGACCGATTTGTCGAGGGCTTCGGCGATTTCCTCCGCGGTGGGCTCATGATCGAGCCGATGGGCGAGCTCCCGGGCTGTCCTCAGGTAGACATTGAGCTCTTTCACTACATGGATGGGTAAACGTATGGTACGGGTCTGGTTCATGATGGCCCGCTCTATGGTCTGGCGGATCCACCAGGTCGCATAGGTGGAAAAACGGAAACCGCGTTCAGGATCGAATTTCTCAACCGCGCGGATCAGGCCCAGGTTGCCCTCTTCAATCAGATCCAGCAGCGCCAGTCCCCGGTTGTTATAACGACGGGAAATTTTCACCACCAGCCGCAAGTTGGATTCAATCATCCGCTTGCGCGCCGCCAGATCACCACGCAAGGCCCGGCGGGCATAGTGCACCTCTTCTTCTGCGGTAAGCAGTGGAGAAAAACCGATTTCCCCCAAATACATCTGGGTCACATCCAGGCTGCGTTGACTGGGCGCACTCAGGATCTCCTCTTCGAGGACTTCCTCCTGCTCATCGGTGATGGCCTCATCATCGTTCGCGTCCTGCTCGACATCGGCATCATAGTCCACTTCATCATTGTGAATACTTTTTTTATCATGACTCATGGCAGTTCTCCCTAAATCCGGGTACCACCTGACTCCCGGAGTCTATCGCTTCGGCAGATAACGCATCGGATCAACCGATGTTCCCTGATAGCGGATTTCGAAATGTAACCGCACATCAGTGGCGCCACTGCTTCCCATATCTGCTATGTGCTGCCCCGCCTTCACAACCTGCTTATCCTTCACTCGCAAGACATCATTGTGAGCGTAAGCCGACAGGTAATTGTCATCATGCTTGATGATAATCAGATTACCGTATCCACGTAGCGCGCTTCCTGCGTAAACTACCTTACCTTCGGCTGCGGCCGTCACCGCCTGCCCCCGTCGTCCTCGAACATCGATCCCCTTATTACCTGTCTCCGCCAGCGAAAAGCCCGAAATCACGGAACCCTCAGTTGGCCATTGCCAGGCAATAGCGGATTTGACAGTGGTGTTATTTTGTACTCTAGGACCAGCGTATTCCTTTCCTGGGGAGGGCGCAAGGGCCTGGCCCGCTTTTGTAGCGCCGCTCGTACCAGCCGGAGTGCGGGATTTTGGTGGGGCCGATACCCCCCTGCCTGACACTGGCTTCGGCGTCTCGACCACCGTTGCCTCCCCCGTCTGTCTGCTCGCGACCCGGCCCACATCGGGCGTTTTCGGCGCCTCAACCCGGGCACGATTCAGGATGAGCGGCTGCCCCACATAGATACGATAAGGCGGCACCAGGCCATTGAGGGTGGCCAGATCGGCGACCGAATTGGCATGCTGCTGGGCGATGCGGCTGAGGCTATCTCCGCTCTTGACCCGATACACCGGGCGCTTGATCCCGGGCACATCCATGCGAATCACTTGACCCGGGTGAATCCGGTAGGGGGCGCTAATGCCATTATGTCCGGCCAGGGTGGGCACGTCCGTCCCCACCAGCCAGGCGATGGAGTAGAGGGTGTCCCCCTTGGCGACGATGTAACGGTTAGGATCCTGAAATTGGCCCTGGGCGTGAGCCCCCAGGTTCACCACGGGTGCGGGTCGGGAGGGCGAGGAGGAAGTACAGGCTGTCAGCAGCAGGATCAACGACAGCATGATCCCACGGCTGACGCAAGACTTCCGCCGGCCCATCAGTGGCGAAACACCAGGTAGGCAATCACCGCCGCGGCGATACATAGCCAACCCAGCAGATCGATATACTGGATGAGCTTACGCTCCATCCTGACCCCACCCCACACCATCAAGCCGGCGACCAGGAAAAAGCGCAGACCACGCCCCACCAGGGAGATCAACACAAACGGCAGGAAGACCATGTGCAGCAAGCCGGCGGTCACGGTGAACACCTTGTAGGGGATAGGTGTAAAGCTGGCGATAAAGATCACCCAAATTCCCCAATCATTGAACCACTGCTGGGCCAGTGCCATTTTATCCTGATAGCCCATGGTGTTGATAAAGGGTTCCACCAGCGGCTCCCACAGCGCATAACCGAGCAAATAGCCCAGCACCGCGCCCAGCACCGAAAACAGGGTCGCCAAGCCCGCATAACGCCAGGCCAGCTCCGGTTTGGCCAGCGCCATGGGGGCCAGCATCACATCGACGGGCACCGGCCAGAAGATGGATTCGGCAAAACTGGTCATAGACAGATAGACGGGAGCGTGGCGGTGCACTGCCCACATCATCACCTGTCGATATAAACGAGAAAAAATCTTCACTCAAGTTCACCTTGCACCAGCGGTACAAACTTGACCGCTTCCAATTCGGTGCGCAGGAACTCATCGCCCCTGCGCTCGTACAACCATAAGGATTGCTGCAGCTGGCCAACGGGGATCACCATTCGTCCGCCATCGACCAGTTGTGTCAGCAGGGCCCGAGGCGTTTCCCGGGCGGCGGCGGTGACCAGTATGGCATCAAACGGCGCCTTGCTCGGCCAGCCCTCCCAGCCATCGCCGTGCCTGGCTGACACATTATGCAGATCCAGCCGCTGCAAGCGGCGGCGAGCCTGATAGCGCAACCCCTTGATCCGCTCTATGGTATACACATGGGACGCCAACTGAGCCAGTACCGCGGTCTGAAAGCCGGAGCCGGTACCCACTTCCAGTACCCGCTCCGGTCGGTTGACCAACAGCACTTCCGTCATCCTTGCCACTATGTAGGGCTGGGAAATGGTCTGCCCATAACCGATGGGCAAGGCGCTGTTTTCCCATGCCTTGTGAGCCATGGCTTCATCCACGAACTGTTCCCTGGGCAGGCTGGCGATAGCCTGTAATACCCGCCTGTCCTGGATACCCTGACGGGCCAGTTGGGCATAGAGTTGCTGTCCCGCTACCGTTAGCACTCTCTCACTCCACTTCGGTTAACCAGTCGGCCAGTACCGTCATATGGCTGTAAGCCGTCATGTCCACGGTCAGCGGGGTAATGGAAACATAGCCCTGCTCCACCGCGTCAAAATCCGTGCCTTCTCCCGCATCCTGCTTGGCGCCGGGAGGCCCAATCCAGTAGATGGGCCGCCCCCTGGGATCATATTCCTTGATCACCGCCTCGGCCCGGTGGCGATTGCCCAGCCGGGTCACCCGGATACCGCGGATCTCCGCCAGTGGCAAATCCGGCACGTTGACATTGAGGATCTGATCCGAAGACAGGGGCGCACGCAGCAGGCCCTGGACCAGCAACGCCGCATAATGGGCCGCCGTTTCAAAATAACGTTCGCCGCAGAGGGATACGGCGATGGACGGCAACCCCAGGTGACGGCCTTCGGTGGCCGCCGCGACCGTGCCTGAATACAGCACATCGTCACCCAGGTTAGCGCCATGGTTGATGCCCGCCACCACCATGTCCGGATCCGGATCCAGCAGGCCGTTCACGGCCCAGTGCACGCAGTCGGTGGGCGTTCCCTTGACCGAATAAAAACCGGTTTCCTCTATCTTGTCGACGCGCAGCGGGACTTCGAGGGTCAAGGAGTGGCTGGCGCCACTGCGGTTCCGATCCGGCGCCACCGTCACCACCTCTGCGAATTCGGACAACACCCGGCTCAGGGTTCTTATGCCCCGGGCATTCACACCATCATCATTACTTACCAGTATCTTCATCTTTGTCACTGTCCTTGCTCATTACTCGGCCGTATCTTCATGCTGTCCGCTGTCCTTGATCAGTTCCCGCATCACACTGGTGGCATAGCTGCCGGCCGGCAGCCAGAAGGCCAGTTCCAGTTGTTCACCATCCTGCTGCCAGGACAGCTGCTGCGGCTGCAGCAACAGGCCGCGCCGCTCCTGTTTCAGGCCGTTGGCCTCCAGCCCTGCGCACAGGTCGGCATGGTCAGCCAGTGCCGCCAGCTCCAGCTCGGCCGCCGCCGCTGCTGCCGGCAGCCGGCCTCGGCCCCAGAGGGGGGCACTGAGCCGGATATCCCCTTCGGCAAACCGGCTTAGCAGGGTGTCGTATGGATCCTCAATGGTAAAAAACGACTGGTTGCCGGCCAGCATCACGCAATCGCCGGGCAGCAGCTGATACGCCAATTGCCGGGACAGGCGGTGGCTGACCGCCAGGTTAAACAGGTAGCTGCGTGCCGCCGACAAATACAGGGAACGCTTGTTCCTGTCCTTTATCCGCTTGCCGCCGAACATGGCCTTGGCTTGCTCCAGGTTGCCGCCGTTGAAGCCAAAGCGCTGGGCGCCGAAATAATTGGGCACACCTCTTTCGGCAATCGCCGTCAGCCGGCCCTCCAGGTCGCCGGAACCCGCCAGTTCACGGATCCGCAGGCGAAAGAAATTGCCTTTCAATGCGCCGACACGCAACTTTTTATGATGGCGCCCCATCGCCAAGATCCGGATATCGTCGTTTTCCAGAGGCGAAAAGTCCGGCATCTCCTTGCCCGGCAGGTGCACCCCGAACCATTGCTGGGTCACCGCATGGCGGTCTTTCAACCCGGCCCAGGTGATATCCCGCTGGGCAACACCGGCCAGCCGGGCCAGCTCTCGGGCCACCCACTGGGTATTCTGGCCTCGCTTGCGGATATGCAGCAGGATATGCTCGCCTTCACCACTGGGCTCGAAGCCCAAATCCTCCTCCACCACAAAGTCCTCGGGCTCAACCTTGAGGCGCCCGCTGAACTCGGGCTCCCCATGCAAATACTGCCAATCATTCATCATTTTTTACCAACAGCACCACGGCTTCCGCCGCTATGCCCTCTTTACGGCCGACAAAGCCCAGGGTTTCAGTGGTGGTGGCCTTGACGTTGACCTGGACACAATCGACCTCCAGATCAGCGGCGATATTGGCCACCATGGCATCGATAAAAGGCGACAGCTTGGGGGCTTGGGCCAGCACGCTGATATCCGCATTGCCCAGCCGATAGCCCTGCAGCCTCACCTTGTTGAAGACATCTCGCAGCAGCACGCGACTGTCGATGCCCGCATAGGCGGCATCGGTATCGGGAAAATGGCGGCCGATATCGCCGGCCCCGATGGCACCGAGCAGGGCATCGCAGAGGGCATGCAGCACCACATCCCCATCCGAATGGGCCAGCAGCCCCTGCCCATGGGGCACGGCAACACCGCCCAGTATACAGGGGCCTTCACCGCCAAATTTATGCACGTCAAAGCCGTGACCAATACGCATCATGTTTCGCTCTCTAGAATTTGCTGCAGGAAGAAGGCGGCCAACGCCAGATCTTCCGGCCGGGTGATCTTGATGTTGTCGGCCCGGCCTTCCACCAGCCGCGGACGGAAACCCGCCAGCTCCATGGCCGAAGCCTCGTCGGTGATCTCTACCCCGGTGTTCAGCGCCTGCACCAGGGCCTGCCGCAGAGGAACCGTGGGAAAGCACTGGGGCGTCAACGCATGCCAGAGATCGTCCCGGGACACGGTATGAGCAATGCTGCCCCAGCCATCGCCGCGCTTCATGGTGTCCCGTACCCGACTGGCCAGAATGGCACCGTCTGCCTGGGTGCCGCTTGCCAGCAAGGCGTCCAGATCTGCCTGGGCCAGACAGGGGCGGGCCGCGTCATGAACCAGCACAAAATCGCTGGATACCCGCTGCAGGGCATTGAGCACCGAATCGGCCCGCTCGGCACCGCCATGCACCCAGCTGATCCGGGGATCCGCGGCCAACGGCAGCCTGGAGAAGGTGTCGTCCTCCGGACCTATCGCCACTATGATGCGCTCGATCGCCCGATGGGCAAGCAACCGGCTCAGGGTATGCTCGAGCACGGTTTTCCCCGCCAGCGCCAGATACTGTTTGGGCAAGGGGGCGGCCATGCGCCGCCCCACCCCGGCGGCAGGCACCACCGCGGTAAAGGTCTGTCTGGATCTCATGGCAGTGGTCTGCCCTGCGTCGGGTCTGAAGGCAGGAACCGGTAGAAGGTTTCGCCTTCCTTGATCATGCCGAGATCATTGCGGCCCAGTTCCTCGACTGCGGCCAGGCCTTCGTTCAGGTCTTCTATTTCCCGGTATAACAAGGCATTACGTATCCTGAGCTGCTCGTTGCTTCCCATTTGCCGGGCCACATTCTCCCGGGTTTCATTATATTCGGCCAAACCGTTTTTCCCCCACCACAGGTGGTATTGCAGTGCGCCTAACAGGGCAAGCAGTATCAGCGTCAGCAAGCGCATGAGTCCTCCTCAGTTGCGCGTTAGTTTCCCATATTCGAGCTGCGAACAAAAGAAACCCCGCACTGGGCGGGGCTTGATATTAACGGGTGATGTAACGGCTCAGGGGTTAGGCCTGACCCTTGACCTCGACCAGACCGCGGTAAGGGGCCTTGCCGCCCAGCTCTTCCTCGATGCGGATCAGCTGGTTGTACTTGGCGACCCGATCGGAACGGCTCATCGAGCCGGTCTTGATCTGGCCGGCACAGGTGCCCACCGCCAGATCGGCGATGGTGGCGTCTTCGGTCTCGCCGGAACGGTGGGAGATAACCGCGGTGTAGCCGGCGTCCTTGGCCATCTTGATAGCGTTCAGAGTTTCAGTCAGCGAGCCGATCTGGTTGAACTTGATCAGGATGCTGTTGGCGATGCCCTTGTCGATACCTTCTTTCAGGATCTTGGTGTTGGTGACGAACAGATCGTCACCCACCAGCTGGATCTTGTCGCCCAGTACCTTGGTCTGGTAGGCAAAGCCGTCCCAGTCAGACTCATCCAGACCGTCTTCGATGGACACGATCGGATACTGCTTGGTCAAGTCTTCCAGGTAATGGGTGAATTCCTGGGAGCTAAACACCTTGCCTTCGCCTTTCAGGTTGTAGTTGCCTTTCTCCTTGTCGAAGAACTCGGAGGCGGCACAGTCCATGGCCAGGGTCACGTCCTTGCCCAGCACGTAACCGGCTTGCTCGACCGCTTCCTTGATGGCGGCCAGGGCGGCGGCGTTGGACTCCAGGTCGGGGGCAAAGCCACCTTCATCGCCGACGGCGGTGCTCAGGCCCTTGGCCTTCAGTACCTTGGCCAGGTTATGGAACACCTCGGCACCGATGCGCAGGGCTTCACGGATGTTCTTGGCGCCCACCGGCTGGATCATGAACTCCTGGATGTCGACGTTGTTGTCGGCGTGCTCACCGCCGTTGATGATGTTCATCATCGGCAGCGGCATGGAATACTGACCAGCGGTGCCGTTCAGCTCGGCGATCCAGGCGTACAAGGGAAGGCCCTTGGCGGCGGCGGCGGCCTTGGCGGTAGCCAGGGACACGGCCAGGATGGCGTTGGCACCCAGGTTGGCCTTGTTGTCGGTGCCGTCCAGTTCGATCATGACACGGTCGATGTCGGCCTGGGCGGTGGCGTCTTTACCAACCAGGGCGGCGGCAATCCTGTCGTTGATGTTGGCAACGGCAGTCTGCACGCCTTTACCCAGGAAACGGCTCTTGTCACCATCCCTCAGTTCCAGGGCTTCGCGAGAGCCGGTAGAGGCGCCGGACGGTGCCGCGGCACGGCCCATTACGCCTCCTTCCAGGTAAACATCGGCTTCAACGGTAGGGTTACCGCGGGAGTCGATAATTTCGCGACCGATCACTTTGACGATCTTAGCCATGTTATTTTCCTTCCATAGTTGAACAAACAAAAGTACTAAAAAAACGGCCAAGCCAGAGGCTCAGCCGCAGAATTCGATTACTTGAGTTCACCCTGCTGGTGCTGAACCGCGGCCTTGACGAAGCCGGCAAACAGGCCGTGACCATCCCGGGGGGTGGAGGTGAATTCCGGATGGAACTGGGCCGCCACAAACCAGGGATGATCCGGGTTTTCGATGATCTCCACCAGCTTCTTGTCAGCGGAGCGGCCGGTCACCTTGAGGCCGGCGGCCTCGATCTTGGGCAGCAGGCGGTTGTTCACCTCATAACGGTGGCGGTGACGCTCGTAGATGGTGTCCGAGCCGTAGAGGGCGTGCACCTTGGAACCGGGCTCCAGATGACACAGCTGGGCCCCCAGGCGCATGGTGCCGCCCAGATCCGAGCTCTCGGTGCGCACCTCCACATTGCCCTCTTCATCCACCCATTCGGTGATCAGGCCGACCACCGGATAGGGGCTCTGTTTGTTGAACTCGGAGGAATGGGCGCCTTCCAGGCCAGCCACGTTACGGGCATATTCAATCAAGGCCACCTGCATCCCCAGGCAGATACCCAGGTAAGGTACGCGGTTTTCCCGGGCATAGCGGGCCGCCATGATCTTGCCTTCCACGCCGCGCTCACCGAAGCCGCCGGGCACCAGGATGGCATCCAGTTCTTCGAGCAGGCCGGTGCCCTTGCTTTCCAGATCCTGGGAGTCGATATACTTGATGTTGACGGTCAGCCGGTTCTTCAGGCCACCGTGCTTGAGGGCCTCGTTGACCGACTTGTAGGCATCGGGCAGCTCGACATATTTGCCTACCATGCCGATGGTCACTTCGCCGACCGGGTTGGCTTCCTCATAGATCACCTGTTCCCACTCAGACAGGTCCGACGGCGGGCAATCCAGAGCGAAGCGCTTAACCACCAGCTCGTCCAATCCCTGGGAGCGCAACAGCGCCGGGATTTTGTAGATGGAATCCACATCTTTCAGGGAAATGACCGCTTTTTCGGAGACGTTGCAGAACAGGGCAATCTTGCCGCGCTCGTTGGGAGGAATGGCCCGATCGCTGCGACAGATCAGGATATCGGGCTGGATGCCGATCGACAGCAGCTCTTTCACCGAGTGCTGGGTCGGCTTGGTCTTCACCTCACCGGCCGCCGCCATGTAGGGCACCAGGGTCAGATGCATAAACAGGGTATTTTCCCGGCCGACTTCCACCGCCAGCTGACGCAGGGCCTCGAGAAACGGCAGGGATTCGATATCGCCTACGGTGCCGCCGACTTCCACTATCGCGACCTGATGTCCTTCGGCACCGGCTATCACCCTGTCCTTGATGGCGTTGGTGATATGGGGGATCACCTGGATGGTGGCCCCCAGGTAATCGCCCCGTCTTTCCTTGCGCAGCACATCGGCATAGATACGACCCGTGGTAAAGTTGTTGCGGCGAGTCATCTTGGTGCGGATAAAACGTTCGTAGTGGCCCAGATCCAGGTCGGTTTCAGCGCCATCATCGGTCACGAAGACTTCACCGTGCTGGGTCGGGCTCATGGTCCCCGGATCCACGTTGATGTAAGGATCCAGCTTCATGATGGTCACATTAAGACCGCGAGCCTCAAGGATGGCCGCCAGGGAGCCGGCCGCAATGCCTTTACCCAAGGAGGAGACAACCCCACCAGTAACAAAAATATATTTAGTCGTCATGCTGAACCTGAAGAAACTAGGGAACGAATTTAAGGATTTGTGGAAATCGGGACGGGGTCATAGTATACGCAAGATGCCCTATGGCGACAACGCACAATACCAACCATCTGTAATTTTATTACCATTATTCCCGACTTTTGACTTGCTCCCAATAGCCATCCAACTCGGCCAGGCTACAGTCACCATGGGCTTTGCCATCGGCCTGCAACGCCTGCTCCAGGGCCCTAAAGCGCCGTTCAAATTTGTTGTTGGCCCGGCGCAGCACCTGTTCCGGATCCTGTTTAAGGTGGCGCACCAGGTTGACGCAGGCGAACAGTAAATCGCCCAGCTCTTCCCCGATACGCTGATGATCCCGGGCCGGTTGGGTCAGTTCGGCCAGTACCTCGTCCAGCTCTTCGCGCACCTTGCCAACCACAGGTTCAAGAGAATCCCAGTCGAAGCCGACGCTGGCACAACGTTTCTGGATCTTGTTGGCCCGGCTCAGGGACGGCAATACCAGCGGGATATCATCCAACACACTGGTAGCATTCTGATCCCTGGCCAAGCGCTCGGCTGCCTTGGTGGTTTCCCAGTTGGCCTTGACTGCCGCTTCATCGGCAAATTCGGCGCCGCCGAACACATGAGGATGGCGCGCGACCAGCTTGTGGCTGATGGCCTGCACCACATCGCCAAAGTTGAACAGAGACTGCTCCTCTCCCAGGCGGGAATAAAACACCACCTGGAACAGCAGATCGCCCAACTCGCCGGGCAGGATCGCTAAATCGTTCCGTTCGATGGCGTCGGCCACTTCGTATGCCTCTTCCAGGGTATGCGGCACTATGCTGGCAAAGTGCTGTTTCAGATCCCAGGGACAGCCGCTTTCCGGATCCCGCAACGCGGCCATGATGGCCAGCAGATCACCGAGTGAATAGTTATAATTTTCCATCTGCGCTCCGTTACAGGCGTTTTGCTTCCAGGATGTCCGGCAGTTGGCCTATCTTGGCCAGGGTCCGGCTCAGGGCCTCTATGTTGTAGACTTCCAGCTCCATATCGATGATGGCGGTTTGCTGCTTGCGGTTGGAGCGGCTGTTCACCCCCATCACATTGATCTTTTCGTTGGCCAGTATGGTGGTGATATCACGCAGCAGGCCGGATCTGTCGTTGGCGACCACCCTCATGGTGAGGTTATAGCCGCCCGAGTAGTTTTCCCCCCAGACCGCGTCCACCATCCGCTCGGGATGCTGGTTGGCCAGCTCCTTGAGCTGTTCACAGTCGGCCCTGTGGATGGAAATGCCCCTGCCCTGGGTAATGAAACCGATGATTTCATCGCCGGGGATCGGCTGGCAGCAACGGGCGGCACTGGTCATCAGGTTGCCCACCCCCTGCACCACCACATGGCTCTTGGGCTCCTGCTTCTTGTGCGCCTTCTGCTCCAGCTGCTTCAGTACCTGCTGATCCTGCTCGGCGCCAGTCGGTTTCTTATGACGGCCCTGCAGGTAGTTGAGCAGCTGGTTGATGCGCAAATCGCCGCCGCCTATTCCCGCCAGCAGATCATCCAGGCTGGTCATATTGAAGCGTTCCAATACTTTCTTGTCGATCTGGCCGAAGGTCATCCCCAGGCGATCCAGCTCCTTGTCCAGCACTTCCCGGCCGGCGAGGATGTTTTTATCCCTGTCCTGTTTCTTAAACCAGGTGGCCACCTTGGAACGGGCCCGGCTGGTGCGCAGGAAGCCCTGATTGGGATTCATCCAGTCCCGGCTAGGGTTGGGCTGCTTCTGGGTGATGATCTCCACCTGATCGCCGGTCTGCAGCTGATAGGTAAAAGGCACGATACGGCCGTCTATCTTAGCGCCGATACAACGATGGCCGACCTGGCTATGGATGTAGTAGGCGAAATCCAGCGGGGTGGCGCCAGCGGGCATATCCACCACCTCTCCTTTGGGGGTGAAGACATAGACCCTGTCCTCGAACACCTGGCTGCGCAACTCGTCCACCAGCGAGCCGCTCTCCGCCATGTCCTCCTGCCAAGCCAGCAGTTTCCTGAGCCAGGCGATTTTTTCCTCGAAGCCGCTCTGCTTGGTCGCGCCGGCACCTTCCTTGTATTTCCAGTGGGCGGCCACCCCCAGCTCGGCATCCTGGTGCATCTGATCGGTGCGGATCTGGATCTCGACCGTCCTGCCCTCGGGGCCGACCACCACCGTATGGATGGACTGATAGCCGTTGGGCTTGGGGTTGGCAACATAGTCGTCGAATTCGCGGGGGATATGGCGCCATTGGGTATGGACTATTCCCAGGGCGGCATAACAGTCCTGCAGCCGCCGGGTCACCACCCGCACCGCGCGCACATCGAACAGCTCGTCAAAATCCAGGTGCTTTTTCTGCATCTTGCGCCAGATGCTGTAGATATGCTTGGGCCGGCCATAGACTTCCGCCTCTACCCCCGCCTCCGCCAGCGCCGCCTTGAGGCTGGCGACAAAGCTGGTGATATAGGCTTCCCGGGCCAGGCGTTTCTCATCCAGCAGCCGGGCGATGCGCTTATAGGTATCCGGGTGCAGATAACGGAAGGACAGGTCTTCCAGCTCCCATTTCAGCTGGCCTATGCCCAGACGGTTGGCCAGCGGCGCATAGATATTGGCGATCTCCTTGGCCACCAGTACCCGGGTTTCTTCGTCGGCGCTCTTCACCTCGCGCAGGCAGGTGATGCGCTCGGCCAACTTGATCACCACGGCACGCACATCTTCCACCATCGCCAGCAGCATGCGCCGCACCTTGTCGACCTGGGCTTCGGAGCCCTTGTCGCTGTGCACGTGCTGCAGTGAGCGGATACCTTCCATGTCGGACACCCCCTGTAACAGGCGGGCGATACTGGCACCGAAATCTTGCTCCACCCGCTCCAGGCTGAGATAGTCCATTTCCAGGAAAGGGTAGAGCAGGGCCGCCTTATGGGTATCCAGATCCATGCTCAGGGTAAGCAGTATGCCTACCATTTCAACGCCCTGGGCATGCAGCCGCTGCTCCACCTCGCGTGGCGCCCCCAGACGCTGGCAATATTCATACAGGGCCGTAAGCTGGCTGCGGGCCTCCACTTCCATCGGCAGGCTCGCCGCCCATTCAGCCAGGCTGAACGAAGACTTTAGATGCGTATCGCGAACTGAAACCATAAGATCCCTTAAGTTAGTTCAAACAAGGCCATCACTTCCGAATGGGCGGTATGGGGAAACATGTCGGTCAACCCCATGCGGGTCAGCCGGTAGCCCCCCGCCAGCAGGACCTCCGCGTCCCGGGCCAGGGTGGCCGGATTGCAGGACACATAGACTAGGCGCCCGGGTGCCATGCCGACCAGATAGGGCATCACCCGTTCGGCACCTGCCCGGCCCGGATCCAGCAACACCGCATCGAAACCTTCCTGCGCCCAGGGCTCACGGGTAAAATCGCTCGCCAGATCGGCCCGGTAGAATCGGACATTATGGCAGCCATGCTCCTCGGCATTGCCCCGCGCCTGCTCCACCATCTCCTGCACGCCTTCAACGCCCACTACCGATTTGACCCTGGCCGCCAGCGGCAACGAGAAATTCCCCACACCGCAGAACAGGTCCAACACCCGCTGTTCGGGGGTGGCCGCCAGCCAATCGATGGCCTGGGTCACCATGGCCTCATTGGCCACCGGGTTGACCTGAATAAAGTCGCCGGGGGTAAACGCCAGCTTGAAACCGTCCAACTGATAATACGGTGGGAAAGACACATGTAAAGGGCGTCTGTCCTTGTCGTCCTGCAGAACCAAGGTCAGCGCATGCTGCTGGGCAAAACTGAGCAGGGTATCCAGATCCCGATCGGAAAAGGCGTCGGTGTGGCGCAGCAACAGGGCGATGCCTTGCGCGCAGTGATACAACTCGAGATGCCCCAACTGCCTGCTCCCCTTCAGCCGGTTTAGCAACTGACGCAGGGGCACGATCAAGGCGGACAACTCTGGGTGCAGCACACCGCAGTGATCGATCTCGACCAGCTCATGGGACTGGGCGCGCCGGAAGCCCAGGGCCACCCCCTTGCCCTGGCGGCGGATCGCCAGGCGGGCAACCCGCCGGTAGCCCCGCTCCGGGCCGGTCAGCCAGCCATCGAGGGGCAAGGGTGCCGGTAACAGGCGGGAAAACAGCAAGTTTAGGCTCAGCTCCTTGGATTGGTGCTGCAGTTCCGGGGGAAGGTGCTGCAGGGAGCAACCACCGCAACTGTCTATATAGGAGCAGAATGGCTTGGTGCGCCGGGGCGAGGGCTGCAATACCTTGAGCAGTTGCCCCTTGTGATATTTGCTGTGTTGCCCGGTGAGCCGCACCCGCACCTTTTCGCCGGGCAGGGTGCCGGGCACGAACAGCGGTTTGCCCCGATAGCGGGCGAGACCGACGCCGTGGCCGTTTAACTCGAGAATATCGATATCCAGGACCCCCAGGGCCTTGGGGTCGGGCTTGCGCACCTTGAAGAACTGAACCATAAAACGTGGAGCCCCCGAACCGGCTATGTCATCATACGCCTATCCTAATCAAGCGCGCATTGTCCCACAGAACCCCATTATGACCAAATACGGCCTGCGGGCCCGGGTACTGGCCTTTACCATATTACCGACCCTGATCATCGGCACCCTGCTGGCCGGCTATTTTTCATTTAACCGCTACCAGCAACTGGAAGATGCGGTGATCAAGGAAGGCATCAATGTCATCGAGCCCCTGGCGCTGGCCAGCGAACTGGCCCTGAGCGGACGTAACCGGGAGGCCCTGAACCGGCTGCTGAGCAATATTCACCGCAACAACAGCCCACTGATCAAGTCCATCGCGCTGTTTGATCAAGAAGGCCGTCTGCTGGTGACCTCCAATTATCATCGGGACTACAACCAGATGCGGTTGCCCGAAGGGGTCACCCTGCCCCGCCTGACCCTGGTGGAGGCAGGCCAGGACGGCATTATCCTGCGCACCCCGGTGCTGACCGACAATATCCGGGTCGACGCCGACTGGAGCGAGACCTCGTCCACCCCGCTGGGCTATGTGGCCATGCAGCTGACCACCGACTCGGCCATGCTGGTGCACTATAAGGACACCCTGGTCGCCGCCCTGATCGTGCTGCTCGGCATCTGTGCCAGCACCCTGTTCGGCTTCCGGCTGATCAAGGGGGTGTCCCAGCCGATCACCGACATGGTCAGCGCCGTCTATAAAATCCGCGAGGGCCGACTGGATACCCGGGTCCATGGCGAGTTTACCGGCGAGCTGGAAGTGCTCAAGAACGGCATCAACGCCATGGCCAAATCCCTGTCGGAGTACCATGAGGAGATGCAGCAGAACATCGATCAGGCCACCTCGGATCTACGGGAAACCCTGGAGCAGATCGAAATCCAGAATATCGAGCTGGACATGGCCAAGAAACGGGCCCAGGAGGCGGCCCGGGTCAAGACCGAATTTCTCGCCAACATGTCCCACGAACTGAGGACCCCACTCAACGGGGTGATCGGCTTCGCCCGCCAGTTGCAGAAGACCCGACTCAGCCCGAATCAGCTGGATTACCTGAAAACCATCGAAAAGTCGGCACAGAACCTGCTTGGCATCATCAACGACATCCTCGACTTTTCCAAGCTCGAAGCGGGCAAGCTGAAGATGGAGCAGATCCCTTTCTCGCTGCGGGATACCCTGCAGGAAGTGATGACGCTGCTGGCCCCCAGCGCCCACGACAAGGGGCTGGAGCTGTCGCTACGGGTCGATGCCGCGGTCACCGACAGCCTGACTGGCGACCCGCTGCGGGTGCAGCAGGTACTCACCAACCTGGTGGGCAATGCCATCAAATTTACCGAGCAGGGCAACGTCGATGTGCGGGTCGATGCCCGTCCCGCCAGCCGGCCCGAACGCACGGCCCTGTGTTTTTATGTGCAGGACACCGGCATCGGCATCTCGGACAGCCAGCGCCGCCAGTTGTTCCAGGCCTTCAACCAGGCGGACTCCAGCATTTCCCGCCGCTATGGCGGCACCGGCCTGGGGCTGGTGATCACCCAGAAGCTGGTACACCAGATGGGCGGGGATATCGAGCTTTATTCGGAGCTGGGTGTCGGCTCGGTGTTCAGTTTTACCCTCGAATTCGATCGGGCCGCCCTGCCCCTGGCTGAGCCCTTGCCCCTGGCCGGCCTTGCCGGCCAGACGGTATTGTATCTGGAGGAAGACAACTTCAGCCGACGGACTACCCAGGCCTTGCTGCAGGAATGGGGCCTGCAGGTCGTGCATGAGCCGAATGCCGAGATACCGATAGATACGGTGATCCTGGGCTTTGGTCCCAGCCACCTGCCCAGCCAGATGGAGCAGGCCATACACAGGGCCAAAGCCGGCTGTGACAAGGTACTGGTGTTGCTCAGCTCGACCGACCCTACCCTGACGGATGTGCTGTTCAAGGCTGGCGCCAGCCTCTGCCTGAGCAAGCCGGTGCATTACCAGAAACTGGCCCACGCCCTGATCGATCAAGACATGGCGCCGACGGAGGAATTGCTGCAGATCACCCTGGCCCCCCCCACCCACAAGCAGGAACTCAAAGTGCTGGCGGTGGACGATAACCCGGCCAACCTCAAGCTGATCAGTGCCATGCTGTCGGAACAGGTGACCCAGGTCGATGCCTGCATCAACGGCAAGGAGGCGCTCAACCTGGCGACGGTCAACGACTACGATATTATTTTCATGGATATTCAGATGCCGCTGATGGACGGCATCCAGGCCACCCGGGAAATTCGGGCCAGGGGGCCTAACCGCAGCACACCGATAGTGGCGGTCACCGCCCACGCCATCCAGGGGGAGCGGGAGCGGCTGATGGAACAGGGCATGGATGAATACCTGGCCAAGCCCATCGACGAGGCGATACTGGCCCGGATTATCGAGCGCTATGCACGCGGCCATGGCAGCAAGGGGCAGATAGACTGGCCCCTGGCCGTGCGCCAGGCCGGTGGGAAAGAAGACTTGGCCCGGGAGATGCTGACCCTGCTGTTGGCCAGTTTCGATGAGTTCTCCCCCCGGCTCAATGCCGCCCTGGCCGGTGATCTGGACACCGCCGGCCTGTATCCGGCTCTGCATAAGCTCCATGGCGGGGCCGCCTACTGCGGCGTCCCCGAACTGCTGGGCCTGGCCAGCCAGCTGGAGCAGGCCATGCTCGACAAACAGCCGCTGGACAACCTGGAGCCGGAGCTGCTGGAACTGGAAGAGCGGATCCAGCAGATTAGGGAAGAAGCGGAACGCTACCTGTGACGGGGACTAGGGACTAGGGACTAGGGACTAGGGACTAGGGACTAGGGACTAGGGACTAGGGACTAGGGACTAGGGACTAGGGACTGGCATTGTGTTGCTCCAGTCCCAGCTAACCAATCACCAGTCCCTGCCCGCGGCGGTTAGATCCCCAGACGGGCTTCCTGCATCAAGCGCTTCATGTCCCGTACCGCTTTTTCCAGACCGTCGAAGGCGGCCCGGGCGATGATGGCATGGCCGATATTCAGCTCCAGCATTTCGGGAATGGCGGCTATGGGTTTGACATTGTGATAATGCAAACCGTGGCCGCCATTGACCTTGAGCCCCAGATCATGGGCGTAGGAGGCGCCGGCTGCAATCCGCTTCAGCTCGGCCTGACGCTCGGCATCACTGGGAGCATCGGCGTAACGGCCGGTGTGGATCTCGATATAGGGGGCGCCTGCGGCCCGCACTGCATCGATCTGGTCCTTGTCCGCATCGATAAACAACGACACCTTGATCCCGGCCTCGGTCAGGCGGGCCACCGCGGCAGTGATCTTGTCGAGCTGACCGGCCACGTCCAGGCCGCCTTCCGTGGTCACCTCTTCCCGTTTTTCCGGCACCAGGCAGACAAACTCCGGCTTGATGCGGCAGGCGATATCCAGCATCTCATCGGTCACCGCCATTTCAAGATTCATCCGGGTTTGTATGGTCTGGCTCAGGATATCCACATCCCGATCGATGATATGCCGCCTGTCTTCCCGCAGATGAACGGTAATACCGTCGGCGCCCGCCTGTTCGGCCACCGCCGCCGCCTGCACCGGATCCGGATAATGGGTGCCCCTGGCATTCCGCAAGGTAGCGATATGATCGATATTGACCCCCAGATACAACTCACTCACTGCGATTACCTCTCTTTCCTTTGATAAACAGGGCACGGCTGCGTAATGGCCGGCCCCCCAGATAAGGCCCCAGGGCCTGCCGGCTGAAACGCTTGGCGGCGACCAGTACCTCGGGCCGGATTAAGTCATGTTCGGCCAGGGCAAGCAGGTGCGCCCCGAAAAAGGCGCCCGGCTCGGCCTGCTCCAGGGCAATAAAGCCGGACTCGGGCTGATAGGCATACCACCCCTGGCTTTCGACGTCAGCGCCGCTGGCAGCATCCTGGGTGAAATCCACCCCATAACCGAGTACATCCAGCATATAAAACTCAAACTGGCGCAGGCAAGGTTCAATGCTGACACCGCTTGCCAGTTTGCTCAGGGTTTTCTGATAAGCATCAAACACCTCGCCAAAGGGGGTGTGCGCTTCCAGCAGGTAAAATAGCAGCTCATTCAGGTAGAGGCCGCTGTACAGCGCCTCACCCTTCAGCTGAATGGCCGGGGCCGATGCCTCGGCCGTATGCAGATTTTTCAGTTCGCCCTTGCCGGCGAAGGTCAGCCGCAGGGGCACAAAGGGCTGCAACAGCCCTTTCAGGGGCGAGCGGGGCTGACGGCTGCCACGGGCCACCAGGCTCTGACGCCCCTGCTCCCGGGTGAACACCTCGACCAGCTGGCTGGTCTCCCGGTAGGGGCGGCTATGAATAACGAAGGCGGCATCCAGGGCCACTAGTATTCATCACCCCGACTCGGGCTGCCCGGAGCCCGCTCATCAGTCATCGCCATAACCCAGGCTGCGTAGCGCCCGTTCGTCATCGGCCCAGCCGGACTTGACCTTGACCCACAGCTCGAGGAATACCTTCTGCTCCAGCAGTTGCTCAAGATCCAGGCGCGCCTCTGTGCCGATCACCTTGAGCTTTTCACCCTTGTTGCCGATGACCATCTTTTTCTGGCCACTGCGCTCCACCAGGATAAGGCCGTTGATATGCACCACGCCCTTGTCGTTGACCTGGTAGCGTTCGATTTCGACCGTCACCGAATAGGGCAGCTCTTCCCCCATGAAGCGCATCAGCTTTTCACGGATGATCTCCGCCGCCATAAAGCGGGAGGAGCGGTCGGTGATATAGTCTTCCGGGAAATGGTGTATCGAAGGCTTGAGCCGGCTGCGGGCAAGCTTGGCGATCACCTCGACATTCTCGCCTTTTTCTGCGGAAAGCGGCACTATATCGGCAAAGTTCATCTGCCCGGACAGCCATTGCATATGGGGCAGCAGCTCTTCCTTGCTCTCGACGTTGTCGATCTTGTTGATCGCCAGCACCACGGGGCAGCGCAGATGGCGCAGCTTGTTGAGCACCATGTCGTCATCGGCGGTCCACTTGGTGCCTTCCACCACGAACACCACCATTTCCACGTCGCCCAGGGAACTGGAGGCGGCCCGGTTCATCAACCGGTTGATGGCACGTTTTTCTTCGATATGCAGGCCGGGAGTATCCACATAAATCGCCTGATAGGCACCTTCGGTGTGGATGCCCATGATCCGGTGACGGGTGGTCTGGGCCTTGCGCGAGGTGATGCTGACCTTCTGCCCCAGCAGCTGGTTCAACAGGGTCGACTTACCCACGTTCGGGCGGCCGACGATGGCCACGAAGCCACAATAGGTCTGTTCTTGCTCTGTCATAATAATGCTTCCAGGGCATGCTCGGCGGCGGCCTGCTCGGCCTTGCGGCGGCTGGTTCCTATGCCGACCACTGGTTCGGCCAGGCCGTCCACCAGACAATGCACGGTAAATTTCTGATTGTGGGCTTCGCCGATCACTTCCACCACGTTATAGGTAGGCAACGGCTTGCGTTTGGCCTGCAGCAGTTCCTGCAACCGGGTCTTGGGATCTTTCTGCTCGATGCCCGGCTGAATTTCAGTTAACCGTTCGTCATACCAAGACAGCAGCAGGCTGCGTATCCCTTCGATGCTGGTATCTATATAGACGGCGCCGATCAGCGCCTCGACCGCATCGGCGAGAATCGACTCACGCCGGTAGCCACCACTCTTCAGTTCCCCCGGCCCCAGGATCAGATAGTCACCCAGTTCAAACTCCCGGGCCAACTCGGCCAGAGTCTTTTCCCGCACCAGGGTCGCACGCATGCGTGACATATCCCCTTCGTTTACCTTGGGGAAACGGTGAAACAGGGCATCGGCGATGACCATGCTGAGGATGGAATCCCCCAGAAATTCCAGCCGTTCATTATGGCGGGAACCCGCACTCCTGTGGGTCAGGGCCCGCACCAGCAGGGTTTCGTCGGTAAAGGTATGGCCCAGTTTTTTTTGCAGAATATTCAGTTTTTTCATTAATGGATTGCGCCCACTCGGCTAAAACGCACATCCGAGGGCACCCAGGAGGGCAGCCAGCTGTCGGCGTCTCGTTCAAATTCAAAACTTATCCAGATGGCAACGGCTTTACCGACCAGATTCTGCTCGGGGACAAAGCCCCAGAAACGGCTGTCGGTACTGTTGTCTCTGTTGTCCCCCAGGGCAAAATAGTGTCCTTCGGGCACCACCCATTCGTTAAGGGCCGTGCCTGGTTGGCGGTAATACATTGATACCCGATCCGGCAACAGGGGATTGCGCAGGATATCGTGGGGTCGTTCGGTCAATGCTTCCGCATAACGCTCCAGCGGAATGCCCATCTGGCTGAACTCGCCGCCCCGTTCAAACTCAAGCAGCACCGGCTTAAAGTCCGGGCAGTCGTCACCGGTGCAAGCCGGCTTGATATACAGCTGCTTGTCCTGATAGACGATACGGTCGCCGGGCAGGCCGACGATCCGCTTGATGTAGTCGATTTTGGGGTTTTCCGGGTATTTGAATACCGCCACATCGCCCCGCTCGGGTGCGCCTGTAGGGATCAGCTTGGTGTTATTCACCGGTTCCTTCAGGCCATAGGCGAACTTCTCCACCAGGATAAAATCCCCCACCAGCAGGGTCGGCATCATGGAACCGGACGGGATCTGGAACGGCTCATAGATAAAGGAGCGCAACACCAGCACCGCAGCGATCACCGGGAAGATCGACTTGGCCTGCTCGATCCAGCCCGGGGCCAGGCTGGCCTTGGCCAATGCGGCCTTGTCCACCTTGTTGCCATGGGTCACCTGGGCATCGGCGATTTTCTGGGCCCGGTGTTTGGCCCAGATCCACTTGTCACAGGCCCAGATAATGCCGGTGACCAGGGTCACCAGCACCAGGATCAGGGCAAAGGTACTCGCCATAATTACTTATCCTTACCGACATGGAGGATAGCCAGGAAGGCGTCCTGAGGGATATCGACCCGGCCCAGGGATTTCATCCGCTTCTTACCTTCCTTCTGTTTGGCCAGCAGCTTTTTCTTACGGCTGACGTCACCGCCGTAACACTTGGCGGTCACGTCCTTGCGCAGCGCCTTAACCGTGCTGCGGGCGATGATCTGGTTGCCGATAGAGGCCTGGATGGCGATATCGAACATCTGCCGGGGAATAAGCTCGCGCATCTTCTCCACCAGTTGACGGCCGCGATATTGGGCATTTTCCTTGTGGGTGATGATGGCCAAGGCATCGACCCGGTCGCCGTTGATCATGATATCCAGGCGCACCATGTCGGCCGCCTCGAAGCGCTTGAAGCCGTAATCCAGGGACGCATACCCCCGGCTGCAGGACTTGAGCCGGTCGAAGAAGTCCAGCACCACTTCGGCCATCGGAATATCATAGCTGAGCGCCACCTGGTTGCCGTGGTAGACCATATTGGTCTGCACACCACGCTTTTCGATACAGAGGGTGATCACGTTGCCCAGATACTCCTGGGGCACCAGAATGTTACATTCGGCGATCGGCTCGCGGAGTTCTTCGATGTTGTTGATCGCCGGCAGGTTGGACGGGCTGTCGATATAGACGATGGTCCCATCGGTCTTGACCACCTCGTAGACCACGGTCGGCGCCGTGGTGATCAGATCCAGATCGTATTCCCGCTCCAGCCGCTCCTGGATGATCTCCATGTGCAGCATGCCGAGGAAACCGCACCGGAAGCCGAAGCCCAGGGCATTGGAGGTTTCCGGCTCATAGAACAGGGAGGCATCGTTCAGTGACAACTTGTCGAGAGCATCGCGGAAGGCTTCATAATCATCGCTGGAGATGGGGAACAGGCCCGCATACACCTGGGGTTTGACCTTCTTGAAGCCCGGCAGGGCCTTTTCGGCGCCATATTTGGCATGGGTCAGGGTATCGCCCACCGGCGCGCCGTGGATTTCCTTGATGCCGCACACCACCCAGCCCACCTCGCCGCAGTTGAGGCCGTCGGTGTCTTTCTGCTTGGGGGTGAAGATGCCGAGACGATCGACGCCCCACACCTGCCCCGTGCTCATTACCTTGATTTTGTCGTGCTTTTTCAGGCTGCCGTGCTTGATGCGCACCAGCGACACTACCCCCAGGTAGGAATCGAACCAGGAGTCGATGATCAGTGCCTGCAGCGGACCTTCCGAGTTGCCAACCGGGGCCGGAATTTTCTGGACTATGGTTTCCAGCACCTCGTCGACACCCAGGCCGGTCTTGGCCGAGCAGCGCACCGCGTCCATGGCGTCGATACCGACGATATCTTCGATTTCCTGGGCGACCCGATCGGGCTCGGCCTGGGGCAGGTCGATCTTGTTCAGCACCGGCACCACTTCCAGCTCCATATCCAGCGCCGTGTAGCAGTTGGCCAGAGTCTGTGCCTCAACACCCTGACCGGCATCGACCACCAGCAAGGCGCCTTCACAGGCCGCCAGCGAGCGGGAAACCTCATAGGAGAAGTCCACATGGCCCGGGGTGTCGATAAAGTTAAGCTGGTATTGATTACCGTCTTTGGCCTGGTAGTTGAGGGTCACACTCTGGGCTTTGATGGTGATGCCACGCTCCCGCTCCAGATCCATGGAATCCAGGACCTGTGCCTGCATTTCGCGGTCTGACAGGCCTCCACATACCTGGATCAGGCGATCGGACAGGGTCGACTTGCCATGGTCTATGTGAGCGATGACGGAAAAATTACGGATATGCTTCATGATGCGATAAGGAGTCCGAACTCTAATAGCGACAGTAAAGGCGAGATTCTACTGGATTAGGGCGGCAGTGGCCAATCCTTAGTCGATATTGCTGATCGGAATCAGCGGCCCCAGGATCACCGGCCCGGCCAAGCCAAACCCAGGGCCCCGGGCCAGACGGGAGGCCAGCAGAAAACCCAGCCATCCACCGGCGATAGCACTCGCTATGGTGCCGCCGTCGCCCAGCTTAAACAGCAGGCTGGCCAGCAGGCTGGCCAGCAACACGCACAGCAGCGGCAGCAGATAAATCAGCACGGCGCTCTTGATCAAGCTCTGCTCGGGAATACCGATACGCACCTGTTCGCCCACCCGCAACGGCAACGGCGTGGCAACAACAAACTGATGGCTGCGTCCGGGCAATGCCTTGGCCACCAGGCCGGTGCCGCAATGTTGGCTCTGCCGGCACTGGCCACAGGCCGAGCGGCTGAAGCACTCCAACACCACCCCTTCTGGTACCAGCTGCACTACCGTCGCCACTTCCTCAATCATGGTGTTTCACCCGTTTTAACCGTAATGGATTCGGCAATGCGCCGAGCGGCCTCCGCCGGTATATCCCCCACTACCGTCACTTCCATCCTGGCGGCATTCACCAAACTGACCAGATGGGTCGCGCCCTGGCGGATCAGCTGCTGACGAGAGTCTGAATTGGGCATGGCGTTGGCCACATAAACGGAAACATCGACCAGGCCATTCGAGGCCATCAGATAATCGACCAGTTGGCCGGTCAACGGCAGCTGATGCTTATCCTGGGAGCGGATCTCAAATCCCTTGGGCAACCAGTCCGCCTGCCATGGTAATGCCTGCTGGGGAGCCGGGTAGGCCTCCACCAGGGAAAGCACCGGCGGCAAACTGGCGGCTTTCAATTCGGTCAAAAACGCCGCCGGCTGCGTACTGATATTGAGGGCCACCCCCATGACCTGCTCTACCAGACCCATCTCTTTGTCCAGGGTATCCAACTTCAGCAGCAGCCCGGTTTCCTGATCCAGCCACAGCACATAGCCGTAATAATCCGGCTCCCGGGGATCCAGGCGAAGGACATCGGCGATGCGCCCCAATACCCGGCTGCGTCCCGCCGCGACCACATTATAGTGGGCTAATATCTGCTCGACAGGCATGGACTGAAAACGGACAAACAGGCCCGGTAACTCGGAAGGCTTAAGGGTATAACCATCGTGGCTGGATTCGAAAAAGCTGACTTCGTCGTCCCGCTGCACATATTCCCGGGGCTGGCCATTAAGGTAACTCAGGTAGGTGAGCGCCTGACCATCGAGATGCCCTCGGGTCAGGCGCTTAGGTTCCAGCTGGCCCCGACGCAATTCGATCAGGGTCAGCTCAAAATTCAGCTCGCGGTACGCCTGCTGCATCTGCTGCAACAAGGTGGTGGCCGGACTGGTATCGGTTACGGCGAACACGGAGGCGGCCACCGACAACCACAGCAACGCAACGCCCAATCCGCGTTTAATCAAGTTAGGCTTTCCTTACGGCTGGCGCAGCCGTTGCTGCAACTCGTGATCCATCAGCAAAGCGTTAATCTTTTGTTGCTGGTCGATCAGTTCTTGTTGGCTGAGGCGTTCGCCCGGCTCGGAACTGTAGTTCAGGCTGACCGGGGCGGCCGAACCACTGACCGGCACCGTATTCAATACCGGAGCGGTACCGACACCCTGCTGCTGACCATATTGCTGTACGCCGAAGATCACCGCCGCCGACACCGACGCCGCCACCGCAAACTGGGCGAAATGACGAACCAGGGTTCTGCCGAAAGCCGGCTTAAGGATAGTTGCCGCCTGCGGTGCCGCCGTTGCCGTCATGTTGCTACCAGGGGCCATGATCGTCGGCTCCAGTTCAAGGGCAGCGGCTATCCTGTCGGATAGGTCCAGGTGCAGATGCGTGGGCAATTCATTGCGTAAGGCGTCGCCATAAAGCTGATAGCGACCGAAGGTGGCGGCCAGGGCCTTGTCCTTGCCCAGCTGTTCGAGCAACACCTTATCCTGGATTTCTCCGTCTACCAATGCCGAAATATGCTCTTTGTTAGCCATAAGGTTTATCCTTATTCGTCAACCCTGGAGTAAAGGCTGGACCCGCTTGTCGATTGCCTCGCGTGCCCTAAATATCCGGGAGCGAACCGTCCCGACCGGACAATCCATCACATTGGCAATGTCTTCGTAGCTCATCCCTTCCAGCTCTCGCAGGGTAATTGCTGTTTTCAGATCCTCCGGAAGCGCATCAATGGTGTCAAAAACCGCCCGCTTGATCTCATCCGACAACATGAGGTGTTCAGGTGACGACAGCTCCTTCAGAGCCTCGCCGCCTTCGTAATATTCTGCATCACCTATCTCAACATCCGACCCCGGCGGCCTGCGCCGTTGAGAGACCAGATAGTTTTTTGCCGTGTTCACGGCGATACGATATAACCAGGTAAAAAATGCACTTTCTCCCCTGAAGCCCGGCAACGCCCGATAGGCTTTGATAAAGGCTTCCTGGGTCACATCCGGTATATCTCCGTTTGACACATAACGAGAGACCAAGTTCGCCACCTTGTGCTGATATTTTGTTACCAACAAGTTATATGCATTCTTGTCGCCACGCTGGACCCGTTCTACCAGCTGCTGGTCCGTTAAATGTTCGCTCATGCGAGCCGCGTAACCTCCGATCATTCCGGTACCAGGGCACCGGCCCGAGATAAGCGCACTTTAGTAGACTATGAGTGCGGAAAAAAGTTCTGAAATCATGACCGACTGACAATTACGGCTGCGCCGGTATTCGGCTTGAGATAACATAGAGCCTCAATTTATACCGGGCCAATGATACTGCATGAACGATCCTGTTGAATACCTCTGTGACGTACTCATCATTGGCAGCGGTGCCGCTGGCCTATCTCTGGCACTGAAACTGGCGGATCACGCCAAGGTTCACGTGCTGAGCAAAGGCCCGCTTACCGAAGGAGCGACACTCTACGCCCAAGGTGGCATCGCCGCCGTTTTCGATGAAACCGACAGTATAGAATCTCACGTCGAGGACACCCTGATCGCCGGAGCCGGGCTCTGCGATGAGGCCGTGGTCGAATTTACCGCCGGCGATGCCCCCGACGCCATCCAATGGCTGATCGGTCAGGGAGTGCCCTTCGATACCGAAGAAAGCAGCCAGGGCGAACCGTCCTATCATCTGACCCGCGAGGGTGGCCACAGCCACAGACGTATTTTCCATGCCGCCGACGCCACCGGTCGGGCGGTGCAGACCACGCTCACCGAACAGGTGCTGAAACATCCTAACATCAGGGTACTGGAACGGGTCAATGCCCTGGATTTGATCACCACCGCCAAGCTGGGCCTGCCCGGCAACCGGGTGCTGGGCGCCTATATATGGAACCGCAACAGGGAGCAGGTTGAAACCATCCGCGCCAAATTCGTGGCCCTGGCCACCGGTGGTGCCTCCAAAGTATACCAATATACTTCCAACCCGGATGTCAGCTCGGGCGACGGCATCGCCATGGCCTGGCGGGCCGGCTGCCGGGTCGCCAACATGGAATTCAATCAGTTCCATCCCACCAGCCTGTTCCACCCGGCGGATAACAACTTCCTGTTGAGCGAAGCCCTGAGGGGCGAAGGCGCTGTGCTCAAACGCCCGGACGGCAGCCGCTTTATGCCCGATTTCGACGAGCGTCACGAGCTGGCACCGAGGGATATAGTGGCCCGCGCCATCGACCATGAGATGAAACGCCTGGGCGCCGAATGCATGTACCTGGATATCAGCCATCAACCGGCCGACTTCATTATCAAGCACTTCCCCACCATTTATGAACGCTGCCTGAGGGTCGGCATCGACATCACCCGGGATCCGATGCCGGTGGTACCTGCCGCCCACTATACCTGTGGCGGTGTGATGGTGGATTTACAGGGACGCACCGATATCGAGGGCCTGTATGCCATGGGGGAAGTCAGCTATACAGGCCTGCATGGCGCCAACCGCATGGCCTCCAACTCCCTGCTGGAGTGCATCGTCTTTGCCCGGGCCGCCGGCCAGGACATGTTGGCCAAGCTGAGCCAGGTCCCCGAGCCCCCCGCCACGCCGAGCTGGGACGAGAGCAAGGTGACCGACTCGGACGAGGAAGTCGTCATACACCACAACTGGCACGAACTGCGGCTGTTTATGTGGGACTATGTCGGCATCGTACGCACCAACAAGCGGCTGGAACGGGCCAAGCACCGTATCGATCTGCTTAAGCGGGAAATACAGGAGTATTACTCCAACTTCCGGGTCAGCAACAACCTGCTGGAGCTGCGCAACCTAGTGCAGGTGGCCGAGCTGATTGTACTGTCGGCGATGGACCGTAAAGAGTCCCGGGGCCTGCACTTCACCCTGGATTACCCGGAGCAGCTGGCCGAGCCCAAGCCGACCATACTGGTACCGCCGAATTACGTGGACAGCAAGATACGCTGAGACAGGTGCCGATACATCTCTTCGGGGACGCTGTCGCTAAACAGCCAGAAAGGCGGCCAGGGGTCGCCTTCCAACACCAGCAATAAAAAGCCGGGGCCTGCCCGGCTATGGGCGGATAACCGGCCGTCACGGCCATTTATCCGCAGGTAGCCATCCCGATATTCCCCCTGCAGACGATAACTCCCCGCCTGCCGCCAGCCGATGAGCGACCACAACAGCCAACCGGGCAGAAACCAGAGCAGGCGCTCGTCATCCAGCCAAAGTCCGGCCGGCAGCCACAGCAGTGCACCCAGTCCCGCCAGGTACCAGCGATGGATAACGGAGGGTTCAGCGTTGATTGCGAAGCTGGTTGCGCTCAAGGATATATTCTACCAGCGCCTGGAACACCGGGTCCTTTGAGCGCTCATGGCCCATAAACCAGGCAAACAGATCGGGATCATCACAGGCCAGCAGGCGCTGGAAATCCGCCTTGCGGCGCTCACTCAAGGCATCGTATTCATGCTCGACGAAGGGCAGCAGGATCACATCCAGCTCCAGCATGCCGCGACGGCATGCCCATATCAGGCGCGGTTTATCAGAGGTATTCAACTTGGTCCATCCCGAAAAATAAAACAAAGCCTATGTTAAATGGTCAAATGAATACTGACAAATGTGTTGGCCATCTTTACCATGAGAGTCACACTTCCCAACCTCATAGACAACAAAGGAATTACCCGTGTTGACTATTGCCTCTACTCCGATGCTTTATCCTTTGTCCGATCGCGCCGTACTCAGCCTCAGCGGTGAAGAGCGGGTGAAATACCTGCAGGGCCAGGTCACCTGTGATGTGGCCACCCTGGAAGCCGGCGATGCCACGCTCGGCGGCCATTGTGATGCCAAGGGTAAGTTATGGGCGCATTTCTGGCTTGCCAATCTGGGTGAACAGCTGCTGTTGCTGCTCAACCGCAGCCTGGTTGAGAAACAGCTGCCTGAACTGAAAAAATTTGCCGTGTTCTCCAAGGTTGAGCTGAACGACACCAGTGACAACTGGCAGGTGTTCGGCCTGGCCGGTGAAGGGCTGTCCCACTGGCTCAACGCCCACGTAGGCGACGGCAACCTGTGGCAGGGCGGTATCGTTATCCCAGTGGCGGCAGAACATGCCCTGCTGCTGCTGCCGCTGGACGCCGAACTGCCGGATCTGCCCAGGGGAGAAGAGCAGGAATGGCAGGGGCTGATGATCCAGGCCGGCATGCCCGATATGAGCGCCGTACACCAGGGCGAATATATTCCCCAGATGCTGAACCTGCAGGCCCTCGGCGGCATCAGCTTCAACAAGGGCTGCTACATGGGCCAGGAAACCGTGGCCCGGGCCAAATACCGCGGCGCCAACAAGAAAGCCATGTTTGTGCTGGCCGGCAGCAGTGAAGATAAGATTGAAGCCAATCAGGATCTGGAACTGCAGCTGGGCGACAACTGGCGCCGGACCGGCACCGTGCTCAACGCCTGGCAGCAGGGGGAGCACTGCCTGCTCACCGCCGTGCTCAACAAGGATCTGGAGCCGGATACGATATTGCGCCTCAAGGGCCAGGATAACAGCCGACTGACGCTGCAGCCCTTGCCCTACGATCTGGTGGATTAACCCCGCCCGATCACCGCATGTTTCAGCCAGGCGGCGGCCTTGCCCAGGGGCCGCTGCTTGTGCCAGACCAGCTCCAGCGCCACTGGCCAGTCCTGATCGTCAAACTCCAACGCCGGCGAAACCAGCAGCCCATGGTCCAGGGCGCCGGCCACCACATGCTCGGGCACGAAGGCCCAACCCAGGTTGCGTTGCACCAGCTCGACGATCACCCAATGGCTTTCCACCCACCACACGTCCGCCGCCACCCGCAACCGCACCTTTTCTTCGCTGTCGTTGCGGGTCGCCACCATCAGCTGGCGATGGCGCTTCAGCTCCTCCCAGCCCACCCTTTGCCCGGCCAAGGCATGCCCAGGGGCACAGACAATCTTCATCGGCACCCAACCGAGGGCATGGAAACCCAGCGAAGGGGATAAGATTTCCTGCCGCCACATGATGCCCAGATCCACCCGCTCCTCCAGCACCATGCGGCTGACGTCCTCCATCAGCGGAAACAGCAGCTCCAGCTCGACCGAGGGAAACTGACGGGCAAAATCATCCATCAGCTGGCCCAGCCAAGGAGAGGGATACAACTCATCCACCGCCAATACCAGCCGGCTTTCCACCCCTTCCCCCAGGCTTTTGGCCACGCCGCGGAAATGCTCACAACGTTCCAGGATCACCCGGGCCTCCACCAACAGCCGCTCACCGGCCGGCGTGAGTCGGGGATAGCGGCCGCTGCGTAGAAACAGGCTGTTGTCCAGGTCGATTTCCAGGTTGGCGACGGCGGTGCTGACCACCGACTGGGCCTTGCCCAGGCGACGGGCGGCGGCAGAAAAAGAACCGGTGTCCACGGTCGCCACGAAGGCCTGCAGTTGTTCAAAAGAGAAACTCATCTATCTATTTATCCGATACTAGCTAACTTTTGTACTGGATATTAGCAGATAGAATAGTCCGCAGATTGCTCTTCTAGGGAAGTAACCATGCGTACCACCAAAGACAGGATCCGCCACACCCTCGGCTTCGAGCTGATTGGCTTAGTCGTGTTCGCCCCGCTGGCCAGCTGGCTGTTCGGCTTCGAGCTCCATGAGATGGGAGTCATTGCCCTGGCCGGCTCTATTATCGCCACCGTCTGGAATTACCTCTACAACCTGCTGTTCGATCACGCCATGATCCGGATCCGTGGCCATAGCCATAAAACACCGATGATCCGGGTCTTTCATGCATTACTGTTTGAAGGGGGTTTGCTGTTGCTGTTTCTGCCGATGATTGCCTGGCACTTAGGGGTAAGCCTAGTGGATGCCTTCATGATGGACATCACCATGGCGGTGTTTTATCTGGTCTATGCTTTCGTCTACAACCTACTCTATGACAAGGTGTTTCCCATTCCCGGCATCCATCCGGGACAGGCAACCGCCGAGCGGTAAACACCGGGCAATCGGGCATATTTCTCCCGCCCGATATCAGACTAAGGGCAGCACTCCCTTCAAGGATCCTGCCCCCATGGATGGGAAACGGCGCTAAACCACCGGCACCAACTCATCCAGCGGCCAACGGGGCCGGGCGGTGACAGACAAAGACTCAAAGACCCCCGCTTTTAACCGCTGCAGGCCGGCGTAGGCAATCATGGCGCCATTATCGGTGCAGTATTCGGGACGCGGATAGAATACTTCCCCACCCAGGCTTGCCATCAGCTCAGCCAGCTGGGCCCGCAGCGACTGGTTGGCACTGACGCCGCCAGCCACCACCAGCCGGGTCAATCCGGTTTGCTGCAGGGCGCGCCGGCACTTGATGGCCAGGGTATCCACCACCGCCTGCTGGAAGGCGTGGGCGATATCGGCGCGGGTCTGCTCATCACTCCCCTCGGCCGCAATGGTATTGGCGGCAAAGGTTTTGAGTCCGGAAAAACTGAAATCCAGGCCCGGCCGGTCGGTCATCGGTCGCGGGAAGACAAAACGCCCCGAAGTCCCCGCCGCCGCCAGCCTGGCCAGGCGGGGCCCCCCCGGATAATCCAGGCCCATCAGCTTGGCGGTCTTGTCGAAGGCTTCGCCGGCGGCATCATCGATGGATTCCCCGAGGATCTGATAGGCACCGATACCATCGACCCGTACCAGCAGGGTATGACCGCCGGACACCAGCAGCGCTATAAAGGGAAACGCCGGTACCCGCTCTTCCAGCATGGGCGCCAACAGATGACCTTCCATATGATGTACCGCCACCGCCGGCTTGCCCCAGGCAAAGGCCAGGCTGCGGCCTATGGTAGCCCCCACCAGCAGCGCGCCCATTAGGCCAGGACCCGCGGTATAGGCAATGCCGTTTATATCCTCCTTGCTGCAACCTGCCTCCTTAAGGGCCGCGTCAATAAGCGGAATGGTTTTACGCACATGATCCCGGCTGGCCAGTTCGGGCACCACGCCGCCGTAATCGGCGTGCAGTTTGACCTGGCTGTACAGCTGGTGTGCAACAATACCCCGTTCCTCATCGTAAATGGCGATGCCGGTTTCATCACAGGAGGTTTCTATACCCAATACACGCATGGCTTAATAAAGGCTGTCGGAAAAGATGGCGCTATGTTACCCTGCCCGCGATTTTTTAACCAGCCAAGGGCTGCCGGACTTTACTTTGGGTCCGGGTTCAGAGTAGAATTTCGCACCATTTTTTATTGTCCTACTGGTCGGTGACAGGCCAGTGAACCGAGGTGAGAGGCACATGCCAGTAATTAAAGTACGTGAAAACGAGCCCTTCGACGTAGCCCTGCGTCGCTTCAAGCGTTCCTGCGAAAAGGCCGGTATCCTGTCTGAAGTGCGTCGTCGTGAGCACTACGAGAAGCCGACTACCGAGCGTAAGCGCGCCAAAGCTGCCGCTGTTAAGCGTCACGCCAAGAAACTGGCTCGCGAAAACGCACGTCGTACTCGTCTGTACTAAGCAGTCGCTGATCTCATGTCTTTAAAAGACCAGCTGTCAGAGCAACAAAAAAATGCCATGCGTGCCAAAGACAAGGCTCGCCTGAGCACCTTGCGTATGCTGCTGGCCGAGATCAAACAGAAAGAGATAGATAGCCGCGAATCCCTGGATGATGACGCCATCATCGCTGTTATTACCAAGATGGTAAAACAGCGTAAAGATGCCGCCACTCAGTTTGAGCAGGCCGGCCGCCAGGAACTGGCCGATGGTGAACGCCAGGAAATCGTGGTGCTGCAGGAATTCCTGCCGCAACCTCTGACAGAAGACGAGCTGGAAGCCTTGCTGACCCAGGCCATCGCCGATACCGGCGCCACCGGTATGCAGGATATGGGCAAGGTGATGGCGGCACTCAAGCCGCTGATCCAGGGACGTGCAGATATGGGCAAGGTCAGCGCCAGCATCAAAGCCAGACTGGCTTAAACTGGTTGCTCCCTGTCGACGGGCCGTGCTTCTTTTGATGCACGGCTTTGTTTTTTCCGCTTTCCCGGTGAACTATGGCAGGTAAAATCCCCCAATCCTTTATCGACGATCTGCTGGCCAGGACCGATATCGTCGACCTGATCGATCAACGGGTAAAGCTGAAAAAAGCCGGTAAAAATTACCAGGCCTGCTGCCCCTTCCATAATGAAAAATCCCCCTCTTTCACCGTCAGTCCCGATAAACAGTTCTATCACTGTTTCGGCTGTGGCGCCCACGGCACCGCCCTCGGCTTTATCATGGAATACGATGGCCTGGAGTTTCTCGACGCCATCGACGAGCTGGCCGGCCTGCACGGCGTTACCGTACCCAGGGAAAGTACGGGATCACCGGAACAACAGGCCGCCACCAAAGCGGTGCGCCAGGATCTCTATGCCCGGCTCGATGACATCAATCGCTTCTATCAGAGCCGGCTCAAACAATCGAAGCAAGCTATCGATTACCTGAAAGGCCGGGGTCTGAGCGGAGAAGTCGTCAAGCAGTTCGCCATCGGCTATGCCCCGGATCAATGGGATGCCGTCAAACGTCAGTTTGCTCGAAGCACGGATGCCGAACAGCAACTGCTCGAAGGCGGCATGCTGCTCAAGAGCGACAACGGCCGCGTCTACGACCGCTTCCGCGATCGCATCATGTTTCCCATCCGCGATCGTAAGGGGCGTATCATCGGCTTCGGCGGTCGCATCCTGGAACAGGGTACACCCAAATACCTGAACTCCCCGGAAACCCCAGTGTTCCACAAGGGACGGGAACTCTACGGCCTGTACGAAGCCCGCCAGGCTCACCGCACCCCGGAACGCATCCTGGTGGTGGAAGGCTATATGGACGTGGTCGCCCTGGCCCAGTTCGGCATCGACTATGCGGTGGCCAGCCTGGGCACCTCCACCACCCCGGAACACCTGCGGCTACTGTTCCGCACCACCCAGGAGGTGGTCTGCTGCTATGACGGTGACCGGGCCGGGCGGGAAGCCGCCTGGCGCGCCCTGGACAATGCCCTGCCGCAGATGCAGGACGGCCGCAGCCTGAAATTCATCTTCCTGCCCGAAGGTGAAGATCCGGACACCCTGGTGCGCAAGCTGGGCGCCCAGGCCTTTGAAGAGATGCTGGGCCAGGCCCAGGACTTCGGGGATTTTCTGTTCGAACGGCTGGCCCAGGATAACCAGCTCGGTGGCGAGGCGGGCCAGCATGAACTGGCCAAGCGGGCGGCAGAGGCCATCGGCCGGGTACCGGAAGGCTTTACCCGGGAGGGGCTGATCACCCGGCTGTCGCGCCAGCTGAACTGGGGCGAAAATGAACGCCGGGTGCGGGAGCTGTTCAGCCGTCTCCAGCCAACGGCAACGACCAGCAGCGAACGTCGGCAGGATCCGAAAAAGATAAAGCTGACCCCCCTTCGCCGGGCCATAGCACTTGTGCTACAATATCCGGCTGTCGCGGCCAGGCTGCCGCCCATGTTCGAACTGACCGAACTGTCTCTGCCCGGCATCGAATTGCTGCTTGAGCTACTAGGCCAGGTTCAGCGTCAGCCAGACATGAGCACCGCCCAGCTGCTGGAACATTGGCGCGGACACGGCGCCGAACAGGCCCTCGCCAGGCTGGCGATGGCCGAAGACTTATTCGCCGGTGACAATATTGAGCAGGAACTGCAGGATATCTTCGTGGTACTGATCAACGGGTACCTGGCAAGCCGTATTGAGACCCTGCAGCAGAAAAGTAACAGCCCGCAGGGGCTGAGCCCGGCAGAAAAACAGGAATTGCTGCTATTGTTAACAGAGAGCAAAAGTAGCCTGGGCTGAGTGTCGTTGAAAAATGGATGCTTGGCCCCAATATCGTATGAAGCCCCTCGACGGGGATACAGAAGCAGAACCTGCTGCAGCACCCGCTCCCATAAAAATCAAGATGGTGAGAGGTGTTGGCAAGCACGGACCGGCATAGTCATGCTGGTCAATTTTTGTTATAATCGGCTACTTGCGCGCCATAAAAAGAGTGCCTTATGCCTACACCCTCTTGCAACATCTAATCGGACGAGTTCTATGGAGCAAACCCCACAGTCACAGCTTAAGCTTCTCGTTGCCAAAGGTAAAGAACAGGGATACCTGACTTATGCCGAGGTGAACGATCACCTCCCCCAGGAGATTGTCGACTCCGATCAGATTGAAGACATCATTCAGATGATCAACGACATGGGCATCCAGGTCGTCGAAAGCGCCCCCGATGCCGATGACCTGATGATGTCGGAAACCACCGCCGACGAAGATGCCGCCGAGGCCGCTGCCCAGGCGCTGGCTTCCGTCGAATCAGAAATCGGCCGGACCACTGACCCGGTGCGCATGTATATGCGCGAAATGGGCACGGTGGAACTGTTGACTCGGGAAGGCGAAATCGACATCGCCAAACGTATCGAGGACGGCATCAACCAGGTGCAGAGTTCGGTGGCCGAATATCCGGAAGCCATCACCTCGCTGCTGGATCAATTTGATCGTTTTGAAGCCGGCGACATCAAGCTGAGCGATATCATCTCCGGCTTTGTCGACCTGGACGAAACCGATGAAGTCGCCCCCACCGCCACCCATATCGGCTCTGAGCTGAGCGAAAAAGATCTGGATGACGAAGACGACGATGAAGACGAAGATGAAGACGGTGACGACGAGGATTCAGACGCCGATACAGGTCCGGATCCGGAAGTCGCCCGGGAAAAGTTCGCGCTGCTGCGTACCCAGTACGAGACCACCCGCGCCACCATCCAGGCCAAGGGGCGCACCTCTAATGAGGCCGCCGAGCAGATAACTATCCTGGCCGACGTATTCCGTCAGTTCCGCCTGGTCCCCAAGCAGTTTGATCGCCTGGTCAACAGCATGCGTGACATGATGGAGCGGGTACGGGTACAGGAACGTATCATCATGAAGCTGTGCGTCGAGCAGTGCAAGATGCCGAAAAAGACCTTCGTGCAGGCATTTGCCCACCACGAAAGCGAACAGGCCTGGTTCGATAAGCAACTGACCGCCGGCAAAGCCTGGTCCGCCAAGATGGAAGAGGTGACCGAAGATGTGCTACGCGCCATCGGCAAGCTGAAACGCATAGAAGAAGAAACCGGCCTGACCATCTCCCAGATTAAGGACATCAACCGCCGCATGAGCATCGGCGAGGCCAAGGCCCGTCGCGCCAAGAAGGAAATGGTGGAGGCCAACCTGCGTCTGGTTATTTCTATCGCCAAGAAATACACCAACCGGGGCCTGCAGTTCCTCGACCTGATCCAGGAAGGCAATATCGGCCTGATGAAGGCGGTAGATAAGTTTGAATACCGTCGTGGTTACAAGTTCTCGACTTACGCCACCTGGTGGATCCGACAGGCCATTACCCGCTCCATCGCGGATCAGGCCCGCACCATCCGTATTCCGGTGCATATGATCGAGACCATCAACAAACTCAACCGGATTTCCCGGCAAATGCTGCAGGAAATGGGCCGGGAGCCGACCCCGGAAGAGCTGGCCCACCGCATGGCCATGCCGGAAGACAAGATCCGCAAGGTATTGAAGATCGCCAAGGAGCCGATCTCGATGGAAACCCCCATCGGTGATGATGAAGACTCCCACCTGGGCGATTTTATCGAGGATACCACCCTCTCGCTGCCCGCCGACTCGGCCACCAGCGAAAGCCTGCGCAACGCCACCCATGACGTGCTGGCCGGGCTGACCGCCCGGGAAGCCAAGGTGCTGCGCATGCGCTTCGGCATCGATATGAACACGGATCATACCCTGGAAGAAGTCGGCAAGCAGTTCGACGTTACCCGGGAACGCATCCGCCAGATCGAGGCCAAGGCCTTGCGCAAGCTGCGCCACCCGAGCCGTTCGGAAGTGCTGCGCAGCTTCCTCGACGAGTAAGCAAAAACACATCAATAAGGGGCGCCAGGGCGCCCCTTATTGTTTCCAGCCCCACCATGCCACCGCTTAAAAATCAAACATATAGCAAGGCCGGTACTGGACAGACCAAAGTGCTTTCCCTATAATCACCCCCACTTTTGGCCCCTTAGCTCAGTTGGTTAGAGCGCTCGACTCATAATCGATCGGTCGCTGGTTCAAGTCCAGCAGGGGCCACCAAATATATCAAGCACTTAGCTCATATCGGGCTAGGTGCTTTTTTATTTGGCGCGATGTTAATGCTATGCCTACCGCTTGCTGATCGACGCCCCAGGCCCCGATGCACTCTTGCAATACGCTTTAAACAAAAATTGCCGGTACCAAATGGTACCGGCAATTTTTCTATCGGCTTTGGCCACCGCCTTAACGATGGCGGCAAGATCAAGCAGCGTGATTCAGCCCGTTATGGGAGTTCCACAACGGCCTCATCGGTCAAGGTTTTCAGGTAGGCAACGAGTGCCTCTTCGTCACAGGTACTGAGCCCAAGATTACCGGTCAGGCGCCCCACGCTACCCGCAGCATTAAAAGATACCCCATTGTCATGTCCGGGTGCAGGCCAGCAGGCAGGAAGGCCATCATCACCCAATGCAATCGCTTCCGCTTCGGTTGTGACGCCATCAGGACAGCGTGTCACCGAGTGATTGACATTATTGTCGGCTGTTTTAACAAAAGACGTATTATAGAAATGCACTATGCTTTCCAGGCTCTTGAACCAGCCGTTGCTGGCATAGGCCTTCACAAAATTTGGCGATGGACGCTTGTCAACATTGCGCAGGGTCGGCGCTTTCACCTGACCGATGTGACCATCATTCCCGGTGTGACCCGCCAAGCCAATATCCGATGCGACATTCCCGGGGATCTCGAAGTTCACCGGCGTGCCGATATTATGATAACCGTGATCGGCATAGGTCTGTAACGGCTCTGAGCCGTTGTCTGCACCCGGGTTATTACTATGGCACAATGAACAGCCGGCACCAAGCCTGGCTTCCGTCAACTCAATCCCATCGGGAAAAGTGTTGCCAGCTGCATCACAAGTGGCGAAAGCACCGGGTTGAATAGGGAGCGGTCTGGGCGGGCCGAACTGGACGGAATTCGCATAGAAGAGATCATGGCCCCAGTTTTCTTGAGGGCTCAACCCCGCCAGCGGAAACTGTCCCGGAGTCGCATCGGGTAAGCCATCGGCGCATGTCTCCAAATCGTCAAGTGCGAGTCCGAATCTGGACAAGACACTTTCGACACTCTCTCCCTCTTCCAACCGCTGCACCCAGGGTAATGCTTGTATGTCTTGTGCACTCATGCAAGCTAATTCATCCCGCAGCGCATTATCGCGTTTGGAGCTGAAAGAATTGACCTCGGGAGAATCCTGATAGGCTGCCAGCGCCACCGCAATGCGCTTGAAGCTGGTGCTGTAGTTATTCTGATCGCATTTGATACGCTCACCCCAGGCGTCCGTAAACAGATGGGCGTAATCCGCTTTATTGACTTGCTGACAGGCTGCCTTTTCGCGGATATTCTGCTCGACCGGATTGGGGAAAGGATTAAGGGCCTGATCGGCCACCGGACCAATGAATTTCATCACCGCAGCTTTAAAGCCCTGGGAGTCATTCGCTTTAATCACATCCTCCAAAAAAATATGGGCTGTGGCACCTTCCGGAAACTGAGGATCGGCTCCTTCGGCGCGACCGTTCCAGAAGGTGCCGCCAAAGGCGGGGACGGGTCCTGCGGCCGTGGCAAAAGGTGGAATCAAGGTCGCGTAGGCATTGGTGGGCGGTTTGAGTCCACCCCTGGCCCCGGGATCCTTATGAATGTCGGCGCCCGGCTGGGCCACCTCGACCAAGTTAGTGTCCGAGGTAGGACCCGTCCAGCCCGACACCGGATCATGGCAGCTGGAGCAGGACTGCTTTCCCTTGGGTTTGGAGATGGGATCGAAGAACACCTCTTTGCCGAGTTCGACCAGGGCCGCGATCCGTTCACTGTCGTCCAAAACGACGGTACCCTTCTTGGCTTCTGCCTGGCCGGCGGTTAAGCTCAGGCCACTCGCAAACACGATCATGGTCACTGCTTTCGCGATCGCGGATGTCCGAAAAGTTGTTGTGATCATTGCTATATGCTCCTCACATTTACAGCAATACCTGCCGTTGCGGCTGTGGCGAAAATGTCAGACTCAGCAATATCCATCATCCATCGATTGCTACAGCCGTTTGAGTGACAGCGATATCACCGCCAAATATTATTTAATTTTTTACAATTAAATAATAAATACATTGCTCTTCTTTATCGTCAGGTTCAGGAAGACGCAATCGCCCACGCCGACAATCGGCAGGTCCTTTCAGGCGTATAAACATCATTAAAGGCGGGAGCAAAATAGCCTTATCCCTGTCGCTTATTAAGCGTTGACGAAAATCGCGAGCTTTGCAAAAAATTATTCGCGCGCAGCATCGATGCTTACACCATATAAAAATGATGAGCAGTAAAGATAACGAACAATAAAAAATAAAAAAACAAATTAAATATCAGTAAATTAAAATATCAACCCCCCATATATAAAAACATGATGTAACGAATAAGAAACAGTTAAAAACAAAGAGTTTTCATTAAAATCAGAAAGTTAGTTTTTTAATTTTTTTGGTGTTTCATCGTCGTTACAACTTTATTATTTACGGGCCTTGTAACAACCCTGAGACGGTTTACCCCCTCAGCCTCTCATCGCCTCGTATTTCGCCGGTGACTCGAAGGTCGGCGAGTGCCCGCCGTACCGGTATGACGGCCTTCCTGGCGGCCGATGTTGCTGATGGCTTAAGATGAGTCTGTTCAGGGCAAAATCCTGGGCGCACGGAGGCCCGGTTATTGACATGACCGGTTACCAACGCTTTAGATTACACCCAGCTCTCTAAGGCGTTCCTTGAGGTAGCTGTCGGCGGTATAACGCGTCGACAGCACCACCTCCGGCCTGGAGTGCAGGAACAGCGGCAGGGAAATGCGCGATTTGCCCTTATCCATGCCCTCGGGATTGATCACCCGATGTGAGGTTGAGGGGAAATAACCCCCCGAGGCCTCCTGCAGCATGTCACCGATATTGACGATCAGGTTGCCGAAGTCGCAGGGCACGTCAAGCCACTCATCAGCGATCCCCTTTACCTGCAGCCCCGGCTCGTTGGCGGCCGGCAAGATGGTGAGCAGGTTGATGTCTTCGTGGGCGGCGGCACGAATCGCCCCCGGTTCCTCGTCTCCCTTCATCGGCGGATAGTGCAATACCCGCAGCAGGGTTTGCTCGCTGCCGGCAATCATGGAGGACAGCGGCTGGCTGAAGCCTGCCTGCACCTCGGCTGGGGCATGGGCCTCCACCCATGACAACAGCTCGCCGGCCAGTTCGTTGGCGGCCTGGTAATAAGCGGCCAGCTCGTCACGCAGCGCATCCGGGCAACGGCCCCAGGGATAGAAATGGAAGTACTCCTTGATATCCTTGACCGAGTGGCCCTTGGCCACTTCGGAGATCTCTGGCGGGAAGTAACCGTCCTGGGTCTTGGGATCGAAGCGGTATCTGTGTTTTTCTTCACCATCGAAGAAGGCCTGCCAGTGCCGATAGATGGATTCGACCCGGCTTTGCTGCAGGGGATGCTGCTTCAGCACCCCGAAGCCGGTACTGCGCAGCGACTCGACAAACCGCTCGGCGGCGTTGTCGGCACGATAATCAACGGCAACCAGTTTCATCATATTCTCTTTGCCGACACCGGGGGCGGCTATCCGTGGTAGCAATGGATAAGGATCCTAGTTACTCCCCCCCGTCTCGGCAAGTGTTTTGCGGCCTCCTGGCCAGGAGGCATGTCAGCCAGGCCGGCGCCGATGCCAATCTTCTGTGTCCATTTTGGCACGCGTGAACTGTGGACTCTCCTCAATGGTGTGCACCAAACGGGCCGTGGCCTCATTGACCCGTTCGGCCACGAACAGGGTGGTGTCGGTCCTGGGCAAGGGAGGCAGTCCTTCTTCGACCACCACCATGCCCGCTTCAAGGGTCTTGCGCGGGATCACCCCCACGCCAATACCCGCCCGCACCGCCGCCAGCACCCCCGCCCGGCTTTGGCTGGTAAAAGCGATACGATAGGACTTTTCCGTGCGCTCCAGCGCCTGACGGGCAGAGTCCCTGTGATAGCAACCTTCGACAAACACCGCCAGCGGCAAGGGCTCGCGCAGGTGCGCCGCATGTACCTCTGAGCGCACCCAGACCAGTTCATCGCGACCGAGGCGCAGGCCGCCCTCGGACAACACCGGCATCTCCACCAGGGCGATATCCAGCTTGCCCTCCTTGACCAGCGACGCCAGGTAATGGGGCCGGTGATCACAGAGCACTTCCAGCCGCGCTTCGGGGTAATTGAGCACGAAGGCTTCCAGCAACGGTGTCAGGCTGCGGGTGGCGTATTGATCATGGGTACCGAAACGCACCTTGCCGGCGATATCCGCATTCTGGAAAGAGCCCAGGATCCGGTCGTGCAGATTGAGCAACTGCTGGGCATGGGACCTGAGCTGTTCCCCGGCCGGGGTTAGCCGGACCCCATACTGACCACGCTCCAGCAGCTCGGCCATCACCAGCTCCTCCAGCCGGCTAAGTTGCATGCTGATGGTTGAAGGTGCCCGGTGCAGCCGGCCTGCCGCCACCGTCAGGTTGAGGGTTTCCGCCACCACCACGAAGGTCCGCAGCAGGGTAATGGGCAAATCACGCATGATAAGATTTCAACCTTATTGAACGCAGGCCTCAATATTTATCGATTTACCGAACGATGGCAAGCGTCCAGGATAGCTTCAATGAATGCTTAGATAATCACTAGGGAGAGTCAGGATGCGGATGGCCGCCATATTCGGGATGAATCAGATTGTCAGCCATGGTTTCGGCATGTTCTTGTTTGCCGCCCTGGTGCCGCTGATGCGGGAGTCCATCGCCCTCAGCCATTGGCACCTGGCCGCCATCGGCGCGCTCACCCAGCTGGCATACCTCACCGGTGCCATGCTGCTCGGATTGTTCGGCCATCGCCTGGGCACCGCCCGCCTGGCACTGGCGACCGGCATCCTCAGCACAAGCCTGCTGTTTACCATGTCACAACTGCGGGATCCGCTGCTCATCATCCTGGTGCTGACCTGCCTGGCCGCCGGCGCGGCGATCAGCTGGGGCACCATAGTGGAGATTATCAGCCGCTGCGCCAAGCCTGAGCAACGTTCCACCTACCTGTCTACCGCGTCCAGCGGCACCGCCTGGGGTTACGGCCTGAACGGCCTGCTGATCCTGCTGGTGGTGCCCGTATTTGGTTGGCAAAGCGGCTGGCAGATAGCCGGCGTCATCGGCATGCTGGTGGTTGGCCTAACCTGGTACCTGTTGAACGGCATAAAGAAACTGCCTGCCACCAAGACGGATGCTTCCGAGTCCATCATTCCCGCCTCGAAACTGCTGGCGACCATCTGCGGGGAGCGTACCGCCTTGCTGGCCTGCCTGATCTGTTTCCTGGTCGGTTTCACCACCATGCCCTTTTCCAACTGGCTCAACACCTATCTGGATCAGCTGGGGCTGCCCGCCGCCCTGGGCGGATATACCTGGACCCTGGTCGGGGTAACCGGCATGGTGGCGGGCCTGCTCACCGGCAGGTTGGCCGACCGTCGAGGCCACAGCGTGGCTCTGCTGGTGATCTTCAGCGGTTTTGCCCTTGGCCTGCTGGCGTTTATCTATGATCCGGCACACTGTGCCCTGGTTGCCGGTTTCGGTTATGGCATGATGTATTTCCCCATGTGGGGCATACTGGCCGGCTGGATTGGCCAGAGCTACTCTTCGACCGCCACCATGCAGATCAGCGGTATCTGCATGGTAACCTTTGGGCTGGGAGGCACCCTGGGTAACCTGCTGGCCGGATATATCCGCGAGGCCACGGGTTCGCTGGACGCGGTCTATTTGGTTTTAACCACGGCGGCGCACTTACTGGTCATCCTGGCGCTTTGGATACGACGAACAGGCCCTAGGGTGTGCCCCGTTCAGCCACTTGCCTGAACGGCTTTTAAATAACTGTTCCTAATTGTGCTGCAGAAGTCAGGACCGCACGCAGACTCGCCGTGACCCCATCCCTGGGTGCTCCGTCGCGCCATCCCTGGCGCGGAGGGTCTGCTTATCGGCCCCTGACCCCTGCCTCGAAATGTAGCTGTATTTGTATCAGTTATTTAATTCCGGCAGGGGGTTAATAGCTCATCCCCTGATTATCCTTCATATCCGATTGGTGCCTTTTCAGAAAATCAACTAGTATCACTTAAAACAGTGACTTAAGTTACTGATCGAACTAAATGACAGTGGATGTCGCCATGATAAAAAAACACAAGGCATGTGTTTTAGTCTGGGTCTTGTTCGTTTGCTTTTCCCCGTCGGCCGAAACGCTGCATATCCTCAACAGGGAGGGCTACCTGTCCGACCAGGTAACCGCGCGCTTCGAACAAAACACCGGTCACCGCATTGAACAAATCTATTATGACAACGAAAAAAGGCGCAATGCCCTGCTGGACAGGGCGGACAAGTATAATTTTGATCTGGTGCTGGTCGACCATAACAGCGCCCGGATCTTTGGTGCCCGGGGCCTGTTCAGCCCGCTAACACTGGAGCAGATCCCCAACCTGGATCAGGTACCTGCATTCAGGAAAGAGCAATGCGGTCAGTTCGGCGCCCCCTACTTCTGGAGCACACTGGGTATCTTGTATCGTGCCGACAAGGTGCAGCCGCCGCCCAGCTCCTGGCGTGACCTGCTGGTTCCCGATGACCATCTGAAAGGCCATGTCGGCATGCTCGACAACTCCCTCGATACCCTGGTGCCGCCCCTGGCCATGCTGCAGCAACCGCTGGACAGCGACGATAACCAGGTGCTCCGGGAGGCCTTCTCGCTGTTAAAAGCCCAGTCATCCTGGGTGCTGACCTATGAATACCCCCGGACCTATATCCGGCACGATCAGCAGGCCGATCGGCTCTACATGGCCCAGGGCTACAGCAGTGACCGGGCCGCCATGAATACCTTTTCGGATCAGGAGCATTGGCGTTTCGTGCTGCCCGATGAAGGTACCTTGGTCCGGCTGGATTGCCTGGCCATCTTCAGACATTCCCCCCACCAAGCCCTGGCCACCGAGTTTCTCAACTTCCTCAACCAGCCGGAGATCGCCGCCCTCAATGCCGAACAGACTTTCGCCACACCCGCCAATGATGCCGCCCTGACGCTGCTTTCCGGCCAATTCGGGCAGGACAGTTCAATATTTCCATTAGTACCTGCTTTGCAAAACGGCCAGCTTGCCCCGCGGCTGGATCCGAAAAATATGGAAATTCGCAACCGAATCACTTTGGCGGTATTAAAAAATCATGAAACTCGGTAAACGCGCTACCCTGCTGATCCTGCCGGTGTTACTGGCCAGTTACCTGCTGGCAGGCGCCGGCATCTATCTGGTGCAGAAACAGACCATCTATCAGCACGCTCAGGGCCGGCTCAACCTGAGCATGGCCGAGCTGTCGGCCAGCCTGGCCGGTTATATCTCTTTTACGGAAAGCTATCTGCTCAGCACCAGCTCGAGCGAGGCTATGCTCCACTTCTTAACGGAGCCCGACAACCGTTATCGGAGCCTGAGGTTAGGGGCACAGATGGAAGATTATCTGCGCCGCTTCCAGCGCCATCACTCCGATTACCTGGCCTTTGCCCTGGTGCCCGACAGCGGGCGTTCTGAATTTTATTTTGAAAGCAGCCCGGATCCCTTCGCCGAACCCAGCCCTGCCCTGCTTGCCTTCGTCCGCTCGCTGCGGCAACAACAAAAGCAGGCGGATTGGACCCTGACCACTGGGCCGGACGGACGCACCCGCATCATCCAGGGACAACGCCTGGACAGGAGAACGGCCAGTGCCCCCCTGGCTGCCCGGCAAGAGCAGATCATTACCGCGGCCATCGTCATCGAACCCACCGAGTTTGATCGTCTGCGCCAGAAGCTCGAACACAGCATGCAGGCCGGGGTCGAGTTTTCCCCGCAGCCTCCCGCCCTGAGCGGGCCGCTGGCGGCCTCGGCACCGGTGGGCAATAACCTATACCTCAGCATTGATCCCTCGCCAGGCATAGTGCAGGAGGAGTTACGCCGGCTGCAAGAGTCTCTGTTGATTGGCTTATTGTTACTCACCGCCTGCTCCACCCTGCTGTTGCTGTGGCTGATCCGGCACTATATCACCCAGCCGATAAACCATCTTGAACAGGGCTTGCATCAGGTGATCTCAGGGGAACAAAGCCAGCTATCCGGGATCGGAGACGATAACGAAATCGGTCGTCTGGGCCAGACCTTTCAGACACTCTATGCACAACTTTCCCATGCCTACAAACAGACCCGCCAGCAGGCGGTTATCGATCCGCTCACCGGGCTGCCCAATCGGATGGCCTTCTCGGAGCAGATTGTTCAGGCTCTGCAACAGGCCGAGCAGCACCGACATCAGCTGTCCCTGCTCTCGATGAACCTGGATAACTTCAAATACATCAACGACAAGTATGGCCATGAATTCGGTGACCAGCTGCTGAAGGCCATCGCCCTGCAGCTAGGAAATACCCTGCAACATCCCGAGTCGCCCGCTTCCATGACCCATACTCCCCTGCTGGTCAGGCTGGCGAGTGATGAGTTTGCCCTGCTGCTGGAACACAGCGCCGGCTCCGATCTGGTTTATCAGCAGACCACGGTGATCCAGAACCTGTTCAAGGACGGCTTTACCTTCGAGCTGGGCAACTACCCGATCACCATGGGCATTGGGGTCGCCACCTATCCCGAAGACGGTAACAGCGCCAACGAGCTGGTGGCCAATGCGGAGGTGGCCATGTACCAGGCCAAGACAATAGGTAAAAATCAGGTCGCCTTTTATTCCCGCAACCTGGCGATGAAAATACGCCGTACCAAAGACATAGAGCAGGAGCTGAAAATCCTGGACGAAGACCAGGAGTTTCAGCTGGTCTATATGCCCATCGTCGATGGCAAAACCGGGATGACCGTATGTTGTGAGGCGCTGTTGCGCTGGAACTCTCCGGTACTGGGCCGGGTGCCTCCCGATGAATTCATCCCCATCGCAGAAAACTGCGGCCTCTATGCCAAGATTGATCACTGGGTGGTAGAACGCGCCTTCAGAGACTTTCCGAAGCTGCAAGGCTGTTTCGGTAACCAGACCAAAGTCGCCATCAACCTGTCTTCCGCCGAACTCGGCATGCCCGGGGTGGATAAATTCCTGCTCGAAATGGCCAGCCGTTACCGGCTGCCGACCCGTCATATAGAAATTGAAATCACCGAGACCTACAAGGCAGAGTACAGCCTGGCGGCCGACGCACTGCTCAAGCGACTGCGCGCCGCCGGCTTTACCATAGTGATCGACGATTTCGGTACCGGCTATACCTCGCTGCTGCAGATGCTGGAATACCCGGTAGACAAGGTGAAGCTCGACCGCTCCTTCCTCGAGCGGCTGTTAAACACCCAACAAGGGGAGCTGTTGCAACCGCTGATCGCCCTCTGCCAGCTGCAGGGGATCCGGGTGGTCGCCGAGGGGGTGGAAAACCAGGCCCAGGCAGATATGCTCAGCGCCGCCGGCTGCGATTATCTGCAGGGCTACTGGTTCGGCAAACCCAGCTTCCTGGATGAGTTATCGCAGGAGCCAAGCGTCAAACCGATAGAACTGGCCAAGTTTCGCCAGCGTCATCAATAGGGTCCATTATTGTTTATTTGTTGCGCCGAGCTCATGCCCAGCAGCGGTTCCCAGGATCAAAAAGCGCATCTCTTCTCCTTATTTTTATGCCATGCCGCCATGCGGATAATAGTGCCATAGCCATCAGAAGCGCCGGTGTTTACCCGAAGCTCACTTCATAACCGGTAAATTTGCGCAGGTTGATCACCCCAGTGTCCAGGATCAGATACTGACCCTTGATGCCCAGCAGCACGCCGGAGACGGTGTTGTTCTTATCGAAATTATGGCTGGCGATCTTGGTGGGATACTGGGTTACCGGATAGCTGATTTCCACCGGGGATTCATCCAGCGGCACAATGGCCTCGGCGCCGAAGCGCAGGCTCAGGTCGGCCAGCCTGGCCCGGATCTCTGGAACAAGGCGGGCCGCTTCCGCTTTTAAATCCAGTGGTGCCTCATCCCCTTTCAGCATGGCGCGCCAGTTGGTTTTATCCGCCACCAGCTCGGCCAGGGCGACTTCCACCAGGCCCGATATCTGCCGGGTCGCCACCCTGAAGATGGGCAGCGCCTGGGTGGCGCCCTGATCTATCCAGCGGGTCGGTACCTGGGTTGCCCGGGTAATGCCGACCTTGAGGCCGGAGGTATTGGCCAGGTAAACGACATGGGGCACCATGCAATGGCTGTCCCCCCACTCGGGCTCGCGGCAGGTGCCTTCAAAATAGTGGCAGGTTTCCGGTTTCATGACGCACATGTCGCAGCGCGCCAGTTTTTTCATACAGGGGAAACAGTGGCCCTGGGAGTAACTCTTGCTGGACTTGCGGCCACAGGCATCGCAATAGATATTGCCGGTGTAGGTCAGGATAATGGGCTGGCCAATCAGCGGGTTGAGCGCCACGCGCTCCTCACCCAGGGCCAGTTGGTAGGCGACCGGTGCTTCCAGGGCCGCCGGCATCTTTACCAGGGTGCCGGTTATGCTGCTCATTGTTCACATTCTGGGTTATGGACGACAGGGATACTTTAACAGCCGGGGCACCGCGGTGCATCTGTTGCGACTAAGCTGATAGAAGCCCGGGCCCGGATCGCCATCCCAATTGCAGTGAACAGGAGACGCCTATGGCCGTCGCGCAATACCATTACCCCCGCCTGACCCATATCGCCCTGCATGTGGCCGATATCGATGCCTGTATCCGCTTTTATGGTGAGTTCTGCGGCATGGTTGAGACCCACCGGCGGGAGCAACCGCAGCAAACCATCGTCTGGCTGGCAGAGCCGGGCCGGGAAAGCGAGTTTATCTTCGTGCTGATGAACGGCGGCCAGGATCTGCAACTGGCGGACAACGACTATCGCCACTTCGGCTTCGCCCTGCCCAGCCGGGAAGCGGTGGATGCCATCGCCGAACGGGCGGGTCAGGCCGGCTGCCTGATCTGGCCGCCGCGGGATGAGCCGTTTCCGGTAGGCTATTACTGCGGCGTCAAGGATCCCAACGGCAACTATGTGGAGTTCAGCTACGGCCAGCCGCTGGGCGAGCCTCCCGCTTAAGTATCTCCGCGGGTCAGGGGCATATCCGCCGCCTCCGTCCGCTGTTGCTCGACGGCAAAGTCCACCACCGTATCGGCCGTGAGCTGCTGCACCAGCACCGGTTCCCCCGCCTCGTTGAAGCGCACATGACCGATACCGGCCTTGTTGAGCAAGCGCTCGCCCCGGGCCGCGCCGGCCGGTGGATGGGGGGTGATTTCCATCCGGCGGCGGCGGGTAAACCAGTTCAACGGCGAACGGGGGGCATAGAGCCAGCGGTTGAGCCGGTCCAGCACGTCCAGCAGGCGCCCGGGGAATTCGTTCTTCAGGCCACTGCTGGTGATCTGCCAGATATGGGGGTCATGCTCACGGAAACGGATGCGGATGTCGTACATAAATGAATAATGGACATCGCCGGAGAGGATCACGAAATTGCCCGGGGTGCGGGTATGGCGGAATATATTGAGGATCACCCTGGCGGTCCCCGGGTGGGCCATCCAGTTTTCCGCATCCACCAGCAGCGGCTTGCCCAACCAGGTGAACAGCTTTTGAATGGCTTCGATCACTTTCACCCCGAACACCGGCGTGGGCGAAACCAGCACCACCGCATCATGATGCAGCAACTCCCCCTGCAGCTCGGTCAGGGCTTCCCAATCCATCAGCCCGGAGGGACTGCCCAGATTGCGCTCGGCCCGCCAGCGCCGGGTACGGGTATCCAGCACCAGCAGCTTGGGGCTGGTCGGCAGGCTGTAGTGCCATTGCTGAAAGCTCAGCAGGTGATCGATCAGCGCGTCCTGATGCCGACTGTCTGGCTCCCTCACCCAGTCCTGCAGCAACTGCATGGGCTTGCCGGCAAAGGCGTCCGGATTATTGCCCCATCCCTGGCACAGGAAGTAGCCCAGCAACGCATTGCCGATGATGCGCCGGGAAAAAGGATGCCCATAGGCGCTTTCCTCCCAGGCGGCGCTCAGGTTCCAATCATCGGTGACATCATGATCGTCGAAGATCATCAGGGTCGGCAGGTGGGCCAGCAGCCGTCGCACCCGGGGCAGGCCCGCCACGAACCGGCTCAGGTGCTGCCGTTCCTTTTGATAACGCGCCCGCTGTTCGTCCGACAGCGCCGGTTGCCACTCAGACAGCCCCTGCCAGGGCACCGGCGACCACACCAATAAATACATGGCCATCACTTCGGCCAGGGTGATCAGGTGGTTGTTGGCACTGCTGGTGGTAAAAATCGGCTTGCGCGCGCCGCCAAAGAAACGTTTCTGCAGGGGCACATTCGCCTTGGTATGAGGCAACAGCTCATCGCGTCCGTAGTAATTCTGCGGACTGGCAAACAATTCATCGCTGTCGGCCACCAGGGCGCCATGCAGGGTTTCCGGATACAGCCCCAGCTCGGCGATCAGCTGGTGGATGGCCGTGATGGTGGGCCCCGCCACGTCATCCGCATAGACCTGATCACCGCTCAGCATCAGCACCGCCGGCCAGGACTGGGGGTCGTCACTGTGCTGTTGCAGCCAGTGATCGGCGACCACCAGGCCATCGTCCGCCGGGTGATGGGGCTTACGGCAGGAGCCGTGCAAGATGCCATCCAGCCGGCTGCGAATAACAAAACGGGGCAGGCTTTCGCCCTCGTAACAGAGTTCGGGCGCCCATTCGCCGATGCCGCACCAGTCATCGCCTTGCTGCCGCCATTGCAGATCATAGGCAATGGGCACATCGCAGGGCAGCGGCGTGGCCAGGGCAATATCGAGCAGCTGAAGATAACAATGCTCGCCGACGGGCAGCTGTTGCTGCTCGGCGTCCAACAACAGGGTAAGGGGCTCGGCGCCGGCGACCGCCAGCCGTAAGCGAAAACTGAGCGGACGGCGACTGGCCAGCCATAGCACCAGGCGCTCCCGGCTCAGCCGCCGCAGTATCGGGCCGGCCAGGATCTGGCTGACGCTATCAGGGGAAGATGTTTGTTTCATCGTGCGATAGTAACCACAGGGCCAGCCAATTGGAATCAGAGCCGATTTCGGCTGCGCCGACATTCGACACCGGCCGGAAACATCGGGCCATTAGCTTATCGGTGGCGCTGAAGAGCCCATTTCTCTAGTATGGGCACATCATACTGCCGGAACCCTTTTCACATGCGCGCCAAGCTGGAACAACGCTCTTTTCTGTTTATGCTGATGCTGGTCACCCTGCTGTTCGGTATTGTGCTGGAGCCCTTCTGGGGCGCGATATTCTGGTCCTGTGCCATCAGCGTCATTTTCTATCCCTTGCAGCAGCGATTGTCATCGAAGCTGGGCAACAGACCCAATACCGCCTCCCTGCTGACCCTGCTGGCCAGCGTGGTGATAGTGGTGCTGCCGGTACTGCTGATCGCCGCCTCCTTTGTCCAGGAAGGGGTTGCCTTCTATCAGCGCATCGATCGGGGCGAGATCAGCCCGGCCCGTTTCCTCGAGGAGATACGTATCGCCTTCCCTCTCTTGCCCGAGCTGCTGGAGCGATTCGGCGTCGACCTGGAAAATATCCGCCAGAAGCTGGCCGAGGCGGCGGTCGCAGCCAGCCGGCTGCTGGCCCAGAAGACCCTCACCGCCGGCCAGAGCACGCTGAGCTTCATCGTCAATGTGGTGCTGATGCTCTACCTCACCTTCTTCCTGCTGCGGGACGGCCATCATCTGACCGAACTGCTGGTCAAGGCGCTGCCCCTGGGAGACGAGCGGGAACGCATGCTGTTCAGGAAGTTCTCCGAGGTCATCCGCGCCACGGTCAAGGGCAATATACTGGTGGCCATGGTGCAGGGCGCCCTGGGCGGCTTTATCTTCTGGCTACTGGATATCCCCAGCCCCCTGCTGTGGGGCGTGGTGATGGCGTTTCTATCGCTGATCCCGGCGGTGGGGGCCGGACTGGTCTGGCTGCCGGTGGCCATCTATCTGTACGCCAAGGGGGACTGGATAGCCGCCAGCATCCTGATGACCTATGGCGCCCTGGTGATAGGGCTGGCGGACAATGTGCTGCGCCCGCTCCTGGTCGGCCGGGATACCAAACTGCCGGACTATGTGGTGCTGTTCTCCACCCTCGGCGGCATCAGCCTGATGGGCATCAACGGCTTTGTTATCGGCCCGCTGATCGCCGCCCTGTTCATGGTATTCTGGGGGATCTTTATGCGTGAATTCAACTTCACGCCCGACCGACCGGAATAGGGCTCAGGGCGTCTCTTACCCGGCTGTCGGTTATTATGGCGCATTCAAACAGGTATTAACTTTACCAATTATTATCAGGGGTCTGGGGTATGACAGAGGCAGGCCTGCTATCCGGGAATTTCATAAACAAAGGGGCATTTTCATGCCCCTTTACTATCGACACTGTGCCCCTTGGCGAGACGGCTCGTTACCGTTAATCCAGTTTCAGTTCCAGATGGACTGAGTCATCGAAATAATACTCATCACAGTTGTTGCCGGGCCCGCTTCTGTCGACGACCAGGAATTCATCATTCTCGGTCAGCGTCAGTACCGGGTGGTGCCATACCCCCTTGTGGTAATTGACGCCCTGACGACCGGTCGCGCGGAAAGCGCGCACCGTGGCGGGGTCAACCTGGTCGGTTCCCGCCGGCGCCACGACCAGCAGGTATTCGTTGCCGAACAGCGGGATAAACGCCTGGGAGCCGAAAGGATGACGTTCCAGCATGCGGATGTGCAGGGGATACTCGAGGGGGTTGGCGCGAAAGATACTGATGATGCCCTCCCCCTGCTGGTCGGTCTGCACCTCGGCCAGGCGGTGATAACGACGGGTTGAGCCGTTGTTGATCATAAAATAGTCGCGGCCTTCCGATTCGATGACATCACCGAATGGTGCAAAGGCTTCTTTGGTCAGCGGCTCTATGGCCAGCGTCTTAAACATGTTTTCCTCCCGTTCAATGCCCATGGATTAACGGATCAGCTTTCACCAACGCCGAGGCCCGGTCATGCCGGGCCTCTTGTTCATCGCTGCTGGACTCCGGATTACAGGTCGAGCAAGCGGAACAGCGCTATCTTATTGATTTCATTCAGGGCGCGCTCGAATTCGATATCGTAATCGTGGTGAATACGCTCTTCGAAAGCGGCCAGTATCTGATGCCGGTTGGACCCTTTCACCGCCATGATGAAGGGGAATTGGAACTTGGCCTTGTAGGCGTCGTTCAACTCGGTAAAACGAGCAAATTCCTCGGCGGTGCACTGGTCGATGCCGGCACCCGCCTGTTCATTGGTAGAGGCCTTGGTTAGCTTGCCTTCTACCGCCGCCTTGCCTGCCAGGTCCGGGTGAGCGTTGATCAAATCCAGCTGGGCCTGCTTGCTGGCACCGGCCAGGATGCGCACCATGGCGGCATGCAGCTGCTCGATCTCGTCCTGCTCGGCACTCAGGCCCTGGTCGAAGGCCTGCTCGGCCACCCAGGCCGAATGCTCATAGATATCACCGAACACGGCGACAAAGTCGCCCCGGCCCATGGTACTAGGGGTACAGGTCTTAAACTGACTCATTATTTTGCTCCCTGATAAGGATGATACTCATGCCAGTGCCTAGCGATATCGATCCTGCGGGTAAACCAAACCCGATCGTGGCTGCGGGCATACTTGATAAAACGCTCCAGGGCGGCCATGCGGGCGGGGCGGCCCAGCAGGCGGCAGTGCATGCCGATCGACAACATCTTGGGTGAGTCGGCACCTTCTTCATAGAGCACATCGAAGGCATCTTTCAGATACTGGTAAAACTGCTCGCCACTGTTGAAACCCTGGGGGGTGGCAAAGCGCATGTCGTTGGTGTCCAGGGTATAGGGGATCACCAGGTGGCCTTTGCCATTGTTGTCGACCCAGTAGGGCAGGTCGTCGGCGTAGGAGTCTGAATCATACATAAAGCCGCCCTCTTCCATCACCAGCTTGCGGGTGTTGGGGCTGTCCCGGCCGGTATACCAGCCGAGGGGGCGCTGACCGCAGACCCGCTCGATAATATCGACGGCATCACGCAGCTGCTGGCGCTCCTGCTCTTCATCCATCCACTGATAGGTGATCCATTTAAGGGCATGGGAGCAGATCTCGTGGCCTTCCTGTACGAAGGCCTTGGCCACTTCGGGATAGCGCTCTATGGCGGTGGCCACGGCAAAGATGGTGAGCGGAATGTCGTACTTCTTGAACAACCGCAGCAAGCGCCAGACGCCGGCACGGCTACCATACTCGTAGACAGATTCCATACTCATATGGCGAACGTCTTCGAAGGGCACGGCTCCCGGCAGCTCTGACAAGAAGGCCTCGGACTCACCGTCACCATGCAACACATTGCGCTCACCACCCTCTTCATAATTCAATACAAAAGAGATAGCGACACGCGCATTACCCGGCCATTGTGGGTGGGGAGGGTTAGCTCCATACCCGATGAGATCACGGGGGTATTCGGTATTTTTGCTCATCGGAGAACTCCTTAAAACTTGAGGCTAGACTAGCAGTTGCAGCCAAAACGGCCGTAGCTCATTGGCTATCTTACTGAACTAAATTGTACACAATAAAACTGATCAATGTAAATAAATGGTTTTGTTTTTGTATCAAAACAACTCTGTCAATTCTTGCTTTAGCATGCCAAAGCAAAGACAATCCATTTCGATCAAGATACAAGTAGCTTTTAACACAGCTTGCCAGTTGTGTTGTACACATTTTTGTTAATTTAATGTAGACGAGCCATTTTATTTTGATGTAAAGTTAATTTGTCGCCGCCGAGCGGTGATGTCACCTTAAGCATGAAAATGCGCTAACACGCAAGGTAACGAATCATGGGAAGACTAACCACACACGTACTGGATACCGCCAAGGGTTTGCCCGGCTCCGACATCAAAGTCGAGCTGTACCGGGTTGAAGGTGAACAGACCCAGCTGTTGAACACCGTTTACACCAACAGCGATGGCCGTACCGATGCTCCCATCCTGGCCGATGAGGATTATGTAACCGGCAAGTACCAGCTGGTATTCCACACCGCCAGTTACTTCCATAAGCAAGGCATCCGGCTGCTGGAGCCCGCCTTCCTGGACGATGTCGTGATCCGTTTTGGCCTGGTCGCCGAAGAAGATCACTATCACGTCCCACTGCTTATTTCCCCTTACAGCTACTCGACTTACCGAGGCAGCTAACGCTCATATCCGGCAACCTCTAATCAATGCCGCAGCAGCAGGACAGCTGCCGCGGCATCGTGGGCCGGTGCCATATTGAAAATACTTGAGGACTTTAAGGTCATGGAAAACGTCAAGAACGAGTCAACCAACCAGAAAGCGCTGTCGCAAAGCGAAAGCGGAGGCCTGCTCGACAAATGGTTCAAGCTCAGTGCCCACGGTACCACGGTAAAGACTGAGCTGGTGGCGGGGTTAACCACCTTCATCACCATGGCCTACATTATTTTTGTTAACCCAAATATCATGGCCGCCTCGGGCATGGATGCAGGCGCCGTGTTTGTCGCCACCTGCATCGGGGCCGCCGTCGCCACTCTTTTTATGGGTCTGTACGCCAACTGGCCGGTCGGCCTGGCACCGGGTATGGGCCTGAACGCCTTCTTTGCCTTTACCGTGGTCGGTGAAATGGGCTATAGCTGGGAAATCGCCCTGGGCGCCGTGTTCTGGTCCGGCGTCATCTTCACCGCCATGAGTTTCTGGAAAATCCGTGAATGGGTACTGGATTCAATTCCCGAATCCCTGCGTTACGCCATGACCGCCGGTGTCGGCCTGTTCCTGGGGCTGATCGGCCTGAAGACCGCCGGTATAGTGGTAGAAAGCCCGGCCACCCTGGTGACCCTGGGCGACTTCACCAAACCCAGCGCCTTGCTGGCCGCCGTCTGCTTTTTGATCATCTCTATCCTGGTACACCGCAAGGTATTCGGTGCCGTGCTGATCGGGGTGCTCAGCGTGACCCTGATCGGCCTGTTCATGGGCATAGTGGAATTCAACGGCATCTTCGCCATGCCGCCCAGCATAGAGCCCACCTTCCTGAAACTGGACATCATGGGCGCCCTGGATATCGGTATGATTACCGTGATCCTGGCCTTCCTGTTCGTCAATATGTTCGACACCGCCGGTACCCTGATGGGCGTGGCCGAGCGCGCCAACCTGCGCCGTCCGGATGGCTCGATCGAGGGGCTGAAAAAATCCCTGAAGGCGGACAGTGCCTCCTCCGTTATCGGCACCTTTGTCGGTTGCCCACCGGTAACCAGCTATGTGGAAAGCGCCGCCGGCGTGGCCGCCGGTGGCCGTACCGGCCTGACCGCGATCACCGTGGCCCTGCTGTTCCTGCTGTCCATGTTCCTGGCTCCGCTGGCCGGCATGATACCGCCCTACGCCACCGCCGGCGCGCTGATCTTCGTGGCCTTCGCCATGATGAGCAGCCTGGCCAAGATAGAATGGGACGACTTCACCGAGATGGCCCCGGCGGCGGTGACCGCCCTGATGATGCCGCTGACCTTCTCCATCGCCAACGGTATCGCCATGGGCTTTGTCACCTACACGGTGCTGAAAATGGCCACCGGCCACCCGCGGGACGTGTCGCTCAGCGTCTATGCCCTGAGCGCCATCTTTATCGCCAAGTTCGTGTTTATGTAAGCATCGAGGGCGGCTCCGGCCGCCCTTCACCTTCAGCTACCGGCGCCAAAATATCGATAAAGCGCCCCAGCATGGGACTGACACCCTCCTTCAACCAGGCCGCCTCGGTCACCACAGTCGCGCTGGTGCCGGTCAGCGGCAACATCACCACCCCGGTACGCATATAATTACTGGCACATTCCAGATGAATGGTAATGCCGATATTGGCACTGATCAGGCCGAACATCCCTTCGCTGTTATAGGCTTCCTGCACGATGCGCGGCTGAAAGCCGGCCTGCAGGCAAAGGGCGTCCAGATGCCGCCGGAAATGGCGCCAACGAGCCATCACCCCCACCACAAAAGGCTCATCGGCCAACTCATGAATATCCACCGCCGTTTGCCCGGCCAGGGGATGCCGTTCGGGCAACACCGCCACGAAACGATCCACCTGTACCGGCAGGTGCACCATGGCATCGCCGTTGAGCGGGCTAGTTAAAAAGGCGATATCGATTTTACGGCCGGCCAACGCTTCCAGCTGTTCCTCGGTCGAACCATAAATCAGCTCGATGGCGATATCCGGATATTGTCGACGGAAGGTATCGAGCAAGCCGGGCAGCACGCCGGTAATGGCGAAGTCGGTATAACCGATGGCCAGGCACCCCAGATCCCCGCTGGCCGCCTTCTGGGTCTGGCGCACCGTTTCCTCCAGATCCGCCAACAACAGACTACAGCCTTTAAGAAACACGCCACCGGCCGCGGTCAGCTCGACCCGGCGGTTATTCCGGTCAAACAGGCTGACCCCCAACTGATGCTCCAACTGCTGAATGCCGCGACTCAGCGCCGGCTGGGCGACCGCCAGATTGTCGGCGGCCTGACGAAAATTCAGGGTCTCGGCAACCGCCATAAACTGGCGGATTTGACGCAGTTCCACACGCATAGTGATACCAAAATGTTATCAATCTGTAAGTCAATAGCATTGTACAAGTTAACACCGATTCTCTAATTTAGGAACTGCGCCTGGCCATAAACGTCAGGCTGAGGTCGGCCGGTATGCCTGGCCGGCATGGATGATAACCGGAGCCTGGTGCTTCGGTATGATGCGGAGTTCGCTATGGAAAGCTCATTTCACGGTGCAATAGCATTTGCCCTGATGGCCGGCATGCTGGTGATCGGCAGCCTGCTGAGAAAATATATTCCCTTATTAAGAAACTCGCTGGTACCCGCCAGCATCGTCGGCGGCATGCTGGGTTTCGGCCTGCTGTCACTGGACCTGATCCCCGGCTTCGGCGCCGCCGATTTTACCACCCTCACCTTTCACTTCTTTACCCTCAGCTTTATGTCGCTGTGCCTGACCGGCAGCAGCAAGAACAAGTCCCTGTCCGGCGGCAGCATAGTGCGCGGGGGGCTCTGGCTGACCTTGATCTGGACCATCAGCCTGGGAATTCAGGGGGTGCTGGGTTATGGCGTCATCGTCGCCTATGACCAGCTGACCGGCTCGGATATCAGCGCCTTCCTGGGCGCCATCATCACCCATGGCTTTACCCAGGGGCCCGGCCAGGCGCTGACCTTCGGCACCATCTGGGAAAAGGAATACGGCATCGTCAACGCCGCCCAGGTGGGCATGATCTACGCCTCGCTCGGCTTCCTAGTGGCCTTCCTGGTCGGCGTCCCCTGGGCCAAACGGGTGATCCGCAAAGGCCAGAACCTGAACCGGGAATCCAGCATAGACGGGTATTTCCTGTCCGGCTTCTATTCGCCCGACGACAGGCCGAAAACAGGCCGCATGGTAACCCACAGCGCCAATATGGACTCACTCGCCTATCACCTGGGCCTGCTGGCCATCGCCTATGTACTTACCCATGTGTGGTTGCTGTCGGTCCGGGATCTGGTCGCCGGTTTCAGCCCCTGGGGCCTGAACCTGGGCGTACTGTTCAGCCATAACATGTTCTTTATTCATGGCCTGGGCGTGTGTGTGCTGATGCGCCTGGTTATCGACAAGGCCGGCCTGAGCCGTTATGTGGATGACGATACCCTGAAGCGCATCACCGGCAGCTCGGTCGACTTCATGGTGGTCGGTACCCTGATGAGCATACAGTTTGCCGTACTTTACGCCCTGCTCACCCCAATCCTGCTGGTGACCCTGGCTGTCACCCTGACTACCCTCGCCGGCTGCTGGTGGCTGGGCCGGCTGAGCGGCAAGCTGGGCCATGAACGAGCGCTGACCTCCTTTGGTTGCTGTTGCGGCTCCACCGGAACCGGGCTGCTGCTGCTGCGCATGCTGGATGCCGACTTCAGCACCTCGGTTGCCAAGGAACTGGCCTTCTTCAACCTGGCCATAGTGCTGGTCAATATGCACCTGTTGTTTATCTTTGCCCCGATAGCCCCCTCCCTGAGCCCGGGTGCCTATCTGCTGGCCTTTGGCGGCACGGCCCTGGTTGCCCTGGCGCTAGTGCCCCTGCTGATGGGAAAGCTAAAGCCGGGCGCACCGCTCAATAACATTAAGGAGACCGTTAAATGAGCATTACCCTGTTGTGCGCCCGGCGCATCATCACCATGGATCCCTCGCTGCCCGAGGCCACCCATATCGCCGTGCAGGACGGCAAGGTACTGGCCGTCGGCCCGTTCGAGGAGCTGCAGGATCTGGGCGAATACCGGCTGGACGAACGCTTCGCCGACAAGGTGATCCTGCCCGGTTTCGTCGAAGGCCATAGTCATGCCCTGGAAGGGGCCATGTGGCAATACCTTTACCTGGGCTACTTTCCCCGGCGGGATCCCCAGGGCGCAGCCTGGGCCGGCGTCACCAGCCTGGCGGAGATGCAGCAACGGTTGCGCCAGCAGGCCGCCCGCCTGCCGGCCGACGAACCCCTGATCGCCTGGGGCTTCGATCCCGTCTATTTCCAAGGCATGCGCCTCGACAGGCAGGCGCTGGATCAGGCGGTTAACGACCGACCGCTGGTGATTTTTCACGCCAGCCTGCATGTGATGACGGTCAACAGCTGCATGCTGGAGGCCGCGCAGCTGGTCCGCCATGCCGGCATAGAGGGCATCATGCTGGATGCGGACGGCCGCCCGAACGGCGAGCTGCAGGAAATGGCCGCCATGCATGCGGTGTTCGAGGCCCTGGGCAGCAACCTGTTTGAAGAGGTCTCTTCCCTGTCCGCCCTGCGGGCCTATGGCCAGGTGGCCAGGCGCGCCGGCGTCACCACCATCACCGATCTCTATAATCCGTTAACCGAGGAAGGCATCGCCGCGCTGCGGGAAATCACCGCCGCCCCCGACTACCCGGTACGCCTGGTGCCGGCGATGAGCGCCCTGTCCTGGACCGCGGAGCAAGGCATAGCACGGCTGCAGGCCTGCCAGCAGCTGGGCAACGACAAGCTGCACTTCGGCCTGGTCAAGCTGATGACAGATGGTTCCATTCAAGGCTACACCGCCCGCATGCAATGGCCGGGTTACCATGACGGCCACCCCAACGGCATCTGGAATGCGCCGCCGGAAACCCTGCGTCAGCTGGTGCAGGACTACCACCAGGCCGGCCTGCAGCTGCATATCCATACCAATGGCGACGAGGCGGTGGAGCTGATCCTCGATGCCATCGAGGATGCCCAGACCCTGTGGCCCAGGCCGGATCACCGCCATACCCTGCAACACTGCCAGTTTATCAGCCAGGCCCAGCTGCGCCGGGCGGCCCGTCTGGGAGTCTGCCTGAACATGTTCGCCAACCACATCTATTACTGGGGCGACATCCACCGCCGCAGGACCCTGGGCTTCGCCCGCTCCCGCCGGCTGGAACCCCTGGCCTCGGCGCTGCGGTTGAATATTCCCACCGCCATGCACTCGGACGCGCCCGTCACCCCGCTCGGCCCCCTGTTTACCGCCTGGTGCGCGGTGCAGAGGCAAACCGCCAGCGGCGCCAGCCTGGGCCGGGAAGAAGGCATCGGCGTGGCCGATGCCCTGCAGATGATCACCCTGGGGGCCGCCTATACCCTGCGCCTGGATCACCTGGTGGGCAGCCTGGAAGTGGGCAAATACGCGGACATGGTGGTGCTGGACGAAGATCCGCTGCAGATCCCCGCCGAACGGCTGCGGGAGCTCAGGGTTCACGCCACCGTCGTGGGAGGCCGAGTCCATGAAAATGATTAAGGCCATTCCGGTGACCCTGCTCACCGGCTTTCTCGGCGCCGGCAAGACCAGCTACCTGAATGAGCTGCTGGCCCGGGGACTCCCTCAGGGCAGCCTGATCCTGGTCAACGACTTCGGCTGCATCAATATCGATGCCGAGCTTATCGAATACAGTGACGAGCGCATCATGCGCCTGAGCAACGGCTGTATCTGCTGCACCCTGGGCGGCAGCCTGGCGGAGAGGCTGGCCGAGCTGCTGCGTATGTCGCCCCTGCCTTCGAACATCTATATCGAAGCCAGCGGTATCGCCAACCCGGCGCGCATCGCCGATATGGTCAGGGTGTCACCCCGGCTGAGCCTCGCTGAGGTGATCTGCCTGATCGATGCCGGCCAGGCCGAGCGTTACAGCCAGGACCCGCTGGTGACCGAGGTCTGGCATCAGCAAATACGGGCGGCCAGCCTGCTGATCATCAACCGCCTGCCTCCTTCACTGAGCTTGCCTCCGGTGCTGGCGCAACTGCTGAGCCGCGCCCCGGCACGGGTAGAGCTGCTCGCCGGAGCACCGGAGACGGCAGCCGTCGCCGACCGGGGGCAGCCGCCACCGAGGACAATCGGCTCGGGCCGCTGGCATTCCTTCAGCCTGACCTTCAGCGGTGCCATCGACGGCCAGCGGCTGGCGGGTCTGTTACAGGAGTATGGGGATGTGCTGTTCCGGGCCAAAGGCATGCTGCTGCGCCGGGGGCGCGATAAAGCAGAGGTACTGCAACTCAGCGGCGGCCGGCTGAACTGGTCACCGGTCGTTAAGAGCCCGGCCAAAGGCCAGCTGGTGTGCATAGGTGCCGGCGGAGAACGGATGAACCAACTTGCCCGGGCTCTGAATGCACTGAATAGCTAATGGTGAAGTTATTACAAGATGTGATGCCCGGGCTGAGGCAAATTGCCGGCCTCAGCCCGGGACAGGTCAACCAATAAATCCAGTCACACCGAATGTTTAACTTCCCCTTTTACACGATAAACAATATGTTCGGCCAATAACTGGGAAGCATCATAAATTGGCAAATCAATGGTCAGCTTGTCGGAAATCACCGACAGTTCGGTGCAGGCCAGGATAATGCATTCGGCACCCATTGATTTCAGGTAAGCGGCAGCCTCGTTATATCTGGCCAGGATCTCGGCATCCTGAGTCTTTGCCTTCACCCGCTTGATCAATGCCATTACATTTTCCTGGTGTTCCGGTGATGGAAACAGGGTTTCGATATCCTCGGCATCGAACTTGTCATGGTACAGGCGGATGTTTTCGACCGCGCTGGAAGCCAGCATCCCTACCTTGCGGATGTCCGGCTGGCAGCGCTTCACCTGCTGCACCGTCACATCCAGGATGTTCACCACGGGGATATCGACGGCGGCTACCACCTCCGGATAGTACTTATGCGCGGTATTGCACGGGATCACCAGAAAATCCGCGCCGGCCCGTTCCAGTCCCCGGGCCATCTCTGCCATGAAGGGCGCCGGGCTTGCTCCCGTGCCCTCGATCAACGCCTTAATCCGGGAAGGCACCTTGGGATTATTGTCGACCAGCATATGGATATGATCGATATCATCCTGGGCCGGGGTGGCGGCAATCACACGGCGCATCAAATCCACCGTGGCTTCCGGCCCCATGCCCCCTATCACACCAACAGTTTTTTCATTCATCTAATACTCACCTAACGTAAGGAGTTATCACAGCATCTTATTTATGTTCGAAAGCTCTAATATCCGAAAAGCTCTGGTAACCAGAGCACCAGCTCGGGGAAGAAAGCCAGCAGAACCACCACCAAAATTTCCACCAGCACGAAGGGAATCGCCTTGGCCGAGATTTCCTCGATGGAGACCTTGGCGATGCTGGAGCCGATAAACATGTTCTCGCCCAGTGGTGGGGTGGAGAAACCGATTTCGCAACAACACACCAGCACAATACCGAAGTGGATGGGGTCCACCCCCAGGCTGACCATCACCGGCAACAAAACCGGCGTCACTATCATGATGGTGGCCAGGGTTTCCAGAAACATGCCGACAAAGATCAGGAAGGCGATCACTATGATCCAGATCAGCGCCAGGCTGTCGGTCATATTCAGCAGCGACTGGGCGATCATCCCCGGAATATCGTTTTCAACCAGGATCCGGCCAAAGGCGGTGGCAGTAAACATGATGATCAGTACGCGTCCGGTCAGCCAGGTAGTGGAGTTCAGGGATTCCTTGAAGCCGTCCAGGGAGAGTTCTTTATGAATGAACACGCCGACAAAGAGGGTATAGAACACCGACACCACGGCGGCTTCTGTTGGTGTAAACAATCCGGAGTAGATGCCCCCGAGGATCACCACGGGCGCCAGTATCGCCCAGATGCCATCCTTGCAGGCCTTGCGCAGAGCGCCCGGCGGATGAATATTGCCGGAAACATAACCCTTTTTCTTGCTGATCACATAGTTGGCGATCATCAGGCCGCCGGCCAGCATGATCCCCGGCAGAATACCGGCCATAAACAGTTTGGTAATTGACTCGCTGGCGGTCACCCCATAGATCACCATGGGAATGCTGGGCGGTATCACCACCCCCAGGCCACCGGAAGACGCCGTCAGCGCCGCCGAATAGCTGCGCCCATAGCCGCGATCGACCATGGCGGGGATCATCAGCATACCCACCGCCGCCGTGGTGGCCGGACCCGAGCCCGAGATGGCACCGAAAAACATGCTGGCGAGGATGGCGGAAAACCCCAGGCCACCGGCCATGGGCCCGGCCATCACCTCGGCAATATGCACCAGCCGGCGGGAAATGCCCGCGCTTTGCATCAGGGCCCCGGACAGGATAAAGGCGGGCAGTGCCATGATAGGGAAGGAGTCAACCGCATTCCATGCGGTCTGAACCAGAGACACGAAGTCATCGCCTGCCGCCAGATACACGGTCAATGCCGAGGCCCCCAGCGCCACAACAATGGGGGCACCTATGACCAGCAGAAAGAAAAACATACCAAACAAAATAAAGGGAGCTGTCATTATCTGATCCTCTTACCCCAAAAAATCCATGTATTAAGCCAAGGGGCGACTGCCATATTGCTCACTCTTTGACGCTGGTGTGCTCATTACATCCTCTTCCAGGTTGGGCTCATCCACATCATCGAACTTCACCCCACAGACCAGTTTCAAATAGTTAACCTGGATAATACGCAGGCTGGTCAGGGTGAATGAAATGGGGAAAATCATATAGAGATAAGCCATAGACCAATCCAGAGCGGGAGAGTAGAAGGTAAACTCCATCATTGATTCAATTACTTCGATACTCTTGAAGGTCATCAGGGTATTGAATGCGATCCAGAAAATATCACCCAGCAGCTCGACAAGATTTCTCAGCTTTGCTGGCATCATTCTCAGATGAAAGGTCACCCGGTTATGGGCCGACAGCCTGGCCGCATAGGAGGCGCCAAGAAAAACAAACCAGACAAAGGCAAACCGGGATAGTTCCTCACTCCATGGAATGCCGTAATTAAATACAACCCTCAATATGACCTGCGTAAACAGCAGGACCACAAACAAACACAGCAATAGCTGGCATATATAGTTTTCCAGCTTATCCATCTGCCTGATCAGCTTAAACATGGTCACGCTCCGATAAAGAGAGCAGAGTAAAAAGACACCCTGCTCTCTTATTCAACTTTTAATCCACTAGATCAAAACCGGTTAACAGCATTCAAAGCCAGGGTTACTGCAACTGCTTCAGTACGGAATCAAAATTTTCCTTACCGCCGATGGTGTCATAGAACTGGGGCCAGACTTTTTCCTTGGCCAGCTCTATCCATTTCTCCTCGTCTTCCAGGGTAAAGACCTCGACCCCATTGTCGATCATATGCTGCTTGGCCTTGTCGGCCTCGGAAATCTGGAAAATCAACGCATGCTGCTGCGCTTCCAGGCCGGCACGGGTCAACAGGTTACGTTCCGCATCGCTCAACCCTTCGAAAGTACGCTTGCCGATCAGCAGGGGCTGCAGCGAGTACTGATGATGAATTTCAGTCACGTAATCCTGGATCTCGTAGAACTTCATGGTGTTGTTGACGATATAGGGATTGTCCTGGCCATCCACGACCTGCTGCTGCAGGGCGGTAAAGGTTTCGGTCCAGGCCATGGCGATGGGGTTGGCGCCCCAGGCTTCCCAGGAGGCCAGCATAATCGGATTCTGCGGTACCCTGACCTTCAGCCCCTGCACATCTTCCATATTTTTAACCGGGCGCTTGGAGTTGGTCAGGTGCCTAAAGTTGGAGTAGGTCCAGCCCAGGATATTGACACCGACCTGTTTCTGGGCCAGCTGATTCCAGTGATCCCCCAGGGAGCCGGTGGTGATCTTCACCGCATCGGAGGTGCTTTTAATCACGTAGGGCATGGTCAGCATACCCAGCTCCTTGGAGAAAGGCGTGACATTGCCGATACCCACTAAAGCCATATCCAGGGAGCCTAACCGGGCATTCTGTACCATCTCGGTTTCCGAGCCGATGGCGCCATTGGGATACAGGGTCACCTTGATGTCGCCGTCAGAATAATATTCCACCAGCTCCTTGAAACGGCTGGCGTAGGCCCCCTGATCCGAGTCCAGGGGATCGCCCATGCCCAACCTCATGGTCTTGGCATCCACCAGCGCCGGTAGGGCAGCGGAAGCGCAGGCAAGAGAAACTGTCAGACACTTAGCTAACTTCTTCATAGAGAACATATTCATAACCTCAATGTATTTCCGTGTTTTTTACATCCATGAAACTGGAATCTGATCAAGCCGGGTATTTCCGCCGGGCAGCCATGCACCGGGGACTAGCAGACTTCTTCAAATACCTCGGCGATGATCCTGGTGATCAACCGGCAATCCGCCTCGTCGAAGGTCAACGGCAGACGCATGTCACACATGGTCGCCAGCACCCGCCGGGTCTCGGGCAGGGACGGCATCTGCCCCAGGTACTGCCAGCTGTCGTAACGGCTGGTATAGCCCTTGGGATCAGCGTCACCAAACCATTTGAGCGGCACCCCCTGCTCCTCGCAGCGCGCGATAAAACGGGCGATGGTGGCGGGATCCTGGCCGGGCAGGGAGAACTGGATGGAGCTGCCGACAAAATATTCCGGCTCGGGACGAACCGGCAGGCGGAGCCCCTTGACCTGACTCAACCCCTCTTCGGTAACTTGATAGAGGTGGTTCCAGCGCCGGCACTGCTCGTCCAGGTTCTTGAGCTGGGGACGCAGTATCGCCGCCCGCAGGTTATCCATACGGCCACTGTAGTTAGGCGTCTCGAAGCGGATCCGCTCAAAGGTTTCCTTGGGCGGCGCGGCCAAGTGCCGCCCATACAGCATATAGGAGCCGGAATAGATGATTGCCTTGGCCATGACTTCGTCATCGTCGGTGGTCAGGAAGCCGCCCTCGCCGGAGTTGATATGCTTGTAGGTCTGGGCGCTGAAGCAGGCCACCCGGCCGAAGGTGCCGCTCTTGCGACCATTCCAGCTGGCCCCCATGGTATGGGCGCAATCTTCGATAACGGTAATTTGATGCCGCTCGCAGATGCGCATCAGCCGGTCCATATCGGCGAGGTGGCCGCGCATGTGAGACAGCAACAGATAGTGCACATCGTCGGCCGCCGCCTTCAACTCGAGATCGGCGAGATCTATGGTGAAGTCGTCGGTGGTTTCCACCAGCACGGGGACGGCACCGGCGTTGTTGATGGCACCGGGTACCGGCGCCAGGGTAAAGGCGTTGCACAACACCTTGTCACCGGGCTGAACCCCGACGGTACGCATGGCGATATGCAGCGCATAGCCGCCCGACGCACAGGCCAGGCTGTAGCGGCTGCCCAGATAGGCGGCGAATTCCCTCTCCAGCAGCTCGGTTTCCGTCGGCTCTCCGGCCTGAGAATTGTACCTGTGCAGGCGACCGCTGCGCATCACCGCAATGGCCTGTGCTATACCTTCTTCCGGTATCGGCTCCTGCTGGGTGAAAGACTTGTTGAATTTGATCATGACATCACTCCGGGCAGGTGCGGTGCACCTGCCTGCCTGACTCAGCAATAACGCTTCTGGTTATAGACGTGGAAGTCCCACTCGGTCTCGGGGAAGTACTTGCGCAGACGCCAGTCACAGGCCCGGGCGTGGCCTTCCATGCCTTCGGTGCGGGAGATCCGGGAACCGGCCGCGCTGAACACCAGGTTGGCCTCTTCACTCAGCTCCTGATAGGTCAGCACCTTCATAAACTTCTGCACATTCAGCCCGCCGCTGTAACGGGCCGCCTTCTTGGTCGGCAGAATATGGTTGGTGCCGGAGCACTTGTCGCCGTGGGACACCGTGCTGCCCTCGCCCAGAAACAGGGAGCCGTAGTTGTTCAGGTTGGCTTTCCACCATTCCAGATCGTCCGCCAGCACCTGCAGGTGCTCACAGGCCCACTGATCACTGACCTTGGCCACCTCTTCGCGGCTGTCGCCCAGGATCACCACGCCATGATCGCGCCAGGCCGCCTCACAGACATCGGCATTGGGCATGTCGGCGATCACCTTGGGCATGATCTCCAGCACCTTTTCACCCAGCTCACGGCTGTCGGTAAACAGCCAGACCGGAGAGTTGGGGCCGTGCTCCGCCTGGGAGACCAGGTCGACGGCAATGGTCATGGGGTCGGCATGCTTGTCGGCGATAATGGCCGATTCGGTCGGCCCGGCGAAGACATCGATACCCACCTCGCCGAACAGCATGCGCTTGGCTTCGGCCACATAGGCATTGCCCGGCCCGACCAGGATATCGGCCGGCTTGTTGGTAAACAGGCCATAGGCCATGGTGGCGACGGCATGCACGCCACCCATTTCCAGGATCACGTCGGCACCCGCCACATGCATGGCGTAAGCCACGGCCGGGTTGATGCTGTCGCCCCGGGGCGGTGAACAGGCCACGATAAAGGGCACGCCGGCGGCCTTGGCGGTAGCCACGCTCATCAGGGCGGAGGCGGCATGGGCATAGCGTCCGCCGGGCACATAGCAACCGGCACACTCGACCGGCAATACCTGCTGGCCCAGCCGCACGCCCTCTTCCGTTTCGATCTCGAAGGACCGCAGGCTGTCGCGCTGGGCCTCGGCGAAGCGCTTGATCTGGCGATGGGCAAAATCGATGTCGTCTTTGACCCGCTGAGGAACCTGATCGATCAGGGCCTGTTTCTTCTGTTCCGAGAGGATGAAGTCGCCCTGCCAGTTATCGAACTGCTTGGCATATTCGCGCACCACCGGCTCGCCCTGGAGCTTGATATTGGTCAGCATCTCCTTGACCACCGCCTGGATGCGTTCATCTTCCTGTGCTACGTCGTTTTCCGCAGCCGCTCTTTTAAGATATTCCATGATGACACCTGTTTAAAAGGGAGCTCTAACTTGCTCGCAAGGCGTTTCGCCTTGCCCTTTCAAGACCGGCCCCTCAAGGAGGAACCGGGCACGCATGTTAACAATATTTAGGGAAATCAAAGGCTTCACGGTAGCCAAACAGCGCCTGGGCACCGCCGGTGTGCAGGAAGACGACATTCTCGCCTTTCTTGAAGTGGCCCTTGCGGATCAGGTCGATCAGGCCGGCGCCGCCCTTGCCGGAATAGACAGGATCCAGCAGTATGCCTTCGTGGCGGGCGAACAGCTCGATGGCCTCCAGGGTGCTGGCGGCGGGAATACCGTAGCCTTCGCCCACATAGTCACAGTTGGCAACCACGTCTTCGCGCTTCACGGCGCCGGAAATGCCCAGCTTCTCGGCGGTACGTTCGGCCAGGCGGAACACATTGGCTTCCTGCTGCTCGCGAGGTACCCGCACGCCGATACCCAGCACCGGGATCAGGCTGTTGCTGCCCGCCAGACCGGTGACCAGCCCGGCCTGGGTGCCGGCAGAACCGGTGGCGTGCACCACATGGTCGATGCGCAGGCTGCGGTCATTGGCCTGACCGAGCAGCTCCAGCGCGCAGTTGACATAGCCGAGGGCGCCAATTTCGTTGGAGCCGCCACCGGGGATGATATAGGGCTTCTTGCCTTCGGCCTTCAGCTCGGCGGCGAGTGCTTCCATCGCCGCATTCATGTCAGTGCCGCCCGGGAACTTGCGCAGCTGGCCGCCGAACAGCTGGTCCAGCATCACGTTGCCGTTGTAGACGTAGTCGGCATCTTCGGAGCCGGTGCGATCTTCCAGCAGGATATGGCAAGGCATGCCGAGCTTGGTGGCGATGGCCACGGTCTGACGGGCATGGTTGGACTGGGTCGCACCTTGGGTGATGATAGTATCGGCGCCTTTTTCCAGGGCGTCGGCCATCAGGAATTCCAGCTTACGGGTCTTGTTGCCTCCGCCCGCCAGGCCGGTGCAGTCATCACGCTTGATCCACAGGTTGGGACCGTCGAGCAGCTTGGTCAGCTGGTGCATCGGCTCCAGGGGGGTGGCAAGGTGGGCGAAGTGAAGACGGGGGTAGCGAGCCAAAAGCATGGTAATACTCCTTTTCTATTTTAGATACATAGCCAATACAAGCTGGCAACATCCCCATACTGGAAGAAGACGGCCCAGGCGGCCAATGCTATATTGGCTCCGCAAACGATTACTTTTCGGTATAGGCCGCCGATGGTGCGGTTCAGGAGCGAGGACAGATGGAATTAAAGTGGTTGAAAGATTTTGTGGCACTGAGCGAACACGGCAGTTTTTCCAAGGCTGCCGAAGCCAGGTTTGTCACCCAACCCGCCTTCAGTCGCCGCATCCGCTCACTGGAAAACTGGCTGGGCATCGCCCTGGTCGATCGGGACAGGTATCCCACCACCCTGACCAAGACCGGTTTGGTTTTTGTCGAGGAGGCCAGGCGCATGATCCACGACACCTACCGGGTACGCGAGCGACTGCAGGGCCAGGAGTCACGCCAGAGCCTGATCTTCTTTGCCCAGCACTCGCCGGCGGTGTCGTTTTTCCCCAGCTGGATCCGCACCCTGGAGCCGCTGGTGGGCGATACCCTGGTCAAGCTGAACGCCGGCAACCTGCACGACGTGATGGAATCCTTTATGGCGGGGATGGGGGATTTTTTGCTCAGTTTCTCCTCCGCCGACAACATCAATCCGCTCTCCCGTAACGACACCAGCTGCATCCAGGTGGGCACCGACAAGCTGGTTCCGGTCTCGGCGGTCGCCGCTAACGGCACGCCACTGCATGCGCCGGGCATGGGCCGCCCGCTCAAGCTGCTCGCCTACCCCGACAGTTCATTCCTGGGAGCCCTGGTCAGGGAACAGTGCCTGGCCAGAACCCAGTCCGACCTCGACTACATCATCGTCTGCGAAAACGCCCTGGCCGAAGGGCTGAAGGCGATGGCCCTGCAGGGATATGGGGCGGCCTGGCTGCCTTCCAGCCTGATCCAGAACGAACTGCTCAACAACCAGCTGGTGGTATTAGCGCCGCCGCTGGCCTCGGTGGATCTCAAGATCCTGCTCCACCGGTTCCGGCATACGGTCAAGCCGGAGGTGGATAGATTCTGGAACTATCTGATCGAACTCTATAAACAGGGGTTGTGATGAGTTGCAAGATGACTGCGATTCAGAAACACGGGAAGGGCCGCGAGTAACGGCCCTTGATGGGAAAGGGATGGAAGAAGCCTTCAGGCAGAAATCAGTTCCAGGCGCTGACGGATCTCCGCCATCTTGGCATTCATCACCAGCTCGAACTGCTCCAGGTTGCGTATAATCGCCGTCTTGGGATCCGCTGCGGACGGGTTTTCATCCAGCAGACGGTTCAGCTCACCCACGGCCTTGTGCATCGCCGCCCGGTCGTCGTCATGCGGGAAGCGGAACTTGAGGCTGGCCGGCTGGCAGGAATCGGCGTCATGCTTGAAGTAAACCTTGAGCTCGTCATGGGCAGATTCGTGACGCACGGTGAAGCGCTCAATCTCATGGACGTCCTGGATGCCCATGGCGGTTAACGTTGGAAACACGGACATATTGCTACCCCATCTGCTGTTGACTCTTAACACCGCAACCGGATTTACAGGGTGTTAACAAGCCGTCAAACTAACCGTCATAACTTCAGATGCCTAGTGCCAGTTAGTCATCACAGATAAGACCAGCTGGCCCTATCAACCAGGGGACGCTGGTCCTAACCCCGGCAGCCCGGGCATTCTAGATTGCCTGTCAACGCTTAGCCGAAGATCAACAGGAGTCCACCATGTCAGAGAAGACAGAGCTGACCATCTCATTGAATGCCGACACCGCCCGTCTGTTTGCCGAATACGAGGCCTTTACCCGGGTTACCCCGGAACACTATGTGCAGCAGTTGATCGAAAAGACACTGCCCACCCTGGAAGCCATGGTCGGGGCCCTGCGCGATGCCAACGGGGATGAAGAGGCGGTGATGGAGCTGTTTGGCAAGAAAATGGCGGAATCGCTGTTAAAGCAAAAACAGGCGCAGACAAACTGATCTGAGCACCGGTTTATTATAAAAGGGCGGCATGGCCGCCCTCAACCCGGTTATTTCAGCGCTTCTATCTGCTGGCGCAACTCCGCCAGCTTGGCTTTCATCACCCGCTCCATATGCTCCAGGTCGGCCAGCAACTGCTGCTTGGTATCTTGAGTGCCGGCATCGTCGGCCGCGACCGGCTTAAGCAGCTGGTGCAATTCCACCAGCGCCTGGCGCAGCACCGGACTGGTGTCTTCCAGTTTGTGCCATTCTTCGGTTTTCTGAAACTCCACCGGCACGTTGGCCTTGGCCCGGGCAAAGGTGAACTTCTTGCTGCGTGACAACAACGAGCCCGCCGCCCTGTGGTAATACACCTTGAGCACATCAGCCCGGGCTTCACGACGCAGGCTGTAGCGGCTGATACTGTCAAACGAGGTGATCCCCATTTGCGAAAGGGTTGGATATGCTGAAGTCATCTATTTTCGCCCAAGATATTGATACTGCTATAAAAACATATGAAACCCAGCTTAAAAACCGACATCGGCGGTTTTCATATAAGCGGCTGGGTCAGCGGCTGTACTAGAAGGGGTCGGATCCGTGACGGAGGGTGCCTGCTGCGCAGGCCGGTTGCCATTCCTGGCAGGCTAGACAAGCTTTGGTGCGGATTATAGATAAACAGCGCAAATATACAACAGGGCCAGTTTCAGCCGCCGGCTGGCACCAAGCGGGGCAAGGCATGAATGCGGGGATCGCATGGACCCCTCGCTTGCGCTACCCGCCTACACCGACAGGACCAGCGACTTCATATAGCAGAACTCCTTGATATTGAAGCGACCTTCCGGTGCCGGGCCAAAGGTCTGGGGATGACCCCGGCCCTTATTGGGCTCCGCATTGACAAAGCAGGCGCTGACACTCAGGCTGCGCGCCAGCCGTTCGCCTTGGGTCAGGTCCCGGGTCCAGATGCTGGCCGTGCCTCCCTGACCCAGGCTGTTGCACAGTTCGGTGATCTGCTCGACGCCCGATACCCGCACCACGCAGGCCAGGGGGCCACTCAGCTGCTGGCGGAAGATCGCCATCTCGGGCCCGACCTTATCCAGCAAGGAGGCCGGATAGTACCAGCCTTGGCCTGTGGGCAGCTCGCAACCCAACACCGCGTGGGCACCGGCCGCCAAGGCCGCCGTCACCTGCCGATGCAGATCATCCCGTAGCTGCCCCGTCGCCAGCGGGCCCAGACTGGACTCCAGATCCTGCGGATCGCCGGGCTGGATCTCCGCCAGCCGGGCTGTCATCCTGCGCACAAAATCGTCGGCGATGGCGGGCGTCACGATAAAGCCCCGGGAAGCATGCCCCAGCTGGCCGGCATTGCGGAAACGGGATCGCAGGGCCGCATCCACCGCCTGCTCCAGATCCGCATCATCGAGGATAATCTGCAGCTCGATTTCATCCAGTTCCAGCACCACTTTCTTGAGATGCTGGCCAGCCAAGGCGGCTACCAGGCTGGCATCTTTTTTATTACCGCTGAAGGCCAGCGCCTTGATCCGTGGATCCGCGATCAGGCCCGCCACCGTCGGCTTGGAGATCAGCAGGCTGCTCACCAGTCCGCTCGGCGCGCCCGCCTCTTGCAGCAGCTGTGCTATCTGCTGTGCGCACTGGGGCAGGTTTTCGGCCAGTTTCAGCAGCACACTGTTGCCGGCCATCAGGGTCGGCGCCAACATGCGGAACACCTGCCACAGGGGAAAACGCCAAGAGGTCAGCAACAGCACCGGCCCCATGGGTTCAAAGGTCGTCAGGCTGCGCGCCAGCGGCAGCATGGCCTGGCCGTGGGCGGCGAAATAGGCACATTCCAGGGCACAACGATCCACCTCCACCAGGGCCTCACTCTGCAACTTGCCCATCTCCCGGGACATACACTGCGCAAGCTGATGCCGCTTGGCCGACAGCAGGGATGCCAGCTGATTCAGCAAGGCGGAACGTTCGGCAAAGGATGCATGCCGCCAAAGCTCCGCCGCCTGCCGGCTGGCATCGACACGGGTCTCCAGCTCGGCGGCAGGCAGGCAGGCAAAGGTCCCGGTGGGTTGCCCGGTCGCCGGATTGTATGAAGTAAAATTCACCATCACTGCTCCTTATGCTTAAATACGGGCATCGCCGGGGCCCGGGCTTCCCCGTCCCTTTAACCGATGATGTAGTGGATTGGCTACCAGCCCCCGGGCCGGCTTACGATTCGAATTGAGCAGACGTTACATAGATGTGACCAAGGTAACAAATGCCAGTTTCCGGGGCGGAGTGGAGCCAACCCTACCTGCAGTCAGTCAACCTTGTTTACGCCTAAATCCCATCGATACTGGTCAAAGACGGCACCAGGCAATAGGATTATAGCTTGGGCAAGTTTATCGGGGGGACAAATGGCAAAGAACGGGGCACTGAAGCCGCGGTCATGGGCCCGCCTGCTGCCCTTCCTGCAATGGGCTCCGTCCGTCGACGGCAAGGTTTTGAGAGCCGATCTCCTCGCCGGCCTGACCAACGCGGTTATCGTCCTGCCCCAGGGGGTGGCCTATGCGCTGATCGCCGGCCTGCCACCCGAATATGGCCTCTACGCCGCCATCATACCGGCCATTATCGCCGCCCTGTTCGGTTCCTCCTGGCACCTTATCTCCGGTCCGACCGCCGCCATGTCGATCGTGGTGTTCACCTCGGTCAGCCCACTGGCCGCACCGGGCACGCCCGAGTTCATCAAGCTGGCCCTGACCCTGACTCTGATGAAGGGTCTGTTTCAGCTGGCGCTGGCCATGGCCCGCCTGGGAGTGCTGGTCAATTTCGTATCTCATTCGGTGGTCATCGGCTTTACCGCCGGGGCGGCGGTGGTGATCGCCTCCAGCCAGCTGCAAAATCTACTTGGCCTCTCGCTGACCACCGACGGCACTTTTATCGATAACTGGCTGCAGGTGGCGCAGCATTTACCGGCCACCAACCTCTACAGCCTGACCATCGCCCTGGTCACCCTGGCTCTGTGCCTGGTCATCAAGAAACTCCGGCCCCGCTGGCCCAACATGCTGCTGGCGCTGATCCTCGCCAGTGTGCTTGCCTGGCTGCTGGATCCAGGGCGGCAACATATCGCACTGGTCGGCGCCATTTCTGCCAGCCTGCCGCCGCTGAGCATGCCCGATCTCAGCCTGAATAATATCAGCAGCCTCGGCTCCGCCGCCCTGGCCATCAGCCTGCTGGGCCTGGTCGAGGCAACCGCCATCGCCCGGGCCATCGCCACCCGTTCCCATCAGCGCCTGGACGATAATCAGGAATTTGTAGGCCAGGGGCTTTCCAATGTGGTCGGGGCTTTTTTCTCCTGCTATGCCTCCTCCGGTTCCTTTACCCGTACCGGCGTCAACTATACCAGCGGTGCCCGCACCCCCCTGGCGGCGGTGTTCGCCTCGCTGTTCCTGCTGGTGATCCTGCTGCTGTTTGCCGATCTCATCCCTCATCTGCCGATCCCGGCCATGGCCGGATTGCTGCTGGTGGTGGCCTGGAACCTGATCGACTTTCACCATATCCGGCTGATCATCCGGGTCGGCAAGTCGGAGTCCACCGTGCTGCTGGCCACCTTCTTCGCCACCCTGTTCGTGGCCCTGGAGTTCGCCATCTATACCGGGGTGTTCCTGTCGCTGGTATTCTACCTAAAGCGCACCTCCTCCCCCCGCATCGTCACCATCTTGCCCGATCCGGACAGCAAGCATCCCTTCTTTATCAGCGCCGAACACAAGCGCCTGCCCTATTGCCCCCAGCTGCGCATCATCCGCATCGAGGGCTCGCTGTTTTTCGGCGCGGTCAATCATGTGCAGGAATACCTGCAGCAGATCAAGGAGCCCAGGCTGCTGATCGTGGGAAACGGCATGAACTTCGTGGATATGGTCGGCGCCGAATTGCTGGTGCAGGAGTCGAAACGGCGCAGGGCCGAGGGCGGAGACCTCTATCTGTGCAACCTGAAAGACGGAGTCAGCCGCTTCCTCAAGCGCAACAACCTGATCGAGGAACTGGGCGAGGATCATATCTTTGTCAACAAGGGCAAGGCCATCCACCGGATTTACGACCAGCTGGATCCGGCCATCTGCCAGACCTGCACCGCCAAGATCTTCCATGAATGTCATGTTGCCCCGCCCCAGAAGATCACCGTGCAGCCCCATTGAATCCTGCATACAAAGGGGAGTTTATTTGGTACAAGATGATGGCTGCCGCCTTGATCGTACAGCACGTTTGGGACTGATGCTGCAGCGCCACCAGCCCCTTGCGATAAGGACAACATCACGTCGAGGAAAAGTGCCCCCAGTGCCGAGGCCGGCGTCACTCGCTTCCTTGAAACACACGCCATAAGCGATAGAAATAATCTTCGGCGCCCATAGCAGTTTTTAGGATACAGCTAATCCCCCGGGCAGACGTTTCAACCAGTCTCCCGCAGTCTGTTCATAGGCATGAGCAAGCTGCAGCACGGCCAGATCGGCCTGATGGGGCCCGATCACCTGCAATCCCATGGGCAGCCCGGCGGCGTTGAAACCGGCGGGCAGGTTGGCCACAGGACAACCTGACAGGGTGCCGGGAATGACCACTTCCATCCAGCGATGATAGCTATCCATGACGGTGCCCTGGATGTGTTTCGGCCAGGGTTCGGTGACCTCGAAGGGGAACACCTGGGCGGTGGGCAGCACCAAGAAGTCATAACGCTCGAACAAGAGCCGGAGGCTCTGGTACCAGGCGCTGCGGATCAGGTTGGCCTTATGCACATCCAGCGCAGACAGCGCCAGCCCGCCCTCGACTTCCCAGCGCGCCTCCGGCTTGAGCAGGGCGCGCTTACCCGGATCTGCATATAACTCGCCGAGGTTGCCGGCCACCGCCCAGTGGCGCAATGTCAGCCAGCATTGCCACAGGCTGGCGGGATCGAACTCGGGCACCAGGGGTTCAACCTCGCAACCCAGCTCACCAAAGTGCTGCAACGCCTGCTCGCACAGCGACAAGACGCCGGTTTCCATCGGCAGATAACCTTGCCAGTCGCCCAACCAGCCGATGCGGGCGCCGGAAAAGTCCCGGAACAGCTTGCCGGCAAACACCGCGGGATCTTCGGCGATGGCCAGGGGGGCCCGTGGATCGGGACCGGCCTGGGTGGCCAGCAGGCGGGCCACATCGGCGACGCTGCGCCCCATGGGCCCTTCGGTGGCGAGCTGCTGGCCAAAAACGTCGGGAGCGGGGCCGTAGGGCACACGCCCGAAAGAAGGCCGGAACCCGAATACATTGTTGAAGGCGGCGGGGTTGCGCAACGAGCCCATCATGTCGCTGCCGTCTGCCACCGGCAGCATGCGCATGGCCAGTGCAACCGCCGCTCCGCCACTGGAGCCCCCGGCCGTGCGACCGTGATCATAGGCATTGCGGGTCGCCCCGAACACGGTGTTATAGGTCTGGGAGCCCAGGCCGAACTCCGGGGTATTGGTCTTGCCGATGAAAATGGCGCCCTCGCGCCTGATGCGCGACACCATGGTGCCGTCCTGCTCGGGGACATGATCCCGGAACAGCGGTGACCCCAGGGTGGTGCGGATACCGGCGGAAGGAGACAGGTCCTTGATCGCCTGGGGAATGCCGTGCAGCCAGCCCAGGTACTCTCCCCGCGCCAGTTGCCGGTCCCGCTCGTCGGCCTGGGCCAGCAGCCGCTCACCATCCTGCAACGAGACAATGGCGTTGACCTGCGGATTAACCGCTTCGATATGGGCCAGATAGGCCTGCATCACCTCGCGGCAGGAGACCGCGCGGGAACGGATGGCCCTGGACAGGGCCAGCGCCTCAAGCTGCACCAGCTCAGGCATTTGGTATCCGGACGACGCCGGTAAAGGGGGGGATACTATCGCTGTCATTTCTACCTCGCATTCCGAATCAAGTGAGTCAAAGTGCCCTCAGGCACAGGCATCCTGCCGACTGTATGCCTGGGCATAGGTCTCGCGCAGCTGCTTTTTCTGTACCTTGCCCATGACGTTGCGCGGAAGGGTATCGACGAAAAATACCCGCTTGGGCTGCTTGTAGCGGGCCAGCCGGCCGTGCAGGGCGGCCAGTATCTGCGCCTCATCCGGCACGGCCCCGCCCATCGCCACCACCACCGCCGTCACTCCTTCCCCCAAATCGGGATGGGGCACGCCGATCACCGCCGACTCCAGCACCCCGGGCAGCTCATCGATCAACTGCTCGACTTCCTTGGGATAGACGTTGTAGCCCCCGGAGATCACCAGATCCTTGTCGCGGCCGACGATATGCAGATAACCGTCCTGGTCGATCACGCCCAGGTCGCCGGTAATAAAGAAACCGTCGTCGCGGAATTCGGCGCGGGTCTTCTCCGGCATCCGCCAGTACCCCCGAAACACGTTGGGGCCACGCAGCTCGACCATACCGGTTTCTCCCCTGGGCAATTCGGCGCCACTGGCGCGATCTGTGATGCGGATCTCCGTACCCGGCAAGGGCAAACCGACGGTGCCGGCGCGCCGCTCGCCGTGATAGGGATTGGAGCTGTTCATATTGGTTTCGGTCATGCCGTAGCGCTCCAGGATGGCATGGCCGGTACGCGTACGAAACTCATCGTGTGTTTCCGCCGGCAGGGGCGCCGAGCCGGAAATAAAGAGCCGCATGCCGGCCACCGCCTCGCGGTTCAGCCGGGGCGACTGCAGCAGCCGGGTATAGAAGGTCGGCACCCCCATCAGCACGGTCGCGCGCGGCATCAGCTCGATCAGCTGTTCCGCATCCAGCCTGGGCAGGAAGGTCATGGAGGCGCCGGCGGTCAGTATGATGTTGCACGCCACGAACAGGCCATGGGTATGGAAGATGGGCAGAGCATGCAGCAGATGGTCTTCGGCACTGAACTGCCAGGCTTCGGTCAGTACCCGGCTGTTGCTGGCCAGGTTGCCGTGGCTGAGCATGGCGCCCTTGGAGCGCCCCGTGGTGCCCGAGGTGTACAGTATCGCCGCCAGCGCATCGGCCTCGACCTCGGCCACAGGCAGGTATGCTTGGGTCCGGGCAGCCATTGTCATCAGGCTGCCGTCGGCGGCGGTGCCCAGGCTTTCGACACAGGGCACACCGCTGTGCCGGGCCAGCTCGCCGGCTTCCGCCATGGCCTGGGGACGGCAGACATAGAGCCTGGGTTCGGCGTCCCCCAGGAAATAGGCGATCTCCTCTCCGGTATAGGCGGTATTGAGCGGCAGGTAGACGCCGCCCATCTGCAAACAGGCAAGGTACAGCATGACCGCCTCCGGACTCTTGTCCACCTGCACCGCCACCCGGTCTCCCGGCGCGACGCCCAGGGACTTCAACACGCCGGCCAGACGCCGGGCGGTGGCCAGCACCTCGGCATAGCTATACTGCTTGCCCTCGGCGGTATCGAGCAGGATCTTGCCCGGGTTGCGCTGGAAATTATCGAAAAACTGCAGGTAGAGGTTCTGATTCATGGCATCTTCCTTGTTATTAACTTGATGTGAGCCGCTCATACAGCGGCGGCGACGTTCAGCAACGGCTGGGCGTGCCTGGCTTCGCGGCGTAATTCGGCGGTGCAGGCCACGGCACCTTCCCGGCTGAATGCCTCCTGATGCTGTTCGATCTTGTCCGGCTCATAGAGATAGTTGACCATCAGGCCATGGGACTGACGCAGCCCCTTGGCCGAGGTATCTGCCAGCCAGTTGATTCGATGCAGGCTGGCGCCGTTGCCCAGATGGAAACGCGCCACCGGGTCCAGCGGCTGGCCATTGCGATGCTTTTCTTCAACCAGGTAATGGGCCAGCAGCCCCTGCAGATCCGGCCGGAGCGCCGCCCGCGCCGCCTCGTCATCGGCCCAGTCGCCCGCATCCAGCCGCGCCGCCTGCTCCATATCCAGCCGGCACTGGTCCGCCTGGCGGCGGGCGTCCAACCAGCCGGCGAAGCCGGGTACCGGCGACAGGGTGACGAAGTTCCTCAGGCCCGGCAGATCGCGTTTGAGCTCCTGGACCACCTGCTTGATCAGGAAGTTACCGAAGGAAATGCCCTTCAGCCCCGCCTGACAATTGCTGATGCTGTAAAACACGGCGGTATCCGCGTCCTGGGGGGCGACCTCGTCACCCCCGCCGAGAATGCCCTGGATACTGCCGGGAATGCCCCGGCATAGCGCCACCTCGACGAAGATCAGCGGTTCATCGCCGGTCGCCGGATGGAAGAAGGCATAACAGCGGCGATCATCCGGATCCAGCCGCCGACGCAGATCACTCCAGTCGCGGATCTCATGTACCGCCTCGTAACGGATGATCTTCTCGAGGATCGCCGCCGGGGTATTCCAGTCGATGCTCTCCAGCACCAGGAAGCCGCGGTTGAACCAGGAGGAGAAGAGATGGGCGAAATCGGCATCCAGTGGCGCCAGCGCCGGATCCTGCCTGAGCATCCCCAGCAGGTCGGCCCGCATCCTCACCAGCTCGTAAGTACCTCCCGGGCATTGATTGAGTCGGCGCAACAGATCCTGGCGACGCGGCTCGCAGGCCTGGAACAAACGCTGCAGGTGGGCATTGCTCTCTTGCTGCCGATAGGCCTCGTAGGCATCGTGGATGGCCTGCGGCCGGGCGCTGTACTGTTCGGCCAGCAGGCTGAAAAAGGCATGTTTTTCCGCCTCCTCCAGACCGGCATAATGGCTCAGTGCCTGTTGGGCCTTCAGCACCAGGTGGGCTTCGCCACCCCGCTGCATCAGGGCCTCGCAGGCCGACGCCAACTGGCTCAGGCTGGAGGCCTGGGCCGCCACCTCGTGGTGGCGATACCCCTTTCCCCTGGTGATATTGGACAGCAATCGCTGCAGAAAACTGATATTCAGGTCCATTCGGCCTCTCCTCGTTTCAATATCCGGAAGTTAGAGCAACAGCAGCAGACAGCCTGCATTGATAAGGAACACGGCCGCCATCAGGATCATCGTATAGCCCAGTATCTGGCCGACCTTCAGTCCGGTAATACCCAGCAGGGGCAGCAGCCAGAAGGGCTGGGCCAGGTTGGTCAGCTGATCGCCCATCATCACCGTCATCACGGCCACATGGGAAGGCAGGCCGAGCTGCTGGGCCGCTTCCACCGCTATGGGCCCCTGTATGGCCCATTGGCCACCGGCGGACGGCACCGCGAAATTAACGATGGCAGCACTGATCATCGACCACAGGGGAAAGGTCTCCGGCGTCGAGATGCTGACAAACCAGTTGGCGATCATCGCCAGCAAGCCACTGCCCGCCATCAGGCCAAGGATGCCGGCGTAGAAGGGAAATTGCAGGATAATGCCGCTGGCAGCCGAGGTTCCGTTTGCAATTGCCCGGCCGTAGTTGGCCAAAGTGCCATGCAGCACCATGCCGAGCATCAGCATGGCGAAGTTCAACACGTTCAGATTAAGGCCCAGCAGGCCGTTGTCGGCGAGATAGCGCGCCACATAGAGCAAGCCAGCAGCGACGATGCCCCCCATCAGCAGACGGCTCCGATTCAAACGCTCGGCAGGGCTCGATGCCCCCGCCTCATGCGCACATGCATCGATGTGGGCATCAGCGGTATCGGCGATCTCGATCACTTTATCCTTACGGGGATGCAAGCTGGCCAGCAGTAATGGCATCAAAAACAGGGTCAGCAGTACAAAAACCAGGCTATAGGGCTGAAAGATAGTCTCCGACAGCGACAGCAGGCCGATCTTATCTTCAAGAAAGTGGCCCGGGGTATTCACCAGCAGCGCGGCAGAACTCGACAATCCAGTCTGAGAAACCACTGCCCCGCCATAACCGGCGGCGGCGATCAGGGGAAAGTGCGCCTTGAGCCCGCGTAGCTTGGCTGATTTGGCCACTTCCTTGGCCAGAAACGCGCCCACCACCAGGGCAACCCCCCAATGCAGAAACGCCAGCAAACCAGTGATCGCGGCGGTCATGGCTACGGCGCCGCCTGCACTACGCGGCCGGGCGGACAACCAACGCAGGGCTCGCTGTACCGGAGGCGATGTCGCCAGACCGTAACCGGTAACGACGATCAGCACCATCTGCATGCCAAAGGCCAACAAATTCCAGAAGCCACCGTACCAATCGTCCACCAGTTCGATAGGCCCGCGCTCGGTGGCCAGCAAGGCCGCCAAGTACACCAGTATGGTAAGCACAATGGCAAACGAAAAGGGGGCTGGGATCCAGCGTAGACTGAAGGCCGCGGCACCATCTCCCAGTCGCTGCATGAAATGTTGCATCGAACTGCCTTCCGCCAACAGGCTCTTTTGACTATTTATGCTGTTACTCGGCATCTTCCTTGTCCTCTTAACAAAATCCGTAGACCGGGCTCCCGCGCTTGCTAAGTCCGGAAAGCCCTGAGTAAAATAATACAAGACACGCATTGTTAAATTCATGTTGCCATCTTGTTGTATATAACAGATACGATCAACATATATATATGTCAAGAGAAAGAGGTGAAGCATGGGCACAATTTCCCAGGCGCAGCGACTGCGCGACCTGCTGGAAGACGCCATCGTCGACGGCCGCTTCCCGCCCGGGGCACGGCTGGATCCGGAGGCTTTGGCCAAGGAATACCAGTGTTCCCGCACCCCTATTCGTGAGGCGATCCAGCAGCTGGCGGTATCGGGCATGGTGCAGGTGGTACCCAAACGGGGTACCTTCGTCACCCAGCTCGGGATCGCCGAACTGGTGGAGCGCTTCGAGGTCATGGCCGAACTGGAAGGCATGTGCGCCCGGCTGGCGGCCCGCCGCATTACCGCGGATGAATTAAAGGGGCTGCGCGACGCCCATGAGGCCTGTCGCGAACGGGCCGAGGCCGGGGACGCCAACGGTTATTACTACGAAAACGGCATCTTTCACCACCGTCTCTACGAAGCCAGCCACAACAGCTTCCTGGCCAAGGAGGCGGCCCGTCTGCATGCCATCCTCAAACCCTACCGGCGCATGCAGCTGCATGTTCGCCATCGTCTGGAGCAATCCTTCGCCGAACATGAAGCCGTGATCGCCGCCCTCGCCCATGGCGACGAAGCCAGCGCCGAAGCCACCATCAAGAGTCATGTGCAGATCCAGGGGGAACGTTTCAACGATCTGGTGGCCTCGATACAGAGCCTGCAGGGCAAATCCGCATAATGCCGGCCGGGTAGAACAGGGTTGGTTCAGGCTGGCCATATGCGGCCCTGATAACTGGCCCCTGCCCCCTGGCCGCGGGCCGGTTACACTGGTTAACATCTTAGTTACAGCATGATGCTAATCCGAAGAGGCCGATATCATGACCGACCTGATCCACGAGCGCCCCAGCCGGCTTGTTTCCGTCCGCGAGTTGTTTGATATCGACTCCGACTTCAAGGTGCCCGTCTTTACCCACAAGGATGAACACGTACCCGAGGCCGACCCTAGCTATTGCTTCAATCCGGATGTCACCATGGCCATCCTGGCCGGCTTTACCCGCAACCGCCGGGTGATGATCCAGGGCCTGCACGGCACCGGCAAGTCCACCCATATCGAACAGGTGGCGGCCCGGCTGAACTGGCCCTGCGTACGGGTCAACCTGGACGGCCATATCAGCCGCCTGGATCTGGTGGGCAAGGACACCATAGTGTTGAAGGACGGCAAGCAGATCACCGAGTTCCAGGAAGGCATAGTGCCCTGGGCCCTGCGCCGGCCGGTGGCCCTGATCTTCGACGAGTTCGATGCGGGCCGCCCGGACGTGATGTTCGTGATCCAGCGGATCCTGGAGCAGGACGGCAAGTTCACCCTGCTGGATCAAAACCAGGTGATCAATCCCCACTCCTATTTCCGGCTGTTCGCCACCGCCAATACCGTGGGCCTGGGCAATGTCACCGGCCTGTATCACGGCACCCAGAACGTCAACCAGGCGCAGATGGATCGCTGGAACATAGTGGCCAGCCTCAACTACCTGCCCAGGGCCGACGAAATCCGCATCGTGCAGGGCAAGGTGCCCCGCTACGCCGACGAGGCCGGCTACAAGCTGATCGACGCCATGGTGGCGGTCGCCGAGCTAACCCGGGAAGGCTTTGCCGCCGGCGATCTGTCCACCCTGATGTCGCCCCGCACCCTGATCTCCTGGGCGGAAAATACCGAGATCTTCAACGATCCGGCCCTCGCCTTCCGGTTGTCGTTCCTCAACAAGTGTGACGAGGCCGAACGCCCGCTGGTGGCCGAGTATTACCAGCGCTGCTTCGATCAGGAACTGCAGGAGTCCCAGTCTGTCAAACTGACATTGCTATAACCTAGCCCCCATTAAACTGACGGTGCTGGCCGCAGATATTCAGATTCCGAGTTGTGGTGGAAAAACGCTTAGCTCCACCGACTCGCCGTAAACCCATCCCTGGGGCTCAGCTTCGCATCTGACCGCCAGGGATGGCGGGATTGTCGGAATGGCAGGAGCTCTTTCCGACCATGACGCGGATGGTCGGCGGAGCTAATCCCTTTCCCCACCCGACGGTCCCATAATCCGCCTTGTGAGGAAACCCCAAGATGACCACGCCTCCGACCACACCGGGCCTGGACCAGGCCCAGGAAGAACGCAAACAGCAACGGCTGGAAGAGCTGAGCGCGGCCCTGATGCGCGCCCTTTCGGCCCAAAAAGACATCCGCTACCGGGGCCACCAGCTGGAATGGAACGGCCAACCCTATCCCTTGCGTCCCCCCCATCTGCATCCCGAACCGGGCAAGGATGACCTGGGCTCGTTTCGCGGCACCGCCGACGCCATCGCCCTGCGCCTGCGCCACAACAACCCCGAGATCCACCGCCACTGGCTGCCGGCCCAACCCGTAGCCCGGCTGGTGTTCGAGCTGCTGGAGCAGCTCAGGGTCGAGTCCCTGGTCGAACCCTATCACCCGGGCAGTAAACATAACCTGCATCACAGGTTCACCGCCTGGAGCAACCAGTTCCAGGCCTCGGGTCAGACCGAAAACCATATCGGCCTGCTGCTGTTCACCCTGGCACAGATGAGTTGGGTACAGCTCGGTGGCGGACCGCTGGATGAAGCAACCGAGATGCAAATAGAGTCGACCCGCATGTTCCTGCTGCGGGAAATCGGCCCTCCCTTTGGCCTGTTGCGCCGTAACTGCCAGGATCAGGCGGCCTTTGCCGAGCAGGCCCAGAGAATCGCCCTCTGTCTGCATGGCATGATCGACGAGCTCAGTGCCGAGATGCTGAAAAATGATGAGCGCAAGGCCGACGAGCTGGCCGATAACACCAAGAAGGCCTTCGGCCTGTTGCTGGAACCAGAGGGCGACGGAGAGGACGGCCTGGCCCAAAGCCAATCTCAACTGGAACTCCGCCTGCGTCAGGCAGCAGAGCGGCTCGACTATCGCATCTACACCGAGCAGTTTGACAAACAGTGGCCGGCCGAGAAACGGGTGCGCCCGGAGCTGCTGCGCAGCCTGCGCGAGACCCTGGACAAACGCATCCAGGAACAGGGCCTCAACCTTAATCTGCTCACCAAGAAGCTGCGTCACCTGCTGGCCAGGCCCCGCCTCAGCGGCTGGCGCTTCGGTGAGGAAGACGGCCGGCTCGACGGCCGCCGGCTGTCCACCCTGGTCACCTCGAGCGCCGACCGACGGGTGTTCAAGCAAGAACAGATAGAGCCCCACGGTGACGCCGTGGTGACTTTCCTGATCGACAATTCAGGCTCCATGCGTGCCCATATTGAAAGCATCGCTATGCTGGTGGATACCCTGGCCCGCGCCCTGGAACGGGTCGGCGCCAAGGTCGAAATACTCGGCTTTACCACCGGCCACTGGAATGGCGGCAAACCCTTGCGCCAATGGCAGCGCAGTGGGCAACCCGCCAATCCTGGCCGGCTCAACGAACGCTGCCACGTGGTTTATAAAACCGCCGATACCAGCTGGCGTCGGGCCAGGCCCGCCATCGCCGCCCTGCTCAAGGGCGATCTGTTTCGCGAAGGACTGGACGGCGAGGCGCTGCAATGGGCCGAGCTGCGGTTGCTGGAACGCAACGAACAGGATCGCTTGCTGGTGGTGATCTCCGACGGCTGCCCGATGGACACCGCCACCCACAAAGTCAACGAGGAAGACATCCTCGACCTCCATCTGCGGCAGGTGGCGAGCCGTCTGGAACGCAATGGCCAGTTGGCCCTCTGCGCCCTGGGAGTGGGACTGGATTTAAGCAGTTACTATCGCCACAGCCAACTGCTAGACTTGAACAAGTCCCTTGACAACAGGGTGTTCGATGAGGTGCTGGCTTTGATGGGCAGGGCACTGGGAGTTAGGCAAACAAAAAGATAACATTTACTTTACAATCAATTACCACAAACCATTGAAATAAAAGTGTTTTTTCACTGGACCCAGTACCTAAAGGCAAGTGGTCCTAACTATTTGCGGGGTCAAATTCGAATATTATCAACGGGTCATTCTTCTCTGCCCGCCAGACAAAAGGGTGCCATTCAGGTGACACCCTGACGGGGAGAGACAGCATGAGTTGAGCCAGTTGTAGGCAGCAAAGGGACATATGGCACCCTGCTGCCCGGCATCACGGAAGGTCATTGTCCCGCCAAAGGGCGGGGTATCGGAAACTGGAGCAAGAAGTCATGATATTCAAACAACGTTTTGTAAAATCTTTGTCCGTCGCCCTGTGTTTAACCGCGGCTGCGGTCAGCAGTTCCATGGCACAGGCCGCCACCTTCAGGGTTGCGGTGGGGGACGGCGCCGGCAGTGCCCAACATGAGTTGGGGCTGAAATTCGCGGAAGTATTCAAGGAAAAAACCGGCGGCAAACACGACACCCAACTATTCCTCAACGGCCAGCTGGGCGATGAACAGGCCACCGTCAACGACGCTTCTATGGGCCTGCTGGACTTCTCCATCCTGGCCATCAACAACGTTACCCCCTTCTCTCCCTCCGTCGGCGTGCTGACCCTGCCCTACATGATGCAGAGCGTGGATGATGCGGTGATGCTGACCCAGGGCGAGGTCGGTCAGCAGTTGGTGGAAAATACCATCCGCGACGCGGGTGTGCGCATCGTCGGCTGGACCTATACCGGCTTCCGGGTGCTGACCAATTCCAAGCACCCGGTGCAGAGCCTGGAAGATCTCCAGGATCTGAAGATCCGAGTGCCCCAGAATGAAATCATGATCGACACCTATCGCGCCTGGGGCATCAACCCCACCCCCATGGCCTGGTCCGAAACCTTCACCGGCCTGCAACTGGGCGTGGTCGATGGACAGGATAACCCCTACCTCACCGTATCTTCGATGAAATTTGATGAAGTGCAGAAATATATCACCGATATCCGTTATCTGTTCTCCATCGAACCGCTGATCGTCTCCGAGTCCGTGTTCCAGTCCCAGCCCGCCGATGTACAGCAGGCTATCCTGGATGCCGGCAAGGCCGCCACCGAGCACAGCGCCAAATGGTTGGTTGAGCAGGAAGACAAAATCAAGGCCGAACTGGTCAGCAAAGGCATGGAAATCACCCAGCCTGCCAACGGTGAAAAGGAATGGATGGATAAAGCCATCAGCCAAGTATGGCCCAAGTACTATGATCAGCTGGGTGGCAAGGACGAGCTGAACAAGATCCTGAAATCCCTGGGCCGCGACGAAATCTAAGCAACATGCTCAGCCAGAATGCACTCAGACCAGCTTCCTGGCTGAGTGCATTTTTATCAGGGAGAAATAAGCAATGACCATCGGAAAGCTGATTTACAGCTTGATAGATAATATAGAAAGTTTTATTTGTCGGAGCCTGTTGGCAACCTTTGTTGTCATCCTGTTCATACAAATCGTTTCGCGGCAGGTCTTTAACCACTCTATAGCCTGGAGTGAAGAGTTATCCACCTATATGTTTGTCTGGTTCGTCTATTTCGGCGCCAGCTATGCAACTAAATTGGCAGCACACAACAGGGTCACCTTCCAGTTCAAACTCTTTCCACCCAAGGTGGCAGTGGTATCTGAAGCCCTGGCAGATTTAATCTGGATTGGCTTCAACTGCTACTTCGTTTTCCTGAGCTATGACTTTGTCTTCAATAAGATGAACCTGTTCTGGAAATCCCAGACCCTGGGATTCCCGATGAAATACGTTTATATGATCTTGCCTATCGCGTTTGCGTTAATGACCTTCCGCATCATCCAGGTCAATTACTATAAGCTGATCAAAGGCATTGATATCAGGGATCCTGAATCACTGGAAGTTGAAAAGCTTATTGAATCATCTGATAAAGAAACCCAGTCGAACTAGTTCAGGAGTTGTCCCATGGTGGAAACATCGGTAGTCATGATATTATTCGGGAGCTTCCTGCTGTTGCTGTTGATGGGTGCTCCCATCAGCGTGTCGCTGGGAGTATCGGCTCTCGCCTCATTTTTATATCTGGGTGAGAATCCCATCAAGTTTGTACAGATCGCCTTTACCTCGGTGGGCTCATTCCCCCTGATGGCCTTACCAGCCTTTATCCTGGCGGGCGCACTGATGGAAGCGGCAGGCATCTCCAAACGCCTGGTTGACCTGGCGGAAAGCTTCGCCGGCCCCTTTACCGGCGGCATGTCGGCCGCCACCGTCATGGCCTGCATGTTCTTCGGCGCCATCTCCGGCTCTGGTCCGGCCACCACGGCCGCGGTCGGCATGCTGATGATCCCGGCCATGGTGCAACGGGGCTACAGCAAAGGCTATGCCTCGGCCATTACCGCCTCCTCCGGCGGCCTGGGGGTGGTGATACCGCCTTCCATTCCCATGGTCATCTTCGGTATCTCCGCCATGGGCTTGATGGCGCCCCCCGAAGCCATTGCCCAATATGGCCAATTCCAGTCCGTTTCCATCCCCAAGCTGTTTATCGCCGGCTTTTTTCCCGGCCTGGTATTATCCGTCGGCCTGCTGATCATGAACTACTTCTTGTGCAGGAAGCATGGCTACAAGGGCACCACCGAAGGCTGGTCCATGGCGACCACCATGACGGCCTTCCGCAAGGGCATCTGGTCGGTGCTGGCGCCGATCGTGATCCTCGGCGGTATCTACAGCGGCCTGTTTACCCCGACCGAGTCGGCCATCGTCGCCATCTTCTATACCCTGGTCATCGGTTTCTTTGTGCATAAAGAACTGAAGTTCAAGGATGTGATGCACTCGCTGGAAACCACCACCTGGCTTACCGGCCGCGTGTTGCTGATCCTGTTTACCGCCACCGTGTTCGGCCGCCTGCTGGTGGAGAACCAGATCCCGGCGATTGTCGCCTCCTCCATGCTGGAAATGACCACCAACCTGTATCTTATCTGGGCGCTGATCATCTTCTTCCTGCTGTTTGTCGGCATGTTTATGGAGACCCTGGCGGCCATCATGATACTGACCCCGGTATTGTTGCCGGTGGCCTACAACCTGGGCATTGATCCCATCCACTTCGGCATCGTCGTGGTCTGCTGCCTGTCGATTGGCTTCCAGACACCGCCGCTGGGTGAAAACCTGTTTATAGCCTCCGGGGTCTCGGGTTCGTCAATAGAAGAAATATCCATCAAGGCATTGCCCTTTGCATTTGTATCGGTTCTTTCTGTCTTCGTGATCGCCTACGTACCCGAAATAACTCTGTTCCTCCCCAGCCTACTGGGATATTAGTGAAGATAAACACAGGGCCAGCTGCAGGCTGGCCCTTGATGAATCAGCATGAGGGAAATATGATGATGCCGGAAATAAAAAATATCCTTTATTGTACAGATCTATCAAAAAATGCCTCTTTTGCTTTTAAATATGCGGTCTATCTGGCAAAAAAAACCGGAGCCAATATCCATATACTCAAAGTAGTGGAAGAACTGTCCAATGAGGAAAAATTCACCTTGCAAACCTACATTATCAATCAGGTGAGCAGGGAGGAATTTTTAAAACAACGGCTGAAGAATGCCAACACCCAGCTACAGGAAAGACAGGAATATTTCTGGAAAGAAATCGCGCCGGAAGAACACGCCATGCGCAAAAAAATTGTCTCTTGTGAAATTATCGAGGGCTATCCGACCCAGACTATTCTTCGCCGCTCAAAAGAGCTCGACTGTGATCTGATTGTGATGGGAGCCCATGAAAAGGGTTGGCTGCATACCCTGCTGGGCAGTGTGGCCAAAAATGTGCTGCGGGAATCTCGTATCCCCACCCTGATCGTCCCCCGCCCCGAGAAAAAAGCGCAGAAAGAAAAAAGCGCATGACCCCGATTGCCACCCGACAGGGGGTGGCAATCTCTGTTACAGCTCAGAGAAAATGGCTTTCAGATCGAGTGCCTCTTCCTTAGGCGGTTCCAGCTGCAGCTGGGCCTCGATTTCATTCAGATGCTCACGCATTAAATCCACCGCCGTCTGCACGTCCCGTGCGGCTATCGCCTCCAGCAAACCGGTATGTTCACTGCAAGGGCTGTAGATACGTTGTTTGCCTTTACGGGGGCTTGTACCCTGATACAGGGCGACTATCAGGGAAGAGCGGGAAATAATCTCATGTAAGAAAGAGGTCAGCACCGGCTTGTTGGCCAGCTGGCCGATCAGCAGATGAAATTCCCCGGACAAGCGGATGCGCAGGCTCAACTGCCCGCCTTCAAACGCCTCGTGCTCCCTGGCCACATGCTGCTCCAGCAGGCGCTTGTCCTGCTCGGTACATTTGCCGGCCAGCTCCCGTACCAGTTCGGCCTCGATCAGCCGACGGGCTTGGAAGATTTCCCGCGCCTCCGCCGGCGAGGGCTCGGCGACAAAGGCACCGCTGTTGGGCACTAGGTTAACCAGTTTATGATGGGATAGCTGCAACAGCACCTTGCGCACAAACCCACGGCTGATGCCAAAGGTTTCGCATAATTCTTCCTCTTTCAGACGCGTACCCGGCAGCAGCTTATGGGCCACGATCGCCTCCCAGACCCGCTGGTATACCGTATCAACATCTGATGTTTTTGGACTTTGCATGACCCTACCTTAGTTCGTTGCAGGGCAAGTGCTTCAGTGCTCTCTCCGGCCCCGCGTAACGCCGTTGCAATAATAATGAAAATGTCATTCGTTACAGGATCCGGGTGGCGGCTTGTATCATAGCGAGGGGAATTGGGCCCGCCGGTCGCATGATAGGCGGGCAAATCCCCCGTGGCCTCACCACCGGACTATTACACTCTGTTGACTTTTTAACAGATTAACACAGGGTATTATCGTCAACAATAAATGCGGTGGTTTGTAAAAGAGAGATATGCTGATGTCAAAGACAAAGACGAGACCCTGGTCTCGTCTTTGATTAGGCTCATGGCGCTCGTTCAGGGCTCAGTTGCCAGCCGAGCTCTGCACGAGACCGGTGCGCGGCATCAACAGATAATAGAAGAGCCCTCCCAGTCCAGCCCCGAGCAGCCAGCCGTAGCCGTTGAGGTTGCTCAGCGCCGGCACCAGCACGGTTGAGATGGAAAAGACCGCTGCCAGGCCAAAGGCCAGCAGCGCCTTGCCGTTCCAGCCCTTGTTGTAGTAGTAAGCGCCTTGTGGATCGGACGAAAACAGCTGCTCCATGTTCAGCCGCTGCCGTTTGATCAGGTAATAATCGACCACGATGATGCCGTAGAAAGGGGCAACGACCGAGCCCAGGGCGTTAACGAAGCCGGGAATACCGATCTGGCTGATCACCGATACCCACAAGGCACCGACAAAAAAAGCCACGGTGGCGGTGATCAGGCCCCCGATGCGAAAGCTGATCAGCCTGGGAAACAGGTTGGCCAGATCGTAGGCGGGAGGGATGAAGTTCGCCACCAGGTTGATACCCACGGTGGCGGCGAAGAAGGTCAGGGCGGCGATAATGGTCAGCGGCAATGAATCTACCCGCTCGACGATATCGGCCGGGTTGGTAAGGGCGTCGCCAAACAGCACCAGGGTACCGGCGGTAATGATCAGGGCGATAAAAGAGAAGAAGGCGACATTGAGCGGCAGCCCCACCAGATTGCCCAGCTTCATCTCCCGCTCGCTGCGCACAAAGCGGGTGAAATCACCAAAGTTGATCACCACGGCGGCAAAGTAGGCGATCATGGTGCCGACGATGGCGGTAAAGGCGGCGATGTCTCCCCCTTCGTAGCTGCCGCCACCGCTGAAGATGGTGCCGACCGCCGGGATCAGCTCGCCGCCGGCCTCGAACCAGACGATAGCCATCAACACCAGCATCACCACATAGACCAGGGGGCCGGCCCAGTTGAGGAACACCTTGATCTTATCGATACCCTGCCAGAACAGGGCAATCTGAAACACCCATACGATCACAAAGGCCAGCCAGGCGGTGCCGGACAGGCCGAGGAAGGTCTCGCCGCTGCCCGCCCCCCACAAGGCGGTCAGCATCAGGGTAACGGCGGTCGAGGCGAAGTAGGTTTGCACCCCATACCAGAAGATACCGATAATGGCCCGCAACAAGGCCGGGAAGTTGGCGCCGCGCACGCCCATGCTGGCCCGGATCATCACCGGGAAGGGAATGCCATACTTGACGCTGGGTTTGCCGGTCAGGTTGACCAGCACCATCACCACGCAGCCGGCCAGGATGATGGCCGCCATCACCGCCCAGCCGTTCAGGCCATAGGACAGGAACAGCGAAGCGGCCAGGGTATAGCCGAACAGGCTCTGAATATCGTTCGACCAGACATTGAAGATTTCAAACCAGCCCCAGGATCTGTCCTGGTGCTTGATGGGGGCCAGATCCTCGTTATATAGCGAGCTGTCTATGTGCTTGATTTCAAGGTTGCTGTCATCCATGACGATCCTCCTGATCGTTGAAATTAGGCCCCACTCGGCATCATGGAGCGAGCGGGGTATTACAGGCGGTCTTAGCGTCGCGAAGTCCGGCGCCAAGACGGTGCAGGTCTATTCACTCTGAATCGCTTTAACGGCCGCACGGGCAGCGGCATTGACCGCGACGACTAATGGCACATCGAATTGCGGCTGCAACCTGAGTGCGGATGCCGAAAGCGGACCTCCTCCCATAATTACAGCCTTTGTCTCGTCTTTTTCAAGAGACTCTCGTACTGCACCAGCCAGCGCCGCATCAAGTTTTTCTGGAGACTTGACCAGCTCCAATGGATCACCGGAAGTCACCCTGACCCCTCGATACAGGTGTGCATAACCCAAGGCCTCTGCCTTCTGCCTGAACGACTCAATCAACCCCTCGTCCGGGGTAACGGTCACAATACTGAATGCCCGGTTGCCACGAGCGGCCTCATGAAACACTTCCTCACCGATACCGAACACCGGGATGTCTACCGCCGCACGCAGTTCTTCAAGCCCCGGATCACTGAAGGCCGATACGATGATAGCCGCCACCTGCTTATCTTTAGCGGCTTCGACGCCCACCGCAACCACACCCGGAGCAGCGTCAATCATATCCTGGGGGGTCGTGAGCAAGGGAGGAGCATCCATGTTGCTTCTTGCCAGCAGCTTGGCTACGCCTTTGGTTTCAAGCCTGGCAAGCTCAGCCATGGATTCAGTGGCCTTGGTGTTTGAATTGGGGTTGATAAGAACAATGGTTTTAATGGTGTCGGCCCCTTTCGATCCTGTCATATGCCCATTCTGGACCTGTTGCTCAGCCTGCGCGACCGATGACAGAAAAAGGACACTCAGCAGACCGCAAGCAGACAGTTTGAATTTAGATAACCGTGACTTGAGCTTTGGCATAAGGCTCTACCTCTATGAGATTACAGGGTAATGCTCGTGAGGCCCCGCCCGGCGGGCGGGGCAGGAACATTACTGACGGAAGCGTTGGCAGGGCTGCCAGTATTGCATAAGCAGGTAATAGGTCAGGCCGGCAGGCAGCAGGCTGGCGTACCAGGAGACCGAAGAGAAGGTCAGCGCCACCACGGCACCCGCCAGGGCTGCCACCACGGCACCATAGTTCACGCCTTTATAGGGGCCATTCTCATCATAGAGCTTGTCCAGATCCAGCTTGCGGCGACGGACGATGAAGTAGTCCACCACCAGGACCGCGAAGATGGGGCCGAGAAAGGCGGAATAGGTTTGCACGAACAGCTGCAGACCGGCGGCCGATTCATCCTTGACCAACTCCCAAGGGAAGGTGCAGAAGGCCAGCAGACCCACGATGATGGTGGAGGTGCGGAACTTCAGCTTGAACACATCCATCAGGATATAGGTCGGCGGCACCACGTTGTTAAGCACATTGGTGGTCACCTGGGCGAAGGCGATAAACAGCAGGGTGATCACCAGCAGCGGGGTGTTGTCCACGGCACTGGAGAAGACCTGGATCGGATCGGACACCCCGGTGGCCCCGGAGACCATCAGGCCGATCAGCCCCATAAACAGGGTGCAGGGCAGGATGGACATGGAATACAGGGTCGTCAGCAGGCCGGGACCGCTACCTTCCTTCAGCTCACGGGAATAATCACTGACGTTGAGCATCATGGTGCTGTAGATACCCAGGAACAGCATGGTCGCGCCCCAGAACGGCAGGCCCCAGGTGCCCTCAATGTTCACCAGGTTAGTGGTGATCTCATCACCGTAGCGGTTGATCACGCTGTAGAACATGTAGATCAGGGCCACCAGGATGAAACCGCTGCCAATGTTTTCCAGCCACTTGATGCCCTGGAAGCCGAAGATCGACAAGCCTATCTGCAGGAACTGGAACAGTACGAAGAACAGCACCAGGTTATCGAAGCCGAACAGGGTGGCCGATACCGCATTGATGGCACCGGCGCCGATCCAGCTCTGAAAGCCGTACCAGACGATGGCCGGCACCGCCCGCACCAGCCCCGGGAAACGGGTGCCGGCAAAACCGAAGGCGCCGCGCGCCTGGACCATGAAAGGGATACCGTATTTGTAGCCGGCGGCACCGTTCAGCGCCAGCGCAATACCAATCACGAAGCAACCGACGGCAATCGCCAGGCAGGCCTGCAACAGGTTGAGGGTTCCCACTATGCTGGAGCCCATGGTAAAGGTGCCGATGGAGACACAGCCACCAAACCAGGCCAACAGGTAGGAAACCCGGCCCATGATGCGTGTCTTCTGAGGGGCCAGGGATTCATCCCCGCCCTTCTTTTCTTGCTGCTGACCGGCAGCGGCTGAGGTGTGCTGAGCCACGGTCTGAGCCGCGGTGAGCTGGCCATTTGCTTGTTCAATTGCCATTAGATTGTCCTCGGTAATCCATCACGTCGGCCGGTATAGCTTGCTATGCCATCCGGCCGCTTTCCACTGCTACTGTTGACTGATCCGCAGTCATATCTACTTTGGGCAGGTTTCGCCCCTGTTAGTGCCGTCTGAAGGCGTGCCCATTGGTTGTTATCCGGTTCAGGCAATCGACTTGATATCGGCCTGCATACCCCTGGCCATCCCCGGTTTGGGCCAGTTGAAGGTCAGCACCTTGCTGGTGCTCAGCTGCATATCCACCAGGGCCTCGCAAAGTTTGACCGCGGCGACGGTGCCATCGATCACCGGAATACCGATTTCCGCCTCGATCCGGGTCCGGTACTGGGACATGCCGGCACAACCCAGCACGATGGCCTCGGCCTTGTCTTCATCCCTGGCCTTAAGGCACTCGGCGATCACCTTGGCGATGGCGGTATCGGGCGAGTTGGCAAGGTCCAGTACCTGAATAGGCGTGGTCCTGATCTTCTTGCACTGTTCATCGAAACCATAACGGCTGACCAGGTGCTCGGTCATGAAGCGTACCCGCGGCGAGGTGGTGACCACGCTGAAGCAGGCACTGACCATGGCCGCCATATGGAAGGCCGCTTCGGCAATGCCCAGTACTGGCTTGTCGGTCAGCTCGCGGGCCGCATACAGCCCGGGGTCGCCGAAGCAGGCCAGTACATAGGCATCCACGTCCTGCTCCTGATCACCCTTGCGGATCTCTTCCAGTACGCCGGGCACGGCCAGGGCTTCATCGTAGAAGCTTTCGATGGCACTGGGTCCCGACGCCGGGCTGACCGCCAGAATCTCGGCATCCGGGCGGGCCACCCCATCGGCCAGCCGCTGCAGTGCATCGGTGAACGCCTGAGTGGTGTTGGGGTTGATGATCTTGATCTTCATAGCGGCTCCATGTTTACGATTATCTGCGTTCTTTGTTAACGATTTTATATTAGTATCATCGTTAACATAATGTAAACATTTTTCTCAAAAAAAGTTCACCACAAGTACATAGGCAATATACAGGCCACTATGTCAGTTATCGGGAGAGAGGGACCGGATGATGTGGCATAATTTGGAGATGGGATCGATGGGGTCTATGTTGGCCATTTAAGGAAACCGCAACACCCCGAACAAGGCTCCACCTTCAGCAAAAACATATTTAATTGATTGAATTTAATGATAAATACAGGAAATAAAATCGCCCAGTATACCCAGGTAGTCCAGGTAATCCAGGTTGTCCTTGTGTCGGAAGGGAGTGGCCGGCCAGCAAGGAATAAGGCATGTGGCCGGCTCCCCCTGCCAAGTGATGGATGAGTGAATCGAGTGCAGGCAGGGGAAAATGCCAGGAAAAATCGTTAACAATGACGCCTATCATTCTCCTTGTATTCGAAAATCATTTATCCTGATGGCATTCCCAAATGACGTCGTCCCGCCTTTTTGGCGTCTTAGCCCCCTGACTTTGGCTGCTAAGGCCCACTCATGTTTTACGTTTGCTGCCGTCGCAGTTACAGAGGCAATAGGGCTGCCGGGCCGGATCCGCACAGCAGCGAACAGGGACTATTACGGCTGTTTATGGCGGCCTTGAACGCGCCGCCGACTTTGGCTGGTTCAATGGCAGGGATTGGTTGGCCTGGAGACCGCGGGCGGAAGAACAGAGTATGGCATTGGTCACACAGAGGGTCTGCCGGCATTAGCGGAGCTAAGGGGAGAAATTGAGATATGGACAGGCACAGACTGACACCCTGGTAACAACGACGCCGGTGTCTGTACCGCCTGCAGCCGGTGGCCACAGGCGGTGATCACTAATACGGGAAACTCAGGGCCACTCGACCCGAGATTGGTCCTGCTCGCGGTATTGCACCCGGCCGAGCGGCACATGGTCGTTGATCGCTTCGCGGATCTGCGCTTCTTCTTCTGCGCTGAAGCCCCCGCATAACTCGATCGCTTCGATACGCCGGGTCAACATTTCCTGGGCGGCCATGATCGCCTCATCCACCGACTGCACGCCGGACACGGCGATATCGAACAGTTCACTCTTGATCCGGCCATGATGCTTGAACATCTCCAGATCGGTCGCCTTGATGATAAAACCATAACGGCTAAGCGGCATATCTTACTCCTTAATCAATCCGACTAGATGGGGCCGTCTAAGCTACAGCCGACTCCTGTCTGGCGCAATAGGCGCTGTACAGAGACGCCAGGGCGCAGGACGCCAGCCGTGCCTCAGGCGGATCGGCCCGGGAAGTGAGGATGATCGGCACCCGGGCGCCCAGTACCAGTCCCGCGGCGGTGGCGCTCATAAAATACACCATCTGCTTGAACAGGAAGTTCCCCGACTCCAGGTTGGGAACCAGCAGGATGTCGGCCTGTCCGGGAACCTGTCCCTTGATGCCCTTGATGCTGGCAGCCTCAGTTGACACCGCATTATCGAAGGCCAGCGGCCCTTCCACTATGGCGCCGGGCAAGGTGCCCATCTGCGCCAGCTTGACCAGCTCGGCCGCATCCACACTGGAGGGCATGCTCTTGTTGACCTCCTCCGTGCCCGACAGCACCGCGACTTTAGGCTGGGCATTGCCCAAGGCATGAGCCAGCCTGACCGCGTTACGGGCGATATGCAGTTTGTCGATCACCGTTGGCTGCACATTGATCACCGCATCGGTAATGCACAGTGCCTTGTCGCTGCCCGGTATTGTCATGTGAAACACATGGCTGAGGCGGCTGTCGGTTCTCAGCCCGGCGGCCCGGCTGAGCACGGCGCGCAGCAGGATATCCGTATGTACATGGCCTTTCATGATGGAAGCCGCTTCCCCCTGAGTCACGAGGCCGACCCCCAGCTGAGCGGCCTGGGTTTCATCGGCCGCATCCACCAGCCGGACCCCTTCCAGATCCCAGCCCAACAGCTCGGCTTCATGACGCATCTTGTCAATAGCGCCGACCAGGATCGGCTCGATCAGGCCTTGATCTCTGGCCAGCCTGGCGCTGGACAGGGAAACCGCATTGACCGGGTTGATCACCACTGTGGTCACCCGGGGCAATTGACGGGCTTGCTCTAACAGATAAGCGGGGCATTCCTTAGGGATTGAACTCAGCATGATACCTACCCTGGTGATGAAGAAAATAAACAGAGGTCACTGGGACAATAAGCTCTGGTTATCGCCTAAAATTCGGGCAGGAGGTTCGCACCCCCTGCCCGTGGTTAACTGCTGTGCCGCTTAGCAGTAGTCTTTGTATTTATCCAGGTGACGAACCGGCTTGGACAGGGCGTCACGACGGAAGGGGTCGCCCAGTTCGCGGGTACACAGGATTTCGATAACGGTGGTCTTGCCTTCTTTCTGAGCAACACAGGCGGCCTTCAGGGCCGGACCCACATCTTCCAGACGGTCAACGGTCACACCTTCGGCACCCATGGAGCGGGCGATGGCGGCAAAGCTCGGGTTCTCCAGGTCACCGGCCACAAAGCGACGGTTGTAGAAATCAACCTGGTTCTTCTTCTCGGCGCCCCACTGACGGTTGTGGAATACGATGGAAGTGACCGGGATGTTTTCACGTACACAGGTCATGATTTCCATCATCGACATACCCCAGGCACCGTCACCGGCGTAAGAGATAGCGGTACGCTCGGGCGCGGCTACCTTGGCACCGATAATGGTGGGCAGGGCGTAACCACAGTTACCGAAGCTCATGGCGGCAAAGAAAGAGCGGGGCTTTTCAAAGCGCAGATAGCTGTTGGCGACCGAGTTGATGTTACCGATATCGGTGGATACCATGGCATCTTCCGGCATGGCTTTTTCCAGCTCACGCAGTACCTGACGCGGGTGCAGGAAGTTGCCTTCTTCTTCGGCCTGCTCGGCGATCATGTCCAGAGAATATTCGTCCTTCTCGTGGATCCACTCGTCCAGCTCCTTTTCCCAGGCCGCTTTTTCGGCGGCGATTTCGCTGGCACGGGCACCCTTGTTTTCCAGACAGGCGACATCCAGGTTCTGCAGACGGTCCAGCATGGAGACGGCGGCTGCCTTGGCATCACCACAGATACCCACGGAGATCTTCTTCACCAGGCCCAGCATCTTGGCATCGCAGTCAACCTGGATGATCTTGGCTTCTTTCGGCCAGTAGTCCAGACCGTGCTGCGGCAGGGTACCGAACGGCCCAAGACGGGTGCCCAGTGCCAGTACCACGTCGGCACGGGAGATCAGCTTCATACCGGCCTTGGAGCCCTGGTAGCCCAGGGGACCACACCACAGCGGGTGGCTGGCGGGGAAAGAGTCGTTATGCAGGTAGCTGTTCACCACGGGGGCGCCCAGGTACTCGGCCAACGCCTTACATTCTTCAACGGCACCGGACATCACCACACCGCCACCGGAGATGATCACCGGATTCTTGGCCTTGGCCAGCAGTTCTGCGGCTTCCTGCAGGCTCTGCTCACCGCCGGCACCGCGCTCGATACGGATCGGCTGGGGGATTTCAACGTTGATATCGCCGTAGAAGAAGTCACGGGGGATGTTCAGCTGGGTCGGACCGTTTTCCAGCATGGCGCGGTCGAAACAGCGGGCGGTCAGCTCGGCCATACGGGCCGGGTTGGCCACATGGCCCTGATACTTGGTGATGGTTTCAAAGAAAGGCAGCTGCTGCGCTTCCTGGAAACCACCCAGGCCCTGGCTCATGGAGCCGGTTTCGGGGGTGATACATACCACCGGGCTGTGGGCCCAGTAGGCGGCCGCGATGGCGGTGACGAAGTTGGTGATACCGGGACCATTCTGGGCGATACAAACGCCGTGACGGCCACTGACGCGAGAGTAGCCGTCAGCCATGTGGCCCGCGCCCTGCTCATGTACTACAGGAATCAAACGGATACCTGCCGGGGCAAAAATATCCATGGCATCCATAAAGGCCGAACCCATGATGCCAAAAGCATCGGTTACACCATTGGCCGCCAGAGTTTCAACCAGGGCTTCACTAGGAGTCATACGTGGCATAGCTGTCTTCCTTTTAAGTTTTCCTGTCAGTGGCGACGGCTGAGCATCGCCTCCTTGTTTTCACTTAATTGCTCTATTCGAAGCAGGTTTCGATTCGTTAGTTATTTCTTGTTATGGGTTTATCGCGAATCGCTGTCCTCTGCGGCTGCTCTTGCCGGCCTATCTTCCTGGGCTTCCCCTCCCAGGGATTGCCGGCCGGTAAAACAGCTAATCCGCACGTGGGCTGCTGCACGATTCACTGGGGATAAGAGTAGGAATTGGCTCGGTTACTGAGTAGGACCAGTTTCGTAACAACCGTTACGCCAGCCCTTTATAATGATTTATCAAATTGAATTTAAATGGATTTTTACTGGAATAGGGAATACCGAAGGAGAGCTTTATTTAACAGAAATGCAACCAAAAAAAGATGAAACAGAGTACCGGGCGGCCAAACCATGACCGGATTGAAGGAAAGCCTTTCATTGCCCCTGTGCCAAAAACAGGCACAGGGGCAGCTGCGGGCTATACCATATCGTTGATCAGCTCGACCAGGGCCTGGATCCCCGGCCGGATTTTATTGGCGGGGATAGAGGAATAGCCCAGGCGAAAATAGTTCAGCGGCACCTGCTCACCGTGAAAGTGGATATCTCCCGGTTCGATCAGTATGCCTCTGTCGGCCGCCTCCTTACGTAACAGCCGGCTGTCCAGTCCTTCCGGCCCCTTGACCCAGTAGCAGGAGCCGCCGAAGGTCGGCTGACGGGCGGAAGAGGGCAGATACTCGTCCAAGGCCTCGGCCATCGCCTGCCAGCGCTCTTCATAGGCCTTGGCGATATTCATGATCAGCGCATCGTGATAGCCCCGCTCCAGGAACAGGGCGACCGATCTCTGGTTGTTGGCGGCGGGATGGCGTAGGATCAGCCGGCGCAAGGCCCTGGCCTCGCGGATCAATTCGGTCGGCCCCACCAGATAACCCAGGCGCAAACCCGGCGCCAGGGTCTTGGACAAGCTGCCGACGTAAATCACCCTGTCATTCTTATCCAGGCTTTTCAGCGCCGGGATCGGATTGGTCTTGAAGTTACTTTCACTCTCATAGTCGTCTTCAATCAGCAGGATATTATGCTGATTGGCCTTTTCCAACAGCTCATAACGCCGCTCCAGGGGCATGGTGACCGTGGTCGGACACTGGTGGCTGGGAGTGGTGTAGATGGCATCACAGTCATTGAGTCGCTCATTGACGATCAGCCCCTGTTCATCCAGCGGCAGCGGACGCACCTGGGCCGGGTTCATGGCGGCGATATTGCAGATATCCACGTAACCAGGGTTTTCTATGCCGATGATGCTGTCTTTATCCAGCAACAGCCGCGCCAGCATATAGAGCGCCTGTTGGGCACCAACCGTGACCAGTATCTGATCCGCCGAGGCCCAAACCCCCCGCCGGGGCAACAACCGGGTACGGATCTGCTCGATCAGCAGGGGATCGTCGTTATCGAAGCGATCCGATGCCCAGTCGCGGATCGCCGGCACGCTGACCGCATCACGACAGCATTCCCGCCAGTTATTGCTGGGAAACAGGCCGGGATCGAACTGACCGTAGATAAAGGGATAGGGATATTTCTGCCAGTCTTTGGGCTTGGTAATGTTGTGCTGATTGGAAGGGTGGATCTTGAAGATCTGCCGCCATTCCGGCATGTGCCCGGTCGGCTCACTCGGCTCGCTCAAGGGCAACTCCACCTTACGCGACAGGATCTCCGGATTCACAAAATAACCGCTGCGCTCCTTGGCAATCAGATAGCCGTCATCCAACAGATGTTCATAGGCCAGCACCACGGTATTGCGCGCGATACTCAGCTGTTTGGCCAGCTTACGGCTGGAAGGCAGCGGACTGTCCAGGGGGATATTGCCATTGAGGATGGCGGCGGCAATCTGCTCGCGTAACTGTTGCTGCAAGCTGGTCGTTTTTTCGGTCGAAAGATGAAACAGTGGAAGCATGGTGTGTCGATGTCAAACAGGAAATGGGAAAAGACGTGGCGGAGATTATGCCATCACCACCCCATGACCATAACACCGGGTACCGGATTTTGTTACTTATTTGTCGGCTAGATACTGGAAATTAAAACAATTATCAACAATCCATCCCCAAGATCAGACAGAGGGCAGAGAATGGCTCCCTACCCTCTCTATTACCAGAAAATAACCGGCTTACAAATGCTCGTCCCGCAGGTGATACCAGTGGTACAGCATCCGCTGACCCAGGCGACGGAAGGGAGCGAACAGGTGCCCCGGCAGCGGCGAGTTGTAAATCGGCAACTCGAAGCCCTCTTTGATCCCAGCGATACGCTGAGCCATGCGCCGGCCGGCATGGGCCGAGAACATGACCCCGTTGCCGCCGTAGCCCAGGGCGTAGAATATCTGCTCCTTCTCGTCGGGCTGGGCGATCCTCGGCATCATGTCGTGGCTGACGTCGACCCAGCCCCACCAGGAGTAATCCACCTTGATGCCGTTCAAGGCAGGGAACTTACGGTGCATGCCGTCGATCAACAACTGCAGATGCTTGGGATTGGGTGCATCGCTGCCGGTAATCGAGCTGCGGCTGCCGATCTGCAGGCGGTTGTCCGGCAGCTTGCGATAGTAATGACGCAGGGTGCGGGTATCGGTGATCACCTCATTGGTCTTGAAGTTACACTCGGCAATTTCCTGTTCCGTCATCGGACGGGTCACCAGTGAGTTGGACAAAATCGGCATGATTTTGTTGCGCAGCTGGCTGTGCAGCCCCTGGGAGGTATAACCGCCGGTGGCGACCCCCACGGCCCGGGCACGCACAATCCCACCCGGGGTCTTCAGGTAATGGATGCCATTCTTGGTTTCCCAACCGATCACCGGGCTGGAAGGATGGATGGTGGCGCCCAGTTCTCGTGCCATGCGATGGTAGCCATGGGCCAGCTTGAGCGGATGCACGCCGATACCATCCGGCTCATGCATGGCGCCCACGGCTTCGGCCTCATTAACATAGTCACGACTCAAAGTCGCCTTGTCCAGCAGCTCGGTATGGTAACCAAACTTATCGGACAGCACCTTGGCCTCGGCCTCCAGCTTGCGCATCGCGCTTTCCCGGTGGGCGATATACAAGTGCCCCCCGTCCTGCGGGTTGCAATCGATGTTGCCTTCCTTGATCAAGCCCTTGAAGGTATCGAACCCTTCACGCACTTCTTCATGCATGCGACGGGCGGTATCCAGACCCCAGCGCTGGATCCACTGGGAGCGACTCAGACGGCCGGAAGCATTCTGAGCCTGACCACCGTTACGGCTGGTACAACCCCAGCTGACCTGGTTGGCTTCCAGCACCGTCGCCTTGATACCGTGTTCCTTGGCCAGGAACACGGCACAGGTCAAACCGGTAAAACCGCTGCCGATGATCACCACATCAGCATCTACATCCTGGGTGATGGGACCATCATCTTCCGGCGGTGCACCGGCCGTCGCTACCCAGTAAGTGGGCGCATACTGCTGACCACGTCCCGGATTGGCCGCGACCAGGGGATCATAGGTTGGGTCATAACGGTCAAGCACCTTGCTGCTCTGCAGGTCTTGCCCGAGATCCGTTTTAGCTTTGTTGACGATATCCATATTTGTCTTCCCAGGATGAAAAGGTTAAGGCCGTGATGGCGGAGTTACTTGGGGTCCAGCATGGGACGGTCTTTACGGAAAGCCTGTTTCAGTGCCAGCTTGCCGTCCTTCAGGGTGAACAGATCGACACCGTCGGCTTCGATACGACGGCCATCCTGCGCGGTGGCACAGAAGGTCCACTGGGACACGCCACGATCGCCGGCGGCAAAATGCTTGGTGTTCTGCCAGCTGACATCCGGGAAGGTAGTCCACACCTTGACAAAGGCGGCGGCCACCGCATCACGGCCTTCAAAACGCACGCCATAGGCCTCGGGGCCGGCGGCGCCTTCAAACACACAGTCATCGGTCATGCAGGCCATGACGCCTTCCACGTCGTGACGGTTAAAAGCGGCGAACAGCTCTTCAAGCAATTTTACGGTTACAGAATTCTCGGCGGACATGCCTCTCTCTCCTCAATATAACAGGGACTACCCGTTAAAAAATGACACTCTTCAACAACGAACACACCGTTGTTTACATATTGCCAACATTAGGAGTCTGAGGCCGAACTCGGTAGCGCCAGTTAGACGCCTTGACTTGGACCACCCGGATTCAGGCAGCTAAAACAGGGGGTAATGGGCTCGCGAGGGAGCCAGGGAATGGCAAAAACAGCGGGGGAAATTCGGTAATACCAACCCGACTCAACACCTGCTCATGTACTTAGAGGCAACAGGGGTGGCGTGGCTAAGCCGCCTAGGATGGATTGATGACGCGTCGGCGGAGCCGCAAGTGGGGCAACGAAATTGACCCTTTAATCCGGCCGCGATGAACATGCACAGGGAAGCTGGCTTCCCTGTGCTGTGAGGGACTATTTTGAACCTGAGCGACGTCCGGGCGGCTGTTTTTTGACCACCCCGGAGAACACCACATGCAGATCGGTGGAGGCGGACTCACCGTCCAGATTCAGTTTGGCCTCGATATGATCCAGATGCTCTTTCATCATGGCGACCGCCGTTTCCTTGTTGCCGCTTTCCAGGGCTTTCAGCAATTCTTCATGTTCGTTAAAAGAACAATGGGCCTGATGGCCAACCTCGTACTGGGCAATGATCAACGAGGTTTGCGAGACCACGCTGCGTTGAAAGTTAAGCAGGGGAATATTCCTGGCCATGTGGGCCAACTCCAGGTGAAACTCGCCGGACAGACGGATGCCCTTGCCGCGATCACCCTGGGAAAAGGCATCCTGTTCTTCCTTGACCATTTCCCGAATTCGGGACAGGCCGGCCGGGGTGGCGTTTGCCACCGCCAGTTCGGTCACCGCCAGCTCCACCACCCGACGGGCGGCAAAAATCTGCCTGGCTTCCTCTACGCTCGGGGCCGCCACCACGGCGCCGCGATTGGGCCTGATGCTGACCACCTGCTCGTGGGACAGACGCAGCAGGGCGCGACGGATAATGGTGCGGCTGACACCGAATATTTCGCCCAGGGCTTCTTCGCTTAACTTGGTACCCGGGGCCAGTCGTTGTTCAAGAATGGCATCAAAAATATGCTCGTAGACGATATCGTCCTGGGTGTTTGAGCTCGACTTGACAGATCCTGGCTCCAATTGACTGAGTGAACTCATGCTTTCCGTTTCCAGTTACGGCATGCTGGGTGGTGTCCAAGACACCACAATCCCATGCCTGATGATAAAATTGTGACTAACGTCGTATACAATTTTACCCATTTTTTAGGCAGAACCACACCGTCTATCACCAACTATGTGACTGGACACCACAAAAATACCCGGTCGACAGCGGTGCTCGTTGTCAATCCCGCCGGTATTGGCGCTGGCCATAGATATAGGTTTCGGCTATCGCCCGGTCATCCCCCAGCATCATCAATACAAACAACTGCTCAAACAGGGTGCTGGTGTTGTCGATACGCGCCTTGATAAGCGGCGTTGCCTGCAGGTCCAGCACGATGAAATCCGCCTCCTTGCCCACCTGCAGGTTGCCGATTTTATCGTCCAGCCGCAATGCCCGGGCGCCGCCCAGGGTCGCCAGATACAGGGCCTTGAGCGGATGCAGCCTGTGCTGCTGCAACTGCAGGATCTTGTAGGCCTCGCTGATGGTCTGCAACATGGAAAAGCTGGTGCCGGCGCCCACATCCGTACCCAGGCCGACATCCACCTCGTAATCTTCGAACCTGGGCAGGTTGAACAGACCCGAGCCCAGAAACAGGTTCGAGGTCGGACAGAAGGCGGCGACCGAGTTGCTGCCGCCCATGCGATCAAATTCCGGCTCCTCCAGATGGATGGCGTGGGCAAATACCGAACGATCCCCGAGCAGGCCAAAATGATCGTACACATCCAAATAGCTTTTTTGCTCCGGGAACAGAGATTTGACCCAGGCTATCTCCTGCTTGTTTTCGGACAGGTGGGTCTGCATATAGAGGCCATCATATTCGGCCAGCAACCGGCCCGCCTCGGCCAGTTGCTCGGGGCTGCTGGTGGGAGCGAAACGTGGGGTCACCGCATAGAGCTGGCGGCCCTTGTTATGCCAGCGCTCGATCAGTTCCTTGCTGTCCGCATAGCCAGACTCGGGGGTATCCAGAAGGAAGTCCGGCGCATGCCGATCCATCATCACCTTACCGGCGATCATGCGCATATTACGCTTGTCCGACGCCTGAAAAAAGGCATCGACCGAGGCCTTATGCACGGTACCGAATACCATGGCGGTGGTAGTGCCGTTACGCAGCAGCTGATCCAGGAAAAACTCGGCCACCCGGGCCGAATGGGCCGGGTCGGCAAACTTGCGCTCTTCCGGGAAGGTATAGTTGTTGAGCCAGTCGAGCAGCTGTTCGCCATAGGAGGCGATCATCTCGGATTGAGGAAAATGTACATGGGTATCGATAAAACCCGAGGTGATCAGTTTATTGTTAAACTCAACCACGTTCAGCTCGGCGGGTTGCCGGGCCAGTACATCGGCGGCGGCACCTATATCCCGTACACGGCCATCGGCCACCACCAGGACGCCGTCTGGATAATAGGCATAGGACGCCTCCAACCCGACTTTGGCGGGATCGTCCAGGCTGTGCAAAATGGCGGCACGATACGCCACGGCATGAGTCATGTGCGTGCTTCTCCTTAAGAATGAGGGACCGACACCGGGTCGGCATGTTTGTCTGCTGAAGGGGTCTTGGCGTCCACAACAGCATTATCTTGGTAACAGGCGATCAATTGGGCAGCGACCGACACGGCGATCTCGGCCGGGTGCTTGCCGCCAACTTCGGCCAAGCCGATGGGGCATACCATCCGGTCCACCGTCTGCTGGTCAAAATCCCGCTCCCGCAACCGGTATTCGAAGCGCTTGCGCTTGGTGTGAGAGCCGATCATGCCGAAATAACGGGCATCCCCACGCTTGAGGATACGAGCCGCCAGTTCGAAATCGAGCTGGTGGTTATGGGTCATCACCAGATAGAAGCTGTTCGCCGGCTGGTCGTCGATTTCCCCCACGGGATCATCGCTGACCACCTTGGTTACCCCTTCCGGCAGTTGGGCGGGGAACTCGTCTTCCCGCTCATCTATCCAGGTGATGCGAAACGGCAGGCCGGACAACACGGACACCAGAGCCTTGGCCACATGGCCGGCACCAAACAACACCAGATGATGCTTGTCCTGGACCACAGGCTCCAGCATCAGGGTCGCCATGCCGCCACAGCACTGGCCCAGACTCGCGCCCAGGTTGAAGCGCTCGATACGCGGCCGACGTTCGCCCTTGGCAAGCATCTCCCGGGCCAGCTCCATGGCCTTGTATTCGAGGTGGCCGCCGCCTATGGTGGCATAACAGCCGGTGCGGGTGACCAGCATCTTGGTGCCGCTGTCGCGCGGGGTGGAGCCCTTGTGCTCGACCACGGTCACCATGATGCAGGCTTCGCCCTTCTGCTCCAGTTCGACCAATGTCTGTATCCAGTTGTCCTTGAACATAACGTCACTCCTCGAAGTGGCAACGCCACCCGAATCTCACCCAATTGCTATTCCCGGGCTACCGGCCAAAGAGGCAATAGGGCAGCCACCCCGACACACTCGGGTTAATGACACTCACTGTTTCAGCCTACTGCGAACATTCACTGGATGTTCGTTAGGCTGAAATAGTTCGTCACGGCGAGACAAGCTCGCCCCATATAAGACTCACGGATGCCATCTGACCGCCAGGGATGGCGGAAAGGCCGGAGCGGCAGGAGCATTTCCGGCCATGGCATCTGATGGTCGGCCGAGGTAGTCCCTGTTGCCTCTTATTGACTTCCGAGCCGCCTGCTCGCGACATCTGTCTAAAGCATGCCCAGTGCTACTTAATCAGCACATCCTCGACCACAGTCTCATTCTGCTCCAGCAGCTCCTGCATCTGCTGTACGCCCCACAGCACCCGCTCCGGGGTTGCCGGTGCGTCTATATGGGGATACTTGCGATAGCCGGACACACTGGCGACCGCATCTTTCAGCGCACACCAGACCGACATGCCCAGCATGAAGGGCGGCTCGCCCACGGCCTTGGAGTGGAACACGGTGTCTTCCGGGTTCTTGCGGTTTTCCACCAGCTTCACCCGGAAGTCGAGCGGCATATCCGCCACCGCCGGAATCTTGTAGCCGGCCGGGCCGTTGGTCATCAGCCGGCCCTGATCGTTCCACACCAGCTCCTCGGTGGTCAGCCAGCCCACGCCCTGGATAAAGGCGCCTTCCACCTGGCCGATGTCGATGGCCGGGTTGAGGGAGTCGCCCACGTCGTGCAGGATGTCGGTACGCAGTATCTTGTACTCGCCGGTCAGGGTGTCCACCACCACTTCGGCACAGGCGGCGCCGTAGGCGAAGTAGTAGAAGGGACGGCCGGAGCCGGTGGCGTGGTCGTAGTAGATCTTCGGCGTCTTGTAGAAACCGGTGCTGGAGAGCGAGACCTGGTTGAAATAGGCCAGTTGCACGAACTCCGGGAACGACAGTATCTGGTGCCGGATCTGCACGAAGTTGTTCTTGAACACCACCTCTTCCGGACTGACCTTGAAGTGGCCGGCAGCCCAGTCGATCAGCCGCTGCTTGATGGTCTGGGCCGCGTTCTGGGCCGCCTTACCGTTCAGATCGGTGCCGCTGGACGCCGCCGTGGGCGAGGTGTTGGGTACCTTGTCGGTGTTGGTGGCGGTGATCTGTATCTTGTCGATATCCACCTGGAACTCTTCCGCCACGATCTGGGCCACCTTGATGTTGAGGCCCTGACCCATTTCGGTGCCACCGTGGTTGAGGTGGATGCTGCCGTCGGTGTAGATATGCACCAAGGCACCGGCCTGGTTAAGGAAGGTGGCGGTAAAGGAGATGCCAAATTTCACCGGGGTGATGGCGATGCCTTTTTTCAGGATCGGACTGTTGGCGTTGAAGGCCTTGATCTCGGCCCGACGGCGGGCATAGTCGGAGGACTCCTCCAGATCCGCCACCAGCTCGTGGATGATGTTGTGTTCCACCTGTTGATGGTAGTGAGTCACATTACGCTCATCCTTGCCGTAGAAGTTGACCTTGCGGATCTCCAGCGGATCCTTACCCAGCACGGAGGCGATTTCATCCATCACGTGCTCTATGGTCATCATCCCCTGGGGACCGCCGAAACCGCGATAGGCGGTGTTGGAGGCGGTATTGGTCTTGCAGCGATGACCGATCACGGTGGCGTCGCCCAGGTAGTAGGCGTTGTCCGAGTGGAACATGGCCCGATCGACAATGGACGACGACAGGTCCGGCGAATAACCGCAGTTGCCGGCCACGGTGATCTCCGCCGCTTCGATGCGGCCGTTGTCATCGAAGCCTATCTTGTACTGGTTGAAGAACGGATGCCGCTTGCCGGTCATCATCATGTCCTCCATCCGCGGCAGCCGCATCTTGGTCGGTCGGCCGGTCAGCCTGGCCACCACGGCGGCCATACAGGCCGGGCCCGCCGCCTGGGTTTCCTTACCGCCGAAGCCGCCGCCCATGCGACGCATGTCGATCACCACCTTGTGCATGGGAACACCGAGCACGCTGGCCACCAGCTTCTGCACCTCGGTGGGGTTCTGGCTGGAGGTGAACACCAGCATGCCGCCGTCTTCGGTGGGCACCACAGAGCTGATTTGGGTTTCCAGGTAGAAGTGTTCCTGGCCGCCGATATGCAGGCTGCCCTCGATCACATGTTTGGCGCGCTTGAGTCCGGCGGCGGAGTCGCCACGCTGCTGCTTGTGGCTCTCGGTGACAAACAGCTCTTTCTCCAGCGCCTCCTCTACCGACAGCACGGCCGGCAGATCTTCGTATTCCACTATCGCTGCCATCGCCGCCTTGCGGGCGGTATCCAGATCGTTGGCGGCCACCGCCAGCACCGGCTGACCGTAGTATTCCACCTTGCCATCGGCCAGCAGCGGATCACCCGCCAGCACCGGGCCGATATCCAGCTCGCCGGGCACGTCCTCGGCGGTGATGGCGATGGCCACCCCCTCAAACTGGTAACAGGGGCTCACATCCAGCCGAGTGATGCGGGCGTGGGCCTTGTCGGACAGCCGGGCATAGACATGCAACTGGTTGGGAAATTCCAGCCGATCGTCGATGTACTGGGCCTCGCCGGCCACCTGCATGGCGGCGCTGTCGTGGGGCACGCTCTTGCCCACACCGGTTTGCAGGTCCTGTTTGATCCTTTCCATCATTTCGTCGATGGTGAGCGTGTTCAGCGGTTTGTTAGACATAAGACGTCACCCTGGTTTCCAATTTCAGACTCTGTTGCTCGATAAAAAACTTATAGAGCAGGTTGGCTGCGGTTTTGCTGCGATACTCCTTGCTAGCACGGAAGTCGGACAGGGGCTGGAAGTCCCCCTCCAGGGCCTTCATCGCCGCCTTGACGGTGGTATGGTTCCAATCCTGACCGATCAGCGCCTGCTCACAACCACTGGCCCGCTTAGGAATCGCGGCCATACCGCCGAACGCGATACGGGCCGCCGTTACCTTGCCCTGTTCAATGGTCAGGTTGAAGGCACCGCACACCGCCGAAATATCGTCGTCTATCCGTTTTGACAGCTTGTATACCTTGAAGTGCTGATTGGCCTTGGGCTTGGGCACTATCACCTTTTCGATAAACTCGGACTCCTGCTGAGCGGTCACCTTATAGCTCAGGAAGTATTCCTCGATAGGCAACTCGCGCACCAGCTCGCCCTTGCGCAGCACCAGGCGGGCATTGAGCGCGATCAGCACCGGCGGAGCGTCGCCGATGGGCGAGGCGTTGCCGATATTACCGCCCAGGGTGCCCTGGTTACGGATCTGCAGGGAGGCGAAGCGGTGCAGCAGCTCGCCAAAATCCGGGTAACTGCGACTGAGCGCTTCGTAGCTGTCGCTCAAGCTGCGCGCGGCGCCGATCACCAGAACCTGGTCGGTTTCTTCCAGCTGTTTCATGTCGGCCACGTTGCCCACATAGATCATCTTGGGCAGCTCCCGGTGGAACTGGGTCACTTCCAGCGCCAGATCGGTGCCGCCGGCCAGCAGCCGGGCATCCGGATTTTGCAGCAGCAGTTCGGCCAGCTCGGTCACCGAAGTGGGTGAGAAACACAACTTGTCATCCCCTTGCAGGGTCACCAGGGTATCCGTTTCAATCTGGGCCAGCCTGGCCACCACTTCCGCCTCGTAACGGGAGAAGTCGTCGGCCAATTGCGGCTGCTCGGCGATCGCCTGGGCGGCATCGACGATGGGACGGTAGCCGGTACAGCGACACAGGTTGCCCGCCAACGCCTCGAGAATATCGTGCTTGTCCGCCGCCGGTTTGTTCTTGCTCAGGGCAAACATCGACATGATAAAGCCCGGGGTACAGAAGCCGCATTGTGAACCATGAAAGTCCACCATGGCCTGTTGCACCGGATGCAGTCTGCCATCTCGGGACTTGAGATCCTCGACCGTGATCAGCTGCTTGCCATGCAGGGCAGACACAAAGGTCAGACAGGAATTCACGGAGGTATAACGGATACGATCTCCTTCCCGTTCACCCAGAACGACTGTGCAGGCGCCGCAGTCTCCGGATGCGCAGCCTTCCTTGGTTCCACTCTTACCGACACGAGTGCGCAGGTAATTGAGTACCGTCATATTTGGCGAAAGGTCATTTTCCTCTCGCAACTCCTGGTTAAGTAAGAACTTAATCAAGCCTTGCCTCCTTCAGCTAAGTGCCGCGATTGCCGAACAACATACTATCTTCATGTCTAATTAAAGTTAAAAACTGACCCATTAGTCAAGAAATTTTATTGCTGCCAAACGAGCCCTTCTTGTCCTTGAAGATAAAATCCCTCGATAGAACAAGCCATTAACATAAAAATTGTGTACGTTAATGGCAGCATTTTTTCTCCCCCTTGTATTTAAAGTGTAGTTTCACAGGAGCAGCGATGGGTCAACCGACTGAAAACCTTAGCCCTGAACGGGTTATCCGGGTATTTATGGGAGTGGCGCTGGCCATCATGCTGGGCGCGCTGGAAATTACCCTGTTGATGCCCGCCCTCTCTAGGCTCGGCGCCCTGTTTGACGCCCCGCAGATAGCCCCCCTGCTGGTCAGCAGCTACCTCTTTGCCATGACCCTGAGCATGCCTGTCTACGGCCAGCTCAGCGATCGCCTTGGCCGACGCACTTGCCAGTCTGTCGCCATCAGCTTGTTTACCCTGGGCTCTTTGGCCAGCGGCTTGGTCGAGACACTGCCGGCATTGATCGCCACCCGCCTGTTGACCGGCCTCGGCGGCGGCGGCCTGATCGCCTTGTCTTTCGCGGTCATCGCCGATGTGATACCGCCCCGCTATGTGGGTCGTTATCAGGGCTATATCTCGGCCATCTTCGCCATTTCCAGTGTTTCCGGTCCCCTGCTCGGCGCCCTGCTCATCGCCTGGTTCGACTGGCATTGGCTGTTTTTATTCAAGGTTCCCCTCGGCCTGCTGGCCCTGGCACTTAATCATTGGGCGCTACGTGGGCTTGGCCATGGTGGTACCAGGGGCGCCATCGATATCGCGGGCATGACACTCTTGCTGGTGGCGGCCCTGGGCTGGGCCATGGCCACCGACGCCCGACTGCTCCTTCCGTCACTGGCCCTGTACCGGTGGCCGCTGCTGCTGCTGGCCGGTGCCGTCAGCCTGCTGCTGATCTGGCATCAGTGGCGGCACCGCCATCCGGTGCTGCCCCTCCGCTTCCTCGAAGAGCCACTGCTGCGCACCGCCATCCTGTTATTGGCCTTATCGGAAGCCATGCGCCTGGCGTTGCTGGTGTATGTACCTCTGGCACTGGAGAGCACTCGGGCCATGGGCCCCGGTCAAACCAGCTGGATCCTGCTCTGGTTTATCCTGAGCGTGACCATTGGCACCTTTATCAGCGGGAAACGCATAGCAAAACAGGGGTTTTGCCATCCGTTCCCGCGCCTGGGCAGCTTGATACTGGCATTGGGCGGGATAGGGTTGCTGCTGCATTTCAGCCTGCTCTGGGCTGGCTATTGGCTGCTGCCCATCTTGATTATCGGCGGGATCGGCATAGGATTTCTGATCGTATCCTGCTCCATTGCGGTGCAAAACGCCCTGCCCCCGGGGCAAATGGGCTCGGGGCTGGCGTTGATGAATTTTATTCGCTCTCTGGGGGGAACCCTGGGGGTGGCCCTGCTGGGCTGGCAATATCAGCAGCAGAGCAGCCCGGGGGCTGACTGGATGCTGCCGGTGTTTATCATGGTTGCCGGTTATGGCCTGATCAGCCTGCTGTTCGGCCTGGTGATGCCGGACGCCCCACTGGCCACCACCGCCAAGCATGATGAACCGCGCTCATAACCTGCGGATGGTCGACTAGGGAGCGCCCCGTTATTGTTCATTAATTGCGCTGAATCTATGCCGCTTCGGGGCAAGCCGCGCACCGCGCAGTTTGCTGGGCCCAAATCAACGGTAAGCAACGCCATAGCGAGGCGGCACAGCTCTTCGGGTCGCGTCCCATTGAAACGGCGACGACATCATCAACAATAGCGGGGCACCCCTAACCCACCGCCTTGACGGCACACCCCTGGATCACCAGCCGGGTGATCAGGGTTGCCGCCTGTTCAAAATCCTGTTCGTCAAGCTCTTCCTTGCCCAGAGTCATGGTGATCTGCCAGTTGAAATCCGCATAGGTCTGGGTAGAGGCCCAGATGGCAAACAACAGATGCTTGGGATCGACCCTGTCCATCAACCCCTGCTCCATCCACTCGGATAAGCGAGAAGTCAATATCCGGGTTTGTGCCGTCAGTCGTGCGACTATGTCTGAGGGCAGGTGGGGGGCGCCATGCATGATTTCGTTGGCAAAGACCTTTGAGGCATAAGGGTAGTCCTTTGAAATCAATAGCTTGGTTCTTATATAGGCGGTCAGTGCCCGTACCGGATCCGAATACTCTACCAGAGGCTCGGAAGCCGCCAACAAGGGCTCGACCATACTTTCCAATACCGCCCGATAGAGCTTTTCCTTGCTGCCGAAATAATAATAAATATTGGGTTTGGGCAGTTCGGCCAAATCAGCAATCGCCGCTGTTTTGGTCGCCGCATAGCCATATTCAGCAAAGATACGACTGGCGGCGCGGATGATCTTTTCTTCGTTCTTGGCTCGGATACGAGACATACTGAGGCTGGGCTCCAAAGGGTTCAACGTAAATCAGTTGAGTATAACAACTACGGGATCCCGCAAATATAGTTATAAAGAAAGCGTTCTGAACGCCTAATCCCCGATGCGCTAGTCAGTGACTGTGGCTATCCAGACGCCTGCCACACCTATCCGGTGCAAAAAGTGGGCAGGCGGCAGGCTTATTTCGTCCTCTCCTGGATATAGCCTTCATAGTCAGGGATCTTAATGCCGAAGCTTCGGGTCATTTGCGCACTGTCCATCAACATATCCGCGGTGGAAACGTTGGTCGCCACCGGGATGTTCCAGACCGTAGCCAACCGCAGCAGGGCTTTTACATCCGGATCATGGGGGACCGCATTGAGCGGATCCCAGAAAAAGATCAACACATCGATCTTGCCCTCCGCGATCATCGCCCCCAGCTGCTGATCCCCCCCCATGGGACCGGACATCAGGCAGCGCACCGGCAACCCGACTTTGCGGCTTAGCATGGTGCCGGTGGTGCCGGTGGCATAAAGATGATGCAGCTTCAGCTCTTCACAACGGCTCGACACCCATGCAAGCAGTTGCTCTTTTTTATGATCATGGGCGACCAGGGCGACATGTTTATGGGGCGGCAGGACTCGTTCTATTTCTTTCATCTATCTCTTCCTTTAAATAAAGTGCCTCCATGTTAGCCCAAAGTCATGGACAATAAGCAGCCCAAAAACAGAAAAAGCCCCTTACGGGGCTAATTACTCGGCGAATTCGGCAGCATCAATCTTCGTCTACAAACTGGGCCTGCTGGTAGCTCTGGAGGCCGACCCTGTCGATCAGGCCAAGCTGGGTTTCCAGCCAGTCTACATGCTCTTCTTCCTCATCCAGTATCTCGTTGAGCAGGTCACGACTGACATAATCACGGATAGTTTCCGCATAGGCGATAGCTTCTTTCAGGTCGGGAATACCGTCCATCTCGAGGGACAGGTCGGCCTTGAGCATTTCGAGGGTATCTTCGCCGATGCGCAGCCGCCCAAGATCTTGCAGGTTGGGAATACCTTCGAGGAACAGGATGCGTTCAATGATCTTGTCCGCATGATTCATCTCATCGATGGACTCATGATATTCCTTATCGGCCAGATGCTTGAGTCCCCAGTCCTTGTACATCCTGGCATGCAGGAAGTACTGGTTGATGGCCACCAGCTCATTACCCAGCACCTTATTCAGGTGCGTAATAATCTTGGGATCCCCTTTCATACAAGACGACTCCTATCTTTACAATGTGTTGTAAAGATAGTTCAGGGATCGGAATTGTAAAGCCGACTCAGGCCACTTCGTAGTACTGGCAAACCTTGGCATTTTCCTCGGCCAGGATCGCCATCGCCACCGGCACGCACTTACCGCACTGGGAACTCACCCCCAGCTCACGTTTCAACTGTTTGAATTCCGTCTTGCCTTCGGCAATCGCGGCCCTCAGCTGTCGCTCGGTAATGCCCTTGCAAAGACACACATACATCAACGCATCCTCCAAATTCGCTGCGTTAAATCTAAATGATAGTGGTTATCAATGCAAGTTCCCTTTGGCTATAAATTACCCTTTTTGTGATGCTGATAAATGCCCTGCAGCCGCGCCTCACTCCCCTGCAGATCATAGCCGGCCTGCCTGCCCAGCTGAAGCAGGGTGGCGGGCGGGGTATGCTTGGCCTGTGACAAAGACCAGAGAGTAATTGAGCGGGTACCGGAACGGCAGAAAGCCAAGGTGCGGGTGGCGGTCGCCAAAGCCTGCTGAAACTGAACGATCGCCTCTTCGGTAAAATTACCGGAGCTTATCGGGATCCAATGCCAGTCAAAGCCCATTAACCGGGCAGACTCGGCCAGCTGTGCTGCCGTGGGCTGATCCGCGGCTTCATGATCGGGGCGATTGCAGATCAGGGTAGTGAAGCCCCTGGTTTTCAACTCGGCCAGATCGGCCGGGGTAATTTGATCTGCGACGGCAAAATCAGCCGTGACCTGTCGAAGCTCCATAGGCAACCTTGATACGAAATGTGAGTAGGCGAGAGAGCGCAGTTCACGCTGTCCCCGGATCACATAGTGGACCGCCCTCACCATAAGGTCAATATCTGGGCCGGTCAGCATATATCCGCCCGGCCCCATCAAATAAAAACGCAGCCAGTCGGCTGCGTTGGTTATTTAACGATCGACAGGGAAGGCCTGCCTTTCTTGGGCGGCGGGACTGGCTCCTTCATGTCAGGAGCCGGAGTTGTCTCTTCGTTTTCCATTTCCGCCAGCCAGGCTTCATAGGCCGGTTCAGGTGGGAAAAAGGTACCGGCACCGTTTTCCCGGGCCTGAACTGCAATCACCGCCGCCATGGGCACATAAACCTGAAACGGCGAGCCGCCGAAGCGGGCATTGAAACTGACCGCATCATTATCCATCAGCAGCCCCACCACGGCGGACGGCGAAATGCTCAGTACTATCTGGCCGTCCTGTACGTACTGCCGCGGCACCTGGGTATGAGGCACATCGGCATTGACCAGCAGATGAGGGGTCAGCTCATTGTCCAGCAGCCAGTCATAAAAGGCGCGCAGCAGATAGGGGCGGCTGGGAGTCAGGTTGTCCATCACTTACACCTTGCCGCCGATATCGCGCTCGGCTTCAGTCAACGCCGCCTGAAAAGAATCACGCTCAAACAGGCGGATCATATAGGCTTTCAGCTCTTTGGCACCCCGGCCGGACAGTTCTATTCCCAGTGACGGCAATCGCCACAGCAGGGGGGCCATATAGCAATCCACCAGGCTGAACTCCTCGCTCATAAAGTAAGGGTATTCGGCGAACACAGGGGCGATGGCCAGCAAGGCCTCACGCAGCTCCTTACGAGCCTCATCCGCCTTGTCGTTACGCTGAATGCGGCTGACCAGGGAATACCAGTCCTGCTCGATACGGTGCATCATCAGCCTGCTCGAACCCCGCGCCACCGGATAGACCGGCATCAGCGGCGGATGAGGGAAACGCTCATCCAGATATTCCATGATGATACGAGATTCGTATAACACCAGTTCCCTGTCTACCAGGGTTGGAACCGTGCCGTAGGGGTTCAGCTCGAGCATATCTTCAGGCAGGTTATCGAGCTCTACCTGGCTGATCTCCACACTGACCCCTTTTTCCGCCAGAACGATACGCGCCTGATGACTGTAAATATCGTCAGCACCCGAAAACAGCGTCATTACCGAACGCTTATTGGCCGCAACTGCCATTGAATCCTCCGCAAATCATAAATAGGAACGGCAATGGAAGCATATTACCCCCATTGCCGCTCCCCTGTTTAGCTTAGACGATGTCTAATCAGTGTATGTCACGCCAGTATTCTTTCTTCAGCAAATAGGCAAAGACAAAGAAGATGGCCAGGAAACCCAGCACCCAGTAACCCAGGCGCTGACGTTCCAGCTTCATCGGCTCGCCGGAGTAAACCAGGAAGTTGACGATATCCAGCACGGCACCATCGAATTCCTCGGTGGTCATTTCGCCATTACCATCTGAGGTAATGCCGACCGGTGTTTGTACTTCATGGCCGTCTACGGTACGGGATACGGTTTCCAGACGCGGCGTCCCCTGCAGTGGCTCCAGAACATGGGGCATACCCACGGACGGGAACACCAGGTTGTTGACACCGAAGGGGCGGCTGTCATCCGCATAGAAGGAGCGCAGATAGGTATAGAGCCAGTCTGCACCGCGAACCCGGGCTACCAGGGTCAGATCGGGAGGCGGCGCACCAAACCAGCTGGCGGCACCTTTCTCCGGGATGGAATTTTCCATCAGCGACCCCACGGGTACCCCGGTAAAGTTCAGGTTGGCCTGCATGATGTCTTCTGGAATGTCCAGATCCTGGGCAACCCGGTTATAACGCTGGTACTGGGTGCTATGGCAGCCTGAGCAGTAGTTCATAAACAGCTTGGCACCATTCTGCAGTGACGCCTTGTCACTCAGATCGTACTCGGCCTTGTCCAGATGGACATTGCCGCCCGCAGCCATTGCCAGCGCCGGTAAAAAGGCAAATACAGCGATGATTAACTTCTTCATTTGAATGTAACCCTCTCTGGCAGCGGCTTGGTTTTCTCGTTTTTGCTGTAGAAGAACAACAGCACGAAGAAGGCGAAATAGCCGAACGAAGTAACCTGGGCCAGCAGTGTCAACACCGGCGTGGACGGCAGCGCACCGAGCACACCCAGAATGATGAAACAGATCACGAACTGCACTATGTTCAGCAGGTGCAGCTTGCTGCGGTAGCGGAACGAACGCACCTTGCAGCGATCCAGCCAGGGCAGCACGAACAGCACGGCAATCGACAGGCCCATCAGGATAACGCCCATCAGCTTGTCGGGTACCGCCCGCAGGATGGCGTAGAAGGGGGTAAAATACCACACGGGGGCGATATGCTCAGGCGTCTTCAGGCCATTGGCCGCTTCGAAGTTCGGCGCTTCCAGGAAGTAACCGCCGCCTTCCGGCATAAAGAAGATCACGAAGGCGAAGAAGAACAGGAAGCCGGCCACTCCGACTATGTCTTTCACGCTGTAATAGGGGTGGAAAGGAATGGCATCTTTCGGCCAGCCATTCTCATCCTTGTTCTTCTTGATGTCGATGCCGTCGGGATTGTTGGAACCGACTTCATGCAGGGCCACAATGTGCAGGAACACCAGGATCACCAGCACCAACGGCAAGGCAATCACGTGCAGGGCGAAGAAGCGGGTCAGGGTGGCACCGGAAATGACGTAGTCACCGCGGATCCACAGGGTCAGGTCATCGCCGATCACCGGAATGGCGCCGAACAGCGAGATGATAACCTGGGCCCCCCAGAACGACATCTGTCCCCAGGGCAGCAGATAGCCCATGAAGGCTTCGGCCATCAATACTAGGAAGATCAGCATGCCGAACAGCCACAGCAGTTCGCGGGGCTTCTGGTAAGAGCCGTAAATCAGGCCGCGGAACATGTGCAGGTAAACCACCACGAAGAAGGCGGATGCGCCTGTGCTGTGCATATAACGCAGCAGCCAGCCGTATTCGACATCGCGCATGATGTATTCGATGGAGGCGAAGGCACCCTCACCGGACGGATTGTAGTTCATGGTCAGCCAGATACCGGTCAGGATCTGATTGACCAGCACCAGCATGGCGAGGGAGCCAAAAAAGTACCAGAAGTTGAAGTTTTTCGGCGCAGGATACTGACCTACATGCTTGTTGTAGGTCGCCGTCATTGGAATGCGCTCGTCAATCCAGTTTACGAGTTTACCTAACATGATTAGGCTCCTTCCTTGTCGGCACCGACCAGCACAGTGGTGTCATTGACATAGTAGTAGGGGGGGATGACCAGGTTCAGCGGTGCAGGCACACCCTGGAATACCCGTCCGGCCATATCAAACTTGGAACCATGACAGGGGCAGAAGAACCCGGAGCTGACGCCCTGCACCTGCTCACCGAAGCTGTCCGGCAAATAGGTAGGTGAACAACCCAGGTGGGTACACAGGCCAACGGCTACAAATATCTCCGGTTTAACGGAGCGGTAGGCGTTTTGTGCATATTCCGGCTGCTGTGGTTCATCAGAATTAGGGTCACGCAGCTGGTTATCGTGCTGGGGCAAGGCATCCAGCAGTTCCTGGGGGCGGCGTACGACCCACACTGGTTTACCTCGCCATTCAACCCGGATCAACTGACCGGATTCCATCTTGCTGATGTCTACCTCTACCGGGGCCCCGGCCGCTTTCGCCTTGGCACTGGGATTCCAGGACTTGATAAAAGGCACTGCGGCAAAAGCAGCTCCAACCCCACCCACGACTGTGGTTGACCAGGTCAGAAATCTGCGGCGACCGGTATCAACTGGCGCATTGCTCATCCAAAAACTCTCCCATTTGGTCTCCGCACGTTTATTTTACGTTCCATGCATTAATACAGCTTGTGACAACTGCGGCGGATATTATGGTTTCAACTGCCACAAAAAAACCCCGGAATTCTAAAGAAAAGCGCGGTCTTTTACAAGGATACGAAAAGTCTTAAAATCTATTATTTATCAACATAAATCCATTAAAAACAAAAACTTGCAAAAATATCCTTATATTCATCCGGATACAAAAAAGCCCGGAAACCCGGGCTTTGAATACAAGTTTGCAATCCCAATTAACGCTTGGAGAACTGGGGACGCTTACGCGCTTTGTGCAGACCGACTTTCTTACGTTCAACGCGACGAGCGTCACGAGTCACGAAGCCAGCCTTACGCAGCGAACCGCGCAGAGTTTCATCGTATTGCATCAGGGCACGGGTAATGCCGTGACGGATAGCGCCGGCCTGACCGGAAATGCCACCACCGGCGACGGTGATGTACAAGTCCAGCTTCTCAGTCATCTCGACCAGCTCCAGCGGCTGACGCACGACCATGCGTGCAGTTTCGCGGCCGAAGTATTGGTCCAGAGAACGCTTGTTGATAACGATGTTACCGCTGCCCGGCTTTACGAATACGCGCGCAGTAGAGCTTTTGCGACGACCGGTACCGTAGTATTGAGTTTCTGCCATTTGCCTGAATCCCGTATTAGATGTCTAGTACTTGTGGTTGTTGTGCCGCATGGTTGTGCTGGCTGCCCGCGAAAACTTTCATTTTACGGAACATGGCACGACCCAAAGGACCACGGGGAAGCATGCCGCGAACGGCAGACTCGATAACCATCTCGGGCTTGCGTGCGATCAGCTTCTCGAAGCTGATGGACTTGATGCCACCGGGGAAACCGGAGTGAGAATAGTAAATCTTGCCTTCGGCTTTATTGCCGGTTACCTGAATCTTCTCGGCATTGATAACAACGATATAATCGCCACAGTCAACGTGCGGAGTGAATTCCGGCTTGTGCTTACCGCGCAGACGGCGAGCAATCTCGGTGGCCAGACGACCCAGAGTTTTGCCCTCTGCATCAACAACATACCAGTCACGCTTTACGGTTTCTGGCTTAGCAACAAAAGTTTTCATGGATGAACCCAAATTACTGAAAATGAATCCTACACTTGCGCACCATGCGCAAAACACGACCAGACCTGAACCCCTTCGAGTACCTGTCTGCTTACTGTGATGTCATCTTATCGATGACTGTGTAACGTGGGCCGAGCGATTATAGGTAAAGTTGCCTTAAAAATCACCTGCTAATTTCAGTGCCCTTGAAATTAGCCGGCTCGCCCGCCCCTCCCCGTGACCATGCCCAGATCACGGGCGGCATATTGTGACTAAGGAAGGTGCTCTCTGGCAAGATATTCGTGGGATTGCATTTCGGTCAGCCGCGACAAGCAGCGCTTGAACTCGAAATTCAGCCGGCCCAAATCGTAAAGTTGCTCCATCGGCACTGCGGCAGAGATGATCAGCTTGACGTGCCGTTCATAAAATTCATCGGTCATGGCGATAAAGCGACGGGCCGCGTCATCCGTGTCCCGCCCCATGGGCGTCACATTGGCCAGCAGCACCGTATGGTAGCAACGGGCCAGTTCGATATAATCCAGCTGGGAGCGCGGCGTGCAACACAGTTGCTGAAAGTCGATATAGAGGACACCGTCCCCTTCCGCCAGCGTCTTCAGCTGCCTGTGGTTGATTTCGATCTCGCTCCCCCAGCGTCCCGGCTCGTTGGTCAGGCGGGCGAAATACTGCTCCAGGTTCACCTTGGCCTGGGCATCCAGGGGATAATGATAGATCTCGGCCTGTTCCAGGGTACGCAAGCGATAGTCCACCCCGGAGTCGACATTGACCACCTGACAATGTTCCTTGATAAGCGCGATCGCCGGCAGGAAGCGGGCCCGCTGCAGGCCGTTGCGATAAAGCTCATCGGGCGGGATATTGGAAGTCGCCACCAAAATGACCCCATGACCGAACAGATACTGGAACAGGGTGCCCAGCATCATGGCATCGGTAATATCGGAAACGAAAAACTCGTCGAAGCAGATCACCCGGGCATCCCGGGCCAGCCGCTCGGCCACCACCTTGAGCGGGTCGGGCTGGCCCTTCAGGGTTTTCAGCTCATCATGGACCCGCACCATAAAACGGTGAAAATGCACCCTGAGCTTGTTATCGAAGGGCAGGCAGTCATAAAAGGTATCGACCAGATAGGTCTTTCCCCGGCCGACCCCCCCCCAAAAATACAGCCCCTGGATCCGGGGGGGTTGGTACTGCTGACCGGTCAGGCGCTGCCACAAACTCAGTTTGGGCTCTTCCTGGGGTGCCATCAGCTCATCGAACAGCCGTTGCAGATGAGCAACGGCACTGGCCTGGGCCGGATCACTGACAAAATCGGTACGCTGCAGGTCGGCCTGGTATTTTTTACTTGGGTTCATTACGTTAAGTTAAAACGGCACGGAGGCATTCAGTGTAAATGCCCCTTCCCTGCCGTCGCAAGCCCCTTGGCATACAAGGGCTTGATATTGGGCATAAATAACGCAATTAATGTGATAACCAAGTTAATGACGGGCGCACGGGAACTCTTACCGTTGCGTTCAGGTCACATTGAACAATTCCGGCATGTCCGACAATTAGCTAGGAGTATTAGATGAATCGTCGTCTCCCTCTGTTTTCAGCCCTGGCATTGAGCCTGGGGTTGGTTGCGAATCTTCCTGCGGCACAAGCCGCCTTGCCCTTTGGACTGGGCTCCGACGTCACCAGCCTGGCACCCATGATTGAGCAGGTCAGTCCGGGCGTGGTCAATATCTCCGTCTCCGGCAGCAAGGTCAGCCGCCAGAGCCTGCCCGAGCCATTTCGCTTTTTCTTCGGCCCCAACGGCCCCGATGCCCAGCTGCAGGAGCGTCCCTTCCAGGCATTGGGCTCCGGGGTCATCATAGATGCCGAGAAAGGCCATGTGATCACCAACTATCATGTGGTGGATGACGCCGACAAAATCCTGATCACCCTGATCGACGGCCAGGAATATGAAGCCAAATTGATTGGCGCCGATAAGCAGTCGGACATCGCCCTGTTGCAGGTGGATGCCAAAAACCTGGTGGAAGTCAAGTTTGCCGACTCCGACACCCTGCGGGTCGGTGATTTCGCCGTCGCCATCGGCAACCCCTTCGGCCTGGGACAGACAGTCACCTCCGGTATCGTCAGCGCCCTCGGTCGCTCGGGGCTGAACGTCGAGAACCTGGAGAACTTTATTCAGACCGATGCCGCCATCAACTCGGGCAATTCGGGCGGAGCCCTGCTCGATCTGGAGGGTAACCTCATCGGCATGAATACCGCGATCCTCGGGCCGGGCGGCGGCAATATCGGCATCGGCTTTGCGATCCCTTCCAATATGGTAAGGAACCTGGTCGATCAGATAGTGGAATTCGGTGAAGTGCGCCGCGGTGTGCTCGGCGTCATGGGCGGCGAGCTGACCACTGAGCTGGCACGGACCTTCGGCTATCGCAGCCAGCATGGCGCCTTCGTCAGCCAGGTGCTGGAACATTCGGCGGCCGATCTGGCCGGACTCAAGGCGGGGGACATTATCGTCAGCCTGGACGGCAAGCCCATCCGCTCCTTCGGTGAGTTGCGGGCCAAGGTGGCGACCATGGGCGCGGATAAAACCGTCTCCCTGGGCGTATTCAGGGACGGCAAAGAAACCAAGGTTGATGTCACCCTGACCAAGGCGGACGATGATCATGTGCTGGCCGGCAGCCTGCACGACTCCCTTAACGGTGCCAGCCTCGCCAATACCAGTCAGGATGATCCTATCCCGGGGGTCAAAATCAACGAGGTCAATGCCCGCTCCGCCGCTGCCTCGGCAGGTCTGGAAACAGGCGATATCATTATCGGAGTCAATCGTCAGCGGGTGCGCTCCCTGCATGACCTGCGTCAGATTATTCAGAGCAAGCCGGAGGTCATCGCCCTCAATATCCAGCGTGGCAACTCATCCATCTACCTGGTGCTGAGGTAACTAAGTAGTTGATGTCATTGGGAGTCTGTTAGATGTATAGACTCCCAATCGAACACCTTTGTGTTATGCTGTCTGGATACTCTGGTAACGGCAGTTCCAAATGCGGCTTCCACAATCCCTTATCTACCTGCTCCAGGCGGTCGCCATCGGCTTAGTGGCGGCGGCAGCCCTGTTGGTGTTGTTCCCCCAGCTCCGCACCCAATCCTTCGAACACTGGTGGCGCACCGAACAGGTGGGGGTCGCCAGCTTTGCCTATGCCGCCAACCGGGCCGGTCCCGCCGTCGTCAATATCTATACCCGCAGCTTCCAGCAGGCCTCTACCGACGCCCAAACCGAGGTCAGATCCACCGGCCTGGGTTCAGGGGTCATCATGGCGGAACAAGGCTATATCCTGACCAATTATCATGTCATCGCCTCCGCCGATCAGGTCATAGTGGCGCTGCAGGATGGCCGTATCATAGCCGCGGAAATCATCGGCTTTGATGTCCCAACCGACCTGGCGGTGTTGCATATAGAGGCCGAGCAACTGCCGGTGATCCCCCTGGATCCCGGACTCAACCCCAAGGTCGGCGATATCGTGCTGGCCATCGGCAATCCCTATAACGTCGGCCAAACCATTACCCAGGGCATTATCAGCGCCACCGGCCGCAGCGGCCTGTCCAGCATGGGACCGGACAGTAACGGTCGCCAGGATCTGCTGCAAACCGATGCGGCGATCAACGAAGGGAACTCGGGTGGCGCCTTGGTTAATGTCTATGGTGAACTGGTCGGCATCAATACCGCCTCTTTCCAGAGTGTCGCGCATCAGGAAAGCTACGGTATTAACTTCGCCATTCCCTATCGCCTGGCCCACAGGATAATGCACCAGCTGATCACCAATGGCCGGGTGATCCGGGGATATCTCGGCATAGGGGGCACGGACATTGTGCCGGTGATGGCGCAACTGCTCAACCTGGGTGGCCGCTCGGGCATTTACGTTGAGGGTATCACTCCGGGTGGCCCGGCCGAACAGGCCGGGATATTGGCCGGCGATGTATTGCTGGAAATCGATGCGCAGCCGATCACCAATGTCCGTCACGCCATGGACATGATCGCCGAGGTACGCCCGGGAACAGAAATCAAAATCAGCCTGCTGAGGGCGGGTGAGGTGCTAGTATTGCCGGTGATGATCGAGGAAGACAACCGCTTTCAGCCTGCCCGATGAACAAAGTGGGGAGTGGGGAGTGGAACTTCACCAGTCCCTGATCCCCAACCCCTGTCTTCTCGTTACGCCTTGATACGCTCTATATTGCCGCCCAGGCCGGACAGCTTGGCCTCTATCTCTTCGTAACCCCGGTCGATGTGGTAAATACGATCAACCGTGGTCACCCCCTCGGCCACGAAGCCGGCAATCACCAGGCTGGCAGAAGCGCGCAGATCAGTGGCCATCACGGTGGCGCCGGTCAGCTGCTCGGTATCGCCGCAAATCGCCATGTTGCCGCTCAGTTCTATATGTGCACCCATCCGATTCAGTTCGGGCACATGCATGAAGCGGTTTTCAAAAATAGTCTCGGTGATATGGCCCACCCCTTTGGCAACCGCGTTGAGCACGGTAAACTGGGCCTGCATATCGGTAGGAAAGGCGGGATAAGGCGCGGTCTTGATATCCACCGGCTTCAGTACCCGGTTGGTCATATCCAGGCGGATCCAATCTTTGCCGGTTTCGATCAGGCCGCCGGCATCTTTCAGCTTGACCAGCACCGCTTCCAGCAGGCGGGGATCAGTGTTGCGGCAGGTGATATCACCGCCGGTGATCGCCGCTCCCACCAGAAAAGTTCCGGTTTCGATCCGATCCGGTTGAATGCTGTAGGCCCCGCCGTGCAGCCGTTCGACCCCATCGATGATCAGGGTATCCTGACCTATCCCCTGGATCCTGGCCCCCAGGGTGTTGAGGAAGTTGGCCAGATCCACCACCTCCGGCTCCCGGGCCGCATTTTCGATGATGGTGCGGCCTTCCGCCAGCACGGCGGCCATCATCAGGTTTTCGGTCCCAGTGACGCTGACCATATCCATCAGGATATGGGCTCCCTGCAGGCGACCGTCGACCCGTGCCTTGATATAACCGTCTTCGACCCTGATCTGCGCCCCCATCTGCTCCAGGCCGTGAATATGCAGGTTCACCGGCCGGGCGCCGATGGCGCAACCGCCGGGCAGGGACACATCCGCTTCGCCAAAACGGGCGACCAGGGGTCCCAGCGCCAAGATCGAGGCACGCATGGTGCGCACCAGCTCATAGGGAGCGATATGGCTGTTGACCGGCCCCGACAACAGGGTGACATCACCGTTGGCCACGACATTCACGCCCATGGTGGCCAGCAGCTGCAGGGTGGTATCCACATCCTTCAGCTTGGGCACATTGGACAGCTGCACCGCCTCATCGCATAGCAGGGTGCCGAACAGGATAGGCAGCGCCGCATTCTTGGCACCGGAAATTCTGACTTCGCCACTCAAGCGGCAAGGCCCCTGGATCTTGAACTTATCCATTTCGGCTCCTATCAGGACGGCATAATAAATTTACGCTCCCGAGCCCATTGCTCGGGAGTAAAGGTTTTCACACTCAGGGCATGAATGGCATTCTGGGCGATCAACTCCGCCAGCGGGCCATTGATCGCCTGTTGCCGCTTGACCCGGCTCATGTCGGCAAACTCGGCCGACACCGCAATCACTTCGAAGTGACTGCCTTCACTCTTAATATAGAGCTCATCCAGGGGCAGGGCCTGCCGCAGTAACCGCTCGACTTCGTTATTCAGATCCATTTTGGCTCCCAGGATTGTTGGGTACCAGCGCAAACAATTGGCTGACACCATATAAATGAGCAAGTGAATGAAAGGCCGCCGGCGGCGACCTCAGTTCCAATGTTTTATCCGTCTCCGCCAGGACCTGACTCCACTGCACCAGGAAGGCCAGCCCTACCGAATCCATCTGTGTCACCTGGCTTAAATCGGCATCGGCCGCCCCGAAGTACTGTTGCCGTTCGGACCAATACTTGGGCAGCTCCGCCTTAGTCAAGGGACGCGTCAGCTTCATTGGGTATATTCCACAGGGGTGACCGGCTTTTGGGTGAGTTCGTTCAATTGCCGGATGACATCGTCAATACCCTGTTGGCGGATCAGCCCGCTGAGTTCGGATTGCTTGGCCGACAACAGGCTCACGCCCTCGGCTATCATGTCGAATACCTTCCATTCGCCGGTGCGGCTGTTTTTGCGCAACTTGAACTCCAGCAGGATCGCCGGCTTGTTCGGTTCAAGCACCGACACCGGCACGGACACCAGCTTCTCCTGCCCCGTCACCCGGCCTTTGCCGATGTCCAGGGTCTGCTGACTATAACTGGCCAGGGCATCCGCATAGGTGACCACCAGGTAATCGCTGAAGGCCGCGACAAAGCGCTCCCGCTGCTCGGGGGTGGTGCTGTTCAACTGCTTGCCCATCACCCGGAAGGCCGAGAAACGTACGTCCACCCAGGGCAACATTTCTTCTCGTACTATGGTACGTAAATGGGCGGGGTTGCGCTTGATCTCGGTTTGCTGCCGGTTCAGCCGCTCAAAGGTACTCTGCGCCACCTGATCGACCAGCACATAGGGATCGGTAGCGGCCTGAGTCACCGGTCCCCAGATCAGCCCCAGCAACAACAGAAAGGACATCAATAATTTCTTCATAGTCACCTCATCGTTACCCATGGTTTAGTTATCGCCGATGGAATAGATAAACTTGCCGATCAGTTCTTCCAGGATCAGCGCCGACTGGGTGTCGGCTATGGTATCGCCATCGGCCAGCACGCCGATACCCATTTCCTCATCGGCAAAACCCGGATTCAACCCCAGATACTGTTCTCCCAACAGCCCGGAGGTCAAAATCGTGGCGGTACTGCTTTCGGCAAACTGTCCCACCTCTTTATTGAGCGTCAGGGTAACCAGGGGCACCTGATCCTGTGGATCCAGGCTGATGCCACTGACCCGTCCGACAACCACACCGCCAACCTTGACCGGAGAACGCACCTTCAGGCCGCCGATATTGTCAAACTTGGCATACAGGGTATAGGTTTCTCCCTGGCCATTGCTGGTCAGCCCCGCCACTTTGAAGGCCAGCAGCAGCAGGGCGCCGATACCTGCCAGCATAAAGCAGCCGACACTGAATTCCAGTTTGCTGTATTTCATTATTTATTACCCAAACATGACGGCGGTGAGGATAAAATCGGATCCCAACACGGCCAAAGATGAATGAACCACTGTCCTGGTGGTGCCCTGACTGATGCCCGCCGCCGTCGGCTCGGCATCGATCCCGTTGAAAAGTGCAATCCAGGTCACCAACAGGGCAAATACCAGACTCTTAATAAAACCCTGTACCACATCCTCTTGCCAGTCGACCGCCGCCTGCATGCCGGACCAGAACTCGCCCTGGTCAACCCCCAGCCAGTCTACCCCGACCAGCTTGGCGCCCCAGATACCCACCAGGCTGAACATAAAGGCCAGCAATGGCATGCTGAGCAGTCCGGCCCAAAACCGGGGGGCAACCACCCGCCGCAACGGATCTATGCCCATCATTTCCAGGCTGGACAGCTGTTCGGTGGCTTTCATCAGGCCCAGTTCGGCGGTCAGCGCAGAACCGGCCCGCCCGGCGAACAGCAGCGCAGTCACCACGGGCCCCAGCTCACGCAGCAAAGACAAGGAGACCAGGGGCCCCAGGCTGCCTTCGGCGCCAAAATCCACCAGTACATTGTACCCCTGTAGTGCCAACACCATACCGATAAACAGGCCGGACACCAGGATAATGGCAACCGACTGCACCCCCACCACATGCAGTTGCTGGATCAACAGGGGGAAGTGCTTTCTTAGCTGGGGTCGCCCCACCAGGGCATGCATCAGCATGAAGCCGGCCCGCCCCAGGGCGATGATGGCTGCCATGCCCTTCTGCCCCAGGCCACCGATCATATCAATCAACATATCGAAATGACTCTCTTAAGTCTGGTGCAGGGTAATGGAAAGGAACGGGGCCATCGGCCTCTCCCCGCAAAAACTGGATCACTTGGGGATCCTTATGCTCACGCAGCTGCGCCGGAGTACCGGCCGCGACCACCTTTTTGTTGGCGATGATGTAGGCATAGTCGGCGATGCTCATCACCTCGGACACATCATGGGTCACCACTATCGAGGTCAGTCCCTGGGCACGGTTCAGCTCGGCAATCAACTTGACCAGTACCCCCATGCTGATGGGGTCCTGACCGGCGAATGGCTCATCATACATGATCAGCTCGGGATCCTGGGCGATGGCCCGGGCCAGAGCCGCCCGCCGGGCCATACCGCCGGACAACTCGGCCGGAAATAGGCCGGCGGCGCCGCGCAGACCGACCGCCTCCAGTTTCATCATCACCAGGGTATGGATCAGCGCCTCCGGCAAGCCACTGTGCTCACGCAGGGGAAACGCCACATTGTCGAATACCGACATGCCGGTGAACAGGGCGCCGCTTTGAAACAACATACCCATGCGTTGTCTTACCTGATACAGGTGGCTACGGGACAAGGTCGCTATATTTTCGCCGTCAAACAGTATCTTACCGCTGTCGGGCTTGAGCTGGCCGCCGATCAGCCGCAGCAGGGTGGTTTTACCTATGCCGCTGGGTCCCATGATGGCCGTGATCTTGCCTTGGGGGACGCGTACGTTGATCCGGTCGTACAGCACCCTGTCGCCATGGCTGAAGCAGAGGTCCTGTATCTCGACAAGGCCGTTGTCCAAACTCAATTCCTCATAAAAAAGAAAGAATTGTATGGGTAAGCTCGGCACTCGGCAACCAAGGCCATGATTTTTCCTGTTATCCTGCGGCAACTAATGACCCTGTGGTCTGACAAATACCGATAAAACACCGCTTCCGTCCTCGTCACGGTCGCTTATGGGCACAAGCTTTTCTATAATGGCGCCGCCAACGGTGTGGAGAAAACTATGTCTTCTGGATTTGATTATCGAACAACGGCCCGACGGGTTCTGGATATTGAAAAGGCCGCCATAGATGGCCTTTATCAATATTTGGATGATGCCTTCGATCAGGCCTGTGCCCTGATGTTTAACTGTAGTGGCAAGGTGATTGTCACCGGCATGGGCAAATCCGGCCACATTGCCAATAAGATAGCCGCCACCCTTGCCAGCACCGGCACGCCCGCCTTTTTTGTCCACCCCGGTGAAGCCAGCCACGGAGATCTGGGGATGATAGGCGAACAGGATGTGATCATCGCCCTCTCCAACTCGGGTGAAAGCGACGAAATACTGTCCCTGCTGCCGGTACTCAAGCGCCGTGGCCTGCCGCTGGTCTGCATCACCGGCAATCCCGGCTCCACCATGGCTAAGGAAGCCAATATCCACCTCTGTGCCCGGGTAGAACAGGAAGCCTGCCCCCTCGGCCTGGCACCCACTTCCAGCACCACGGCGGCGCTGGTACTGGGTGACGCCCTGGCGGTTGCCCTGCTGGAAGCCCGCGGTTTTACCGCCGATGATTTTGCCTTGAGCCACCCGGGTGGCGCCTTGGGCAAGCGGCTGTTACTGCGGGTCGCCGATATTATGCACAAGGGAGACAGGGTGCCCAGGGTTGGTCCCCAGACCCTGATTATAGAGGCATTGCTGGAGATAGGCCGTACCGGTCTGGGTTTTACCGCCGTGGTGGACGAACATCAGCAACTGATGGGCGTCTATACTGATGGGGACCTGCGCCGCACCCTGGATCATTGCATCGATGTTCACCAGACCCCCATTAGCCAGGTAATGACCCGTCACTCCATTACCGCCCATGCCGGCATGCTGGCGGCGGAGGCGGTCAAGCTGATGGAAGAAAAAGGCATCAGCGGGCTACTGGTGGTCGATGAGCACAACCGGCCGGTGGGCGCCTTCAATATGCATGACCTGTTACGGGCGGGAGTCATTTAATGGAACAGCAAACTCTCTATGGTCCTGTGGCCAACACCGTATGGAAACGTCTTGCCGACGTCGGCCTGCTGATTTGCGATGTCGACGGGGTACTTTCAGACGGAATGATCTATCTGGGCAATCAAGGGGAAGAATATAAAAGCTTCTGCACCAAGGATGGTTTCGGTATCAAGGCCCTGCTCAATGCCGGCATCCAGGTGGCGGTGATCACCGGTCGGGATTCCCGCATCGTCAGTGAACGTATGGCTTCCCTCGGGGTTCGCCATGTGTACCAAGGCCAGGGCGACAAGTGGCACAGCTACCAGGCGCTGTTGGGTACCCTCAAACTGATGCCAAGCCAGGTGGCCTATATCGGCGATGATGTGGTCGACCTGCCGGTGATGCGGGACTGCAGCCTGGGGGTAGCGGTCAAGGATGCCCATCCTCTGGTCCTGCGGGATGCGGATTATATTACCCGTGTGGCGGGTGGATTCGGTGCCGTGCGCGAACTTTGCGATCTTATCCTCGCGGCTCAGGGCAAACTGGAGCAAGCCCAGGGCATGAGCGTATGAACCGGCAGACTTGGCTGTTTGCCGTGCTGCTGCTGTTCGCCCTGGTATGCTGGCAATGGCTCAGGCCCGCGCCCCCCAACTCCGGCCAGGATCAGAATTATCAGCCGGACTTTATCGCCAAGGACCTGAGCAGCCTGCAATACAATAACCTGGGCCTACCCTACCGGGGAATGAATGCGGAGCATGCGGAATACTACGGAGGCCTGGCCATGACCCTGCTGGAAAAACCTGTTATCTTGCTCTATTCCCCCGATGGCCGGCCCCAATGGCAATTGAGTGGTGATGAAGGCATTATCAATACCGACGACAACGCCATCCTGAGAAAGTCGGTGCTGGGCCAAAGCCTGCAAAGTGAGGCTCTGATTGACACCATTTCAACCGAATACCTGGAAATGGACTTTGTGCATAATCAGCTACGCTCAAATCAGGCAGTGATGCTGCGCGGCCCCGGATACCATACCCAGGGCCAGGGCTTGCTGGGCAGACTCGAACAACAAACCGTGGAATTATTAAATGGCACCCAGGCAACTTATAACCCTTAGCGTCACCGGCCTGCTGGCGCTGTCGCTTAACCTGGCTCAGGCCAAGGAATCCGATTTCAGCCAACAGGTTACCATAGACGCCGGCCACCAGCTGGTCGAGCTCTCTGACGACAAAGTCACCTTCAGCGACAAGGTAGTGGTCAAACAGGGCAGCATCGATGTTCGCGCCGATAAGCTGGTGGTGATCCGCAATGCCGAGGGGCTACAGTCCATGACCGCCTACGGCGCACCCGCCACCTATTCCCAAACCCTGGAAAATGGCCAGCCGGTGCGTGCCGAGGCGCGGGAAATTCATTACGACATCAAAGCCCGCACTATCACCCTGTTACGGGATGCCAAACTGAAACAACGGGACAACACCGTCAGCGGCCACCGCATCCGTTATCATATCGACAGGCAGCAGATGGAAGCCGAAGGTCAGGGCCAGCAAGGCAGGGTCACTACCGTCTTCCTGCCGGAGCAGGTAGAAGACCTAGAGAATAATACGGGTAAACAGGACTGAGCCATGGCGATACTGAAAGCACGGGGTTTACAAAAAAGCTATAAGGGACGCCAGGTGGTGGCCGATGTCAGCCTGACCGTCAACACCGGCCAGGTGGTCGGCTTGCTGGGCCCCAACGGCGCGGGGAAAACCACTTCCTTCTATATGATAGTGGGCCTGGTACAACGGGATGCAGGCAGCATTACCATAGATGACCAGGATATCAGCCATCAGCCCATGCATGTCCGGGCTCAGTCCGGAATCGGCTATTTGCCCCAGGAAGCATCGATCTTCCGTCGCCTGAGTGTGGCCGATAACCTGATGGCGGTTTTGGAAACCCGTCAGGATCTGGACAGCCCGAGCCGTAACGAAAAAATGGAACAATTGCTGGAAGAATTCAATATCACCCATATCCGGGACAGCCTGGGCATGAGCCTGTCCGGTGGGGAACGTCGACGGGTAGAAATTGCCCGGGCCCTGGCGGCCGATCCCCGTTTTATTTTATTGGATGAACCCTTCGCCGGTGTCGATCCCATTTCGGTTATCGACATCAAAAAAGTCATACTGCACCTGCGCGACCGGGGGCTCGGTGTGCTGATCACCGACCATAATGTCAGGGAGACCCTGGATGTCTGCGAACGCGCCTATATTGTGAGCCACGGACACCGGATTGCCGCCGGCACCCCTGCCGAAATTTTGAGTAATGAGCAGGTGAAAAAAGTCTACCTGGGTGACCAGTTCAGCCTCTGAATCGGCTCCGCACGGCACAATCGCGGCATAATTAACAAGGACTTACCGAACAGATGAAGCCAACACTCCAGTTACGTCTGGGTCAGCAGTTAACCATGACTCCCCAGTTGCAACAAGCCATCCGGCTGTTGCAACTCTCCAGCCTGGAACTGCAGCAGGAGATCCAGCAAGCCCTGGAGGCCAACCCCTTGCTGGAGCAGGAAGAGCCGGACACCATTGAGGTTGCGGAGCCCCGCCAGGATGACCAGATGGCCACGGACACCGCCATGGAGCAGAGCAAGCTGTCCGACGAACTCCCCACCGACAGCCAGTGGGACGATGTCTACAGCGCTTCCACCAGCGGCCCTGGCCCTGCACCGGACGGGGCCGAGGATATGGTATACCAGGGTGAAACCACCGAGACCCTGCAGGATTACCTGCTTTGGCAGATGCAACTGACCCCCTTCAGCGACACCGATCAGGCCATCGCCACCACCATTATCGACGCCATCGACGAGGCCGGTTACCTGACCATAGGTATTCAGGATATCTGTGACGCGGTTGCCGGCGATGAGCTGGACATTGAGCCGGAAGAGGTCGAAGCTGTATTAAAAAGGATCCAGCATTTTGATCCCATCGGCGTTGCCGCTCGTTCGGTACAGGAGTGTTTGTTGATCCAGCTTGAGCGCTTCCCGCCCGACACCCCCTGGTTACCCCAGACCCGGGAAGTCATTACCCAGCATATGGACCTGCTCGGTAACCGGGACTATCGCACCCTGCAGCGCAAGGCCAAACTGAAGGAAGAGGAGCTGCGCGCCGTGCTGGCCCTGATCCAACAGCTCGAACCCAGGCCCGGCAACAGCGTTCTCCAGAGCAGCTCTGAATACGTGATCCCCGATCTGGTGGTGACCAAGCGTCAGGGGCTCTGGACGGCTGAGCTGAATGCGGATGCCATGCCCAAGGTTAGATTGAACCAAACCTATGCCGCCATGGCCAAACACACTAAGGACAGTCGGGATAGCCAGTTTATCCGCAGTCATCTGCAAGACGCCAAGTGGTTCATCAAGAGTCTTGAAAGCAGAAATGAGACCCTGCTCAAGGTTGCCAATTGTATTGTGGAACAACAACAGGCATTCTTTGAACAGGGAGAGGAAGCCATGAAGCCCATGGTGCTGAATCATGTGGCCGAAGCCGTGGAGATGCATGAATCAACCATCTCCCGGGTGACCACCCAGAAATTCCTGCATACCCCCAGGGGCGTGTTTGAGCTGAAGTACTTTTTCTCCAGCCATGTAGGAACCGACGATGGTGGTGAATGTTCCTCCACCGCAATTCGTGCCCTGATCAAGAAGCTGGTCAGTGCAGAAAATCCGGCCAAGCCATTAAGCGACAGCAAAATCGCACAGTTGCTGGCCGAACAGGGGATACAAGTGGCCCGTCGAACCATCGCAAAGTACCGCGAGTCTCTGGCCATCCCCCCTTCCAATCAGCGTAAACGCCTGGTTTAAGGCAGACCAAGAAGGAAGACGTTATGCAAATAAACCTGACTGGACACCATGTAGAAATCACCGATGCACTACGTGACTATGTGAATAGCAAATTTACCAAGTTGGAACGTCACTTCGATCATATTACCAATGCGCACGTCATCCTTAACGTGGAAAAATTACAACAGATTGCCGAGGCCAAGCTGAATGTCAGCGGCGGAGAAGTGTTCGCCAATGCCCAGCATGAAAACATGTATGCGGCTATCGACGGCTTGATCGACAAGCTGGATCGCCAGATCATCAAACACAAAGAGAAGCTCAAAAAAATATAACCATGGAAGTCGCCGATATATTAAGCAGGGACTGCACCCGCAGTGCAGTTCCTTGTACAAGCAAGAAACGCGCCCTGGAAATCATCAGCGAGCTGGCCGCCCAACATCTGAACATCAACAGCCAACAGCTTTTTGACTGCCTGCTGGCCCGGGAAAAAATGGGTACCACCGGCATAGGTAATGGTATCGCCATTCCCCATGGCCGTATCGGCAATGAAAATAAGGCGACGGCGGTACTGCTGACCTTTGCCGAGTCGGTGGAGTTCGATGCCATCGACAACCAGCCGGTAGGGCTGGTTTTTGCGCTGCTGGTGCCGGAACAAGAATGTAAACAACACCTGAAAACCTTGTCGCTTATCGCCGAAAAGCTCAGTAATAAGCAGGTTTGCAAACAACTACGCCAGGCCACCAGCGACGATGAATTGTACCAAATCATGATTTCTGCCTGAGGAGCTGGTATGCAACTGGTTATCGTGAGTGGCCGCTCAGGCTCGGGTAAGACAGTCGCCCTGCGGGTACTGGAAGACCTAGGCTACTATTGCGTCGATAACCTGCCGGTTGAACTGCTGCCCGACCTGATCAACATGCGTCTGGCCCGTCCGGGTGAAGTGGCGGTTAGCATAGACGTGCGCAACCTGCCCGACAGCACCGAAAAGCTGGAGGCCTGTCTGGCCGAAATCAGATCGATGGCAGAGGTCAACCTCTCCAGTATTTTTATCGATGCGGAAAACAGCGTGCTGATCCGTCGTTTTGGCGACACCCGCCGTCTGCATCCCCTGTCCAGGGAGAGCCTGACTCTGGATGAAGCCATCCGGGAAGAAACCCACTTGCTTGCCCCCCTCTCTTCCGATGCGGATCTGCGCATCGATACCTCCAACCTGAGTATTCACGATCTGAGCGAGGTGATCCGTGAACGCGTGCTTGGCAAGAAGGAGCGCGAGCTAAACTGGGTATTCGAGTCGTTCGGTTATAAACACGGCGTCTCCAAGGATGCCGACTTTGTTTTTGACGCCCGTTTTCTACCCAACCCCCACTGGGTCGCCGAACTCAGGCCCTTTACCGGCAAGGATGAGCCGGTCGCCATCTATCTGGCCAGCCAACCCGAGGTGATGAAGTATCTGTGGCAGATAGAAAACCTGCTGCTCACCTGGATGCCTCATCTGGAACGCAATAACCGCAGCTATGTGACCGTCGCCATCGGTTGCACCGGCGGTCAGCACAGATCCGTCTACCTCGCCGAGCAGCTGGCGCAGTCCTTCAAAAGCATGGGAAAAAACGTGCAAGTCCGCCACCGTACATTGGAAAAACGCAATGCCGAAAATTGAACGGGATCTGGAAATCGTCAACAAACTGGGACTCCATGCCCGCGCCGCTGTTCAGCTGGTGCAATTAACGCAACAATTCGATGCCATCATCACCGTCTGCAATCAGGAAAAACAGGCCCCTGCCAACAGTGTCATGGGCCTGCTGATGTTGGAAACTGCCCAGGGCCATGCCATCCGGGTGGTAGTAGAAGGCCCGGAGGCCGAGGCGGCGATGGATGCCGTAGCCCGCCTGGTGGCAGATCGTTTTAACGAATCGGAATAAATAGGGTAAAATTCATATCCAATTGAATTCACCCACTAGGAGCCCCGGATGACTGAGCCCCTTGACCAGGAAAGGACAACGGATCAGCTGGAAACCATCGGCCGGGCCCTGGACAGCGGCATGTTCATCCATGTGCGGCGTATGCTGCAACAGATGCGTCCCGGCGACGTCGCCTGGCTGCTGGAATCCTCTCCCGCTCCCAGCCGTAAGGTCCTCTGGCAACTGGTCGACCCGGATGATTACGGCGAAATTCTGGAAGAGCTGTCGGAAGAAGTCCGGGACGGCATCATCCGGCTGATGGATCCGGAAAAGCTGGCCAACGCCCTGGAAGACATGGAGTCGGACGATCTGGCCTATGTGCTGCGAGATCTGCCCGAACGCCTGTATCGCCAGGTGCTGACCCAGATGGACGAGCAGGACCGGCTCAGGGCCGAGCAGGCCTTGTCCTACCCGGAAGACACCGCCGGCTCGATCATGAATACCGAATTCATCACCCTGCGAGCGGATGTCACCATCGACGTGGTGCTCCGCTACCTGCGCCTGCGCAACGAGTTGCCGGAAGGCACGGATACCCTCTATGTGGTGGACAAGGACAACCGCCTGCTGGGAGACATGTCACTCGCCAGCCTGGTGGTACAGGCTCCCGCCACCACGGTCGCCGAAGCCATGGATACCCAGGTCGAGGCCATCCCCCTGACCATGTCCGATGTCGAAGCCGCCAACCTGTTTGAGCGCCATGACTGGCTGTCGGCACCTGTGGTCGATGAGAACGGCATCCTGCTCGGCCGGATCACCATAGATGACGTGGTGGATATCATCAGGGAAGAAGGGGAGCACTCCATGATGGGCATGGCCAAAATGGACGTCGATGAAGACACCTTCGCTCCGGTACTGCCCAGCGCCAAACGCCGGACCATCTGGCTGACGGTGAATCTCTGCACCGCACTGATTGCAGCCAGTGTCTCCAACATGTTTGAAGCCACCCTCTCACAGCTGGCTACCCTGGCGATACTGATGACCATAGTCCCTTCCATGGGCGGCATCGCCGGCAACCAAACCCTGGCCCTGATGATCCGCGGCATGGCAGTCGGCCATATCAGTGACAGCAACGCCCGCTGGCTGCTGACCAAGGAAGCCCTGGTCGGCCTGATCAACGGCCTGATCTGGGCGCTGGCCATCGCCGTGGTGGTCAGCATCTGGAAAGACAGTATCGCCATCGGCCTGGTCATCGCAGCCGCCATGTTTATCAACCTGGCGGTGGCCGGCTTGGCCGGCGCTCTGATCCCGCTGGTGATGCGCCGCTTCAACATAGATCCCGCACTGGCCGGCTCCATGGCGCTGACCACCATTACCGATACCGTCGGCCTGTTGTCTTTCCTGGGACTGGCGACCCTGCTGCTGCTGAACTAATGCTTGGGACTTGGGACTTGGGACTTGGGACTTGGGACTTGGGACTTGGGACTTGGGACTTGGGACTTGGGAGCAGAGTTTGTCCTGCCAATCACCAATCACAAGTCCCTGATCACCGCCGTTACTGCCCCGCGATCTTCATCTGATCGATCAATACCGAGCCGGTCTGCAGGCTGGAGCGGGTTTCCACATCGGTACCGATGGCTTGAATGCCGGCGAACATCTCCTTCAGGTTGCCGGCGATGGTGATCTCTTCCACCGGGTAGGCAATTTCCCCCTTTTCCACCCAGAAGCCGGCGGCGCCACGGGAATAGTCACCATTCACTATGTTCACCCCCTGGCCCATCATCTCGGTCACCAGCAGGCCGGTATCCATCAGCTTCAGCAACTGTTCCAGGTTCTGGCCACTGCTGGCCACCTGCCAGTTATGGATGCCGCCGGCATGGCCGGTCACTTCCATGCCCAGCTTGCGGGCCGAATAACTGGTCAACAGATAGCTCTGCAATATCCCCTGTTCGATAATATTGCCGGCACGGGTGCGCACACCTTCATTATCGAAAGGCGAACTGGCCAACCCCTTATCGAGGTGAGGCTGCTCGCTGATGGTCAGCCACTCGGGGAAAATACGGCTGCCCAGGGCATCGAGCAGGAAAGAGGATTTACGGTACAGGCTGCCGCCGCTGATGGCCATCACCAAGTGGCCAAACAGACCGGATGCCACATCCGGGTGAAACAACACGGGCACCCGGGTGGTGCCTATCTTGCGGCCGCCCAAACGGCCCAGGGTACGAGTCACGGCTTCGTCGGCCACCTGTTCGGGAGTCCATAGATCGGCCAGGCTACGGGCCGATGTATAACCGTATTCGCGCTGCATATCCCCGTCTTGTTCACCGATCAGCACGCAACTCATGCCGAAGCGGGTACCGCTATAGCCCTTGATAAAACCATGGCTGTTGCCGTAGACCCTGGTCCCCAGGGTACTGGAGAAACTGGCACCGTCGGACTGTTTGATGCGCCCGTCCTGGCCCAGGGCATGGCGCTCGCAGCGCAGCGCCAGCTCGATGCCGAACTCGGGCTCCAGATCGGCGGGAAAACACATGGCCACCTCGGGCGCATCCCAGGCCAGATCCCCGGACTCGGCGATGCCGGCAAAGGGATCCGGAGAGGTATAGCGGGAAATATCCAGGGCGGCGGCGACCGTCTTGGCAATCGCCTCGGGCCGTAAATCAGAGGTGGATGCCGAACCTTTGCGGCCGTCCCGATAGACGGCGATACCAAGGGCGCCATCCTTATTGAATTCAATATTTTCCAGTTCGCCATTGCGGGTATTGATCGACAACCCCGTCTGTTTGCTGATCGACACTTCCGCACTGTCTGCCCCCAGCCGCTTGGCCGAGTCCAGTGCCTGCTCTACCGCCAGCTCCAGCTGGCGTTGCTCTGTTTGAATGTCTGCTGGGTTCATGATGATGATTTGTCGCTCCGTTATGGGGTTAGCATAACAGACCCCTGCGTCCCTTGGGAGAAGCTGGTAATATATATGTAAATGTCTGTTGTTACGGAAAGCCTATGCGCCACCATGATGAACACCCCGACCAGGACGACGAGATCGAATGGGTCAGTAAAAGCCAGATGAAACGGGAAATGCACGCCCTGCAGGAACTGGGCGAAGCCCTGATCAAGCTCAAACCGAGTGAACTGGCCAAGGTGCCGTTAGATGATGAGTTGCAGGACGCCATCGCCCTGGCGCACAAGCTGATCGGCCGGAAGGAAAGAGAGGGCCTGCGCCGCCACCTGCAGTATGTCGGCAAGCTGATGCGCAGCCGGGATGTGACCGCCATAGAGCAGTCCCTGGCGGCCTTCGATCACAAGAGCGCCACCGCCAACGCCCATTTTCACCGCCTCGAGCAATGGCGCGACCGCCTGGTCAAGGAAGGCGACAAGGGCGTCGATGCGCTGCTGGCCGAATATCAGCGACTGGACCGGCAGAAGTTACGTCAGCTGGCACGTCAGGCCCGCAAGGAACTGGCTGCCAACCTGCCCCCCAAGACCTACCGGGAGCTGTTTCAGTACCTGAAGCAAAACCTGGAGCCCTAACCCCAGGTTAAAACAACAACGGGAGCCTAGCTCCCGTTGTTAGTCTGGGTATATACGGAACCTCATATTAGAAGCACATGTCCGCAGGTTTCTTACCCATTTTTTTCAAGTTGGCACAATGACGGTTATCGATACCGTCACCCTCGCTCTGCACAACCATATCTTTAACAATCGGATTCTGGTTGGCAACTGTACTTGCCTGGACTGGCATTAAGATCAAACCCAGTACAGAGGCAAATGCAATAGAAAGTAGCGTTTTCATAATAAGCCTCCTCACACCGTTGCATAGAAAGCAACTGTATTAGTATGACCCATATATGCTCTCACTAATTACAGAAAAAGCCTTTTTCGTTCTGGTTGATAATTAACCACTACTGGGTGCCGCCGACCGTCAATTGATCCAGCTTCAGGGTCGGCTGCCCGACCCCGACCGGGACGCTCTGGCCATCCTTGCCGCATACCCCGACACCTGCATCCAGTGCCAGATCATTGCCTACCATGGACACCTGGCTCATGGCCTCGGGACCATTGCCGATCAGGGTGGCTCCCTTGATCGGTGCGGTCAGCTTGCCGTCTTCGATCAAATAGGCCTCAGACGCCGAAAACACGAAACGTCCGGAAGTAATATCGACCTGGCCACCGCCGAAATTGGGCGCATAAATCCCCCGTTTGACACTCCTGATAATCTCTTCGGGGGGGGTCTCCCCCGGCAGCATATAGGTATTGGTCATCCGCGGCATAGGCAGGTGGGCGTAGGACTCCCGCCGGCCATTACCGGTGGGCGCCGTCTTCATCAGGCGGGCATTCAGTTTATCCTGCATATAGCCCTTGAGGATGCCGTTTTCGATCAACACATTATAGCCGGATGCGGTACCCTCATCGTCGATCGTCAGCGAGCCCCGGCGATTGGGCAGGGTACCGTCGTCCACTATGGTGCACAGGGGGGACGCCACTTTTTCGCCGATGCGGCCGGAATACGCGGATGAACCCTTGCGATTGAAATCCCCCTCCAGGCCATGCCCTACCGCCTCGTGCAGCAGGACCCCCGGCCAGCCGGCCCCCAGCACCACCGGCATGGTGCCGGCCGGGGCATCCACCGCCTCCAGGTTGACCAGGGCCTGGCGAATCGCCTCCTTGACATAACCCATGGCCCTCGGCTGACCGTCCACCTCTTCCAGGAAGAAATCATAGCCGACCCGACCGCCGCCGCCGCTGCCGCCCCGTTCCCGACGGCCATTACGCTCGGCCAGTACCGAGCAGTTCAGTCGCACCAGGGGGCGCAAATCCGTAGCCAGGGTGCCATCTGTCGCCAATACCAGCACCTCTTCGTAGACCCCGGATATTGAGGCTATGACCTGGGTCACCGCCGGTTCCAGGCTGCGGGCATAGGCGTCCATCTGCTGCAGCAGGGCAATCTTCTGCTCCCGGGCCAGGCTGTCGAGGGGATTGATCCCCAGATAACGGGGCTCAACCCCAACCTGGCTGCCCAACTTGAAGTGTCGGTTGCCACCCCGTTCGGCAATGCTTCTGGCGGCACTCACCGCCTGGCTGAGGGCCGAGGCAGTCAGCTCATCGGAGTAGGCAAAGCCGGTCTTTTCTCCGCTGACGGCGCGTACCCCGACCCCCTGCTCTATGTTGTAACTGCCGTCTTTGACGATGCCGTCTTCTAATACCCAGGATTCATGAACACTGTTCTGAAAATACAGATCGGCAAAATCGATATCGTGACGGCACAAACGCGCCAGCTGGGCATCCAACAGGGCCATATCCAAGTCATTCGGCGCCAGCAGGCTGAGGTCAATCTGTTCAATACTCATTCATTCTCTCTCCAAACCGCTTTCATACGCGCATGTTGGTCCACCGGCATCTGCCGGCGGATCGCCGCCAGACGGGACAAATCCACGTCGGCGACGATCAGCCCTTCGCCCTTGGGTATACAGGCCAGTACTTCACCCCAGGGATTTAAAATAACCGAGTGTCCCCAGGTCTGCCGGCCATTGCCATGATCGCCGGCCTGAGCGGCCGCCAGCACATAACATTGGTTCTCTATCGCCCTGGCCTGCAACAGTGGCATCCAGTGCGCCTGGCCTGTTACCTGGGTAAAGGCCGAGGGCACCAGCAGGATGTCGGCCCCCAGCTCCCGCAATGCCCGGTACAACTCGGGAAAACGTAAATCATAGCAAATCGACAATCCCAGACGGCCAAAGGGGCTGTCGACCACCGTCAGGCCATCGCCGGCCTGATAGGTGGCGGACTCATGATAGCGGCCGTGGCCGTCGGATACCTCTACATCAAACAGATGCAGCTTGTGATAATGACCGACCAATTCCCCCTTATCGTTATAGACCAGGCTGCTGGAATGCAGCTTTTCGCTGCTCACAATCCGGGTCGGCATGGCCCCGACCACCAGCCAGATCCCTAGCCGCCGGGCCCATTCGGCCATTTGTGCCTGGATGGGCCCCTCCCCCAGGGACTCGGCACACTCCAGGGCCGCCCCTTTGCTGCCGAACACCACGGCATTTTCAGGCAATTGCACCAGTAAGGGACGTTCGGGGGGCAACTGCCCGAGTAACCGCTCCAGGGTCGCTTTATTGCTGGACCAGTCAGCCCCGGCATTGGTTTGTATCGCCACCAGTTTCATGGTCTCTCCTTATTTCTCCTGCGACAAGGACAACTGGCCTCGCTCCCGCTCGACCTCATGGATCTCCGGTTGCCTCAGTGGACCCGAGACCCGATAACGGATCTGGGTAAATACATCGACCACTGGCCCTAAAATCTTGGACAAGGCCAGCACATAGAGGCCGGTAACCGGGGTGACCGCAAAGGCGGCGATCACCGGCAGATTTCCGGTCAGATGCGGAGTAAAGGTAAAATCAAAATCAATTTCTTCCGCCCCCAAATCGACCTGACCGGCACCTTTCAAATCCCCGGACGCGCCGGCCAGAGCAAAGTCCTCGCTGCGCATGATCCCATCCTGGATCTTGCTGCTGGCGGCGATCCCCTCGAAGTAAAAGCCCTTGTCGAACACATCCCTGAAGTCCAGCCGCAGCCGGCGCAGCACCGACTCTACGCTGAGTATGGACAAGAAGTTCGCCCCCTTGTCACTTAATTCGGTCAACACACCGGCCTCCGCTTCCAGCTTAACCTCGCCATTCAGACTGCCCCAGTCCGGCTGCCAGGGCGCGTCCAGCCAGCGCAGCCGGCCATTCAGGCTTGCCTGGGTACCACTGAACGGGGACGCCTGCCCCATGCCTTCAAACAAGGCCTGTAGGGAGTCTGTGCGGCCTTGCCACTCGAAGCGGGTCAGTGCCCCCTGTTGATGCCGCAGCCACTGGCCATGGCCGGACAGTTGTAATAAGGGGCCATCCAGCAGCAGCCGAGGCAGCTCCACGCCCTGCTCCTTCGGCTCCAGTTCCATTTCAAGGCGGCCCAGCGGCACCTCGTTCAGCCAGCAGCGGGCACAGCTGAAGCTGATGGCCGGCAGCTGATCGGGCCTGAGCCGGGCCAGCATGGGTTCGCTTGATGTCTCCTCATCGGCCAAGGCCAGGGTAAGCCGGTCCAGATCAATGTGCAAGGCGCCCGACCTTGACAACCGGACTTCCCCTTCCGCCTGCTCGGATCGGGCCTCGAAGCGATGCTGGCCGCCGGCGCTCGGCGTTACCAACAGGGATAAGTTGTCCAGCGGTTGCCGCCACAGGCTGGCTTCGGCGGCCTGTACCCTGATCCGGTAGGGAGTGGGCCAGCGCAGGGTCGTGTTCGTCGGCCCCTTTTCCTTAACTGCCAGCAGGGGATGTAAGAACCCTATCCAGTCGTCGATGGCCAGCCGCGCCAGCCGGGCATCCACATCCAAGGGCGCGCGCGCTCCTGTGGTGGAGACAGAGCCGGCTTGCAGCCAGAGCCGGCTGATCTCTGTCCCACCGGGAGCAAAGCGCAGTTGGGACTGCCCCCGAAGCTGCGGGCCCAGCTGTAGCTCCAACTCGGCCTGCCGCTGATCGCCGCTGAGCAGTAGCCGGCTTGGCCAGCGGTCGCCGGCGGCCTTGTCCAGGGGGGACGGCAAGCGGCTGCCGAGTCCGGCCAGCTGGCTGTTGGCCTCGAAGCGGTAGCTCAGGTCGCCCTGGTCAGGCAGCTCGAGGGCTAGCTGTCCCTGCCAGGGAGCGGTGCCCGTCAGGGCCGCCAGCTCCGGGGACAGGGCCGCCAGTTTCTCGGCCACCAGCTTGCCAGCCAGGCCGATCTCGACCCGATAGCCTTTATCTCCCTGCACCTTGCCCTCATAGTCCAGCACCAGCGGCTGGCCGGCCAGGGTCGCCTTTAACTGGCTGAAGCGGGTTTGACTGTCGTCGAACAGCAGCCGGCCGCGGACGCCGTCAAGGGGCAGGTTCAGGGAACGAATGGAGACCCTGTTATCATCGAAATCGACCTGGCCATTGACCCGGGGACGGTCTCCGGACAGCGGGATCGCCAGTGCCAGGTTGCCGGTCAGCGGACCCTCGACCCTGACCTCCGCCAGGGTCTTGCCGACCGAGGCGGCCAGCGGCGAAGCCTGTAGATAGCGGGTAACCGCCTCACCGCTGCCGGCGATATCCGCATTGATAGCCAACTCGGCCGCCGCCTTCAGGGGGACGATACGGGCGTCTATCTGGGTGGCCGTCACCTCGCCCAGGCGACCCCGGTGACTGGTCATATACAGGCCGTCATTTTCAAACAGCAGATCCAGATCAAGATCGGTAAGCGGTTGCCATTGGGGCCCGAACTGAAACTCCGCCTGGCTCAGGGGAACCCGGGCCTGGAAGATCCCCGATCGATCGGCATAGGGAAAACCGGACAGCGGACCATACCATAACACCTGGGCATTGTCGGCCCGGCCCGCCTTGATGGCTTCTTGCAGGTAATCCACCAGCTTCTTGCCCATCAGAGGTTCGGGGAAATAAGCGAAGGCACGGCTGGCATCATACAGATCCACATTGGCCGAGGCGCTGAGCCGGGCATCTCCCCGCTCCGGCAACCCCAGGTTGAACCAGCCCTGCAAGGAAAAATCCCGGGTTTCTATCGCCAGTCGCTCGCTCCCGACCTGCCAGCCATCCGCCTGTCGTTGCCAGTGGATCTCGGTGGCCAGCTGCCGCATCGGCCAGGGCGCCCTAAATGCGTCCTTGTACACCCAGCTGGCCTCTTGCTGTTGCAGCTGCAACCGGCCGCTATCCGGCGTCAGTATGAACTGGCCGTTGAGCCGCTCGGTGGCCGGTATCCAGCCGTAGGCTCGGGTGCTGACATTCGCCAGTTCACCCTGCAGCTGCCAACTGTTATCTTCCAGGCCGGCCGCCAGCCGCAGGTTGTTCAGCTTGCCGGCCGGCCGGATATGACTCAGTTGTTGCACCAGCCCGGGCCGGCTGGCTTGCCCCCACTCGGCCAGCAGAGCCAGATCGGCAAAGGTCACACTATCCAGGTAGCCCTTGAGTTCGTTGCCCTGCCGGTCCAGCTGCAGACGCCATTCGGGCCAGCTCTCGCCATCGACGACGATGGCCACGTCCTTGCTGGCCAGCTGCCAGCCCTGGGCGGTCGGCTGCCACTGCACGCGGCCGGTGCCCAAGTGCACCGAATGAGCCGTGCCATCCTGTTGCCAGGTCAGCTGGTTATCCCCCAGACTCAGCAGGCCGGCGCTGAGCCGACCCGCCTGCCATTCCAGCCAGAGTTCGAAGGACAGCTTGATTCGTGCGGCCTTGTCATCCGGCCTGACCTGGGTGACCAGTACAGAGGCGTCCAGCTGGTCGGCCTGCAGGTACAGGCTGCCGTCCAGGGCATCGGGTTCACCGCTGAAACTCGCTTTAATCGCCATCAGTTGCGGCTGGATCGACCCCAGCCCAAGCTGACCCTGGCCTTGATGGAGGCCGGGCTGGTTTTGCCAGCTGACGGTAGGAATATGCAGCACCAGGGCATTATCCTGAGCACCCAGTGCCAGCCGGACGTCTTGCAGGGTAAAACGCTTCACCCCCTGCAACGCCAGCCATTGCAGGGTTTCCAACGGCAAGCCCGGGCCGGAATCAGCCCTCGGACCGGCGGTCAGCTGCAGTCCTTCGAGGGTCAGCTCGTTCAGCACCGGTTTCAGCTGACGCAGGCTCTGCCAAAAATGCAGATCGATATAGGCCCGCTCCAGCCGCATCGGCTGGGCCGGGGGCCGGCTCAGGGTGACCCGGTTCAGCACCAGCACCGGGCCCGAGCCCTGCCAGGACAACCCCATCCCCTCGACTTGCAGGCTGAGCTCACTGTCGGCCAGCAGCCGGGCCAGCAGCCGATCCTGGTACTGTTCCAGCACGGGCCCGCCAAAACGGATCAAGCTGATCATCAGCGCCAGCAACACCGCCATTCCCGCCAGGGCAAACCAGGCCCAACTTAACCCCCGTTTCAACACTACATCATCACCACATCAAATTGTTCCTGGCTATACAGAGGCTCGCTGCTGACCCTGACCTGCTTGCCGATAAAGACTTCCAGCTCCGCCAGGGCATGGGATTCATCTTCCTGCAAGGCATTGGCGACCGCCGCCGAGGCATAAACCACAAACTTGTCCGCATCGTAGGCCTTGTTGACCCGGGTGATCTCGCGCAATATCTCGTAACTGACCGTTTCCACCGTCTTGACCCGGCCCCGGCCACGACACTCGGGACATTCGCCACAGAGCACATGCTCCAGGCTCTCCCGGGTACGCTTGCGGGTCATTTCCACCAGCCCCAGCTGGGAGAAGCCGTTCACATTAGTCTTGGCCCTGTCCTTGGCCAGCGCCAGTTCCAGGCTGTGCAGGACCCGCCGCCGATGATCTTCGTCGTACATATCGATAAAGTCGATGATGATGATACCGCCCAGGTTGCGCAACCGCAGCTGGCGGGCGATGGCCTGGGTCGCTTCGATATTGGTGTTGAAGATGGTTTCTTCGAGGTTGCGGTGGCCGACGAAGGCACCGGTGTTGATATCGATCGTGGTCATGGCTTCGGTCTGATCGATGATCAGATAGCCACCCGATTTGAGTTCCACCTTGCGATCCAAGGCCCGCTGGATCTCATTTTCCACATCATAGAGATCGAAGATCGGCGACTCGCCGCTGTAATACTCTATCTTGCCCGACAACTCGGGCACATACTCGTCCACGAACAGCTTGAGCAATTCACAGGTATTGCGGGAGTCCACCCGGATGCGGTCCAGCTCGGCACCGACAAAATCCCGTACTATGCGAAAGGCCAGGCCCAGATCTTCATAGAGCATGGAGCAAGCCTTGTATTTGCCTCGCCGCTCCAACACCTTGCGCCACAGCCGTTTGAGGAAGGCCGCGTCCTGGGCCAGCTCCGACTCGCCGATGCCCTCGGCGGCGGTGCGGATAATGAAGCCGCCCAGCTCGTCCACATAACCGGCGGCGATCTGCTTGAGCCGTTCCCGTTCCTGCTCGGAATCGATGCGTTGGGATACTCCCACATAGGAGCTGCCGGGCATAAACACCAGGTAACGGGACGGCAGCGTGATGTCCGTGGTCAGCCGGGCGCCTTTGGTGCCGAGCGGGTCTTTGACCACCTGCACCATGATATCCTGCCCCTGGCGTACCAACTCGCCGATATTGCCGGCCTGGAAATGCTCCTTTTCCTTGGTATCCACGCATTCGGTATGGGGTACTATGTCGGAGGCATGGAGGAACGCCGCCCGTTCTCCGCCGATATCGACGAACGCCGCCTGCATGCCCGGCAACACCCGGCTGATCTTGCCCTTGTAGATATTGCCGACGATACCGCGCTTGGCCTGGCGCTCAACATGCACTTCCTGCAATATGCCGTTTTCCACCAGCGCCACCCGGGTTTCTGCGGGGGTCATATTGATTATCAATTCTGCAGACATGGATGCTCCGGCAATAAAATTGTGATGTTGCAGTTAACCTACCACAGAAAGCGCCGGATAATGCAGGGTTAGCATGCGGCACATGCTAGTCAGGCAAAACCCCCGCCTGTTGCAGCAGGGCTTCGGTTTCCACCAGGGGCAGCCCCACCACCGCACTGTAGCTGCCGTTGATCCGGGAAACAAAGCGTCCCCCCAGGCCCTGGATGCCGTAGCCGCCAGCCTTGTCGGCCGGTTCGCCGGTGGCCCAATAGGCGTCGATATCCGCTTCGCTCAGGACACGAAAGGTCACCTCCGTCTCCACCCGCAGGCTTAGGCAGCGGTCATTCCAGACCAGCGCCATGGCGGTCATCACCCTATGGTTGCGCCCGGATAGGCGACGCAACATGGCTAGGCCATGTTCGCGATGCCGCGGTTTTTCCAGCACCTCACCCTCGAGCACCACTATGGTGTCGCCGGCCAGCACCGGCAGGGGCTGCGAGGCCATGGCCGCCCCGGCCCAGGCCTTGTCCCGGGCCAGCCGCTCGACATAGTCTTCCGGGGGCTCATCGGCCCGCCGGCATTCCTCTACCTGGGGTAGCACCAGGGCAAAGGGTAACCCCAGCTGGGTCAGCAGTTCCCGGCGGCGGGGCGAGGAGGAAGCGAGGTACAAGAGAGGAGCAGTCATGATTACACCAAGGCAAATTGCCGGCGACACTTACGCAGCAGCAGGAACACCCAGGGCCAGATCACCATGCTACTGATAATGGACCAGAAATAATGGTAGTCCAGCTGGATGTCCCGATCGATATAGGACGCCCAGAAGATAATCAGTTTATTGAGCAGGGCCAGAGCACCGATAATAAAGGCCTGTTGCCAAACGGAATAGTTGCGCAGCCGTTGAAACTGCGATGCCGCCAGGTAGACCGGGATCACCAGGGCCAGGGCATGCACCCCCAGGATCGAGCCGAGCAGCAGATCCAGCAGCAGCCCGACCACCCAGGCGGTGCCCACATTGGCCCGGTGTGGCAATGCCAGCACCCAGTACAACATGATCACCAGCAGCCAGTCGGGACGAAAGGGTGCCACCAACCCGGGCAGGGGCAGGATAGACAGGATCAGGGCCAGCAGCAGGCTCGAGATCACCACCAGCCTCCCCTTCAGGGAAAATGCGGTCATGGGGCCACCTCATCATCCGGCTCGGCAATGGCCGTTTCGCTGTCATCCGCCAGGCGGGGCTGGGGCCAGAGCAGCAGCAGATAGCGCACCCGATCCAGGGCGGCGAAAGGGCGCACCCGGATATCGGCAAAGGGCAGGCCTTCTTCATAACCGACATGGCTGACGACCCCCACCGGATAGCCTTCCGAAAAACGCCCGGCCAGGCCGGAACTCAGCAGCACATCGCCTTCCTTAATATCGGTATTGCGGGTGATATTGTGCAACACCAGGGTATCGAGCTGGCCGCTGCCGCTGGCGATGGCCCGCAGGCCGTTGCGTTCGACCCGGACCGGTATGCCGTGGCTGCTGTCCGTCAGCAACAGCACCCGGCTGGTGGTCTTGCCCACGGCGATAATCTGCCCGATCACCCCCTGCTCGTTGAGCACCGGCTGGCCTTCAAACACCCCATGGATGCTGCCCTTGTCGATCACCACCTGATGGGAAAAAGGATCCGTATCCACCGCCATGATTTCGGCCACCATACGGCGGGCATCATAACGCACCGGGGAGCCCAGCAGGTGACGCAGGCGCTCGTTTTCCTGCTCCAGATGGCGCAGGCGCAGCAGATCGTCCTGCAGCAAAAACAACTCCCGCTCCAAACGGGAAGCCTTGGCTTGCAGGGCATGGCGGGTCATCAGCCGGTCGGAGGCCGAGTCCAGCAACAGGCGGGGACCATCGGCCAGATACTGGAGCGGACTGACCAGGGAATAGAGGTATAGCTTGGCCTCGGAAAAGGCATGATAGCGGCTGTCGCCGACAATCAAGGCCACGGAGGCAATGACTGCCAGCACCAGACGGATCTGCAGGGAAGGCCCGCGGCCGAAAATGGGTTTCATAGGTGAGTGAAGAGGCCGAGCGGGTCGGCCACCTTATCAGTCGTAATGGAACAGATCCCCGCCGTGCATGTCGATCATCTCCAGGGCCTGACCGCCGCCACGGGCAACGCAGGTCATAGGATCATCGGCCACCACCACGGGGATGCCGGTTTCTTCCATCAGCAGGCGATCGATATCGCGCAACAGGGCGCCACCGCCGGTCAGCACCATGCCCCGTTCGGAAATATCCGACGCCAGCTCGGGCGGGGACTGCTCCAGCGCCACCATCACGGCGCTGACGATGCCGCTCAGGGGCTCCTGCAGGGCCTCCAGGATCTCGTTGGAGTTAAGGGTAAAACTGCGCGGCACCCCTTCGGCCAAGTTGCGGCCCCGCACCTCGATTTCCAGCACCTCATCGCCCGGATAGGCCGAGCCGACCGCGTGCTTGATGCGCTCAGCGGTAGCTTCCCCGATCAGGGAGCCATAGTTGCGACGCACATAATTGATGATCGACTCATCGAAGCGATCGCCGCCGATGCGCACCGATTGGGAGTACACCACCCCATTCAGGGAGATGATAGCCACTTCCGTGGTACCACCGCCGATATCCACCACCATGGAGCCGGTGGCTTCCGATACCGGCAGGCCGGCACCGATGGCGGCGGCCATAGGTTCATCGATCAGATAGACTTCCCGGGCGCCGGCGCCCAGCGCCGACTCCTTGATCGCCCGGCGTTCGACCTGGGTGGAGCCGCAGGGCACGCACACCAGTACCCGGGGGCTGGGACGGAAAAAGTTATTGTCGTGCACCTGCTTGATAAAATGCTGCAGCATTTTTTCGGTCACATAAAAGTCGGCAATGACGCCATCTTTCATCGGACGAATAGCGGCGATATTGCCGGGGGTACGCCCCAGCATCTGTTTGGCGGCATGGCCGACGGCGGCAACACTCTGCGCCGAGCCGGATCTTTCCTGGCGAATGGCCACGACCGAAGGCTCGTTCAGAACAATGCCCTGATCTTTGACATAGATAAGGGTGTTGGCCGTCCCCAGATCGATCGACAAATCGTTGGAAAACAAGCCTCTGAGCTTTTTAAACATATGCTGAAGGGGATCCTGGATTGAGAAACCGGAAAATTCGGCTAACTTTACCAATGCAGCCGGTTCGTAGCAAGGTACAAGCACCAAGCCCGCGCTTTGCCGGTAGAGAAGAGTTCACATAAATCAACAAGTTCCGTACACTGATGGCCCGCATCTTTTTTTATTTTTTTCCGTGACCCGACTCACCCCCTGGTATCGGCTGAATCGCCGCATTTCTCCTTCGCCCCTGGACCCGGTCCAGCACCCCCTGCTGACACAACATAGGATCCAACTGAGAATAAAGCGAGACGACTTGCTGCACCCCGAGATCTCGGGCAATAAATGGCGCAAGCTGAAATATGTATTGCGTCACGCCCTGTCTGAGGACGCCCGGGGACTGCTCACCTTCGGCGGCGCCTATTCCAATCATCTCCATGCCCTGGCCGCCGCCGGCCGACAGCTGGAGCTGGCGACGGCAGGCATCGTCAGGGGAGAGGCTGACAGCATCAACAACCCCACCCTGAGCGATGCCAGCGCCTGGGGCATGGCGCTGGAGTTCGTCGATCGCCGGCAATACCGGTTGCGTCACACTCAGGCGTACCTGACGCAGCTGGCATACCGTTACCCCGGCTATCATATAGTGCCGGAAGGCGGCAGCTGCCCCCTGGCCCTGCCCGGGGTCGCCGAACTCTGGCAGGAACTGCCGCCGAGCGACGAGCTGATCCTGCCGGTCGCCAGCGGCGGCACCCTCGCCGGTTTGTTGTCGGCCCGACCGGCCGGCACCCGGCTGCGCGGCTATGCGGTATTGAAGGGAAAAGGCTGGCTTGCCGAGACGGTGCACCAGCTTTATCCGCCGGCGGACGGCGATTCCGGCTGGCAGCTGCGGCTCGATCACCACGGCGGCGGTTATGCCAAATGTTCGGCGGCAGACAGGATCGCCATCGCGCAACTGTCCGGCGAGCTGCGAGTTCCCCTTGAGCCGGTCTACAGCGGCAAGGCGCTGCTGGGGTTGTTCAGGGATATCGCCGCCGGTTGCTATACCCCCGGCAGCCGCCTGATATTCCTGCATACCGGCGGCCTGCAAGGCGCCAGGAGCGGTTAACACAACTCAAAGCGCTCGGGCCGGGCAAAATAATACCCCTGTCCCGCGTATACTCCCAGCTGATGCAGGCACTCCCACTCGGCCTCCGCTTCCACCCCCACTGCGATCACCCGGGTGCTGCCACCGGCACAGTTGCCGATCAGGCTGCGCACTGCCATCTGGTTGACGGGTTTTTTATCTATGTCCCGGATCAGGCTGGGATGCAGCTTCAAAAAATCCAGTTCATAGTCCTTGATGTATTGGGTACTGACCACGTCCTGACCGGCGTGATCCACCGCCAGCCGACAGCCCATCGCCTTGAGGGCGCGTACCGGCTTGACCAGTTCCTGGAAGTGGCGGCTGGCCTGTGCCTCGGAGAACTCGATGACCAGCTCGGCCAGCAGGGCCTTGGGCAGCTGGATCAGCTCGAACACCAGCCAACGGTGAAAACCGGGATGAAGCAGGCTGCTGGCAGAGAGGTTAACGGTCAGCGGGCAGGGACGATTCCCTTCCTGCAGCAGGGTCAGGGTCCGCAGCAGGATCAATCTATCCAGATCCTGCAGCAGGCCGCACTTCTCGGCCATGGGAATAAAGTGTCCCGCCGACAGTAACCGCCCCTGCTCATCGTTGATACGCACCAGCAACTCATTGAGCACCGGTGGCTGTTCCTTGTCGCTATAGATGCCCTGCCTGTCCAGCAGCACGCTATCCTGTTCCAGGTGCCGGCCCAGCAGAGTGCGCCAACGCACCGTGCCCTTGCCGCTGCTTTCCTCGGTCACACCCTTGTAATACATAAAGTAGCCATCTCCACCCTGCAGGGAGGCGCTGCGCAAGGCCAGCTCCGCCTCCTCTTCCACCTGGTTGAGCTGTTCACCAAAACGGAAACAGACCCCACCGATAAAGAGCGCGGGATCCCGGATCTGATCCGGCCAATGCAGGCGGTAGAGCAGCTTCATTACCTGCCGCGCCGCCTCCTGGGCTTCGCTCTCCACCAGGTTTGGGAACAGCAGGGCGAAGGTATTGCCCGTATACCTGGCCTGCAGGGAACCGGGATAACGGCGGATCAGATGGCCCAGATAACGTGAGGCCGACGACAGCAGCTCGTCGCCCCTGTCATAGCCCAGGCTGTAGTTGATCGGTTCCAGATCCTGCAGCTCCACCAGCAACAGGGCGCCGGAATGGCTGGCCGGATCATTAAGCGCGGCCTCCAGCCGGTTGTCGAAGAAGATGCGGTTGCCGATACCGATTTTTTTATCCACAAACACATTGGCCCGGATAAAGGTATCGAACCGGCTGCGCTCCTTGCGGGCATCCTTCAGCTCAAGCAGCAGTTGATCCAGCGCCTGGCTGGCATGGTGGGGCCATTCCTCCCGGGGGTTGTGCTGCAACATCTTCAGCTTGCCATCCAGGATCAGCTGGCCACGTAAGTCCAGCAATTCGGCCCCCCTCAGCTGCTGTCTGAACCAGCGGATGCTGTACAGTAAACCGAAGAACACCAGCAGCATGGCCGCCGTTAAACCCGAGATCGCCGCCAGTGAGTGGTCGACATTGTAGAAGGGAGGCCGCAGGGTCAGCTCAACCCTTAATTCGGGATGATTGGGCAACGAGCGCTGGTATGTGAGGGATAATTCGCTGGCCGACAGCCGTTGATTGGCGCTGTGTTGATACAGCACCCGGTTTTCATCCCACACCGACAGCTCGATAATGTCGTTGACGTTCAGCAGGGCCGGCAGCCAGCGGGTGATAGTGGCCTGCTCGGCGGTGTCCCGCTGCCAGCCTTCATCTACCAGCTCGACCAGCGCCGTGATCTGCCGCTGCTGATAGGCCATGCCCATTTGGTAGAAGCTGACCCCGGCGCCAGCCAGTACCATCAATACCGCCGCCAACACGCTGAGGGTAATGGTGGCAATAAACTGGTTGGTAAATCTCATCGGTTGTCCCTAATAAAATTCAGGCCGACGTCCCGTTTGTCTGCCTGACCGCCTACCTTTATCACAGACCTGAATGGACTTATACAAGGATTCATTTTCAGGATCGCTGCCGGTATCGAAAAATCACCGTCCCTGTGACCGTAACTGACGCAAAAACAAGGCCCGCTATACGGGCCTCGTTGAATATCATTGCACAGAACAGCCGTACAGCAGCTCAGAACGGAATATCGTCATCGAAGTCCATCGGCGGCTCGTTATATACGGGCGGCTGTGCCTGAGGCTTGCTGGCCGGTGCCGACTTTTGCTGACCATATTGGGGCTGCCCCTGGTTCTGCTGATTATATTGGGGCTTCTGGGGAGCCGCCTGCGGCTGGCCATCCTGTTGCCCCCAGGAGGACTGACCAGCGCTCGCCTGGCCGCCTTGGGGACGACCGCCCAGCATCTGCATGGTGCCGCCCATGTCGACTACCACTTCCGTAGTGTATCTGTCCTGGCCGCTTTGATCCTGCCACTTGCGGGTTTGCAGACGGCCTTCGACGTACACCTGTGAGCCTTTACGCAGGTATTCACCGGCGATTTCGGCCAGCTTGCCGAAAAATACCACTCGGTGCCATTCGGTACGTTCTTTCTGTTCGCCGGTCTGCTTGTCGCGCCAGCTTTCGGAGGTTGCCAGGGTAATGTTGGCAATGGCGCCGCCGCTCGGCATGTAACGCACCTCAGGATCCTGGCCCAGGTGGCCGATCAGGATGACTTTATTGATGCCTCTATTGGCCATAGTTCGCTCCGTACTCACAAATTGACCAGGCGCCGGGCCTGATCCAGTTCAAAAAGATTAGCGTCTACCTTGAGGTAAGCGGCTTTTTCTTCCGGGATAACCAGGGCTTCCTGTACCCCGGGCAAGGCCATCAGCCTCTGCAACAGCTGCTCGGTAACCACCCTGTCCTCTATATTACCACTAATGGGCAGTATATGTGACCTCACCTGGCTGACGTTTGCCATGCCCGCCGCCAGCCAGAACCAGCCCGCCATGGTCATGGCCACCAGCAAAAACACGCCGGCACCGCCCAACTTCTGGTACAAGACACCGCCGCAGATGCCGCCCAGGAAGGCCCCCAAAAACTGGCTGGTCGAATAGATGCCCATGGCGGTGCCCTTGGCACCGGCGGGAGCCAGCATGGACAGAAAGGCGGGCAGCGACGCCTCCATAAAATTAAAGGCGGTAAAATACAACAACATGGCCAGCGCCAGTAGCCAGAGTTGCCCCTGCCCCACCGCCATCAGCACCAGCGCCGTCATCATCACTAGGATCGAGCCCTGGAACAGTAGTTTGTTCATATTGCGGCGGGCACCCAGGATCAGAAAGGGGATGATCAGCACGAAGGACAGCAGCAGGGTTGGCAGGTACAGCCACCAATGATGCCCGGCCGCCAGCCCAGCATCCAGCAGGCTGAGCGGAAAGGCCACGAACACCGCGGTCAGGGTCATGTGCAACAGCAATATGCCGAAGTCCAGACGCAATAACTGTCGGTCCCTCAGCAGCCGGCCGAACAGCTCGGGGGCGGCGGTGACATCGCGGATCTGGCCACGTACACTTACCTTAGGAAGGCCAAAATACACCAGCAGCATCGCCAACACGGCCAGTACGGCGGTCGCCCAGAACACGCCGGAAAGGCCCGTAGCAGACGCCACTAAGGGGCCGGCAACCATGGCAACGGCGAAGGAAATGCCGATGCAGACACCGATGATCGCCATCGCCTTGGTGCGGTGCTCTTCCCGGGTGACGTCGGCGGCCAGGGCCAGGATGGCGGCGGCAATGGCGCCGCTGCCCTGCAGGGCCCGGCCGACCGCCACCCCGTAGACAGAGTCCGACAGGGCAGCCACCGCCGAGCCCAGGGCAAACAGCAGCAGGCCGCCATAGATCACCGGCTTGCGACCGATGCGATCAGACAGCCAGCCGGCGGGGATCTGCAGCAACGATTGGGTCAGGCCGTAGGCGCCGATGCAAATGCCGACCCACAGCGGGGAAAAACCGATGAGATCCGTGCCATAGAGCGCAAACACCGGCATGATCATAAATAATCCCAGCATCCGTATGCCGAAAATGCTGGCCAGCGTCAATGCGGCCTGCTTCTCCCGGACACTGAAGCCCTGTTCGTCGCTCATGGATATCCTTCCGCCCATCATCAAAATGCAAAGGCAAATAGTCTAGCACGGTGAGCCTGTCAAGATTAATCCCCCTTGCCCCTTGGCCGCCTATTCATCCGATGCCATACTGGCAGGTCGAATATAACCCAAGGTTATGCTGCAGATGGATAAAATCGAAGTTCGCGGTGCCCGGACCCACAACCTGAAGAATATCAACCTGACGCTGCCCAGAGACAAGCTGATCGTGATCACCGGCCTGTCCGGCTCGGGAAAATCCTCGCTGGCCTTCGATACTCTCTATGCCGAAGGCCAACGGCGCTATGTGGAATCCCTGTCGGCCTATGCCCGGCAGTTTCTCTCGCTGATGGAAAAACCCGATGTGGACCATATTGAAGGCCTGTCACCGGCCATTTCCATCGAACAGAAATCCACCTCCCACAACCCCAGATCCACCGTCGGCACCATCACCGAAATTCACGATTATCTGCGCCTGCTCTACGCTCGGGTCGGCGAGCCCCGCTGTCCGACCCATGCGTTGCCGCTGACGGCGCAGACCATCAGCCAGATGGTGGACAAGGTGCTGGAACAGCCGGAAGGCAAGAAACTGATGCTGCTGGCGCCTGTGGTGCGCAACCGCAAGGGGGAACACAGCAAGCTGCTGGATAACCTGTCGGCCCAGGGCTTTATCCGCGCCCGCATCGACGGAGAAGTCTGCGACCTGTCGGATCCCCCGGACCTGGAACTGCAGAAGAAGCACAGCATCGAAGTGGTGGTGGACAGGTTCAAGGTACGCGACGATCTGCAATTGCGGTTGGCAGAATCGTTCGAGACCGCACTGGAGCTCTCCGGGGGCATCGCTTCCGTGGTGGCGATGGATGACCCCGAGGAAGCCCCCCTGGTGTTTTCCGCCAACTTCGCCTGTCCCGAGTGCGGCTATGCCATCGCCGAGCTGGAACCGCGCATCTTCTCCTTCAACAATCCGGCCGGCGCCTGCGAAAGCTGTGACGGCCTGGGAGTACAGCAAATTTTCGATCCGGATAAGGTGATCAGCAATCCCGAGCTGAGCCTGTCCGGCGGAGCCATCCGCGGCTGGGACAAGCGCAGCTTCTACTATTATCAGATGCTCAAGTCGCTGGCCGAACATTATCAGTTCGATCTGGAGGCCCCCTGGGAAACCCTGCCCAGGGAGATCACCAAAGCCGTGCTCTACGGCTCAGGCCGCACCAGCATCGAATTCAAATACATGAATGACCGGGGTGACGTGCTGGTACGCACGCATCCCTTCGAGGGCATCATCAACAACATGGAGCGGCGCTACCGGGAAACCGAGTCCAACTCGGTGCGCGAAGAACTGGCCAAGTACCAGGCCAACCGGGCCTGTCCCAGCTGTCACGGCACCCGCCTGAAGGAGGCCGCCCGCCACGTCTATGTGGCCGGCCACAACCTGCCCCAGGTGGCGGATATGGCCATCGGCGAGGCTCATGCCTTCTTCAGCCGTATGGAGCTCTCCGGCCAGAAGGCCCAGATCGCTGACAAGATCTTCAAGGAGATCATCGCCCGGCTGGGCTTCCTGGTGAATGTGGGTCTTAACTACCTGACCCTGTCGCGCAGCGCCGAGACCCTGTCCGGGGGCGAGGCCCAGCGCATCCGCCTGGCCAGCCAGATCGGCGCCGGCCTGGTGGGGGTCATGTATGTTCTGGATGAGCCCAGCATAGGCCTGCACCAGCGGGACAACGAACGCCTGCTGGGCACCCTCACCCACCTGCGGGATCTGGGCAATACGGTGATAGTGGTGGAACATGACGAAGACGCCATCCGCAGCGCCGATTATGTGCTAGATATCGGCCCGGGCGCCGGCGTCCATGGCGGCGAGATAGTGGCCCGGGGCACCCCCGCCGAAGTGATGGCTCACCCGGACTCGCTCACCGGCGCCTACCTGGCAGGAAGGGAGCGGATCGCGGTGCCGGCCACACGCACCCCGGTGGGCGAGCACTGGCTGGAGCTGAAGGGCGCCCGCGGCAACAACCTGAAAGACGCGGATCTGGCCCTGCCGCTGGGCCTGATGACCTGCGTGACCGGGGTATCCGGCTCGGGCAAGTCGACCCTGATCAACGACACCCTGTTCCCCATCGCCCACCGGGAACTGAACAAGGCCACCGTCAGCCAGCCGGCCCCCTACCGGGAAATTCACGGCCTGGACCGGCTGGACAAGGTCGTGGACATCGATCAGAGTCCGATCGGCCGCACCCCCAGATCCAACCCGGCTACCTATACCGGCATCTTCACCCCGATCCGCGAGCTTTTTTCCGGTACCCAGGAGGCCCGCTCCCGGGGCTACAAACCGGGCCGCTTCTCGTTCAACGTCAAGGGCGGCCGCTGCGAAGCCTGCCAGGGTGACGGGGTGCTCAAGGTGGAAATGCACTTTTTGCCGGATGTCTACGTACCCTGTGATGTCTGCAAGGGCCGGCGCTATAATCGGGAAACCCTGGAGATCAAGTACAAGGGCAGGAGCATCCATGAGGTGCTGGAGATGACGGTGGAGGATGCCCATGACTTCTTCGCGCCGGTGCCGGCCATCGCCCGCAAGCTGCAGACCCTGATGGACGTGGGCCTGTCCTATATCCGCCTCGGCCAGTCGGCCACCACCCTGTCCGGCGGCGAGGCGCAGCGGGTCAAGCTGGCCAGGGAGCTGTCGAAACGGGATACCGGCCAGACCCTCTATATCCTGGACGAACCCACCACAGGGCTGCACTTCCATGATATCCAGCAGCTGCTCAATGTGCTGCACCGCTTGCGGGATCACGGCAATACCATCGTCATCATAGAGCACAACCTGGACGTGATTAAAACCGCCGACTGGATAGTGGATCTGGGCCCGGAAGGTGGCGGCGGCGGCGGCCAGATCCTGGTGGCCGGAACCCCGGAGCAGGTGGCCGAACATAAAGAATCCCATACCGCCCGCTTTTTACGGCCTATGCTGAATACGGGAAGCTAAATAACTGTTCCTAATGGTGCTACAGAGATCAGGCCCGAATGCAGACTCGCCGTAAACCCATCCTTGGGTACTCCACCGCGCCATCCCTGGCGCAGAGGGTCTGCTTATCGGATCCTGACCTCTGCCTCGACATGTAACGGTATTTGTATCCGTTATTTAGGCCATGTCGGCACCACAGCTACCATGGCCTGACCAAGCATGAACACGGATAACAACAATAAGAATAAGGAGTCAGGGATGACCCGTATCGCACTCCCCCAGACCTGGTTCTGGCTGTTTGCCGCCTACCTGCTGTTCGGCATGCATTTCTTTATGCATAACCCGGGCGGCTCGGGCTTCTATCTGCCTTTCAACATGGTGGGCTGGATCTTCGTCTCCCTGCTGATCGCCGTCGGCCTGTGGCAGATGACCCACAACCAAAGGGTGCGGTTCAGTCGCTTCCACGCCCTGTGCTGGCTGGTGCTGGGACTGTTGTTTGTCCCCCTGCTGTACCCCAACAATACATTCGCCGATCATGCCCTGCCCCGGCTGGCCGGGGCCGCCGGTGGCCTGCTGCTGTATTTTTCGCTGTTGCAGTGTCGCTTCGACCTGCAACAGCGCCGCCGCCTGCTGTATCTGCTGCTGGCCGGCGTCAGCCTGGAAATCCTGCTCGGCCTGATGCAGTACTACCTGCTGGAGCCGGGTAATGGCATGGGTTACAACACCAGCGTCAACCGTCCCTACGGCATCTTCCAGCAGCCCAATGTCATGGCCAGCTTTATGGCCACCGGCCTGATGCTGGCCTGCTACCTGGGCCTGGATGATAAAGCTCATAGACGCGATCGGCTCTTCTGGCTGTGGCTGACCACCGTGCTGTTCAGCACCCCCTTGTTGCTGGTGTTGCTGCAGTCCCGCACCGGCCAGCTGGCCGGGGTGCTCGGCCTGCTGCTGATGCTACCGCTGGCCTGGCAGACCAATAAGAAGCGGCTGTTTATCGGCCTGGGGTTGGTGCTGGCGGGGATAGTGACCGCCCTCTATTCCCAGTCGCTGAGCGAGGGGGTGCAGCGGGGCATCGAGGCCTATGCCAACCCCGGCTATCGCAAGGGCTACTGGCAGCAGGGCCTGGCGATGATCCAGGCCTCGCCCCTGTTTGGCTTCGGCTATGGCGATTTCGAACGCCAGTTTATGGAGTTTTATAACGCCAGCCGGGTGGCGGAGGGGCGGCTGCCTCCGATGGAGCCCAACCTGGCCCACCCCCACAACGAGCTGCTGCTCTGGGGCATAGAAGGCGGATTGCTGCCGGTACTGGCGATACTGCTGGCCGTCGCCGGCTTTATCCGCCTGCTGAGTAAGGCACCCTGGCGCCATGGCCTGGCCCTGGCCGCCCTGGTCTGGCCCATCGCCCTGCACAGCCAGACCGAATATCCCTTCTACCACTCCCTGGCCCACTGGGTGACCCTGCTGGTGCTGTTGTACTGGGTAGATACCCGCCTGGAGCAGCCCCTTGAACGACAGTTCCGGCCCTGGCTGCTGGCCCGCTTTACCGCCGTGCTACTTCCGGCACTGGTGATCCCCTTCATGCTCAGCGGCCTGCAGACCGCCCATGTGGTGACCCAGTATGAGCGGGGGGGATACAAGGAGCCCGAGCTGCTGTTGTCGGCCAGCAACCCCATGGCCTGGCTGACCCGGCTGGAATTCAACGCCATGTCGCTGCAGCTGGCGGTCGGTCAGGCACAGCAGGATAATGACGCGCTCCAGGCCTATGCAACCTGGGCCGAGCAGTTTGTGCGCCATACCCCCAGGGCCAATATCTACTACAACCTGGTGCTGGCACTTAACCATCTGGATGAACAGGCCCGGGCCGAACGCCTGCTGGCCGAGGCTCGTCATTTCTATCCGGGAGACCCCCTGCTGAAACACGACAATATCAGCCAGGCCCTGCGGACACTGGAAGACAAGCGTACTAGTCAGGCGGTGGGCTTAACTCCGCCCCCCGAGCAATTAGGGCCAGGGCCGGAACTGCGCGACCAAAAGGTAAAGATTAACGGATAACACCGCCATCTGTACCGAAAACCGGTGGATCAGGACTATCGGTGCTGGTTGAATGAACAGTAACTGGATACACCCTAGGGGCTGACAAAGCGCACCTGAAACAATAAAGGCCATAGCTTGCCCGTCAGGTAGAAGGTATCGGTCTCGGCCTCGTAGGCGATGCCATTCAATACCGCCTCCCCGTCCCAGGGCTGCTCGCTTAGCAGCAGCAGGGGAGTGGCATCGATTTCGGCCAGTACCCTGCCGCTGGCCTTATCGATTTTGACGATACGGCTGTCGCGGTAAATATTGGCATACACCGCATCCCCTACACACTCCAGCTCATTGAGCGCTCCAGGCGAGCGGCCACCAAAATTCACCGGCTGTTGACCCAATAACTCAAAACTCTGGGCATCACGGCGATACAAGGTTTGGCTGCCATCTGTCATCCACAGAAATTCGCCATCGAAACACAGGCCCCAGCCCTCGCCACCATACTGATGGGCCCGCTGCAGGGAAAAATCATCCAGGTCATAGACCAGGGCCAGCCCCTCCTTCCAGGTCAGCTGAATAAGCGTATCCCCGACCCGCGTCAGCCCCTCGCCGAAATAGGCCGGGTCCAGCGCCAACAAATTCAGTACCCGACCGGTTTCGGGGTCCACCTTACGCAGGCTGGCCTGGCCATAGAGACCGGTACTCTCATAGATATGCCCCTCATGCAGCAGCAAGCCCTGGGTAAAGGCGTCGGGATCATGGGGTAGCGTACGCACTACCTCGACCCGCAACCGCTCGGTCATGGGCTCGGCCACGGCCTGGGCAGGATGGCAGCAAGCCAAGGCCAGCAGCAGCACGCTGCCCCATTTAAACAAGAAAAAAATAACAGCCCCCTTAGGGTGTGTCCGTTGCTGTACATTAATTACGCTGAGGGTCACGGCCCAACAGGGCGCGACGACGAAATCATTAACAGTAACGGGACACACCCTAATGCCTGGCCCTGGTTAACCTGTCTATCCGCAATCGCTCCCGCTCATCAAACAACCGTCGGCTGGCCACCGATACCGCCGCCTGGGTACCGAAACCCGTGCCCACGGTAATGATGAACATCACCAGTACCTGGTATTTCACCGCCAGCGCCGGCGGGCTGCCCGCCAGTATCTGCCCCGTCATCATGCCGGGCAGGCTGACCACCCCGGCTGCCGCCATGGCATTGATGGTCGGGATCATACCAGCGCGCATCGCCTCTCGCCTAATATCGCCGATCGCCTGACTCCAGCCCTGACCGAGCATCAGCCGACCTTCGAGCAGAGCCTTCTGCCGCCAGACCGAATCGGTCAGCCGATCCAGGCTCAACGCCACCCCGGTCATGGTATTGCCCAACATCATGCCCAACAGGGGAATGGCATATTGGGGGGTATACCAGGGCTCAGGGCCTATGATCAGGGTCAGGGTCAACGCGGTAACGGTAAAAGACGATACGAACATGGAAAGGGTGCCGATGCCAAAGGTCCAGCCACCGGCCAGCCGCCGTTTCTGCCGGGCCATCACCTCCCGGCCGGCGACCAGCAGCATCACCATGGCCATCAGCACCACCCAATGCCAGGCTGCGGCCGAGAACAGGGCTTCCAGTACCAGACCGATCAGCGCCAGTTGCAACAGGGTACGGAGCGCCGCAAGCAGCAGGCTTTGGGCGATGCCCAACCGCGCCAGATGGGAACAGGCTGCCAATGCCAGCACCATCAGTGCCGCCAGACCCAGCTGCCACCAACTTAACTCGATAACCCCCATCATCGATGCTCCAGCTGAGAACCCTGAATATGGTAATGGCGATCCGCCACTCGCCCTATCTGGGCCCTGTCATGGCTGACCCACAACACCGGCAGCCGCTGCCTGCGTGTCCAGCGGCCAAGCCAGCCCTCGGTGTGCAAGGTCAGCTCCGGATCCAGATTAGCGGTCGGCTCATCCAGCAACAGGGCCCTGGGACCATAAGAACAGGCCCGCAGCAGGGCCAGCCGCTGCTTTTCGCCGGATGACAGGCGCCCGACCTGCCAACCCAGTACCCCAGGTTCCAGGCCCAAGTCCGTCAACTCCCTGGCGAGATCTCGGTGGTCGGCGAAGTGCTCGTCTACCCGTTCCGCCCACCAGGGGCTTTCGGACGGAACCAGCATCACCCAGCCCCGCCAACGATGGGCCTTGACGGCGGCCTGAGCCACATCACCCAGCCAGATCTCCCCGCCATGGTCATCCAAATCGGCGATGGCACGCAATAACCGGCTCTTGCCCGAGCCCGAGGGGCCGGACAGGCAAACAATCTCTCCCGGTGCGATAGACAGGGAAACCGCTGTCAGTGCGCCCACGGATACCTGCTCCAACCTCAGTCCCCGGGTATCGGCTCCCCCCTGAGACCCGCTTACGCGTTCAACACCTTTAGCTTCGCTTTCCCGAGAATCATATGCCCACAAAGGCTGCTCCTTCTGCCAAGCCTGCCGATGCTCATCATAATACAGAGCATAGGCCGAACCGGCTCCCGTGTCTGTTGTTGTCGCAGTGCGGATATAACTAAAACCCGGCCCAGGCCTTGCCAGATGGCGGGGAAGCGGGAAAGCGCTGGCCAGGATCCCCTGACTTGCGGACGCAGTCCTTGATTTTGCTGTTATTTAAATGAAAATCCGGCCCTACCATCGGGTCTATACTAATGGCGGGATATGGCACGGAACGCTGGCATGAGGCTCATGTCAGGGCGTCCCCATCCCATCCATCACCACTTCCAGGAGAATAATAATGATGCAGCGAATCTGCCGGATAATGAACCCCCTACTGATCGTTTCGTTGATCATGGGCACAGTGCCGCTGGCGGCACAGGCCCAGCCGAGCCAGCTGATCTCCACCCAGACGGTTCTGAATACCGAACAGGTCAACACCGACCGTGAACGCATCGATGCGCTGCTGGCCCGCGCCGACGTGCGTGAACAGCTGGTCGCCTACGGCGTTGAACTTCCCGAGGTCGAGGCCCGGGTAGCGGCCCTGTCCGATCAGGAAGTTCATCAGATGGCCGAACAGCTGGATAATATGCCAGCCGGGGCCAATGCCGTGGTCGGCGCCCTGCTCACCGTGTTTATTATCCTGCTGGTCACCGACCTGCTGGGGCTGACCAAAGTGTTCCCCTTCACCCGCTGATGGGCACAAAGCGCCGCCTGGCGGGCGTTTTGCCATTGCTGCTGACGTGGCTGTTGGTCGGCTGCGCCTCTCCCCGGCCCTCAGCAGAGGCTGCGGGTCGGTTGCCGGCCACCGCCTATATCGCGGGAGTGCCCTTCCATGGCCAGCGTGACTATCAATGTGGCCCCGCTTCGCTGGCCATGGTGCTCAATGCCAGCGGAGTCCGGATCGGCGTGGATCAGCTGATCCCCCAGGTATTTGTACCCGGTCGTTCCGGCAGCGTACAGCCGGAAATGCTGTCCACCGTGCGTCGTCATGGACGGATCAGCTACCCGCTGACCGGCAGCCTGGATGTGTTGCTCACCGAAGTCGCCGCCGACCACCCCGTCGTGGTACTGCAGAACCTGTCACTGCCGCGCTGGCCGCTGTGGCATTACGCGGTGGTGATAGGTTACGACCAGGAACGGGACCAGCTTCTCCTGCACAGCGGCGAACAATCGCACCAGCCGATGGCCATGGGCCGTTTTGACACCACCTGGGCACGCGGTGGTCGCTGGGCCATGGTTGCCCTGCCACCGGGACAACTGCCGGAGACCATCACGGCGCAGCAGGCGACCGAAAGCATAGCCGCGTTTGAGCCGATGGCCGGCGCCGAGGCCGCACTACCGGCCTGGCAGGCCCTGGTCAGGCGTTGGCCCACTCATGCCATGGGCTGGTTTGCCCTGGGCAATGCCCTCTATGCCACCGGGAAGCAACAGGCGGCGATCGATGCCTTTCGCCAGGCCACCGAGCAAGCACCGGATCTCGCCGTCGCCTGGCTCAACCTGGGCCTGGCGCAAGCGGCCCAGGAGCAACCGCAAGCGGCAGCCCACAGCCTGCACCGGGCCGCCGCATTACCAGGACCATGGCAAAGCCATGCCAGACAGGCCCTGCAACAACTGGGGCGCGACTGAGCCGCCCCTGCTTGCGAGGGTGTACCCAGTTACCGTTCATGATTTCGTCGCCGCCCCGACAGGATCCACGGAGGCCATGCCGCTCCGTGGCCTCGTTGCTTACCGCTGACGTGGACCCACTAAACTGCGCGATGCGCGCCTTGCCCCGAAGCGGTATAGCTTCAGCACAATGAATGCACAATAATGGGACAGACCCGAGGCATTGAACCAGGATTCTGTGGCCCCGCGCTTCAATAGACGTGGCCCTCGGTGGTGAGCATTCCGACCAGCTGAGCCCGGGTCACCAGCCCCAGTCCCTGGCGACCGACGGGCAACAGGAAGCCGGCCGTTTCTTCCAGCTGCAATGTCTTGATGGCGGCCAGCAGGGTGGCGTCTTCGGCCAGCTCAATCAGCCGGTGGCGGTCGGCCAACAACGGAGCAAGTGTCTGACTAAGGGATACTCCATCCGGCTGTTGCCGCCATGTCAGGTACATCTCTTTAAAGCGCGGACCATTGACCAGATAAGGCTGCCCGGTCAACCACACCACGACCCACTGCGGCTTTTGCCGCAACACCCCGGCAGGCACCTCACCGGTGTCGGCATCCACCCCGGCAAACTGAAAACAGGCCAGCTCCGACAGGTAGCGCTGGGCCAGGGCGGTGCATACCGGATGGGTCTGCAACACCTGCCCCCGCGCCTCGAGCAGGGTCAGCAACAGGGACGGCAGCCGAAACCCGTGCTGGCATACCAGGTTGGCACTGAGCACCACCACCATGGCCGGAAACATCGCCTCGGCACTGAGCGACAGCTCCAATACCGTGGCGAGGGCCGCCAGCGGAGCATGGAGCACGGCCCCCATCATGGCGGCCATGCCCAGCAAAGCATAGAGGCCAGGTTCGGAAGCGCCCGGCACCACGGCTCCCGCCACCCCACCGGCACAGACTCCCAACATCAGGTTAGGCGCTATCTGTCCCCCCGGCACCCCCAGGCCGATCGCCGCCGCCGTGGCGATCAGCTTGGCCAGCAGCAGCAGCAGCAACGGCAGCCAAGGCATTGGCTGGACCAGGGTGGTATTGATGGTATCGTATCCGGAGCCCAGGATCTGCGGGGCGACCAGGGCCAGGACACCGGTGATGATGCCCGCCAGCAGCAGCCGGGGCCCCTTCGACTGGATGGGAAACCGCAGGAAGAGCCGAACCAAGTGGTGGAACAGCACCGCCACCAGCCCGACCCAGATGCCGGTGAACAGCAGGCCGGGAATGTCGGAGTAGCCAGCGAGAGCCAGCTGGACCGGCTCCAGCACCGGATGCGGCCCCAACAGCACCTCGGTAAAAGCCGAGGCGGTGATGGCCGCGGCGATAATGGGGGCGAACCCCAGCAGGCTGTATTCCATCAGCACCACTTCCATGGCGAATAGCACCCCGGCCAGGGGAGTGGTAAAAGCGGCAGAAATGGCTGCCGCCGTACCACAGCCGATCAACAGCCGCAGCTGGCTCGGCGGCCGGCCCGCATACTGGCCGAACAAGCTGGCCACCCCCGAGCCCAGGTGCACCGCCGGTCCCTCGCGGCCGATGCTCTGCCCCGAGCCAAGGGCAATCAAGGCCCCCACAAACTGAAACGCGATATTGGCTGCCGGCAGTCGTCCCTGGCCGAACTGCAGGCGCTCCAGCACATGGGGCAGCCCGACCGACTGGGCAGAAACAGGAGTAACCCGATACAGGCCGATCAGCAGCAGGCTGCCGAATACCGGCAGACCCAGCCGCCAGAGGGGGGGAAGAGACTCAAAATCTTCCAGCGAGGCCCCGTTCAGCCAGCCCAACGTCATGTTCAGCAGGGTCAGGAAACTGGCCATCACCAAGCCGGCAGCCACCCCGATCACGCAGCCGAGCAATACCAGGGGTAACAGGCTGTGCGACGGCCCGAAAAAGAGCCGCCGTAATCTGCTTTTCGACTGAGACATGGGTTCCGCCGGATAAGAAGCCTTGTACACAAGCATAACCAGATCCGGAGCTGCTCACCACAGCCATGCTGCCCGGCCTTGGGACGGCCATTGTGCTATAGTCCAGCCACTTTTTATCGACTGGGGCGATCACAACGATGAGTATTGAACAACAACTGACGGCACGCAGCGGCGGCAAGTGCGAACTGTGCGGTGCCAATCACCGGCTCACCCCGTACCAGATCCCCCCGGCCGCGGATGACGGTGCCGATAACAGCGTGCTGCTTTGTGGTACCTGCCATGACCAGATCGACAAGCCGGAAGATCTGAATCACTGGCGTTGCCTGAACGACAGCATGTGGAGCCAAGTACCCGCGGTACAGATCATGGCCTGGCGCATGCTCAAACGGCTGTCTGCCGAAGTCTGGGCCCGGGATCTGCTCGATATGCTTTACCTGGATCCGGAACTCCAGGGCTGGGCCGAAGCCGGCATGGCCGAGGATGACGACGACAGGCTCCCCACCCTGGACAGCAATGGCGCCCGGTTGGCGGTGGGAGACTCGGTCACCCTGATCAAGGATCTGGAGGTCAAGGGTGCCGGTTTTACCGCTAAACGCGGCACCCTGGTGAAAAACATCAACCTGACCGACAATCCCGAACATATCGAAGGCAAGGTCAACGGGGTGCAAATCGTGCTGGTCGCCAAGTTCCTGAAAAAAGCCTGAACCAGGAGCGGCCCATGTATAAGCTGGTATTCTTTGTCCCGGACGCCCAACTCGAATCGGTCAAGGAGGCTGTATTCGCCACCGGGGCCGGTAAAATAGGCGACTATGATCGATGTTGCTTCGAAACCCGGGGCATGGGCCAATTCCGGCCCTTGGTCAGTGCCCGGCCTTTTATCGGCCGGGCTGGTCAACTGGAGCGAATCAAAGAGGTACGTGTGGAGCTGGTATGCGAAGATGCGTTGATCCGCGAGGCCGTCGCCGCCCTGCGCAAGGCCCATCCCTATGAAGAGCCCGCCTTCGATGTCTGGCCCCTGAGTGATTTCTAGGGGCTAGGCCTTATACCGACACTGAACGGCGCCGCCCATTACCGCCCTGGATCCAGCCTGGGCGGCATAAAGATCCGTCGGATCCATGCGCCGTCCAGCTGCTGGAAAACCTCCCGGGCAACGCCGTAGTCCCACCGCCGCCCCTTGACCTCCAGTACCATGGCACCGAAGATATCGATTTCTATCCGGTCATGGGCATAGTTTATCCATATCCAGCCATCCCCCTGCCTGCCGTATTGCAGGTGGCCGAAACGTCTGTCGAGCCTGACCACTATCTGCTCGAAGGCCTCCGGCCCCAGCTCGCCGAAGATCACATATTCATTCTGCACCACCGGGGTGCGCCTGAGCCGGCGACAATGTTCACAGAAAGGATGAAGTAACCGGCTTGATATCAGTCCCAAGCCAATAACTATCCATGATATATAGTCCAGCTAACGGCATAAGAGGAATAGTTATGTATTGCACCCTGTCCGGCCCCTGTGGCCAGTTAAAGGTTACCGCCACACCCCAAGCCATCATCCGCATTGATTTCCTGGATCAGCCGGAGTTTCATCAGCCGGCGACCACTCCCCTGCTGATTGAGGCCAGTGCCCAGCTGGAAGCTTATTTTGCCGGTAACCTGCACAGCTTCTCCCTACCCCTGGATCCACAAGGAACCACCTTCCAGCGGCGAGTCTGGCAGGCCCTGCAGCAACTGGCCTATGGGGAACGCTGCAGCTATCGAGATATCGCCCTGCATATCGGCAGCCCCTTGGCCGTACGCGCCGTGGGGGCGGCGAACGGCCGAAATCCCATTCCGATTATCATCCCCTGCCACCGGGTGATCGGGGCCAATGGCAAGCTGACCGGTTATGCCGGCGGGCTGGAACGCAAGTCCTGGCTGTTGCGTCATGAGGCCGGTCAATCAGGCCCGGCCGGATCATGGGCGAGCATATAGCAGATAAACACGATCCAATTTGTAAGAGATCTCTCAACGAAGCGACAGATAAAACGTTTTCTACTTACGGAATAAACGCCTGAAAATTAAAAATACACATTTAATACAATAAGTTATAAAAAAAACCCGGTTATACACTCTTTCCGGCCTACCTCCACTCGCTTGAGCAGGAATTCAGTTAGGCTATTATCTCTCCCGCAAGGAGCGAGGAGGTCCGTCAGGAAGACAGGCCGCCAGGAAAGGCGAAAGGAGCACCGCAGGATGCGGTAAAGGACACCTCCAGGATGGAGACAGTCGAGCGGGTCAGGATGACACGCGGTCAGGACGACCAGGGACACACCGAAGGAACGGGAAGAGGAACACCTTAAGGATTAAGGTAAAGTCAGGGATTGCAGGGAGCAATTTGGTTTAGGGACTGAACCGGTAAGGCGACCCAAAAGGGGGATGACATGATGTCGTCCCCCTTTTTCCTCTTTGCCACTGTGGCAGCCATTGAGGTTCTTAGTGCCGCCACTTGTATTTGCCCGGCCCGAGCAGGATCACCGCCACCGCGGTCAGCAGGAAGAATCCCTGTAGCTCGAGTCGCCAGCCGCCCGAATCACCCAGCATAAAAAACTGATCGGAATGGGCCAGCCCCAAGGCAAACAGCATATTAACCACGATGAGCGCGGCCCCGACCCGGCTGTAATAGCCGATGATCAGCATCAGAGGCGCTATGACCTCCCCCACATAAACACCGTATGCCAGGATCGCCGGTAGATCCTTGCTTACCAGCATGTTTTCGATACCCGAGACACCGCCAAACACCTTGCTGACCCCATGAAACAAGACTAATACACCCAATGTCAGGCGTAATATCAATTTGCCCAGATCCGGATTTTCCGCCATAACCACTCCTCACTGTTATTTATCAGCAATCCTCGCCGGGAATGGAGGAACACAGTGCCTCCCCGTTTACCGCCTGAACGGGGCTCCCGGAGATCCCCCGAACACTCAGTAATAATAAGCAAAAAAGGCGCCGAACAGCGCCTTATTTATATCTATTCACTGCCCACGGTTCAGCCGTGCGGCCCGACCACCAGGCAATCCATCCCCTGTCGGGACAGACTTAGGCAGGCGTTACGTGCCTGCTGCTCCTGCAGGCCCACCAGACGGGCACGGAACAGCTTGCGATTACTGATCTCCACCTCGCTGACCGCCACTTCTCCCTGTACCCACTTGGTCGCAGCTACGGCCTGAGCCCTGGCCCGTTCATGCCCGTGGTAAGAGCCGACCTGAACGGCCCAATCAGAACCCAGGAGAACCTCGGTTTGCCCGGTCGGGACCGGCCTCTCCTCCCGCTGTAACACTAGGGTGTCGGCTGATTTGCTGATCAGGGGCGCCGGCTTGATCTCATATTTCACCGAGGCCGAGGGTTGAGGTCTGACGCTTGGTTGAGCAGGAGCAGCCTCGATTACCCTCTGCACGACCCGCGGTTTTCCTGAGGCACGGACGAAGCCGCGATCGAGTAATTGGGCCATATGCTGATCACGGGAGTGGGCTGTCTGGCCCCCCATCACCACGGCGATCAGCCGCTTGTCGCCACGTTTGGCCGAGGTGGCCACGTTGAAGCCAGAGGCCCGGATATACCCGGTCTTCAGGCCGTCCACCCCCTGATAGCTGCGCACTATCCGGTTATGGCTGGTGTAGGTCTTGCCGCGATAATGAAAGGAAGCCGTGGAGAAATAATGATAATACTTGGGAAAGTCCTGCATCAGCCGCTGCGCCAGCGTCGCCATGTCCCGTGCCGAGGTCTTTTGCTGGCTGTCGGGCAAACCGGAGGCATTGCGGAACTGAGTATCTTTCATATTCATCTTATGCGCCTTGTCGGTCATCATCCGGGCAAAGTTCCGCTCGCTGCCTCCCAGGGCTTCGGCAACCACGGCAGCCACATCGTTGGCCGAACGCACCACCAGGGCGGGAATGGCATCGCGCACCAGTATACCGTCTCCCGCACGCAGGCTCAGATTGGTCTGCGGCATGGAAGCGGCGTGGGCCGACACCCGCATCTTGCTGGCCAGGGTCAGCTTGCCCTGCTCCATCGCCTCAAACAGCAGATAGAGGGTCATCATCTTGGTCAGAGAGGCGGGATAACGGGGAGCATCGGCGTGGGCGGCATACAACACCTCTCCCGTATTGGCATCCACCACGATAGCGGCGTAGCGGGGGTTAGCCTGTGCTTGGCTAAACAGGGAGATAAGCAATATGGTGGCAAGGATAAAAAACCCCTTCTTCCCCGCACCTTCTAAAGCAAACATGGGATCTATCCTCTCTGAATGTTGAAAAAGCCGGCAGAAATTACGTGACGAATATCAAACTGTCCAGCTTTTACCCTTTAATTTTCCCTTACCTCTGATGCCGACTCGTACAAACGCGACAGCATTTGGAACCAAGCGACAGAACTTGTCCGTTTCAGAGTCGGATACCCTAATCATATATCGCAATTTACGCTTGTGAATCCCCCGAGCGTATTCCATTGCCGATATTTAAAAGCAAGGCGCCGTCTGGCGCCTTGCTTGCTATTCACTCAGGTTAGGCGCCAGCCACTTTTCGGCTTCCAGCCGGGTCATACCCTTGCGCTCGGCATAATCCAGCAGCTGATCCTCCTGGATCTGCGCCACCGCGAAGTAACGGGTATCCGGGTAGGAGAAATAAAAACCCGACACCGCCGCCCCCGGCCACATGGCAAAGGATTCGGTCAGTTTCATACCGATGCGGGGCTCTACGTCCAGCAACTGCCAGAGGGTACCCTTCTCGGTGTGTTCCGGGCAGGCCGGATAGCCGGGTGCCGGGCGGATACCCCGGTATTTCTCCCGGATCAGCTCATCATTGCTGAGCGACTCCTCGGGGTCATAGCCCCAGTATTCGCGCCGTACCAACAGGTGCATATACTCGGCAAACGCCTCCGCCAGGCGATCCGCAACGGCACTGGCCATGATGGCGTTATAGTCGTCATGGGCCTCTTTATAGCGGCGGATGATGTCATCCTCGCCGATGCCGCCGGTCACCGCAAAGGCGCCTACATAATCGGGTTTGCTGCCCTTGGGAGCCACATAATCGGCCAGACAATAGTTGGGGAAACCGTCTTTCTTCTCGGTCTGCTGACGCAGGAAACGCAGGGTATGCAATACCCTGCTGCGCGACTCGTCGGTGTAGACTTCCACATCGTCTTCAACGCTGTTGGCCGGAAACAGGCCCATCACCCCCGAGCATCGCAGTTCGCCATCGGCCGCCAGCTTATCCAGCAGGGCATTGGCATCGGCAAACAGGCGCTTGGCCTCTTCACCCACCACCTCATCCTCGAGGATGCGCGGATACTTGCCCGCCAACGACCAGGTCAGGAAGAAAGGTGTCCAGTCGATATACTCCCGCAGTACCGCAACGGGCACATCGTGAAACTCATGGATCCCCGGCTTGGCCGGTACCGGTGGCGTATATGACTGCCAGTCGATGGCCACCTTGTTGGCCCGGGCCTGGGCCAGGGTCACCGGCTGGGTACGGGGTCGCTTGCGGGCATGCTGGTCACGGACCACTTCATACTCCTGATCCAACCGCTCTACAAAGGCAGGCTTGTTTTCGGCACTGAGCAGGGTCTGTACTACACCCACGGCACGGGAGGCATTGGCCACATAGACCACGGGCTCGTCGTAGTTCTGCTCTATCTTCACCGCCGTGTGTGCCTTGGAAGTGGTGGCGCCGCCGATCAGCAGCGGGATCTTGAAGCCCTGGCGCTGCATTTCCTTGGCCACATGCACCATTTCATCCAGGGACGGGGTGATAAGACCAGACAGGCCGATCATGTCGGCATTGGTCTCCCGGGCCGTCTTGAGGATCTGCTCACAGGACACCATCACCCCCAGATCCACCACCTCGAAGTTATTACACTGCAGCACCACGCCGACGATATTCTTGCCGATGTCGTGCACATCGCCCTTCACCGTCGCCATCACCACCTTGCCGTTACTCTGTCCGGCCTGTTTGCTAGCTTCGATAAAAGGATTCAGATAGGCCACCGCCCGCTTCATCACCCGCGCAGATTTGACCACCTGGGGCAGGAACATCTTGCCTTCACCGAACAGATCGCCGACCACGTTCATACCATCCATCAGCGGACCTTCGATCACGTCCAGGGGCCGTGCCGCCTGGGCCCGGGCCTCTTCGGTATCGGCTTCGATATAATCGGTCAGGCCCTTGACCAGGGAATGGGCCAGACGCTCGTTCACCGGCCAGCTGCGCCATTCCTGATCCCGGGGATCCGCCGCCTGGCCGCCACTGCCACGGTAGCGCTCGGCAATCTCCAGCAACTCTTCGGTGGCACCCTCATGGGTGTTGAGCACCACGGCTTCCACTTTTTCCTTCAGCTCGGGCGCGATATCGGCGTAGATGGCCAGCTGTCCGGCATTGACGATGCCCATATCCATGCCGTTCTTGATGGCATAATAGAGGAACACCGCATGGATAGCTTCGCGTACCGCATCGTTACCGCGGAACGAGAAAGACACGTTGGACACACCGCCGGAGATCATGGCATGGGGCAGGTGAGTCTTGATGTCCTTCACCGCCTCGATAAAATCCACCGCATAGTTGTTGTGCTCTTCGATGCCGGTGGCGACCGCGAAGATGTTGGGGTCGAAGATGATGTCTTCCGGCGGGAAGCCCACCTGATCGACCAGGATTCGGTAGGCGCGCTGACAGATCTCGAACTTGCGCTCCCGGGTGTCGGCCTGACCCACCTCATCGAAAGCCATGACGATCACCGCGGCACCGTAGCGGCGCACCAGCTTGGCCTGTTCGATAAACTTGTCCTCCCCCTCCTTCATGGAGATGGAGTTGACTATACCCTTACCCTGGATGCACTTGAGACCGGCTTCCAGCACTTCCCACTTGGAGGAATCGACCATGATCGGCACCCGGGAGATATCCGGCTCACCGGCGATCAGGTTGAGGTAGCGGGTCATGCAGGCCTCTGCGTCAAGCATGCCCTCATCCATGTTGATGTCGATGATCTGGGCGCCGCTTTCCACCTGTTGCAGCGCCACCTCCAGTGCCTCGTCGTATTTCTCTTCCTTGATCAACCGTTTGAATTTGGCCGAGCCGGTGACATTGGTCCGCTCACCGACGTTGACGAAGATGCTCTCGGGAGTGATGGTCACCGGCTCCAGACCCGACAGCCGGCAGGCCACCGGCAGCTCGGGCAAGGCCCTGGGGCTGATGCCGGCCACCGCCTCGGCCATTACCCTGATATGTTCCGGGGTCGAGCCACAGCAACCGCCGACCAGGTTCAAGAAGCCGCTTTCGGCCCATTCCCTGATATGGCTGGCCATTTCTTCCGCTTCGAGATCATATTCACCGAAGGCATTGGGCAGGCCGGCGTTGGGGTGGGCCGAGACATAGGTTTCACAGATGCGGGACAGCTCGGCCACATACTGGCGCAGCTCATCGGGCCCCAGGGCACAGTTCAGGCCGAAAGAAATCGGCTTGGCATGACGCAGCGAGTTATAGAAGGCTTCCGTGGTCTGGCCCGACAGGGTACGACCGGATGCGTCGGTAATAGTGCCCGAAATCATCACCGGCAGGCGCCGGTCCAGCTGCTCGAACAGTCCCTCGATAGCGAATACCGCCGCCTTGGCGTTCAGGGTATCGAAGATGGTCTCGATCATCAGCAGATCGGCACCACCCTCGATCAACGCCTGGGCCGCTTCGGTATAGGCGGTCACCAGTTGATCGAAGGTGACGTTGCGTTTACTAGCGTCATTCACATCGGGTGAGATGGAAGCGGTCCTGTTGGTCGGGCCCAGCACCCCGGCCACAAAACGGGGTTTGTGGGGTTCTTTGGCGGTCCACTCATCGGCAACCCTGCGCGCCAGCCTGGCCGCCTCCAGGTTAAGCTCCGCCGCCAGGCTTTCCATCTGGTAATCGGCCATGGCGATGGTGGTGGCGTTAAAAGTATTGGTTTCCACGATATCGGCGCCGGCGGCGAAATAGTCGCTGTGGATCCGGGCGATGATCTCCGGCTGGGTCAGCACCAGCAGATCGTTGTTGCCTTTCAGATCAGACGCCCAGTCGGCGAAGCGCTCCCCCCGGTAGGCGGCCTCATCCAGACGGTGGGACTGGATCATGGTGCCCATGCCGCCATCTATGATCAAAATGCGTTCGGCGAGCGCCTGCTCGAGTTGGGAAAAAACCGGGGAATTGGACACTTTTGACTCCTGTAACAACATGATTCCTGCGGGCGGACTCCATGCTATCACAAAAATGGCCATTAGAAATCCAGCCATCTATAAGGCCAGCGAGACTGGCCTCCGGAGCCCCGGGAAGATAATTAGGATGACGCCTGAATTTTTATCTTTATATAGCAGTTTTCACTAGAGACCAGCGGTAGAAATAGGGCAAACTATGCGCATCCGGCGAAGACCGGAAACCTAGCTTGCCAATGATTAAAAATAACAACCGGAAGTGCCTTAATGAGCGTTTACTACACCTTGTGTATTTTAGCGGCGATGGCGATCACCATCGCCTTCGTCAACCAGTATATAACGAGAATACAAACCACCATTGCCATCACCTCGGGTGCCCTGGCCATTTCTATCCTGATGTTGATCCTGGGTAAAACCACTTGGCCCGAACTGCAGTTGCATGCGGTGGCCACCCTCAAGACGGTGGATTTCGGGGATTTTCTGCTAAAGGGGATACTCGGCTTCCTGCTGTTTGCCGGCGGATTGGGCATCAACCTGTCGGCACTCAAAACCCAGAAATGGGAAATTACCACCCTGGTTATCCTGGGAGTATTGCTGTCGACCATGGTCGTGGCCGTCGGTCTCTGGCTGCTGGCCTTTATCGCCTCCATTCCCCTGCCCTTTGTCTATTGCCTGTTGTTTGGTGCCCTCATCTCACCCACGGATCCCATCGCCGTGCTGGCAATCGTCAAGAAGTTGGGCGCACCGGAACAGATCGCCATCCAGGTTGAAGGCGAGTCGCTGTTTAACGATGGTATCGGCCTGGTGGTATTCCTGACCATCTTCGCCGTGGCCTTCAACGGCCATGAGACCAGCATGGGCTCGGTACTGGCCCTGTTCACCCATGAAGCCATCGGCGGCATTCTGTTTGGCGGCCTGCTGGGACTGATGTCCCACATCATGATCAGCGCCACCGATGATGGCTCCATGGAACTGCTGATGACCCTGTGCATACCGACCGCCGGCTTCGCCATCGCCAATATGCTGGGTGTATCCGGCGCCCTGGCCATGGTGGTCGCCGGCATCATGATCGGCAACTGGACCCGCCATACCGGCTTCAGCGAGCAGAGTCAGAAGTACCTGGATCATTTCTGGCACCTGATGGACGAATTCCTCAACGCCCTCTTGTTCCTGCTGATCGGCCTGGCCATGCTGCTAGTGCAATTTCACTGGCAGGCCTGGATCCTGGTGCTGCTGTCCATACCGCTGGTACTGGCGGCCCGCTTTGTCAGCGTTGCCGTCCCTTACCTGGGGTTCCGCCGCTTTCGCAGCTACAACAAGTATTCGGTGCGCATCCTGACCTGGGGCGGCTTGCGCGGCGGCTTGTCACTGGCCATGGCGTTGTCGATCCCGGCCGGCATCAAGCTTGGGGCCAACGGCCAGGTGGAGCTGCGCGATCTGATCCTGATGATGACCTACGCCATAGTCATTTTCTCGATCATAGTGCAGGGCATGACCATCACCCCCATGATCAACAAGGCCAAGGCGCTGGAAAAACCCAGCGAATTCGGCTAGCACATAGCGCTGGTATCGATAAGGGCCGTGGCCCGGCGAAACCCATGTTTCCCGGGCCCCGTCACTGAGGGCCTACACACCGGCGGAAAGTATCGTCAGTAACGGGTCAGGGTCTGGCCCTCGGCGCTCAGGGTACGCAGGTCGTAAGGGGTCAGCTGGTAGACATGGTAATTCAGCCAGTTGGCGAACAGCAGATGGCCGTGGCTGCGCCAAGTCGCCTTTGGTGCATTATCCGGGTTATTTTGCGGAAAGTAATTTTCCGGGATGGCGGGCTCAAGGCCGGCCGACAGATCACGCAGATACTCACCATGCAGGGTACCCGCATCGTACTCGGGATGGCCGGTGACAAACACCTGCCGCCGATCCGGACTGACCGCCAGATACACCCCCGCCCGCTCCGACGCCGCCAATATATTCAGATCGGTGCGCTCCTGAATAAGCTCGATCGGAAAGTCCGCATAGCGGGAGTGAGGAGCCAGAAACACATCGTCAAAACCCCTCACCAGTGGCTCAAACTCAGCCAGCTTCTGATGTTCGTAGACACCGGACAACTTCTCCAGCCGGGTCTGCTTATCGACCCCATAGAGGATTTTCAATGCCGCCTGTACCGCCCAGCATAAAAATAGGGTGGAGGTCACATGGCTTTTCGCCCATTCGATCACGTGCTCTATCTTGTCCCAATAGAGCACGTCGCAGAAATCGGTCAGTCCCAGGGGAGCACCGGTGATAATCAGGCCGTCGTAATACTCATCCTTGATCTGCTCGAAATCATAATAAAAGTTTTCCAGATGAGATTGAGGCGTATTCTTCGAGGCCCTGTCATCGATGCGCAACAGATCCACATCTATCTGCAAGGGCGAGTTAGAGAGCATCCTTAACAACTGGTTCTCGGTTTCTATTTTTTTTGGCATCAAGTTAAGCAGCAGTACCCGCATGGTACGGATATCCTGATGGGCAGCACGGGACTCCGTCATCACAAAGATATTTTCCTGAGTCAGGACATTGGCCGCGGGCAGGCGATCCGGGATCTTGATGGGCATGTGCTTACTCCCTGAGCAGTATCGGTAAAAAAGTCTAGACATCCAGAAATCTACAACAAAGGGGTGGCGGTTGTCATCCCTGACATGGGCGGGATCGGCAAGTTGCGCTAGAATCCCGGCAGACCCATAACAAGGACACCATAATGAACCCAGTGATTGAATTGGTGAGTACCGGCGACGAAGTACTGACCGGGTTGATTACCGACACCAATGCCGGCTGGCTGTCCCAGCAACTGCTGGAGCTGGGCTGGCAGGTCAGACGCCGCTTTACCGTTGGCGATGACAAGGCCGATCTGGTGCAGCTGTTCGAGCAACGCAGCCATGAAGCGGATTTGATCATCGTCAACGGGGGCCTGGGCCCTACTTCCGATGATATCAGCGCCCTGGCAATGGCCGAGGCCGCCGCAGTGCCTCTGGTGCTGAACGAGCACTGGCTGGAGGTCATGCGAGCCAAATACGGCGCCCGCAACAGGCCCATGCCCGAAAGCAATATCAAACAGGCCATGTTGCCTGCCGGCGCCGAGGTCATCGACAACCCGCTTGGCACCGCCTGTGGCTTTGCCGTCAAACTCAACCGCGCCACCTTTATCTTTACCCCGGGGGTGCCGTCCGAACTGAAAAATATGATGGCTGCAGAAGTCACGCCCCGCCTGGTCCGGCTGTTTGGCCGACAGGGCGCCAGCGAGGTACGCCGCTTCTTCCTGTTTGGCCTTTCCGAATCAGGCTTGAGCGATCGCCTGGACAGCAAAGCCTGGCAGCCGGGAATTACCCTGGGCTACCGCGCCAGCCTGCCGACCATAGAGGTCAAGCTGATCATCGAGCAGGCCTCGCCTGCCGCCGTGCAGCAGGCAGAACAACAGTTGCTGGACGAGGTGGGCAGACACCTGCTGGCAAGGGGGGAGCTGGATTTCAAGACCAGCCTGGGCCCCTTGCTGGCCAACCAGGCCCTGACCTTGTTTGAGGAGGCCAGCGGTGGCCGGCTTACGGATACCATCAGTACCATCACCCCCGAGTTTGAAGGCCATTACCTGTGCGGCTTACCTGACGAAGCGCGTGATTTAGCAACATGGCTGCTGGGCTCCAGCCGGGAGCTGGCACTGGCCATCGGCGCCGAAGGACCCCAGGGCGTCCCCCTGGCCCTGCTCACCGCTGGCGGATGCCATGCCCAGACGCTGAGAGTCCAGTTTCGCGATCCGCTCTCCCGCCGCAAACTGCTGGCCTTCGCCGCACTAGACATGCTGCGCCGCCATCTCAGCGGGCTGGAAGTGATGGTTGACTACGATATCCTGCCCTGCAGCGAACGTCTGATACTGGCATCCTGACACAAGGGGGCCCAGCCCCCTGTATAGCAACTAGCCGAGTCGGTTAAGGCGGATCAGTATCCTCATCACCAAACCACTCATCATATTGACCAGCCGCCCGGACAGTGGCGTATGGAATAACCAGGCCCCGGTTAGCAGGGCCAGGGGCACCGAGCCACAGAAAAAGTCGGTAAACCAGTGGGCACCGGACAGCATCCTGGGCATGGCCAGCATCAGCACCAGGGGCATCACGGCATATAGATAGCGGCGGGGAAAACGGTAACAGATGAATAACAGGAAAGTGGCAAAGCCGATACCGTGATCGCTGGGAAAAGCGTCCCCCGAGGCATCTTTTGCCTTGATATCCGGCACCAGCAGACTCACCCGGGCTGCATTCTCATGGCTCAGGGTCGGGCTTGCTCTCTCGATAGGCAGGGCTTTACCCACAGCGGCCTGGATGGAAAAGGCACCGGCCATGATCAGCAACAGACACAGTAGCCGCACTCGCTCAACCCAGGATAGCAACCAGGCGAAACGGAATACAAACAACATCATCAACAATGCCACGGCACCGTCTATCCAGCGTTGATTGATAAACGCCACCCCCTCGGCCCAGCCGGGAACGCGGGTCAGCAAGTCATTAAAAAACCAGAAAACACCCTCATCCAGCGCCTGCCAGTAACCGTAGAACCAGGAGAAAAATAATAAAAACGCCAGGCCGTGGAGTATGCCGAAACCTTTAAAATCCCATGCCATAGAGAGTATTGTATGCGGTTGATAAGAAGCGCTACTTATAGCAGAAAAGATGACAGTTAGCCGACCATAAAAAGCCGGCTAACGCCGGCTCCTCTTGATTACAACAGCTTGGCGGCCAGCTCCCGCTGGCGGGCCTTGAGTGCCTCTATATCAAGGTTACAAATGGCACCATCTATAACCCGCCACTTACCGGCCACCATCATGCGGTCGGCACGATGGGCCCCGCAGAGCAGCAGCGCGGCCAGCGGATCACCGGCGCCAGCGAACTGGATCTCATCCAGCTTGAACAGAGCCAGATCCGCCTGTTTGCCCACCGCCAGTTCACCTATGTCATCCCGTCCCAGACAGGCGGCCGAACCGCGGGTGGCCCATTCCAGCACCTTCTGATGGGTAATTCGACGGGCGCCATAGCGCAACCGCTGTAACAGCAAAGCCTGCCGCACCTCCAATATCATATTGGAGCAGTCATTCGAAGCCGAACCGTCCACGCCTATTCCCACCGGGCAGCCGGCCGCTTCCAGATCCAGCGTCGGGCACTGGCCCGAGGCCAGCAGCATATTGGAGGATGGGCAGTGAGCAATACCGACGCCGGCCTTGCCCAGCCGCCGGATTTCCTCTTCATTGAAATGGATACCATGGGCCAGCCAGACCCTGTCGTTCAGCCAGCCGACCGATTCCAGATAATCGACCGGCCTCATCCCGAACATTTTCAGGCAGAACTCGGTCTCATCGTGGGTCTCGGCCAGGTGGGTATGGAGTTGTACCCCATAGCGGGTGGCCAGTTCGGAGGACGCCTTCATCAGCTCGGAGCTGACCGAAAAGGGAGAGCAGGGTGCCAGCGCGACCCGGCTCATGGCGCCGGGTTCAGCACTATGATAACGGCGGATCAGCCGCTCGCTATCAGCAAGAATCGTGGCTTCCGACTGCACCGTGGATTGGGGGGGCAAACCACCCTGCTCCTGCCCCAGACTCATGGAGCCTCGGGTCAAATGTACCCGCACTCCCAATCGTTCGGCCTGGGCAAGCTGGATATCAATCGCATCTTCCAAGCCCTGGGGAAACAGGTAATGATGATCACTGGCGGTGGTGCAGCCCGACAGCAATAGTTCCGACAGGGCCAGCTGTGTTGAGACTTCTACCATTTCCGGATGCAGCCTGGCCCAGACCGGGTATAAAGAAACCAGCCAGGAAAACAGTTCCTTGTTTAAGGCTACCGGATGGGCCCGGGTCAGGGTTTGATAGAAATGATGATGGGCGTTCACCAGCCCAGGTAACAGCACATGTTCACGGGCATCAAAGGTGGCATCCACCGGCAAGGTGGGTTGCTGGCCGGCAGCGACCAGTTCGGCAACCTTACCCTCTTTGATAACCACACCACCGGAATAGGAGGGACTCAGTGCGGCAAGCGGGTGTTTAATCCATAAAGCGTTGGGGTTTTGCATCAGACTTTCGACTCCATATTAATGAAAGTTGGCATCACCCGGATGTAAAAAACCCTGACGCACAATCCGGGAAGGTACGTCAGGGTATTGAGCCTGCTGATCAACAGGCAGCAATGGGGTCAGGCATCCTGGCCTGCGCTAGTTAACTTTTTTTTTGTGTCCACCGGCGCCTCCTCCTCGGAGTGCTTTATCGCCTCGTCCTTGATGTTCTTAGGCAAAATAATGCTCAGCAGGATGGCTGAAATAGCACCGGTTGCAACAGGAGAACTCAGGATGTTGGCCACGGTTTTGGGCAGTTCCTGTAACACCGTGGGCACAGTGGACACCCCGATACCCAGGCCGACGGAGATAGCAACTATCATCATATTGCGACGATCCAGCTCCGCATGGGAAAGTACCCGGATACCAGCCACCGCCACAGTACCGAACATGATCAGGGTTGCACCACCCAGCACCGGCTTGGGCATTTGTTGCAACACGCCTCCGATGACCGGGAACAGGCCCATAATCACCAGAATAGCCGCGATATAGATACCGACAAAACGGCTGGCCACCCCGGTCAGAGCGATAACACCATTATTCTGGCTGAAGGTGGTGGATGGCATACTATTGAAGGTGGCGGCAATCATGGAATTAATCCCATCAGCCAGTACGCCACCACGAATACGGTTCAGGTAAACGGGTCCTGCAACCGGCTCTCTGGAGATAGTGGAGTTAGCCGTCAGATCACCCGTGGTTTCCATGGCACTCACGCAGAACAGTATGGCCAACGGAATAAAGGCGGCCAGATCAAACTGGAAGCCAAACTTAAAGGGCATGGGGATCGACACCAGCGGCAGGCTGCTCAGGTGAGAAAAATCCAGGCGCCCCATGAATAAGGCCACAACCATACCTAGCACCAGACCAATCACAACGGCCGCCAGACGGATCATGGGATTACGGGAACGGTTGAGCAGGATAACACTCACCAGCACAATCCCTGCCAGCATCAGGTTGTCCAGGGCTCCGAAATTCTCAGCCCCAAAACCGCCACCTATATCAGTCATCGCCACCTTGATAAGAGGAATACCGATCAGGATGATGATAGTGCCGGTCACCACGGGGGTAATGATATTCTGCAGCTTATGAATAAAGCGGCTCAGGAAAATTTCGATAAAAGCGGCACAGAAGCTAACACCAAATATAGTGGCCAGGATGTCTTCCGGCGTGCCACCACGACTCTTTACTATCATTCCGGCCGATAAGATAGCAGTCAGAAATGCGAAGCTGGTGCCCTGTAAACACAGCATTCCCGCCCCCACCGGACCAATGCGTCGGCATTGGATAAAGGTCCCGACACCGGAGACCATCAACGCCATACTGATCAGATAGGGCACATGCTCACCCAGGCCCAAAACGCCCCCCACGATCAGGGTCGGCGTGATAACCCCAACCAAACTGGCCAGCACATGCTGCAGCGCGGCGAAACAGGATGGCAAAAATCCAGGTTTATCATGCAGAGAATACAGCAAGTCATGGTTCTTGCCGGTTTCCTTGGTTACATCTTGGGTCATAACAGATCCTTTGTTAGTTCTCGCCAAGGCTGAAAATCCCTTGGCAGTGTGACACACCTAGTATGAATCAACTTTCACGTCACGGGTTGATCGCTCGTTTTTATCTTCCTGCATAGCCCGTCGCTTGGCAGCAAGCCCACTTAATAATACATCAACAGATACAAGGATGTTAATTTATTTTTTAAAATATGTACACAATGTCAAAAAATATATATCCATTAAAATACACCAAGTGCATCCAAAATAGGAAGCCGTACCGACACAAGCCTCGATCTCAGCTTGCTGCCGGTGAAAATAAATGGGTAATCCGATCGATATGCTTGGCGGTGACTTGGGGCACAAAGGCCAAGAGGGAGAGATAAACACAGCAGCACCCTACTCGGACATGGCTAGAGCCGATTGGATTAAATGTGGGGATGGTTACAAGGTGGGCTATTTAATTTCCACTTGCACGTCGGTCAGAGAGCCGGCTCTCGAGCTATACGCAATAAATATGACTAATCACTTAATCAGACTGGTATTATCTGTCATGTGAAGAGACCGGCGGCAGAAACGCAAAAAAGCCCTTCACATCGGTGAAGGGCTTTTCAATTGGGTGCCTGGCAGTGACCTACTTTCACATGGCAGCTGCCACACTATCATCGGCGCGGGTGCGTTTCACTTCTGAGTTCGGCATGGGGTCAGGTGGGACCACAACGCTATCGCCGCCAGGCATAAACTGGGTTGTTGACCAATCTGGGTCAACAACATCTGGAAAACTGATGAACCATTCTTGCTTTGTAGTCTCGACCGCAAGGCCTCACACT